>JARSSP010000001.1 GCA_029624675.1 Candidatus Contendibacter sp.
CTGTTCGGTTGTTTTTGGGGGGGCCACCGCTGACGCGAAACCGGCAACACGCTAGAATTAACCAGCGATCCAGCGAACCACCATAAGCAACGAGAGGAATGCCGCATGGCCGAGCAAAAAAGCCCTGAAATCAAGTTGCCTGAACTCAAGATGCCCGATCCGGCGGAGATGACGCAGCTTTTCTCCCATATCGCCCAGAAAAGCCAGACCATCGCCAAGGAATTTCTGGAGCGCCAGGCTAGCGATGGCATGCATGACCTGCAGGATAAAATGGCGTTGGGCAAATCCTTCCTGGACTTGACCCAGAAGATCATGAGCGATCCGGCCAAGCTGGCGCAGTCCCAAATGGATCTGTGGAAGAACTATATGGAGCTATGGCAAAGAACCATGCCGGCGCTGTGGGGTCAGCCGATGGAAACAGTGGTGCGCGAGCCGAAGGGCGACAAGCGCTTCAAACACGACGATTGGCGGGACAACCCCCTGTTCTCGTACATCAAGCAGTCTTATCTGCTGACCGCCGGCTGGATTCAAGACATGGTCGCCAGCGTTGAGGGTTACGACGACAGGACCAAGAAAAAATTGCAGTTTTATACCCGCCAATTCGTGGACGCCATGTCGCCGAGCAATTTCGTGCTGACCAACCCCGAAGTGGTGCGGGTCACCATCGAATCTGGCGGCCAGAACTTGATCAATGGCTTGAAGAACATGCTTGACGACCTTGAGCGTGGCAAGGGCAAGCTGAACATCAAGATGACCGATCTCAACGCCTTCGAACTGGGTAAGAACGTCGCCATCACGCCGGGCAAGGTCGTCTTTCAGAACGAGATGATGCAGTTGATTCAATACGACCCCAGCACCCCGGAGGTCTACAAGAAGCCGTTCCTGATTTTCCCGCCCTGGATCAACAAGTATTACATCATGGACCTGCGGCCCAAGAATTCGCTGGTCAAATGGCTGGTGGATCAGGGCTTCACCGTGTTTTTGATGTCCTGGGTCAATCCCGACGAGCGGATGGCGGAGTGGGAGTTCGAAAATTATCTTCGAGATGGGCCGCTGGCGGCGCTGGGCGCCATCGAACAGGCCACCGGCGAGACGGAGGTCAACGCGCTGGGTTATTGCCTGGGCGGCACGTTGTTGGCCATCACCAACGCCTATTTGGCGGCCAAGGGCACCCCACGCATCAGTTCGGGAACCCATCTGACCACCATGATCGATTTCTCCCAGCCCGGCGAGTTGGAGGTGTTCATCGAGGAGGAGCAGATCGCCTCGCTGGAGAAGCGCATGGCGGCCAAGGGTTATCTCGACGGCAGCGAGATGGCGAACACCTTCAGCATGTTGCGCGCCAACGACTTGATGTGGTCGTTCTTTATCAACAACTACCTGCTTGGCAAGGATCCGTTCCCCTTCGATCTGTTGTACTGGAACTCGGATTCCACCCGGATGCCGGCGAGGATGCACAGTTTCTATCTGCGCAACTTCTACCAGCAAAACCGCCTGAAGGAGTCGGGCGGCATCTCGTTGCTGGGCACGCCGATCGATATGGGGCAGGTCAAGGTGCCGGCTTACTTCCTGTCTGGGATCGAGGATCATATCTCGCCGTGGATGTCCAACTACATGGGCAGCTTGTTGTTTAGCGGGCCGGTCAAGTTCGTGCTTGCCGGTTCCGGCCACATCGCCGGCCCGATGAATCCACCATCCGCGAACAAGTATTTTTACTGGACCAATCCCAAGCACCCGATCGACCCGAACGAGTGGTTGAAGGAAGCCAAGCAGACTGACGGGTCGTGGTGGCCGGATTGGGGTAAGTGGCTGGCCAAGCAATCCGGCGAGAAAGTGCCGGCCCGGGTGCCAGGAACCGGCAAGCTACCTATCATCGAGGACGCGCCGGGTTCTTACGTCAAGGTGCGGCTGGCCAAATAACCGCGCCAGCCCGACGGGTTGGCGAGAAAGCACGAACGGCTACCGTGTGAACGGTAGCCGTTTTTTCATGACTGCGGCCGCCATCTCACAGCGAGGGCGAGGCGAAGCATATGAGCAAATTCGTCGAATGGTCCACGGAACTGAGCGTGGGCATCGAGGAAATCGACGCCCAGCATCAGGTGCTCGTCGACTTGTTGAACCAGGTTCACGAAGCGATCCAGCAGCGCCAGGGGATGGAAGTCGCCCGGGGCATCGTGACCCGGCTGGGAGAGTACACGCGAGTTCATTTCGCGGTCGAAGAGAGCTTGATGCGTATCCTGCATTACCCTGGTTACGAAGGACACAAGCGGAAACACGACGAGTTGATCGAACAACTGGCCGAGCTTCACGCCAAGCTGGACGCCGGCAAGGCCATCACCTTTGAACTGACCCTGTTCCTCAAAACCTGGTTGACCAAGCACATCATGGAAGTGGACCAACACTATGTCCCACATTTTCTGGCGCGGGGCATCGATCCGATGCTGGCCAAGAAATCCTGGGTGAAGAAACTGTGGGGTCGATGAACCGGGAGTGGTGAACGGCCGGCCAAGCGTCGGTGCGGCGAAACAAAAACCGGCCGTGCGACCGGCCGGTTGCGATAAAGCCGGGGGCGGGCAACCGCCCCCATGGATTTCAGCTCACTCGAACTCGATGATCGCCTGATCCACGGCCAGGCTGTCGCCGGGCGCCGCCATGACCTTGGCGACTTTGGCGTCCTGTTCGGCGCGCAGCACATTCTCCATCTTCATGGCTTCGATGACGGCCAGTTCCTCGCCGGCCTTGACTTCCTGCCCGACCACCACCGCGACCTTGGTGAGCAGGCCCGGCATCGGCGACAGCAGGAACTTCGACAGATCCGGCGGCGCCTTCACCGGCATCAGCGCCTGCAAGTCGGCTATCCGCGGCGACAAGACCATCATGTCGGCCTGCGAACCCCAGTGGAACAGCCGATAGATCATGTCGCGGCGTTCGACCTGGATGCAGATTTCGGTGCCGTTCAGCGTGCCCTTGAACAGCGGATAACCGAACTGCCAGTCGCTGCGGACCTGGTAGGTTTCGCCCATGTACACGACATCGTAGCCGCCGTCGGCGGGATCGACGTGCACCGGGTGTTGCTGGCCGCCCATGAGCACCACCCAGTCGTTGCCGACCTTGCGCTCGTGGCCGAGCAACTGGCCGCTGGTCTGGGCGGCGCGGTCCATGTAGCGGCGGTGAATGAAGGCGGCCACCGAGATCAGCAACGCCGGATCGTCGTGCGGCACGTCGGAGGCGTGGAAGCCCTGCGGGTATTCCTCGGCGATCATGTTGGTGCTGATCCGCCCGGTCATGAACCGGGTATGCACCATCAGCGCCGCCAGGAAGCTGATGTTGTGCTGGACCCCGCGGATGAAGAACTCGTTGAGCGCGTCCCGCATGTGGGCGATGGCGCGGTCGCGGGTCGAGCCGTAGGTGATCAGCTTGGCGATCATCGGGTCGTAGTACATCGACACTTCGCTGCCTTCGTAAATGCCGGTGTCCACCCGCACCACGTCGCTTTCCTTGGGCGGCATGTACTTGACCAGCCGGCCGATGGAGGGCAAAAAGTTGCGGAACGGATCTTCGGCGTACACGCGCGCTTCGATGGCCCAGCCCTTCAGCTTGACGTCCTCCTGGGTGAAGCTGAGTTTTTCGCCGGCGGCGACCCGGATCATCTGCTCCACCAGGTCCAGCCCGGTGACGTACTCGGTGACCGGATGCTCCACCTGCAAGCGGGTGTTCATCTCCAGGAAGTAGAAGTTGCGCTTGGCGTCGACGATGAACTCGACCGTGCCGGCGGACTGGTAGTCCACCGCCCGGGACAGCGCCACGGCCTGTTCGCCCATTGCTTTCCGGGTCGCTTCGTCTAGGAAGGGGGAAGGCGCTTCCTCGATCACCTTCTGGTGGCGGCGTTGCAGCGAGCATTCGCGCTCGCCCAGGTAGACGATGTTGCCGTGGCTGTCGCCCAGCACCTGGATCTCGATGTGGCGCGGCTCCTCGATGTACTTCTCGATGAACACGCGATCATCGCCGAAGGAGGAGCGGGCTTCGTTGGTGGCGCGCTCGAAGCCGTCGGCGCACTCGGCGTCGTTCCAGGCGATGCGCATGCCCTTACCGCCGCCGCCGGCGCTGGCCTTGATCATCACCGGATAGCCGATGCCCGAAGCGATCTCCACGGCCTCCTTGGTGTCCTTGATGACCTCGGTGTAGCCGGGCACGGTGCTGACCCCGGCTTCCTTGGCCAGCTTTTTGGAGGTGATCTTGTCGCCCATGGCGTCGATGGCCTTCACCTTCGGGCCGATGAACACGATCCCTTCTTTCTCCAATGCCTCACAAAAGGCCGGGCGCTCGGACAGGAAGCCGTAGCCGGGATGCACGGCTTCGGCGCCGGTGTCCTTGCAGGCTTGCAAGATGCGGTCGATGACCAGATAGCTCTGGGCGGTGGGGGGCGGGCCGATGAATACGGCCTCGTCGGCCATTTCGACGTGCAGCGCGTCCTTATCCGCCTCGGAGTAGACGGCGACGGTCTTGATGCCCATTTTGCGGGCGGTTTTGATCACGCGGCAGGCGATTTCGCCGCGATTGGCGATGAGAATCTTCTTGAACATGCGTGCCACCCCTTACAGCGGAATGTTGCCGTGCTTGCGCCACGGATTTTCGAGTTCCTTGTCCCGCAGCATCGCCAGGGAACGGCAGATGCGCTGGCGGGTGCCGTGGGGCATGATCACGTCGTCGATGAACCCGCGATGGCCCGCGATGAACGGGTTGGCGAATTTCTTGCGGTATTCCTCGGTGCGCTCGGCGATCTTGGCGGCATCGCCAAGGTCCTGGCGGAAGATGATTTCCACCGCGCCCTTGGGTCCCATGACCGCGATTTCGGCAGACGGCCAGGCGAAATTCACGTCGCCGCGCAGGTGCTTGGAGCTCATCACGTCATACGCGCCGCCGTAAGCCTTGCGGGTGATGACGGTGACCTTGGGCACGGTGCATTCGGCGTAGGCGTAGAGCAGCTTGGCGCCGTGCTTGATGATGCCGCCGTATTCCTGCGCGGTGCCGGGCATGAAGCCAGGCACGTCCACGAAGGTGATGATCGGGATGTTGAAGGCGTCGCAGAAGCGCACGAAGCGGGCGGCCTTGATCGAGGACTTGATGTCCAGACAGCCGGCCAGCACCATCGGCTGGTTGGCGACGATGCCGACCGGCCAGCCGTCCATGCGAGCGAAGCCGGTGATGATGTTCTTGGCGTTTTCGGGTTGAACCTCAAAAAAGTCCACGTCATCCACGACCTTCAGGATCAGTTCCTTCATGTCGTAGGGCTTGTTCGGATTGTCGGGGATCAGGGTGTCCAGCGAGAAATCCTGCCGGTCGGCGGGATCGGGCGTGGGCCGGAACGGTGGCTTCTCCCGGTTGTTGGCGGGCAGGAAGTTGATGAACCGCCGCAGCATCAGCAGGGCTTCGATGTCGTTTTCGAAAGCGCGGTCGCAGACGCCCGATTTGGTCGAGTGGGTGATGGCGCCACCGAGTTCCTCGGCCGTGACTTCTTCGTGGGTGACGGTCTTGACCACGTCGGGACCGGTCACGAACATGTAGGAGGTGTCCTTGACCATGAAGATGAAGTCGGTCATCGCCGGCGAATAGACCGCGCCGCCGGCGCACGGCCCCATGATCACGGAAATCTGCGGAATGACGCCGGAGGCCATCACGTTGCGCTGGAACACGTTGGCGTAACCGGCCAGCGAAGCAACGCCTTCCTGGATGCGGGCGCCGCCGGAGTCGTTCAGGCCGATGACTGGCGCGCCGACCTTGATGGCGTGGTCCATGATCTTGCACATTTTCTCGGCGTGCGCTTCGGACAGGGAACCGCCGAACACGGTGAAGTCTTGGCTGAACACGAACACCAGCCGGCCGTTGACCGTGCCGTAACCGGTGACCACGCCGTCGCCGGGAATCGAGGTGTCGGCCATGCCGAAATCGGTGCAGCGGTGCTCGACGAACATATCCCATTCTTCGAAACTACCTGGGTCGAGCAGAACTTCGATGCGCTCGCGGGCACTGAGCTTGCCGCGTTTGTGTTGCGCGTCGATGCGGCGCTGACCGCCGCCGAGGCGGGCGGCGGCGCGTTTTTGTTCTAGTTGATTGATGATGTCATGCATAAACGCTCTCTCCTTACTGATGCAGACGCCGGTGGCGAACCAACGGCACCAAAAGACTGGAGGACGGGCCATCGGAACCCGGAGAACCGGGCTGAGGGTGCGTGGACGAGCGCTGCGAGCGGCATACCAGCGCGCGCGGCGCGAAAGCGAAACCCCGGACGACACAAAGCGCGAACCCTGGTGCCGGTGATTCGGGAAAGCGGTTCCAGGTTATTGATTCTTTTCAATTTTTTGAATTTGGTTTCGGGTTGGGTTAAAGTCGTGAACCGCTGGCTTTAAGTTCGCCAATTATAATAAGGTTTTTAGCCGATTCGTGCTATGTGCCCCCGATATTTTCGCCGGTTGCTGGCTGCCACGCTCCGGTAACCGACTCACTCCACCGCTCGCCAGACCAGCCGCTCCACGCCCAGCGCCATGACGGCGAAGGCGCGCAGGTCGGTCAGACGATAGCGGCTCCACAACGCCACCCCCTGGCGTCGGCCCGGCGCGGCCACTTCCACCGACCTCGCCCCGACCGTCGGCTTCTCCCACGTCATCCCCCGAACCGGTTCCCCGGCCAGCCCCGGTTCCTTCGATCTCGGGTCGTCGAATTCCAACGCCCGGGCCAGGGTCTGAAATCTCTGCCTGTCGAGCCGCGCGCTTGGCACCCACCAACATCTGCATGTTATTGATTAGTAAAATGATAATAAGCAAACGTTCCTCCCCCGCAAGGGGGGAGTGGGGATTTGTGGCTAATCGGGTGCGCGCTTGGGCTCGCGATGTGGCCGCGATCCGTTTCCGGCTCCGATGGGTTGGCGGTCATGGGCCCCACGACCGATTGCGTTGGGAATCCGGTGACTGGCTGCGACCGATAACGCTTGTTTTTGAGGTTTCAGTTGAGTTGTTTTAACCGAATTTTACGGGCAAATTTCGCAAGATCCTCTTGACTACAATAACTTTTTTTGCATAAATCCGAGAAGTCGGGTTCTTCGATGATTCTTGTGGGGCCAGCCAAACGATGTCCGGTAACAAACATGGCGTGTTTTCAAATAATTATTGATCTGTTTCCAACAACTGGATTGGAGGGACGACACGCGCGGCAAAGGCGCCAACCCTGTGAGAACACTTGAACGACCCTGAAAATTTCGAATGAAGTTTGTTCAACGAGCACGCGGTTGCTCAATTTTCCTCCGAGGAAGATGCTCATGCGTAAGCCTGTAATATCTTTGATGGCTTTTTCAGTACTCGTTTTCTCGGCACATGCGTGTGCATCCACGGTGCCGCTATCTTATCAAGATACCCAGCAAGTAGGGGCTGCTGTAAACGATCAATTGGCTCAACAAGGTTATGGTCGAGGTTATGATTCCCGTGGTGGCGAGGGAATGGCGCGCCAAGTTTGCACGGCTATAAACCGAAATAATGGTTATCGATACACGGGGCGCAGCCAGTCATATCCGCGAGGCAATGAATTGGGGAGTACCGCCCGAGAGGAAGCTTGTTCCAAGGCAAAACTTCGCTGCTTGAGAGAAAGCCCGGGCGCACCCTGTGAATGTATTCCAGAGAGAATTGATCGAGGCGGTAGCTGCGAGCGAGTTGATGCCTATTGAGAATACCGTTTCATGGTGGAAGTGATGTGGACAGCCGGTGCCTATGGTCGGCTGTCTAATTTCCTGATCTCTAACAGATGAATTCCCCGCGGCTCGCGGGGTCAAGGACGGGCGGTGACGATAACATCATGACCCTTGCTCCTGTCCCGCCCGCGGGAGATGGGTTTTTGGACAGCCCCTTAGCAGGACAAGACACTGATGTCGATCTCCAAGACGGTTTTGATAGTGACTGGCTTCGTAATGATTGGGGGGATGGCATTCACCTATTGGCCAGGCGAAAAGCCTCTATCTTCCGAACGCTATCGCACCCAAGCCGTGGATCGCGGCGACATCGTTCAAGTCGTGACCGCAAATGGCACTCTCAATCCGGTCGTGCTGGTCAGCGTCGGCACTCAAGTTTCCGGCACGGTGCAGAAGCTGGTGGCCGATTTCAACGATCATGTCAAGGAAGACCAAGTGCTGGCGGAACTCGATCCCGCCCTGTTTAAAGCCGAGGTCAAGAAAAGCGAGGCTAACGTCGTCATCGCCCAAGCGGCGATGGATCTGGCGCAGCTTAGAATTAACCGCATGACCACGCTTCAGAGTAAAAATCTAGTCTCCAAGGACGAATTGGACGAAGCTCGCCATCAGGTGAATGAGAAGGCGGGGCAACTGAAATTGGCCGAGGCGCAATTGGAGCGCGACCGGATCAATTTGCGCAACAGCGTGATCCGCTCGCCCATTTCCGGCGTGGTCGTTACCCGTAATGTCGATATTGGGCAAACGGTCGCCGCCAGTTTTCAGACTCCGACCTTGTTTCAGATCGCGCAAGACCTACGGCAAATGCAGATCAACACCAGTATTGCCGAAGCCGATGTCGGTATGCTCCAACCTGATATGGCGGTGACCTTTACCGTCGATGCCTATCCTGACCAGCGATTCCAAGGGCGCATCCGTCAAATCCGCTTGGGTCCGACCATTCAACAGAACGTGGTGACCTATAACGTCGTGGTGGACGTGGATAACAAGGACGAGCGACTTTTGCCGGGGATGACCGCCTATGTGAGCGTGACGGTCGGCGAACGCAAGAATGTATTGCGCGTACCGAACGCGGCTCTGAGTTTTCAGCCCCGCCGCGGCAATGACGGTGAACGTGGTTCGCGCCCAGCGGCTAAAGATCGTAAGACCCAAGTCTACCGGCTAGATGCTCAGGGCAAACTCAAACCGGTCGTGGTCGAGGTGGGAGCCACCGATAATACGCTGACCGAGATCGTCGAGGGCGACTTGAAACCTGGCGACGAGGTCGTCACTCGCGAAAGACGCCGGCGCGATCGGGAGGAGAGCGGCGGTGACAGCGGTAGCCGTGGTCCCCGGCTCAGGATGTAAGAGATGACGTCGCTAGCTCCATCAGGGCTTCGCGTCGCGGCGCCCCCGACTGGAGCGCGCGAATCGGCGCCGCTGATTCAGGTCACCGGCCTGTGCAAGGAGTATCCGCTAGCGGGCGGTGGCGCTACTCCGGTCCTGCGCGATGTTCGTCTCGCGATTGCGTCCGGCGAGTTCGTGGCCCTGATGGGGCCGTCCGGTTCGGGCAAATCTACCCTGTTGAACATCCTCGGCGGCCTCGACACCCCGAATGCCGGCGATTATCGACTGGCGGGACAAGCCGTGGCGGCGCTGAGTCCCAACCAGTTGGCGAATCTGCGCAACCGCCAGATCGGCTTCGTCTTTCAAGGATTTAATCTTCTACAACGCTCCACCATCGCCGAAAATGTCGCGTTGCCGCTGCTGTACGCCGGCGTCCGCAAGGCCGAGCGGCAACGGCGGGCGCGGGAATTGCTGGAGCAGGTCGGTCTGGGGCACCGCGCCGACGCCCGGCCCAATCAGTTGTCCGGCGGTCAACAGCAGCGAGTGGCGATTGCCCGCGCCCTAGCCAATCGCCCACCGCTGATCTTGGCGGATGAGCCAACCGGCAATCTCGATACGCAGACCAGCGAGGAGATCATGGCGTTGTTCAGCCGGTTGAATGTCGAACAGGGCATCACGCTGCTGTTGGTGACCCACGAACCCGATGTCGCCCGTTACGCGCGGCGGCTGGTGCGCTTCAAGGATGGGCGGATTGTGCATGATGGCGAGGTGAACGTATGAACTGGCATGCCGTTCCCGCCGAGGCGTGGCGGGCGTTGGGCGCCAATCGGCTCCGCACGGCTCTGACCATGTTGGGCATGATCATCGGCGTGGGGGCGGTGGTGCTGATGCTGGCGGTGGGGGAGGGCGCGCGCGGTACGGTAACCCAGGCGATCAACGCCATGGGCAGCGAGTTGTTGCTGGTGTCGCCCGGCGCCAGCAGTAGCGGCGGGTTCCGGTTCGGTTCCGGTACGGCGTCGACCCTGACCTTGAAGGACGCGGAGGCGGTGGCGCAACTAGCCACGGTGAGCGCGGTGGCGCCGGTATTCCACAGCGGGGCGCAATTGGTGTATGGCCCGCGCAACTGGAATACCACGGTCTATGGGGTCACTCCGGATTACTTGTTAGTGCGTTCCTGGAATCTGGAGTCTGGCCAGCCGTTTACCTTGACCGACGTACGGCGCGGCACGCGCGTGGCGCTGCTTGGCCAGCAGGTGGCCCGTAGCCTGTTCGGTGATCAGGATCCGCTCAACCAAACAATCCGCATCAAAAGTTTGCCGTTTCGCGTCGTTGGCGTGCTGGAGCGCAAAGGTCAATCGCTCGATGGGCGCGACCAGGACGATATCGTGATGGTGCCGATCAACACCGCCCAAACCAAGTTGTTTGGCAATCCGTTTCCCGGCACCGTGCGGTTCATTACCGTCCAGGCCCGTTCGGCCGAGTTGATGGAGGACGCCGAGGCGGATATCGAACAATTGTTGCGAGGTCGCCATCGGCTAGCCAAGGGCGTGGAAAACGATTTCACCATCCGCGACTTGACGGCGGTGGCGGAAACCGCGGCCCAGTCGGCGCGGGCAATGACAGTCATGTTGGGTGCGATTGCCTCGGTATCGCTGCTGGTGGGCGGTATCGGCATTATGAACATCATGCTGGTGTCGGTGACGGAACGCACTCGCGAAATCGGTATTCGGATGGCGATTGGCGCCCGCCACCGCGATATTCTGTTGCAATTTTTGTTGGAAGCGTTGTTGCTGTGCGTTTTGGGTGGGTTGGTTGGGATCTTGCTGGGGATGGGTGGCTCCCAGTTGGTTAGCGAACTGGCGGAGATGACAGTGATCATCACCGGCGATTCGATTGTGCTCTCTTTTCTGTTCGCGGCCAGCACGGGGGTGTTTTTCGGTTTTTATCCGGCCCGTAAGGCGGCGTTGCTCAAGCCAGTGGAGGCATTACGGCATGAGTGAATGGAGTATTCGAGAATTTACCCCACCACCCGCCAGACCAGCCGCTCCACCCCCAGCGCCACGATGGCGAAGGCGCGCAGGTCGGTCAGGCGGTAGCGGTCCCGCAGCGCCACCCCATAGCGCCGGGCCTGTTCCTCGGCCTCGTCCAGTTTCGCCACCACCACTGGCAGGACCACCAACTCCTCGCGGGTCTTCGCGCGCGTCTGTTCCCCGGTCAGACCCAGATCCTTCAGCCCCAGGTATTTGAACTCCAGCACCAGATCGAGTGCCTGAAATCGCCGCATATCGGGCCGCACGATCAGGCTCAGGTCGACGTAGCCGCGATCCGTCTCCAGTTCCGAGACCATCATGTACAGGCGGTCGTTGAACAGCAGAGTCAGGAAAGCCATCTTGACCAGCAATTCGTTGGTCCAGCGGTAATCCCGATTGGAGAGCACCGGGAAATAGCGGGTTTCGATGAAATCGCATAACGGCTGGAGATCGCCGGTCTGACAGAAGCGTTTGCCGATCTGCTGGATTAGGGCCTTGTCCTCGTACTCCGGCAGCCATAATTCCTGCAATCGCTCCACATACAGCGACCGGGCCACCAGATTCGGAATTTTGAACGTCTCCTCGTTAAACCCCGTCACCCCGACCCAGGTCAATACGCCGAAGTAGTACAGCAGGGAAACCATGAAGGTCTCATCCTTGAGAGCGGCCAGCACGTCTTGCACTCCAAATCGTTGCGCCAGTTGCGGGATAGTCAGCGCGTCGTCGCCGCCCAACGCCCTGACCAGCACCGACTCGCCGTGCGGCAGTCGCGACACGTAGACCAGCTTGTTGCGCTCCATCGCCAGATTCTCGTCCAGCATCCGCCGGGGATAGTGGCCGTGGTTGGCGAGGTATTTCAGGAAATAGAGAGCGAGAGTCGGGTTATAGAGACTCTCGGCGGCCGTTTCGCTAAAGCGATAACCGTTGTAGAACGTCCGCATCGTGTCGAGCGCCTCGGCGGGGGACCAGGCCGCGCCTTTTTCGGCCAGCCGCGCCAGCACGGCGGCGATTTCCGCCTCGGTGAAGCCGCACAGATCGTTGAACGCCGGCTCCAGATAGATGTTCTCTCCAACGTTGTAGCCGCTGGTCATGTCGCTGAGCACCACCGGCGAGACACCGGTGATGAAGACGCGATCCACGCCGCGCCCACTGGCAGCCGCTTTCACCGCCTTGAATACGGTCTTGAGCAAGCCTTCGCCGTAGAGCAGGGCTTCGTAATCCTGCTGCCGCGCCATCAACACGTCGTTGGCGAAGTTGTCGTATTCGTCGATCAGCAGGTAGATTTTGTGGGGAATCGCGCTCGTGGCGGTGAGCAACGATTCCAGCGAGGAAATGGCGTTCTCCGGGCGAAGGACAATCGGCCGGGTCAGGTAGGCCGCATAATCCGCGGCGAATTGCACGATCCGGTCATTGAGATGCTGATGCAACGCCGCCTCGATCTCCTTCAACTCACCCTGCGCCTTCACCAGCGAGAAATCCCATTTCATCACGAAGTACTGGTTGCGCCGGGGCGTGGGGTTGCGACCGATGGCCAAGTTGCCGAACAGCGCCGCGAACTGCTCGGCCTGGTTCACGTCGTAATAGTGCTCCAGCATCGACAACAGCAGGCTTTTACCGAAGCGACGGGGACGGATGAAAATCAGTTGCCGCCCAGCCTTTTCCAGTTGCGGAATCCGGTCGGTGCGATCCTGGTAGAAGTAGCCTTCGCCGATGAGGGTGCCGAAATCGCTCAAGCCATAGGGAAATTCCATCGTGGGGACTCCAGTAATAGTTCGCCGAACGGCTGGCTTCACCGCAGCCAGAATACTTCCCCGCGCGGCGCGAACGGCAGGGAATGGCCTTCCGGCGTCAGAAAGGCGTGGTCGAAGGCGATGTCGAGCCGGTCTTCACAATAGCCATCGGTGATCAACAGCACCGGTCCCCGGAGGGGAAAATCGTTGCGCCGCACCGCTTCCCGCAGGCAATCGACCCCGCGTTGCAACACGGTCCCGCCCCGGCCCTTGACCGCGACCCGCTCCAGCAGCATCTCCGGTGGCAACCAGCCGGCGTCGTAGGCAGTCGCGTCGCAATAGACCAGCCGCACCGCGAATACTTCCCGCGCCTGCGCGTAGCTGGCGATGGCGCCGAGCGCCTTGCCCAGCAGCCGGGGCTCCATCGAACCGGACGTGTCCAGCACCACACCGAACACCCGCGCCCGACGCTCCTCCTCTGGCGGCGGGATGATCGAGGGTCGGGGAATGTCGGGCGTGCTCGATTGCCGGCGCGAGGGTCGGGCGTAGCTGCGTCGCCGTTCCGGTGGCGGAAACTGCTCGTCGAACCAGTAGGCCAGCCGGACATCCCAGGGAATCGGCGGCTGGGTCAGACTGCGGATTTCCTCGACCAATCCGGCCGGCAGGGTGCCCCGCCAGCCGCCCATCTGGCAGCGTTCCAGCCCTTGCCACAAGGCGCGGCGGCAGTAGGCTTCGGCGTCCACGAAACCCCGGCCCTGATCGGCCCCGAGCAGGTCGGGAGCGCCCGGCCCGCGCAAGGTGGCCAGCTTGCGGGCGCGGCGCAGATCGCGGGCCAACTGGTCGTAAATCTCCTCGGCGGAACAACCGGCCAGCTCCGGATCATGCAACATTCCCAGGGCGGGTGGTTGCCCGATCCCCATTTCCATCAACCAGCCGTTGATGACGAAATCGCAGGCGGCGTTCCACAGAAAAGGATCGCGACCGCGTCGGCGGGAAGCGTGGTTCAGCCCGGCGTGCAGCAACTCGTGCGTCAGAACGAACAGGCATTCGGCGTCGTTCAAGCCGGCGGTCGGGTTGATCCAGATCGTCCGGTTGCCCACGTCGATGGCGGCCACTCGAATGTCGTGCAACTGGCACAGCCGGCGGTCCTCGCTCAGGGCGAAATCCACCGCCAGCGCGCCCAGCAGGGGGTAATGGCTGGTCAGCCGGCGGCGGGCCTTTTCGGCGGCGGTGGGCAGCCGGGCGGGACCGGTGGGCGTGGTGATCAGTCCGCCGGCCCGTTCGATGGCCTGGCTCACCCCGCGACTGATGCCCTCGGCCAGCAGCGCTTTCCAGTCGGGCGGCTGGCGATAGCGCGTCATCGAAGCGTCGGCGGGGCAAAACACCGTTTTCGTTTTGCCGCACAGCGTCTCGCGCCAGGCCAGCAGCGCGGAATCGCAACCGTCGGCGGTGAGCAGGCCAAACAGCGCCTCCTCGCCCTGGGTCGGAATCTCGACGTCGGGATGCAGCAGGCTGTCCGAGATCGCGCCGATGCCGATTTCCTGGCAGAAGCGTTCGGCCACTAGCAAGCCGGCGATTTCCCACAGGACTTGGGGTTCACGCGACCGGACCAGACCGAATCCCAGACAGACATAGGCCAGTGCCAGCACCCGCGCCCATTCGGGCGGCGGCGCCTGGCGCTTGGGATGAACCCAGATCGTGCCATCCGCCGTCAACGCCAGCCAGCCCTGGGGACCGACCCAACGATGCTCGTCGTCGAAGGCGACGTGGACGGTCTGGGCAATCGCGTCCAGCGGCGGTTGTCCGGCCAGGGTCCGCCCTTCCAGGAATCCGCGTCGCGCCGCCGTTTCCGCCGCCTTGCGCCGCTTCACGGTCCACCCCGGCGGCGTTCGGCCAGGCGCGGCAGATCCCGCGCGACCTCGACCAGGAACCACGCCGGCAGGGTCTGGCCGTTCTCGTCCTCGCCGACCACGGTTTGCGCCATTTCGACGCTGATGCGCGCCAAATCGCGCAACAAATTCTTGGCCCGCAGCGCGAGTTGCTGGTGTTCCGCGCGCAGGGAGGACTCGTCCGCCGGCAACTCCTTGCGCAGATGCGCCCGGAACGACTGGGTCAGGAAATACAGCACGTCACGGTCGGCGGGTTCGGCGGGCCAGCGGGCGTCGCCCTTGAGAATCGCCGCCAGGGTATGTCGTTGCCGCAACTGCTTGATGAAGCCCTTGAACTGGCCGGCATGGGCCGGGGTCAGCAGGCCGAAGGCCAGCGCCTCCAGCATCTCGTCGCCGACCGACTCGCCGAAGGAATGCAGGGCATCGGACAGCATGTGCCAGGAACGCGGCGTCGAAAACGGCTCCTCGTGCTTGGGCGGTTCGTTCCACAGATGATCCGGGCGCAGTTGCAGATACTCCACCACCCAGGGATGGATGCCGCCTTCGTTGATCGCCCAGGCCAGCCACTCGCGGGCGTGGGCGCGCAGGTGAACGTGCGCCAGGCGATTGATCAGGGCCGAGGGCATCGGCTTGACCAGAGCGGCGTCCTTGGCGCGGTTGCCGGCGCCGACGACGATGGCGCCGGCGGGCAGCCGGTATTCGCCGACCCGCTGTTCCAGGATCAGCGAATAGAACGCCTTCTGGATGTCGTGGCTGGCGGCGTTGAGTTCGTCGAGAAACAGCACGAACGGCTGGCGGCGGACGATGTTGGCGGGGGGAAAGAAACGCGAGCAGTCGCCATCGATCTTCGGCACCCCCAGCAGATCCTCCGGGGCCAACTGACTGCCCAGCAGCGCCACGCATTCCAACCCCACCGCCGCCGCGAACCGGTTGACCAACGCGGTCTTGCCGATGCCCGGCGCGCCCCAGAGAAACACCGGCCGCACCACCGCGACGTGCAGCAGGAAATCGAAAGCCTGGTTCAGCGTCAGTTCGATGGCGGGGTTCATGACGAAAGCGAGGGAGCTTGAAGATCGGTCGGCGAAGGGCGGCGGCGGGGTTGCCGGCAACCTTTGCTATCATACCCGTTTATCGCTCGCGCCATGCCCTCCCCAAAACCCAATGAATATCCCGCAAAACAGTCTGGTGCTGTACAAGAACGGTCCGGCCCGGGTCGCTGCCCTGGGCGACAAGCTGGACATCGAACTGGAAGACGGCCGGTCGTTGCGGGTTCGCCCCAAGGACGTGCTGTTGCTGCATCCCGGTCCGCTGCGCTCTCCGCGCGAACTGGGGGACGTACCGGCGGGCGAGGTGGAGGCGGCCTGCGAGTTGCTGGAGGGGGGACAAACCACCTTGCCAGAACTGGCCGATCTGGTCTACGGCGCCTATACCCCCGCCACCGCCTGGGCCACTTGGCGGCTGGTGAGCGAGGGTCTGTATTTCCAGGGCACGCCGGAGGCGGTCAGCGCCCGGCCGTTGGCCGAGGTGGAACGGGAGCGGGTGGTCCGCGAGGCGAAGGCGGCCGAACGGGAGGCGTGGAACGGTTTTCTCCAACGGGCGCGGGCGGGGCGGTGCGCGCCGGAGGATGCGCCCTATCTCCAGGAAATCGAGGAAGTAGCCCTGGGCCAGCGCGAGCAGAGCCGGGTGTTGCAGGCGCTCGACTGCGACCAGAACCCGCCAAGCGCCCATGCCCTGCTGCTGCGGTTGCGGCACTGGGACGGGATGGTGAATCCCTGGCCGCGCCGGGTCGGAGCGCTGTTGACGCCGCCGGAGATGGATTTGCCCGCCTTGCCGGATGAATCGCGACTGGATTTGACCGGCCTGCCGGCCTACGCCATCGACGACGAAGGCAATCTCGATCCCGACGACGCCATCAGCCTGGACGGCAACCGCCTGTGGGTCCACGTCGCCGACGCCGCCGCCTTGGTGGGGTCTGACAGTCCCGCCGATATGGAGGCGCGGGCGCGGGGGGCGACGCTGTACCTGCCGGAAATCACCATCCCGATGCTGCCGGAGGCAGCGGTCCCAAGGTTGGGCCTGGGCCTAGCGGGAATCTCGCCGGCATTATCGTTTGGGTTGACGCTGGATGCGGACGGCATCGTGACCGATGTGGAAATCGCGCCGAGCCGGGTGCGGGTGCGACGGCTGAGCTATGACGAGGCCGAAGCACGGCTGGATGAGGAGCCATTTCGCGGCCTGTACGAACTCGCGCAACGCCATCAAGCCCGCCGCCGCGTCAACGGCGCGATCTTCATCGACCTGCCCGAAGTCAAGATGCGGGTCGGTGACGGCCGGGTGGAGATCAAGCCGCTGCCCCGCTTGCGCAGCCGGATGCTGGTGACCGAGGCGATGGTGATGGCCGGCGAGGCGGCGGCCCGGTTCGCGCTGGAGCGCGGGCTGCCGTTTCCGTTCACCACCCAGGACCCGGTGGACGCCGCCGACCGGCAACCGGCCGGGCTGGCGGCGATGTATGCCCTGCGGCGCGGATTGCGACCCCGCCAGTACAGCAGCCAACCCGGCCCGCACGGCGGCTTGGGACTGAACGTCTATGCCCAGGTGACCAGTCCGTTGCGGCGCTATCTGGACTTGGTGGCGCACCAGCAGTTGCGAGCTTGTCTGCGGGGGGGCGATCCGCTGGAGGCCCAGGCGATCATTGAGCGGGTCGGCGCGGCGGAAGCAGCGGCGCAGGGAATCCGGCGGGCCGAGCGGCTGTCACGCGAACACTGGACCCTGGTTTACCTCCAGCAGCATCCCGGTTGGCGGGGCGAGGGTGTGCTGGTCGAAAAGCGGTTGCCACGCGGCGCCGTGCTGATTCCCGAACTGGCCCTGGAGACGCGGGTGAAGGCGGGCGAGGACGTGGCGCTGGACAGCGTGGTGCCGCTGCGGTTGACCGGCGTCGAACTGCCAACGCGCGAGGCGTATTTCAAGGTCGGTTAGGCGCTCGCCGGCTACCACTGAATCAGCCGCTGGATTTCCTGGGCGCTCCAGCGCAGGGCGCGGCTTTGCTGCTGGCCGAGCGCCAGCAGCAGGGCGATGGCGGCGTCCGGATGGTCGTTCCGTAGCCGGTCGAAATCCGCCCGACCCAGCATCAACAGTTCGCTCGACCTGACCGCCACCGCCTCGGCGGCGCGCGGACCCGGATCGAGAAACGCGATGTCGCCGAACATCGTGCCGGGACCGTAAATCGCCAGCCGCTTGTAACGGTCGTCCGCGGCGGGCAGGCGGATGTCCACCCGACCGCGCAGCACCAGATACAACTCCGCCCCGTCGTCGCCGGCCGCGAACAGCCGCTGGCCGCGTTCCAGAAGACGGGGCTGGAGCACGGCGGCGAGCGCGGCGATTTCCGCCGGCCCCATGGCGCGGCACAAGTCCATCGCTTCCAGCGGAACACGCTGCTCCAGCACGGTCGGCGCGACCCCGAGGGCGTCGAGCAGGGCGTTCTCGGCGTATTCCAGGGCCAAGTCGGCGGCGGCGAAGGTTTTGACGTTGAGCCGCTCCGGTCGCAGGCTGAGCTTGCGCAGGGTGCGCTCGACCTCGCGGCCCAGGCCCAAATCCTCGCGGACCTCGCAGAACAACAATTCGCCGCCGTGCCGCTCCAGCCGCGCGGCGATTTGTTGCAGCAGCCGGACGCTGGAAAAATCGATCTGGATCACCCGCCGCAAGTGCAGGATGACCCAGGCGGGCCGGTCGAGATCGGGCAGCAGGTCCTCGAACAGTTGATCGGCCTTGGCGAAGAACAGAGTGCCGCGCAATTGATAAAGCACAATGCGGTCGCCATGGCGGGCCAGCAGTTCGGCCTGCTCCGCCGGACGCCGCCGCACCGAATGCCGTTCGGCCCCGGTCAGCCGGCGATGGATGATCGGCACCCGGCTTTGCTGGCGGATGAACAGGAGGATGGCGATGGCCAACCCGACCAGCACCGCGACCATCAGGTCGTAGCCCAGGGTGATGCCGGTGACCAGCACCGCGATGGCTGCGTCCAGCCGGGTGCGGCGGCGGCGCAACCAGGCCAGGATGTCCCGGTCCAGCAGGTTGAGCGCGGAAGCCAGGATGATGCCAGCCAGGGCGCTGGTGGGCAGCCATTGCCCGGTCTGGCCGGCGAACAGCAGCAGGAGCAGCAAAACCAGCCCAGCGCCCAGCGCGGCCCAGCGGCGGGCGCCGGCCTGAACGGCGGCGGCGGTGCCGCCCACGCTGGCCGAGCCCGCCATGCCGCCCGCCAAGCCGACTAGAATCTGCCCCACGCCTTGCGCCAGCAGCTCGCGGCGGGCGTTGTGGCGCAGGCCGGTGGCGGTGTCGGCCAGAACCGAGGTCAGCAGGGTGTTCAGGGAACACAGTACCGCCAGGGCGAAGGCGGCGTTCAGGATCAACGGCCAGGGCAGGTCGGCCCAGGCGGCGAGCGAGCCGAGGGCAAGGCGGAAATCCGCTGGCGCCGGCAGGATGCCGATGACCCAGTGCGCCGGCGTGGGGGAAAGACCGGCGGAATGGACCGCCCCTTGAAACAGCGCGGTCCCGCCGATCAGGCCGGCGATGGGGCCGGGCAGCCAGGGAAGCAAGCGCGGCGCGAAACGGGCCATGGCGAAAGCGACGGTCGCGGTGGCGATGGGCAACCAATGCCACTCGGACCAGTCGCTGGCGTGATGGACGCCGAGCAGGGGTTTGAACTGGGACCGGATCAACAGCAAACCGGTGCCGGTGGTCAGGCCGGCGATGACGGGGTAGGGGATGAATTTCATCAGTCGGCCGCCGCCGACTAGCGCGATTAACAACTGTATCGAACCAGCCAGGACAGTGACGGCGAAAAGGGCGGGCGCGATGGCGGCGGGGGCGAGGCCAGCGCTGGCGAGAATGGCCGCCGTGCCGCTCAACAGGGCCATGCTAGGGCCGGTCGGGCCGCTGATCAAGCCGACCGCGCCACCGAAGCCGCCGGAAACCAGCAGCAGGAGAATGGCGCCGACCAGTCCGGCCAGCGCGCCGGGCGCGGTTCCCAGCGAGGCGGCGAACACGGTCACGCCAAAGGCGGTAGCCTGCGGCAGCACGACGGCGGCGCCGACCAGACCGCCGCGCAGATCGGCGAGGAGAGCAGTCGGAAATTTCAAGGGTTGGGGTGGTCCCAGGGGTCGGAAGGATCGCGGTGGGCGAGGCTGTTGTTTGACGAGGGTTGCCGAGCGCCACGCTAAGTATAGAATCCCCACCCTTCTTCACACGCATTCGACCCGAGGTTTTCAACCGCATGGCATCAAAACTGCTCGCCCCGGTGCAACTGGGCGCCCTCTCCCTAAAAAACCGCGTCGTCATGGCCCCGCTGACCCGTTGCCGGGCCGATAACCCGGAGGCCGCGCCGACCGATTTGATGGCGCGTTACTACGCGCAGCGCGCCGGCGCGGGGCTGATCATCTCCGAGGGCACCATCGTGTCGCCCCAGGCGCGCGGCTATCCCTACACGCCCGGCATCTGGTCGGACGCGCAGGTGGCCGGCTGGCGGCGGGTGACGGATGCCGTGCATCAGGCGGGTGGGTTGATCGTCTGTCAAATCTGGCACTGCGGCCGACTGTCCCTGCCGGACTTTCACGGTGGCGAGGCGCCGGTCGCGCCCTCGGCGATCAACCCGAACTGGCGGATGTTTTCGGGGAAGGCGTTGCAGCCGACCGTCACGCCCCGCGCGCTCAGCCGAGAGAACATCGCCGAAATTGTCACCGACTTCCAGCGCGCCGCGCGCCATACGGTGGCCGCCGGGTTCGACGGGGTCGAGATTCACTCGTCCAATGGCTATCTGTTCCACCAGTTTTTCTCCCGCTGTTCCAACACGCGCACCGACGAATACGGTGGTTCCCATGAGAACCGGGGGCGGTTTCTGTTCGAGGTGCTGGACGCGGTGGGACGGGAATTGCCATTCGACCGAGTCGGCATCCGCCTCAACCCGATGATGAACAACATGCACGGGATGACGGTGGATGAGGACACCGTGCCGATGTTCGAGTCGCTGATCCGTCGCGCCGGCGGTTACGGCCTGGCCTATGTTCATCTCAGCGAGCCGTTCATGCCGAATCAGTTGGACGGCGCGGTGGGCGCGGTGCCCGAGGTGGCGCGGCATTTCCGGCCGCTGTGCCAGGCGCCGCTGTTATCCAATGGTGGCTTCGACCAGGGCCGGGCCGAAGCGTGGGTGGCCGAGAATCGCTGCGATGCCGTGGCGTTTGGCAAGCTGTTCATCGCCAACCCGGATCTGCCAGAGCGGTTCTGGCGCGGCGCTCCGCTGAACGTACCCGATCCAGACACGTTCTATCAGGGCGGCGAGAAGGGGTACGTGGATTATCCGGCACTGGCGTGAGCATCGACGGTGAGGGTGAAGCCGGCCTCCGGCCGGCTTGGCTGGCCGGAAAATATCACTGCTCGAGTCCGCTGGCCTAACCATGGGCCGGCGGCCACGGCTTCGTTCAGGGCAGGGGGTGCCGCGCGATGATTAGTTCGGCTACTTATGCACTTCGGTGACCCAGAGCGGATCACGCCACGGTGTCGATAATCCTGCTTGACACAATGTGTTGTTGCATTATTTCGCTTGATGTAATATTATAAATTCCTTAAAGATATTTTCAGGACCGACCGTAAGAGTGGTAGTTATTCCTGAATGTTCGATGGTCATTCTTCATTAATCAATGCCTGCTTGGCAAAAGCTTTTTCGACAAAATAAACGGTTTGTCATAACCAGCGGAGTTCCAGCCATGAAAAGTTCCGATGGCGCTGAAAAAATAAAACGACTTGACTGTTTTTTTACGCCGCCGGCTTGTCTGAATAAATCATCCCCCAGATACGATCAAAAGCAAATTGTCTCGATATCCCTTGCGGCTCAATAAACTGACTCTTTAATCAGTGGTTGGCTGAAACCACAAAATTGTTGGTATCGCCGTTTGGGTGTTTTTGTTGATGAGAAGTAAAAGATGTTCCCTGAAAAGCACCGAAGCATTCTTACCAGATGGCTTTTTGGGGCAGATGTGGAGAACCCACTGACTTGTTGCAGGGTATCGGCTAGCTGTTAGTAACCCAGGAGAAAATAAAATGTTTAACCTAATCAGACAATCCCCCGAAATCGCGTTCAATATAGCCCGATATGGTCTTGCGTGGACGGCGGCTTTTGACCAACATCGGCATGATTTCGATTCGATGTACTTGACTGGCGCCAAGTCAGCCTTGCACGGAATGCGAAACAACCCGCCGCCGCTTAGGGATTGGCCGTTACTTTTGAGGCACAATCTGGAACTGGGTATTCAAATCGCCCTAAGCAGTTCCAGCAAGATGATGGAGTTTCACACCGACCAGCTTCTCGATGGCGTCGATGCGCTGGTCAGGACGCTGGTCGGCGGCGAGGGCGAAACGGTGGGCGAGTTTGCCGCCAGGGAAGCCGACGCCATGGAGGCGGTCGCGTTCGACTTCCCGAAAGCCATCGAAAGCATGAAGTACGAGTTTGGCTTCCAGTTCGGGTCGGAAGGCTACAAACTGGTCAAGGAAACGCCCTGCTTCCGGATGTATCAAGTACTTCCCACCAAGCCGGGAGTCACGGTCAACGAAAAGGGCAAGCCAACTCTGCTCATACCCCCCTACATGCTGGGCGTCCACATCCTCAGCTTCCTCCCGGGCGAGGGAAAGAGCTACGCGCACGCTTTCGCCAACCAGGGTATTCCAACTTACGTCCGGGAAGTCAAGGACATCGATGTCACGCCATTGGTGCAAACGATGTCTTGCGAGGACGACTGCGAGCAAACGCGCGACCTGTGCCAGTTTCTCAAGGAAAAGCATGGGCGTCCCGTCACCTTGAACGGAATCTGTCAGGGCGGCTATATCTCTCTCATTAACGTTCTGTCGGGCAAGCTGCAGGGTGTGGTTGACGCGCTGATCACCGGCGTCACGCCAGTGGACGGCACCAAATCCACTTCCCTGGGCGAGTACATGAGCGGCATGCCGTCCGGCGTGGGCATGGAATACGCCTACGAAACCCTGAGCAATGGCAACAAGGTCGTCAACGGCGATGTGATGAGCCTGGGCATGAAACTGCTGGCCATCAGCAAGGAAGCGCCCCTGGTCGCCATGTATAACGTCAAGTCCATGTACAAGGATACTGGTGGCAATCCCGGCAAGACGGCCGCCGCCATCAATCGCTGGTTGCGCGAGGAACGGGTGCATTTGCCGGTGGCCATCGCGGAAATGAGCGGCAAGACCTTCAAGGTGCCCATCGCTCCCGACGGCACGCTGCCGATTTCGCTGTTCGGCAAGCCGCTCAACCTGCACGATCTGAAGAAACTGGGTGTGCGCTGGTTCCTGGCGTATTCCAAGGACGATAATTTGGTGGACCGGGATTGCGCGCTGGCCGCCGCCCCATTCCTCAAGGAGGATGGCGTCTTGCAGATCACGGAATTCCCTGGCGGACATGTGGGAATTTTGACCAGCTTCGCGAGCGAGAAATCCAAATGCCCATTGCACGGAGAGTTTAACGGAATGATCGGCCCCGTCCGCTATCAGCTCAATCTTGATAGAGAAGGCAAGGCAGAAGGCAAGGAAAGCGTGGATAAGAAAGAAAAAGCCGCGTAATTATTACGCGGCGACCGAGTTGCGCGGTCGAAATCGGAGTGGGAAACGTTCGGGATGAAAAAACTGATCCCAACCGGTTTTGACCGTGTGGCCAATGACTTCAATAATAAAACTGGAGAGAGAGTATGCAAGTAAAAGGTAGCGTGATCGTTATCACCGGCGGCGCCAGCGGTATTGGCGAGACAGTTGCCAAGGATTTCGCCAAAGGCGGCGCGAAGGTTGTCTTGGGCGACGTGAACCAGGCGGGTCTCGACCGAGTCGTCGGCGAGATTCAGGCGGCCGGTGGAGAGGCGGTCGGGGTTGCTGGCAGCATCGCCAAGGAAGAGGATGTCGCGAAATTGATGGATACCGCCATCGAAAAATTTGGCGCCCTCAATGTCGTTTTCGCCAATGCCGGAATTATCAGCGACAGCTTGATGGTCAATCCGGATAAGACGGGCAAGGTCAAAAGCGTCATGAGTCTCGACGCGTTTAGATCGGTGATCGATGTTAATCTTGTCGGCGCCTTTTTGACGGTGCGCGAAGGCGTGAGAAGGATGGTTGATAACGGCTACAAGGGAGTCGTCGTGTTGACTTCGTCCATCAACCTCACCGGTCAGGTTGGACAGATCAACTACTCTTCCACCAAGGCCGCGGTCGCGCTGTGGCCCAAGATTTTGGCTGGCGAGTTCGCGATGAGGGGCCTCAAGGATATCCGTATAGCCGCCGTCGCTCCCGGCTACACCGCCACGCCGATCCTGAAGGGCATGAATCAGGATGCGCTTAACGTCATCCTGAAGGACGTCCATATCGGGCGTTTGGTGGAGCCGGAGGAGATCGCTGCGACGGTTCGGCATATCGTCGAGAATGACGCGATCGATGCAACCACGATCGAGGTCACGGGCGGCGTGACTTACGGGTCACGGCAGCGGGCCAAATAATCGCTTGATCTTTAAGCCTGCGGCGATGGCCGCGGGCGGTTTCCAATCACCCCCGGTAAAACCGGGGGATTTTATGTCGGCTTTCGGACTCGGCTTGAAAGCTTGAGCGCTTTTCCAAACTTAAATGCTTCCGGAAACAACCGTTTTCCTTGCTTTCATCCCCGCCCCCTAATCTGGGAAGCGGGTGTTTTGTATTTTCAGTTTCACGAAATTCCTTGACCGTGGGAAAACCGAGTCTAGTATTTCCTTGTCTAGTATTTCCGTGGCGCTGCTAGCGAAAAACCAAGAGCGAAGACAGTTTTTCGTCGATATTGCTACGTAAGTAATACGATTAACCTTGATTCTTTTGAAGAGGAGACGAGTAAGCTCATGAATTTGACAGAACAAGCCGAATCCATGGTGAAAATGTGGTCCGAAGCCCAAAAGCAAATTTGGGGGGGGTTATACGATTTGGCTCAAGGTGCTGGCGGTGGCAATCCCTTGGGCGGTTTTTACGATCCCTCCGCCTGGCTCAGACAAGTAGCCGATGCGTGGACCAAGGGCGGTGGCGGCGATAGCGGTCAACGAGCCGCCAGCAATATTTTCGCCAGCCAAACATCCATGATGCAGCTGATGAACCTGCTGACCAAGTCGTGGCAAATCGTGGCGCCCAATCTTGAAGTCGGGAAACCGTGGCAGCCCGATTTGCAAAAGTTCATCAGCCAGTGGGTCGAGCAGATCACCGCGCTACCCGGAAAAATGAAAGGGACCGCCGACAACATCACCGACCTCAACAAATCCGTTGGAGAGTGGATTCCGCTGCTGACGCCCTGGCTGGGATTCGTCCAACAGGCGATTGGCGCGGGGCATTTTGGCGAATTGATGACGGGTTCCTCCGGCTTCGGCAAGCTCATGATGCTGGAGCAACAAAGCTTGCAGCCGCCCATCGGCGGTTTCGCCGAGCTGCCGGGTGCCGGTTTGACCCGGGAAACCAACGCCAAGCTCATGAAAGCGTCGGATGCCTTGCTGGATTTGCGCAAGGCGGCCCTCCGATACGACATGGAGATCGCCCAAGGCATCGGCCAGGCGGTCGAGCGCACCATGGAACGTCTCGCCGATCTGGCCAAGAAAGACAAAAAAATACACAGCGTCAGGGAGGTGATGCAGCTTTGGTTCCAGACCGCCGACCGTACCCTGACCGAAAAATTCTGCACCGACGAGTTCATGGCGATCCAGAATGAAATGGCCACCGCCGCCTTGAATTACAAGCTCAGGCTGCGGGATGTCTTGGCCATGGTCTACGGCGCTCTCGATATACCGACGCGCTCGGAAATGGATGACGCCTATCGGGCGATTCACGACTTGAAGAAAGAGGTCCGTGATCTCAAAAAAGCGCTTCGCGGTTTGACGGCGTCAAAAACCGCGCCCGTGACCACCAACTGAACAAGCAGCCGATTTCCGGTTGACCCGGAATCCGCCGACATAAGGAGGCTATCGTGTTATCATCTCCCATTGATATTCGTCCCAGCGATGCTGTCGATGAAATCAAGAAAATCAATGAAAAGCTGCTTAAGGGCGTCGAAAATCTGAGCACCCTCAAAGACGAGGATGTCGATATTGGCAGCACCCCAAAGGATATTTTTTATGCTCAGGACCAGTTGCGCATTTATCATTACAAGCCGCTGGTGGACAAGGACAAGATATTCAAGACACCGCTGCTGATCGTGCCCCCGCTCATCAACGGTTATGAAGTGGCGGATTTGCAACCCGACCGCTCCTTGGTGCGCAATTTGCTCAAGGAAGGGCTGGACGTGCATTTGCTCGACTGGGGCTATCCGCGACCGGTGGATAAATACCTGACCATCGAGGATTACATCGATGGTTATCTGGACGATTGCGTCGATGCGGTCCGCGAACGCCACTCGGTTGACAAGATCGCCCTTTTGGGTATTTGCCAGGGCGGCACGATCAGCACGACTTACTCGTCGCTTTATCCGGAAAAAGTGGATCGCCTGGTGTTGACGGTGACCCCGATCGACTTCGATTATCCGCACAACCCCAAGCAGCCGCACGTCGGTTTGCTGTTCCATCTTGGAAAAGCCGCGAACGTCGATTTGATGGTGAACGCGCTCGGCAACGTGCCCGCCGATTTGCTGAACGTCTCGTTCATGATGGCTTCGCCATTCGTGTTGAACATTGGCAAGTACGCCGATTTGATCGATATTCTCGATAACAAGGAGGCGCTGCTTAATTTCTTGCGGATGGAAAAGTGGCTGTTCGGAGGGCCGGCCGCATCCGGGGAAACCTATCGCTTTTTCGTGAAGAACTATCTCCAGGACAACAAGCTGGTGAAAGGCGAAGTCGAGATCGGCGGACGAAAGGTCTATCTTGCCAACGTCACCATGCCCGTGCTGAATATCTACGCGAAGAAGGACCATTTGGTGCCGCCGCCTTGCACGGTCGCGCTCAAGAAGCATGTCGGCAGCAAGGATTACACGGAGCTGGAAATCGATACCGGTCATATCGGTATTTACACGGGCGGCGCCTCCCAGAAGATTCTCGCCCCGAATGTCGGCAAATGGTTGCGGGAACGGGCGCATTGATCGGCATGCGCCCCTCGCTGGGGCGCAATGTGAATTTCCCTTCCCTGGAGGAAGGGTGGTGTTAGAACCACGCAGTTGTTGCAAGAGGGTCGATTTATGGCAGTCAAGAAACTAAAAAGAGGCGTTGCCCTCGTCGGGGCGGGTATGACCCCATTCGGGACATTTCCCGGCCTGAACACGCGCGATTTATTCGTCCAGGCTTTCCAGGAGATGCGAGCCTCGGTTGACAAGGGCTTTGATCCCAAGGACATCGAAGCGCTGGTCATCGGCAACTACAGCAGCACGATGTTCGAAGGCCAGAACTTCATGGCGCCCTACGTCGCCGATGCGGTGGGCCTGACGCCGATTCCGGCCAGCCGGGTCGAATGCGCCTGCGCCAGCAGCGGCCTGGCGTTGCGGCAGGCGATCATGACCATCGGCTCGGGCCTGGCCGACGTGGTGCTGGTCGGCGGCCTTGAGAAAGAAAGCGATTTGCCCATCGCTCGGGTGACCGACGTGTTGGCGACCGCCAGCGACAGCATTTACGAAAATCCGGCCGGCTTCACCTTCCCGGGTCTGTACGCCCTGCTGGCGACCGCCTATATGGATCGCTACGGCGCGACGCCGGAAACCTTCATGAAGATCGCCATCAAGAACCACGAGAACGGCGTTCTCAACCCCAAGGCGCAGTTTGGGGCGCGGATCGCCGACATCATGGTGAGCAAGCAGAAGGCCGCCGCCAAGCGCGGCAAGCCCGTGCCGCAATGGGATAGCGAACTGGACTTCCTGAAGGACGACCAGGCTAACCCCGCGATTGCCTGGCCGATGCGCCTGTTCGATTGCTCGCCGGTTTCCGACGGCGCGGTCTCGCTGCTGCTGGTGGCCGAGGAAATCGCCTCGTCGTTCACCGACAAGCCCTTGCACATCATCGGCTACGGGCAGGGCAGCGACGTGCCGACCTACGAACGCGAGAGCCTGACGACCATCAAGGCGGCGCGGATCGCGGCCGAGCAGGCTTACGCCACCGCCGGGGTAACGCCCAAGGATATCAAGGTGTGCGAGGTTCACGACTGCTTCACCATTGCGGAACTGATCGCCATCGAAGACCTTGGTTTCTTCAAGCCTGGCGAGGGCTATAAAGCCATCGAGGAAGGTTTGACCTCCCGGCTCGGTCCTCGACCGATCAACTCGTCCGGCGGACTCAAATCCAAAGGCCACCCGGTGGGCGCCACCGGCGCGGGCCAGGTCGTGGAAGTCTTCAAGCAGATGCGCGGCGAGGCGGGTCCCCGGCAAGTGCCGGGCGATTTGAACCTGGGATTGACCCATAATCTGGGCGGCAGCGGCATGGCTGCGATCGTGCATATTTTCGAGCGGAGACAATAAGGCAATGAGCGAACTGCCATTCAACAGCACCAGCTATTACCATTTACTGTCTGAGCACAAGCTGATGGGCTGCCGGAACAAGACCAGCGGCAAGTTTTATCTGCCGCCTCGCCCGATGTGCACCACCAGCTATTCCAGCGATATGGAATGGGAGCAAGTGTCCGGCAAGGGCGAGATCATCGCGTTCACGGTTATCACGGTTGCTCCCACCCACATGATCGAGGCGGGCTATAGCCGCGAAAATCCCTACTGCGCCGCCATCGTGCGCTTGCAGGAAGGGCCGGCGATCAGCGCGCAGATACTGGGCGTCGATCTGTCGATGCCGGAAGAAGCCATCAAGATCGGCACTCCGGTGCAGGCGACGTTTATCGAGCGTGGCGAAGGTCCGGCGAAGCGTATCTATCTCGCGTTCGAGGTCGTTCAGTAGGGGATTGGCAAGGCGGTCTTGGGGGTTTCTCCATGTACTCCGCCCAGATGGCGGGTGCATGGCCCTGAGTCAGCCAACGGCCGACATCTTTCCGATTGATCCGGGAAGATGTCGGTTTGGGCAGTGAACCGCAAGACCTATTGAAAATCGGTATTACCCTTCATGCCCGCTCCCGGTTCAGCGCCAGCAGCCGGCGCAGCACCTCCTCATCGTTCAGGTCCGCCGGCCAGCCGTAAGCGGCGGCCACGGCTTCATCCAGCGCCCGATGGGCGTTGACCAGCCAGGTCGGGCGCTGATTGTAGAGCTGAGTCAGCGTTCGCTTTTTCAGTTCGGCGGCGTGTTCCGGCTTGGGAATCAGGCGGTCGGGATACGCCCTCACCCCTAACCCCTCTCCCACGGGGAAAGGGGAGATTTCGGGAACCCGCTCCACCCATTCCGGTGGGTTCAGCCAGTGTTCGCGCAATTCGTTGAGATGCCGGGCCGCGTTGGCAATAGCAAGCCCCTCGCCCTCTGGGAGAGGGGTTGGGGTGAGGGGGGTTCGGTTCGGTTGCAATCCCGGTGGAAAGGGGAAGGTTTCGAAGCAGACTGACGCGGTATAAACCGGGCGGTCTTCAAGCGTTGACCCCGTTGCCAGTGCCCAGACGACATGAATCCGCGAGGAAACAATCCCAAATGTCGTATCGTCATCTCGCGGGATTACCACCAGCTTGTGTTCCGGCGCAACGCTGATCGGCAGCCAGATGAAAACGCGATGCTTAGCCGTTTCGGACGTGACGATATAGCGCGTCAGTCCCGCCAGTTTTCGACGCAGACCAGGGCGGGTTTCCCCGTGCCGCCACCAGTAGACTACCCGCGATTTACGATTGTTCGCCATCCGCACCGGCTTCACCTGTTCCAGCACCCATGCAAACGGCGCTTCGTACAGCGCGGCTTCGCTCTCGCTCAAATCGGTTCCAAAGTCGATGACCCAGCGGCCTTTCCAGCCCTGGGTCACGTCCACGCCGTTCCAGATCGGGCGCAACACGTCGCTGTTGGGCCGACCATGCGGGTTCGGCTCGCGTAGCCAGCGTCGCGCGGTGGCGCTGTCCACGGCGAACGCGCCGGCCAGGCACAGGCCGAAGAAGGAACAACCGGCGTTTTCCGGCAACGGGCGGGCTTGGGTCAAATCCAGCGCGCTGGCGGCCGCATTCGATCCGGTCAAGTCGGCATGAATCGCGGCGACGGGTTGGCCGTCGAGCGTTGCGCCCTCACCCCCGGCCCCTTTCCCAGAGGGCGAGGGGAGTACGCCCTCACCCCCGGTTCCTGTCCCAGAGGGTGAGGGGAGTGGAGCGCCAAAACACACCAGAGATACCCGCACCGCCGCGCCGTCGTTGATCCACGGTTGGTCGGACCAGGCGTGGAAGATGCGCGCCCTCACCCCCGACCCCTCTCCCACAGGGAGAGGGGTGTTGAGGATGCGCTCCAGTACCGGCCGGTTGCGCTTCTGGCGGATCGAGTTGGTCGCCACCAGGCCGGCCCGTTGCGCCTGCCCGGCTTCAATCTGCGCCCGCGCTTTCTCAAACCAGTAGCAGACCAGATCGGCCCCACCCGCCACGCGGCCAGCGTAAACCCGGCGCAGCGTCGCCACATACTCCTCGCCCAGTTCTGCCAACTGCTTCTTGTCGCCCAGAAACGGCGGGTTGCCAACGATGGCGTCGGCGGTGGGCCAGGGGGCTTCAGTCCATCCATCCTCACCCCCGGCCCCTTTCCCAAAGGGCGAGGGGAGCAGGGTCAGCAACGCATCCCGGCACTCGATCTGATTCAGCGGCTTCAGGATCGGGCGGTCGTTCAGGCTGTAGCCGTGGCCCAGCATCCATTGAATCTCACCGATCCAGACCGTGAGTCGGGCCAGTTCGGCGGCGTAGGGATTGATCTCGATGCCGAACGCGGCTTCCGGCCCGACCGCCGGAAAGCCCCGTTGCAAACCCAGCGCCTCAGCCTCCAGCATCACCTGATGCTCCAGATCCTTCAGCGTCCGCAAGGCCAGATAGAGGAAATTGCCCGACCCGCAGGCGGGGTCCAGCACCCGAAACGTCCGCAACCGTTCGAGAAAGCGCTGCAACGCCTGTTCCGCTTGCGTCCGTTTGGGCTTCCTGGCCGCCAGCAGCCGCGCCAGTTCCGCCTTCACGGCCGCCCATTCCGCCAGCAGCGGGGCGCGGACCACCGGCTCGATCAACCGGCGGATGGATTCGGCGTCGGTGTAATGCGCGCCCAACTGACTGCGCTTGTCCGGGTCCAGGCCGCGCTCGAACAGGGTGCCGAAGATCGCCGGTTCGATGGCCGACCAATCCAGTCGCGCCGCCCGCCAAGCCAATTCCAAATCCTCCGATTCCAGCGGTAAACAGTCGGCGTCGTCGAACAGCCCGCCGTTGAACCAGGGAATCTCGATCAGGCCGAACCAACCGCCGTCTCGCATCGCCGCGAACAGTTCGCGGGCGCGGTCCACGAACGCGGCGGGCCGGGTCTTGACCGCCGTCAGCAGGTCGTTGAACAGCCGGCCCGGCAACAGGCCGATATCCTCGGCGAACAGGCAGAACAGCAGCCGGGTCATGAAATGCGCCACCCGTTGCGGCTCGTGGCCCCGCTGGCGCAGTCGTTGCGCCAGCCCGGCAAACAGTTCCGCCGCTTCCGCCGTCACCGCCTCGATGGTGCGACCCGGCTTCAACCGCTCCGGGTCGGTGAACGCCCATTGCAAAACCTGCCGCTGGGCGGGATCGGCCAGATCGTCCAGCGTCAGCCGGTGGACGGTGTGGACGGTGTTGGTGAAATGCGTATGGATTTCAATCGTCTCGAAGTCGGAGACGATCAGCAGCGGCGGGTTGTCCAGCGCCAGCGCGTATTGCTGCAACTGCCGCAGCGCCGCGCCCAGGTCCTTGTGCTTGCCCTTGTATTCCCAGGCGAAGCAATCCCGCTTCCATACATCGGCCCAGCCCTGGCCGCCGCCGGTTTTCCGGGCGCCCTTCTCGAAGCAGAAATCGGCGCCCTGAAGATCGACCGCCGTCGGCGGGGGATGGCCGATCAACGCGCACAGTTCGTTGAAGTGCGATTGCGCGGCGGAACGCTCGGTCAGGGTCGAGCGCCGCCAGCGCCGGATGAAGTCGTCGGGGGTCATGGGCGTCGTCTGGATCGCGAGAGGGGAGGGCAATTACCGCCCGTGGGAACCGCCGTCGTAGCGTCGTCGCCGGCATCGTCTTGCGCGGTCGCGGCGAGAGCGGCATCAGGTTCACCGGTGGAATCGCTGATATTAAAGTTAGCATCCCCCGCGCGAGTTGCCCTCAGCGTCCGTGGGAGCGGCCTTGGCCGCGATGGCTGACCCTCCTATCCTCCCGCCGGATCGCGCAAGGAAAGGGCGATTACCCGACGCGCCGCCGCGCCCGCCAGAGCAGGCCGCCGAAGAGCGCGCTGAAGATCAACAGCGCCCACTCGCTCAGAGTGGGAATTCCCGCCGCTCCGCCAGCGCCGGGCACGCCGGGACCGCCCTGGTCCACGATGTCGCCGTCGGCGGCGAGGTCGTCGTCCCCCAGGCCGCCGTCGGTGATGGTGAAAGTGGCGGTGTTACCGGTGATCGTAGCGGGCAACACGTACCAGTGGTTGCTGGAGTCGTCCGAGGTGGGGCCGTGTTTCCAGTATTGCGTGCCCGGCGGCAACGGGTGCGGGTAGGTGATCGTGAGGGTAACGCTGCCGTTGGAGGGACAGACGGCGGTGAAGCCGAACAGGTCGTAGGGGAAGGTGACGCCGGAGGGCAGTGGGGTCGGGGCGGCGGGGAAGCTGGTCGAGTTGTTGGCGAAGCCGATGCAGGTGCCGCCAGTAATGGTGGCGGTCACGAGGCCGCCGCCGGTATTACCTTGCGCGGTCGTGGCGAGCGCCTCGTGGGGCTCGGTATCGGAACTGCCGTTGAAGTTGGCATCGCCGACGTAGGTCGCCGTCAGCGTCTTGGTCCCGGCGCTGGTGGGGGTGAGGTTGCAGGACCCGGTTCCTCCACTAAGTGGGGTGGGACCGCAACTTTCTCCCGAGTTCGCCGTGACCGTGACGGTGCCAGTCGGGGTGCCCGTTCCCGGCGCGGTGACCGCCACGGCGAAGTTTACCGCTATCGGGCTGTTGACCGCCGACGGATCGGGGTTGTCGCTGGTGATCGTGGTGGTTGTATCGGCCGGGTTCACGGTCAGGCTAGTCGTGCCCTGGCTGGGGGCATAGCCGTTGTCGCTGCTGTAGTCCGCCGTGAAGGCGTGCGGGCCGAAGCCGAAGCCGCCGGTGACCGTGCAGGCGGCGCTGCTGCTGCTGAGGGGGCGAGGTTGCGCGCCTTCGGCGCAAGTCAACGGCGATCCGCCTTTCTGGAAGCTCACCGCGCCGGTGGCGGTATTGGGACTGACCGTGGCGGTCAGGGTGACCGGCTGACCGTAGACCGCCGGCGAGGGTGCGGCCCCGAGCGCGGTGGTGGTGGAAGCGAATTCATACGCGCCGAGATCGCAGGCCCCGCCGCTGGGTTGCGGTCGGGTAATGCCGCGCTGATCCGTGGCGGGGCAACCGCTGGTAGGGCCGGCGTTGATCGCCGGGCTGCCGGCCAGCAGGGCCATGGTCCAGGTGAGGCCGCCGTTGTTGGCGAGCGGTCCCAACAGCGGATCAACGTAGGGGGTGATGGGAGCGCCCGTCTGGAGGAGGCGGTCGGTATCGCCGGTCAAGACGTAGCTTTGCACCAGGTTGGTTGGGGTATTGCTGCCGTTCATGGTAAAGGCCACGCCGGCAAGATTGGTTTGGCTGGAGTTGTTACGGCTCTGATCTAGGTTAACGACCAGATCGCTGACTGGGTTGGTTCCGTCGGTGCTGCCGGCCAGAATGCTGTTGGTCAGGATGAGGTTGGCGGTCACGGCACTGCCGTCGGGGTGGTTGGCATGAGCCAGGCTGTAAACCGCCCCGCCAGCGGCGCTGCCCTTCGGGGCGCCGGCCTGGACCTGGTTGGCGGCGAGGGTGACGTTAGTGAGGGTGACCGCGCCATTGAGGTTGAACAGGCCGCCGCCGTAGCCGCTGCCGCCGCCGATAGAGCTAGCGCCGCCTTGGGCGGTGTTGCCGGTGAGGGTGCTGTTGACGGCGGTCACCGTGCCATACATGGAGAACACCGCCCCGCCCAGCCCCGCGCCGCCGCCGCCGCCGGAACCACCCCCACCGCCGCCGCCGAAACCGCCGTTGCTTCTGCCGAGGCCGAAGCCGCCGCCGCCGCCGCCGAAACCGCCGTTGCTGCTGCCGAGGCCGAAGCCGCCGCCGCCGCCGAAACCGCCACCCCCGCCGCCGCCAGCCTTGGTGGTGCCGCCGCTGCCGGCACCGCCACCGCCAACACCGCCGCCGCCGACGCCGCCGCCGGTGCCGAGGCCGGTACTGGCGCCGCCGAAGCCGAAGCCGCCGCCATCGCCGCCGCCGTCTTCTCCGTCGTAGAGGTGGTTGCTGCCGCCGCCGCCGCCATCGCCGCCAGCGCCGCCGGCGCGGAGAAAGGTTCCGGCGGCGGCGTCGCCGCCCAGCCGGCTCGAGCCGCCACCGCCGCCGCCGGTGTTTCCTGCGGCGGCGCTGCCGTTGGCCTGGAAGCCGCCGCCGCCGCCGCCAGCGCCGACACTACCTTTGGCGCCGCCCACACCGCCACAAGGGTTGACTCCACAGGGGAACGGCCCCCCGAAGCCGCCGCCGCTATAGCCAGCCGGCGCGTCTTGGCCGATGCCGCCGCCGCCGAAACTAGAGACGGGGGATACAATGACAATGTTGCCGCCCTCGGCGGTGTTGGCGGTCAGGGTCGCCCCGTCCAGGGTCAAGGCGCCCTGGTTGAAGATCGCCCCGCCCGCCCCCAGACCGCCACCGCCAACTTGGGCGTTGCCGCCCTTGGCGTGGCCGTTGCGCAAGGTCAGGTTCTTCAGGGTCAGACTGCCGGCCGCCAGGCCGTTGGTCAGCCCGCCGCTGATGTAGAACAGGCGGAATGGGGTGGCCGCGCCGGCGTCGCGCTCGATGATGGCGCCATTGCCCTCGATGGTGATGGCGCTGCTGATCGCCGGCAGGGCGTTGGGACCGTACCAGTAGTTGTCGGGAGCGGTGAAGGTGTAGGTGGCGGCGGACAGGACGATCTCATCCGCGCCGCCGCCGGCCGGACAACCGCCGGTGGCGGCGTCGGCATTGGCGGCGGTGATGGCGTCGCGCAGGGTGCAGTTGGGGCCGCCGGTGGTGTTGGCGGTGCTGTTGACCGTGAGGGTGGCGGCTCCCGCCGGGGTGGCCAGGCCGAGCAGCCCGCCCAGCAGGAGCAGTCTGGGGAGCCGATCGGTGGGGGACAGGGCAGCGGTGGGCATGGGGCGACGGGATGGCATGGAAAGGTTCTCCAACTGGGGCGAGCGAGGCGCGATGCTGAGGAAGTATGGCAGGTTCAACGGAGAAATCAGGGGCGAGTGGTCACCCTGTTTCCACCTTGAACCCGACCACGGCGCGTTGTTCCCGGCTGAACTCCACCCCGATCAGATGGATCGGTTGCCCGTCGGCCCGGTACTTGTCGGCGTAGCCCCGCTCCTGGATCTGTTGCAAGGCCCGGCCCTCGGGTTCCAGTTCCACCACCTTGAACTCGAACAGGTAGATGTGATCGGCGTCGGCGTAGCTACGCGCCTTAGTCGCCCCCGGGTCGGACTCCCACGCGGGAGCGTGGGAGTCCGACCCGATCGATGGGCCGATTACCCGCCGCGCCGCCGGGTCCGCCAGAGCAGGCCGCCGAATAACGCGCTGAGGAGCAGCAGCGCCCATTCACCTAGGGTGGGAATCCCCGTCGCGCCGTCGCCAGCGCCGGGCACGCCGGGACCGCCCTGGTCCACGATGTCGCCGTCGGCGGCGAGGTCGTCGTCCCCCAGGCCGCCGTCGGTGATGGTGAAGGTGAAGGTGGTGTTGTTGTCGGCGAGGGTGGCGGGCAGGACATACCAGTGGTTACTGGGATCGCCCGCCGTGGGGCCGTATTTCCAGTATTGGGTGTCCGGTGGCAACGGGTTCGGGTAGGTCATCTTGAGGATAATGCTGCCGTTTGAGGGACAGACGGCGGTGAATTCGAACAGGCCGTAGGGGAAAGTGACGCCGGGGGGCAGCGGGGTGGAGGCGGGGCGGAATCTAGGCGACGGATTATTGGCGAAGCCGATGCAGGTGCCGCCGGTGATGTCGGCGGTCACAGTACCGCCGCCGGCATTGCCTTGCGCGGTCGTGGCGAGCACCTCATGCGGTTCGCCGGCGGACACGCTGCCGTTGAAGGTGGCGTCGCCGCCGTAGGTCGCCGTCAGCGTCTTGGTCCCGGCGCTGGTGGGGGTGAGGTTGCAGGTTCCCGCCGCGACCGTGCCGATGCAATTCACGGTCCCGTCGCTGACCGTCACGTTGCCGGTCGGGGTGCCGCCGCCGACCGGGGTGACGGTGAAGCTGACCGGGATCGCCTGGCCGACCGCCGAGGGATCGGGGGTGTCGCTGGTGATGGCGGTGGTGGTGGCCTGGTTGACCGTCAGATTGGTCGTGCCCTGGCTGGGGGCATAGCCGTTGTCGCTGCTGTAGTCCGCCGTGAAGGCGTGCGGGCCGATGCCGAAGCCGCCGGTGACCGTGCAGGTGGCGCTGCTGCTGCTCAGGGGGCGAGGTTGCGCGCCTTCGGCGCACGTCAACGGCGACCCGCCTTCCTGGAAATTGACCGTGCCGGTGGCGGCATTGGGACTGACCGTGGCGGTCAGGGCGACCGTTTGGGCAAGAACCGCCGGATTCGGTGCGGCGACGAGCGTGGTGGTGGGCGGCAAGGCGCTGTATTCATAGGCGCCGAGATCGCAGGCCGCACCGGCGGGACGGACATAGCCCCGCTGGTCGGTGGCGGGACAACCGGTGTTGGTTCCGGTGTTGATCGCCGGGCTGCCGGCCAACAGCGCCAGGGTCTGGGTGGGGCCACCGTTGTTGGCGAGCGGCCCCAACAGCGGATCCGCGTAAGGAGTGATGGGAGTGCCCGTTTGCGTGGGGCTGCCGGTGGCGGTGAAGCTTTGCACGAGGTTGGTCGAAGCGCCGCCGTTCATGGTAAAGATTACGCCGGCGCTATTGGGCTGGCCCGGGTCGTTGTTACGGCTCTGATCCAGGTGGACGACCAGATCGCTGACCGCGTTGGTTCCGTCGGTGCTGCCGGCCAGAATGCTGTTGGTCAGGGTCAGGGTGGCGGTCACGGGTCCGCCATTGTCGGGGCGGTTGGCATAAGCCAGGCTGTACACCGCGCCGCCCGCCGCGCTGCCTGCGACACCGAGGCCGCTTTTGCTGCCACCTTGGACGGTGTTGGCGGCGAGGGTGACATTGGTGAGGGTGACTGCGCCATCCAGGTTGAACAAGCCGCCGCCGTAACCGCTCCCGCCGCCGCCGCCGCCCAGGGCGCTGTTGCCGGTGATCGTGCTGTTGACGGCGTTGACTTGGCCATACATGGAGAACACCGCCCCGCCCAGCCCGGCGCCGCCGCCGCCATGCGAATCATCGCCGGCTGCATTACCGTTGCCGCCGCCGCCGCCGAAGCCGCCGCCGCCGCCGTCGCCGCCGCCGCCGCCGCCGCCGCCGAAGCCGCCGCC
>JARSSP010000002.1 GCA_029624675.1 Candidatus Contendibacter sp.
GGGTCCACTCCCCGCAGGGCATGGCGGATCGCCGTGTGGGCCGGCGCCCGCTTCCCAGGGCTGTTCAATGCTTATCAACTAGTTCATTCTATTTGCTTTTCAGCCAATAGGATACCCTGATGCTGTTGCCAACCTTTCTCGCCACCATTCCCGATCATCGCCGTTCCCAAGGTCGGCTGTATAGCTTGGAACAATTGAGATAAGGCACTGGTGACTCCTCATGTGAACAATTGATTGTTGGTCTAACGGAGCTAGGCAACAGCCGAAACGGGCGCGATAACGCGAAGCGACACCAGTTGCGGCCATCCAGCAAACGTAGTGAGCGTGCTTGAGCAGCTTGTTAGGTTCTATTTATTGCTTTCTCTATTCTTTTATCTGGAATAAGCCAAATAAGAGCCACGCCTACATATATTGCTTGGGCAACCCAGTGGACTATAAATGAAGAACCTATTGCGACCATATAGAGAACCGGTGAAAGCTTTCCTTTCCAATCCGACCCTATTGCTTTGCGCAGGACAGAATCCTCACCATCTGTGGCAATAATGCATCGCTGCAATATGTAGTAAGCAACAGCCGCCATAAATAGGACAAAACCATATACTGCTGTTGGAAGCGGCTCAATATGATTCTCGCCCATCCAGCCTGTGGCAAATGGAAATAACGACAACCAGAATAGAAGATTCAGGTTCGACCACAGCACACTGCCAGAAACATGTTTAGCCGTATGTAACATGTGGTGGTGATTGTTCCAGTAGATGCCAACATAAATGAAGCTAAGGACATAGCTTAGAAAATTAGGCAGCAATGGAGCAAGAGATCCCATGTTCGAGCCATGAGGAACCTTCAGCTCCAAAACCATAATAGTGATGATTATCGCCAGAACACCATCACTGAATGCTTCCAATCTACCTTTTCCCATGGAACCTCTTAACAAAACCTAAACGTCAAGTTAGCACCCTACCGTGGGTGGTCGCGTGGAACGAAATGTTGGGCATCAATGGGACCTTCTATAGACATCACCCTGCGGATTGACTAGAGACTGCTTGTCACTAGATACATGCATGGTCAATGGCTTTTCTCTGCTACCAACAATGCATTTTAGCAAGACAACGCTTTCACTGAGAACATAGGTACAATTGGCATATGTCTGCTTTGAGTCGCGAAGTACGACGGCCCCGTTTGTGTCGAAGTCCATGAAGTCGTCTGTAGTGCCTGGATTCTTTTTGTCCTCAGCCAACTGCCAAGTTCCAACAATCCACTGATTTACATCTGCTTTGGTATTGATGCCCACCATAGAGGAAACCAAGGCAATTGCCACAAACACCAATCGACTTCTGACAAGAGTGCTTCCAGTCTTCATATGCATCAACCCTTACGATCACGAATGAAATAGATTAAGCTCAAGCACAAAATAGTAGACGGCATCCCAATTGCCACGAACCGTTGGCTGGTTACGTGCCGGAAATTCACAGCGAGCCAGACCCCGCCAACGATCATTTAAAATATCCCAAATTTCGTCCCGCTCCCCATCGTTCCTCTTCTTGATGCCTAACGGGGCGGCAGATAAGCCGTGAAGGGCGGAAAAGCCGCAGGCCTTAACGACTGATGTCGGCTTGATCCGCGTGGTCTTGCGGCGCGAAGGGAACTCAGCAACGTAGCTGTTGGGTTGTCCGGTTGACCGTAGGGTGGGTCTATTCGATAGGTCTGAGGTCGATGCCTTCAATGTTTTGAACGATATGTTTTTCATCGACGCACTTTAGCGTAGCGACCAGCTTCTTGTTGATTTCAACGTTCACGCCGGCATCAATTTTGTGTTCGTCAGTGAGCCGGTCGGCGCCCCAAAACACGCTGTACGTGGTGCTGCCGTTCGGCACCTCGACTGAGTAGGAAAGATATCTCCCGATACCCTGCCACTGAAAAGTAGAGGCTTCGCTTCGAGGGGCGCGTACAACGATTTCCGGCGCGTTTGGCTTGCCAAAGGAATAGTCAATGGTCTTCCCGGAATCGCAAACTTGAATGATCTTTCCTTTCGCGGCGAGGCATGAAAAGACCGTCTTGCTCCCTTTTTCGCACGCCGCGAGAGCGGAGGACATAGCGCAGGAAGCAACGACTGCAAAGGCGAGGAGATGCTTAATCACAGGAGCTCCGGTTACGGTGAGGTATATGTAACCATTGGTGCTAGTTTTTTAGGCTGGGTTGAAGCGGTCATGACCGTCCCCACGTCAGCTTGTAGGTGCATTCCAAGCTGGCATCAAAGGAGAGCGGTCATGACCACCATCGACTTGATCACGGACCTGTTCTGCCGGATTGATGATCGGATGCAGTCCTTGCCCAAGCATCCCCAAGCGACGCTGTGGCCCAGCGAAGTGGTCACCCTGGGCGTGTTGCACGCCCTTAAGGGGGTTGGCAACCGCGCCTTTTATCGTTGGCTGACGCGGGATTACCAACCGTTGTTTCCGCACCTGCCCGAACGGACCCGATTGTTTCGTCAGTTCAAGACGCATCGGCAGTGGACCTTGCTGTTCCTGGCGCCACCCACCCTGCTGGGGGTGGTGGACAGTTAGGGTATCGAACGGATCCATCCGATTCGGGAAGGGCGCAGCCCGGCCCAGATCGGTGGCAAGGGGCTCTCCAATCATCGGTGGATCGTCGGCTGTAAACTCTGTTTGTTGGTCAACCAATGGGGTGAAGTCGTCGGTTGGCTGGGGGCGTCGGCCCACGCTCATGACACGTGGTTTCATCCCCTGATTCAAGGGTTCAAGGACCGCATGATCATCTTGGCCGATACCGGCTTTCATGCCCACGAGGGTGACCCGCCCAATCTCAAACTCTGCCCGCGTGGCATCTGGAACGACCGCATGCTGATCGAAACCGTGTTTTCGATGCTGACCCTGATCCGTCATTTCAAGAAAATCGGTCATCGCGTGATGGATTACGTCCTGGCTCGCTTGGCGTTTACCGTCACCGCCTTCAACCTGCTGATTCAATGGCACGGCTTAAACCCCGATCCCGAGGGTTTCATTCCGCTGTCCATCGCGGAGTTCAACCTGTGAATTAAACTAGCACCAATGGTTAGTAGCGCAATTTCAACCAACGACTAGCCTTGAATTCTTTCACAATAGGGCCACTGCGTATTTTGTTCATCAAATCCCAGTACGTGCTTTTCGTAAACTCCCCTTCAACATTTGTCGGGTATGTGTACCTATACTTGGGAGGATCACCACCTTCACATACGATTGATCGTGAAAACTCGGGTTTTAAGTAATTGTGGATTCCCCACCTGATATTGTTAAGAAACTCAACAATAGTACTGCCGTGATAATTTAAAATATCATCGTGGAATCTTTCATAAAATTCATTAAGCATAATCAGGGCTTGTTCAAGGCAAACGTCTATATTATTTCTTTTACAAATGGCTATAATCTGTTTTGTATCACGAGATAGACGAGAAAAATTATGCTTGGAGATATTTCCGCATATTTTCAAGAACTCAACCCTCTTGATAGATAACTTCGCTTCGTTCGAGGGAAATGGAAGAAACCAAATATCAACTTCTACATCCTGTTCTAACCATTTTATGAAGTCCTGGGTGGCTTCGGCCAAAACACCAATAGAGCCATTTACGTCAAAATGTGGATTATCACATATACTCCAAATCGCTTCCAAATAGGACAATTGTTGTCCGACAACATCCTTCTCTGAACGTGACAGAAAATCAACCAACATGATATTAAAGAATTTTAGATGAGTGTAAGAGTGAAATCTTATTTCAGAGTGTGGTTCTTCACCTACGAAATCGAAAAGCTCATAATTAACCATTTCATCTATCAATTCTTGAATTGCTTTCAGAAAGATAATTTCCTTTTCTATGTCAGAGTAAGGCATAGTTCTACCCTACAAATATCTGTTGGGCGTACGGGTGCTTTGTTGCAGACAAGTTCTGTCCGCATTGGGCTAAAAAGCGATTATGCAGTTTCCGGCTATCTACCATAATTCGCTAAATCTGACGATAATCATCGGACATTACAGGCTTTTGTTAGCAGTCTATCTTCACTGCAAGCCTGGCTATTCCGGCAGGCCGGTCAGCTTGCAGTGGCGGTGAGGGTTTTTAGGCCCCCGACCCCAAGCGGGCGCTTCAGGTTTTCTTCCACACTTGCCAAGCGCCGATGATGCCTTTGTAAGCATAGGAGCCGGGCAGCCATTGATAGCAGGATTTGGTTTCGATGCTCGCCTGTTTTGACCCTTTCCAGTTCGGGTCGATGTAGGTCACCTTGGACCTGTCCTTGATCGTGCCGACTTCATCCCAGTCCAGATCGTTGTCGATTTGGACCCCCGTCACCACGACGACATGGAAAAAATTATCCCAGTTGCCGGCCACCCAGATCGGACTCGGATACGACAGTAATCGTTTTAAATCCTGGGTCGTCCATTGTTGGCCCACGCCGTGGGCCTCCAATCCCAACGCGGAGGCGGACTTGCGGAAGTCCTTGCCCTTGAGGCCGGTCGCGCAGGCATCGTCCCAGTTGACACCAGCCGCCACCAGCTTTTCCTTGATCGGGGCGGGCGGAAAGTCCCCTTTGTAATCGCCGATTTGGCCGGTACCGTAGCCTTTCCATTGCATCATCATCTGATAGCAGGTGAACCAGCAAGTCTGGCTGGTCTCCTGGGGAATCGCCGTCATTTGTTTCATGTCGATCTTCACAACTTCAAGCGCGGCCATGGCAGCCCCCCTGATAGCGCAGCTTAATAAGAAACCCGCCCGCCATGAAAGACGGACAGGTCCGTTTAAATCAATCTCTCACCCTTGGCCCTTTCCACGTGGGAGAAGGGTTTCATTCTACCTCTTCCGCATCGGCGGCAGATCGGTGCAAACGCCTTCGAACACTTCCGCCGCCATCCCGACCGATTCGCCCAAGGTCGGGTGCGGGTGGATGGTCAGACCGATGTCGGCCGGATCACAGCCCATCTCGATGGCGAGCGCGACCTCGCTGATCAAATCGCCGGCATGGGTACCGACGATGCCGCCGCCGACGATGCGGTGAGTCTCCTCGTCGAAGATCAGCTTGGTGAAACCCTCGTCGCGGCCGTTGGCGATGGCGCGGCCAGACGCGGCCCACGGGAATTTGCTCACGCCGACCTTGACGCCCTGCTGCTTCGCCTCCGCTTCGGTCAGGCCAACCCAGGCCACTTCCGGATCGGTGTAGGCCACGCCGGGAATCACTTTGGCGTCGAAGAAGCTCTTTTGCCCGGCGGCGACCTCGGCGGCAACGTGGCCCTCGTGCACCGCCTTGTGCGCCAGCATCGGCTGGCCGACGATGTCACCGATGGCGAAGATGTGCGGGACGTTGGTCCGCATCTGCCGGTCCACCGGGATGAAACCCCGGTCGGTGACCGTCACGCCCGCCTTCTCCGCTCCAATCTTCTTGCCATTGGGCGAACGGCCCGCCGACTGCAGGATCATGTCGTACAGTTGCGGTTCGGCCGGAGCGTTGTCGCCCTCGAAGGTCACCAGCAGTCCTTCCGCCCTGGCCTCGACCGCGACCGTCCTGGTTTTGAGCATGATCTTGTCGAAGCGGCGGGCGTTCATTTTCTCCCAAACCTTGACCAAATCCCGATCCGGTCCCTGCATCACCGCGTCAAGCATCTCGACCACTTCGATCCGCGCGCCCAGCGTCGAATAGACCGTCGCCATTTCCAGGCCGATGATGCCGCCGCCGATCACCAGCAATCGCTTGGGGATGAAGCGCAATTCCAGCGCGCCGGTGGAGTCCACGATGCGCGGGTCATCCGGGATGAAGGGCAGATGCACGGCGGCGCTGCCGGCGGCGATGATGCATTTCTGGAACCGCACGATTTTTTTCTCGCCGGTCTTGTCCTGCCCGTCGCCGGTGGTGAGTTCGACTTCCAGATGATGGGGATCGAGGAAATGGCCGTAACCGCGCACCGTCTCCACCTTGCGGGCCTTCGCCATCCCGGCGAGGCCGCCGGTCAGCTTGCCCACCACCTTGCCCTTGTGGGCGCGCAGCTTGTCCAAGTCCACGGTGGGCTCACCGAAGCTCACACCAAGATCGGCGAAATGCGCGACCTCGTCCATGACGGCGGCGACATGCAATAGCGCCTTGGACGGGATGCAGCCGACGTTGAGGCAAACGCCGCCGAGGGCGGCATAGCGCTCGACCAGCACGGTTTTCATGCCCAGATCGGCGGAGCGGAACGCGGCGCTGTAGCCGCCTGGACCGGCACCCAGCACCAGCATTTCGCATTCCAGGTCCACCGAGCCGGAATAGGCGCCAGCGGCGGGCGCGACGGGCGGCGCTGGCGGCGGCGGCGCGGATGCCTTGCTCCCCTCGCCCTTCGGGGAAGGGGCCGGGGGCGAGGGCTGCTGCCCCGCTGCTTCCAGCAGCAACACCAGGTCACCTTCCGACACCTTGTCGCCGACCTTGATCTTCACTTCCTTGACCACACCGGCGGCTGGCGCGGGCACTTCCATGGACGCCTTGTCGCTTTCCAGCACGATCAGGGAATCTTCCAGGGCGATGGTGTCGCCCGGCTTGACCAGCACCTCGATGACGTCCACGCCCTTGAAGTCGCCGATGTCCGGTATTTTGACTTCCATCAGACTCATGAGCGGCAACCTCCGTTAAAGCAGCACGCGGCGGAAGTCCGCCAGCAGTTGGGCCAAATAGACGTTGAAGCGGGTCGCCAGCGCGCCGTCGATCACCCGATGATCGGCGGTCAGCGACAGCGGCAGAATCAGGCGTGGGACGAACTGCTTGCCGTCCCAGACCGGTTTCATCACCGACTTGCTGGCGCCCAGGATCGCCACCTCGGGAGCGTTGATGATCGGCGAGAAATGGGTGCCGCCGATGCCGCCGACCGAAGAGATGGTGAAGCAGGCGCCCTGCATGTCGGCCGGGCCGAGTTTGCCGTCGCGCGCTTTCTTGGCGAGTTCGCCGGTTTCCCTGGCGATGTCGAAAACGCCCTTCTGGTCGGCGTCCTTGACCACCGGCACCACCAGGCCGTTCGGCGTGTCGGCGGCGAAAGCGATGTGATAGTACTGTTTGTAAACCAGGTTTTCGCCGTCGAGCGAGGCGTTGAAGTCGGGGAACTGCTGCAAGGCCCGGACGCAGGCCTTAATCATGAACGCCAGCATGGTCAGCTTGACCCCGCCGCTCTTTTCGCCTTCCTGGTTGATCTGCAAGCGGAAGGCTTCCAGCTCGGTGATGTCGGCGTCCTCGTGATAGGTGACCGCCGGAATCATCACCCAGTTGCGCGCCAAGTTGGCGCCCGACAGCTTCTTGATCCGCGACAGGGGCTTGACTTCCACCGGGCCGAACTTGGCGAAATCCACCGTCGGCCAAGGCAACAGATCGAGTCCGCCGCTGACCGCCGTTGGCGCCGCTGCTGGAGGGGCGAGCGCTCCCGACATGACCTGCTTGACGAAACCCTGCACGTCTTCCTTGAGAATCCGGCCCTTGGGACCGGAGCCCTTGGCCAGTCGGGTCAAATCGACGCCCAGCTCGCGGGCGAAGCGCCGCACCGAGGGGCTGGCGTGGACCTTGGCGAAACTGGACGCGGAAGCTTCAGCCGCCGGCGGTGGCGGCGGCGCCTTGATCGGCGGCGGAGGTGGAGCGCCGACGGGCTTGGGCGCACGCGGACCGAGCGCGACGGCGCTGAGCGTGTCGGGCAGTTGCGGCTTGGCGGCGGCGTCGGCTCCGCTGGCGCGCAAGACCAGAATCAAATCGCCCTGCGAAACTTGATCGCCCACCTTGACTTCGACGCTTTGAATCGTACCAGCCAAGGGCGAAGGTACTTCCATGCTAGCTTTATCGCTTTCCAGCACGATCAACGAGGTGTCGATCTCGACGTGATCGCCCGGCGCGACCAGGACTTCGATGATCGGCACGTTCTTGAAGTCGCCGATGTCGGGCACCCGCACCTCACGGGCTTCACCAGCGACGCTAGCAGCGACGGTCTCGCCAGCGGCGGGCGGACGTTCCGGCGCCGACACGCTTTCGGCGACATCCAGATACAGGATCGGATCGCCCTGGGAAACCTTATCGCCCGCCTTGATCTTGATTTCCCGGACCACGCCGGCCAGCGGCGAGGGCACTTCCATGCTGGCCTTGTCGCTTTCCAGAATGATCAGCGGCGTATCGACATCGACGGTGTCGCCCACCGCGACCGTGACTTCGATGACGTCCACATTTTTGAAATCGCCGATGTCCGGCACATGAATTTCCTTGATGATGCTCACGGGAATTCCCCCTTGGCCGGTGTTCAAACGGTGATCGGATTGGGCTTGTCGGCGGCGATGCCGTACCGCTTGATGGCCTCTTGGACCTTGGCGACGGGTAGCGCCCCTTCCTCCGCTAGCAACTTCAGAGCCGCGACCGCGACATAATGCCGATCCACCTCAAAGTGTTGCCGCAGCTTGGCGCGGGTGTCGCTGCGACCGAAACCGTCGGTGCCCAGCACCAGATAATGCCGGTGAATGAAGGGCCGCAGTTGCTCGGCGTACATCCGCATGTAGTCGGTGGCGGCCACCACCGGGCCGGGATGCCCTTCAAGACAGGCGGTGACGTAGGGCACGCGCGGCGGCTGCTCGGGATGCAGCAGGTTCCAGCGCATCGCGTCCTGCCCGTCGCGCGCCAGTGGGTTGATGCCGGGCGCCGACCAGATGTCGGCGCTCACCTGCCAGTCGTCGCGCAGCAGGTCGGCGGCGGCGATCACTTCGTTCAGGATCGCGCCGCAGCCGAGCAGTTGCACGCGGTGACCGTCACCTTCGCCCTTCCTGAATAGGTACATGCCCTTGAGAATGCCATCCCGCGCCCCTTCCGGCATGGCGGGATGGTGATAGTTCTCGTTCAGGGTGGTGATGTAGTAGAAGACGTGTTCTTGCTCCTGCACCATCCGCCGCAGGCCATCCTGCACGATTACCGCTAACTCGTAGGCGAAGGTCGGATCGTAGGACACGCAGTTGGGGATGAACTGGGCGAAAATCTGGCTGTGGCCGTCCTGGTGTTGCAGTCCCTCGCCGGCCAGGGTGGTGCGGCCGGAGGTGCCGCCGATCAGGAAGCCGCGCGCTTGCAGGTCGCCGGCGGCCCAGGCCAGATCGCCGATGCGCTGGAAGCCGAACATCGAGTAGTAGATGTAGAACGGGATCATGTTGATGCCGTGGTTGGCGTAGGCGGTGCCGGCCGCCAGCCAGGACGACATGGCACCGGCCTCGTTGATGCCCTCCTGCAAAATCTGACCCTTCTTGTCTTCCTTGTAGAACATCAACTGGTCGGCGTCCTGCGGCTCGTACAACTGGCCGCGCGGCGAGTAGATGCCGATCTGCCGGAACATGCCTTCCATGCCGAAGGTGCGCGCTTCGTCGGCGACGATGGGCACCACATAGCGACCGATGACCTTGTCGCGCGCCAGTTGGGTGAGGACGCGGACGAAGGCCATGGTGGTGGACATATCGCGGTCGCCGGTGTCCTGCAACAGCGCGTCGAACGCGGCCAGCGGCGGCGCGGTCAGCGGTTCGGCGTTGCGGCGGCGCTGCGGCAAATAGCCGCCCAAGGCGGCGCGGCGCTGTTGCAAGTATTTGATTTCCTGGCTGTCATCCGCCGGCCGATAGAACGGCATGGTTTCAAGCTGGTCGTCGGAAATGGGGATGTGGAAGCGGTCGCGGAAATCCTTGAGCGCCTGCTCGCCCATTTTCTTTTGCGAGTGGGTGATATTCTTGCCCTCGCCGGCCACGCCCATGCCGTAGCCTTTGACGGTCTTGGCCAAGATCACGGTCGGCTGGCCCTGATGTTTCACCGCCGCCGCGTAGGCCGCGTAGATCTTGTGGGGATCGTGGCCACCCCGGTTCAGCCGCCAGATGTCCTCGTCCGACAGGTGGCTGACCATCTGCTTCAGTTCCGGGTATTTGCCGAAGAAGTGCTCACGAGTGTAGGCACCACCCTTGGCCTTGAAATTCTGATACTCGCCGTCCACGCATTCTTCCATCAGCTTCAGCAGCAGACCCTTCTTGTCGGCGGCGAACAGCGGGTCCCAATACGAGCCCCACAGGACCTTGATGACGTTCCAGCCGGTGCCGCGGAAGTCGCCCTCCAGTTCTTGAATGATCTTGCCGTTGCCCCGGACCGGACCATCAAGTCGTTGCAAATTGCAGTTGATGACGAAGATCAGGTTGTCGAGGTTTTCGCGGGCGGCCAGCGCGATGGCGCCCAGCGATTCCGGCTCGTCCATTTCGCCGTCGCCGCAGAAGCACCACACCTTGCGGCCCTCGGTGTTGGCCAGACCCCGGTTGTGCAGATACTTCATGAAGCGGGCCTGATAGATCGCCTGGATCGGACCGAGGCCCATCGACACGGTCGGGAACTGCCAGAAATCCGGCATCAGCCAGGGGTGGGGGTAGGAGGACAGGCCGTTGCCGTCCACTTCCTGGCGGAAGTTGTTCAACTGTTCCTCGGTGATGCGCCCTTCCAGGTAGGCGCGGGCGTAGATACCCGGCGCGGAGTGGCCCTGGATGAACACCAGATCGCCGCCGTGCTCGGCGCTGGGCGCGTGCCAGAAGTGGTTGAAGCCGACATCGTACAGGGTGGCGCTGGAGGCGAAACTGGCGATGTGGCCACCCAGTTCCGAAGTGATGCGGTTGGCCTTGACCACCATCGCCAGCGCGTTCCAGCGAATCAGCGAGCGGATCTTCCATTCCATGCCGGGATCGCCAGGGGTGTATTCCTCCTGGTCAACGGGGATGGTGTTCAGGTACGGGGTGTTGGCGCTGTAGGGCATGTGAACCCCGGCCGCGCGGGCCTTGTCTTGCAGCTTGCCCAGCAGATAGTGAGCGCGTTGCAAGCCTTCTGCCTCCAACACCGCGTCGAGGGCTTCAAGCCACTCCTGGGTTTCCTGGGAGTCCAAATCGCTGTCATTGTCGGTGGTCATGGCGAATCCCTGAGTAGTTATCTCGTGAATAGTGAACGTCATCCAACTATAGACTAACGATTCAAGAATATATCCAACGGCGCGGGTAAAGCGAGCGACCGTGGCGGCGAATCGCACGGAGCGCTACCGAACCGAAGCCCCTGCCATTTCTAGGCCGGGTTGAATTTCGCCAAGGGAAATCAAGACCGAAATCCAATAATTTGTGCAAACTGGTCGAAATCTCTCCAAATACGAGACAATTCAGTGCAAAATTTTGAATTATCTGGCTATTTATCGGCGATTAGGGTGTTTATTCTAATTTTTGGGTTTACGTTTTCAACATGGCGCGGTTCGCCCATAACTTATTGAAATTTCAACGCAACATACCAGGATTACACCCATGCCCAGCTATACCGCTCCCGTTCGCGACATCCAGTTCATTTTGCATGAATTGCTTAAAATCGAGCGCTATCAGGGGGTGCTGGCCGGTTTCGACGAGGCCACCCCGGAAACCGTCGCCGCCATTCTGGAAGGCGCGGCCCAGCTCAGCCAGGAAGTGTTGCAGCCATTGAACAGGGCCGGCGACCGGGAAAGTTGTCGGCTGGAAAACGGCAAGGTCACGACCCCGACCGGGTTCAAGGACGCCTACAAAACCCTGATCGAGGGTGGCTGGACCGGGCTGACCGGCGATCCGGAATACGGCGGCCAGGGTTTGCCCTACGTGCTGGGGCTGGCAATCAACGAGATGCTGGCGTCGGCCAACATGGCCTTCACCATGTACCCCGGCCTGACCAGCGGCGCCATCGAAGCCATCGAGATCGGCGGCGCCGAGGAACAAAAGGCGCTCTACCTGCCCAGGATGATCGCCGGCCAGTGGACCGGCACCATGAACCTGACCGAGCCGCACTGCGGCACCGACCTGGGCCTGCTGCGCACCAAGGCGGAACCGCAGTCAGATGGCGCCTATCGCATCACCGGCACCAAGATCTTCATTTCCGCCGGTGAGCACGACCTCGCCGAAAATATCATCCATCTAGTGCTGGCCAAGATTCCGGGCGGTCCGGACGGGGTCAAGGGCATCAGCCTGTTCATCGTGCCCAAGTTCCTGGTCAACCCGGATGGCAGCCTGGGCGACCGCAATGCGGTAAGCTGCGGCGCCCTGGAAGAGAAGATGGGCATCCACGGTAACTCCACCTGCGTGATGAACTACGACGGCGCGGTCGGCTACCTACTCGGCGAGGCCCACAAGGGTCTCAAGACCATGTTCATCATGATGAACGCCGCCCGACTGGGCGTGGCGGTGCAAGGAATCAGCCAGGCCGAGGTGTCCTACCAAAACGCCGTCGCCTACTGCAAGGAACGGCTGCAGGGCCGTTCGCTGCGCGGCGCGAAGTTTCCCGACAAGCCGGCGGACCCGATCATCGTGCATCCCGACATCCGCCGGATGTTGATGACGGTCCGGGTCTTCAAGGAAGGGGCGCGGGCGCTGGCCGCCTGGGCGGGCCTGATGGTCGACGTCACCCGCAAGCATCCCGACGAGGAGACGCGCCGCAAGGCCGAGGACTTGCTGGGCCTGCTGACACCGGTGATGAAGGCCTATTTCACCGACATGGGCTTCAACTCGGCCAATCTGTGCCTGCAATGCTTCGGCGGCCACGGCTACATCGCCGAGTGGGGCATGGAACAGTTCGTGCGCGACGCCCGCATCACCCAGATTTACGAAGGCGCCAACGGTATCCAGGCGCTGGATCTGATCGGCCGCAAGCTGCCCGCCAACAAGGGCCGGGCGATACAGTTGTTCTTCGCCCTGGTGGGCGGATTCTGCGAGAAATACGAGGACAACGCCGCGCTGTCGCCCTTCGTCCGACCGTTGACCGAGGCGTTGGAGCGGCTGGTCGAAGCGACCCAGTGGCTGATGCAGCACGCCATTTCCAACCCGGACAACGGCGGCGCGGTGTCCATGGATTACCTGTACATGATGGCGCTGGTGGCGCTGGGCTATCAGTGGGCGCAGGTGGCCCGCATCTGCGAGAATCAGCTTTCCAACCCGGACGACGACAGCTTCGACCGCGCGTTCTATCAGCACAAGCTGGTATGCGCCGAGTTCTTCATGGAGAAGATGTTGCCGGAGACGATGGCTCATCTGGCCAAACTTCAGGCTGGCGCGGATTCGCTGATGACGCTGCCCGCCGACGCGTTCTAAGTCAGATCGCGTTCAACTGGCTGCCCCCTGGCTCCTCCCTAGCCGCGGATTTCCTAGCCAGCGGTGGAGGATTTTTTCGGCCTGGCTCTTCTCACTGACGTGGCACGCTTGAAAAATCCTTGATTGCTGACGGAAGGAGAGCCAGTCATGCTGGCCACGTTGCTTGAGATGAAGGGGACCCAGGTCAAAATCGAGCTGACGGGCGGAACGGAATCGCTTGATGCTGGCGACCGAAGAGCGGATACAAGAAGCCTTGAACGAAGCTGGGTGTATCGCCAGTCGCGAGGCGCTGAGATACTTCGATACCGACGGAAGTTCGATCCAGATCGGCCCGGAAATCTGGCGCGCCAAGGGTCAACAACCGAAGTGCTACCAAACGCCCTACGGCGCAATCGAAGTGGCGCGCCACGTCTATCAACGCTCGGGGGGCGGGGCGACCCTATTGTCCGCTGGAGCGCGATGCGCGGATCGCGATTACGTCCACGCCCCAGTTTGCCAAGCAGGTGAGCGGCAAATTGGCCCAGGGGGTGGCGCGCTAGGTGCAGCGGGACTTGGCCGAAAATCATGCGCGTCCGGTGGCGGCATCGTACCCGCAGCGCTTGGGCGAGATGATCGGCGGTGGTGCGGGTCTAAGGAAACCGAGTGGGAGTACGCGCTGCCAACCTTGGCGGCGGTGGCCAACGTTGCGGTGGGTTTGGATGGAACCTATCTGGGTAGTCCTTGCATATCGAATGATGAGAACCCCCCTTTGAAACAGGGGGGCAAGGGGGATTTAGGTTTCGCTCGGCCCGGGGCTGGCCGAACCCCTGGATGCACCCAGACCGCCGCGATCCAGCAGTTAGCGGCCGAGCGTCTCACTTGTCGCCCTCCCGCCGCGCCGCCCGTTTGCGTTCGTGTTCCAGCAACAGCTTCTTGCGCAGGCGGATGGATTTCGGCGTGACCTCGACCAGTTCGTCGTCGTCGATGAATTCCAGCGCCTGTTCCAAGCTCATGCGCACCGGCGGGGTCAATAGGATGTTCTCGTCCGAGCCGGCGGCGCGGATGTTGGTCAGTTGCTTGGCCTTGAGCGGGTTGACCACCAGATCGTTGTCACGAGAGTGGATGCCCACGATCATGCCTTCGTACACCTCGTCACCGGGACCGACCATCAGCCGGCCGCGCTCCTGCAAGTTGAACAGGGCGTAGGCCAGCGCCTTGCCGGCGGAATTGGCGATCAGCACCCCGTTGATCCGCGCGCCGATGGCGCCTTTCTTCACCGGTCCGTAGCGGTCGAACACATGGTAGATCAAGCCGGTGCCGGAGGTGGCGGTCAGAAACTCGGTCTGAAAGCCGATCAGGCCGCGCGCCGGAATCAGATAATCCAGCCGCACCCGGCCCTTGCCGTCGGGCTGCATGTCCAGCAACTCGCCGCGCCGCTCGCCCAGTTTTTCCATGATCGCGCCCTGGTGCTGCTCCTCCACGTCCACCGTCAACTGCTCGTAGGGCTCGCAGGGTTCGCCGTCGATCTCGCGCACGATCACCTCCGGGCGCGACACCGCCAGTTCGTAGCCTTCGCGGCGCATGTTCTCGATCAGGATGGACAGATGCAGCTCGCCCCGGCCGGACACCTTGAACTTGTCCGGGTCGTCGCTGTCCTCGATCCGCAATGCGACGTTGTGAATCAGTTCTCGGTACAACCGCTCGCGCACTTGGCGGCTAGTGACGTACTTGCCTTCGCGCCCGGCGAAGGGCGAGGTATTGACCTGGAAGGTCATGCTCATGGTCGGCTCGTCCACCTTGAGCGGCGGCAGCGCCTCGACGGCGTTGGGGTCGCACAGCACGTCGGAAATGCCCAGCCCATCCACCCCGGTGAAGGCGATGATGTCGCCAGCGGCCGCTTCGGGAAACTCGATCCGTTCCAGGCCCTGGAAGCCCAGAATTTGCAGGACGCGGCCGGCGCGGCGGTTGCCGTCACGATCCAGAATCACGACCGGGGTGTTGGTCTTGACCTTGCCCCGGCGGATGCGACCGATGCCGATGACGCCGACGTAGCTGTTGTAATCCAGCGAACTGACCTGAAGCTGAAACGGCCCGGCGGGATCGACCTCGGGTGGGCGGACGTGACGGACGATGGTTTCGAACAACGGGGTCATGTCGCCGCCGCGCACACCCTCGTCCAGCCCGGCGTAACCGTGCAGCGCCGAAGCGTAGATCACCGGGAAATCCAGTTGCTCGTCGGTCGCGCCCAATCGGTCGAACAGGTCGAAGGTGCGATCCAGCACCCAATGCGGGCGGGCACCGGGTCGGTCGATCTTGTTGATCACCACGATGGGCTGGAAACCCATGGCGAAGGCTTTCTGGGTGACGAAGCGGGTTTGCGGCATTGGTCCGTCCACCGCGTCCACCAGCAGCAGCACCGAATCCACCATGGACAGCACCCGCTCGACCTCGCCGCCGAAATCGGCGTGGCCGGGCGTGTCCACGATGTTGATGCGATAGTCGCGCCAGCGCAGGGCGGTGTTCTTGGCCAGGATGGTGATGCCGCGCTCTCGTTCCAGATCGTTGGAGTCCATCACCCGTTCCACCGGAGCGCCCCGGTGGCCGAGCGTGCCGGACTGCTGCAAGAGTTTGTCCACCAGGGTGGTCTTGCCGTGGTCCACATGGGCGATAATGGCGATATTGCGGAGTTGTTCAATCACGATGCGTTCCATCGGGTGGAAACGGACGGGGCATTATAGCCGGGACGCGGGTTGGCCGAACCGATGTCGCCGGGTTCGAAAAACGCGGGCGGTGGAAACGACAAAGCCCCGCTCGGCGCGGGGCTTTGACCCAATCGGCTTTGGTGGGAACGTTATTTTACCGCGAGTTTCTTGACCATCGTGGCCTGGGGACCTTTGGGTCCGGCCTTGACGTCGAACTCGACCTTTTGGTTTTCCGCCAGGGTTCGGAACCCTTTGCCCTCGATGACCGAGTAGTGGACGAACACGTCGCTGCTGCCGTCCTCGGGGGCAATGAAACCGAAGCCCTTGGCTTCGTCAAACCACTTCACAGTACCAGTACGCATTAACACACAACCTCAAGGCGATAATTTCCTTGTTGCCGACGCTTGGAGTGCTGCCGGTTCTGAGGGGAACGCTGGGCATCCAAGGGGGGCCGACGTTGGGCGCTGGAAGGTTGGCAACCTCAGGCCCGCGGCGGAAAGTACGCGAAAGCCCCGCTTTCCGCAAGTGGATTTTAAGATTCGTGCCCAATTGGCGCTTCAATATTGTCAATGTTGAAACGGCGGCGCGCGCCGCGCTGGCTGGAATGGCCATCCTTTGGATCACCGAACCGTTGGAAATCGTTGTGGAAAAACTGCTCGCTGTTTTGTCCGCCCGCTTGTCGGAATGCCCGACCCGTGACCGGGCCGCGTTCGCCCGTCGCTTGCGCGGTTTGCGCCAGCGCCTGCGCGACGGCAAGCCGATCGATCAGGACCTGGAGCCACTGACCGCCGGGATGGACGCCGCCGCCGCCCGCTTGCGCGAGCGCCGCGCTGCGCTGCCGGTTCCCGCCTTCGACGACAGCCTGCCGATCAACGCCCACCGCGCCGCCATCGCCGCCGCCATCCGCGCGCATCAGGTCATCGTCCTGTGTGGCGAGACCGGTTCCGGCAAGACCACCCAGTTGCCGAAAATCTGCTTGTCGCTCGGCTTGGGCGCGGCGGGATTGATCGGTCACACCCAACCGCGCCGCATCGCCGCCCGCTCGGTGGCGGCCCGGATCGCGGCCGAACTGGGCACGACGGTCGGCGGCCAGGTGGGCTACAAGGTGCGCTTTTCCGACCGGACCGGGCCAGACGCGCTGGTCAAGCTGATGACCGACGGCATCTTGCTGGCGGAAACCCAGAGCGACCGCCAGTTGGATCAATATGAGGTGATCATCCTTGACGAGGCCCACGAGCGCAGCCTGAACATCGATTTCCTGCTGGGCTACCTCAAGCGGCTGTTGCCCCGGCGGCCCGATCTCAAATTGATCATCACCTCGGCGACCATCGATCCCGAACGGTTTTCCCGCCATTTCGACCACGCGCCGATTATTGAAGTGTCGGGGCGCGCCTGGCCGGTGGAGGTACGCTATCGGCCGTTGCTGGCGGTGGACGAGGATGAACGCGACCGCGATTTGCAGCAGGCGATTCTGGACGCGGTGGACGAGGTGTGGAAGGAAGGGCCGGGCGATATTTTGATCTTTCTGTCCGGCGAGCGGGAAATTCGCGAAACGGCCGAAAGCCTACGCAAGCACCATCCGCCGAACACGGAGATCCTGCCGCTGTATGCCCGGCTGTCCGCCGCCGAACAAGGTCGGGTATTCCAGCCGCACGGCCGCCCGCGCATCGTGCTGGCGACCAACGTGGCCGAAACCTCGCTGACCGTGCCCGGCATCCGCTACGTCGTCGATCCGGGCATGGCCCGCATCAGCCGTTACAGCCCGCGCGGCAAGATTCAACGTCTACCGGTGGAGAAGATTTCCCAGGCCAGCGCCAACCAGCGCGCCGGGCGCTGCGGGCGGGTGATGGCGGGCGTCTGCGTGCGGCTGTACGCGGAGGAGGATTTTCAAGCGCGCCCCGCGTTCACCGATCCTGAGATTTTGCGCACCCATCTGGCGGCGGTGATTCTGCAAATGTGCGCGCTGAGTCTCGGCTGGCCCGAGGAATTCCCGTTCGTGGACCCGCCGGACTCGCGCCAGATCAGCGACGGCTTTCGGCTGCTGTTCGAATTGCGGGCGGTGGACGAACGGCGGCGGATCACCGACCTGGGCCGGCAACTGGCGAAATTGCCGGTCGATCCCCGGCTGGGGCGGATGTTATTGGCGGCGCAACGGGAAGGTTGTCTGCGCGAGGCGTTGATTGTCGTCGCCGCGCTGGCGATTCAGGACCCGCGCGAACGGCCGCTGGAGCGCCAGCAAGCGGCGGACGAGAAGCACCGCCGCTTCCGCGACGAGCAATCCGATTTTCTGGCGCTGCTCAAGCTGTGGGAGTACCACCACGAGCAGGCGCGGCAACTGTCCAGGAACCAGCTGCGTAATCTCTGTCAGGCTGATTTCCTCTCTTTCGTGCGGATGCGCGAATGGCATGACCTGCATCAGGAATTGCTGGGGCGGGTGACCGAGATGGGGGTGCGGCTTAACGAAGAAGCCGCGCCCTACGCCAATCTGCACCAGGCGCTGTTGACCGGCTTGCTCGGTCATCTTGGCCTGAAGCAGGAGGACAACGCCTATCTGGGCGCGCGGGGCCGGAATTTTTATCTGTTCCCCGGTTCCGGTTTGTTCAAGAAACGGCCGCGCTGGGTGGTCGCGGCGGAACTGGTGGAAACCAGCCGGCTGTACGCCCGCACCGTGGCGCGCATTGAACCGGAATGGGTGGAGGGCTTGGCCGAGCATCTGCTCAAGCGCAGTTATGCCGAACCGCACTGGGAAAAGCGCTCGGCGCGGGTAACCGCCACCGAGCGGGTCACGCTGTATGGTCTGCCAATCATTGCCAATCGTCGGGTCGACTACGGCCCGCTCGATCCGACGCTGGCGCGCGAGATTTTCATCCGCCAGGCCCTGGTCGAAGGCGAATTTCATTGCAAGGCGGCGTTTTTCGAGCACAACCGGCAACTACTGGCCGAGTTGGAAGAGTTGGAGATTCGCGCCCGCCGCGACCTGGTCGCCGACGAGGAGACGCTCTACCGCTTTTACGACGCGCGGATCCCCGAAGGCATTTACAGCGGTTCGGGGTTCGAAAGTTGGCGCAAGCGGGCGGAACGCGAGAATCCACGCCTGCTGTTTCTCGACCGGGCCGCGTTGCTGGCGGAGGCGGGACCGGTGGCGGAGGGCGAGCGGTTCCCGGACCGCCTTGATCTCGACGGCTTGCAACTGCCGCTGACCTATCGCTTCACGCCGGGCGCCGAAGACGACGGCGTGACGTTGACCGTGCCGCTGGCGGCGGTGAATCAGGTGGACCCAAAACGGCTGGACTGGCTGGTGCCGGGTCTGCGGGCGGAACGGATGGCGGCCTTGCTGAAATCCTTGCCCAAGGCGCTGCGGCGGAACTTCGTCCCGGTACCCAATTACGTGCAAGCGTTGCTGGAGGTGATCGAGCCGGGCGCGCGGTCGCTGGTTGAAGCCATGACCGAACACTTGCAGCGCATGACGGGGGTGCGAATTCCCGAGGAAGCGTGGAATTCGGAGGCGGTTCCCAGCCATTTACGGATGCGCGTTCAGGTCGTGGACGCCGAGGGGAAAACGCTGACGGTTGGGCGCGACTGGGCGGCGATTCAGGCCGAGTTGCGCGGCGAGGCGCGGGCCGGCTTCGCGGCGTTGCCGACCCCGGAGTTCGAGCGAGAGCGGGTGCGGGACTGGGATTTCGGCGCGTTGCCGGAAGAGGTCAGTTTCGTTCGCAACGGCATCCAATTGCGCGGTTATCCCGCCCTGATCGCGGAAACCGATGGGACGCTGGCGCTGCGCCTGCTGGATTCGCTGGTAGGGGCGGAAGCGGCGACCCGCGCCGGCTTGCGGCGGCTGATCGGTTGGCGACTTGGCCCGGTATTCAAGACGCTGGCGCGGGATTTGCCCCGGTTCCAGCGCATGACCCTGCACTCTATCGGCCTGGGGACCCAGGAGCAGTTGCGCGAGGATGTGATGAACGCCATTCTCGACCGCGCTTTTCTGGCCGACGGGCTGTTGCCGCGCGACCGGGCGGCGTTCGATGCCTTGCTGGAACGTGGCAAGGCCCGGCTGTCGGCCGCGACCAAGGAGGTTTGCGAAACGGCGGACGCCATCCTGGCGGCGTATCACGAAGTCCGCCGGGCGCTGGCCGACGAATCACCGGTCTGGGCCGCGGCCATGACCGATATCCGCGACCAACTGGCAACGCTGGTTTATCCGGGCTTTCTCAGCCGGACGCCGGCGGAATGGCTGCCGCATTTGCCGCGCTATCTGCGCGCCATCACCCTACGGCTGCAAAGACTCCGGCAGGCACCGGACAAGGACCGCCAGCGGCGCGAAGAGATCGTCCGCCTGTGGGAGCCGTGCCGGCGGCAATGGGAGCGGAACGCCCAGCGGGAGAGGCAGGATCCCGAACTCATCCGGTTCCGCTGGCTGTTGGAAGAGTTGCGCGTCTCGCAGTTCGCCCAGGAGTTGAAGACGATTGCGCCAGTGTCGGTCAAGCGACTGGAGGAACAGTGGGGGAAAGTGAGGCAGGGATGAGGGTTAGCGCCTGCATCCCTCGCGCTCGAACGCCGTGGGGTTCGTTGCCGCCTTCGGGATGCGCGTCGAAACAATGCCCGGCCTCGTCGCCTTGATCATCGAGCCGCGCCCCTCGCGGCTTCTGCTCGCTTGCGGCGGCGGCGCTCACCTCCTGGCCGGCGTCGCCGTGCTCGTCGGCAGCGTTCCACCGTGGATCAAGGCTGGCTTCATCGTCGGCATCGCGTTGGCGCTGGTTCGGTTCGTCTGGCAATACGGCCATCGGCGGGGACGCGGCTTTATCGCCCGCCTCGAACTGCTGGATGGCGCCTGGCGGCTGAGAACCGGCGATGGAACGCCGCATCGCGCCCATTTGACCGGCGGTTATGCCCATCCCGGTATCGTCATCCTCAACTTTCGGCTGGAAAGCAGCGGGCGACGGTCGCTGGTGTTGTTGCCTGACGCGGCTGACTCGGAAGCCTTGCGCCGGCTGCGGGTCTGGTTGCGCGTCCGGCGGGACGAAGATGGGGCGGATCAGCCTTGAGTTCATTCGCCCCAATGCGGCGGCGCGTCCGCGCCGGCGAAATTCGCCGGCACCAGCACCGTGTCCCGCACCGGCTCGGCCTCGTTGGCCCGTGGATAATCCAGGGTGTAGTGCAGGCCCCGGCTTTCCTTGCGGGCCAGGGCGCAGCGAATGATCAAGTCCGCCACCTGCGCCAGATTGCGCAGTTCGATCAGGTTGCCGCCGATGCGGAAGTTGCCGTAGTACTCGCCGATTTCCCGCAGCAACAACTCCACTCGGTGGCGGGCGCGTTGCAGGCGTTTGTTGGTGCGAACGATGCCCACGTAGTCCCACATGAACTGGCGCAGTTCGGCCCAGTTGTGGCTGACCACCACCTCCTCGTCGGAGTCGGTGACCCGGCTTTCGTCCCAGGCCGGCAGCGGTGGCGCCGCCGGGGCGCGCGCTAATCGCGGACAAATGTCGTCGGCCGCCATCGCCGCGAATACCAAGCATTCCAGCAACGAATTACTGGCCATGCGGTTGGCGCCGTGCAAGCCGGTGAAGGCGACCTCGCCGATGGCGTATAACCCTTCCAGATCGGTACGGCCGGCCAGATCGGTCATCACCCCGCCGCAGGTGTAATGGGCCGCCGGCACCACCGGAATGGGCTGGCGGGTCATGTCGAATCCGTATTCCAAACACTTGGCGTGAATGTTCGGAAAATGCTCCCGGACGAACGCCGCTGGCTTGTGGCTGATGTCCAGATACACGCATTCCGCGCCCAGTCGCTTCATCTCGTGATCGATGGCCCGGGCCACGATGTCGCGGGGGGCCAGTTCCATCCGCACGTCGAAATTTCGCATGAACCGGGCGCCGTCCGGCAACAGCAGGTGTCCACCCTCGCCGCGCACCGCCTCGGAAATCAGGAAGTTCTTGGCCTGCGGGTGATAGAGGCAGGTGGGATGAAACTGCATGAATTCCAGATTGGCCACCCGGCAGCCGGCTCGCCAGGCCATGGCGATGCCGTCGCCGGTGGAGCCGTCCGGGTTGCTGGAATACAGATAGACCCGGCTGGCGCCGCCGGTGGCCAGCACCACGAAGCGCGCCGCCAGGGCTTGCACCAATCCGTCGCGCCGATCCAGGACATACGCGCCCAGGCAGCGGTTGCCGTCCAGGCCCAGCTTGCGGCGGGTGATCAGGTCCACCGCGATGGAATGCTCCAAAAGCGTGATGTTCGGGTGTTCGCGCGCGCGCGCCTCCAGGGTGGTTTGAATCGCCTGGCCGGTGGCGTCGGCGACATGCGCGACCCGGCGGTGACTGTGGCCACCTTCGCGGGTCAGGTGATAATCCGCGCCGTGCTCGGCGTTCGGGTCGCGGGTGAAGGGGACGCCCCGCGCGCTGAGCCATTCGATCACTTCCCGGCCATGCTCCACCGTCAGGCGCACCGCGTCGGGATGGCACAGGCCCGCGCCGGCGATCAGCGTGTCTTGCAGATGAGATTCGATGGAATCGTCGGCGTCCAGCACCGCCGACACCCCACCCTGTGCATAATACGTGCTACCCTCGGACAGCGGCCCCTTGGCCAATACCGCGACGCGGGTAGCGTCGGCCAGGCGTAACGCCAGGCTCAGGCCAGCGGCGCCGCTGCCGATAATCAGGATATCGGTGGAAAGAGGAGAAGTGGTCATGGCTTGTGAGCGGTTCCGCGAATGGGGTATCGTGACAAGCACAAGCATGGCGCGGTCGGGGCCATCGGTGTTTTGCGCCCGTCCCGCCGCCGCCTGCTCACACTATAACATCCCAGCAAGTACGCGAACTAACGAAACGGGCGTTGGTCTACCGTCATGATTGCAGGGAGATCGCCATTGAGTCGAAAGGGGTCTGCCCGGATGGGCGAGGGTCATCTGGACCGCGATCTGGTCCACAGGGTGCAGAAAGGCGATAAGAATGCGTTCGATCTGCTGGTGCGCAAGTACCAATACAAGATCATCAAGCTGATTTCCCGCTACGTCCACGATCCCAGCGAGGCCCTGGATGTGTCCCAGGAAGCGTTTCTCAAGGCCTACCGCGCATTGCCCGGCTTTCGCGGCGACAGCGCGTTCTACACCTGGCTGTACCGAATCGCGATCAACACGGCCAAGAACTACCTGGTCGCCCAGGGCCGCCGGCCGCCGGGTTCCGACATCGACGCCCACGAGGCCGAGCAATACGAAGGCCAGTCCCTGCTGAAGGAATACGAAACGCCCGAGCGGTTGTTGCTCAAGGACGAAATCGCGGAAACCGTGTTTCGGGCGATCGAGGATTTACCGGAGGATTTGCGCACGGCGATCACCCTTCGGGAACTTGAGGGAATGAGCTACGAGGAAATTGCCCAAACCATGGGGTGTCCGATCGGCACGGTGCGCTCCCGGATTTTCCGGGCGCGCGAGGCGATCGACGCCAAACTGCATCCACTACTGCATTAGTTTCGGGATAGAGTCATGGCTGATAAAACGGCTGAACTACCCTTGACGCATCTCGCCGACGACGTCTTCGTCGCGGCAAGTCAACTTTCGGCAATGGTCGACGACGAACTGGAGGCGCGGGAGGTCGACTGGGTCCTGCGCCGGCTCAGTCGAGAGCGCGGCGCGCGTGACCGTTGGGAACGGTATCATTTGATCAGCGACGTGATCCAGGGTCACGTTCCGGCGGCGCTGGACAGCGGTTTCGCCGCCCGCATTCGCGCGGCCATCGAAGCCGAACCCCTGCCGCAACCGGTCGCCGGACCGCTGCCCGCCTGGTATAAGCCGGTCACCGGCTTCGCCTTGGCCGCCTCGGTGGCGCTGATGGCACTGTATGGGCTGAAGCTCAACCAGACCGACACACTCCCACCCACCGCCCCCTTCACCGCCGCCGCTCCCATCCTCTCCACACCCCCTTCTTCCCTTCCAGTCCAGACCGTCGCGGTTGCCCAGCCAGCCGATTTGGCCAGCGAACCGTTCGGAACGCGGCTAAACAGTTATTTGGTCAATCATAACGGCTATGCGTCCCGAAACAGCATGCATGGCATGTTGCCCTACGTGCGCATGGTTGGCTATCAGCCCGATCGCTAAGCTCCCGCATGAAGCGTAGGTTCCTGTATTGCGCGGTTCTGGCGCTCGCCGCCGGATCGCTACCCCCCGTCGGCCGGACGCAACCCGCCGTCACGCAGGATGCCCGACACTGGCTGGAGCGGATGCTGAACTCCACCCAAACCCTGAGCTACGAGGGCACCTTCATTTACGTGCAGGGACCCCATGTGGAAGCCATGCGCATTATCCATGGCGGTGGAACGGGGAGCGAACGGCAACGGTTGATTTCATTGAGCGGTCCGCCGCGAGAAATCTTGGTGGCGAACAATAATGTCGTCTGCCTGTCGCCAAAGCGGCAGGCCACGTTCGCGGGCGGCGACTACCGGCGTTCGCCCTTTCCCTGGTCCATCCCACGGGAACTGGGTCAGGTGGAAAACCACTACGAACTGCAAGTGCTGGGCGAGGATCGCGTCGCCGGGCTGGAGGCGCAGGTGATCGCCATCAAACCGCGTGATGCCTGGCGATTCGGTTACCGGCTGTGGCTGGACCGACGCAACGGCCTGGCGCTACGTTCGGCGTTGTTGGACGAACAAGGCCAGCCGGTCGAGCAACTGATGTTCACCGATTTGCAGATCAAGCCCCAGATCGACGACGACGCCTTCGCGACGCCGCCCGAGGCCAAGATCGGTGCCACGCCGGAAGCGGGCTCGGACGCCAGTGGCGCCCAAGCCGCTGCGGGAGAGCCGGTGACACAGTCCGCCTGGCGGGTGGAACAGTTACCCGAGGGTTTCGTCCAGATGTCGCACAACCGTTTTACCGAGCCATCCGGTCGCCATCCCACCGAACATCTGGTGTTCGCCGACGGATTGGCGACCATCTCGGTGTTCCTGGAGCGGCTGGAAGACAATCCGCCGTTGTTGCAGGGAAGCTCGCAACTGGGCTCGATGAACGCCTTCGGCACGGTGGTCGATGGCCACCAAGTACTGGTGGTCGGCGAAGCGCCGGCCGCCACCGTGCGGCGTATCGCCACCGCGATCCAGTACACCCCCAAGGCCGGTAAACCATGATCGAGGAACCGGCGGTCGTGGTGGAAGCCGGCGACGGCTACGCCTGGGTGGAAACCCAGCGCCGGTCGGCCTGTGGCGCATGCGCCGCCAGTGGTGATTGCGGCACGGCGGCGCTGGCGAAGCTCTGGAGCGACCGACGGATGCGAGTGCGGGCTATTTCAGCCTTGCCGTTGCGGCCGGGCGAGATGGTGATCGTGGGCCTGGCCGAGGGCGCGCTGCTGCGCGGGTCGCTGCTGGTCTACCTGTCGCCGATTGTGCTGTTACTGGCCGGCGCTCTGCTGGGCCAGGCCGCGTTTGCCGGCGCGGGCGAGGAACCGGTGATTCTGGCGGGCGCGGTGGGATTGGGCCTAGGATTCCTGGTGGCGCGCGTCTTGTCGCGGCGGTTGCGAAGCGACGCGCGGTTTCAGCCGGTGGTGGTACGGCGATTGGGTGAAAATGCTTTCCCCGGAGCGATGACGCTATAATCCCTCCCTTCCAAATAACGACCGATCGCTCGCAAGCCCGCAAGTCCGAAGGAGCAAGGACCTTGATCTTTCCGGGCCGCCGGGGCCACCGAATGGCGTGCAACGAACCGATGGCCGGCCCATAACGGAATTCATGGATCACATTCGCAATTTTTCGATCATCGCGCACATCGACCACGGCAAATCCACGCTGGCTGACCGCTTCATCCAAATTTGCGGCGGCCTGAGCGAGCGGGAGATGGCTGATCAGGTGCTCGATTCGATGGACCTGGAGCGGGAGCGCGGCATCACCATCAAGGCGCAAAGCGTGTCGTTGCGCTATCCGGCCCGCGACGGCCACGCCTACCAGCTCAATATCATCGATACGCCGGGACATGTGGATTTTTCCTACGAAGTGTCCCGTTCCCTGGCCGCCTGCGAGGGCGCGCTGCTGGTGGTGGACGCCGCCCAGGGCGTCGAGGCGCAGAGCGTCGCCAACTGCTACACCGCCATCGAGCAGCAACTGGAAGTGCTGCCGGTACTCAACAAGGTGGATTTGCCCTCGGCCGATCCGGAGCGGGTGGCGCATGAAATCGGCGACATCATCGGTCTCGACGCCAGCCATGCCCTGCGGGTCAGCGCCAAGAGCGGGCTGGGGGTGGTGGATCTGCTTGAGGAAATCATCGCCCGCATTCCGGCCCCGAAGGGTGATCCGGATGGACCGTTCAAGGCCCTGATCGTCGATTCCTGGTTCGACAACTTCGTCGGGGTGATTTCGCTGGTGCGGGTGGTGGACGGCCGGATCGCGCCCAAGCAGAAGCTTCAGGTCATGTCCACCGGTCGCATCTTTCAAGTGGAATCGGTCGGCGTCTTCACCCCCAAGCGCAGCGAGCAGCCCAGTCTGGGCGCCGGCGAGGTGGGCTACGTCATCGCCGGGATCAAGGACATCGACGGCGCGCCGGTGGGTGATACCTTCACTGGAGCGGATCGGCCGGCGGCCGAACCCTTGCCCGGATTTCAGAAGATTCAGCCCCGGGTCTTCGCCGGGCTGTTTCCCACCGACTCGGACGACTTCGGCAACCTGCGCGAGGCATTGCAGAAACTGCGCCTCAACGACGCCTCGCTGTATTTCGAGCCGGAAACCTCGCAGGCAATGGGTTTCGGGTTCCGCTGCGGTTTCCTGGGCTTGCTGCACATGGAAATCGTCCAGGAGCGGTTGGAGCGGGAATACAACCTCGATTTGGTGACGACCGCCCCGACCGTGGTCTACGAAGTGCTGACCACGCGGAATGAAATCCTGAGGATCGACAATCCCGCCAGACTGCCGCCCGCCAACGAAATCGCCGAAATTCGCGAACCGATCATCGTGGCGCACATTCTGACCCCGCAGGATTATCTGGGCGCGATCATTACCCTCTGCATCGAAAAGCGCGGCGCGCAACGCGGGCTGCACTACGCCGGTGGTCAGGTGCAACTGAGCTTCGAGTTGCCGCTCAGCGAGGTGGTGCTGGATTTCTTCGACCGACTGAAATCGGTCAGCCGGGGGTTTGCTTCGTTCGAATATAGCCTAGACCGGTTCCAGGCCACGCCGCTGGTCAAACTGGACGTGCTGATCAACGGCGAGCGGGTGGATGCGATGTCGGCCATCGTTCATCGCGACCAGGCCCAACGTCGGGGTCACGAAGTAGCGGTCAAGCTGAAGAAACTGATTCATCCGCAGATGTTTGAGGTGGCCATTCAGGCGGCCATCGGTAGTCAGATCATCGCGCGTACCACGGTCAAGGCATTGCGCAAGAACGTACTGGCCAAGTGCTATGGCGGCGATGTGACTCGCAAGCGCAAGCTGCTGGAAAAGCAGAAGGCCGGCAAGAAGCGGATGAAGCAGGTGGGCAAGGTGGAAATTCCGCAGCAGGCCTTTCTGGCGGTGTTGCAGGTGGACAAGAACTCATGAAGGGCGCAGGTGGTTTCGCCCATGGATCGCGAACAACATGAATATTGATTTTGCTGCCGTTCTTGTGGTGCTGACCGGTTTGACCGGTGGTATCTGGTTGCTGGACGCTCTGGTGCTAGCGCCGCGGCGCGCTCGCGTCCAGGTCGCGGGAGAGGCGAGCTTGGCGCCAGTTGCGGCCAAGTTGCCTTGGTACGTCGATTTGTCGAAGTCGTTCTTTCCGGTGATTCTGGCGGTGCTGGCGCTGCGTTCGTTCGTGGTCGAGCCGTTTCGGATTCCGTCCGAGTCGATGGTGCCCACCCTGCTCAAGGGCGACTTTATTCTGGTCAACAAATTCGCCTACGGATTACGGTTGCCGGTGCTCAATACCAAAGTGATCGGCAACGGCCAGCCTCAGCGGGGCGATGTGGTGGTGTTCCGCTATCCGCCTGATCCGGCGGTGGCTTATATTAAGCGGGTGGTGGGCTTGCCCGGTGATCGGCTGGTTTATCGTGACGGGCGACTCTCGATCAATGGTCAACCCGTGCCGTTGACACCGCTGCCCGCCGATCCCACCGCGCCGGGTTATCAGCCGTTCAAGGAACAACTGGGCGCGACCGAGCACCAAATTCAAATGCTAGCCGGCAGCCATCGGGGTTTGATCGGATTCTGGCCTGATATTCAGCCGCGCCGCGAGCTGGATGGAACGATGAGTTGGGAATACCAAGTGCCGGCCGGGCATTATTTCATGATGGGCGATAACCGCGATAACAGCAGCGACAGCCGAGTGTGGGGACCGTTGCCCGAGGAAAATCTAATCGGCCGGGCATTTTTTATTTGGATGAATTGGGACTGTATTACCTTTCGTGGTCAATGCGGTCGGATTGGCGATGACATCAAGTAGGCAAGCAGGGGGGTATGAAAATGCGACCATTCACACGGGTGAAGCGACAAGCGAATGAAAGGCAGCGCGGCATATCCATTATCGGGTTGCTGCTGCTGCTAACCTTGATCGGGGTAGTGGCCTTGATCGCGATGCAGGTGGTCCCGATGTATGTCCAGTATTATTCGATCAAGTCCACTATCGAGAGCGTCCGCAAGGAGGCGGTGGGGGATATGAGCAAGGAGGAAATCCAGCGCGCCATTCAAAAACGGTTCGATATTGGGTACGTGAATAACGTCCAGGCCAAGGATCTCAACGTCCGCAACGACCGCCGGGGCAAGATGCTCGATCTGGTCTACCAGGATGAGCGAAAACTGATCGAGGGGCTGTATGTCACGCTCAAGGTCAATGAATCCATTCTTCTGAAGGCACAATGAGACTTTTTTTGGAGGCGGCAAAAAAATACAGTGATTCTTGCAACGGTTGATCGCCGTATGCGCCGACACCGGACTGACGGGCAAGCCGTCCGCCATGAGATCCGAGCTGGTATTGATGGGAGCAACCGGGGAGATGGCGACAAGTTGATGAACGAGCCGTCCACCGCGGAACGCTGCATAAAGCCCTGCTGAAATGCGTTCTTCAGCCGTGCGGCTGCGCGCCGCCTTGAACTATGCATTTCGACAGCCTGGGTTGTTGGAGGAAGCGCTGACCCATCGCAGCGCAGCGCCGCGCCACAACGAACGGCTGGAATTTCTGGGCGACGCTTTGTTGAATTTGGTGATAGCCGAGTATTTGTTCCAGTGCTACCCTCAGGCCAGCGAGGGCGAACTGAGCCGGCTCCGGGCGACGCTGGTGAAGGGCGAGGCGCTGGCGGAGCTGGCGCGTGGCCTGAAGCTGGGCGAGGAGTTGCGGTTGGGGCAGGGTGAGCTTCGCAGCGGTGGGCCGCAACGCGAATCCATTCTGGCGGACGCGCTAGAGGCGATTTTCGGGGCGGTTTACCTGGATGGGGGGCTGGATGCCTGTCGCGCGCTGATCTTGCGTTTGTATCAAGACGATTTGGTGGGGCTGGCCAGCGCTAGCGAGTTGAAGGACCCCAAGACCCGCTTGCAGGAGTATCTGCAAGCCCGTCAGCAACCCCTGCCGGTCTACAGTGTGCTGGAAATTCACGGCGAGCCGCACGCCCAGACCTTTACGGTGGAATGCGCGGTCGCCGACCGTCGCGCGGTCGCGATGGGGAGCAGCCGGCGCAAGGCCGAGCAAGACGCCGCGCGTCGATTATTGGAGCAACTGCCGCCATGACTGCTCCCACCCGCGCCGGCTACGCAGCCCTGCTGGGCCGGCCCAACGTCGGCAAGTCCACCCTGCTGAACCGGCTGATCGGCCAGAAGATCAGCATCACCGCGCCCAAGCCGCAGACCACCCGCCACGCCATTCTCGGCATCCAGACCCTACCGGATGCGCAGATCGTGTACGTGGACACTCCTGGCTTGCACCGTCATCGGGGCCGGCGGGCGATGAGTCGCTACCTGAATCGAGCGGCGGCCAGCGTGCTGGGTTACGTGGATGTGGTGGTGTTCTTGATCGAGGCCCTGCGCTGGACCGAGGAAGACCAGGATGTGCTGCAACGGCTAGCCGCTTTTCCGGGGCCAGTGGTGTTGGCGGTCAACAAGGTGGACCGGCTCGCCGACAAGGCGCGGCTGCTGCCGTTCCTGCGGGACACGGCGGGCCAGCGCGCGTTCGCCGAGGTCGTGCCGCTGTCCGCGCTCAAGGGCGACAACGCGGCGACGTTGGAACAAGCCATCGCCCGCTTGTTGCCGGTCGGCGATTTTCCGTTCCCGGCGGATCAGGTGACCACGGCCAGCGAACGTTTTCTGGCCGCTGAGCTGGTGCGTGAAAAACTGACCCGCTTGCTGCGTGAGGAATTGCCGTATGCCCTGACGGTGGCAATCGAGCGCTTTGCCGAGGAAAAACGGGTGACGCGGATTCACGCCGTGATCTGGGTGGAACGCGCCAGTCAGAAAGGCATCGTCATCGGCGAGAAGGGCGTGACACTGCGCGAAGTCGGGCGCCAGGCCCGTCAAGATTTGGAACGCCTGCTGGGCCGACCGGTATTTCTGGAAACCTGGGTCAAGGTGCGCGAGGGCTGGTCCGACGACGAGCGCGCCTTGCGGAGTCTGGGTTACGCCGATCCGGTTTCGTTCTGAACCGGTTGCTTTCCCCTCATGCGTGTGTTGTTGCAACCCGCGTTCGTTCTCCATCGCCGCCCCTACCGCGATACCAGCCTGCTGCTGGAAGTTTTCAGCCGGGATCACGGCCGGATGGGGTTGGTGGCGCGCGGCGCGGCGGGGCCCCGGTCGCGGCTGAAAGGTTTGCTGCAACCGTTCGCGTCCTTGTTGCTGTCCTGGGCCGGCGCGGGCGAATTAGCGACGCTGACCGCCGCCGAGGAGACGGGTCTTCCGGCGCCCTTGCCGCCCCATCGAGTGCTGGCCGGGCTTTACGTCAACGAGTTGTTGATGCGCTTGTTGCCGCGCCTGGACCCGCACCCCAGCCTGTTCGCCGCTTACCCGCTCTTGTTGACGGAACTGACCATGGCCTCCAGCGAGGAGCCACCGCTGCGGCGATTCGAGAAGTGCTTGCTGGATGAATTGGGCTACGGTTTGACGCTGGATTGCGAGGTGGTGAGCGGCACGCCCATCGTCGCCGAGGAGCAGTATTGCTATGTGCTGGACCAGGGACCGCTGGCCATTGGATCGTTCGAAGGCGGGGTGCCAATTTCGGGCCGGGGTTTGCTGGCGCTGCGCGACGGCGTCTTGACCGATCCCGCCGTGCTGCGGGAGGTTAAGCGCCTGACGCGCGCCGCGTTGGCCGTGCAGTTGCGTGGGCGGGCGCTGAAGACCCGGGAGCTGTATCGAGCGAGGCGGGAGCCTGGCTAAATTGGCTTTTCTCAACCTCCTAATCCCTTCTTTAATCAGGGCATAACCGTTCAGATCCCCTGATGGTTTTGCCCCGTATTGATGGGTTTCGTTCCCCAACCTATCCCATAATATATTGTTTTTATTATGATTATTTGAGAGTAACGAAACCCATCGCCGCGCGGGACGAGAGCAGTCTGAACGCTTACATCAGCGTAAGCTTTAGAACCCAAGCCCCATAAGGGGCTTTTTTCATGCCGTCTTATACCATTTATGGCTAGAACATATCATTAATACTATTTACGAATAGATTATGTTATAATATTTTTCAAATCCTATCTTGGTGATCCAGTGATGAGCCGTCCATTGCATATTGAAATTCATGAATCCGCCGAAGAATTAAGACGAATCATGAACGAACAGACCCGTGCTAAATTTCGAGAGCGGCTCCAAATTCTTTATTGGATAAAAACTGGATTTTGTAATTCCCTACAGGAGTTAGCTGACCATCTAGGGCGATCAAAGTCCGTCATCGTAAAGTGGCTAAAAGTGTATCGTACTGAAGGACTAGCTGGGTTATTACAGTGGAATTATCATGGTGGCCGTCGTTCGAAGATTTCTGAAGCCATGGTCGCTGCCCTTCAACTCCGTTTCAATGATCCAGCCCAAGGATTTCACAGTTATGGAGAAATCCAGCAGTGGCTTCTTCAGGAATACGAGGTCGATATTCCTTATTCAACGGTGCATCAGGTGGTTCGTTATCGAATGAAAGCCAAACTGAAAGTTGCGCGGCCAACCCGTATTCATCGCGACGAATGAGCCGTGGTTTTCTTTAAAAAACCTCTCGCATAAAATTTAACTAATTTATTTTATTCAAAAAATTTAAAAAATTTGGCTCGACCATGACGCTATGGGAGTCAAAATGAGAGCCGCTTTGGATTAAAGACGATTACCCGACGGGTTCTCACCGCACTCAGGATTAAACCCGTCGGTCCAGTCCAATGGAAATTTCAATCATTTTATCTATACGGTGCAGTTGAGCCACTGAGTGATGAGAATTTATTTTTGGAATTTTCTCATTTAAATGCGGAGTATTTCCAGGTATTTTTGAATGAATTCTCTAAAGCTTATCCCCACCGTCTCAATGTGATTCAACTCGATCATGGTCGATTTCATTTTCATTCCGCTAAAAAACTGACGATCCCTGATAATATCGTCTTATTATTCCAGCCGCCTTATAGCCCGGATGTGAACCCCATTGAGCGAGTCTGGCAATTTAAAAAGATAAGCTGTGCTGGATCAATCTAAAAGCCCTGGATGAATTGCGTAAGGAAGTGGATGAAATGATTCAATCAATTCTCCAAAGCCAAGTGGCTTCCTTAATCAGCTTTGATTTTATCTGACCCACATTAAAATAGTAAAACATATTAGTAGTTGATATAACTTCAAGGCCGCTTTTCAGCGCAGGTAGCTGGCGAATTCCCGCAACGCAGTGCCGATGTCGATGGCGTAACCGATGCCTTCGAACTGTTGAGTAATTTGCTTCTTGGTGTTGACCCCGATGACCCGGCCGTTGGCCAAGATCAGCGGACCGCCGCTGTTGCCGGGATAGATCTTGGCGTCAGTGCGAATGAAGGTGGCTTCGATGCCGGACACCACGCCGGCGCTGATCGAGTCGCGCAGACCCACCGGCGAGCCGATGGCGTATACCGCCGCGCCCTGACCGATGTCCTGGGGCGCCGCCGGGAGCAAGGTTGGCGTTTGATACTGGTCGACCTTGAGCAGTACCAGATCATGATCCGGACTGACCGCTAGAAGGGAGGCGGTCAACTCAGTGCCGTCCTTGAGCACGATAGTGAAGTTGCTGGCGGCGCCGGACACGGCCAGCTTCCAATCGACCTCGCGGCGCTTGGTGGCGACCTTGTTTTCCACTTCCTGAAACTTGCGGCGGTCGGCGGCCAGTTCTTGTTGCAGGGTCTGATACTGGTCCTGCTTGGACTGGTAGTACGCCTGTTTATCGGCTTTCCGCGCGCCCTCCGGCAAGGCGCGAAGGTACGCCTCATACTGAGCCAGTTCTTTTTCGTAGGCGTTCAGTTCCCGCTCGCGCCAGGCCAGCCGTTGACGATAGCGTTCGATCTCCTGTTCGGCGTCGCCAAACTGCTGTTGGATTTCCTCGCGCTTTGCTTCGGGGAGTTTGACCACATGCTTGTTGGTGAGGAGATGACCGGCGGTGGAAATGAAAAACCCGGAGCCGGTCCCCACCGGAGTTTTGACCGTGACCGTGCTCAGCGTCGCTTCCTGGATTGGGTTTTGAGGTGAAAACTTGGCGCGCAACCAAGCGTTCAGGTCCTGGGTCGGGCCGGTCCTGGTCTTGGCGGCGGGCGTGGGCAAAACCTCGACCGGTTGTCGAGGGTCGGACCGGGGCCGGTCGGTATAGTGCCAGTTGCCGTATTCGTCTTGATATTTATAGGTTTCGGCGAAAGTGGGAGCGCCAGCGGCGAGCGCGAACAGAATCAATCCGTGGGCGAACCCGCGCCACCTTCCAGGGCGATACCCGCCCCCATCAATACGTTTCATCAATCCACGCGAGAGCCAGGTTACCAGCAGGGTCGTCATGCGATCTCCGTTTGCCGTGGCGCGATACAGGCGTAAGCGTTTTATTGTCAGCACAGTCGTTGCCGTGGCTGGAGTTCGCGCGGGTGCCATGGGTGGGCACAGCGGCGGACAAGAGTGTGAGGCTGCGTCAATACGCTCGGCTATAAAGATTTACATCGGCTACTTTATTGTTGCAAGAATAGTAAAAAATGGGATTTCGGAAAAATTGATAATTCTCGTCAAGGTTGCCACCTGAGCTTTACGTTGTTTTTTGACGAGTTGCTCATCGCGATGGAATTCCACTTCCAGCGCGCTCACTGACTCTCGCCCCGCCTGCTTACGACCACGAGCCGCTTGTCGGATACCAATTCCGCCATCGGCAGTCTCCTCTGGCGAAAATACGCAATGGCGTCTGGCCGCAGGATGGCATAGGCATCTCCCTTTTGCGCCCGCCAGATCTCTTCGAAGCGCTCCAGGGTGGGAATAACCTTGTAGGGCTCGGCATCAATTCCGGGGCCCAGTTCTCCGCGAATATTTACCAGGGTCACGGTGCGCCCGAGATAGAACGGTACTGAATGGTCAAATTGCCCAACCGTGTAAAACGGCGCCTCGGGGCGATAAGGTTTCCGATCTCCCGTCAAATCCTCGATCAGTCGCTCGGACGAGAAATCGGCGTCGATCATATGCAGAAAGTCAAAAATCAAGTTCCAAAAACCCAGTGTGCCGACGGCCAAGGCCAGGGCGGTGGTCAAAATTCGGTTGCGGCGAACGGACCATAAGGCAGCCAATCCGGTCGCGAGTAACGCGCCCGCGGCAACATAAAGCCAGGGAATCTGCTCGATCGCATCCTCGCCGAGCGCGGCGAACTTTTTCAGGTGCGGAAGCAAAGGGACCACCCCGAACAAAGCGATACCGAGCAGCGCCGTGCCCCAGGCCGACCACTTGAGGCTGTCGGATCCTCGCGTTTGAATCCCGCGTGCGCAAACCAGAGCGATCCCCGGCAACGCCGGCAGGATGTAGGCGGGCAATTTCGAGTGGGAGGCGCTGAAGAACAGCACGATCACGCCGGCCCAGGCGACACAAAACCATTCGGGGGAAAATCCGCTCGCGGGATGCCGACGCTCCTTGTACCAGTGCGCGCATTCCTTCAATAGCGCGGGCGTCCATGGCATCAGTCCGGTGATCAGAATCGGGATGTAATACCACCAGGCGCCAGGACGGTTATGGCCGGACTCGGCAAAACGCTGGAAGTGTTCGTGGATAAAAAAGAAATCGAAAAACTCCGGATTGCGATGCTGGACCGCAACGAACCACGGCGAGACGATCAGCAGGAATAGAACGCCGCCAGCGATGGGACGGAGTCGTCCAAGAAGCACGGTCTCGCGCCGAAGTGCAATGTAGATGAAAAGGGTGACAGCAGGCAGCACAACGCCGATCAACCCCTTGCTCAAGACTGCCAGTGCGGCAGCCCCCCACGCGGCCAGCATCCAGGTCTTTCGGCCCAAAGCGGCGTTTTCGGTCTGGGCACGCAAGAATGAACAAAGCGCAAACGTAAGGCTAGCGGTGAGCGTCATGTCCAACGTTAGATATTGCGCGGCAAGGAAATAAGCCCAGGAACCACCCAGCGTGGCGGCGGCAAGTGCGCCCGTCCGCGCGTCCCAGATTCGATAGCCGGTGTACCCCACCATCAACATCGCGAAAAAGCCAAGCATTGCGGATGGCAGGCGCGCCGTCCATTCATCCTCCCCGAACAGCCGGAACGACAAAGCCGTCATCCAATATTGTAGTGGCGGCTTTTCGAAATATTTTAGGTCATTCAAACGTGGCGTAATCCAATCGTCGGTTGCCAACATTTCTCGCGGGATCTCTGCGTAGCGTCCCTCGTCTGGAATGAAAAGCCCTCGAAGTTCAAGGCTACCAAACCAAGCCGCCACGATAAATAGGGCCACTGCGACATGCCAAAGCAGCCTAAACCGTGGATTACCGGTCGTGTTTCGCGTCTTATCGACGACTGGCAGCGATTTAAAACTCGTTGCGGACATGAAAACTCCTAAACCAAGGCGGGCGGTCGAAATGCACTGTCATGATATGCCAGAATTTGTAAACGGCCAATGGGTGTCTTAATCCCTTTTTAATCAGGGCTGCGTTTAGAACGAAACTACCAGCGAATTTCTTTTCAGTGAGAGGTGTCTTAATCCATTTTTAATCAGGGCTGCGTTTAGAAGCTGTCTTGAAAAAGAACCTCTTTTTTACAAACACTTGGCAACGGTCAATTTGAGCATAGCGATTCGAATCATATTTTCAGCAGTGGTGATGAGAATTTCGAAATCCTTTGCGAGTCGCCGGAAATTGCCTAGCCAAGCAAAAGTTCTTTCCACAATCCAGCGTTTGGGTATCACCTTAAACTCCCCTGCTTCAGTTGCTGGTTTTTGTGCGATATGGAGCGTCAATGGGTGTGACCTCTTTTTGATTTTGTCTAGCCGACGTGGCACGCTTGAAAAATCCT
>JARSSP010000003.1:0-7434 GCA_029624675.1 Candidatus Contendibacter sp.
GGTCTTTCAGACCGTTACTCAAACCCACCGGCTTTAGCCGGTGGTTGTTTAGTGCCAGTCGAGGTAGCCATTCCATGCAATATCGTGGAATTTAATCTTCATCGGGCAACAACTCCCGTTCGACAAGGTTGCGGCCTTGGCGGATGTTCTCGATGCGCCGAAGCAAGGCGCTCCCGTTTGGCTCTCGCAACAGATAAGCGGTTTCGTCCTCGGGAATGTGGCTCAACAACGCCTCGTACTTGGCGATAGGCAGGGTCACGGAAACCCGCTCTCCGGCACTGTTGACGATGTATTGGGCGGTCATGGGCATTCTCTAAATTGTTTGTTGCACAGGGACGGCGCTATTCGGCCACTCGGCTGGGGGTTATGATACGGTTCGTGGCGCGGTCTCGCGGTCAAGCCGCTTTTTGGTAGTGCCTAACCTCCAAGTCAACCCCATCGCGGTAAGCCCGTTCGGCCTGATCCAACAACCGTTCGGTGGTCTCGGCGCCATGATAAACCTCGCCGCACGTATCGCAGATTTCACCCGGAACATCCCGAATTAAAAGCGTGGTTCCACCGCGTTCCAGCACGATGCTGGCGGTTCCCGAACGGGTTTCGCCGGTTTTGCAGATGATGCACTTCATGACTTGAACCTCGTGGTGAAATCTGACGTCCAGTGTGCGATTAAAAAGCCTTCGATAATCCGGCCTGTTTCAGGATAGCGTTCGCCAACGGCGCCGATGCCAGCGACCGGGGCACGGTGAAGGTACGTCCATTGACAGGGCTGTACCAGATTTCATGACTGCCCTTGCCTGTGCGGACAAACCAACACCCTCCAGCTTTCAGGTGTTTTACGAGGTTGGCATACATCGCCGCCATCAAGCGGCACTCGCCAAAACGGTTCGCTGAGCGGTAATTTGCAGCGGGATCGTTGCGGTGGTAGCGATGTGATTCGCCGCTAGAAGCTCCGGGGCAAGCGCGGCGGCGGTTTCCACCAGTTCCTCGAAGGTGTCCGCCTGGACACACAGGCCGGGAACATCCTCGCTTGTGGCAATCCAAACGCAAGCCTCATCATCCCATTGGGCGTGAATTTCTAGCATAGGGTTTTCCTTCTACATGTTCGGCCAAGGTCGGGCGGGGTAATACCCGGAAATCCGGGTCATTAATGTTAGGCGAGATGTGCGAGCAACCTACGCGCGGAGCCGGATCACATTGTCAGTTGTCAGCAGAGAGCGCAGCTTCCGCGCCCATCGATCCAAAGCATCACGCTTTTCCGGGTCGTAGGAATGCCGGTCGTAAATCGCCGTTACCCCGCGTTCTACGTGATTGAGAATCTTGGAGACCACCAGGCGCGGTACGCCTAGCGCGGTCATGTGGCTGGCGGCGGTTCGCCGTAAATCATGTGGGACTACTTCCGTCAATCCCACCACCGTATCATGATGATTTCACCCTTACGTTGCGCGGTTGCCAGTTGCAGCTTGAGCGCCAGTCGGGTCCCTGGCGCCATGGCGGCGGTACCCAAGCCGTTCCGTAGCGTCTTGATTTCCTCATCACTCAAGACCCGCTCCCGCTGGTTGAGTGGACCGGACGCCTTGACCCGCAAGCACGACGAGCTTTCCAAAGACTTGTTTGGTTTGAAAAACAGTGAAGTTAAGGGACACTACCGCAAGCTGGATCACGCCAGATATTCACGGCTGATCTGTTGCAACAGTCGCCGCGCCGCGCCGTTCAGGAAGGGCGCGACCAGCGACAGTACCTGATAGACCCCCAACCCCAGGTTTGTGCCCTCGTCCGCAACGGCGCTGGTGCTGGCGCGGACGCTCTGAAAGTTCAGCCAATAGGTCGCGACCACCGCGATGTTGCGGGCCAGCGCCGCGATGTCCTCGCCGGTGGCGTTCATCACGCCCGCGCCCACCAACCCTTCGCAGATGGCGGTGGCGGTGTTGATCTTGCGCTCCAAAATCCGACGAAAATGGGTCCGCAACTTCTTGTTGCGGCTCAGGATGTTGTCGAGGTCGCGGTAGATGAATCGGTACTCCCAAATGTTTTCGAACACCAGATGCAGATACAGCCACATATCCTCCATGTCCGGCACGCGGCGCTCGGGCGTTTGCAGCACCGCATCCATCCGCCGTTCGAACTGCTGGAACAGCAGCCCGATGATTTCATCCTTGCTGCGGAAGTGGTAGTAGAGATTGCCGGGACTGATATCCAGTTCGTCGGCGATATGATTGGTGGTGATGCGGGGTTCGCCGTGCTCGTTGAACAGTTGCAGGCTGGTTTGCAGGATGCGGTCGCGGGTTTTCATGGGGACGGGCGCGGGGTCCAGGCAAGTGGCAAAGCAGAGCAGACGGGGAATGTCGTTTAATTGTGGGTGGTTTTGGACTATTTTCCAACGATCCGGCCTGGCCGGGATCATGAGAATCAAAGGAGATCAGCATGGAAAAAATCTGGTTGCGCGAGTATCCGCCGGGCGTGCCGGCCGAGGTCGATCTGAACGAATTCAGTTCGCTGAAGGACATTTTCGAGAAAAGCTGCCAGCAGTTCGCCGAGTTGCCAGCGTATTCCAACCTGGGCGTGACCCTGCGCTATCGGGATATCGACCGACTCAGCCGCGCGTTCGGGGCCTGGTTGCAACAAACGCTCGGTTTGGGCAAGGGCGAGCGGGTCGCCCTCATGATGCCCAACGTCCTGCAATATCCGGTGGCGCTGTTCGGCATCCTGCGCGCCGGCTTGATCGTGGTGAACGTCAATCCGCTGTACACGCCCCGCGAATTGGAGCACCAGCTTAAGGATTCCGGCGCGACCGCCATCGTCATCCTTGAAAGCTTCGCCCACACCTTGCAGGAAGTCTTGAACCAGACCCCAGTCAAAACCGTGATCACCACGCAACTCGGCGATCTATTCCCGTTTCCGAAACGGCCGCTGGTGAATTTCGTGGTGAAGCGGATCAAGAAGATGGTGCCGGCCTGGGACATCCCCGGCGCAATGCCGTTCCGGCAAGCGCTGCGCGAGGGGGCGGGCCAGACGCTGGCGGACGTACCGCTGAATCATGAGGACCTGGCGTTTCTACAATACACCGGCGGCACCACCGGCGTGTCCAAGGGCGCGATGCTGACCCACGGCAACCTGGTGGCGAACCTGCAACAAGCCTCGGCCTGGCTGAGTTCGGGGTTCAAGCCGGGCGAGGAGATCGCCATCGCCCCCCTGCCGCTTTATCACATCTTTTCGTTGACCGTGAATGGCCTGGCCTTCATGAAGACGGGGGTTCACAATATTCTGATCACCAACCCGCGCGACATGCCTGGCTTCGTCAAGGAACTGGGCAAGGTCCGGTTTACCGCCATCATCGGTGTGAATACCCTGTACAACGGGTTGTTGCACGCGCCCGGTTTCGACCGGCTCGATTTCAGCGCCCTCAAGCTGAGCGGATCTGGGGGCATGGCGGTGCAGCGGACGGTGGCCGAAAACTGGCGGCGGGTGACCGGTACGCCGCTGATCGAGGGTTATGGCCTGACCGAGACTTCGCCGCTGGCGACCTGCAATCCGCTGAGCTTGCCCGAATACAACGGCAGCATCGGCCTGCCGCTGCCTTCGACCGAACTGTCCATCCGCGACGACAGCGGTCGGGAGCTAGGCATCGGCCAGGACCAAGTCGGCGAGATCTGCATTCGTGGTCCGCAGGTGATGCGCGGCTACTGGCAACGGCCCGACGAAACCGCCAAGGTCATGACCGACGATGGTTACCTGCGAACCGGGGACATCGGTTACGTGGACGAGCGGGGCTACGCCCGGATCGTGGATCGCAAGAAGGACATGATCCTGGTGTCCGGCTTCAACGTCTATCCCAACGAGATCGAGGACGTGGTGGCGCTGCATCCGGGAGTACTGGAAGTCGCGGCGATCGGCGTGCCCGACGAGAAATCGGGTGAGGCGGTCAAGATCGTGGTGGTCAAGAAAGATCCGGCGCTGACCGCCGAGGCGCTGATCGAGCATTGCCGCCAGCATCTGACCAGTTACAAGGTGCCGCGCCGGGTCGAGTTTCGGACCGAACTGCCCAAGACCAACGTCGGCAAGATTCTGCGGCGGTTGCTGCGGGAGGGGTAAGAGCGACTCCCTCTTCCACTGGGAGAGGGAAGCGATCAGGGCAGGCTGGTTCAAGCCGCCGCCTGGGCGTTGACCGCGCGCCCCAGCCAGTCCAGCAGGTAATCCGCCGGCTCGCGCCAGTTCAGATCCATCATCATCGCATGGGCCATGTTGGGGAAGACGCATGCCTCGACGTTGCCATAGAAGCGGGCGGTTTCCTCGACCATCGCGGGCGAGACGAACACGTCGTTGCGCGCGCCGAGCACGAGGATGGGCATTCGCAACTGGCGCGGATTCAGCCGCAGCGGATTCAGGCCCATCATGTCCAGCGCCACCACCTGCGATTCGGCCTGGATGAAATCGAAGTATTCCCGCAGTTTCGCCAGCGGCATGTTTTGGGAGAACAACAGCCGTCGCATCATCTCCGGCGTGCCGTAGGTGGGACCGAGCAGCGAGAACAGGGCCATCTGTTGGAACAGGAAGGGATGGCGCATCGCCATGTGCAGGTTGGTCGGCAGCAAGCCCTGCGGCGGCACCGAGGCCATCAACACCATCCCGGCAATCCCAGTGTGATTCTCCAAGTATTTCTGAACCACCATGCCGCCCATCGAGTGCCCAATCAACACCGGCGGAGCCGGCATGGTCCCGACGGCTTTTTCCAGGTCGGCGACGTAATCGGCCAGTCGCCAAGTGTGCAGATGCTCGTGACCCTCGCTGCGGCCGTGACCGCGCAGGCTGAAGGCGTGCGCTTCGTAGCCACGCCGCGCGTAATGCGGAAGAAAGTTCTCATCCCAGCAACGGGCATCGGCGAACGAACCGTGCACGAACAGCAAGGGCGTCGGCTTGGGCGTGGTTTCAGGATAGCGGCTGATCATGTCCAGTTTCATGATGAAGGTCCTGTCCGGGCGGGCGGGGAAAATGAGAGGATACGATAAGAGGCCGGATCGAAGCAGCGCTTGCAGGGAATGGTTGCGCGGGTGGCGGATCGACGCTTCGTCAGCGCAGAGCCACGGTTTCCACCCAAACCAACTCGCAAGCGCCGGCCCCGGTGTCCTCGCGGCTCAGCGAACTGCGCCAGCGCCAGCCGTCGTCACGGCGCACGTCGACCAGGTAGCCGCCAAGCTGAACGATTTGACCGGTGCGCACCGACTTCAACTGGTCGGCGACGGCGTGTGAGGCGGGAATCAGGTGCATGTTGGCGCTGTGCGTCTCGATGTCCCGGCGCGGGATGGGAAAGGTGGCGGTATGCCAGTAGTAGAAGCGGTTGCCCTGGCGGACGGTGATCTGAGCCAGCACCGCGCTATTCGACATCGGTCCCCAGCCCAGCGCCAAATCCACTGGGGCCAGGTCCGCGCCCGCGTCGAAGCGGTAATCTTCCCGGCCCAGTACCCGGGCCTCGATGGTGAATTCCACCAACGCCTTGATCTCGTATCGATCCTTGCGGAAGGTCGGGGCCGCCGCGCCCAGCGGCTGTTGGCGCGGAACGTCGGGCGCCAGCACGCCAGGCGCCCGTTCGATGGGACGGCCGCGCCAGGCGAACCAGGCGCCGAGCGCGCAGATCAGGAGCAGGAACCAGAGGCGACGCATGGACTGTGGGCCACTTTCTCAAGGAACTCCGCCCCGGTCCGCCGCCGGGGTCCAGTCCGCGCTATCTATCGTCACGACCGTGCAGCGCAGACGGCCATGACTGAGCAGCGCCTCCACGACATCGCCGACGCGGACGGCGTCGGCCCGGCGTAGGATTGCACCGTCCGCTGGCCGGCGCACGATGGCATAGCCACGGTCGAGGGTGGCGAGCGGACTCAGGGCGTGGATTTGGCCGCTCAGACCGCTCAAGCGCTGGGCGGCGCTTGCCAAACACTGGCGCGCCGCCACGCGCAACCGCTGGTCCAACTCGTCGAGTCGTTGCGCGCGATCCCGCAGGCGCCGGCGCGGTTGGACCCGGTCAAGTCGGCGCGTCAGCTCCGCCAGCCGCTGGTTTTGGTGGGCAAGCCGCCGTTGCAACGCCCGGTCCAGCCGCTCTTCCAGCAACCGGACTTGGCGCAGCCATTCCAGTCGGTCGGGGCTGGCCAGTTCCGCCGCCGCCGTTGGGGTGGCGGCGCGCAGATCGGCGACGAAATCAGCGATGGTGACGTCGATTTCGTGGCCGATGCCAGTCACCAGCGGGATGGCGCAGTCGAAAACGGCTCGCGCCACGGTTTCCTGGTTGAAGGCTTGTAAATCTTCCAGTGAACCGCCGCCGCGCGCCAGCAGCAACACGGCGCAGTCCCGACGTTCGGAGGCGCGGCGGATGGCGCGGGCGATCTCTTGCGCCGCGCCGTCGCCCTGCACCGGGACGGGATAGAGCAGAACCGGCAGGCTGGGGCAACGGCGGCGCAGGGTGGTCAGCACATCGCGGATCGCGGCGCCGGTGGGAGAAGTGATGACGCCGATCCGGCGGGGAAAGCGAGGCAAGGGCCGTTTGTGTTCCGGCGCGAATAGTCCTTCCCGTTCCAGCTTGAGACGCAGTGCGTCGTAAGCCCGGCGCAGCGCGCCGGCGCCGGCTTCCTCCACATACTCGACGATGAGCTGAAAATCGCCGCGTGGTTCGTATAAACTGACCCGACCCCGAACCAGCACCTGCTGACCGTTGCGCGGGCAGTCCCGGAACAGGAAGGCGCGATTCTGGAACAGCGCGCAGCGGATTTGCGCCTTGGCGTCCTTGAGCGAGAAATAGAAATGGCCGGAGGAAGGGCGGGACAGATTGGAGACTTCGCCTTCCACCCACAGCGACGGAAACTCGCCTTCCAACAGGGCGCGTACGTCCTGGTTCAGGCGGGAGACGGTGTAGATGTCGCGATCCGGCCGCATTATCCGTGAAGCATCGTCGTGAGCAGGTCCGGGACGGATAGCCGTGGGCTAATGTCCGAACTGGTGGTAGGACAGGTAGACCGCTGCGCCCTGCTGGCGGCCATGCTCGGCGGCGCCGCGCTGGCTGACCATGTGAGCCACGGGCACCGGGAAAGGTGTCCGACCCAGGGTATCGAGTCGGGCCGCCCGCCGACTTAGAAAGTGGTCGATATCGCGCTTGGACAACTGCGCTTTGCTCTCGCCGATGATGAGCAACTTTTCGTCGCCCCGCCGCGCTCGCCCGAGAATGTTGACTTCCACATCCCGGCCCTTGTCATCGGTCAGGTAGTCCCGGTACAGCGGTTCCTCGACTTCGATGCCATAGTCGCGCCGGAGCAAGGCTGGCAGGTGGCGATAGGCTTCATTTTCCAGCGTATAACCGACGGTGGCCGCGAGTCCGCCCATCTGTTTGTTGGTATCGCTCAGTTGTTTATTGGTGTCATTGAGGCGATCAGCGAGGCGGCGCACCGATTCCTC
>JARSSP010000003.1:7534-117181 GCA_029624675.1 Candidatus Contendibacter sp.
GGTGCGTTTCTGGGCCTCGGCGAGTTCCTCGACGCGCAGTTCGGTGCGTTTCTGGGCCTCGGCGAGTTCCTCGACGCGCAGTTCGGTGCGTTTCTGGATTTCGGCAAGTTCCTGAACCGTGTCACGGAGTTCGCTGAACTCGACCTTGGTGATGGTATTTTGCAGATCCTCGTAGATCACGCCCAAAACGGAAGCCAATTTACGCGCCGCCGCGTCGTCCATGGTCTGGGCAAGGTCTTCATAGATTTTATAGGTGTTGATCATGGCGCGGGCTGGTCAGTGAAAACCATGATATTGATTCAAGTTTCATGCTGGACAGTGTAAGCGGTACCCGCGTTCCGACGCCAGTTGCCAGTTGGATTCTTTGAGCGATGCGCGCCGCGCGCCATGAGGTTCACCTAAGGTGGTGCGGATGCCGTGGGATGGTATGGCGACATTCGCTCCGACCAGCCGTTTTCTCCCACACGTCGCGCCATGGATTGACTCTCCACATGAATCCAGCCGGTTTTCCGTTTACCGTCCGCGCGTCATGGCATAAACTAATTTGTTTAATTTTTTGCCAAGCTCCGAGGTTCGCCGCTATGCGTATCGTTCAAGAAGCCCTGACCTTCGACGATGTCCTGCTCCTTCCCGCCTATTCCGCGGTGCTGCCCAAGGACGTGAGCCTCAAGACCCAATTGACCCGCGCCATCACCCTCAACATCCCGCTGTTGTCGGCCGCGATGGATACGGTTACCGAATCGCGGCTGGCTATCGCCATGGCCCAGGAAGGCGGTATCGGCATCATCCACAAGAACATGCCGGTTGAAAAACAGGCGCAGGAAGTGCGGCGGGTCAAGAAATTCGAGAGCGGGGTAATCCACGATCCCATCGTCATCCACCCTGGCGCCACTATCCACGAGGTGGTGGAACTGACTCGCGCCCACCACTTTTCCGGATTGCCAGTGGTGGAGGGCGAGGAACTGGTCGGCATCGTCACCAACCGCGACCTGCGTTTCGAGTCTAACATGGGCGCGCCGGTCAGCACGGTGATGACCCCAAAAGAGCGACTGGTTACAGTGCATGAGGGGGCCAGCCGCGAGGAAGTCGTTACCCTGCTGCACAAGCACCGTATCGAAAAGGTGCTGGTGGTCAACGACCGCTTTCAGTTGCGCGGTATGATCACGGTCAAGGACATTCAGAAGTCCAGCGATTTCCCCATCGCCTGCAAGGACGAATGGGGCCGGTTGCGGGTCGGCGCGGCGGTCGGCACCGGCGGCGACACCGAGGAGCGAGTGGCGGCGCTGGTGAGCGCGGGCGTGGACGTGATCGTGGTGGACACCGCCCACGGTCATTCCCGCAACGTGCTGAACCGGGTGCGCTGGATCAAGGAGCGATTTCCGAAGGTCCAAGTGATCGGAGGCAACATCGCCACCGCCGCCGCCGCCCGCGATCTGGTGGAAGCGGGAGCCGATGCGGTCAAGGTGGGGATTGGGCCGGGTTCGATTTGCACCACCCGCATCGTCGCCGGCGTCGGCGTGCCGCAAATCAGCGCGGTGTCCAATGTCGCCGAGGCCTTGCGCGACTGCGATGTGCCGGTGATCGCCGACGGCGGCGTGCGCTATTCCGGCGATCTGGCCAAGGCCGTCGCCGCCGGCGCGCATACCGTGATGATCGGCAGCCTGTTCGCTGGCACCGAGGAAGCCCCCGGCGAAGTGGAACTGTACCAGGGCCGTTCCTACAAATCCTATCGCGGCATGGGGTCCATCGGCGCGATGACCCAGCAGCACGGCTCCAGCGACCGCTATTTCCAGGAAGGCAGCGCGGTGGAGAAGCTGGTGCCGGAAGGCATCGAGGGCCGGGTGCCCTACAAGGGCAGCGTGCTGGCGATCATCAATCAGTTGATGGGCGGGCTGCGCTCCAGCATGGGTTACGTCGGCTGCCAGGACATCGCCGAAATGCGCGTCAAACCGACGTTCACTCGGGTCACCAGCGCCGGGATGCGGGAGAGTCACGTCCACGACGTGACCATCACCAAGGAAGCGCCGAATTACCGGGTGGATTGAGTTCCAACCCTTCGTCCCCACCCTGACCTTCCTCCGTCAAGGGGGAGGGGAGTACAGCCATGACCGCCCGCGACATTCATTTCGACCGCCTTCTCATCCTCGATTTCGGTTCCCAGTACACCCAGTTGATCGCCCGCCGGGTGCGGGAAATTGGCGTCTATTGCGAAATCCACCCCTATGACGCCGAGCCGGCCGCGTTGCGCGCTTTTCATCCGCGCGGCGTCATTCTGTCTGGCGGTCCGGAATCGACCACTGTGGCCGACGGTCCCCGCGCGCCCCAGGCGATCTTTGACCTGAACGTACCGCTGCTCGGCATCTGCTACGGCATGCAGACCATGGCGGTGCAACTCGGCGGTCTGGTGGCAGCGTCGGATCATCAGGAATTCGGTTATGCCCAGGTGCGCGCCCACGCCCATTCCGAACTGTTACGCGCCATCGAGGACCACGCCAGCCCGGAAGGATATGGTCTGTTGGACGTGTGGATGAGTCACGGCGACCGGGTGACCACGCTACCGCCCGGCTTCACCCGCATCGCCAGCACCGGAACCTGTCCCATCGCGGGCATGGCGAACGAGGAGAAGCGTTGGTACGGGGTGCAGTTCCATCCCGAGGTGACGCATACCCGCCAGGGCGAGCGCATCCTGCGCCGCTTCGTGCTGGATATCTGCGGTTGTGAGCCGTTGTGGACCACCGGCAACATCATCGAGGACAGCATCGCCGCTATTCGTTCCCAGGTGGGCGACAGCGAAGTGCTGTTGGGCTTGTCCGGCGGCGTGGATTCCTCGGTGGTGGCGGCCTTGTTGCATCGGGCCATCGGCGATCAATTGACGTGCGTGTTCGTGGACACCGGCCTGCTGCGGCTGCACGAAGGCGATCAAGTCATGACGACCTTCGGCCAGCATCTGGGCGTGCGGGTGATCCGGGTGGACGCCGAGGAGCGGTTTCTGGTCGCGTTGACCGGCGTGACTGATCCCGAGCAGAAGCGCAAGATCATCGGTGGATTGTTCGTCGAGGTCTTCGAGGAAGAAGCGGCCCGCTTGCGCGATGTCAGGTGGCTGGCCCAGGGCACTATTTACCCCGACGTGATCGAATCGGCGGGCGCGAAAACCGGCAAGGCCCACGTCATCAAGTCCCATCACAACGTCGGTGGCTTACCGGCCGCGATGCGGTTGAAACTGGTCGAGCCGCTGCGGGAACTGTTCAAGGATGAAGTGCGCCGGCTGGGCGTCGAACTTGGGTTGCCATCCGAAATGGTCTATCGCCATCCCTTCCCCGGTCCCGGGCTGGGCGTGCGTATTCTCGGCGAGGTGCGCAAGGACTACGCCGATCTGTTGCGCCGCGCCGATGACATTTTCATCGAGGAGCTGCGTCGGGCTGATTTATATGACAAGACCAGCCAGGCGTTCGCCGTGTTCCTGCCGGTCAAGTCGGTGGGGGTGATGGGCGATGGCCGCCGCTACGACTACGTCGTCGCCCTGCGGGCGGTGGAGACGGTGGATTTCATGACCGCCCGCTGGGCGCACCTGCCGTATGAATTTCTGGATCGGGTGTCGCGACGCATCATCAACGAGGTGCGCGGTATTTCCCGGGTGGTCTACGATGTGTCCGGCAAGCCGCCGGCGACCATCGAGTGGGAGTAGCTTCATCCCCTCCAAGTTGTAAAAATGAGGCTTTGCGGAAACATCTCTTGGCTTGACGTAAGTGTTCAGGCCCCCTGCGTCCCGCGCGGCGATGGGTTTCGCTACGTTCAACCCATCCTACGAAAAAACAATGAGTTGTAGGATGGGTTGAGGAACGAAACCCATCAATACGGGGTGAAACCACCAGGGGATCTGAACGGTTACCCTTTGACAATCGTCGGTGGCCCCATGAGAGACTGGCTCAGAACCGTATTATTCTTATCGGCATTCTCGCCGGTTTTATTGGCGCTGGCCTATGTTCGCTACGATATGCACGGTTTTGGAACCGAAGTGATTCAGCTTCTGGTGATAGGCATTTTGGGGACGATGATTCCACCGCTGATCGTGCGAATGGTGGTAACGTCGAGCGAGTCGATTGCCTTCGAGGCCAAAAAAGTTAAGCCGAATGACTTCGCGTTAGTGATGTTCGTCGCGAGCTATTTTGTTCCGATTCTTGTCAGAGCGTCCAGTCTCGATATGATCGAGACGGTGATCGCCACTGTGGTCATCATCTCGATCATTTGGCTTACCAGTTCAATCCCTGCTCACCCGTTGCTTCGCCTCCTGAAATTCAGATTCTACGAGGTCGAGTCTTGTAGTGGGATGATTTACACGCTGATTTCCAAAAGAGAGATCAGAGATACGAAAGACATTAGATTTGTCAAAAAATTATCCAGTTCGATGCTGATGGAGGCGAATGATGCCATTTAATCTGTTCGCCATCGCAAGCAGCTCCGGCAATGGAAATAAAACCGCAAGGTTCAAGCTGTCCAAACAGGTTCAAGACGAACTGACCACTTACCTTAAATCTCAAGAGCAGCAGTTTAATGACTCGATTGAAAAAGAAATTAAGTTTGATGGAAAATACAAGCCCGATCAAGGAGAAGTGCTGATCATCGATCACTATGACAACGCCGATAACCTCGGTCAAGCCATAAGAAATCCTCTTGGCATAGAAGAGATCGAACCATCGAACGAAGCTTTTCGAGCCATCAAGGCCTTGTTCGCCGGATATGTCGATGCTGATGGTAAGGTGGTGGTTCTCATACAAAATTTTGATAAAAGAAAAATTATCTCCACCGATGGTTTATCCATTTTTCATTCCGCCAACACCTATAAGAAAATCGATGGAATGGGTATAACGCTCGATACGAAATTGTCCGCCATACTTAAGGGCAAGACCTTGATATTTCATAGCTTTCATGCATTACGGCAAATTTTTGATTTCAGCGCCTATTATCGGGAAGCCACGGACCAAGATATCAATGATTTTGCATCGCAGTCCACAATAAAAGTGGCGGACCTCGCTGATCTGGTCAAAATTTCCGATTCTTGGATCAGAAGAAAAATCTCGCTTATCCAGCAAAGTCGGATTCTCGAAACCGTACCGATACGGAGCATCTTAGCGGTTGCCAAGCAATTCGATATCCCGCTGCAAACCATTACCGAACAGGGCAACGAACGCATCGTGCTGCCGACAAAAAGGGCGGATTTAAAGACAATTTTGCGATTTCTCGACGAAGATTATTTTACCTCGCCAATCTCGAAAACCCACTACATAACCAACTCCAAGCGGATTGTCAAAGAATAAACGCCGTTTGGGTGACTATACGTAACCGTTCAGATCCCCTAGTGGTTTCGTTCCGTATCGATGGGTTTCGCTACGCTCAACCCATCCTACGATAAAAGTCGGTTGTAGGATGGGTTGAGCGTAGCGAAACCCATCATTGTGCAGGACAAGGGGTGGCTGAATGATTACGACTATACTTTGTCAATCAAAATTCTGTTGCCGAAAGTCCGCCAAGGATGCGGCCTCGTAAAGAATCGGTTTGGCTTTTGGGTTGAGCGAGGTGTTGATGACGGCCTCCACCCCGTGTTGCTCCGCCAAAACGCGCAGCAGGCGGGCCACGAAGCTGCCTTCGTGCATTCGACCCAAGACCTGCACTCTCGAACTGCCGTCGGCGTGAATGGCGGCCGGATAAAGCGCCTTGAATTCCGGCGAAGCTGGCAGGGCCAAATCCATGAACGGCGCGGCGGACGGGGACGGGCCGAAAAAGCGATCGAAGGCCCTCTTTTCCATCATCGCCCCGAATGGACGAAATGCTTCCCGCTCTTTGACAATTGCGTTCAAGACATGCCGCAAGTCCGCGTCTCGCGCGTCGGCCAGCAAGGAATGGAATCCCAGGGCGCGCGGTCCAGGCTCGTGGACGCCGGCCATCGTGGCGAGAATATCTCCCTTGGCCAGCCGGTTGGCCGCTTGGTCCGCGTCCGCGTCATCGCCGAGTATCGGCACGATGTGTCGGTCGGCGCCGCGCAGGGGGATCCGGTCGAGCGTCTGGGGGCAAAAATCCCAACCGTCGCCCTTGCGCCAGAATCCGCCCAGCGGGTCGGCCTCGCCGGGCAATTTCCCGAACCGCCGGAAATAGGCGGCAACCAGGTTGCCGATGCCTTGGCCGGTGTCGCCTGGCGCCAAACTGCCTTGCACGGCGAGATCGGGGAAGGCGCCGGACAGGCGACCCAACAATCGGCAGTTGGTGGCCAGCCCGCCGCCACACAGCAGGATGCGCGGGCGGATGGCGCCGATCAGCGGGGCCAGAGCGGCGATGACGGCCGCTTCCAGTTCGCCCTGCAACCGGGCCGCCAGCGCCGCGCCCTCGTCGAGCAGCCGCTCCGGCGCTGGCCGGGCCGGGCAGAGGCGCGCCAGGATGGCGATGCTGATTTCCTCGTCGCGCGGCAACAGCGACAGGATTGCTCCATCGCGGCAATCGAAGAACAGCCGGGCATCGGGTCCAGTCGAGGAGTTCGCCAGCCCGGCGAGCGCCATAGTCTTGCCCGCGTCGATCTGTTCCCGCCAGCCCAGATGCCGGGTGATCCGGTCGTAGGTTTCGCCCAACCCGTTCAAGCAACCAGCGATGGCCGGGTCGCGGTGGATCAGTTCAAGCTTATTGCCATCGAAGCGATAATAGGATTGGTGTTCTCCGGGCTGGCCGACCCGATCAGCAACGAAAATCAGGGCCGGCAGACTTAGAGTGCCGACGTTGCGCGCGGCGAAGATCGCCTCGAAGGCGTGGCTTTCGTGATGTGAGTTGCGCCATTCGATGCGGTCGGGTTCGACTCCCAAGTCTTGCAGCGTCAGGCGTCCGTCGGGGCGCAGGTGGACGGGCGCCTCGCGGCCGGGGGTCGGCTCTCCCGAAGTCGAAATGACGAACCGCTCGATATCGCCGAAATCCAGCCCGAATCCTTCCAATACGTAGTGCAAGGCTATCGCCACGCCGCCGTCGTGCTTGCGGCGCGAAAGTCGTTCCTGCGGCAGGCTATGGATCTTTCCATCCAGCAGAATCGCCACCGCGCCGTCGATCTGTCGCCGCCCGTCCTGGGTCATGGCGGCGTTCAGGCCGATCCAGGGTTTCACCGCGCTCCGCCGACAGGCAGGCCAAACTCGGTTTCGAGTCGGCCGATATAAGCGGCCAATCGTTCCGACAGTGGGGCCGGCGCCGGTTGTGAAAGCTCCCGCAAAAACTCGTCGCGGCAGGAACAGCGCAGTTCCGTTGCCGCGCCGATCAGTGCCGGGTCGTTGGTGTAATTGTGGGCCGCGATCAGGCCGTGCAAGACGTGCCAGCACAGATCGCAGGCCCTGGGTGCGCCGACGTAGGGATTGCCGCTGGTGAAGCCCAGCACTCGGGTGCGCCGACGATAATCGGGGGGCAGTCCGGCCAGAACCTCGAACACGCTGTAAAGCCAAGGGGTTTGATAGCGGTAGGGGATTTCGGCGTCCGTCTTGCTGGCCAGATGGGCGCAGATCGTATTGCGCTTGATGGTGTTGGGGAACAGGGTGACGGTATCCGCGCCTCGGTCATAGGCCCAGGTGATGGAATGGACCGCGTCCGCTATCGCCTCGGCCTCGGTGAGAAACGGCGGCTTCAGCAACACGTAGCAATCGGCGATCACGCGGCGAGATTTCTGCCGCCGCTGCACGGCCAGAATCTCGTTGAACGCATGGGCAAACTCGGCGCATCGTTCGCCCTTGTTGACGGCGACGCGCAACACCAATTCGTCGATGCTCTCGATACCGAAACCGAGCGCCAATTCGGTGACATGCGGCGGCAACAAATCCAGCAATTGTTCGATGCGATCCTGGCGGATGGTGTTGGCGCGGGTTTCCAGGCCGAAGCCTTCCAGAAAAGGCAGAATCTTCAATGTGGAAACCAGCTTGGCCCGCAACTCGGCCGGTAGCTCCTTGGCTTCGAACACCGAACCGCCCGGTCCCAAATGCAGGAAGCGGGTGCCCGGATCGAGTTTTCGCAGTTCGGCCTCGAAATCGGCCAAAATGATCTCTTCGGGCGGCACGTCCCGCCGCTCACCGAAATTGCACATGGTGCAACCGGCCTTGCGCGCCCAGGCGCAGCCAGCGTTGTGGTGCCAAATCAATACCTTGTGCGCGGGTCGGCCATACGAGCAAATCGGAATCAAATAATGTCCGGAACGCCAGGGAGCCGTTTCCAGCGGGAAGCGGCGGCGAAACTCGTAGGCCACGCGCGCCATCCGCCGCGCCAGGGCATCGATCTCAGCTTCCGAGGACACGACGCGATCCCGCCACCAGTTTATCCAGCGCCGGTTCGTCCTCGGCCAGCAGCAATACCGGTAGGCTGTGGGTTTGATCTGGGTCGGCCATCGGGCGACCCAGCGGCAGGACACCGGTCACCCCATCGAAGGCCAGCCCGGCCGTCTCCAACGAGCGGTCTACCGTGTCCTCGTCGGCGAGATGGGTGCGGGACGCCTCGAATGCCCGGTAGTGCGACATGCGCCCGCTGCGTTGTTGGATGCGCGCCACCAGCATGTGCAGGTCGAGCGGCGCCGAACGGCGCACGTTCAAATCCGCCAGAAAACATTGCCCGGCGCGCGTCAACACGAAATCCAGGTTGAACCAGCCGGCAAATCCTCGCGCCGCCAAGCCCGCGCCGACCGCCTCGGTCAAGGCGTGCAAGCGCGGACGGTGGTCGGTTTCGAGTCGCGAGTCGAGGCTGCGGATGCCCCGGTAGGCCAAACCCTCGATCATTTGCTCGGAAAGGCCGGCGATCTCGGTTCCCGTCGCCGTCTGGCGAGCATCCAGCGTCACCGAAACATTGGTCCGCCAGTTCCCCACCACCCTTTCGACCACGTAAGGTTCCTCGCGCCACGCCCAGGCAAAGGCTTTCTTGCCCTTGCCCTTGCCGGACGCTCGCGCCGCGATGGCCTCCACCCAATCACGCCGATAGGGCTTACCGGCCCGCAGCATGACCGAGCCGGCGCCGCCGAGGGCGAAATTCGATTTCACCAACAAGTCGTGCTGACCCAGCCGCGCCGCGGTGATTTCCACTTGCGCGGCGTCGTGGCAAACCAGGGAAGGGGGTAGATGATCGGCCAAAGCAGGAATTGACAGGAACAGATCCCGCATCCCCACCCGCGTGTTCCAGTGAAACACCCGACCGTGCGAGCAAGGCGTTTCGGCTTCGACGGCGACCTGCTCTTTTTCGAGCGTCCGCGCAATCATCTCGGCCTGTCGAGTCCAGACGCAGGGGGCCAGGCGAACCGCGCCCGCCTCGCGGGCGATCCGCATCAAAGCCGCGCCGTTCGCGGAATCCTGCCAGCGCTCGTCCTTCCCACATTCCGGCAGCGCGGCATAGCGTTGTTCGGGCGCCAGCCCGTGGGCTAGCAGGGCGCGGGCGGGGTGGTGGGAGGTCAGCGTCAGCGTGGGACCGTCCACGTCCCAGAGCGCCGCCTTGCAACCGGCCGGGGAATCCAGGGGCCAGGGGCTGTCCTCCCGCGCGGCGTCGACCTGGGTGAAAGTTTGCTCCAGGTTCCACCAGCGCAGAGTCAGGGGCGGCGCGGTCATGGTGGCTCGGCGGGCTTTGGCGGTGTCCGGCTTTTGGCGAGCGCGGCTTCGTAGAACAACAAAGCCGACGTCGACATATTGCCGGTATTCACGTTGATGATGGAGCGGGCAATGTTTTCCCGATTGACATCCAGCCAAAAACCTTGGCGGCAATCCCTGGCGAGAATAGCGGCGGCGGCGGCCATCCGCGTTGCGCCGTCGAAGCCAGGGTCGATACGGTGCAAATACGCTTGCGACAAAGCCCGTAATATCTTGGCGTGGCCTGGGTGTTCCCAGGACATGGGGAGACCTGCGGAACCTTCCAGCGTCGGTACCCGGAAAGTCACGCGATGGATGTTGCCGAAGACATCCGGCGCCGGGCTCCAGCGACTGGCAAGATGCCGAACTGCGGCGGCGGCCAGGGCGGTGAAGGTTTCGGTCTGGTCTTTGAGGATCAGCGGCAGGAGCAGGCAGGCTTGTAAGTTGGTGGCGGTGTCGGCCAAGTCGATGGGGGCGTCGGCGGAAAAATCGGCGGCCCAACCCACCGAGCCGTCCTCGCCGCGCCGCGCGCTGGCGGTGATCAGTTCGCCGTAGCGGGCGGCGGCGGCCAAAATATCGTCCTGTAAAGCGGGGTCGCCGTCGAAGTAGGCATCGAGCAGACCGGCGAACGCCATGGAGGAAAAGAAAGGTACCGATAGCGCCGCCGTGGGTTTGCCAATAAAGCTTTCGGAACGGTAGCGATAAATCGGCCAGCCACCGTCCGGGTTTTGGTTGACCAGCACGAAGCGCGTCAAACCCGAGAGGGTTTCCAGCAGCATTGGGCGTTCAGGTAGCGATTGGGTTTTACGCCAAGCGGCTTCCTGTACCAAAACGCTGACCAACTCGGCACTGGAAAACACCGTCGGGCGCTCCGCGCCGGGATAATCGTCGTCGTTTTCCAGTAATAGCGCGCCGGCGTCTCCATAGGCGTCGTCAGCCAACAGATGCTCAAGGTAAGTATCGATCCAAGGTCCGGCCGCCTTTCTGAACGCCTGGATGCTCTCCGGCGCAAGCTCTGAAAAAAGTCTGGTTACATCCCCTGCCAGCGTATAGGCATCCAAGAAAGGGGTCGTCGCGGAAAACGTGCCCGTATAGTCCAGCTTGGGTATTTCACCCGGCTCCAAACGGAAGAATGGCGTGACAAAAGGTAGACCACTGCTTGCCGCCGCCTGCAACAACACAGGCCAAGCCTCCACCGCCATCCGCAACGCCACCATAGTGTCTACGCCAGCGCCCGTCGCGGTCGGCTTGACCTCGCGCACGAAATCCACCGGCACCGAGGCCGGGGCGGAAAAGGGGAATTCGTCCGGGCGGTAGTCGTCGAGATACAGCTTGGGTTTCAGCCGTAGCAAGCCATCGTCCCGACGCTCCAGCAGCCGCAGATCGTTGGCGATGCGGCGCAATTCCTCGCGGGTCTTGAAGCTCGGCAGGTCTTCCAGGGCGTTGATGACATCGAATTCCTCGATGCGGCCCGGCTCGATCTCGTCGGCCAGTTCCAGCAAGCGAAGATAGGCTTTCAGGCGGAATTCCACCTCGCGCACGTTGCCGGGGCCACCGAACACCACGGCGGCGGCGAGCAGCCGGTCTTGCAGGGATAAGCGTTTCCCAGCCATGGCTCAAGCTCCAAAACCGATCCGCAGGCGCGTGTAGGTGCCGGGCAGATAGGGGCCGGGAAAGCGGTCGTAATAGGAGCCGTCCTCGCTGACCTCAGGCGTACCCATCGCCGACACCAAGCCGGGCGAGCGCGCCAGCGGCTCGACCACTTCGAGGCGAAAAGCCTCGTCGGACATCTGGTCGAAACCGAGATCACTTTTCAGGGTTCCTTCCGCCATGGGCCGGATTGCCGGCCAACCACCGCCATCGTGAACCATGCCACGCAAATACACGACAAACTCCTGGTAGAAGCGCCGTTGCGCCTCGGACATGCCCTGGGGCGCGTGTTCGTTCAGCCACGCCTTGGCCTCGCGCTCGCCGATCACCCCTTCCTGATCCACCGGCTCCAGATGCCCGGCCATTTGCAATAGCGCCTTGAGCACGTCGCGGAAATTGGCCGAAGTCACCGTCCAATCCGGTACCAGGGCGGCTTCGAGTTCCGGGGCGATGAAATGCTCCCGGTCGGTGCCGGTTGAGTCTTCGGGTAAAATTCCCTGGATTCGTTTGACCCGCTGCCACATCGCAAGATTGAAAAACGCGGGGTTGAGCGGTTCCATCGGCACGTAGGCTAGCGCCGTCTCGCCGCCCATCGCTTGACGGAAACCGGCGGATTTCAGGGTGAAATCGCCGAGCAGGATCAGGGTCATCCCGCCCTTGGCGTGAGCCTTCTCCACCAGATCAAGGGTTTGCCGAAAACGCTTGGGATTGGCCTTGATGTCCCATTCGTCGATCATCGCGAACGGGCCGCCGAGGTCGCCGGGCTGGATGCGCCCGCAGATCAGGGGGCGGTTGTTTTGTTGCCCCAGCGCGTTCACCACCATGTTGATCAAAAAGGTCTTGCCGCTGCCCAGGATGTCCGACACCACGATGACGCGCGGATCCTTGGCCTGGACCCGCTCCACCACAAACGCGCGCGAGTCGTTGCGGTTGGCGAACAGGGCCGGGAAATTGTAGGCGTCGGTATGCGCGAACAAGGTTTCGGCATACTGGACGATCTCTCGCTTCTTCATGGTTTGACTTCGGGGGTAAGCTGGTAGGGAATCTTGCCGCGCGGGATGGCGGCCAAAACATCGAGCATCTTGTCCTTCAGGTGGCGGCTCATGCACGCCAACGGCTGGTTATCTTCCCACACCAAGGCGACGAATTCATCGGACAGGGCGTTGAGCAGGGAATAGGACTGTCCGCCCATGGCCGGACGGAAATGATGATTGAGGATGGAAAACACCTCGCCGGTGTTGAACGAGCGAATCTCGAACTCGTTGAAATTCACCGCCCACACCGTTCGCGCCAGATTGGCCTGCGACCGGGTCAGGAAATAGGTTTCGCGCAGGGCCGAAGGCGGAAAATCGTCGCCTTTTTCCTGCTCGTCGAACCATTTCACTTCGCGGAAGGTTTCCAGCACCGCGTCGTCGCCGATGTCGTGGGGGAAGTCGAAGCAGAGCGCGGTGGAGATGCCCAAATTGGTGTGGAGATGGCGGATCAGTTTCGCCAGTTGGCCTTCGTGGCGGGAAGCGGCTTCGAGCAGCAGTGTTTCGGCGGCTGGCTCGCCGCGCGACAGGCCGTATTCGAGATCGAACATTTCCCGTTCGTTCGCCATGTCGAAGCAGGCCAGCAACAGTTGCTTGCGGGTGCCTTTCAGCGCCCGCACCCAGCCTTGCCGGGCGAACTGGCGGAAGATGTCCTCGCGGATCATCCGTTCCAGCTCCTCGTTGAGGTAGTCAGCCTTTGCCAGCACCTTGACATCGATGGGCACGAACAGATCGAAGAGCCGATACTCGCTGGCCCGGAGCCGGCGGATCATCTCGTTCAGCAGGGTGGTGGCGCCCTGTCCCGGCGGCACCAGGACCATGCTGCGGAAACCGCCCAGCACCTGATCGATCAGCCGCCGCATCTCCTCGCCGCCGTCGCGCAGGAACGGCTCCGACGGTGGTTCGGCCACAGCGCCGCCGAGCAAGGGAAAGTGCGGCGGCAACCGGTGCAGCCGCAGCCAATAGGAATAGTTCTCTTCGCGATCAGTCGTCACGAGTTTCTCCTTGTCGTGCGTCTTCTCTATCAAGTGCCGCGTAGGCTTCTTTGATGGCATGGATCAAGTTGTTGGGAAAGCGATCTTCTTCGGGGACTTCATAGCAGTTAGTTATCAGACAGACTTGTATATCCGGACGGTTGAAGTTGAAGCCACTTTGTGCGGCCTTCCGGTAATTTCCAGCGCTGGTGACGAAGATTTTCTTTCTGAAATATTTGCCGTATTTTTCAAATAATTCAATGCCTTCAAGTTCGTTTGCATATTTGATCTTGACGTAAGTAATCGAGGGTTTCTCGCCTAACACCAGATCGATCAGCGCGATGTCGATCAGAGGTTTTCCTTTTTGGCCTGTGTGCTGGTAAACCAATTTATCCATATAATCAGACACTGCTTGGCGCGTTCCAAATCCTTGGATATTGTCGTCTGGTACAAAACCATAATAGTCACACAAATCAATCAATTGTTGGCGAAATTCATTTTCAGCCTCGATAATGAGAATTCGTCTACTCATCGACTTTACCTCATATCTGCATTAGCAGCCGCATGACGAAACGCGCACTCTGGTTAAATTTGCTGTTATCCGTAGATCTCGCCATGATGAAGTTCACAGAAGCGCTTGAGCATGTGCAGCCTTAAGACTCACCATGAGCTTCCCCTTGTCCAGCGTCTTCCTCATCGAGTGCTGCGTAGGCGTTTTTGATAGCTCGGATCAAGTTGTTGGGAAAGCGCTCCTCTTCGGTGGCTTCGTAAGGGTTGGTTTTGAGGCAGACTTGTATATCAAGACGGTTTAAGCCTTTTTCTGCTATATCAGGACGGTTGAAGTTGAAGCCTTTTTCTGCGGCTTTCCGGTAATTTCCAGCGCTGGTGACGAAGATTTTCTTTCTGAAAAATTCACCATATTTTTCAAACAATTCAATGCCTTCTAGTTCGTTTGCACGTTTGATCTTGGTGTAAGCAATCGAGGGTTTCTCGTTTAATACCAGATCGATCAACGCGATATCGATCAGATATTTTTTTTCTTCGCTCTCCTGTCGAGCAATTAACTTATCCATATAATCTGTTACTTCTTTGCGCGCCTTACACCCCTGCAATTCATCGCTTTTGGCGAGACCATAATAATTATGGGTCTCACCAACGGGCTTTTTAAGCAGCTCTTGAAGAAGATCATTGTCATCCTCAATGAGGAGAATTCGTCTACTCATCGGCTGTACCTCTTATTTGCATTGGCAACCGCATCACGAAATGTGCGCCTTGGTTGAATTTGCCATTTTCGTAGACCTCGCCATGATGGATTTCACAGAAGCGCTTGACCATGTGCAACCCCAAACCCTTGCCACCTAATCGGCCGGTGATAAAAGGTTCGAAAATTGACAGCTTGTCGCTATCCTCCACGCCAGGACCGTTGTCTTGGCAACTGATTTCCAGCATGACATGTCCAAGAGGTAGCTTGCGGAGCTGAACATTCAGCGTGATGGTGGGGTTGGGCTGTTGCCCTATCCAGTATTTTGCATTCCCGATCAGTTCTTCCACGCAGTGCTGTAACCCTTTGAGATCGACTTGGATAGCACCACGCAACCCAGCTCGGGGGTTGAACGTCACCCCGTTGCTTTTGGCCAAATTCCGCAAAGCTTCGACAATTTCCGTAAGCTGATATTCTCGCCGCTCCAAAGCCTGCACGGTGCGCCCTTCCAACATCGCCAGCCTGTCCTGCAAATCGTTCACGGCGGCATGGAGCTTGTCGAACACATTCGAGTCCCAGCGCTCCGGCGTGCTGGCTCGATGCCGGTCTACGATGCCTTTGAGAAAACCGATTGTTGTATTGAGCTTATGCTGGGTAATGGAGAGCAATTCTTGCCAAGCCTGCGCCTGCGCCAAGCGCCTTTCCATGCCGGCAACCGTTTTGAGTTCGTATTCGTACCGCTCTAGCTCCCGCTTGAATCGGGCATTCTCGCGCTTTTCCGTTTGAAGAATTTCGCGCGTTCGGGCGAGTTCTTGTTGAACAGTGCCGAAAAATTGCTCGTAAATGGCAGAGTGTTGGCGAGCAAATGCTTCCAACTCCGATTTTGTATAGCACATCAGCCGTGCGCCATGTTCGGCTTGCAACGGGGGCAGCCAGTCCGGGACAGGTTGCTCGTCCAGGGATAGGCCCAGCAACGAAATCAGTTCCGCGTCGCCGAGGGGCAGGGTATGGCCCAAGACGCCGCGCAGAGTGCTGCGGAGATCGGCATCAACTTTCGCCAGCATCGATGGGATTTGGTCTTTGGCGGCCGGATCTTCCAGCAGAAACACCGCAAGGATGTGGCCGATCTCGCTCTCGTTCGCCAGCCGCAGCGGTAGGCGCGAAACCGCCGGGAAGGGCTGGTCAAGCTGGCTAGTCGGCTTCGTCTGCCCGCCCCAAGCCTCGACGAGCCGCGCCCATAGTTCGATAGGATTGATGGTGGACATGATGAAAAGCAATTTTCTATGAAGTTGATATTTCAGAGGAACCAACATATCATTTTCACTACACCCAATGCAATCTTCAAATTGTTTCTGATGCCTAATTTGCAAGGAGTTTTTATGCGTTCAATCATATCAGAGATGTACAGCCAAGATTTTGAGGAGGCTGTAAAAGAGGATAAAGAATCTGATTTGAATGCTTCCTTGGTTATCAAAAAGCTTGAAGAAATTGAATCTTCTAGAAAAAACTCCCCAGCTTCCACAATAAAGGATGTAATCAATAAAATATCAGCTCTAGATTTTAATAAGCTATTTTATCATCTCAATAAAGAAAGTAGTGTAATCAATCGCTGTTATAGGCGTATCCAAAGAAATAAATGCGCATTTTGTGAGCAGCGAATCAATTCTAATGGCCAATTTTATCATAAATTTAACCCCGCCTTTTTAAGTTTTAATGGAAATATATCTTTCTATCAGGAGGAACTATCCAAGATTGCGGTTCCTTGTAAAAATATCGACGCACTTTGTCTGATTTGCCATGACTGTCATAGAGCGAGTCGATTTCTTTATGTTTACTCAAAGCCTGAAGAAAAATCGGATGATAAATTTAGGATTTTTTTTAATCCATTAAAAACGGATTTTGAAATATTGGATATATTTCGCATTCTTGACAAAGGCCAAATTACCGAGATACCTATCAGTGACTTGGAAGATAAAAACCCTAGACCTTTTCAAAGACACTGGGCACCCATACATGAAATGAATCTCAACCGTCCTTATTTAGTTGAGCAACGCAAAAAAATCCACAAAAAAACTCTCGAGCAGATCGGCTATTTAAAAAACCTCAAAAAAACTAGCGGACTCGATGCTGAAATACATAGCAAGGTACACGATATTTTTTCAATTGACTCATCCTATACATTGGCAAGTTACTCCGCCTTGAAAGATATATTTGGCAAGGCTAAGGCTGGATTAGGAACTCATCAGGATGGAAGCTACCAGATTGATGATTTTATCCGCGCTTACGAATATCTTGAAGAAGTCAAATGCTACCCAAAGTTAGCGGAAGACTCTTGGCGGCCTGAATTGGTTACCAAGGTCCATCTACAAGAATCATATAATATTCAACTTGCACTCGATGACCTGCGACAGAATTTTATCCGGTGGCTAGATGAGGTGCCATTGCAATCCCAGGATTATCTACCACCTTATCACCCACCACTTCCCATGCGCCCGCCGCGCTTCATACGCAGCTTCTCGATAGCGAATTATCGGGGGCTGACAACGCAAGAAATCCACCTCGATCCGCCTCGCTCGACAAGCAAGAACCAAGACACTGCCCAAGCGGCGGTTCCCGTCCCTGACGCGGCGTTTCTGGCGGATAACGCGGCGGGCAAGACCCGATTATTGCAGGCTCTGGTTTGGGCCTTGGCTGGGGATGAAGATATCAAGATATTCCGCAAGCGAGTGCCCGAACGTTACCACCCCAAGGGAACCACCATCACCATCAATTTTTTCGACCGTCCCAAGACCGAGCAACTGTTAGTCAAATTTCCCGATGATTTTCCGAACACAGGTCAATATACGCGGAAACTTGGCGGGAAAGATTATCGGCCTCGCATCCCGGTACTCGCCTTTGGTTCCAATCGCGCGCCGGCCACCGAACCCGAACCCGAACCCGAACCCGAACCCGAGTCCCGTAAGAATTCTTCGCCACCGAAAGAGTATTTTATCGAATGCGCCATGACCCTGTTTAGAAGAGATAGTCATGTGCCACATCCGCTGCACCATCTGCCCTTCGAGAAATTCGAGTGGTTCAAGCCGAATGAACAGGGTTCACAGGATGACCTGAAAGTCCGGGCAATCCGTTGGTTATTGGATGGGCTTTGTCCGCCAGAAGCCAGGGAAGCGAACACCAGGAAAGTGCGTTTCGAGCCGCTGAAAACCAATCAAGATCAATCACATAATCAGCCAAGAGCTAAATTGGAACTGGGCGGTGGCGACCAGCCTGTTCCATTCGAGAACTGGAGCGAAGGCTTCCAAACCGTCTACACGCTGGCGCTCGCGGTGATCTTCGACATGATGGCGGAAGATTCCGGGGCGCCGGCCGGCGCCGGCCTGCAAACCACCATGTCGGGCATCGTGCTGATCGACGAGTTCGACGCTCATTTGCACCCTCGCTGGCGCGTGAACATCCTCAAGCAGATGAAAGCGGTATTTCCGAATGTGCAATTCATCTTTACCACCCATGATCCGGTGATACTACGCGGGATGCCGACGTCTAATGTATTCCGCTTGCCAGCTCCAAAAAATGGCAAAGTCACTCCGACCAACCTGAAGGAAGCCACGTACCTGACCGGTTTCGAGATTGATGATCTACTGATCTCGGAACTCTTCAACATGGACATCCTGCGCGACGAGGAAGAGGCTGAATACTATGAACGGTACTTGGACCTCTTGCTGAAAAAGGCTCATGCGGACCGGGCAGCCGGAAAACCGGAAAAGGCCGAAAAACATCCCGAATTGAGTAATGAAGAAAAAACGGAACTCGACTTTCTCCGTCGCCGCTGTGGTGGAGGTTACGCAGGTCTGGGACATCCACGAGATAAATTGATCTTGCCGGTGATCGATACTATCTATGCCGAGTATTTGAACAATGAACCATCCAGGGACGAAACAAATGAATACATTGATACTGTAAAAAAGTTGCTGGTCGAGATTTGGAACCGTTAAACCATGGCCAAGCATCCGTTTCGCCATCCAACAAGAATTTCTGAAACTCATGAAAAATTGCGGCAGAAACTTCGGGATTTTTTGGAGGTTAAACCTGAAAAACTTGAAGAAAAAATTGATTATCTCTATAGAAGATTTCGTGAAGCCGAAGCAGAACGTTATAAAAGCGCTTCGGATTATCATTGCTGCTACTGTGGGGAAAAACGGGATCGGCTTGATCTCGACCATTTTCTTCCAAAAGGCGCTACCGAGAGCCACAACAATACTGCAAAATATTGCCACCCGAAACGAAATGATTTGTTAGAATATTATAAATATATTGCTGGCGATCCCAGCGTAAAACTCAGTGTTTCCAGGCAAGAAAAATACTTCATCGATTGCTGTGCAAGAGAAAGTTACGCTAAATTCTGCATCGAACCAACCAACATTATTCCCGCTTGCCCCGATTGCAATACGGGCGGGAAAGGGCGGGACTTTGCCGATGCACCGTTCAAATTTGGCAAGGGCGATCTCTTCCCCGTTATGGAATGTGAGTCCAAGGAACCGTTGCTATTGCATCCTGGCAAAGTCAACTGGAAAGACTTGCTGGATCATTTCGACTTCATCGATTTGAACGATCCGGAACGTAACGCCAGAAAACCGGCTTGGGGCGGGACAGCCCGCTCGACGATAGTCGTGCCGCGCTTCGATAAATCCTTACTGGAATTGAAGTTTGTTAAGGCCGCCACGGCAATCGAAATCTTCGGCCTCAATCGCAAGGCGCTGTCCGAGCAGCGGTTCAGAATGCGGCAACTCTTTCGTGGCATTCTGCATGCCGCAAACTCGACAAAAGTCGCCAAGGGCGATCCGCAAAGCCCAACCGTATTTATCAAGCAAAATATACCGCTCCATACCGCCGCCTTCACGATTCGCGCTTTTATCTGTGAAAACCCCCACAAGCTGGCGCTGCTCGACGTGTTGCGAGAATGGTTGGGAAGCGAATTCTCGCGCATCGAGAACCTGGATCGGTTTCTGTCGCCCACTCTATGAAGACGATGGCGATGACCACGGCAGCCGCTAATCGGGGGTGACGGGGTGGTCAGCGCGCAGTTCCTCCCGCGCCGCCGCTATTCCGCCACCGCCGCTTCGTATCGCCGCATTGCTTCGTGGTAATACACCCACACGCACCGCTCGCAACCCCGCTCGCAACATTCGCCCTCGACCGGCGGCTGTGGGGGCTTCGGAGGCGGCGGCAAAACCGGCGCGGGCGAGAGCGGCGGCGTTTCCGCGAGCGCCGCCCGCAAGTCGCTGTCGGTCATTTGAGCATTTCCATCAAAAGCGGCCGATCAGCCTGGCGACCCACTTGCGCGCTTCTTCGACCAGCAGCGTGCTCGACGCAATCGCCGCCGACAAGGCCCAGTCGTTCGGCGTCAGGCTCACGGTATCGAAGATGGCCTGGGCCGGCCCCCAGTGGACGACCACGATTTGCAGCACCACCACGGCGGCCAGCGCCAGCCACAGTTTGCCATTGGTGAAGAACTGGCGGTTGAAGGCGCTGCCGTGCTCGGCGCGGGCGTTGAAGATATTGAAGAACTGGAACAGCACGAAGGTGGTGAAGGCCAGGGTCACGGCGTAGTCGTGGCCGCCGTGCGCGTGGCCCCAGGCGTAGGCGCCGAGCGTACCCGCCGCCATGATCGAGCCGAAGATGCCCAGCCGCAGCAGGCGCGCTCCGGTCAGGATGGCGGCTTCGGGCGGGCGCGGCGGCGTTTGCATGATGCCCTCGCGCGCCGGCTCTACCCCCAGAGTTATCGCGGGCGGACCATCCATGATGATGTTGACCCAGAGAATCTGAATGGCGGTGAAGGGCGTCGGCAGCCCGAACAGCGGTGCGCCCAACACGGTGAGGATGGCGCCGATGTTGGTGGACAGTTGGAACCGGACGAACTTGACGATATTGTCGTAGATGGTGCGGCCTTCCTTGACCGCGCCGACGATGCTGGCGAAATTGTCGTCGGTGAGCACCAGGGTGGCCGCTTCCTTGGTGACCTCGGTGCCGGTGATGCCCATGGCCACGCCGATGTCGGCGGTTTTCAGGGCCGGCGCGTCGTTGACGCCGTCGCCGGTCATCGCCACCACCTGGCCGCGCGCTTTCAGCGCCTCGACGATGCGCATCTTGTGCTCGGGCGCCACCCGGGCGAACACGGCGGTGCGTTCGACCAGAGCGGCCACCGTCGCGGCGTCCAGTCCCTCCAGTTCGCGGCCTTCATGGACTTCGCCGCTCAGACCGAGATCGCGGGCGATGGCCGCCGCCGTGGCGCGATGATCGCCGGTGATCATCTTCACCGCCACGCCGGCGACCTGGCAGACGCGGATGGCCTCGCGCGCCTCGGGGCGGGGCGGGTCGATGATGCCGATCAACCCGATCAGCGTGAGATCGTCCGCCCAGGCCATCAGGTCACCGGCCGGATCGAAGTCCCGCGCCGGAATGACGCGTCTGGCCACTGCCAACACGCGCATGGCCTGCTCCGCCAGGGCCGCGTTTTCCGTGGCGAATAACTCGCGGCCGGCGCTGTCCAGCGGCGCTTCCCCGTCCCCGTCCAGCCAGCGACCGGCGCGGGCGAGCAGCACGTCAGGCGCGCCCTTCACCCACATCCGCACCACGGTCCCGTCGTGATGGAAGGTGGCCATGAATTTGTGGGCCGAATCGAAGGGAATTTCGGCGATGCGCGGGGTACGCCGAGTGATCTCGTCCGCCGACACGCCCCCCTTGGCGGCGAGCGCCAGCAGCGCGCCTTCGGTGGGATCACCGATGAGCTGGCCGTCGCGGAGACGGGCGTCGGCGCACAGGGTGGCGGGCGCCATCAGCGGCAGGAAGTCCGGGGCGCCCTGCCCGTCTTCGGCGGTGATGGTTCCAGCGCCATCATAGCTTTCGCCGCTGACGGCAAAGCGCCGGCCCCGGTAGTACAGGCGACGCGCGGTCATCTGGTTCAGGGTCAACGTGCCGGTCTTGTCCGAGCAGATCACCGTGGTGCAGCCCAGCGTTTCCACCGCCGCCAGCTTCTTGACGATGGCATGGCGCTTGGCCATGCGGTGCATCCCCAAGGCCAGGGTGACCGTGACCACAGCCGGCAGACCTTCCGGAATCGCCGCCACGGCCAGGGCGATGGCGGTCATGGCGGTGGTCACCAGATCCTCGTCCCGTAGCAGACCGATGACGAAGATCAGTCCCACCACCGCTCCGGCGATGGCGGCCAGCCGCTTGCCCAGCCGGTCGAGCTGGACTTGCAACGGGGTGGCCGATTCGGCCGTCTCGGCCAGCAGACCGGCGAGGCGGCCCATTTCGGTGGCCATCCCCGTGGCGGTGACCAGCGCCTCGATGCGACCCCGGGTGACCACGGTGTTCATGAACACCATGCTGCCGCGTTCGGCCAGCACGGCGTCCGCCGCCACCGGTAGCGGTGTTTTCGTGACGGCGTGCGATTCGCCGGTCAGGGCCGCCTCCGCCACTTCCGCCGCGTGGGCGGCGATGACCCGGGCATCGGCCGGAATGCGGTCGCCGGCCTCCAGCAACAAGACGTCGCCGGGCACGAGATCGACGGCCTCCACCAGCGTGGCCTGGCCGTCGCGGCGCACCCGGGCGATGGGCGCCAGCATGCTCTTCAACGCCGCCAGGGCGGCCTCGGCCCGGTGTTCCTGGAAAAAGCCCAGCAGGGCGTTGATGAAGACGACGATGGCGATGACCACGGCGTCCTTGAGATCGCCCACCGCGCCCGCCAGCACGGCCGCGCCGAGCAGGACGATGACGAGAAAGCTCCTGAACTGGTCGAGGAACTTGAGCCAGACCGGGCGCGGCGCCGGCTCGGCGAGGCGGTTAGGACCGTGGCGCTGGCGGCGGGTTTGCGCCTCGGCGGCCGTCAGTCCCGTCGCCGGATCGACCGCCAGCCGACTGGCGACGGCTTCGGGAGTTTCGGCGTGCCAAGGCAGATCCGCGCTTGAGGCAGGAAGGCCTGGCGTTGACGAAGGCATTGCGATTTTCTCTTTACACGGCGCCGGGATTGTCCGCGCAGCCGATCCATAGGCCGGCGGAGTACCGCCAGGCGGTCAGTCGATAGCGCTGGCATCTATAGGAACTGCTTGGTGATCTCGACCAGTTCTTGGACTGACTTCACCGAATGGTCGAACATCGCCTTCTCCTCGGCGTTCAGCTCGATTTCGACGATTTTCTCGACCCCGCCCGCGCCCAGGATCACCGGAACGCCGACGTAGATGCCGCTGACGCCATATTGTCCGCTTAGATAGGCGGCGCAGGGCAACAGGCGTTTCTTGTCCTTCAGATAGGCGTCGGCCATGGCGATGGCCGAGGAAGCCGGGGCGTAGAACGCCGAGCCGGTCTTCAACAGCGCCACGATTTCGCCGCCGCCGTTGCGGGTGCGCTTGACGATCCCATCCAGTCGTTCCTGGGTGGTCCACCCCATCCTGACCAGGTCGGGCAACGGGATGCCGGCGACCGTCGAATAGCGCACCAGCGGCACCATGGTGTCGCCGTGGCCGCCCAGCACGAAGGTGGTGACGTCCTCGACCGAAACCTTGAACTCGTCGGCCAGGAAATGGCGGAATCGCGCGCTGTCCAGCACGCCGGCCATGCCGACCACCTTTTCCGTCGGCAGGCCGGAGACCTGCTGCAGCACCCCGACCATGGCGTCGAGCGGGTTGGTGATGACGATGACGAAGGCGTCGGGGCAGCGCTGTTTGATGTTCTCGCCGACCGCGACCATGACCTTGGTGTTGACGCTGATCAGGTCGTCGCGGCTCATGCCCGGCTTGCGCGGCACGCCGGCGGTGACGATCACCACGTCCGCGCCCTCGATGACGGCGTAATCGCTGCCACCGGTATAAATGCCGTCGAAACCCTCGACCGGCGCGGCCTGGGCGATGTCGAGCGCCTTGCCTTGGGGAACGCCGTCGGCGATATCGAACAGGGCGACGTCGCCCAACTCTTTCATGCCGGCCAGCAGGGCCAGCGTACCGCCGATCTGGCCGGCGCCAACCAATGCGATTTTTTTGCGTGACATACGGATATTCTCCTCAACGAACCTTCATCAAGCTGGATCGAGCGGATCGGACCGGCCCTTCCGGGGGATCGACCGGGGGGATTCTCGCGGGCGCGGCCCGACCCAAAGCAAAAAACCGGTCAGGCGGTCTCGTGCGCCAGTTCCCACTGAGCGGGCGAGCGCCACAACCGGGAGCGCAATAGCTCGCGCTCGAAGATGAATTCCTTGGGCAGACGGTCGAAGAACAAATCGAAATGCTCCTCGTGGGCGTGCGCCTCGGACGTGCCGGCCGTGCGACCCACCGCCATCAGGTCGTAGAAGATTTCCTTGGGGTAATCCAGGCCCCACCATTCGAGATCCTCGTGCCGCGGCATCCAGCCGACCGGGCTTTCGACGCCGTAGCCGCGACCGTGGACCCGGTCCACGATCCACTTCAGGACGCGCATGTTGTCGCCGAAGCCGGGCCAGAGGAATTTGCCGTTGTCGTCCTTGCGGAACCAGTTGACCCGAAAGATGCGGGGCGGATTGGGCACCTGGCGGCCGACGTTCAGCCAGTGGCTGAAATAGTCGGCCATGTTGTAGCCGCAGAACGGCAGCATCGCCATCGGGTCGCGGCGCATCGCCGCCTGGCCGATGGCCGCGGCCGTCCCTTCCGAGCCCATGGTCGCGGCCAGGTACACGCCGTGGCTCCAGTTGAAAGCCTGGAACACCAGCGGCATGTCCTTGCTCATCCGCCCGCCGAACACGAACGCGCTGATCGGCACGCCGGCCGGGTTTTCCCATTCCGGATCGATGCTCGGGCACTGGCTGGCCGGGGCGGTGAAACGGGCGTTGGGGTGCGCCGCCTGCCGGCCGCAGCCGGGCGTCCAGTCCTCGCCCTTCCAGTCGATGGCGTGCGCCGGCGGTTCGCCGTCCATGCCCTCCCACCAGACATCGCCGTCATCGGTCAAGGCGGCGTTGGTGACGATGCAGTTTTTGGTGATGGTCAGCATCGCGTTGGGGTTGGAACTCCTGTTGGTGCCGGGGGCCACGCCGAAGAAGCCCGATTCCGGATTGATCGCGCGCAACGTCCCGTCCGGACCTTTCTTGATCCAGGCGATGTCGTCGCCCACGGTGGTGACCTTCCAGCCCTCGAAGCCCTTGGGCGGGACCAGCATCGCCAGGTTGGTCTTGCCGCAGGCGCTGGGGAAGGCGGCGGCGAGATAGGTCTTTTCGCCCTGCGGCGATTCGATGCCCATGATCAGCATGTGTTCGGCGAGCCAGCCCTCGTCGCGCGCCATGACCGAGGCGATGCGCAGCGCCAGACACTTTTTGCCGAGCAGGGCGTTGCCGCCGTAGCCGGAACCGTAGGACCAGATCTCGTAGGTTTCCGGGTAATGGACGATGTACTTGCGCTTGATGTCGGCCTCGCACGGCCACGGCACGTCTTTCTGGCCGGGCGCCAGCGGCGCGCCCACCGAGTGGACGCAGGGGATGAAGAAACCGTCCTCGCCCAGCACGTCCAGCACCGCGCGGCCCATCCGGGTCATGATCCCCATGTTGACCACGACGTAGGGGCTGTCGGAGATTTCGATGCCGATCTTGGCGATGGGCGAACCCAGCGGACCCATGCTGAACGGGATGACATACATCGTGCGGCCGCGCATGCAGCCGTCGAACAGGCCGTTCAACGTTGCGCGCATCTCCGCCGGCGGCGCCCAGTTGTTGGTCGGGCCGGCGTCCTCCTTGTTGATCGAGCAGATGAAGGTGCGGTCCTCGACCCGACCGACGTCGGAGGGGTGCGACCGCGCGAGATAGGAGTTGGGCCGCTTTTCCGGATTGAGATGGATGAAGGTTCCCCCTTCGACCATCAGGTTGCACAGCCGGTCGTATTCGGCTTGCGAGCCATCGCACCAGACGACCTGCTCCGGTTGGCACAGCGCTGCGATTTCGCCCACCCAGGCGAGCAGTTTTGCATGCTTGGTGGGTGCGTCCGCAGTGACGGGGCGTTTGCTCATGGGTTTCTTCCTCTCGATGGTGGTCGGGTTGCAGTGCGCGTCGTCAGTTCCCGCTTGCGCTCATGAAGCCGCCGGGGTCTCTCCGGCAAATTGGGAAACTTTGTGATCAGGTTGATTATTATAAGATAACTTAACAAGTATTAGCTTATATTAAGCAAGCTTACTTTTCAACTTAAAATTCCGCTTTCCCGCAATCGGTTCGCTGGCATTTGTTATGCTAACTCTACCGTCACGTTAAAGTATCGCGGCTGAGACAACCCGTATGATCATCCAAGACTCTTACCGAGGTCCCGGCTTCCTCCTGACCGACGCCGCTCACTTGCTGCGCAAGTTGATCGATCGCCGATTGCAGCCGCTGGGCTTGTCCCGCGCCCAATGGTCGGTTTTGGCGATCTTGTCCAACCACGAAGGCCTGAGCCAATCGCAAATATCGGATGAACTGGAGATCGAGAAATCCACCACGGGTCGATTGATCGATCAGGTTGAAAGGAGTGGGTGGATCGAGCGGCGCCCAATCCCTGGCGACCGGCGTCTGTGGGGTATTCATCTGACCGATCGGGCGCGGCAACTGATCGCCGAGGTCGAAAGCATCGTTTTGAATACCCGCGCGGAAATGCTGCGCGGCCTGTCCGCCGAACAGCAACAAACCCTGTCCGAGATGTTACAAACAGTGAAGTCGAATCTGTCGACCGCTCTCGAATTCGACCAAACGCAGCTTCACGTTCAGAAAGTCGGAGATGCGGCAACCTGAGTCGGGAAATCTGGAATGGGGGCGTCAAGATGCGCTGACGCCCCCGATGCTCCCGGTTTGACTGATCGAGTCTGTCCCGGAGCTCACTCCCCGATGATTTTCCGCACCACGTCGGTCATGGAAATGACGCCGCTGGGCTGGCCGTTTTCGGTGACCACCAGCCGGTGCATCCGGCGGCCGGTCATCAAACTGACCGCCTCGCTCAACAGGATGCCCGCGTCGCAGGTCGCGCAGCCGGGGGTCATGATGTCCTGGGCCAGCAGGGCTCGGGCCTGCTCGGGCGTGCGCCCCTGCCGCGCCAGCACCATGTCGGTTTGCGACACCACGCCGACCGCCTTGCCGCCGTCCATGACCACCACCGCGTGGATTTCGTGATCCACCATGATCTTCGCCACCTGACCGACGGTGTCGCCGGGGGCGCAGGCGATGATGCCGCGATGCATCAGGTCTTTGACCAGCGTGCCGTCGTCGGCGATGGTGATGGCTTCGGCCTCGGCGATGCTGGGCAGCGGCGCGGACAGCGGGTAGGGATGCGGGGTGGTGTGCACGTCACCCTTGGGCAGGGTCGGGTGGACGATGGCCACGGGGGGCCTGCCATGGGCGCCGAGGCCAAAGTCCCGGGCGCCGACCAGCACCGCCATGTTGCCGTGCGGGTGCTTGTTCTCGTACATCAACTGATGGGCGACCGGGATTTCCTCGTAGGTGAACGCCCGCGACAGGCAGGGGTCGAGCAAGCCGCGCAGGGCCAATTCGTTCATCTGGTTGGATTGCTCGGTGTTGGCGAAGTGCGAGCCTTGTAGCCGCTTCTGCCGCATCCACAGATAGCGCAGGTCGACGGTGGCGTTGTAGCCGGTGGTGCCGGCGCAGACCACCACCATGCCGCCGGTCTCGCAGACGAAGATCGAGGTGGGGATGGTGGTTTCGCCGGGATGCTCGAACACCAGGTTCGGGGCCCGCTTCTCGCCCAGCACCTCCCAAATCTTGGCGCCGAAGGCGCGCACCCCTTTCAGCCACTTGGCGTAGCCGGCGTTGTCCTTCCAGTGCGGCAACATGCCCCAGTGGTCGAAGTCGTTGCGGTTGATGCAGCCCTTGGCGCCCAGCTTCATGCAGTAGTCGAACTTGTCCTCGCCGGATACAACCGCAATGGGGGTGGCGCCCGCCGCCTTGACGATCTGAATCGCCATGGAGCCGAGTCCGCCCGCGCCGCCCCAGATCAGGGCCACGTCGCCTTTCTTGACGGCGTTGACGCCCCAGCCGTGCAGCATCCGCCAGGCGGTCGCGGCCACCAGGGTGTAGGCGGACGCCTCTTCCCAGGTCATGTGCCTGGGCTTGGGCATGCACTGCTGGGCTTGGACCTTGGTGAACTGGGCGAAGCTGCCCCAGTTGGTCTCGTAGCCCCAGATGCGATAGGTGGGCGAGTACATCGGGTCGCCGCCGTTCTTGACCCACTCGCAGTCGCGGCTGTACCGGCCGCAGTGAATCACCACTTCGTCGCCGACCTTCAGGTGGGTGACGTCCTTGCCGACCTTGTAGACGATGCCGGAGGCGTCGCTGCCGCCGATGTGAAAGGGCTCCGGTTCGCCTTGTTCGCCCCGGGCAAAGGCCTTGTTGCGGGCGCCGATGACGTTGACCGGAATGCCCAGCCCGGCCCAGACGTTGTTGTAGTTGATGCCCGCCGCCATCACGTAGACCAGTACTTCGTCGTCGGCGATGGCCGGCGTGTCCACCACTTCCTGCTGAAACGCCTGCATCGGCGTCCCAAAGCGCTCCGGGCGGATCAGCCAGGCGTGCATCTTGGGGGGCACTACGCCCAGCGGCGGCTGTTCGGCGATGTCGTACAGTTCTTTGGCCATGCTCTCGTGCTCTCTCGTGTCGGTTTTTAGGTGAAGGTGGAGGTTGGATTCAAACGGGCCTCACTGCGGCGCGTACCGCGACCGCACGCCGGTGATTGCCAGCGCGATGGCGTCATCGAGTTCCGCGCCGTCCCGGATGGAAATCCGCAGGTCTTGCAGGCGACCATCCGCCAATCCGTAAATCCAGCCGTGCAGCATCAAGGGTTGCCCCCGCTTCCAGGCGTCGCCCACCAGGGTGGTGCGGGCGACGTTGCGCGCCTGTTCGATGACGTTCAGTTCACACAGGGCGCGCCAGCGCGTCTCGTCGTTCGGCAGGGCGGTGAGCAACTCCGCGTGCCGGTCGCGCACGTCCTGGATGTGGCGCAACCAGTTGTCGATCAGTCCGAAGGAGGCCCCGTCCAGGGCCGCCTTGACGCCACCGCAGCCGTAATGACCGCAGACGATGATGTGCTGGACCTTGAGCACCTCGATGGCGTATTGCATCACCGATAGGCAGTTGAGGTCCGTATGCACCACCACGTTGGCCACATTGCGGTGGACGAACACCTCGCCCGGCTTCAAGCCGGTGATCTGGTTGGCGGGCACGCGGCTGTCCGAGCAGCCGATCCAGAGATAGGTGGGGGTTTGGATCGCCGCTAGTCCGGCGAAAAACCGGGGGTCGGCGGCCGTCATCTCCTCGGCCCAGCGGGCGTTGGCGGCGAACAGTTCCGGCAGGTATTTCATCGAATTGCTCCAGGGTTCAGTGCAAGGTCAGGGCGATGGAGTCGGCTGGAGTCGTCATTGGCGACAGGCCCTGACGATAATTGCGCTGCCGCTCCAGCCGGCGCGCGACCGAGCGACCGGCCCGGTCGGCGGCCCGGTCGATAGCCACGTACAGATCGGCCTCGGTATCGTCGATCACCACGCTCGGGGCGCCGGTAAAGGCGATCTGAATCCGGCAGCGCTTATCCTCGCCGCCGCGTGGGCCGTTCTCGTCGGACAGGCGGACCGAGACCTGGCGCAAACGGTCGTCGGCCCAGCCAAGCGCGAAGCGCAGGCGCCGCTCGATGTGTTCGCGCAAGCCGTCGGTCAGCGCGAAACCCCGGGCCTGGATGTGAATGTTCATCGACTTTCTCCTTTCGGCATTGAAGACGACGAGCAGTCTAGAGGGTGGAAAAACATCCAACAATCCGAATAATATTGAATTATTATTCGATTTATTCGATGTATTGCTCGGCTGCTCATCGCAGGCAAGCCCGCCTGCTCCCACACACAAGCCGTTGATTTAGAATTTGGCCTCTACAAGCAAACGGACCAACTGGGAAAGAACATGACCGCCTACCGCCACCGGGAAGAAACCCTCAACACGCAACTGGCGATTCTGCTGGCGCGTTTCGGGGTCAGGGCCGATGCCGAGACGATTCAGGCCAGCGGCCGGGAGCGGCCCGACGTGCTGTTCAACTGGCGGGGCTTGCGCGTGGTCATCGAGGGCAAGTTCGCCGATCATCCGCAGGCGCGAGAGGTGGTGCTGGGCGATGCGCGGGGCCGGGTGCAGCGCGGCATCGCCAACATCGCCGCCGCCGTCGTGTATCCCGGCGCGCTCCGCACCATCGCCACGCAGGACCTGCTCGCCCGGCTCGAAACGGCGGTTCTGGCCTATTGCCTGATTTCGGAGAGCGAGGAAACCGCGTGGTTCGAGGGGACGCCCGCTGCGCTGATGGATGCCTTGCGCCGCGCGCAGGAAACGCTGGTCCAGGATGATCTCGTCGCCAAAACTGCCCAATCGCTGTTGGAACAACTGACGCGCGTGGCGCTGACCTGGATCGGGCAGACGGGCGCTTGCGACCGCTTGTCTGATTTGCTGGGGATGCCCGCGCCGAAAGGCGAAACCGACGACAAGACCGAGGAGCGGCGCGCGACGGCGGCCCGAGTGTCGGCGCTGGTCATTGCCAATGCGCTGATCTTTCAGGAACAGTTGGCGGCGACCAATCCCCGCGTGACGCCGCTGCGCCGGCTGGAGGATCAGCCGGACGTGGTGGGCGCGGCTCGGGCCCACTGGCAGTGGATTTGGCAGAACATCAACTATGTGCCGATCTTCCAACTGGGCGAGCGGGTGTTGGCGGAATTGCCGATCACCGCGCACACCCTGGCTTCGTTTCACGCCCTGCTCAAGGAGGCGCAGGCGATTTGCGCGCACCAGGCGGCGCTGCGCCACGATCTGATGGGCCGGATTTATCACTGGTTGCTGCACCACGCCAAGTATCTCGGCGCTTATTACACCTCGGTATCGGCGGCGACTTTGCTGCTCAAGCTGGCGCTGAACCGGCCCTGGCCGCGCGATTTCGGCAACCCGGCGCATCTGGCGGAGTTCAAGGTCGCGGATTTGGCCTGTGGCACCGGGACGCTGCTGATGGCGACGGCGCAGGCGGTGTCGGACGCCTACATTCTGGCGCGGGCCAACACCGGGCGCAGTCTGTCGCCGGTGGATTTGCAGGCGCTGCACCGGGCGATCATGGAAAATATCCTGCACGGCTACGACGTGCTGCCTTCAGCCGTGCATCTCACCGCGTCCACGCTGGCGCTGCTGGCCCCGGACATCGCTTTCGTGCGGATGAATCTGTACGTCATGCCGCTGGGGCTGGACGGCGGCACGCCGCGCCTGGGCAGTCTGGATTTCATCGGCAGGGACGCGGTGTGGACGCAGCTCACCCTCGATCAGTCGCAGACGGAAATCGTCCGCGCTGGCGCGGACCAGACGCAAGCGACCAGCGCGCGCGTGCCGGAACTGGATCTGTGTGTGATGAATCCGCCGTTCGTGCGCAGCGTCGGCGGCAATCTGCTGTTTGGTTCGCTGCCCGACGAGCGGGGGGTGCTGCAAAGCGAACTCAAAAAGCGGGTCAAAAAGCTTCAGGCCAACATCACGGCGGGGCTGGGCGCGGTGTTCGTGGCGCTGGCCGATGCCTGTCTCAAGCCGGGCGGGCGGCTGGCCTTTGTGTTGCCGCACGCGCTAGCGTCCGGCGAGGCGTGGGGACCGACCCGGCAACTGCTCGCCGACCGCTATCATCTGGAAATCGTGGCATCGAGCTACGATGCCGAGCGGCCCAACTTCTCCGAAAACACCGATTTGTCCGAACTGCTGTTCGTCGCCCGCAAGAAGCCGGCCGGCCAGGAAGCGCCGGAAACCACCGCCTATATCAACCTGTGGCGCAATCCGACCACGATCTACGAGGCGCTCGATCTGGCCGAACGGTTGAAGACCCTGCCCGAAGGCATCATCCGTTCGCCCTCCGGCAGTCTCGGCGAAGCGTTCGCCCTGCCCGCTTCAATCGGGGAGGAAAACTGGCATGGCGCGTTGTTTTCCCGTGGCGATCTGGCCAAGGCGTTTCTGGCGCTGCGACGGGGACAGGTGAGTTGGCCGGGACAACCGGCGATTTCCGTTGCCCTGTGCCCGGCGGGTCAACTCGGCGCCATCGGTCCGGACCAGCGACGCATCCAGGAAGCCTTCGACCGTTACGAGGATGTGCCGACGCTGCACCCGGCGTTCTGGGATCACGAGGCCGACAAGGTCCGAACGCTCCGGCAACAACCGAACGCCTGGCTGCAACCCCGCGCGACTCCGCGCTACGCCGACCGGACCGCGACGGCGGACTACGCCGACTATCCCTACCATCTGTGGACCATGGCCGCCGATATTCTGCTGGTGGAGCGGGTCAGAACCAACACGCATCGCCTGCTGGCGGTAGGCTTCGACCAACCCGTGCTCGGTAACACCTGGTGGGCGCTCAAGACCGATCTGTCACCGGAAAGACGCAAGGCGTTGTTGACCTGGCTCAACGGCAGTTTGTCGCTGCTCGCTTTCTTCGGCGGTCGCGTGGTCACGCAAGGCGCGTGGATGAAGATGAAAAAACCTGCCTGGGCGGCCATGCCGGTGCTGGACGTGCGGACCTTGAGCGACGCGCAGGCGGCGAGTCTGGCCGCCGCGTATGACGCGCTGTGCGACCGGGAGCTTCAGGCGCTGGCCCGGCTGAACCACGATCCGGCGCGAGGCGCCATTGACGAGGCGCTGAGCGCGGCGCTGGGCTTGCCGGATTTGGGGCCGTTGCGGGAAATGCTGGCGCGCGAACCGGGGTTGACGGGGAAAGCGGCGGTCGAGCGGCCTGCGGGCCGGCAGCAGTAGGGTAGGTATTGCGTACCCAATCGCTACTGAACCATACTGATTTGCTTACCTTTTTTCTTACCGGAGGTCGCCATGTCTACCGCCACCGTCACCTTATCCACCAAAGGCCAGGTCGTTATTCCCAAGGAACTGCGCAAGCGGCTGGGCTGGACCAGCGGCGCTGAGTTGATTTTCGTTGAGACCAGCGATGGCGTGTTGCTGAAATCGAAACGGAAAAAGGGACCGCATACCTTGGCGGACTTGATCGGGTTTCTTCAATATGACGGTCCCCCCATCAACACGGAAGAGCTTTGCCGGCCAGTCGATCTGAACGAGGAGCCGAACGGAACCTGCCGATGATTGCCTTCGATACCAACCTGCTGGTGCGGATTGCCATTAAGGATGATCCGCGACAACTGGAAATCGTGCAAAAACTACTGTTGTCTGAAACGGTGTTCATTTCCAGAACCGTGCTTCTGGAAACCGAATGGGTGCTCCGTGCTCGGTACGACTATCCCAGAGAACGGATAGCGGATTTTTTTACCCTGATCGTGACTGCCAACCATACGGAGATTGAGGACGAAGATCAGGTCGTCAGGGCGCTCGACTGGTATCGCCTGGGCGCCGATTTCGCCGACGCCCTGCACCTCGCGGCCTGTGGCAGGGCGATCATGCACACCTTCGATCAGAGTTTCTGCAAGGTCGCGCGGGAACAGGGTCTTACCCCGGAAATCCGGGTGTTGCGGACATGACCGCCTCGATTTTTTCGATGTAATGCCCAGCCTCAACTTCAAACACCTGCGCTATTTCTGGATGGTCGCCAAGTCCGGCAGCGTCGCCAGCGCCAGCAAGCACCTGCACCTGACGCCGCAATCGATCAGCGGCCAACTGAGCGAGCTGGAAGCCAGCCTCGGGGTGGAGTTGTTGCGCCGGGTCGGGCGCGGGCTGGAGCTGACCGAGACGGGACGGCGCATCTTCAGCTACGCGGACGAAATCTTCGCGCTCGGCGACGAGCTGCTGGAGGTCGCGCTCGACCAGACGGTTCGGAAGAGCTTGCCGTTTCGGGTCGGCATCGCCGATTCGGTACCGAAATCGGTCGCCTATCGCGTGGTCGAGCCGGCGCTGCGCATCGCCGAACCGGTGCGGCTCTTCTGCCGCGAGGGCCGGTTGGCGCCGCTGCTGGCCGAGATGGCGGTCCATCATCTCGACCTGGTGATCGCCGACCGGCCCATGCCCACCCACCTCAACGTTCGGGGCTACAGCCACTTCCTCGGCGAGAGCGACCTGACGGTATTCGCCGCGCCGGAACTGGCGCAGTCCCTGACGGGGACCTTTCCCGCGCTGCTGGACCGGGCGCCGTTTCTCCTGCCGGGGGAAGATGTGGCGCTGCGGCCCGACCTGATCCGCTGGTTCGAGACGCACCACCTGTACCCGCGCATCGTCGGCGAATTCGAGGACAGCGCCTTGCTCAAGGCCTTCGGTCAGGCCGGCGCCGGTTTGTTCGTCGCCCCGACCGCGATTGCCGATTACGTGAGCCAGCAGTACACGGTTCTGGCGGTCGGGCGCATCGAGTCGGTGACCGAGCAACTCTACGCCATCACCACCGAGCGCCGGCTGCTGCATCCCGCCATCGTTGCGATCGTTCAGGCCACCCAGCGTGAGTTGTTCGGGAAACCGTTTATATCTTTTTAGGTATAATTATTGGTATGGTCGCCCGAGAAAAACCGCTCGTCTGGATCGGAAGCAGCAAGAAAGACTTGATGGCTCTGCCGGTTAACGTGCGGAAGTTCTTCGGTCACGCCTTGGACTTCGCCCAGCACGGCGACCGGCACGATGCGGCGAAAGTGCTCAAGGGCTTCGGCGGCGCCGGCGTCTTGGAAGTGATTGAGGATGACGCAGGCGGCACATACCGCGCGGTCTATACCGTGAAGTTCGAGGAAGCGGTGTTCGTCCTGCACTGCTTTCAGAAGAAGAGCAAGAGCGGAATCGCCACGCCGCAAGGGGATTTGCAGATCATTCGCGCCCGGCTGAGAGTGGCCGAGGTGATCGTGAAGGAGATGAGAGATGGCCAAGCGCCTCGTTGAAGGGATCGAGGTCGAAACCGGCTCCGGCAACGTCTTTGCCGATCTGGGTCTACCCGATGCCGAGAAACTGAAAATCAAGTCGGGTCTGGTGATCGAAATCGCCCGCGCCGTGCGTCAACTTGGCCTGACCCAAGAAGAGGCCGGTCGCCGCATGGGCATTCCGCAACCGAAAGTTTCGGCGTTGCTGCGCGGCAACTTCGCCAACCTGTCCGAGCACAAGCTGATGGATTGCTTGAACCGGCTCGGGTACGACATCCAAATTACGGTGAAGCCAACGACCGAGCCGGTCGGTCGCCTGACGCTCGCCATCGCTTGAGACGGCCTCCAAGGACTACACCCGCGCCCAAGCACGATACCGCGACTGACGCACGACGCGGGTACGATTTCGCCGTCAACCCGTATTCCGCATTCCGGCCGCCAGCGCGTTGATGGATCGCAGCAAGGGCCGCAGCCAGATTTCCGCCTCGGCCGAATCCGCGCCGTGTTCCCGCGCCGCCTGGCGGTAGCGCGGCAGCAGAGCGACCTGAATGTGGTTGAGTGGGTCCAGATAGGGATTGCGCCGCTCCAAGGATTTGGCCAAGGTCGGATTTTCTTCGAGCAGGGTCGAGATTTGCGCCACGGCCAGAATTTCGCGGCAGGTTCGCTCGTACTCGGCCCGAAACCGCTCGTAAATGCCGGTTTCGGTATCGACGTTCTCGCATAGCCGGGCGTATTCGCGGGCGATGCCGACATCCACCTTGCTCAGCGACATCTGGCTGTTGTCGAGCAGGGCGCGGAAGAAGGGCCATTCCCGGTAAAGCTTTTGCAGGACGGCCAGCCGCTCGGGATCGTCGCCACGCCACGCCGCCAGCGCGGTGCCGATGCCGTACCAGCCGGGCAGGGTGTGCCGCGACAGGCCCCAGCCGAACATCCAGGGAATCGCCCGCACCGAGTATTTCGAGCGGTCGCCCTGGGCGCGATGCGAGGGGCGCGAACCCAGGTTGAGCAGGGCGATTTCGCCGAGCGGCGTCGCCTCGTAAAAGTAATCGATGAAACCCGGCGTCCGCTCGGTCAGTTCCCGGTACGCCGCTTCGCCGTACCGCGCCAGTTCGGCCATGACCGCCGCTGCCTCCGGCGGCTCCGGGGGAACCGCCTGCACCAGGTGGCGGCTGGCTTTCATCAGCCCGGTGATGCCCAGCGTCAGCTCGTAGATGGCGGTTTCCAGGTTCTGGTACTTGAACGACAGCACTTCGCCCTGTTCGGTGATCTTGATTTGACCCCGCACCGTGCCCGTTGGCTGGGACAAAATGGCGTCGTGGGTCGGGCCGCCGCCGCGCCCCACCGTGCCGCCGCGACCGTGGAACAGCCGACAGCCGAAACCGCGCGCCGCCGCTAGCGCCACCGCCCGCTGCTGGGCTTGGTACAGCCCCCAGTTGGAGGCCAGGATGCCGCCGTCCTTGCAGGAATCCGAGTAGCCGACCATCACGTCTTGCACCCCGCCCGCCGCCGTCAGCAATTCCCGGTAAGTCGGCTGATCCAACAGCCGGGTCAGCAGCACTTCGACTCGGTTCAGGTCGGCGATGGTCTCGAACAACGGCGCGACGCGGAGTTCGCAATGCCAACTCCCGTCGGCGCGGCGACCGGCCAGTCCGGCGAAACTGCCCAGAAACAGCACCTCCAAAACGTGACTGGCTTCGTGGGTCATGGAAATGACGTAGTTGTCGAAAGCGCGCGGACTGATTTCTTGCCGCATCCGCGCCATGACCTGAAACACCTCCAGGGTCTCGCGGGTGGCGGGGCTGAGCGAATCGCAATACAGCAGCGGCGTGCCGGGCTTGGCCAGCAGGTCGCCGAGGACGGTCAGCCGCTCTTCCTCCGACAGCGCGGCATAGTCCGGCAGATTGGGCGCCACGGCGAAAATTTCCGCGACCGCCGCCGTGTGCCGGCCCGATTCCTGGCGCACGTCGAGCGCGGCCAGATAAAAGCCGAAAGTCTCGGCCAGCCGGATCAGGTCGGTCAGTTCGCCGTCGGCCACCGCGCGGTCACCGTGCCCGATCAGGGAATCGCGGATCAGGTACAAATCTTCGAGAAACGCCTGCTCGGACGCATAGCCCCAGAACGGAACCGGCCCCGCCTCGGGATGCCCTTCGGTCCGCGCCCGCGCCTGCTCGTAGTTGTGCCGCAAGCGGTGGTACATCAAAAACAGCTTGCGCCGATACGGTTCCTGGGCGTACTGGCGGGGCGCCTCGGCGAACAGGGCGCTCATCTGTTGGGCGTCCGCGTCCAGACTGGCGACAAACACCGGCGCCGGCGCGACCAGCGAACTGGAGTAGGTCAGATGCCGGTTCAGCTCCTCGACCCGCCGCAGGTATTCGCGCAGGATTTCCTGGGCTTGCAGGCGCACCGCCAGGACGGTGGTTTCCGGGGTGACGAACGGGTTGCCGTCGCGGTCGCCGCCGATCCACGAGCCGAACCGCAGCAGGCGGGGGATGCGGATCGCCGCCTTGCCGCCCTCGTCGCCGTACACGGCGTTCAGCGCCCGTTCCAGGTTGCGGTAGAGCGTCGGCAAGGCTTGGAAAATGGATTCGCGGAAGTAGTACAGACCGTTCTTGATCTCGTCGCGCACCTGCGGCTTGAAGCTGCGCACCTCGTCGGTTTTCCACAGGATTTGAATCTGGCTGCGCAACTCCTCGACCACCTCGGCCCGCTGGTGGCGGTTGAGCGCCGGATTGTCCAGCTTGCCGTTGGTCACGAACACCCGCCGCTGCGCGCCCAGCAGCACCCGGCGCTTGGCCTCGGTCGGATGGGCGGTGAACACCGGCGTGAAGCAAAGCCGGTCGAGCAAGGTCTGTAACCGGGTCGCGTCGACCCCGTCGGCGCGCAGCGCGCGCAAGGTCTCGTCGAAGGAACCCCGCCACAGCGGTTTGCCGCGCCGAACCTGCTCGCGGCGCAACCGGTGCTGAAAGTTTTCCTCAACGATGTTGGCGAGATTGAAGTAGGCGTTGAAGGCGCGCACGACGTGGTTGAGCGTTTCCGGGTTCAGCGAGGCGATCAAGCGCAGCAGCCGGTCGCGCAGGTCCGGGGCCGGTTCGGATCGGCCGCGCAGTTCGATGAAACCCTTGCGCAGGGTTTCGACGGCGTCGAGCGCGGCGCGCCCTTCCCGGTCGCGGAGAGTTTGGCCCAACAACTGGCCGAGCAGTTTGACGCGGTCGCGCAGCGGTTTGTCGAATGGGATCGGCATGAGGGAACTCCGTCGGGTCTGGGTCGGAAGTTTCATCAATAGTTGACCACGGCGGACGGTTTTGTTTCACGCCTATTTCACCCAGTCGGCGCCCTGGCCGCATCCATCGCCAGGGCGTTGCCGCGGCGCATCTCCTTGAAGATATCGCATCACCGATCGCCGGCATTGCAGGAAAGACAGCGCTAATAGCCGAAATTTTTACAACATCTATACAAAAGCTTGTATTTGGCAAAAATCGCGCTTATATTTATACCATACTTGTACAAAATATCTATGGTCTCCGAACATGGCGGGCAACACCCGCGCGGAGACCCTGATGTCAGCCCAGTGCTGTATTTCCCCTTGCGATGGAGGAACAACGATGAAAACGGTCTACGGTCTTTTAGTCGGCGCCGCCATCATTTTGGCAACCCCGACTCTGGGTGTGGCCACGCCATCGGCGAAAGACGAGCTGACCTTCGAGGTATCGCTCGACGGCCAATCCATTGGGGAACATCGCTTTCGGATTGCCGACGGCAGCGCGATGCGCGTCGTCGACAGCGAGGCTTCGTTCGACGTGAGAATCCTGCGGGTGCCGGTTTACCGTTACCGCCATCGCAACAGCGAAACCTGGCAGAACGGCTGTCTGAAGCGGATTGATTCCGAGACGGATGCCAACGGCACCTCTTACGCGGTGGACCTGAGCAAGACCGCAACAGGTTACCGGATTGTGACGCCGAACGAGACCCAGACCTATCAGGGCGACTGCCTGATGAGCTTTGCCTATTGGGATCAACGGTTCCTTCGGCAACAGCGCCTGCTCAACACCCAGACCGGCGAGTTGATCGCGGTCGAGATTCAAGCGCTGGGGGAATCGGAACGGAAGATCGCCAATCGAACGGTGCCGGTCAAGGGATTTCGCGTGCTGGCGGCGCCTCAAAAAGTTGATATCAAGGTCTTTTACCACAGCGTGGACGGCCGCTGGGTTGCGCTCGAATCGGTCCTCGAAAACGGACGGACGTTGCGTTACGCGCTAGTGGGGGATGATCGGCTGGCCGTGGCCGAGCGCGTCTCCGACCCGCCTTCCACCCGGAGATGACCATGCGGATATTGAAAGCCCTGGTTACCTTACCCATCGCGTTCCTGTTGGTCGCCTGCCAAACGACACCGATGAATCCCATCACGACGGTCGAGCGGGTCGATCTCCAGCGCTTCATGGGCGACTGGTACGTCATCGCCAATATCCCCACCTTCATCGAGCGCGACGCCTACAACGCCGTGGAGTCCTACCGGCTGACCGACGAGGGTACGGTAGCTACGACGTTCACGTTCCGTCAGGGCGGTTTCGATGGCGAACGAAAGGTCTACACGCCGACCGGCTTCGTGCTGGATCGCGACAGCAACGCCGTCTGGGGCATGCAGTTCATCTGGCCGATCAAGGCCGACTTCCGCATCGTCTATGTCGATGCGCGGTACACCCAGACGATCATTGGTCGCAACCAGCGCGATTACGTCTGGATCATGGCGCGCACGCCCAGTATCCCGGAGGCGGATTACCAGAGCCTGCTGCGCTTCCTGGCCAATGAGGGCTACGATATCAACCACATTCAGCGCGTGCCGCAGCGCTGGCCGGAGCCAGTCGGGCAAACCCAGGATGGTTAATTCAACGATCCTCGTCTCTATTCGGGGTGGCGTAAACCCTTGGGGAAGAGTTGCGCATGATCGCCGCCAAAGCTGATGTTCTCATTTTCCAGAAAGTCGAGCCGGTCTACCGGTTCGTCGCCCTGGAGTTCGTCGCCAACTATCCCCGCTGGTCGGCGGAGGTAGTGGACCTCCAACCGCTCTCGACCGGCCCGGTGCGGCTGGGCTACCAGGCCCGCCAGGTCCGCGTGGATCAGGGACAAAAAACGGAATCCACCTTCGAGGTGGCCGAACTGGAACCCCTCAGGCGGGTCTCGTTCCAGGGCATTACCGCCCCCTATCGCTCCCTCTATGAATTTGAAAACCTCAGCCCCTCAACCCACCTGACCTTCACGTTCGAACTGGAACGGCTTGAACCGCGCATGCGTCCTGTTCCTCAACCGTTTGTCCATCCGCCCGCTGGTGGATCGCGAAGGCAAGGTGATCTATTACCTGGGCGTCCAGTACGACGTGACCGATCAGGTCAGGACGCAGCAAGAACTGGAGAAGTTGCAGCTCGAACTCGAACGGCGGACGCACGGCTGATGGCTGAATCCGCCGGAGCGTGAGACGGCCAGTGTGGTACTGGCTATTGGAGTGAAGTTTGCGTTTCTCCCGATGTTCTGTCGGTCGCTAAAGCGTAGTCGTCCTTGATGATCCGTGCTCCGGAAAGGCTCCCATGACCGCACCCGCGCCCGAATCTGCCGCCGCCCGCCCCGCCCGCTCCCCTCGCGCTTTGCTGGGGCTGGGCGTGGTGGCTGCCGTGGCCGCCCTGCTGACTTGGCCGCTGTGGCGGCCGGCGGTGTTGTCGGCTCCGCCACCGCCGGCGGCGCCAGCGCCGCCGCCCCGGCCGGTCGAGACCGTGCCGCTGGCCGAGGGAACCGGCATCCGCTCGGTGTTGTTGATCGGCCAGGTCGAATCCAGCCAGCAGGCGACCATCCGCGCCCAGACCAGCGGGATCGTGCAGGACATCCGGGTGCAGCCCGGTGACCGCATCACCCCCGGCGCGCTCCTGGCCGTGCTGGACGATACCGATCAAAAGCTCGCGCTGGCCCGCGCCCAGGCGCAACTGGCGGAGGCGCGCAGCCAACTGGCGCGGCTGGAAGCCGGCACCCGGCGCGAGATCATCGCCCGCCGCCAGGCCGAATTGCGCTCCGCCCAAGCCCGCGAGAAGGAAGCCACCGATAACCTCAAGCGCGCCAGCGAGTCGGTCCGGAAAGGGGCAATCACCGAGCGGGCGCTGGTGGAAGCCAAAGCCACTGTGGACGATGCGGCGGGGACCCGCGCCTCCGCCGAGGCGGCGCTGGCCGAAGCCGAGGCCGGGCCGCTGCCGGCGGAAATCGAAGCCCAGCGCGCCAATGTCGCCGCCGCCCAGGCCGCCGTCCACCAGGCTCAACTGGCGGTGGAGCGCACCCGCATCAAAGCCCAGTCCAGCGCCGTGGTGCAGACCCGGCTGGTCAGTCAGGGCGATTACGTGCAGGTCAACGCGCCGATTGCGACCCTGATCGCCAGCGACCGCCTGAACGTGTTTCTGGCGCTGCCCGAGGACTTGAGCGGGCGAATTCTGCCCGGTATGCCGGTCGAACTGAGCGCCCGCGCCCTGCCGAACTGGCGGCAATCGCTGCCGATTACCGGGGTGATTCCGGCGGCGGACGCCGCGTCGCGGCGACAATCGATCCGCATCGCGCTCGACCCCACCCCGCCGGGCCTGCTGGCCGGAATGGCGGTAGCCGGCAAGCTGGATATCCCCCTGAACACGCCGGCCTTCGTCATCTCCCGCGACGCCCTGACCCTGCGCCGCGACCAGTGGTTCGTGTTTGCCGTGGTCGACGGCAAGGCCCGGCAAATCCAGGTGGAACTGGTGGCCGACATGGGCGAAACCGTGGCGATTTTCAACGATACCTTGCGGCCGGGCCAGGACATCGTGGTGCGTGGCGGCGACGGCTTGCGTGACGGCGCGATGGTGAAAATCGTGGGGAACGCGCCATGAGCGGGATCGCAACCGCCGTCCGCTGGCGGCATGGCACCTTCGTCCTGTTCTGCCTGCTGGCGGTGTTCGGCGGGATCGCCCTGAGCGGCCTGCCGCTGGAATTGCAACCCGGCGGCGACCGCTCGGAAATCACCATCACCACCCGCTATCCCGGCGCCAGTCCGGTGGATGTCGAAAATCTGGTGACCCGCCCGATTGAAGAACGAATGGAAGAAGTGCTGGGCGTGCGGGAAATCAGCAGCACCTCCCGCGCCGGCGGCAGCAGCGTGACCCTGGAGTTCGTGGACGGCAGCCGGCTGAGCGAGCGGATGGTGGACGTGCTGAACCAGTTGCAGCAGGTGGACAACCTGCCGCCAGAAGCGGGCGAATCGAACGTGGAAATGGTCAGCGGGGCCAGTTCGCCGATGATGTGGATCATGCTGGCGCCGAAACTGGGGTTTCAGAGCGATCCGAACCATTACCGCGATTTGGTGGACAACGTGATCCTGCCTCGCTTGCGGCGGGTGTCGGGCGTCGGGCAGTTCTTCACGCCCGGCGGGCAGGAGCGCGAGGTCGAGGTGCGGGTGGATCCCAAAGCCCTGGCCGTGCGCAATCTGGCCATCGGCGATGTGGTGCGGGTGTTGCGCGACAACAACCGCGACGTGCGCGGCGGTCCCATGACGCTGGGACGGCGCGAATATCGGGTGCGCACCGTCAGCCGCTCGCAGGATCTGGCGCAACTGGAGCAATTCGTGCTGCGGCGCGACGCGGCGGGCGCAGTGTATCTGCGCGACGTGGCCAGCGTCGAATTCGGCCGCAAGCCGCCAGACAGCGTCGTGGTGTTCCGGGATCAGCCGACCGTCGCCATCGGCGTGATCCGGCAGGTGGGCGCGAACGTGCCGGAAGTGGCCCAGGGCGTGCGGGCGGCCATCGCCGAACTCGAGGAGCAGTTCGACCACGCCGGCGAAGGCATTGATTTCGTCTACAACTACGACGAGAGCGAATACGTCGGCCAGGCGGTGAAGCTGGTGTGGGGCAACCTGCTGACCGGCGCGGCGCTGGCGACGCTGGCGCTGGTGCTGTTTCTGGGGTCGCTGCGCACCGTGGCGGTCGTCGTGGTGACGATTCCGGTGACGCTGATCAGCGTGTTCAGCGTCATGGCGCTGCTGGGGCGAAGTCTGAACATCATCAGCCTGGCCGGGCTGGCGTTCTCGGTCGGGATGATCGTGGACAGCGCCATCGTGGTCATCGAGAACGTGTTCACCCATTTGCAGCGCGGCAAAAGCGCGGTCCGCGCCGCCATTGACGGGACGGTTGAAGTGTGGCCGGCGCTGCTTGGTTCCACCCTGACCAACGTGGTGGTGTTCATCCCCCTGCTGCTGGTGACGGGCGAAGTCGGCCAATTGTACGCCGACATGGCGATTGCCTTGTCGGCGGCGGCGCTGTTCGCGCTGTTCGCGGCGCTGACGCTGGTGCCGATGCTGGCCGGCCTGTTCCTCAGCCCGGACGAAGCCCACCGGATGCAGGCGGCGGGCGACAGAGCGGGCGGCAACGGGTTGAACCGCGCCGTGGACCGAGCCTCTGCCGTGTTTCGCCGGGTGCAGGGCGGGCTGGAAAACGGGCTGGCCGCGACGGTGGCTTGGGCGCTGGGGCCGGGCCGCATCCGGCGCCGCCTGCTGGTGCTGGCGCTTCCGGTCGCGCTGATCGGCGTCAGCTTCGCTCTGCTGCCACCCGCCGATTTCCTGCCCGACGGCAACCGCAATCTGGTGATCTGGCGGGCCGAACCGCTGCCGGGGACCAGCCTGCCCGAAGCGGTCCGCCAGGCCGAACCGCTCAAGGAATTCATTCGCGCCCAGCCCGAAATCGAACGCACCTGGCTGGTGGATCGGCCCGGCGGCATGCGCGGGGTGTTGAGCGTGCTCAAACCGGAATTCGCCACCGCCGCCGGCCTGGATGCGATGGTCGAGCGGTTGCGGGCGCAAAGCAACAACTTCGCCGGTTATCGCTTTGTGGTGGCGACCCGTCCTTCCATCTTCCGCGATCCCGGCAAGGAGTTCGAGGTGGATATCGTCGCTAACGATCTCGACCGGCTGGGCGAACTGGAGCGGCAGGTGTCGGATCAGTTGCGGCGGTTGCCGGGCGTGCGCACCGTGCGCTCGAATTTCGTCACCGGCGCGGCGGAGTTGCAGATTATCCCCAACCGCGAACGGCTGGCCGAAGTGGGACTGGCCGAGGCCGACGTGGGCGCGCTGGTGGAAACCGCGCTGGGCGGGCGGCTGGCCTCGCAGTTCCTGGAAGGCAAAAACGAACTGGACGTGTCGGTGGAACTGAAAAACATCTTCGCGCAAACCCCGGAGCAGTTGCGGCAGTTGCCGCTGTACACCGGGCGCGGCCAGCCGATTCAACTGGGCGATGTGGCCGAGGTGCGCGAAACCACCGGGCCGGACGCGATTCATCATATCAATCTGGAGCGTTCCGTCACGCTGATCGCTTCGCTGGCGCAGGACGCGCCGCTGAGCGCGCTGGTGGAGCGGGCCGAACGGGAGGTGCTGGCCCCGTTGCGGGCCGAACTGCCGCCGGGGGCGCAGGTCCGGCTGGCCGGAACCGCCGACCGGCTGGCGGAAACGCTGCGGCAACTGGCGTCGGCCTTCGCGCTGGCGCTGCTGATCACCTATCTGCTGCTGGTGGCGCTGTACCGCTCGTTCCGGTATCCGGTCGTCATCATGGCGACGGTGCCGATGGCGATCAGCGGCTCGCTGCTGAGCCTCATCCTCGCCCAGCGGGTGTTCGGCATAGCGGTTCAGGTGGACATGATCACCGCGCTGGGCTTCATCATCCTGACCGGCATCGTGGTCAACAACGCGATTCTGCTGGTGGATCGCACCCTGCAACGGCAACGCGAATTCGGCGAAGACCACGACACGGCGCTGTATCAGGCTACCCGCGACCGGCTGCGGGCAATTTTCATGGCGGCGGCCACCAGCGTGCTGGGGATGTTGCCGCTGGCGGTGATTCCCGGCCAGGGCGCGGAACTGTATCAGGGCCTGGGGGTGGTGCTGGTCGGCGGGCTGGCGTTCGCCACGCTGCTGACGCCGACCGTGGTGCCGGCGCTGATGGGGCTGCTCTACGACCTGACCGGGCGGTGGGAATCGTCTCCGTCATCACCGGGTGTGCTTCCCGCCGAAGCGGCCCAGGCGGCGGGCGGACCGGGCCAGGGTGGATGAGGCGATGAAGACGAAACCAGGGCTGTTCGCGATCATTTTCTGGCTGGTCTGGCTCCTGGCTTTGGCGGCACCGCCCGCCCACGGCGCGGCGACGGTCTCGACCCCACACGCCACGGTCACTTTGCTGAGCGAGCAGCCCCAGGCCACGCCGGGACAAACCCTGTGGCTCGGGCTGCGCTTCAAGTTGATTCCGCACTGGCATGTGTACTGGCGCAATCCCGGCGCTTCGGGGGCGGCTCCGGTCATCCGCTGGACCCTGCCCGAAGGCTGGACCGCCGGCGACCTCCACTGGCCAGTCCCCCAGCGCATCCCGGTCGGGCCGCTGACCAACTACGGTTATGAAGAGGCCGTGACCTTGCTCGTGCCGGTGCGGATACCCGAAGGCCCGCTGCCCGCTGGCCCGCTGACTCTCACCGCCGACGCCGAATGGCTGGTCTGCCGGGTGGAGTGCATTCCCGAATCCGGGCGTTTGACTCTCGAACTGCCTCATCCCGGCAGCCCCACGGTCGGGGACCCCGCAACGCAACGCCTGTTCGCCGCCGCCCGGGCGCAATGGCCCGAAGCCGACCGCGTAACGGGCCGCTATCGCCTGGCGGGTGATGCCCAGACGATCACCCTGGAAGCGCCCGGTTTGGCGGTGGACGACCGCGACGAGGTCTGGTTTGCCGCCTACGAGTGGGGGCCGGTGGACCCCAGCGGCGCGCAAAGCCGGCAAACCACCGCCGAGGGTCTGGTACTCCGCGTACCCGCCGGCGATCTGCCCCCTGCCGGCGATGTCCCGCTGGACGGGCTGGTGGTGGTGGAAACGCGGGACGGCGGCGCGCCGGCCCGTCGGGGCTATGCGGTACGGCTGGAAGCGCGGCCGGCGGCGACCGGGACCAGTGAAACCCTGGGCTTGATGACGGCGCTGGGCTTTGCCTTTCTGGGCGGCCTGATCCTGAACGTGATGCCGTGCGTTCTGCCCGTGCTCGGCATCAAGGTGCTGGGGTTCGTCCGCGAAGCCGGGGCGAATCACCGGCGTCGGGTCGGGCACGGCCTGAGCTATGGCGCGGGCATTCTGCTCAGTTTCCTGGCCCTGGCGGCGGCCCTGCTGCTGTTGCGGGCGGGCGGCGCTTCGCTGGGCTGGGGCTTCCAACTCCAGTCCCCCGTCCTGGTCGCGCTGCTGGCCTACCTCATGCTGCTGGTGGGCCTCAACCTGTCGGGGGTGTTCGCGGTGGGCGCGGGGCTGATGGGGGCGGGTCAAGCCCTGACCGCCGGCAGCGGACTGTTCAATACCTTCGCCACCGGCGTTTTGGCTGCCGTGGTGGCCAGTCCGTGCACCGCTCCCTTCATGGGGACGGCCCTGGGCTTCGCCATCACCCGCCCGGCCGGCGCGGCGCTCGCGGTGTTCCTGGCACTCGGGGTCGGCTTCGCGCTGCCCGTGGTGCTGCTGAGTCTCTGGCCGGCCCAGGTCCGGTGGCTGCCCAAACCGGGACCCTGGATGAAAACCTTCCAGCAGGCGCTGGCATTCCCGCTGTATGCCACCGCCGCCTGGCTGCTGTGGGTGCTGAGCCAGCAGACCGACGCCCGCGCCTACGGCGCGGCCCTGGCCGGTCTGGTGGCGGTGGCCCTGGCCGCCTGGCTGTACGGGCAGTGGCAGCCCCGGGGTTGGCGTCTCGGCCTGCTGGGCGCCGCCCTGACCGTCGTTCTGCTGCTGCTCCTGCGTCCTGTCGCCGGGTCGGATGTTGCCGTACCCGCCCGCGCCGACCCGGAGCGCCTGACCTGGTCCGAAGCGCGGGTGCGGGAACTCACGGCGGCGGGACGGCCGGTGTTCGTCAACTTCACCGCGGCCTGGTGCATCACCTGCCAGGTCAACGAGCGGGTGGCCCTAGCCACGGAAAACACCCGGCGGTTGTTCGCCGACCGGGCCGTGGCCTACCTCGTGGCGGACTGGACGCGGCGCGATCCCGCCATCACCCGCCAACTGGAACGCCACGGGCGGAGCGGCGTTCCCCTGTATCTGTGGTATGCGCCGGGCAGCGAAACACCGGTCGTGCTGCCCCCGTTGCTCACCGAAGGCATCGTCGCCGAAGCCCTGCAATCACTTTGAAACCGTGGAGAAAAACTATGTTGCAAGCGTTCTTCCGTGTCTTCCTGATCACTTTGGCCTTTGTTGCCGGTAGCGCAATCGCCGCGCCGCGCGTGGGCGAGTCGGCGCCCGACTTCACGGGCGTGGATACCCAGAGCAAGACCCATCGGCTGGCGGATTACCGGGGTAAAACCGTGGTGCTGGAATGGACCAATCACGACTGCCCCTACGTCCGCAAGCACTACGGCGCCGGCAACATGCAGGAGCAGCAGCGGGAAGCGGCGGCCCAGGGTGCGATCTGGCTGTCGGTGATCTCCTCGGCCCCCGGCCAGCAAGGCTACGTCAGTCCCGGCGAAGCGGATGAGCTGACTCGCTCGCGTAAGGCCGCGCCTCACGCCGTCCTGCTCGACCCCGAAGGCCGGATCGGTCGGGCCTTCGGGGCGAAAACCACGCCCCATCTGTACATCATCGATGAAGCGGGGAAGCTGGTTTATATGGGCGGCATCGACAGTATCACCACCGCCGACCCGGCCGATATTTCCAAGGCCACGCAGTATGTGCGGGTCGCCCTGCGGGAACGGGCCGCCGGCCAGCCAGTCACCACGCCCGTAACCCGGCCCTACGGTTGTTCGGTGAAATATTGAGCCGGACCCCGGCGTCTTCGCTCAAGGCGCTTCGGTTCCCGGGTCGACGGGAACGCCGCCCGGTTCCAGGCGGCCGATGACCCGAACTCGACCGTCCGCCAGCGGTTGCGCGACGATCAATTCGCCGGAGCGCGGTACGACATTCGTGAGGGCGGTAATGTTGACCTGATGGGTGACCAGCACCCGGGGCGGCCCCGCGTAGGGGCGGCTGAGAAACGCCTGGAGCGCCGCCGTTTGGGGAGCGGCGCGCTCCGAGGCGGCGAAAAAGGAACCGAGCGGGGGAAAGGGTTCAACTGGCCCCAGGTCCAGCAGGCGGGCGGTCTCCAGGCACCGACACCAGCGACTGGACAGTACGCGGGCGGCGGTGATGCCGTTGCGGCGGAATGCGGCCCCAATCGCGCGGGCTTGTCGCCGTCCCGCTTCCGACAGGTTGCGCTGGGTCGCGCAATCGTCCAGGCGGAAGTGCGCCGGGTCGCCGACGCCAGGCGCCAGGGCGTGCCGGAGGAGGCCAACCGCCGTGCCGGAGCGCAGCGCCTGCCACGGGTTCTCCTCGGCCCAGGCCGGGGAACCGAATGCCAGGTAGAGCGCGATTCCCAGCAGGAAGCGTCTGGGGGTTTGTTTTAGGGAGCGAGCCATCAATCAGGGTCCTCGTTCGGCATCATGAGACCAGGCCTCGAAGAATCGTCCGTCATCATCCATGCCCAATGGAAACACCAATCGATCCAACCAAAGGCGGTCGTTGTGTTCGGGCAATACCGGCAACGGCAACGCTTCCGCAAATTGTCGAGCGGCCTGACGGGCGCAGACCCGCTCCAGCTTCAAGAGGGTTGGCGTGGTGAACGTGGGGTGAAGTTCTTCGCGCCGTTCGGCCGCCGCCGCCGCCGAGACGCAATTCGGCGAATCGGGACACGGGCGCCAGCCGGCCTGCGGTCACATTCCCAGGCCCGAAGGCGATTGCCCGCCTGAACAGCCGATCAGCGAGACCAACACGGCCGCCAAGGCCAGCCCGCAAGCCGGCGGAGCGGTCGGTGCGAAACCGTCGACTCGAATGTCGCGGTGCATGAAGTCGCTCCTTTCGGGTTGAACAAGCTGTGTTGTAAAGCGTGACGGAACATCCAACAATCCGAATCATATTGCGTGACACTTCGATGATCGAGATGTATTGAGGGTTCCGTGCCCAGCCTCAACTTCAAGCACCTGAGTTATTTCTGGATGGTCGCCAAATCCGGCAACGCCCCTGGCGATTGCCGACCGCCTGAGTCGGCAATACACTGTCCAGGCGGTCGGGCGCAGCGACCCGATGATCGGCCGGCTCCATGTCGTCACAACCTAAGCCAGGGCCGCTTACCGATGTGGATGGCCGCCCGGCCGGTTCGCTGGGCGCTGGAGTGAAGGGGGTATTGCGTGGGTGAATCGCCGAACGATCCTTGCTCGGAACTGACCGATCTGTCCGATTCCGATCTGGGCGCATTGACGCTGGCCAGTCTCGATCATCTGCACGAAGCCATCAGTATCGTCGACCAGGACCTGCGCCTGCGGGTCTGGAATCGGCGTTTCATCGAGTTGCTGGATTTTCCCCCGGAGCTGGTGCGGGTCGGTTTACCTTTCGTCGAACTGTTTCGCTTCAATGCCCGGCGTGGCGAATACGGCCCCGGCGATCCCGAGGCGCAGGTCGAGGAACGGATCAAGCTGGCCGAACGGTTCGAAAGTCGCTGCTTCGAACGGACCCGTCCGAACGGGACGGTGCTGGAAATCCGTAGCGAACCCATCGCCGGCGGCGGTTTCATCACCATCTACGAGGACATCACCGCTCGCAAGCGGGCCGAGGCGGAACTGCGCGAAAGCCACGAACAACTGGAAGCGCGAGTCCGCGAGCGCACCGCCGAACTGCTGACGCTCAACGCCCAACTGGCGCGGGAAATCGAGGAGCGCCAACGCGTCGCCGTCGCCCTGCGCGAGAGCGAGAATCGCATCCGGCTGATCACCGACGCCGTTCCGGTGCTGATCGGCTACCTGGACGCCGACCGGCGCTATCGATTCGCCAACCAAAAATATGCGGAATGGTTTGGAGTGTCCGCCGAAACCTTTCTGGGCCGCGCCTTTGGCGAGATGCTGGAGCCGGCTCTGGCGCGGCGACTGCTCCGTCATGTGGACGCGGCGCTGGGCGGCCAGAGCACCCATGTCGAATACGAGCTGAGCACGCCGGTCGATCGGCGGTACGTGCGCACCTATTTCATCCCGCACGCGCCGCACCGCCTAGAGACGGACGCCGACGAGACGGTGGTCGGTTGTTTTGTGCTCGACGAGGACCTGACCGAATACCGACAGACGCAAATGGCGCTGAATCAGGCGCAAAAACTGAAGGCGGTCGGTCAGCTCACCGGCGGCGTCGCCCATGATTTCAACAACCTGCTGACCATCATCCTGGGCAATCTGGCCATGCTGGAAGAGGGATTGCGGGACAATCCGGACCTGTATCGATCCGGGCATACGGCGATGAACGCCGCCCGGCGCGGCGCCGATCTGACTCGCCGCCTGCTGGCGTTTTCCCGCCAGCAGGCCCTGCAACCGCGCCTGTTGGCGCCGAGCCAGCAACTACAGGAAATCGCCGAGCTGTTGCAGCGCACTCTGGGCGCGACCATTGTCCTGGAAACCGCGGTCGATCCCATGGTTTGGAACATCCGAGTCGATCCGGGTCAACTGACCAATGCGGTGCTCAATCTGGCGATCAACGCCCGCGACGCCATGCCCGGTGGTGGCCGACTGCGCATCCAGGCGAGCAACGTCACGCTCGACACCGCCCATGCCTCCCACTACCCCGATGTCGTCCCCGGCGATTACGTGCGGCTGACGGTCAGCGATACGGGTTGCGGGATGACCCCGGAGGTGGTCGAGCGGGCCTTCGAGCCGTTCTTTACCACCAAGGATCTCAGCGCTGGGACCGGGTTAGGGTTGAGCATGGTCTACGGCTTCGTCAAGCAATCCGGCGGTCACGTTCGCATCCGCAGTCAGGTTGGAGTGGGAACCGCGATGGATCTGTACCTGCCGCGCCATGTATCCAGGGGCCGGGAGACGATCGCCGCAGGGGAGGCGGCGCTGGACGAAAACCGCTTGCGGGGACGGGAGACCGTGTTGTTGGTGGAGGACGATCCCGACATCCGCTACTTTATGACTCGAACCCTGACCGGATTCGGTTACGGCGTGCACGAGGCCACCAATGGCCGAGAAGCACTGGCGTTGCTGACCGAGATCGCGTCGTTGGATTTGTTATTGAGCGACATGACCATGCCAGGCGGCATCAACGGTTATGACCTGGTGCGGGAGGCCCGTCGTCATCGGTCTGGACTGCGGGTGTTGCTGATGTCCGGCTTCACCGACGGGTCCGGCCAGTTGCCCGCCGACTGCGCCCTGCTGGAAAAACCATTCCAGAAGCTGGATCTGGCGCGAGCGGTGCGGCTGGCCCTGGATCAGCCCGCGCCGCCATTGCCGACCGGCGCGGGAGACTAGCGCGTGGAAGGGGAATGGGTATCGGTTGGCGACCGTGATCGGCACTGGATGCGTCGAGCGCTGGAGTTGGCGCAACGCGCGGCTGACACCGGCGAGGTGCCGGTTGGGGCGGTGTTGGTGCGGGGAGACGAGGTGATCGGCGAAGGTTGGAACCAGCCGATCGGCACCCGCGATCCAACCGCGCACGCTGAGGTGCTGGCCCTGCGAGCGGCGGCGGCGCGGGTGGACAACTATCGCCTGGTGGACAGCACCTTGTACGCGACCTTGGAACCCTGCCCGATGTGCGCCGGTGCCCTGGTTCATGCCCGGGTGGCGCGGGTGGTGTTCGGCGCGGTCGATCCCCGAGCTGGCGCGGCCGGAACCGTGTTCGATCTACTGCGATCCGCAGCGCTCAATCACCGCGCCGAGGTGGTGGGCGGTGTCTTGGCCGAGGAATGCGCCGCGCTGTTGCGGAGCTTTTTCCGCACCCGCCGGCTCAAGCCCGCCACTGGCGCGGAGGCGGCGTTCAACGCTGGTTGAAGCCGCCGCTGTTGTAATCCGACGGTTGCCGCCACCAGGGTTGCTGTTGCTCCTGTTGACGGCGTACTGATTCCTGCCGAATCCGTTCGAATTGCTGGCGCTGCATTTCCTCCAGCGCGGCCTGTCTTCGTTGCTCATCCCGCGCGCGCTGCGCGGTCGCCTGCTGGGCTTGTTGGACCTGTCGACGCAAACCCAGCAGGGCGTCGCTTTGCGGCGTCGCGCGCAGTCCCCGATTGATATAGGCCAGGCTTTCGTCCAGACGTCCCTGTTGCAGACTTTGTTGCGCCACATCCCGATAATAGATCGTGATACGCTGGATCCCCTCCAGCGCGGCGGGGTGGTTGGGTTGCAGAGCCAACACACGCTGGTATGTGCTTAGGGCGTTGCCGCTGGCGGGCGCGGTGAACCGGCGATTGTCCATTTGTTGCTGGGCATCGGCGAGTAACTGCTCGATTTCCGTCAGCGGCGTCGGTGGAGGGGCGGCCTCAGCGGTCGGTTCGGTGGGTGCCGATTCGGCCTGACCGTCCGGCGTGGTGGCGGGCGATGGCTCAATCGGCGGCTGAACACCGACGGGCTCGGCCAATGTGAGGGGTGGCGCAGTCGTGGCCACGGCGACGCCGGTCGAGACCGTCGACTGGCCAGGCGCGGAAGCGGTATTGACGGGCGGTGGACTGGGAGCGGTCTGGGCGGGGCGGACAGGTGGAGTGGCCGCGGCCGCGGAGGGGCGGGGAGAGCGGCTATCGTCCACGATTCCCAAGAGTTGCGATGGATCCCGCAGGAACGGGATTTGCCAGAGAAAGTAGAGACCGATCAAGCAAGTCGTCGCCACGGCGCAGAGGTAGATCACGAAATGCTTCAGCCACTTGAGCAGGCCGAAACCGGCCGGCGCGTTGTTCGACTCGGGTTCCTGGGCGACACGTGAGGCCGGCGGTGCTGGGAGGGGGGGATGGGTTGCCGGCCGCATCGCGGCGGTCTCTGGCGGTGCGCTTGCCGCGGCGCCGAGGTGGAGCGCAAGGCGCTTCAGCCAGCCGCGCGGGCCGAAACCGTCCGGCGAGCTATCCGGCGCCGGCTGGGGGGAAACCAAGTTGTCTGGCAAGGAGCCGGGAGTGCGAGTTGCTAACTTCATCGCGGCGCTCTCTGGGTGAAGGTGGTTCCGGTCAGGACGATACGAATGCCGGGACTCGCGGCGCATCGTTCCGAGTGGAAGGTGTCTCTCACATCGGACCACGGCCATTTGCCGATGGGCAAGTCTATAATATCAAGTTCGATAATCCCTCATTCCCAATCCTCGATCCCCGAACATCGCCCTCGAAGCCATGACCACTGTCACCTTTCTCGCCGCGCCCGGCGGCGTCCCGCGCGGACGGATTCGCGCGCCTGGCGATAAATCCATCTCCCATCGCGCCATTATGCTTGGTTCGCTCGCCGAGGGCGTGACCACCATCGATGGGTTCCTGGAAGGCGAAGATTGTTTGGCGACGCTGCGGGCGTTCCGCGCCATGGGCGTCCGCATCGATGGCCCGGATCGGGGTCGGGTGACGGTCCACGGCGTCGGGCTGCACGGGCTGCGCGCCCCAGCCGGCCCGCTGGACATGGGCAACTCCGGCACGTCGATGCGGCTGATGGCGGGCATTCTCGCTGGGCAGGCGTTCGACGCTGTGTTGACCGGCGACGCTTCGCTGACCCAGCGGCCGATGCGGCGGGTCACGAAACCGCTGGCGTTGATGGGTGCGCGCATCGACAGCACCGAGCAAGGGACCGCGCCGTTGCGAATCCACGGTGGCCAGCGATTGGTCGGCATCGATTACCGACTGCCGATGGCTAGCGCCCAGGTCAAGTCCTGTCTGTTGCTGGCCGGTCTGTACGCCGAGGGAACCACCCGCGTCACCGAACCGGCCCCGACCCGCGACCACACCGAACGGATGCTGGAGGGCTTTGGCTACCCGTTGCGACGCGAGGGCGCGCGCGTCGTCGCCCTGACTAGGGGCGGTCGGTTGACGGGAACGACGATCGACGTGCCGACGGATATTTCCTCGGCGGCGTTCTTTCTGGTCGGAGCTAGCATCACGCCGGGAGCCGACCTGTTGCTGGAGCATGTCGGCGTCAATCCCACCCGCACCGGCGTGATCGGTATCCTGCAACTGATGGGCGCGGATATCGAACTGCGGAATCGGCGCCTGGCGGGTGGTGAACCGGTGGCTGATCTACGGGTGCGCCACGCCCCACTGCGCGGCATTCGCATTCCCGAGACCTTGGTGCCGCTGGCCATTGACGAGTTTCCAGCGTTGTTCATCGCCGCCGCCTGCGCCGAGGGCGAAACCGTTCTGACCGGCGCCGAAGAATTGCGGGTGAAAGAAAGCGACCGTATTCAAGTCATGGCCGATGGGTTGACCGCCTTGGGCGTCGTCGCCGAACCGACCCCGGATGGCATCGTCATTCGGGGCGGCGTGCTGTCCGGCGGAACCGTGGACAGCCACGGCGATCACCGCGTCGCCATGAGTTTCGCCATGGCCGCTCCGCGCGCCGGCGGCCCGATCACGATCCGCGATTGCGCCAATGTCAACACCTCGTTTCCCGGCTTCGTGACCCTGGCCCGGAACGTCGGCCTGACCATCCAGGAACGCACGACGACATGAATGCGCTGGCTCCGGTGATCGCCGTGGATGGGCCGAGTGGAGTCGGCAAGGGTACGCTGTGCCGATGGCTGGCGAACCGCCTGGGCTTTCATCTGTTGGACAGCGGCGCGCTGTACCGATTGACCGCACTGGCGGCACTGCGTCGGAACCTGGCATTGGAGAACGAAGCTGAGGTCGCGGCGTTGGCCGCCGGACTGGCTGTGGAATTCCTGACTGAAACCGGTGGCCCATCGCGCATTCTGCTGGACGGAACGGAAGTCGGCCCTGAACTGCGCACCGAGACCTGTGGCGCCGCCGCTTCCCGGGTGGCTGCGCTGCCGAGGGTGCGCGCCGCGCTGCTGCAACGACAGCGCAACTTTCGGCGGTTGCCTGGTTTGATTGCCGATGGACGGGATATGGGCACGGTGGTGTTTCCCGACGCTGAACTCAAATTGTTTCTGACCGCCAGCGCCGAGGAACGCGCGCGCCGTCGACATGGACAGTTGAGTGAACAGGGCGTGAATGCTAACCTTAAAAGCCTTGCCGATGAAATCGCCGAGCGCGACGCTCGTGACCGCCAGCGGGCGACGGCACCGCTCCGACCCGCCATCGACGCGGAAGTACTAGATACCACGTACTGGAGCATCGCCGAGGTTTACGAGCGGGCGCGGGCGCTGACGATTCAGCGGCTGGGATTGCCGGGAAACCGTTAGGCTCAAGTCTTTACGTCGGTGAAGCCCATGCTACGCTTACCCGTTGACGGGCGTCGGGATCGGGTGCTTCCGTCACGACGAGAAATGTAGTGATCCAGAACCGGTTCGGGAGCGTGCTGCCGAATCCGATACCTCAACCCAGCCATGGCGGTTTCGCACCGCCGGTTTTTTGAGCTACAACCCATGACCGAAAGTTTTGCCGAACTGTTTGAACAGAGCCTGGCCGACAAGCAGATGCAACCCGGTTCCATCGTTCAGGGAACGGTGGTGGAAATCCGATCGGATGCCGTGGTCGTCAACGCTGGCCTGAAATCCGAAGGGCTGATTCCACTCGAACAGTTTTACAACGAGGATGGCGCTCTCGAAGTGAAGGTGGGCGATCAGGTTGAGGTCGCCTTGGACGCGATCGAGGATGGCTTTGGAGAAACCCGGCTGTCCCGCGAGAAAGCCAAGCGCGCCCGGGTCTGGAGCGCCCTGGAGAAAGCGTTCGAGAGCGAGGAAATCATCAAGGGCCTGATCAGCGGCAAGGTGAAGGGCGGCTTCACCGTCGAAATCGGCGAAATTCGCGCCTTCCTGCCGGGGTCGCTGGTGGACGTGCGCCCGGTGCGCGACGCCGCCTACCTGGAAGGCAAGGAACAGGAATTCAAGGTCATCAAGCTCGACCGTCGACGCAACAACGTGGTGGTGTCCCGCCGGGCCGTGGTGGAGCAGGAATACAGCGCCGAACGCGAGGCTCTGCTGCAAAATTTGCAGGAAGGCCAGATCGTGGACGGCGTGGTCAAGAACCTGACCGATTACGGCGCGTTCCTGGACCTGGGCGGCATCGACGGCCTGCTGCACATCACCGACATGGCCTGGCGGCGGGTCAAGCACCCCTCCGAGGTGGTCGCGGTCGGCGACGCCATCAAGGTCAAGGTGCTCAAGTTCGACCGCGAGCGCAATCGCGTTTCGCTGGGTCTCAAACAACTGGGCGATGATCCGTGGATCGCGCTGGCCCGCCGTTATCCGGTCGGCACCCGGGTGTTCGGCAAGGTCACCAACATCGCCGACTATGGTTGCTTCGTGGAGATCGAGGAAGGGGTCGAAGGCCTGGTCCACGTCTCCGAAATGGACTGGACCAACAAGAACATCAATCCCAACAAGGTGGTGGCCTTGGGCGACGAGGTCGAGGTCATGGTGCTCGACATCGACGAGGATCGCCGCCGCATCTCGCTGGGGATGAAGCAATGCCAGGCCAATCCCTGGGAGGAGTTCGATCAGAACCACGCCAAGGGCGACCGCGTGTCCGGCAAGATCAAGTCCATTACCGATTTCGGCATTTTCATCGGCCTGGATGGCGGTATCGATGGTCTGGTGCATCTGTCCGACATTTCCTGGAACGCCACTGGTGAGGAAGCAGTGCGTCAGTACAAAAAGGGTCAGGAAGTGGAGGCAGTGGTGCTGGCGGTGGACCCCGAGCGCGAGCGGATTTCACTGGGCATCAAGCAACTCGACAAGGACCCCTTCTCCAACTTCGTCGCAGATCACCCCAAGAACAGCGTGGTCAAGGGCCGGGTCGTCTCGGTGGACGCCAAGGGCGCCGTGGTGGATTTGGGTCACGGCGTCGAAGGTACGCTGCGCGCCTCCGAACTGTCCCGCGAACGGATCGAGGACGCGCGCGCGGTACTGAAGGAAGGCGACGAGATCGAAGCCAAATTCATCAACGTGGATCGCAAGAACCGTACCATCGCGCTATCTATCAAGGCCAAGGACATGGCGGAGGAAGCCGAGGTTCTGCAGGATTACAGCCGCAAGTCCGGCACGGGCGCGACGCTGGGCGACATTTTCAAGGAACAGATGAGCGCGCAGGACGACTGAATTGAATTGAATCGCATCGAATCGTATCAAGGCGGTGCGGTAGCGCGACCGCCGTTCATGGGGAACGTTTCATGACGAAGTCGGAATTGATCGAGATTCTCGCGCGCCAGCGCAGCGATATCCCCTACAAGGATGTGGAGCAAGCGGTCAAGACGCTGTTGGAACAGATGAGCGATTCGTTGGCTCATGGCGAGCGGATCGAGATCCGCGGATTTGGCAGCTTTTCGCTGCATTTTCGCCCACCGCGGGTTGGCCGTAATCCCAAGACCGGCGACGCCGTTACCCTGGCGGGCAAGTACGTCCCGCACTTCAAACCCGGCAAGGAGTTACGTGAGCGAGTCAACGACCGTTGGTTTGAGGGTAGCGACGTGTTGTTATAATCGCCGCCTCAATCCGGCAGGCTATCGGCAGTCATTTGCCGTTCAAAAACCCACGGTATAAAGTGGGTTTTTTGTTGAGAAGTTTTGAGGATCACACCCATTCCACCCAAGGTGGCGGAGGGTTTGCCGTTTGCGTCAGCCAAGTTCAGGCCATTTTGGCGGGGGAAACCGATGTTTTGGATTAAATCCATTTTGATCGCCGCGATCTTGTTGACTGTCCTGTTGGTGGGTGTGGAATTTTCCACGCTCCACGCCAACTCGGTGTCGATCAACTACTTGCTGGGGAAGACGGACTTACCGCTATCGCTGGTGGTGGTGGCGGCGTTCGCCGCTGGTGTGGTGTTGACCTGCCTGGTCGGAGCCTTCGTCGTGCTACCGTTGCGTTGGCAGGTGGCCCGGTTGCGGCAAGCTGTGGTTGGCAAAGATCAGGAAATCAGCTTGTTGACCCGAAAGGCGAGCCGGGAGGGCCATTGATGCGCCGAGGACGCCCCACTAGGTCATGATGGAGTTATTGTGGCTGCTGCTGCCGGTCGCCGCGGCTTCGGGCTGGTGGGTAGCCCGGCGCGAGTACGCTGGGCGGCGCAACCGTGCGACCGCTCGCAGTACCGAATATTTCAAGGGATTGAATTATCTGATCGAGGACAAACCCGATCAGGCCATCAAGGTATTCACCCGCATGGCCGGCGTGGATCGGAATACCGCTGAAATCCATCTGATTCTAGGCAATCTGTTCCGGCGTCGCGGTGAGGTCGATCGAGCGATCCATATTCATGGCAGCCTGATTACCCGAACCACCTTGACGGCCGACCAGCGATGCCGAGCCTTGCTCGAACTCGGCGAGGATTATCTGCGGGCTGGCCTGTTTGACCGGGCCGAGGAATTGTTTCGAGAATTGCTGGAACAACCCGATTACACCGAGGTTGCTCTGTCCCGCCTCATCCATATTTTCCAGCAGGAAAAGGATTGGCGTCAGGCCATCGCCTACTGCGACCGGCTGGAACGCATCAATGGCGCATCCAAGCGACGGGAGACCGCGCATTTTTGCTGTGAGCTAGCTGAGGAAGCGGGCCAGCGACACCAGGGCGATGAAACCAGAACCTGGCTGCTTGATGCGCTGGCGCGTGATCCTCACTGTGCCCGGGCCAACTTGTTGTTGGGCCACTTGGCGATGGAGATAGGAGATCCTCGGGGGGCTATTGCCGCGTTCCAGGCGGTCGAACAGCAGGATCGGGGGTATTTTCCGGAAGTGATCGCGCCGCTGGGCCGATGCTACGAGGCGCTGGATCGGCTTGATGAGTGGGGAGCCTATTTGCGGGAGGTCCAGCAGCGGGATCATGGCGGCCGAATCACCGACGTCCTGGCGGATTGGCTATTGCGGCGGGAGGGCGAGGAAGCGGCACTCCAGTTTCTGGAACGTGAACTGCAGGATTATCCCACCCTGTTGGGCTTGCGCCGGCTGGTCGAAATCCAACTGGCGCGGGGCGAGGGTGGGGGACATGCGGGTTTGCGCGCCTTGCACTGTGTCAGCACGCAGATGCTCAATGGTTTTGCCCGCTACCGCTGCGCCAATTGTGGTTTCGTCGTCAAGACCCTGCACTGGTGCTGTCCCAGTTGCCAGCAGTGGAACACCATCAAACCGATGTCGGATCTGGTCATGAAGATCAGCGCCTAGCCGAGGAACAATTTCGTTTGACGGGTTGACGCTGTTTCCAGGGAGCGACGCGTTCCTCTTGTATTTTTCAGTTTCCGTTCTATGGTTGTTGTTAATCCTGCTTGGCGCTCGCCGACAGGATGATCCGCTGGCCAACTTACTTGACGAACTGAGGGAGGCATTATGAAATCCTTGATAAAAAGTCTATTTGTTGTGGTCTTGATCGCGTTCTCGGCCGCAACCTTTGCCCAGGCCATCGACATTAACACAGCGACCGCCGAACAATTGGAAAAGGGGTTGAAGGGGATCGGCCCCAAGAAAGCAGCCGACATCGTAAAATATCGGGAAGCCAATGGTCCTTTCAAGTCGGTGGACGACTTGGCCAAGGTACCGGGCATCAAGGGGAAGACGTTGGATGGGATCAAGCCCTTGGTGACCGTGGGGGGAGCGGCGCCGGCCGCGGCGCCCGCCATGCCAACGACCCCAGCCGTGCCGGCCATGCCCGCCAAGCCGACCATGCCCGCGGCCCCAGCCATGCCCGCCAAGCCGACGACACCCGCTCCTCCAACCTCTCCACCCGCCGTGCCCAAGCAGTAATCACGCCGGAGCAATTCCGATTGGCGAGGGATCGCGCGTTGGCCGCCCACGGGGCGGTCAACGCTTTATAATGGCGCGCTTTCCGGCAGCGAGCGTTGCCGCCAATCGGAATCGTGTCCATGTTTCGTCCCCTCGAATTATTCATCGGCCTGCGCTACACCCGCGCCAAGCGCCGTAATCATTTCATTTCCTTTATTTCCCTGACCTCGATGCTGGGCATCGCGCTAGGCATCACCGCGTTGATCACCGTGTTGTCGGTGATGAATGGTTTCCAACAGGAACTGCGAGGGCGCATTCTGGCGATGACTGCCCACGCCACCCTCAGCCGCTGGGACGGATTGGTGGACGATTGGGCGGCGGTGCGGACGCAAGCGCTGCGCCATCCCGAAGTCCGGGGCGGCGCGCCCTATATCCGGGGCGAGGCCATGTTCAACAACGCTTCGTTGGTCAGCGGCGCGCTGATCCAGGGCATCCTGCCGGCGGAAGAACAGCAGGTGTCGGACATCGGCGGCAAGATCATCCAGGGCTCGCTAGACGATCTGCGTCCCGGTGGTTTTGGGGTCGTGCTGGGCCAGGAACTAGCCAACGCGCTGGGCGTGGGGCTGGGCGACAAGGTGACGGTGATTACCCCGCAAGCCAATGTGACCCCGGCCGGCGTGCTGCCGCGGCTAAAGCGTTTTCAGGTAGTAGGTCTGTTCAAGGCTGGCATGTACGAATATGACCGGGGGCTGGCGCTGGCGCACATCGCCGATGTGGGTAAGCTGTTCCAGTATCCGGAAGGCGCGGTCAACGGGGTGCGGTTGCGGCTGAACGATCTGTTTCAGGCGCCGCGTCTGGTCCGTCAACTCGCCAATCAGTTGCCGGAGGGTTACCTGGCGCGCGACTGGACCCAGGATCACGCCAGCTTCTTCCGGGCGGTGCAGATCGAGAAGACCGCGATGTTCGTAATTCTGACTCTGATCGTGGCGGTGGCGGCGTTCAATATCGTCTCCGCCCTGGTGATGGTGGTGACCGACAAGCAGGCCGACATCGCCATCCTGCGCACCCTGGGCGCGACCCCGCTCAGCATCATGGGTATCTTCATCGTCCAGGGCATCACCATCGGTCTGGTGGGCACTCTGCTGGGGCTGATCGGCGGGGTAGCGCTGGCGACCCACGTGGATGTGGTGGTACCCTTCATCGAACGCACGTTCAGCACCAAGTTCATGCCCCCGGATGTCTATTTGATCAGCGATTTGCCGTCCCAGGTGCAATGGGGCGACGTGACGACCATCGGCTTGGTGGCGTTCGGCCTAGCGACGTTGGCGACCTTGTATCCCGCCTGGCGGGCGGCGCGGACCCAACCGGCGGAGGCGCTGCGCTATGAATGAGGCGGAGATGGCGAAGACGGCGGTGCTGGAATGCAGGCAACTGGCCAAGACGTTTCGGCAGGGCGGCGAGCGGCTGGAGGTGTTGCGGGGTGTCGATTTCCAGGTGCGGCGCGGCACGCGGCTGGCGATCATCGGCAGTTCCGGCTCGGGCAAGAGCACGTTGCTGCATCTGCTGGGGGGACTAGATACGCCAACCGCCGGCTCGGTGTGGGTGACGGGGCAGGAATTGAGCCGGCTGGGCGACGCGAACCGGGGCCGGCTGCGCAACCGCTATCTCGGTTTCATTTATCAGTTCCATCATCTGTTGCCGGAATTCACCGCGCTGGAAAACGTGGTGATGCCGTTGCTGATACGCGGCGAGGCACCGGTCAGGGCCAAGGGACGGGCAACGGAACTGTTGGGGCGGGTCGGGTTAAGCCAGCGCCTGACGCACAAGCCGGGCGAGCTGTCCGGCGGCGAGCGCCAGCGGGCGGCGGTGGCGCGGGCGTTGATCACCGAGCCGGCCTGCGTGCTGGCCGACGAGCCGACCGGCAATCTCGACCGGCACAGCGCCGAGCAGGTGTTCGCGCTGATGCTGGAACTCAACCGCGATTTGGGCACCAGCTTCGTCGTGGTCACCCACGATCCAGGGCTGGCGGCGCGGATGGATGCGGTGTGGCGGTTGAGCGACGGGGTGCTGGCGCCAGAGCGTTGAACCGACGCCAGCCCGTGCGCGTCTGGTAGCGGCGCGCTCGCCGGTCGTTTTTGGTGGTAGGTCCATCTGCGGCGTGGCTCGTCTCGTCAGCCGCCACTAATTTTGGCGATTTGTGTTTAATTCGCCACCTTGGCGGGCGGGTATGGACTGGATTTGGCCTGACTCGGTCCCGCCGCTCTCGGTTTCGCACCTTCCTCCACGATTATCCTATCCCATCACGCCTTCCACTGGGGGCAACATCAGATCACGCTTGCAAAGCGTATTGTCCGACGCGAATCAGTCCGACCACTTTCCAGCAGTACTGCGAGTTGGTTGAGTGTAACCGCTCAGATCCCCTGGTGGTTTCGCCCCGCATCGATGGGTTTCGTCCCTCAACCCATCATACAACCCATTGTCTTTTCGTAGGATGGGTTGAGCGTAGCGAAACCCATCATTGTGCGGGACGAGAGGAATCCGAACGGCTACGGTTGAGTATCCCATTAAAAAAACTCTTATTTGTGTTTAGGAATCATTTTTATTGAATGTCCTTTTCGAATTATAGCCGCTTCGACAGATTATCGAAGCAGCATGATAAATAATCAATGTAGCATATAATTATCATTTTTTCAGAAAAATGCAGTATATCATTGAATGGATTTAAAGATGAATATGTACTATGAATGCTTCGATTATTTTAGTAGGATTTTTATTGAATCTCCACGGGTCTATTCCCCGCAGCTTGCTGCGGGTCGTTTATTTAAAAAATAAGCCCTTGCAACTTGACAAGCCTATCCTGCTCTACTTGAATTTTAATAAGCCTCACTAGGCGAAAAGGGAGGGTGCCTGGAGCAAGTCGCTGAAACCATAATTTTCCATTTTTAAAATCTGAAAGCCAGGCACCGAATAAAGTTGACAAGTTTATCGCTAATATAGTTCGGGAGAAAATCGATGAATACTCGATCCAACGGTTTGAAGATATTGGCAGTTCTGGCGATGTGGTTTTTTTCATCTATTGCTTACGGTGGAACCATCGGCGTTGGGCCAACCTTTGATCCAGGAGGTTGGATTTCGGATGCCGTGAAGCTGCGTTATCACGCGCGTGTTAATAAAATTACAGCAGATACATTAAAGCTCATCTTCCAGACTCGGCGCTTGTACAACCCGAACTGCAGTGGTCCGAATTGCCAAACGTATCTGTTGGAATCCAATCTTTATACCTATTGGGTACAGTATGGCGACACCGGTTGTGTACAGTGGCCGCCCACCAACGCAGGGCCATCGTACTTCGGCCAAGCCGCCCTGTGGTTATCGATCCCTGACTATAACCGAAAAGGCATGGTGGGGAGTCGCCCGGTAGGCGTTGCATCCGGCTTAATGTTTCCGCGCGTGATGAGCGGCATCGACGACATCTCGGGATTGACAAAAATTGAAACCATGTCGCAGATGAATATCGCGGGGCAGGACATTACTATCGAGTATGCGCGTGGCTCGACGTTTACGGCGCCCCTGTCCGGTTGGGGTTCGCGTTTCGATCCGAATGACCCAGGATCTTGTATACCTAATTTGCCTGCGGACGTGCTCTATCGAATCTGGACATCGACCGTGACGATTGGCGGGCAAACGTATTCCTACGAATTTGCCGTGCCTGATCAATACGCCACGCATCTTTACCCCTATGAAATATTCTCCATCGTGACCGAGTTTCTGGATAAAACTTCCACGGAGATTAGCCAAGGCAAAGGCGACTTTCAGGTGTATTTCTGGGACTTTGAGGTGCAACGCGAAAACTCCACCACCTGGATTCCGCTGCGCAAGATGAAAGTTTTTTACCGCGCTGATCCGACCGACAATATCGGCTGGGGGGCGAAGATGGGTCTTTATGCCGGTCGGCCGGTGTTGGAGATCAGCAACGACACTACGGATACGTACTACAAGCTGAACGATGTATTCGAGATCCCTGCTTCCAACCCAGAAGAATATATCGTTGAAACCTGTGATTACCCAACCCTGCGGTCTGCCCTGTTGTCAGATTCTCGTACCATCCGGTTCGATTGCGGCGGCGAAACCATAATTATTGTGCCAGAATTGGTCATTAGCGCTGGGGTCGACAAAGTTCTCGACGCCACGGCGCACAATGTCGTGCTTAGAGGGAATCACAACCGGGTGCTGAGAGTTGAATCCGGTGGCAAACTCGAGCTGAAAAACATCAACGTTATCCATGGGCTGGCCGACCGCGGTGGTGGCATTTACAACGCCGGGACCCTGATCCTCAACGGCGGCGGCGTCGGGGATAATAGGGCCGATTCAGGTGATGGTGATTGGGACCGCGGCTGGGGCGGCGGCCTATTCAATGCAATAGGAGGCATTGCAACGATTACGGGTAGCACCTTCATGAGTAACAATGCCACCTCGGATGGCGGCGGCATTTACAATGCAGGGACGATGACGATCACCAACAGTACGCTCTCGGCTAACTCAGCGGCGCCCGTTTACGGGGTCGGCGGTGCGATTTATAACGACGGCGGGTCACTGACTATCACTGCCAGCACGCTCACCCTTAATCGCGCCTCCCTGCACGGCGGCGGCATTATGGCTACTGGCAACAACGGAACGGTAGCTCTCATCAACAGCACTGTGTCCGGCAATTCGGCCGATGCCCAGACCGGAGGAATTTATGCGAGCAATGGAACAGTCACACTGGACTACAGTACCTTGGCGGACAATACCTCGTTCAGCCTGTACGTAGCGAGTGCCGTAGTGACCGCCAAACACAGCATCGTGGCCACCTGTAGCGGCGCCGCCATCACCGATCACGGCTACAACTTGGACAGCAACGGCAGTTGCCATTTGAATGCCCAAGGCAGCTTGTCCAACACCGACCCGCACCTTGGACCCCTGGCCAACAACGGCGGTCCCACCCCGACCCAGGCGTTGTTGCCGGACAGCCCGGCCATCGACGCGATTCCCGCCGCTCAGTGCGCGATCGGGACGGACCAGCGTGGCGAAGTACGCCCGCAGGATGGTGACGGTGATCGTATCGCCGCTTGCGATATCGGCGCCTTTGAGAAGGAAGCGACATCCCCGCTGGATCGGCCCCCGGTCTTGAGCCTGCCGGCCTCCCCCCCCACGGTGGAAGCCACAGCACCCAGTGGCGCGACCGTCACCTACAGCGCCTCCGCGACCGACGATCTGGATCCTAACCCCGTGGTGACGTGCGCGCCGGCGTCGGGCAGCCTCTTTGCCCTGGGCAATACCGTTGTGAATTGCACGGCCACGGATTCCGCCGGCCACAGCAGCCAGGGCAGCTTCACCGTCGCCGTCGTCGACACCACTCCACCGACGCTGGTCCTGCCGCCGAACCTGACGGTAGAGGGCGACACCGCCGGAGGAGCCAACGTCACTTTACCGGCGGTCACGGCCAGCGACCTGGTCGATGCCGCGCCGACCGTCGCCTGCAACCCGGCCTCAGGCTTTTTCCCGCTGGGCGACACGCCGGTGCAGTGCACCGCCACCGATGCCAGCCAGAACGTTGGCACGGGCAGCTATCAGGTTCAGGTGGTGGATACCACGCCCCCCTCCCTGAGCATCACCGAAGTCTCGGCGCCGCAATATGGCTGGCTGCCAGCGGAAACCACCAACTCCTTCCCCGCCCAGGTGGGCGCCGCACCGGTCAAGCTGACCGTCCAGACCCGCGATCTGGTGGGCCTCCGTTCGGTGACGGTTGCGGGTCAAACCGCTGCGGGTGGCCCCGAGTTTTGGACCGTCGATAACTTGGCCTTGACCGCGGGCCGCAATACGCTGCCGGCGCTAGCGACCGATCGGGCGGGCAACCAGACTCCGGCGAGCGGTGAAGTGGGGTTGAACCTGGACCTGGATGGGGACCGCATCCGTAACGATGTCGACCGGCAACCCAACGTGCCTTCCTCCGACTTCTCCGACCAGTTCACCACCGACCTGGGGCAGAAGCCCGTCGATGTCGCGGTGAGCCCGGACGGCACGCGGGTCTACGTGGCGAATTACGCTTCCGGATCGATCTCCGTGATCGATACCCGTACCCTGGTGCTAATCGCGACCGTCAACGTCGGTGGTAATCCCCGTGCGCTGGCCCTGAACCCCAACGGCACCCGCGCCTACGTCATCAGCCGTAACGGTGGTTTCCTGTCGATCATCAATACCTTCAACTTCAGTCATGTGGAAGTGAGGGTTGGTGATGATACTAGCGACGTATGGTTTTACGACATCGCGGTGAGCCCCACCCGGGCGGAAGTGTATGTCGCTGGGCGCCAAAGGATAGATGGTCAATATGGTGGTTTTGTCTGGGTGCTCGACACGACGACGAATCGCTGGTCCACGTTTACCGGCATTGGCCCAGCCAATGCCAGCTTTGCCACCGCTTTGGGCCTGAACGCGGACGGTACGCGGCTCTTGGTCGGATGGGTTGTCGGATTGGGTGGAGGAGGGGTTTCCGCCGTTGACACGGGTTCGCGTTCGCAAGTCGGCTATCGGACTATTGGAGATGTCGCCTACGCAGTCGCCGGGCATCCGGCCGGATACTCCTATGTGGGGCGGGCGAATAACGGTGACCTGATGGTTCTGAACGCGGATCTAGAACCGATAGGCACGATCCCCGTTGGCTGTTTGCCAATAAATTTGGCCTTTACCCCCGATGGACACCGGTTCTACCTCAGTTGCTACACCGATCCTGGCAAGGTCATCAATGTGGTCACCGCCAATCCGGCAACCCCCGCCATCGTCGGCCCACCAATCCCGGCAGGGCGCTATCCGTGGGGCGTGGCCTTCAGCCCCGATGGACTGGTTGCCTACGTGGCGGGCAACCAAAGCCAGTCGGTAGCGGTAATCAATGGGTTGCCGAACGGTGGTTGGGTCACGAATGAGCTGACCTCCGCCAACGGCGGGACCAGCTTCGGCCGGATCACCGATCTGGGCGACCAGACGTCGTCTTTGCGCGTCCAGGATGCGGAACTCCTGGCCGGCGGCGTGATGGTGGCGGCGGACGCCTCGGGGGGGCCAACGCCCGCGACCATTGAGCCCTGCGGCTTGACCAACTACAGCTTCCGCTTCGGGGCCGGCAGCAGCGGCGAGATCTACTGTGGGAGCGCCGCCTTGCAGGTGCTGTCCGGCACCGTGGAGGTAGAGTTTGAGACTCCCGAGGGAACGTGGGGCCACGCCCAGGTCAGCGCCGGTAACGGCCTGATCCTGGATCCGCCCCTGTTCCCACTCGACCCGCCGTTCAGCATTCGGGTCCCGGCTACCAACACTTCGCCGGTGGTGGTAGAGATCGACGGCAAGCCAATCGTGCTGGTGCCGGGAGCGGCTACGGTGGATGCCGACGGCGACGGCGTATCAGATGAGGCCGACAACTGCCCGACTGTCAACAACCCCGACCAGATGGACGCCAATGGCGATGGCTACGGCGATGCCTGCGTGCCGCTCGACGTGCACCTCGACAAAGGGGTCGTGCTCCATCAGCCGGTCGTGATCGGAAACGGCACGATGATCAAGAAGGACACCACGATCGGCGCCGATGCGAAGATCGGCCGTGCGGTGACCCTGGATAAATCCATCCGCGCCGGTGAACACGTGACGATTGGCGACCGCGCCAGCATCGACAAGGAAGCAGTGTTTGGAAACAACGTCACCCTGGGCGCCAGCGTTCGCCTCGATAAAGGCATCCAGATCGGCGACGGCGTCGCGCTCGGCGACGGCACGCGCGTTGGCCAGAACACCCGGATTGGCGCCGCCAGTCTGATCGGCCAGAACTGCGTCATCGAGAAAGACGTCCGCATCGGCGCGCGGGTCATCCTGGGCGATGGGGTGAAACTCGGCAAGGGCGCTGTAGTGCCGGATGGAACGATCCTCCGCTAGCTTGATGGAGATAAGAGTTTACTTACTTGTTAGCCCTCTCCCCTTTAACAGGGGGAGAGGATACCGAATGTTGCATTGCCGATGGGGTAGATGGAATCGCCGCTTCAAACCATATCGGGCATTGACTGATGCGCCTCATCGCCGTCGCCTTCCTAGCCGGAATTCTGTTCTTGCAGACGCTGCCGGAATTGCCGACCCGAGTTTGGGCCTTGGCGCTGCCCATTGTTCTAGCCCTGGCGTTCGTGCCTGTTCTTCGGTTGCCCGCCTGGGGCGCGGCTGGATTCCTGTGGGCGTTGCTACTGGCCCCGCCGCTCCCGGTATTGCCGGCGGAGCTTGAAGGCGCCGAACTCTGGGTTGAGGGTTGGACCGCCAGTATTCCCAACCGTGAATGGCGCAACACCCGGTTTGAGTTCGTGGTCGACCAGGCCCGGCGCGGGGAATACCCCGTGTCGCTGGCCGGTCAGCGCCTGCGGCTGGCGTGGTGGAGCGACGGTGAAACCGGAACTGATAAAGAACCGGCGATGGAACGTCCCACCTTGCGGGCCGGCGACCGTTGGGGGTTCGCGGTACGGCTAAAACAGCCACGTGGCCTGCTCAATCCCGGTGACTTCGACTACGAGCGTTATTTGTACGCCAAGGGTATCGTCGCCACCGGCACGATCCGTTCCCAGCCGCCGCCGCGGTTGCTGGCGCCATCCGATCGCTACCCGCTGGATCGCTATCGTCAACGCGTGGTGGATTCCTTCGAGCGACGGCTGCCAGACAATCCACAGGTTGGTATTTTGGCCGCGCTGGCGGTCGGCGAGGAGGGGGGCATTGCTCCCTGGCAGTGGGACGTGTTCAACCGCCTCGGCGTTGGGCACCTGATGTCGATTTCCGGCTCGCACATCGGCCTGGTCGCGGGGATTGTGTTCGGTTTGGTCTGGGTTGGCTGGAGTTGGGTTCCACCGTTGGCGTTGCGCTGGCCGGCCACTCGCGCGGCGGCGGTGGTGGCGCTTTTGGGAGCAGGTGGCTATACGCTGCTGTCCGGGCTGTCGGTTCCGGCGCAGCGTTCCTTTCTCATGGCGGCGGTGGCGATGGTCGCGCTGATGCTCCAGCGACCCGCCGCGCCCAGTCGCGTCCTGGCCCTGGCGCTCATGGTCGTGCTGGCGGTCGATCCGGGCGCGCCGTTGCGAGTTGGCTTCTGGCTGTCGTTCGGCGCGGTGGCGGCGATTCTCTACAGCGTCAGCGGGCGCTGGCGCGAACGTCGTCTGTTCGGCCAGACCGTCGGGTTGCAGCTTGACATCACCCTGGCGATGCTGCCGCCGACGCTGGTGTTTTTCCAGCAGTTTCCCCTGCTGTCACCGCTGGCGAATCTGATCGCCATTCCCTGGGTCGGCTGCACGGTGTTGCCGCTGAGCCTGCTGGCGGCGATGCTGGAACCGCTGGGCGATGCCATCCAGACCATCCCGCTGGAACTGGCGGCGCTGACCATGGACGGCTTGTGGCAAATCCTGCTCAGGTTGGATCGCCTGCCGGGCATGGCGCTGTACCGGCCCGCGCCGCCGTTGTGGACGTTGCCGTTCGCGCTGCCCGGCCTCGCGCTGCTGCTCGCCCCGCGCGGCGTGCCCAGCCGTTGGCTGGGTTTGCCGCTATGTTTGCCGCTGTTGTGGCCGCCGGCCAGCGCGCCGGAACCGGGCGGGTTTTGGTTTACCCTGCTGGACGTTGGTCAGGGATTGGCGGCAGTGGTGCGGACCCAACAGCATGTGCTGGTCTACGATACCGGCCCGAAACTGGGAAACACGCTCGATGCTGGGCGCGCGGTGCTTGTTCCTTTCCTACGCCAGCAAGGCGCAAGCCAGGTGGACGCACTGATCGTCAGCCACGCCGACGGCCAGCATACCGGCGGAGTGCGGTCGTTGCGGGAACTGATGCCAGTGAAACGCATCCTCACCTCGACCCCCGAGCGAACGCCGATCGACGGTGCCGAACCCTGTCGAGCGGGGCAGACGTGGGAATGGGACGGAGTACGGTTCCAAATGCTGCATCCGCCATCGACCGGTTTCGGCGGTGATGACGCCTCCTGCGTGCTCAAGGCGGAAGGCATCGCGGGTCGGGTGCTATTGCCCGGCGATATCGAAACCGCTGCTGAAGCGGCCCTAGCGACCACGGTTGGATCTGGATTGGCGGCGGAAATTATGGTCGCGCCGCATCACGGTCATCGCAATCTCTCCACACCCGCCTTCCTCGATGCAGTGCGACCGCGCTACGTGCTGTTTTCGACCGGCCACCGCAATCGGTTCGGCTATCCGCGCCCCGAGACCGTGGCCCGCTATCAAGCCACCGGCGCCACGTTGTTGAATGCCTCCGACGAGGGTGCGCTCACCTTCCGGCTGGAACCTGATCAGCCACTGGAACCAGAACGTTACCGGCACGCGCATCGCCATTACTGGACCGCGCCGTGAACGACTCGGCGTTCCCCCGCATGGATGGAACTTTCACGACCTTGAACCTCGTCATGCCGCGCCGTTCTTGGTAAAACTCCACACCGATAATCCGGAGGGCGGATGTGTTAAATTGAGCCAATAAGCCTTCATGGTCGCCGGCTTCCCACGACTGGCGCTTACCCACAAAACTTCTCGAAGTCCTTTGAGCCCATGAAGATCACCCTTTTCGGCTCCGGCTATGTCGGACTGGTCACCGGCGCCTGTTTCGCCGAGGTCGGCAACGATGTACTGTGTGTGGACGTGGACCCGCGCAAGGTGGCCCTGCTTCAGCGTGGCGAAATCCCCATTCACGAGCCGGGCCTCGACGAGGTGGTTCAGCGCAACGGCGCCAGCGGCCGGTTGCGCTTCACCACCGATGTGGCTGAAGGTGTCGCCCACGGCTTGTTTCAGTTCATCGCCGTCGGCACTCCACCGGACGAGGACGGTTCCGCCGATCTTCAACACGTTCGTGCCGTGGCCCGTTCCATCGGCCAGCATCTCGATGATTACCGGGTGGTGGTCAACAAATCCACCGTGCCGGTGGGCACCGCCGACGTGGTGCGCGCAACCATCGCCGCCGCGCTCGCCGAACGTGGTTTGAGCGTCCCGTTCTCGGTCGTTTCCAATCCGGAGTTTCTCAAGGAAGGCGTCGCGGTGCAGGATTTCATGCGCCCCGACCGCATTATCGTCGGCAGCGACGATCATCGGGCCACCCTGTTGTTGCGCAACCTCTACGCGCCGTTCAATCGCAACCGCGACCGGCTGATCGAGATGGACGTGCGCTCGGCGGAGCTGACCAAATACGCCGCCAACGCCATGCTGGCCACCAAGATCAGCTTCATGAACGAGATGGCCAACCTGGCCGAGCGACTGGGGGCCGATATCGAAAAGGTGCGGGTGGGCATCGGCGCCGACCCGCGCATCGGTTACCACTTCATCTATCCGGGGGCCGGATTTGGTGGTAGCTGCTTTCCCAAGGACGTCAAGGCTCTCGAATACACCGCCCGCTCCGTGAACTACGAAGCCGTCCTGTTGAGGGCGGTGGAAGCGGTCAACCAGCGGCAAAAAACCGTGTTGTTCGCCAAGATTCGCCGCCACTTCGGGAATGGTTTGCGCGGGCGAACTTTCGCCCTATGGGGGTTGGCCTTCAAGCCTGGCACCGACGACATGCGCGAGGCACCCAGTCGTAACTTACTGAAATCGCTTTGGGATGCCGGTTGCGTGGTGCGGGCCTACGATCCGGCGGCGATGAACGAAGCCCGTCATCTTTACGGCGAGCGGCCCGATTTCCAGTTGTGCGGTAGTTCGATGGATACATTGACCGGTGCCGACGCGCTAGTGATCATGACGGAATGGAGCCTATTCCGCAGCCCCGATTTCGACGCTATTCGCCAACAGCTCCGACAACCGGTGATCTTCGACGGTCGAAATCTCTACGATCCCGACTATCTGCGCGAACAGGGCTTTACCTATTACGCCATCGGCCGCGGTGAAAAGGCATGATCATCCCCGTCATCCTGTCCGGCGGCAGCGGCGCCCGGTTGTGGCCGCTGCCGCGCGAGGCTTACCCCAAGCAATTCCTGCCGCTGGTGGACCAGTGGACCATGCTGCAAAACACCGCGTTGCGGATTGCCGGTCTGAACGGTGTGACCGCGCCGCTGGTGGTCTGCAACGAGGAACATCGCTTCATGGTGGCCGAGCAGTTGCGCGCGGTCGGCATTCAACCGACGGCGGTTATTTTGGAACCGGTCGGTCGCAACACCGCGCCGGCGGTGGCGGTGGCGGCGCTCCATGCCCAGCGTGGGGGCGATGATCCGACCTTGCTGATTCTGCCCGCCGACCACGTTATCACCGATGGTGAAGGCTTTCGCGCCGCCGTGCGACGGATCGCGCCCCATGCCGAGGCGGGCCGACTGCTCACCTTCGGCATCGTGCCGACCGGGCCGGAAACTGGCTATGGCTACATCAAGGCCGGGGCGTCGGTGGGTCAATCCGAGGTCGGCGTGGTGGAACGTTTCGTCGAGAAGCCCGATCTCGCCACTGCCCAGGATTATCTAGAAGCCGGCGGCTACTATTGGAACAGCGGCATGTTACTGTTCCGCACCTCGGCGTTTCTGGCGGAACTGGAGCGTTTCGCCCCGGCGATACTGGCCGCCTGCCAAAAGGCGCTCGCCGCCAGTCATGCCGATACCGATTTTCTTTGGCTGGACCGTAAGGCGTTCACTGCCTGTCCCAAGGATTCCATCGACTACGCGGTGATGGAAAAGACCGAGCGCGCGGTGGTCGCGCCGCTGGCGGTCGGCTGGAGCGATGTCGGTTCCTGGTCGGCGTTGTGGGAGGAGGCGCGCGCGACGCCGACGGCAATGTCACCCGCGGCGACGTGATCGCGGTCGAAACCCAGGATACCTACGTGGACGCCTCCACCCGGCTGGTGACCACGGTCGGCGTGAACGATTTGGTGGTGGTCGAGACCGCCGACGCCGTGCTGGCCACCAGCACGGCGCGGGTACAGGATGTCAAGGCGGTGGTGGACCGGCTCAACGCCGGCCGGCGTCCAGAAAGCCGGATGCACCGCAAGGTTTATCGGCCCTGGGGCTACTACGACGCCATCGACATGGAGGCGCGGTTCCAGGTCAAACGCATCACGATCCGGCCGGGCGCGTCCATCTCCTTGCAAATGCATCATCACCGGGCCGAGCATTGGGTGGTGGTCAGCGGCATCGCTCGCGTTCATCGCGGCGACGAAGTGTTTCTGTTGACCGAGAACCAGTCCGCCTACATCCCGGTCGGCGTCTCCCACCGGCTGACCAATCCTGGCAAGATTCCCCTGGAGATCATCGAAGTGCAATCGGGCAGCTATCTGGGCGAGGATGATATTGTCCGGTTCGAGGACGTCTACGGCCGGGGAAATGGCGAGGAATGAACGGCGACAGGCGAAAGGTAGAATTCATGCGGAACGATGAACTGGCTTGCTTCAAGGCGTATGACATTCGGGGGCGGGTTCCCGACGAACTGAACGAGGATCTGGCTTACTGGATCGGCCGAGCCTATGCCGTCCTGCTGCAACCGCAGCGGGTGGCGGTCGGCCACGATGTGCGCTTGACTAGTCCCGCTCTGGGCGCGGCGGTGACCAAGGGTCTGTTGGACGGCGGCGTGGACGTGTTGGACATCGGTTTGTGTGGGACCGAGGAAATCTACTTCGCCGCCTTCCATCACGGTCTGGACGGCGGGATCATGGTCACCGCCAGCCACAATCCGATGGATTACAACGGTATGAAGCTGGTCCGCGAGCGGGCCAGGCCGATCAGCGGCGACAGCGGATTGTTCGCTATCCGTGATCTAGCCACCGCCAGCGATGAATTCACGATGGCCAATCGGCGTGGCAAACTGGATGATCGGCCGGACAAAAGCGCCTACGTCGCCCATCTGCTGAGCTTTATCGATCCTTCCGTCCTACGACCGCTGAAGATCGTGGTCAACGCCGGCAACGGCGGGGCTGGACCGATCATCGATGCCTTGGAACCGTGTCTGCCCTTCCAGTTCATCAAGATTCATCACGAGCCCGATGGAACCTTTCCCCATGGCATTCCCAATCCGTTGTTGCCGGAATGCCGCGCCGCCACGGCGCAAGCGGTGCGCGCGCACGGCGCGGATTTGGGGCTGGCTTGGGACGGTGATTTCGACCGCTGCTTTTTCTTCGACGCCAATGGACGTTTCATTGAGGGGTATTACCTGGTTGGCTTGCTGGCGGAAATTTTGCTGGCGCGGCAACCAGGCGCCAAAGTCATCCACGACCCCCGGCTGACCTGGAACACGATCGAGCAAGTGCGGGCAGCGGGCGGTGTGCCGGTGCAAAGCAAGACCGGCCATGCCTTCGTCAAGGAGCGGATGCGGTTGGAGGACGCGCTGTACGGCGGCGAGATGAGCGCCCATCACTACTTCCGCGATTTCGCCTACTGCGACAGCGGCATGATCCCGTGGTTGCTGGTTGCCGAGCAACTTTGCCGCGATGGTCAACCGCTGGCGGCGCGGTTGGATGCGCGGATACGGGCGTTTCCGTGCAGCGGCGAAATCAACTTTCGGGTGACCGACGCGGCGGCCAAGATTCGGGAAATCCTGGCCGCCTACGCCGATCGGCAACCCGCCCTGGACGAAACCGACGGCGTCAGTCTTGCTTTTCCCGACTGGCGGTTCAATCTACGCTGCTCCAACACCGAGTCACTGCTGCGGCTGAATGTGGAAACGCGGGGCGACCTGGTGTTGCTGGAGCGCCGAACTGAGGAATTGCGCGCCTTGATCACCGCCTGAAACGACTCTTCGGGTGTTGGCAAGGCGTCGCGATGGGGTACAATACATGCCTCTTCCGCCTTCGTTGCACGCAATCTTCCCGGAGAGGTACCGAAGCGGTCATAACGGCGCCGACTCGAAATCGGATGGGGGCTTAGCCGCCCCACGTGGGTTCGAATCCCACCCTCTCCGCCAAATCAACGGCTTGCGTAGGCCGTTCCGATTTATCGGCTACGCTGCTTTCCCTTCGCGTAGCTGCAACGTAACCACGTTGGCCGCCGCGCTATGGAGATGCTCTCCCGCAAGGTGAGCGTAGCGCAACACCATCTCATAGCTCGACCATCCGCCCAGTTCCATCAGGGTTTGCAAGCTGGTGCCTGCCTGGACGTGCCAACTTGCCCATGTGTGTCTGAGGTCGTGCCAGCGGAAATCGGCAATCTCCGCTTTTTTGCAGGCGCGTTGCCAGGTGAGGATGTCCGGGCGCTTGATGGGGTTCCCACCGTAGGTGAATACAAACTCAGGATGTTTTCCCCAGCAGCGTCGAAGCACTTCAGCCGCGCTGTCGTTGAGCGGCACGACCAAATCCTTTTTGCTCTTGTTCTGGTCGGCATGGATCCAAGCGGTTCGCCGCCCCAAGTCGATCTGGGTCCAGCGTAGGCCGGTTACGTTGGCGAGGCGAAGCCCGGTCGCTAACGAAAACTCCGCCATGTTGGCGACATGCGGTGGCAACTCCCGCAGCAGGCGGGCCGCTTCGTCCTGGGTGATCCATCGGATTCTTCGTGGGGGCTCCTCGCGCATCCGTAGCGTTGGGATAGCATCCAGCCAGCCCCATTCGCGGCTGGCCTTGCGCAGGATTCCGCGGATGGTGGCCAAGTAGCGATTCACGCTGCTGGGCTTCAACTCCTTGCGCTGGGCCATGATGGTATCGATTTGCTCTCGGGTGATGGTGTCCAGATACCGCCCTTCAAGGTGTGGATAGAGCCACTTCAGGCGCTGTTTATCGCCGTGGTGGTCCCGCTTATGCGCCGTCTCTTCCAGGTAGCGGAGCACGGCGTTTTCCCAGGTATGGCGCGGTTTGTCGCCGAGTTTCAGCACGCGCCAAAGTTCGGTTTCCCTGTGCCTCTCGTACTCGCGGGCTTGCCGCTTGTGGGTAGTCCGAGTGCTTTCCTGCACTGGCGCGCGGCCGGGGATAGTGATTTTTGTCCACCAGTAGGGGGAGTCTTTTCTTCGGTATAACGACATAAACCCTCCACGGAGGGCGCGGGCTGTCTTGATGCAGCGTAGCGCGCCCGTAGCCAGTCTTCCAGATGGGTCGAGACAAACAGCCAGCGGCGACCCACTTTGGTTGATGGAATCTGGCCACCACTGGCTAGCTTGCGAAGATGATCGGGCGAGCATCGCAACAGGGCCGCCGCTTCGCTCAGGTCAAGGGTTCGCATCGAACAGATCCCCTATAGCTTTGCCTTTTCTGCGAGTCTCATAGGCTGTGCGCTGGTGGTGATTAGCGTCGTAGGCCAGGTGGCATCGCTGGCACAGGGCGCGGAGATTGGCCGGATCGCAGTTTTCAGGCGTGTGGTCGAGGTGGGCGATGGTGAGCACGATCCGCGTCACAGAGTCGCCGGTTTTTTCCCATCGGTCCGCAATATCTTTTCTTTGTGTCCATGCGTTTGTACGGTTGTTCCTCCAAATCCGGTTTGTTATTCCGCATTGCTCACAGGCATTTTTTGCGCGTTCCAGGATGGCCGCGCGAATCTGTTTCCAGTCGCGCGGGTAGCGGGCTTTATTTTCCGGTCGGATTGGCATGGTATCGGTCATTTCTCCGGCTCTGGCCCTGGGTCTTCGATGGATAGCATTCCTGCCGTCCTTGCTTCCCCCGTGCAGCATGGCCCGCACAACTGGGTTCCGTGGAATCCGCCGCGTTCAAGCAACGGTACTCCACAGCTTAAGCAGTCACCGAAATTTTCTTTTCTTTTGCCGCGCCTTTTGCTTCTTGTTAATTGCTTTTTCATATCGTGCTCCTCGCGCCATCCCTGGCGCTGGTTGGTGGTTATTCGATGCCCTGCGCGGTGCAGGACATGAGTTGGTAGGCGCGTGTCGTGGTCGCCACGTCCACGGCGCAATAGGTGAGGACCGCTTCGATTTGCCCCTGTTTATGCAGTCTTGGCACGTCCGCGCCGATCATGTGCTGCTTCGGGCGCGGAATCCCAAAGCTGGCTGCAATGGTGTCCAGTGACGGGCAAAAATCGTCGCGGTGCTCCATGGAAAACGCCTTGAACAAGGCGGCGGTGTCCACCGTCTCGGCGACTCTCTCACTTCCGATTCTGGCCATGAGAAGTTGTGGCAACCGCAATGAATGCCGGATGTAGGCGTGCCGCAGTTTTGGAAGGTCAAAATTGCGGACGTTGTGGCCCACGATCAGGGTTTCTTGTGTGGCGCTGGCGTCCAGCCAGGCACGCAGCGCGATCAATAGGCCGCGCTCGTTGGCGCAAGGGACGACGGGCCATCCGTCAATGGTGGGCGCGGAGTCGTCCATGCCGTTGAATAGCATTCTGGCGTTGTCTGTTTGCATCCCAATGCAAAGGATGGGGCTGGCGTCGAGTAGCGCCGCTTTCTCTATGATCTTCTCGGCGTACTCGCGGCGCTTCAACTCTGCTGTTTCCGCCTTCCAGTTGCTGGGCGCTTTCCAGGCGGCGATGGCTTCGGCGATGGCTTCGGCGGGCGCGTCACCGGTTTCAAGGTCGATGGTCACGAACGCAGCGGGGGCCAGGGGAGCTAGGAAGGTGATCTGCTTTGTTGCGGTGGTGGGCATGGTCTTATCTCCTGAATCCGCCGTGCGAACCGTAGCGGTTCCCGCCTAACCCGGAATCCCGCGAGGATTCCCAGATGTCCAGCGGGCCGACCGTGCGTTCAACCTGTTCGAGTGCGGCCATGAACGCGGCTTGGCTGGTGACCGCCTCGGGGCCGAGCTCCACATAAGTTCGTAGTGATCCGTTCCCCACCTTGATCTTGACTGGGACCGAAATTCCCCGAATCGCGGTCGGGCCGGGTCCGGCCATCCCCAACCCCTGTCCGGTCGGCGTGGTGGTGAGCGGCGCGGTTGCGCTCGCCTGGTTAAGAAGCGTCGATAGCGCTGCCAGTAATTCGTTTGGGTTTTGCTCAGTCATGGTCGTTATCCTCTTTGCTCGTTGGTTGTCGCCGTCCTTGGCGGTGGTGGGGGTTTGGGTTACTTGGCCGTGGTGGCGGCGACAACGCCATCGTCATAGCCCATTTTGTAGGCCGTCTGGATGGCATCCTCGATCTTCATATTTCCGGCCTGGGCGGTCGCGATCAGCGATTGGATGGGGGTCAGCGCTGGGGCTTTCTTTCCGCGCCCATTGGGTTTTGTGCTGGGCGTGGGTGGCGCTGGCGCGGCCGACAGCTCGGGCGGCGGGGCGGGCGGATTGGCGGCGACGATGGCGCGCAAGCGTTCCAGTTCTTCCCGTTCCGCTTGGATTTTCGCTTTCTCCTCGTCGGCGCGTTTCCGTTCGATCAGCATCGTTTCCAGGACCGCGCGAACCTCGTTGCGGGCGTCGAGGGCTTCCGGCAAGAATTCGACGAATTCTTCAGGGTTCGGCTGATAGGCGATCATCCGGGCGATCTCGGTTTCGATCTCGCTGGCGGGCCGGCCCATCAGTGACGTGGGTATCCTGCGGATGTTCAACAGGCGCGCGTTGATCCGCGCCACCCGCTCGGCTTCGGCGCGGGCCTTGGCCGCTTTCTCTTCTTCCTTGCGCCGTTCCTCGGCCTTGATGGCGGCATCGATGGGTTCCTCGATGCGGGTCAACTCGGCGGTGATCCGCTTGGCTTCGGCGTCGATCTGCTTGCCCCTTTCGAGCAAGGGTGCCTTGAGTTCGGCGCGTAGTTTCTCTACCGAGGTTCGGTAGCTGCGAACCTCGGCGCGGGCTTCCTTCGCCAAGGCCATGCCTTCCTTGGTGGTGGCGTCGAACGGGCCGGCGTGCTTATCGCGCAAAATGGCAATCGCGGCGGCGGTGGCGTTGTATTCAGTAATTTCGTAGGTCATTGCGTTACTCCTCGGCATGGGCCGTAGCCTTCTCTCTTGGAAATGGATTCAAATTCCTCGGCGGCTAGCCATGCCTTGCCGTCCGGTGTCTGAAGCCAGGCGTCAAATGCCATGGCATCAGCGGCGTGTTGGGTGTCCGACCATGGTGAATAGTCCTTGTCGTCGTTCAATTCTTCGCTTGCTTTTGCTAGCATCGGGGTAACCTCGTTACGTTGCTGTTCGGGGTTGCAGTGGGGCGCTTGCGCTGTTGGAACCAACGCAAGCGCTTTTTTTATGCCGCTTCTTTTTTCTCCTCCTTCTTTTGCCGCTCAAGAGCCTCTAGCCCGTCAAGAAGCGTTATGATTTCATCGTTGGTCAAATACCTGTATTTGGGTATACCGCCTATCTCCACCCTTATTTCTCCTCCACCGTCGAGGAGTTCGTATAACGTCGCTTTCATACCGTGCTCCCATTAAAGGCTGTTTAGAAATTCGCGTCGTTGATCCTTGGAAAGCGCATAAAAAGCGTTTTCCATCTCTAGTCGTTCACATTCCGCGTGAACGAACTCGCTCGTTGGCCCGCGTTCGCCGGGCCATCTAATCGCGCGGGGGATTTTGTCCGCGCCTGGAAGTCCGCACAGCCCGCAAATATCTTCATCGCTTTTCACAGCGGCTTGCCTCCATAATTTGTTGGGTAGTCGTAATCGAGACAATCGGGTTCATCGTCCTCTTCGTAATCCTCGTCCTCGTCCTTGTCGCTGTCTGATAACCGTTCATACTCCCAGTCGTGAAAGTCGCTCGGGCCGTTCATTGGTCTGGTTCCCCTGGTTGTTTCGATAGTGCCGTCCTTGGCGGTTTTGCCATCCATTCCCCGATGGCCTGGTTTTTCAATGTTGAAAACCCGAAAGCTCGGTTTCGGTTTTTGCCAGTTTCAAGGCCTCCGCAAAAACCGCTAACCACTAAAAAAGAGCCCTTCCACCAGAATTATAGCAAAAGCTATAGCTTAATCAAGCAAACGCTATAGTCTCACCGCAAAAAACCGCCCAGAGTGGGCGGCATTGGCGGTGAGCTAGGTCGGTTTTAGCCGTTGCGAAAGTGCGTGCAGCTCGGGTTCTGGCTCCCGCCACGGTCAAACCGTGGTCGCCAACGGTTCTGGCTCCCACCCCAAGGGTTCTGGCTCCCGCTCCGGCAGAGAAAAGCCCGCGAGGGGCGCGGGCGACAGCTCGGGCAAAACCGCCCGCGAGGGGGCGGGCCGAATCAGAACAGCGGGAGGGAGACGGGGCGCGGGGACGAGGGGCGGCGGGGCAGAGGGGCCGCGCCCGCCAGCCGGAGAGAGAGGGGACCGGGGCCGCGCGAGCGCGCGACCGGCAACAACACCAGCCGGCCAGACCGGCCCGCGCGGGCGGGCGACAGCCCGAACGCGCGAGCACGGCGACAGAGGAGCGCCGCGAGGGGCCGCGAGGGCGCGCGAACCGCCAGCGCGCGGCGACCGCCGCGCGCCAGCCAGCGCGACCGGCAGCCGGCCACGGCCGCAACGAGGACCGGCAGCGGCGGCAACGCCGCCACCGCGACCACCGCCACCCTACCGGCCACGAAACCACCACGCACGCGACGACACCAGCGGGGCGGCGAGCGCAACCGCCAGCGGCGGCCGAACCGGCACGGAAACCGCCCACAGGCGGCCAGCGGCCCCGGCGCGCGCCGAGACGGCGACCGGGAAACCGCACCAACCCGACCAAGCCGACGCGAACGCAGCGGCCCGACCAAAGCAGGAAAAGCCCACCACGACGACCGTGCCCGAGAACGACCGCGCCGACGAGCGCAACCGCCAGCGGGCCGCGCCCGACGACAGGGCGGACCCGACCACGCGACGCCAAGGAGCGGCGGCCAGCACCGCGCCACCACGAGAAACCACCACCGAGCGAGAAAGAGCCACGAGACACCCCAACCCAAGCGAACCAGCGACCAACGGGAGCCACCACCCCACCGCCGCAAGGAGCGGCGGAAGGCGCGCCAGGAGCGCGCCACAGGGACGGGAAGGACCCCAACCCCGCCCCCCCGGCGGACGGGCCGAGGGGGCGTGCGCACAGAGCACGGGGCGGGACGGCGACGCAAGGCCAAGGGCGCGGCCAGCCCGGAAAACCGGACCTGTCTGGCCCGCGAACCGAAGAGGCGCGGGAAAAACGCGGAAGACCCGCAGCGCCCGCCGCCAAGCCGGGGCAGGGATGCCCCGGCCGCCTTGTCGGCGACGGCCCGACACGGGCACAAGCGCATAACGCCCCACGGGCCGCCCCGGGGCGCGAACGCAGAGAGCACAAGGCCAGGGACGGCAAGCCAGGGACGGCGCGAAGGCGCGAAGCGCGGGGGGAACGGGGGCGGAAAGCCCCAGGACATCGGGACCCGCGACCGGCCCGCCGCGCACCACGCCCGCGCGCCATGCTCTTGCCCGTGGCTGAAGCCGGGTCCACGCGGGCGCGGCGCGGAGGGAACCGGCGCGGGGACCGTTCTTACCGCCCACGCTGGGAGCGCCGCTGGGAGCGGCGCAACCCGCCAGGGAGGGCACGGGTTCGGGTCCAGCATGGGATTGTCGTGGTCGCCAGACCCGCGCGAAAAAGAGCCAGGCGGCCCCGAAGGACCGCCCGACCCCGCCACCCCTCAGCCCGGGACCCGCAGCGCCCGGAGCCGCAACCCCGGCCCGACCCGAACCGACACCGCCCGACCCGGCCACGGCAACGGGCCGCAATCCCCCACCGGGGACCACACCACCGCAACCCCGCAAGGAGCGAAACGAGGCGGCGAGAACGCCGAAAACCGAACCGCAAACCGCCGAACCGGACGAACCACCACGGAACGCCGAACCACCGCACCACGAACCGGAGAACGCACCACGAGACACCCCCACGAACCAGCAACGCCGGAACAGGCCAGCCCCGCCCCGCCGCGCGCCGCGAACGACCCAAAAGCGCCCGGGGAGAGGCCCCGGGGACAAGGCCAAGGGCGCGGCTAGCCCGGAAAACCGGACCTGTCCGGCCCGCGAACCGAAGAGGCGCGGGAAAAACGCGGAAGATCCGCAGCGCCCGCCGCCAAGCCGGGGCAAGGATGCCCCGGCCGCCTTGTCGCCGGGGATACCCCGGGCACAATCAAAAAACACGCGCGCGCGGCAAACAAAAACCAGGGACAGGACGGCTTGCAGACCCGCCACCGACGGAACGAGCGCGGCGCGGGACACCGCCGCGCGAACAGCGGATCGGTCCTAGAGGTCAGCGCGCGCGCCGGGAGCGCGCCCGCCGCGCATGGATGCGTGCTGGTTCCCGTGGCAGCGAACCGGGCGCAGCGTAGGACTTCGCTCGGTGCCGCCCGACGGAAACCAAGTAAGCCTGCCCGCCCGGAACAGCCCGGCCCTATCCCCCAGAAAAAAACACCGTTCCGAACCACGAAGGTGTCCCGTCCCCATCGACCGCCGAACAGCAGGGGGAAACGCAGCAGCAGGGAGGATGGCGGACACCCTCAGCCAATCGCTCTGTGCGGCCGTTTGGGCGCGTCGATGCCTCAGGGATGGATGAGCTATGGCCGGACGGTGAACGCGCTCTGAACGCGCTCTGAACGCGCCCTGATGGCCTTCCCCGCTTGGCCCCCAGTTTTGGCTTGATCGTATATCCCAGCCCTATGAATGCTCTATGGCGGTTTTCTGATTTTGGCCCGTGAATTTTCCGCGCGCGGTGCCCGGATGTTGGCTGGGTTTGCGGCTTTGGCGCTCCGGGCATTGCCGGTCCTCGATCTGCGGCTGGCGCTCCGATGCCGTTGCGGTTGTTGGCGCTCGATTCGGCCAGCTTCACCGCCTCGATGATCTGTTTCCGTGCGGGTTTTGGAGTTGTTCGGCCTGGCGCTGGGGCACGCGCTTCTGCTTGAGGTTGTACGCGGGTTGCACAACTGGCGGTGGCTTCGTGCTTTGCGCGCCGACCGTTTAAGTTTCCTTGGCCTTGGGGTCCATCTTTGTTGACCCCGTTTCGGATTGTCCGCCCGTGGCGGCTCTGTCCTTCGCCTACTTTGGCTGATTCCGCGTTTCGGTGATTTGCCTTGGGGTTTCCTGGCCGGGTGCTGGTGGTGGTTTATCACCGAGAATATCGTCCGCGCGGTTTGGCTGGTGGTTTCTCGTGTGTTGGGTGGGCCGCTGGCGGGGTGTTGCGCCCTTCCCTCTATTGGGGTATGGGGTCACCGCGTCGTTTTTTGGTGGCGCGGCCGGGCGCGTGGGAAAAATTTTTTTCCGGTCGCCGGGGTGTTTTGCGGATGTCTTGGAGGTATTTTTCCAAGTATCTGATCTACCCGGCACATCCTAATGCGCCGCCCCCGCTTTTATTATATGTTATCTATATCAATGTCTTATTGATGTCTTTGTTATGGCTACAGCTCGGGTGTTCGGGCAAAAAAAAACCGGCCTTTCGGCCGGTCGGGGGCTGGGTCGCCTTGGGAGATGGCGACCCCAAATCTTAGGCGTAGGTTGGCGGCGTGCCGTTCGGGGCGTCGGCCAAACCGGCCTGACTCAAGCCGTAGCGGTAAATAAAGAAGACCTCGCCGGCCGTCAACGGCGTGCCAGCGGTTCCGCCAGCCTGAGTCTGGTAGACGGGCGCAAGGGCGGGAGAAAGGGCCGTCGCGGCGCTGTTCCAGGCGGTCTTCTGCGGGGCGGTTAGCGCCGCGTGAGCTGCTAGGGCGGCGTCGTAGGTTAATCCACCCTTTCCGACACAGTTATCGACTAGCCAGCCGTTCCAGGCGTACCCGCCCGGCGTGGCGGCCACGAGTCGCGTTTTGTCGGTGCCGGTTTTGCCGGATTCAACCAGGCTCGTCGCGTTCACCCACTTTTGAATCACGCCAGTCGCGCGCAACCGGTTGCGGACTGCCTCTTGATCGGCGCTGTTGGGATTCGCCGGGATCACCAGCTGGCGGGCGTACTGGCGGCCTTTCCACTTGCCGAAGACGATTGAGCCACCGTAAGCGCCGGACGCTTCCATCGAGAACAGGGCACCGGAGACTAAAGCCATGGTTGTTACCTCTCTTAACACCGATTTGAACGCTGCCTAAATAGGCTATTTTTTGCCCAGTGTCAACATGATGGGTTCAGGCGGGTCTTCGTGTCCCATCAGTAGTGGAGCGGCCACAACTGGCCGCTGGTTGGGTAGACCCCGCTCCCGTCGCCGCCCACCGTGATTTGCATGGGGGTTCGCGCCGTGTAGAGCGTCGCGGCCGAGTGGGGAAGGGTGACGTTTTCCGGCCGGGTCACGGTCCCGCCGTGAATGGGCCGGTTGCTCGGCGCGGCGGTGCCGGTTCGGGTCGTGGTGACCCCAAAGGGGGTCGCGGTCGGATATTCCAAGCCGGTGCGGATCGCCATCATTCGTACCGGAGCATCAAGCGGGTGTTGGCATCGCCGACGCCGGTACTCATCCCCCGCAAGGAATTGATGTTTGCTCCGCAGTGCTTATAGGCGCGGTTGACGCCGTTGATGTTTATGGTGACTTCGGCGAACGCGCCGTAGTCGTTGACGTTGCAGATGGCGACGTTGAGGCCGGGGGGTTCGGATGGCCCTAGACAGGGGATGCGTAGCGCCTCGGGTATGGTGTTGCCGTAGACGCCGGGATTGTTGGTGGTGAGGATGAATTGCAGCCCGGTTTCTGGCGTGGGGATGACGCCGGTAAAGGGGGCGCATAGGGACATGTGGCCCGCGCTGCCGCGTCCTGAATCGATGATGATGCCGGTGTCCGCGTCCGCTAGCGCTGATGTCTTCCTCCGCTCCAGGGAAAACCAAAAGGCCGTCGTTGACGTGACGGACAGGAACATCCCGAAGCAAACGCGGTTGTTCGCGGCGCTGCCGAAGCAGAGGTGTTGATTGGTGGTGTCGCTGGCTCCTGTGTAAAGCTGCGTCCGCGCCATCAGCACGGTTCCGTTGATGGTGCCCGCCCCGTCCGTGCCGGTGCCGATGGTGATCCATAGGCTCGGGTACAGCACGTTGGACGTGCACCCGAATTCGCACTTGATATAGACGTTGGTTAAGCCGTCGTTGGTGCGGTACATCTTGTAGCCTTGGCTGGCGCTGGCTACCGATGGCTTTGTTACCGTCGCCAAGTTGATTTGGCCGGTGTCGGCGGTGTTGGTAAGTCCTAGCGCGAAAACCGAATGGATGAAGCTCGCCCACGCGCGAAACATCGCGTCGGTGCTGTTGCTCGCGTAAAGGGTGGTGTCTAGGGTCGTGCTCATGAGCGTTCCCGCTGAATGTAAGTCAGGGTGAGGGTGATCGCGGTCGCCGGGCCGATGTTTTGGATGCGGGCCGGGAGCGATTCGACGATGGGGTGTTCCATGTTCGAGCCGTGGGCGTGCGGGTCGAGTACAACCGTACTCGCTGCCTCGTGAACGGTTTCCAGGATCAACCCAATCCCCGGCGTCGGCCGGGTGGTGCGGGGCCTGGCCGCGTCGGCCGTCAAGGCGTCCGCGTTGCTGTAGAGCCTGACGCGGGCCGGGGCGCTGGCTTCGACCGCGAGAATCTCGATGCTCGGCGGGACTGAAAATCGGATGGTGGCCGATTCACCTTCTTGCAAGGTGCCCGTGGTCGCGGTGGTGGTGGTTCGCTGGTTGCGAAACAGGTCACCCCGCCGATTCACTACCAGATTTCCCCCCACCACCACCAACAGCCGGTCGTCGGGATGCTCGGCGCTGGTTTGATCCTCGATGTCGGACAGTCGCGGCATGGTGGTTTACCCCTCGACAATGGCTTGGCCGTCGTCCGTGGTGACGATCTCTCCAACATCCGTCATCAGGGCGGATGTGACGATAGGCCGGGCACTTCGGATCGCGCGGAAAAACCAATTCCACCCTGAGAGCGGGTCGCCGCTGGCCGCTGCGGCTTGGTTATGCGCCGCGCGTTCTTCTGGGCCGATCTGACGCCAGGCGCTTTGGATGCTGGCGTACTGGGCGCGGTGGGCGGCCTGGGCCGGGCTGGCCGGTCGTTGGTTGACCGTGCGGGGGTCCGCTGGGCGGTAGGCATGGACGCCGTTCTTGCCCTTGCGGAATTGCAACTTGCCCTTGCCCCAGTTGCCGGCCGCTTCGACGCTCATCAGCGGGCCTTTCGTCTTGGCCATCAGAATTCCGAAACCGGGTGGACCCGACAAAACTGTTGCACGAACAGATTAAACCCGCTGCGCTTCGACTTCTTCGCTCGGGTGGTCCAGGTATGCCATTCGTCCATGGTGAGCGCTAGCCATGCAGCTGTCGCCGCCGCTATCCGACGGCGGTTTTGTTGTTGCGCCTCGGTGCGGTAGTTGGTGGGGATGACATGTCGGCGCAACTGCAAGCCGTGGCGGCCGGGCGCATCGAGGTTGCCGCGCCCTTTGCCGACTCGCTGATAAACCTGGTTGCCGACCTTGCCGCGCACGGCAACGGTGATTTCGTGGATGGGTTTCATAGTGGGCTACCTGCATTCGGGATGACTAGCGTAGTACCGCGCCTTGAAGGTCGCGAAAGAGGGGTGAATTCGCGGATCCCAATTGTACGCTCCTGTCCTTTTGTCCCTGGGGAGGAGTCGCAACCATTCTCGGTAGGCTTGCTGGTGGCAGTTCTTCTTTTTCTGCCGATCCACCTTGGGCGGCTTGGGCTTCTTCGGCCCTTTGCTTCGCATCGGCTTGCTCGCCTTGAATGGGGTGCTGCCGATACGGATTCCTGGTTGTTGGCTCTTGGGCTTGGGCGGGGTCCACATGGCCGTTGTTGCTCCGCGCACTAGGGGTGGTCGATCAACCACTGACGCCAGAATTCCGGCCAGCGGGGCAACCGAATGTCTCGCCATTCTCCTTTGACTTTGATTCGTTCCGGCACGATGGCGCTGTGGGCCGCTTTTGCCTCGGCGAACTTGTCGCGGATCGCGGGCCGGGGTTGAGCCTCCGCTTTCCGGGTCTTTACCGGGGTGATGAATTGTGGTCCGTGCGCGCCCATGCGAAAGCTCCCCAGACCGGCGATGGAGCCGCGCGCCTCGTCGGAAAACAGGGGTCGGGTGACCTTGGCCATGCTATTTCGCCCAATAGACCTTGATGGTCTCGTGATGGATGACTCTTACATCGTCGTTACGGCTGCCGTACATGCCCATCGATGGCGGGGTTGCAACGCGTAGCGTGAGCCGGTTCATGTCCTTGTCGGACAAGACATGTAGCTTGCTGTCCGCTCCGTCCAATATCTTACGTTGGACGGTGGCGTCCCATGGCCCGGTGCCTTCGGCGGGCAACTTGAACTTGTACCAGTCCTCGGGGTTCCAGTGCGTCACGGCCCCTTTTGTGCCGCTGATGGGGGCGATGGCCTGATGGAGATACCGTTCGATGGCGAAGGCGAACCAATTCCGATTTCCCCGGCGAGTGGCGTTGGCCGTGATGTCCATGACCATGTGGATTGCGATGGGCTGAAATTCCGTTGCGGTCATGTTCCGGGGCAGCGCGTAGACCAATTTCCGCTGGGCGTGGTAGATGTCCTGCCAAATCGTGTCGATGGTGGTGCCCGCCCAGCCTGGCGCGGGATGATCGGATGTGCCGTCGTCCGTGGGGGTGCTGTAGGTTTTCGAGATGTCCTTGTAGGTACATACGCTGGGCTTGTGGGCGGGGTCTTCGTAGTTCGTGTTCAACAACCGGTCGTAGGGGTTCACTCTTGGCGTTGCGTACTCGGTTACGTCGCTGATGGGGCTGAGTTCTTGCCAATAGGTGGGATCGAATACCCCGGCGCGTAGGTCCGCCCATATCTTGGAGTACAGCGCGCTCTCCTCCATCTTTGAGGCGTTCGCCGTCGCCTTCAGGGTGATCCAGCCAGCCGCGAACGCGCAAAACCGCGTGGTATAGCTGGGTTCCGGGCGTTGTTCCGCGACGCGGACCCCTGGCCGTAGCCGAATCTGTCTTCGGTCCTTGGTGGGCATCAGGGTTTTCATAAATTGTTCCATCATGCCCGGTGGTACGTGCATTGATTTGGTTTTCGCCATGTTCAGGTTCCCCAGGGGCTTGCAACGCGCCAGCGTTCCCAGAAGATGCGCCACGCTTGATCCGCCAGCGGCTGGGATTCAATCGCTATGCTGGTGTCGTGATTGGTGGCCAAGCTGGCCTTGCTGATGTTGTGCGAACCGATGATGACCATGCGGCGGTCGATCAGGAGGGTCTTTTCGTGCAACAGGCGTTGCCGCATTCCGCGGATACTCCAACCGGCGTCGATCAAGGTTCTCGCCGCCCCTTCGTTGAAGGGGTGGCGGGAAGTGATCGTCTCGCTACTGGCCAGAATCCCCCGGCATTGAAGTCCTCGCCGCGCGCATCGCGCTAGGGTGTCGAGCAAGTCGAGCTTGAACCGGCTGGGCACTCGCCAGTGATGGGAGAGCATGTACAGGGACAGGAGGATGGAGGACTGCGCGCCGTCGAGGGTTTCAGCCAGCCAGGGTCCCCAATCGTCGCCGGTCAACAATTGGAGGGTGGCGGCTGGATCGTGGACTTGATTCCACTTCATAGCCGTTGCGGCTGGTTGGGTGGGATGATGTTTTGATTCAGGTACTCGGAGATGTAGAACTTGTAACCGCTCATGCCGGTGCCGGTCGCTGATGCCGTCCAGCCGTTCTTCTCTTCCTGGCTCAGTTCGGTCCAGGCTTGCAAGGCGGTCTTGAACCGCTGGTTTTGCGCCACTTGGGCGGGTCTCCGCTGGGCTTTGATCTCACGCGGGGCCGCGACGGTGGTTTCACCGCCACCCGTGCGAAACTCCATCCCCCGGAAGAGACCGGACGCCGATAGCGAGAACAGTGGGCCTTTGACCTTGGCCATTGCGTTATCTCTATCGTCCGACCGTGGCTTGCAGGTGTTGGATGATCCAGCCCACTCCGCTGGCGGCTAGCGCGCCGATGGCTCCGGCTAGTAGCCATGACCACTGTTTTAGGGTGCCGATGGCTTCGGAGTTGGCTTTGATTTCCGCGCCTTGGCCGCCGAGCGTTTCGGTAATCCGTTCCATCGTGTTGATAATCCTGACGCGGTCATCGCCTTCCCGTTCGTCGTGCTCTAAAAACCGGTTGTTTAGGGCCGTGATCCGCGCGATGAGTAATGCTTGCTGCGCCTGGGTCTTGGCGGATTCGCGGATGGCTTTTTCCGCCGCGTCGCGGAAGCGGTCCATGTTGGTGCTGATGGCCGTCAAGCGCTCGGCAAAGATTTGATCCATCTGCCGGCGTAAGTAGTTGTTGGGGTCCGGCCGCTCGGCCTCATCGTTGTTGTGCATTTTTTGTGATCCCGTTTAAAACTGGCGTTCGCACTCAAGCGCTACCGTCTCGGCCAAATTCAGCGCCGTCAGACTGTGACTCTGGGCCATCGCTCGAATCCTCGCGGGGTCGGCCGTCGGCCGGCATCCGCTGCATCCTGTTATCAGCGCCACCCCGATCAGGATCAGTCCCATCAGGATCATCGCCGCTGATATCGTGATTAAGGTCTTGATGTTCATGGGTGCCTCGCTTTAGTTGATCCGGCATCACAATCTTCAGGACCGTATCCACCCCGTAAACCGCGCCCATGACTAGGCTGATTTGATCCGCGCTCAATTCCGCGCCCATCCACCAAAGCCCGGTGATGGCGCCAGCGGCCAGGGTGCCGGCGATGATCCCGCGTAGGGTCGTCGCCTCTTGCCCGCGCGCCTGTTTGTAGGCGCGTAGGGCGGTGAAGATCAGTGATATCTTGTTCATCGCTTTGTGTAGATAGCCCAAGCCGCGTCGTAAGCCCTGAACAGGCGGCGAAACCATCCTTTCCCGAACGTTTCCTCGTTGCGGTTGATCTCGTAGCGCCAGGCGCGCAGCGCGCTGAATTTGCCTAGCACTTCTGGCATCTGTTGGCGGGCGGCGTTGAGGGTCATCTCGCCGATTACGCCGTCCACGCGCGTGTTCAGCGCTTCTTGCAACAGCCGGGCGGCGGTGCTTGGATGTTGGTTGACGGCGCAATCCAGCATCAGTAGGTCCAGGCCGCCCGGCAGCTCGTCGCCGTGGATCGGTAGCCAGTAGTCGCGCTTATAGAGTGCCTTGGCGTCGTCCAAGGTGATCGCTCGGATGTCCATGTTGGGGTAGGCACGCTGGGAGATTCCGTACTTGGTAACCCCGCCAGGGTCGCTGGGGTGGTTCACCAGTCCGCCTTCTTCTTGCAGGATAAACTGAACGCATTGATCGAAGGTATTCATCGTTCTTGCTCCATTACTAGAGTGGTGAAGTTGCCGGATTCGAGCATCCGGGGAAGGAGTTTCCGTTGCTCCGGGTCGATGCTGTTGATGGCCGTGACGAATCGAATCTCTAGGATGGGGCCGGTCGCGCCGTCGAAAACCTGGCTGCCGGCGATGACGCCAACGAGGGGGTCGATGCGGTCGATTCGCCGGCTTCTTGGAAATGGGATGATTGTGTTCACGGCCCCTCCCCGTCCCAGACGTTGTCGATCTCGCGTGGCTTGTCGGGCGTCTGCAAGGCGATGGTCGCCTGAAGTCGTGCCCGGCCAACCTGAAACGGGTGTCGGTTTTTGCTTCGGCCGTGCTTCTCGGCCTGCTGCGCCTTGCGCGTCTTCCGCGTCTTCCGGGTCTTTCCTGGCTTTCCTCTTGATCGGCCGTGTCGCATCTAGGCGACCTCCTGTTCGGGTTGATCCGTTGGGGCCGTGGGTTCTGGCGCGGGCTGTCCCCCGGCTAGCGCTGCCTTGAGGTTGGCGATGTGTTCCGTTATGCGTCTTATCCCTTCCTGGCTGCGCGGCGGTCGGGCGGGCTGTGTGGGGGGTAGGCTGCTGGTGGGGGGTCTTGCCTCGGCGGCTGCGACCGCTGCTTCGGCTTGGGCGCGGCGGATGCGGTCTTGTGCAATGCGGTGCCCGGCGTCGGGCTGAAACTTGCCATCCTGGGCGCGGTTTACCAGGGCGCGAAGATAGGCGATCGGGCTACTTCGGATTTTGTTGGCCTTGATCGCCGCCGCGAGTTCGTCTAGCAGGGGTTGAGCGAGTGGGCCTTGAGACTGCACGAGGGTCTCGGCTTGCTGGCGCTGGTATCCGCTTAATCCGGATGGGTACACCAGTTCACTATCTTCTGTGTTACAGCCTGGATTTTCCCCCTCGCCGGACGTTGAGGAGGAGGGGTTTGGGGTGGTGGTGGTATTACTACAACTACCTACAACAGTACGTAGTACCGCATCATGCTGATTTATGCTCAGCATATGCTCAGCATATGCTGATTCATGCTGAGCATCGCTGAGCATAGGCGTTACACTTTTTCCCTTTTCCCATCGGGCGCGGGCGGCGTTGCGCGCCTGTTCGATGCGCGCCTGTTCCTGGGGTTCTTGGGGCGGCTGGCCGGGTCTTGACCCTGGCCAGTGCGACAGGGCGAATCTTGCGCCATCCCAATCCAGCAACCGCAATTCGATCAGGGTGGTTGCGAAGAAGCGGTCGTCGCCGTCCCAGCCGGCCGCGATGGCGATGTCCTCCTCGTCCAGGTCGCTGAGGATTCCGTCTGGCCGCTCCTGTTCCGCCCATGCCCAGAGGGTGAACAGCGATAACACGGCGTCCGTGCCCAGGCGTCGCTTGAGCTTGATGACCTTTGGATGATTGAGCGTGGCGGTGGTGATGTTCATCGGGTCGCTCCGAGTCTTAGCGCGCCTGGGCGGCGGTGTTGGTGGTGGGTAGCTTGGCCTTCGCGCCGTAGACGTGCAGTTGCAGGACGTCGCGGATGTACTCCGAGACGGGTCGCTTTTCCTGCATCGCCAGGTCCTGAAGGTCGCGCTTCAGGTCCTCGGGCAGGTGCAGCTTGATCGACTCCAAGCACTTCAACGGGCAGTTCGCCGGCATGTGGGCTCCTGAAGAAGCCCAGGCGGTCGTGATGGGTCCCGCCTGGGAGTAACCACCGTTGAGGAAATCAGGCTGCTTCGGTGCTCTGCCAAGGCAGGTCAGGACGCAATTCGCGGGCGGTCATTTCGCCGTCCGATGCGTATTCCAGCCATACGGCCAGGTCGGCGCTCATGCGCCGCTGGCCGTAGAGGCATCCGCGCAGATAGCCGAGACTGGTGTTGGCCCGCTCCGCGACGGCGGCTATCTGTGCCGTGTCGTGGGCTGCAAAAAAATCTTTTAGGTTCATGTCGTCATTTATAGCAATAGCTGTAGAAAATATCAAGCACTTGCTTGAATGACAGCGTGTAGTAATTGCTCTAGTGTTTATGTATGGAAATAACCTTGACTCGTCTCCAGAATCTAAAGCGCCTGGTGTCAGAGTGTCACTCTCAACAGGCGTTTGCTGATGCGGCTGGCCTGAGCGTGCAGTACCTCAATCAATTGTTGATGGGTCACCGGAACATTGGCGAGAAAACGGCGCGGAAGCTCGAACGGTCGCTGCGGCTTAATCCGGGCTGGCTGGATCGCAGCGCGAATGAGCAACCACCCTCGGCGGCGATGGTGGAGTTGAGTCCACGCGCGATGGCGGTGGGCCGAATGTTCGATCGGCTGTCACCTGACCAACAGGATGCGATGCAGAAAGTTATTGATGCGCTGGCTCAATCGGTAGGGGGACATGATCAGGCGGATTGCGGGTAGCGTGCTTCTGCTGCTGGCCCTGGCGGTGGCCGTCCTGGTGCAATCGGCCTCGGCGGAAACCCTCGCGGGCCGGGTGGTGAGCGTGACCGATGGTGACACCTTGACGGTGCTTGTTGAAGGCAACCGACAAGTCAAGGTACGGCTGGCGGGGATCGACGCGCCCAAGTTCGATGAAATAACTGTGCTACTGGCGATGATCGAACGATGCAAAACGAAAAAGTGACCCCTACCTACGAACTGCGTATCGACCTGAACGTCCTAGAGCATCTTGGCTTCAATCTTTACAGTAATGTTCCCGCCATCTTGACCGAGATGGTCGCCAACGCCTGGGATGCCGACGCCACGCGCGTCGATATCAGGATCGACACCAGTCAGGATGTCATCGAAATTCTGGACGATGGCCACGGCATGTCTTCGGACGATATCAACAACCGTTACTTGCGGGTCGGTCATCGGCGTCGAGACAAATCGAATTTTCCTAAATCCCCAGGTGGACGAGAAGTGATGGGGCGAAAGGGCCTTGGCAAACTTTCGCTCTTTTCGATCGCCGGTGTCGTCGAAGTGCACACGCGCAAGGAAAACCAATCAAGCGCCTTACGAATGGAGGTCAAAGCTATAGAAGCGGCGGCCAAGGACAACAAGCCCTATTGCCCAGATCCGACCACAGCCGACTTGTCGCCCGACCTCGAACATGGGACACGTCTTATTCTGAGACAGCTTCGCAAGGAAAGAGTCCGGGTCATGAATCTGCGTCAACGTCTCGCGAGGCGCTTTTCGATTCTGGAACGCGATGACTTCCGCGTATACGTCGATGACCAGGAGGTGACGCTCGCTGATCGTGACGATCTGCGTCATGTGCAGTTCTTGTGGACGATTGGTGGTTGGTCGTTACCGGATGCAGTGGTCAACCCGCTGGAAACGATCACCTTGGATGGTTCGCTTCCCGACTGGAAGGATTTCTCATGGCAAATACGCGGTTGGATCGGCACGGTCGCCAAACCCAGACAACTCGTCACCGATTCGAGCAATTTGAATTCGATCGTGGTCATGGCGCGCGGACGGCTGTTCCAGGAAAACATCCTGGATCGTCTGAACGATGGTCGTCTCTTCACCAAATACCTGACCGGACAAATCGAAGCCGATTTTTTGGACGACGACGAATACACCGATATCGCCACCAGCGACCGCCAGCGGATCATCGAGGATGACGAACGCTATCGGGCGCTCGAAAGCTTCCTGCGCCAAGTCCTGAACAAGATGGATTCCAAGTGGAGCGAATGGCGCCGGAGACATGGCACCAAGGAAGCTAAGAAAGAACATCCGGTTCTCGGAGAATGGCTCGACAATTTACCCAGCGGATATCGAGACCAAGCGGAAGGATTGATTGGCAAGATTCAGAAACTGACCCTTGATGACGAAGATGCGCGGCGTGAAGTCTTCCGTAATGCGATCCTCGCCTTCGAACGACTCAGATTGAGAGGGAGTACCCATGAACTGGAGAATGCTCTTGCCGTTGGTGCCGAACGACTACTCGGTCTATTGGCGGACCGAGATTCCCTGGAGGCCAGCCTTTATCGCGATATCGTCCGAAATCGTCTGGATGTCATCAGCCATCTCGAAATCAATATTCAGGATGATGAAAGGGAAAAGGTACTGCAAGAATATCTGTTCAAGCATTTGTGGCTACTCGATCCTTCCTGGGAGCGGGCCACCGGCAGTGAAATATTGGAAAACCCTATCAACTCTGAATTCGGGTCGATCAAGGCCGGTTTGACCGATGAGGAAAAAAATGGACGCGTCGATATCAAGTATCGAAACCTGGCTGGGAAGCACATCATCATCGAATTGAAACGCGCCAGTAGAAAAGTTTCCTCCACTGATCTGGCCACACAGGGTCAAAAGTATCGCAATGCCTTGCGCAAGTGTCTGAAGGACCTTAATCGCGACAACGAGCCCCATGAATTCATCTTCGTCGTCGGTACTCCTTTGAAGGACGCGGACGATCAAGACTACGTCAAGGGTCAGCTTGCCTCGGTGAACGGTCGCGTGGTCACTTACAAGCAATTGATCGACAGCGCCCGGCAGAGTTACAAAGAATACTTGGAAGCCAGCAAGGAACTGGATCGGGTTTACGACCTAGTCCAGCGTTTGTGATGGATCGTCTCGACTCCACCGCGCGCAGCGCCTTGATGCGGGCGGTGCGGCGAAAGGACACCACGCCGGAACTGCGGGTTCGCCGGCTCGCCCATCGTCTGGGACTGCGCTTTCGCCTCCACCGTCACGATTTGCCCGGTACGCCGGACCTGGTCTTTCCACGTTGGCACATCGCGTTGTTCGTGCATGGCTGCTTCTGGCATCGGCATTCCGGCTGTCGGTATGCCACCATGCCGGCGACGCGGCGAGAATTCTGGGAGGCGAAGTTCACCGCCAACCAAGCGCGCGATTGCCGCCAAGCCGAACGACTGGGGTCGTTGGGTTGGCGGGTCGTGGTGGTCTGGGAATGCGAAACCCGTACCTCACCGGCGCTGGAAGCACGGTTGCGCGCCCTTTTCGCGCTTCCTTCGGCTACCCGCGAATCCTGACTTCCTCAGTGAAGTCGGTGATGACGTAGATGCGCCAGGATGCTTTCGGCGATGGCCGCACCCAAGGCGACGGGCACGGCGTTACCGATCAACCGCCCGATGACCTTGAAGCGTGGGCGAATGCCTGGAGCGACGAAAGCGTAATTCTCAGGGAAGGATTGCAGGATGGCGGCCTCGCGCAACGAGAGCGCCCGGTCCTGTTCGGGGTGACCGAAACGGCCGCTTCCAAAAGCGTAGCATTGGGTCGTGAGCGTCGGTGCGGGTTCGTCCCAAGCCATGCGCCCATAGACACTGGGATAGGTCTTTCCCGACCGGCGCCGATGACATGCAGCCACCAAGTGACTTTCCCAATCCCGCCAGCTTCCACCGGGTCGCGATTGGCGGATGCGTTCACGATTGTCCTCGCTGAGTTGGCTGGTCCGGTGCAGGGGGTCGTGGGCATCCGCATCACCATCGCGCAATCGGGGTAAATGCCCAATGCGTGCCCTCACCGTCAGATTGGTGTCATCAGGCTCATGCGTCGGTGGAATCATCTCGATCTGCCCAAACCGAGAGGCGAGCAACACCAGACGGCGGCGATATTGCGGAACCCCGTAGCGTCTGCACTCCACGGTTCGGCACCAAGGTTGGGCATATCCAGCCGCGTCAAGCGCCTGGAGGAATTCCTCGAACACGATGTGCCGCTGGAGCGGAGGGACGTTTTCCATGGTGACGATGTCCGGGCGTAACTCGGTCACCAATCGGGCGAACTCCCGCAGCAAACTCCATTTCTGACCCTGCTCGATATCCGCGCGTTGCCGGTAAGTGGAAAAAGGTTGGCAGGGAGCACAGCCCGCCAAGATCCTTACATCCCTGGCCGGATACCAAGTCGCCAGTTCATCGCCACTCAGAGAGGCGATGTCGCGTTGGACAAAGCGTGAGTTGTTGTTGTACTCGAATGGATAGCGGCACTCCGGGTCGATGTCGATCCCGACGTTGATGGGTATGCCGCGAGTCATGAACCCATGCGACAGCCCGCCTGCACCACAGAACAAATCGACGCAAGATAGGGACATGGAGGGAAGCCATTTCTCCGCATGGTGGGCGATCCATTGATGAATATTAGCGAAAGTTGGGCGACTCATCGAGGGGTTGGCCCAAATTGCTGGGTAAGACCTTTGGTGGTGGCTTTGAGCTTCACGTCAACCATGGTACGCCCATGGATGAAGATAGGGACTGGCGGCATGGTGAAAAGGCGGTAGCAAGGCCAGAATCGGCGCGGGTTCGGTCAGAAGGAGCGGGGCGCTGTGGAGCCAAGCACACCTGCCGCGAGATGACCTCGTGCGACGAGGCGCGGTTTTATCTGACGCAGTGCGGGTTGAGCCGGCTGGATGGCGACAGGGACGGGGTTCCCTGCGAGGGGCTGTGTCGCTGATGGCAGCGTAGCTACAGCGTAGCTGATCGAGTCGTTTTTGCGTCCGGCTATAGCCGGTATTTGGTTGACAGCCCGCGCCCGGTTGTTGATTCAAAAGGTGTTTCGTCTGACTCGAAATCGGATGGGGGCTTAGCCGCCCCACGTGGGTTCGAATCCCACCCTCTCCGCCAAATCAACGGCTTGCGCGCCGTTGCCTAGCCTTCTCAAAATTCACGACTTCGGACTGTAGCGATAATATAACGTGAGTTCTGGATAAGGATGGGGATAGCCCTTGGAGCGGAACCTGCCAAGGTTCCCGGTGATCACCCTCACCGTTTTAGGAGCCACCCCCATGCACTTGGGAGACCTGTACTGCGATGTCGATGATTTCCGCCGGCTGTTCCTGCCCGCTTAGCATCGCCAGATCCTCACCGAGGGTACGCGCCAGCGGAAGCGGATCTTACGGCAAACCCTCGGCGAGATCACGACCACCCTGATTTATTTTCATCAATCCCAGTACCGTAGTTACTGGACAAGGCTACGACGCCGTGTTGACGGGCCCGTTCCCGGCATTGAAACCACGGCGCCCCCATCGGAAGGCCCAGCGCTTTTGCTTCCGGCGAGCGAGCCACCACGCAGCCGTCGTTGTTGGACAGTACCACCACCGGTCGACCTTCAAGGCCCGGATCGAACACTCGCTCGCAGGCCACGTAGAAATGGTTGGCGTCGATCAGGATGAGCGGTCCCGCCCGGGCCACAACCGGTGAATTGCCCACCGCACCACCCCCCAGATCATGATCATTGCGTCGGACCCGGCATCGAGCGACCGGTCCGGGGCCTCGGGATGGGCCGATTGCAACACCCGTCGTCCCTGGGCGTCGCGACCCAGCCGGCGCAGGGCGAACGCCCCGTCCACCACCGCCACCACCAGGCTGCCAGTGCTGGGCGGCACAGCCCGGTCCACCACCAGCAAATCGCCGTCGTGGACCCCGGCCCCGGCTAGGCAGTCCCCGCTGACCCGTAGCAGGAAGGTACTCGCTGGGTGGCGGATCAAGTGCTCGTCCAGGCTCAGGCGGCGTTCGACCCAATCATCGGCGGGAGAGGGAAAGCCGGCCGGCACCGACGTCGCCAGCAGCGGCCAGCCGAATTCCGGTTCGGCGTCTGGCGCGCGGTCAAGGGCCAACTCCAGCCAGGGCGGAATCGCTCGTGCAAGAGGCGCTGCGGCGACGGATGCGGGCATGGGGATTACCTCCGATGGAAACGAAACCACCCGTTAACCGTTTGGGCCTGGGGGCGTCGAATAGAGTACAAATGTACTCCAAGTATAGGGCAAACCAGCCGAGACGTCAAGCGGATCTACCGATAACAACAGGGTTTAAATATGATCCTTTCTCCCACGAAAACCGAGCGGCATTCTGTTAAAGTTTAGCTCCCTGGTTCATCACAACCATTGCCCGCCCGGCGGGATTGCCGAACACGGCGCAAAGCGCCCAAGCAGGAAATCGTCGCCTCCCGCTCGTTTGGCCGACTGGTGTCCGACCTGACGGAGTTACAATCAGCCGTCGCCCACCACGTCGCCCGCGCTGCCGCCCAACTCCGCCGCCAGCACAGTCAAACCCAGGCCTTCAGGTACTGCTGCGTCCGCGTCGCGACGGGTCCCCCACCGCCGTGCCATCACTGGCCGGCCTGGTGCCACTGGCGGTCCCCACCGCCGATCCCGCCGGGCTGACCCGCGCCGCCAGTCAGGGGGTCGCGGCCCTGGTTCAGCCGGGCCGACGCTATCAGGGGACCGGGGTGATGTTGCTGGACCTGAGTCCAGCGGCGCGCGCCCAGGCCGATCTGTTCGCGGTGGCCGGCGATGCCCGCGCGGCGGCCCGGTGGGCGGTGCTGGATCGGATCAACGCCCGCTGGGGCCGGGGTACCCTGCGCACGGCCCGCGAAGGCTTCGACCGGTCCTGAGCCATGCGTCAGGACTGCCGCTCGCCGGCCTACACCACGCGGTGAGAGGACTTGTCGGTCGTGCGAGCGGGATAAAGGACTGCAAGGCGGTTTGCCCCATCTGCCCTCGCAGGAGACCGGTAAATAGCGATTCAGTCGCGGCGGGGAACGGGCTTTGCCGTGGAGGTTTGTAACCGTTGCTGTTCTGATCGCGTTTGATCGGGTTACCATTCGGCTGAGCCCGCATCGGGGCCACTCAGTATATACCTCAATTCTGAAGCTCGTTTTTTCACAAGAGTTACTCTGTAGGCCTCAATTATAAAATTACCGGTAGACCCTGTGTTTCTGTTGGCTTCCGTTATAAATGCAAGGCTGGCATCACGATATTTAAGCCATGCTTCTTGGCTTTCTTTAAGTTTTTTCTTTCCATCGCTTGAAAGCGATTTCATTGCTTCACTGTATATCGCGTTTAATTCTTGATCGGCTGCCTTATAACGCGCTGAAAGGCAATCCATAATAAAAACCGAATCTTCTGATCGACTACCGCATTCTTCAGCGATAACTGAATTTGAAATAACGTATAGACCTGTACATATAGCGGCCATAAATTTGATTTGCATGGTTATTCTCTGCGTGATCAGCGTTCTGCCCATCCAGTTTATCACCGCGTCAACGGCGATTGAGCCTTCAGTCGTTGTTGCAACCTCGCGCGATGCCACCAAACGCAGGAGCGCCACCCCGGCGGCGCGCTACGCGCCGCCCCTGACAGATCAAACCGCGCAGACACCGGCGCCCATACAACGGGGCCGGGCCGGACAGCTATGGATCGCGCCGACGGGCGCGGGCATTGCGAGCGGCGATGAAGGAGGGAGAACGAGGGATGCTATTCCGGTGAAATTGTAATTTTGTAGCGACGCCATGAGGATTTCAAGTGGATGAACGCGGTATAAGGTTGATTTTGTAGGGAATACGCGCCTAATTGGTTGTTTGAAAAAGCCTTATACCGCGCTCGAAATTGGATGGGGGCTTAGCTGCCTCACGTGGGTTCGAATCCCACCCTCCCCGCCAAATCAAGCAATTTGCCCGTTCCGATTTATCGGTTACGCCCCTTCCTTTTACGTGACGTGAGTTCTGGATAAGGATGGGAGATAGCCCTTGGAGCGGAACCTGCCAAGGTTCCCGGTGATCACCTGCACCGTTTCAGGAGCCACCCCCATGCACTTGGAAGACCTGTACTGCGATGTCGATGATTTCCGCCGGCTGTTCCTGCCCGCTTAGCATCGCCAGATCCTCACCGAGGATACGCGCCAACTGAGGAGGCGCTGCGCGACAGCGAGATGCGGCTGCGCCTCTTCGTTAAGCACGCGCCGGCAGCGCTCGCGATGTTCGATCGAGAGATGCGCTACCTGTTCGTCAGCCGCCGCTGGTCGAGCGACTACCACCTGGGCGAACGCGACCTGCGGGGACTCTCGCACTACGTCGTCTTCCCCGAAATCCCCGAGCGCTGGAAAACCATCCACCGCCGCGCGCTGGCTGGAAGGCGAGGTGCTGACGGCCGACAACGACCGGTTTGACCGCGCCGACGGCACGGTCCAGTGGCTCCGCTGGGAAGTGCGGCCCTGGCACGATGCGGCGGGCGAGATCGGCGTCGTCGTGGTCTTCAGCGAAGACATCACCAGCCGTTGGCGGGCCGAGCAAGCGCTGCGCGACAGCGAGGCGCGGCTGCGCGCCATCGTTCACGCCGTGCCCGACATGCTGGCGGTGCTGGACGACCAAGGGCGGCACCTGGAGGTGCTCACCACCCGCCCGCCGCCGCACCTGCCGGACCCCGGCGCCCTGTTGGGTCGGCGGTTGGACGAGGTGCTGACGGCCGAGGACGCCCGGACCGGCCTGGAGGCGCTCCACCACACCTTGCGCACCGGCGAATCCCAAGGTTTCGAGTACACCTGGCCTGACGGGACGGCGGAACCGCGCGTGTTCGAAGCGCGCGTCGCCCCCCTAGACGGACCGTTCGCGGGTCGACCGGCGGCGGTGATGCTGGCCCGCGATGTGACCCGACAACGGCTTACCGAGGCGAGTTTGCGGCAAGCGCAGAAAATGGAAGTAGTCGGGCAACTGACCGGTGGCATCGCCCACGACTTCAATAACCTGCTCGCCGTGATTCTAGGAAATCTCGAACTGCTGGCGGAGCAACTGCGGGATGGAGACGCCGAGATGGGGGATCGGGTGCGGGAGGCGCTGGCGGCGGCGGAACGCGGCGCCGGCCTGACCCACCGCCTACTGATCTTCTCGCGGCGCCAGCCCCCGCGCCCGAAACGGATGGACCTGAACCGGCTGGTAACCGGCATGGGTGACTTGCTACGCCGCAGCCTGGGCGAGACTGTCGTCCTGGAAACGCGCTTGGCCCCGGACCTGTTCCCGACCTTGATCGACCCGGGCCAGTTCGAAACCGCGCTGCTTAACCTGGCGATCAACGCGCGCGACGCGATGCCCGACGGCGGCCGACTGACCATCGAGACCGCCAACTACTGGCTGCACGAAGATGCCGCACACACCGCGCTGCACGGCGTGGCGGCCGGGCAGTACGTCACACTGACGGTGCGCGACACTGGCCAAGGCATGACGCCGGACGCGCAGCGGCGGGCGTTCGAGCCTTTCTTCACCACCAAGGGGGTCGGACGCGGCACCGGGTTGGGCCTCAGCATGGTCCACGGCCTGGTCGAGCAGTCCGGCGGCTTCATCCACCTTCACAGCAAGGTGGGCCAAGGAACGAGCATCCATCTCCATTTTCCAGCGGCGGAGGCCGTAGACACCGACGTTCAGGCCGGCACCTCCGCCGAACTGGCGCGGTCCAAGCCACGGCGGCAAACGATCCTGGTGGTGGAAGACGAGCGCGCGGTGCGCCGACTGGCGGTGCGCATGCTGGAAAGTCTGGGCTACCAGATCGTCGAGGCGGATACCGCCGAGGCAGCGCTAGCGGTTTTGGAAGCGCCCCCCCAGGTGGCAATGCTGTTCACGGACGTGGTTCTGCCGGGCCCCGCAAGCGGGGTGGATCTCACGCGGCAAGCCATCCAGCGCCGACCCAACCTCAAAATATTATTCGTCTCCGGTTATGCCGAAGCGCATCTAAGCTGGTTCCAAGATCGTCCGGAAGGCAGCGACTGGTTGGACAAACCCTATCTTAAAGCGCAGTGGCGGAAAAACTTCACGTCCTGCTTGGCGATGCGCCGGAGGGATCCAAATGAGCGTTCCGGAGCCGTTTCGATCGCGGTTTGCCGTCTCCGGGTTTCGGATTGGTTCCATCACCGACCACGAACCCGGCGACAAGCCGAGGCAAGGCATATTCACGCACGTCCGGCGGACGGTGAAACGACTTCCTGCACCTGGTCCAACACCGCGTGCAGGTGCCGAGCCAGTCGACTGCGATACCGCGTCGGCGCGGTCAAATCCCGCTGATCGCGCAGGCCGGTGTAGTAATGCCGGTCGCGATCCTCCAACACCTCCATCCGCATCCGAATGCCATGCCGGGCCAGGATCGGCTCCAGTTCGGCCCGCCGGGCCAGCAGATCCGCGCGAGTGCTCTGATAGGCGTGCTCGCACACCCAGTGCCGACCCGAGAAGCTGAAGACGTTGGTAAAGAACATCTTGGCGTCGTCGCGGTTGGGCTCGAACAGGACGATGTCGGTATGTTCGAACTCACTGTCGTATTTCTGCATGCTGACCCGCAACCGGGAATGGATCAGCGCCCGGAAGGTCTGGGACAACACCACCGGCAGGCCGCCTTCCACCAACCGGCCCACCTGGGTCGGCCGGCCGCCCTGAACCGCCAGCCGGGCGTCGAAGGGCACCAGCGGGTTGAGGCACAACAGCAAATCCAGATCTTCCTGCAAGGCCACCGAGGCGTGCATGGTCTTTTGCAACGCGCCGTCCACGAAATAGCGGCCGTCGATCTCCACCGGCGGATACAGTCCCGGCAGCGCGCTGCTGGCCTGAACCGCTCGGGAAATCGGCACATGGTCGTAGCCGGGCGCCCCGAATTTCACCGATTCGCCGGTATCGAGATCCACCGCCACCACGTACAACCGGTTCGCCAGTTGGCGAAAATCGTTGGTTCGGCCCGGACCGCTCCACATCTGGGCCAGATACTCATGAATCGGCTCGTTGTCGAAAAACCCGGACGGCAACACCCGACCCAGTCGGGTCAGCGATTGCAGCAGGCTCAGGTCCAGCGGATTTTGCAAATAGCGCCAGAATGCCTCCCACAGCAGATAGGGCGCGGTCGACAATCGTCGCCAGTACTCGCCGAATGCCGGCATCAGAAAAATCCGCGGATCGAGCGGATGCTCCTCGGATTCGTTACTGATGAAAACGTGACACATCTGGCCGGTCGCAAGCCGGTTAGCTAGCAACGCCGCCACCACCGCGCCCGCGCTCACCCCCACGTAGACGTGAAGCCGATTGAAATCGACGCCGTCCAGCGCATCGTCGAGCGCGCGCAGGGCGCCGATTTCGTAGACCAGCCCCACCGGCCCACCGCCCGCGACGGCCAGGCCAATCCGGGGACCGCTGGCTTGACGTCGAACGCTTTCGGGCTGGGTAACCAACATAATAACCTCCATCGATTCCCTGGGACTGATATGGATAACTACGCGGCGTCCGGGCCCACGCGCGCCAACAATTCGGCGATTTCCGCCTCGATCCCGACCACCAGTTCCTTCGGTTCGGCCACCACGCCCTGATCGGTGGTGACGCCGATGGTGATGGCCCCAGCGTAACTCAGCACGCAAACGCCGATCCCGATGCTGGTGACCTGCGGCACCCAGGCCAGCACCCGCGCCACCGGCGCGTTCGCCAGATACAGCGTTTCCTCCGGCCCCGGCACGTTGGTCAACACCGCCGTCGCCTTCAACCCCAACAGCCGCAACAAGCCCCGCTCCAACCCGCCGGGCAGTCCGCCGACCAGCCGGATCAGCAGCAGATTGGCCATCGCTTCCGGCGAAGCCTTGACCCACTCCATGTGGGCGCGCACCGCCGCCAGTCGCGCCACCGGATCGACCACGTCCAGCGGCAACTTCAGAAACGCCACCGCAAACTGGTTGCCCAGTTGAATGTCTTCCTGGTAGGGCCGCAGATTGACCGGCACCACCAGCCGCACCATCAACCCCGGCCGGGCATCGCCCCGCGCCCGCAGATACCGCCCCAGCGCGCCGGCCACCACGGTCAGCATCACGTCGTTCACTCGCCCACCCCAGCGCTGGCGGATGCGCGCGATGTCGCCCAGGGGAATCGGCGCCGACCAAGCCATGCGCTTCTGGCCGTTCAACGCCCCCCGCAACGCGGTGCGGGGTTCCGGGATCACCAAAAGTTGCCGCAGCAACCCCGCCAGGAGCGCCCCACCCCACCGCAACCGCGCCAAGCCGTTGGCGAGCGGTTTAGGCGCCTTGGCCGTCTTGGCCGCCAGGCGGGCCTGTTCGCGCCGTTCCTCCAGCGACGACTCCCGCGCCGGTTCTCGGTCCGAACGCGGCGCCCGGTTGGCCAGGGTCAGAAACACCCGCAGCAGCGCGATGCCATCGGCGATGCAGTGATGGACCCGGAACAGCAGCGCGCAACCTGCTCCCACATTTTCCACCACCACGCAGCGCCACAGCGGCCGGTCTGGGTCCAGCGGCCGGCTGGCCACTTCACCCACCAGCGTCGCCAGCACCCGCTGATCGGCCGGCTCCGGCAAGCGCCGTCGTTCGAGATGGGCGTTCAAATCGAACGCCGCGTCCTCGATCCAGGCGTAGCGGCCGCCCTCCCGGACCAGCCGCTGCCGGAACCGGGCGAACGGCAGCAACCGCCGGGTCAACACCTCGCGCAACCGTTCCTCGGCCAGCGGCTCGGCCAGCACCAGCAGGATCGTCACCACCATCGGCTGACAGGGCGTATCCATCCGCGCCCAGGTCACATCGCCGCGGGTCGCCCACTCCCTTGCCGCGCTCACTCGGGCTTCACGACCGTGGAGGGTCCTGGGCGCGGCCCAGTGCGTCGAGTTGCGTCTGCAAGGCGTCGATCCGCTGGGTCAGCTCCCGCAGATCCTCACGGTTGGGGATGCCGAGTTGGCCAAGCACCCGGGCCAGCCGGTCCTCGAAAATCTGCTCCACCTTGTCCCAGGTCTCGACGACTCGGCCGCGCGCCTCGCCGGTCTGCTCCCTGGCCGCTTCCAACGCGCCGGCGGCGACCTCGCGGGTCCGCTCCTCGACCTTTTCACCTTCCTTGACCAGCGCCTCGAACAGCTTGCCCCCTTCCGCGCTCACCTTGGTGAACGCTCCCAGCCCCGCCAGCCAGATCAGGTGGGCGGATTCCCTTACGGACTGGGACAACTGGCTGTCGGCGTTGCCCTTGACTTTCTTGACCATGACGATGCTCCTCCGCCGGGCGTCCGGAAGCCCCACCAAGGACTCCCCCCCGGATTTGGGTTTATTGTGTGACCAATCGTTAGACTAAACATCCTAAAATGCGGCGGGCTTTAAGCCTCCGGTCCACCGAGCCGCTTGAAGGCGTGCTCGACCTGAAGCGAGTCCAGTTCCTGCCCCCAGGGACTCATCAGGGTAATGAACAACAGCTTTTCGAATTCGCCGGCGAAGCGGCCGATGATCGCCTCCGGATCGGCCACCAGCTTGCGGTCGGCCACCAGACCGAAGTGAACGCGGTCGTTGTAGCTGAGAATGCTCACGCCCATGCCGATCTGGCCGGATTGCGGCACCCAGAACATCATCTCGGACACGCGGGATCCGCCCAGATAAATCGCTTCGCGCGGACCGGGCACGTTGGTCATCACCGCCGAGGCCTTGTTGCTCAGCAGGTCCAGCAACGGTTGCTGCAACAGATTGGGCCCCATGCCAACGGCTCCCAGCAGGCCCAGCGCCAAAATCGGCTGATAGGATTCCTTCAGCTCGTTCATCCGCCGCCGCACCTCGTACACCCGCTCCAGCGGATTGGCGATGCCCACCGGCAACGCTAAAAACACCAGCCCAAAGAAATTGCCCAGTCGGGCGGCTTTCTCCAGCGGCCGCAGGTTGACCGGGATCAAGGCCCTCACCTGCAAATCATCGGGGACGGAATCGCCCTGCTCGACCAGATAGTCGCGCAGCGCCCCCGCCACCGCCGCCAGCAACACATCGTTGACCGAGCCGCCCAGGGCCCTGCCGACCGTCTTGACTTCGCGCAAGTTCAGCGGCTCGGCCCAGGCGACCCGCTTGGACACGCCCAGATCGCCCTTGAAGCGGGTCTTGGAATCGTCGCTCATCAGGGCCAGCCGGGCGATTTCCGCCGCCAGCCGCACGCCGTTGCGGGCGTAGTCGAGCGCGTGGGCTGGGTGGCGGACGATGTCGGCGCCTTCTCCCACCAGCCCCCGGCCCAGCTTGAGCGTGGTGTTCACCACTTTGTCCACCGGTTCGAAAAATCGCCGGAACAGGCCGGCGTCCTCGGTGTTTTCCTCTTTCGCCTTGAAAACCGGCGCCGCAGGGGCCGCGTCAGGCGCGGAGTCGGTTAGCGACAGGAGGACGTGAATCAGGGCGATGCCGTCGGCGTAACAGTGATGGATCCGCAGGATCACGGCGCTGCCGTCCTGATAATCCTCGACCAGATGGAACTGCCACATCGGTTTCGAGAAATCCAGCGGGGTGCTCATCAGATCGCTGGCCAGGTGCTGCAACTCGGCCTTGTCGGCCCGGCCCGGCAGCGCGGTACGCAGGACATGCCGATCGAGGTCGAAATGCGGATCGACCTCCCAGAAAGCGCCCGCCGCTTTCTGGACCGCCCGCTGCCTGAATCGCTGATACTTCAGAAAGCGCGACTCCACGACCTCCCGCAACCGGTCATGGGCCAGGCGCTCGGAAAAGATCATGACTCCGGTGATCATCATCAGGTTGGTGGGACGCTCCATGCGCAGCCAGGCGGTATCGATCCCCGACACGGGCTCGCTCTGCTTTTTCTTGGGCATAAAAAAATCCAGCATCATGAATGACCAGGGATTCTAAGCCAGTGGATTACAAGGAACTTTGTTGAATTGGCCGCCGCGCTGGGCGCTTTTGTCCGCAGCGTCTCCATCAAGTCCGGCCCATAGCCATTCCATGCAATAAACTCTCGCCGTGATTCGGTTACACTCCCTGCCATCGCCATCATCCCCATCACCGGAGGAACCATCGCCATGTCCGATCTCGCCAGCCGTTTCCAGACCGCCGCTGAGGATAGCAAGAAACTGAGCAAGCGGCCCGACAATGACACCCTGCTGAAACTCTACGCTTATTTCAAGCAGGGTTCGGCCGGCGATGTCGAAGGCAAGCGGCCAGGCTTCACCGATCTGGTGGGTCGCGCCAAGTACGACGCTTGGGCCAAGCTCAAGGGCATCACGAACGAAGAGGCCATGCGGCAGTACATCGACCTGGTCGACTCGCTGAAAAGCGCCTAGCGCCGCATGTTTAAGACGACCATCCAACCACTAGCCGGCGTTCCGCCAGCTTCTTGATTGGGTCGGCGAGCGGCGGACGTCAGTCCGCTGTTTCCGCGCCCGCCGAGATCACCTTGGGCCGGCGCCAAACAGGGGGCTAACGCCCCCCGCTCGCGGAACGACTTGGGCCTGGCGCCAGGCCCAACCCCCAAGATTGTCCCGCCTTAAGTGGGTAGCCGATGGGCAGGCTCGCAACCCGTTTCAGGGCGCTTTCCAGATCGGGATAAGTCAGGGCGAAACCGGGGGCGGAAGCGATCCAACGGGTTAAATTTCACACGACCTTGCTTAACAAACTCTCGTAAGGGATACGAAGGCCCTCGTGCAGGCGTTTCACCATGCGCAGGCTCAAGGGTCTTTTGCGGTTGAGCACTTCGGATACGCGCCCGCTGGAACCGATATAGGCTTCAAGATCGCGGGGGGTGAGTCCCTGCTGTTCCATACGGAATTTAATCGCCTCCACCGGGTCCGCCGGGCCAATGGGGTAATACTGGTTCTCGTAGGCTTCGATCAAAGCGACCAGTATCTCCCGCTCATCGGCTGCGGACGTGCCTTCTTCCGCCTGGAAGACCGTTTCAAGTAGATGGAATGCCGCCCGCAGGTCGTCATCGTTGCGAATGGGTTTAATAGTCATTCACGCTCTCCACGTTGATTTGGTCGTACTGCGCGTGAGTACCAATGAATTTCACCCACGCAATACCGGCTCGATACTGCATTTCGATGACCAAGCGGTACTTGTTCCCGCCGATATTGAACACGACCCGATTGTTCCCGCAGATGCTGACGTTACCGTATTGGGCCTTCACCTCTTGCGGTGAAGACCATTTGGCGTGGAGGACTTCCTCATGCCAACTCTCAAGCGGGCCCTGGGCATCGCGGTAAGCGGGGTGTTCCCAGAATTTCCGCAGTGTACTCTTGGCGATAACCCGCATGATTCCCTAATCCTCCCATTTCGGGAGAATGGTAATCCCAGAATGCTGATCCAACAAGGGCGCTAAACCAGAGGCTCCCCCAGCGGCAGTCTCTCGATCATTTCCAGGGCGCGGTCCAGATCGGGATAGGTCAGGGTGAACCCAGGGGCGGAAGCGATCCAGCGAGTGAGGGCGAGCAGCTTGGCCTGGGTCAGGTCGGGAATGACGGACTCCGCTTCGATCAAGCCCCGCAACACCCGCACCGGGTCCAGCGGTTCGAGAGCGGCTTCTCTTCCGGGTCGATAGCGGGGGAATACAAAGGCGGCGGTGGAAACCGGTCCCCGGTGGATGGGGCCGGGCGGCGGGGGAAAGCGCACTGGCTGACCCGCGCGCTCGATGAGCAGAGCGCGGTCCAGGTCGGGCAACCACGGGGCCAACACCGGCCAACTGCCCGCCTTCAGGCATAAGCTCATGCCGAGGCCCAGCAATCCACCTTCCAGCGTGACCGGAATTACATCGTCGCTTAACAATTCCCAGCCGCTGGCATTGAGGGCGGCGGCCAGGGTGGTTTTGCCCGCGCCGCCGGGACCGATCAGCAGCATCCCCTGGCCCGCCCGGCTGACCCCGGCGGCGTGGAGGACCAGCAACCGCTGGTCGGTCGCGCAAGCGGCCTCGACCAGCTCGGCCACGGTGTGGGCGATGGCCGCATCCTGCAAGCTGCCCGCAACGGCAAGCGCTTCGTCCACGAATAATTGCCAGTCGGTGGCGGTTCCCGCTAAGCGCAGAGTGGCGTGAGTCGGACCGTCAAGTTTGGTCTGTAAGTGGCTGATCAGAGGCTCTAACCTGCTAGCAAGTTCAAGATCGACAACAGTCAAACCGATTCGGCGATCAGCCAGATGCAGGGTCCAAGTGGGAGCGGCTTCCGTTACGCCGCTCCAGGTGATCAGAACGCGGGCGACATCCGCCTGGGCCTGCTCCAGCGGAAGGGCAAATCGAACCGCCAGGCAGGCAGCGACCTCTTCAGCGGTCAACCCGGCTCGCGCGGCGTCCCAAATCGCGGCGGCCAGGGGATCGAGAACCCACAACGGACGACCCCGTTGCGGGCCGGGCCGGGCCAGTATCCGATGATCGCCGAGGGGGGCGCTGAGAAAGTCGGGTGGTTTCATCGTCGCAACTCGCGCCCGCGCCACTTCTATCCGCACCCCCGACCACCACCTAGCTTACCACCGGGCGCGGGTGGGACCGCGAGATGGCCTTGACGGCGGGGGGGGCGGCGATTCCGCGCGTGCGTTAGGCGTCATCACCAGCGTCATCAGCATCGGTGCGGTGTAGGCCAGCTTGCCAAGCTTTTCCAACGCCGCGCGGCGACCCGCGTCGGGCGCCGCCACAGGATCAGTGGGGGCGACGGGGTCGGCCGTTGCGTTCTTCTGGGAGAAATCGTCGTGCATCGCCGGAGCCTCATTTGTTGGGTTTGCCGGAATAGCGCCATGTGAAGGACGATACCGGTCCAGCCATGTTTACGGATAGACCATCGCGTAGCAGGGTCGCGTCGCTGGCGGGGTATTGCCGACCCGTAGCCTCATCCATAAGAACTGAGTGACTGAGAACCGCCGCCGGTCCTTCCCAACGCAGCCGGACCGTCCGGGCCACGTCGCCGCGCACTTCAAAGCGCCAACTGGCCGCTGGAACGCGCTTGTTAGGCGGCCGGTAGTCACTGGCGTAGTCGCCGGCCTTAACGCCCCAGTCGGCGTGGGGAAAGACCACGGTCAGGTACGGTTTGAAGGCTGGCGCCAGTTCTGGCAAATCGTAGCGGTCGTACCCAACCTCAGCATCCTCCAATTGGCCGAATACGTTGTTGCGGTCGCGCAAGCCGAGCGCTGGCTCCTCAACAATCAGTCGGACGTACCATTCCCGCCCCTCCTGAATAGCTCGGCCATGTTGATCGCGACGGTCTTCACGCTCCCGCCAGCCGATAGCCTGAGCACGGTCGGGCGGGGTGGCCAACGCGGTGGGAATCAGCCAGTCCACCAGACGTTGCCATACGGTGGGAACTTGCACGGCCCGTTCGCTAAACTCCACATTTGCGGGCCGGTGCGGCGCGGGTGCCTGACTCACCTTAGGAATGGCCGGAATCAGCAATTTGATCGCCTGGCCAACGCCATTGCTCAGTACCTTGACCCATAGCCCTTGCCACGGTTGCGGCATCCCGATCATGCCAGGAGTGACGTCGTCATACGCGTCATAGCCGTTGCCGTTCCAAACCCAGTAGGTACTGGCGAGGTATTGGTAGGTCTCGGCGGCGTTCAAGGTGTAGCTGTTGGTTCCGTTCACCTCGACCCGCACGTCCCACCAACCGACCGGGTAGGGCAGCGGGAAGCCGACCAGGTTGTAACGATTCGCCGCCGGGGTCGCGAGCGTGACTTCATAACAGCCGACCGTCGAGGGACAGTTGGCGTTGGTGGTAATCAGTGGAGTAGCATCGGCAGCGGTCAGGCTTACGGTCGCGGGGCCGTTGTAGCTCTTCAGCCAGTAGCCGATGCCTTGGGCCATGGGTGCAGCGAGGCTGGGCAACTTGAGATATTGATCGGTCAAAGCGTTGCGCTGCCAGACCACCCAGTCGGTGTCATAAATACCGGTCAGGCCACCAAACACCCCCGCCACCGTGGGCGTGGTCGGCGCGGCCGGCAAGCCGATCATGGTCCAGCGCTGGTTGGCCAGCGCAAAATCGTCACCCCATGGGCAGGCGCTGGTGAGAATCGCGGGGACATCAGTGCCGATCGCGCCCACGACTACGAACTGGCTGCCCGACCAGGCGATGCCGTTAAGCCGCCCATTCGCCAAGCCGGAGGTCTGGGACGTCCAGGTGGTCCCGTTCGGGCTGGTGAGGATCACGGGGATGTTAGTGGAGGTACGGCCCACGGCCACGAATTGGCTGCCCGACCAGGCGATGCCCAGAAGTTGCCCATTTGCCAAGCCGGAGGTCTGCGACGTCCAAGTGGTCCCGTTCGGGCTGGTGAGGATCACGGGGACGTTAGTGCTGGAAAAACCCACGACCACGAACTGGCTGCCCGACCAGGCGATGCCGTTAAGCCGCCCATTCGCCAAGCCGG
>JARSSP010000003.1:117281-176510 GCA_029624675.1 Candidatus Contendibacter sp.
AGGTCTGGGACGTCCAGGTGGTCCCGTTCGGGCTGGTGAGGATTACGGAGGGGTAAGGGGAAGAGACTCCGTAGCCCACAGCTACGAACTGACTACCCGACCAGGCGATGCCGAGAAGCGTCGTATTCAATCGGTCAGAGATCTGGGACGTCCAAGTGGTCCCGTTCGGGCTGGTGAGGATCGCCGGAGGGTTATTAGTGACGAAATTTTGGCCCACAGCCACGAACTGGTTGCCCGACCAAGCAATATCGTTAAGCGTCCCATTCGCCAAACCGGAGTTTTGGGGTGTCCAAGTCACGCCGCAGGGCGCAGCCAGTATTAGGCTCGGACTGAGTAATAATGCTAGCCACAGGACTAGCCAACCTAAATAGTTGGCATTTTTTATGCTAAACGGGGGGGGGGGGTAACAAGATGGTTTCTTCATAACGTGATACCCTCAGTTACCATATGTCATTGTTGATCTATCGCGGGTTCCGGTTGTAAACTGGAACGTTTATAGTGTATCACAAAAAAACTGTAAGATTATAGTGTTGATAAAAATACATAATAACCTAGTGTATTAATATAAAATCAATCGGTAAGGCTAGCTATCCACATCTCGCCATGCGCTTTTTCAACACCGAAGACCCGGTCCGCTCCGATCTGCACTACCGCCTGCCGCCCCTTGCGCCGCTGGAATCTGGACGACGTGCTCACGCTCATCGAGCGCCAGACCGGCAAGACCAGTTGTCTCCTGGCCTTGATGGACCATTTGAACCGGGAAAGCCGCTACCGGGCGGTCTACGCCAATCTCGAAACCTGGCCATGAGCAAGGTTATGATATTTAAGGAGAATCTTGATGAAGTTCCCCTACGGCCTCAGCGACTTCGCCACGCTCATCCGCGAAGGCTACTTTTACCAGGATCGTACTGACCGCATTCCCCTGCTGGAAGACGCGGGTCGGCAACTGATCTTCATCCGTCCCCGCCGCTTCGGCAAAAGCCTGCTGCTGTCCATGCTGGAGCACTATTACGATGTGAACCGGGCCGACCCATTCGACGCCCTGTTCGGGTCACTGGCCATCGGTCGCAACCCCACCCCGCTGCACAGCCGGTATTTCGTGATGAAATGGGATTTCTCCCTCGTCAAGGCGCAGGGCGAGGTGAAGGACATTGAGGCAGCGCTGCATCGCCATCTCAACGACTGCGTTCAGGATTTCGCGTTGCGCTATCAAGGCTGGTTCACTCATCCGATTGAAATTCATACGGATAACGCCTTGTCATCCTGGCGCTCTGCCTTGATGGCGGTCTCGCAAACTCCGCACAAGCTCTACCTGCTGATTGACGAATACGACAACTTCGCCAACGAAGTCCTGATGGCCGGGCCGAAACAGGACTATTACGAAGCCCTGTTATATGGCGAAGGGCTGCTGAAAACCGTGTTCAAGGCCGTGAAAGCGGCCGCCGGCGGGCAAGGTCTGGATCGGGTCTTCATCACCGGCGTCTCCCCCGTCGTTCTCAGCGACATGACCAGCGGTTACAACGTCGCTAAAAATATCTATCTGGACGATGAGTTCAACGACTTGTGCGGGTTTACCGAGCCGGAACTCGCCGCCGTGCTGACGCGCCTGGCGGCGGGCGCGACCTGGTCGGTGGCCGAGGCCCTGGCCGCCATGCGCACGTTTTATAACGGCTACCGGTTTAGCGAGGAAGCAACGGATGGCCTGTATAACCCGACGCTCAGCCTGTATTTCCTGGAATGCCTGGGCAAACAGGGCCGCTACCCGCGCCAGATGCTGGACGACAATCTGGCGATGGACCGTGGCAAGCTGGTCTATATCTCTCGGTTGCCCCACGGTGAAGATCTGCTGATTCAGGCGCTGAACGGCGAACAGGGGATCGTCATTCCCCAACTGGCCCGACGTTTTGGCGTGCAGGACGTGCTGGCCGCCGTCAAGGATCCGCCGTTCATGGCCTCGTTGTTGTATTACTTTGGGATCCTGACCCTGACCGGGCGCACCGACTTCGACGAGACCATTCTGAACATCCCCAATCTGGTCGCCCGCTCGCTGTACGTGGAGCGCTTGCAGGACCTCTGGCTGCCCGAATACGAGGATAAAACCCGCCTCCCGCCCCTGCGCAAACACGTCTGTCAGACCGGCGATCTCCAGCCCCTGGTCGCGTTCATCGAACAGCGTTATTTCCCGGTGCTGTCCAATCGCGACTATCGCTGGACCAACGAACTGATGATCAAGATCGCGGTGCTGACCCTGCTGTTCGACGACCGGCTGTACATGATGGTCTCGGAAACGGAAATCGATCACGGCTATGTGGATCTCAGCCTGATCGTGCGCCCGGATCGGCGCGGCGTGACTGCCCTCGATCTCCTGTTGGAATTCAAATACGTCAGCCTGAAGGACCTGAAACTGACCGGGGAGCAGGTCCGGGAGAAGACCCACGACGAGTTGGCTACCCTGCCGTTGGTGAAGGCGCAATTGCGGGCGGCGGCGGATCAGGCCCAACAGTACGGCGCCGCCTTGCGGGAGCGCTACGGCCTGACCGATCTGCGCGCCTTCGCCGTGGTCGCCCTGGGCTTGGAGCGCGTGGTTTGGCAAACTGTAGAGCAGCGGGATATCCGGTCGGCGCCACGAAAAGACTCAGCGTAACTCAGCCACACCCGGCCCGCCGCCCTTGGTGAACGCCCCCGTATACCATGCTGGCTGGCTGCCCCGCCCCTTTAGCATCTCCCGGAGCCCCGCCATGCGCTTCTTCAACACCGAAGGCCCGGTTCGATCCGACCTGCACTACTGCCTGCCGCCCCTGCACCGCTGGAATCTGGACGACGTGCTCACGCTCATCGAGCGGCAAAAGTATTTCCTGCTCCACGCCCCGCGCCAGACCGGCAAGACCAGTTGTCTCCTGGCGCTGATGGAGCATCTGAACCGGGAAGGGCGCTATCGGGCGGTCTACGCCAATCTCGAAACCGCCCAGGTCGCGCGCGAGAACGTGGCCCTAGCCATGACCAGTCTGGTGCAGACCATCGCCAACAGCGCCCGGCTATGGGTAAAAGATGCCCGCGCCCCATCGCTGGCCCGCGAGGTGCTGGCGGAACAGGCCGCGACGGTGGCCCTGGAACAGTTTCTGACCCGCTGGAGCGAGCAGTCCCCTGAACCTCTCGTGCTATTGCTGGACGAAGTGGACGCCCTGATCGGCGATACCCTCATCGCGCTGCTACGCCAGTTGCGGGCGGGTTATAGTCAGCGCCCGCACCATTTCCCGCAGTCGGTGGTTCTGTGCGGGGTGCGCGATCTGCGCGACTACCGGATTCACGCCCGCTCCGAGCCCAGCCCCATCACCGGTGGCAGCGCCTTCAACATCAAGGCGAAATCGCTGCGCCTGGGCAATTTTACCGAACAGGAAGTGGCGACCCTGTTGCAAGAACACACCGCCGACACCGGCCAGGCGTTCACCCCCGAGGCGCTGCTGCGGGTCTGGGACCTGACCCAGGGCCAGCCCTGGCTGGTCAACGCCCTGGCCTATGAGGCGTGTTTCGAGAGGCCGGAGGGACGCGACCGGAGCCGCCCGGTGACGGTGGAGCGGATCGATCAGGCCAAGGAGCAGTTGATCCTCAACCGGGTAACCCATCTGGATCAGTTGGCCGACAAGCTGCGCGAGGATCGGGTGCGCCGGGTCATCGAGCCCATGCTGGCCGGCATGTTTCTGGGGGCCGGGCTGGAAGACGATATTCAGTATCTCATCGATCTGGGCCTGTGCCGGATGCCGCCAGGGCAGGGCCTAACCATCGCCAATCCGATCTATCGCGAAGTGCTGCCCCGCGCCCTGGCGTTCACCTCGCAGGCCACCCTGCCCCAGATTGCCCCCACCTGGCTGAATCCCGACGGCAGTCTGAATCCAGAACGCCTGCTGGCCGCCTTTCTGGCCTTCTGGCGCCAGCACGACCAACCCCTGCTCCGCAGCGCCCCCTATCACGAGATCGCCCCGCATCTGGTGTTGATGGCCTTCCTGCATCGGGTCGTCAACGGCGGCGGCGCCCTCGAACGGGAGTACGCCATCGGCGCCGGGCGCATGGACCTGTGTTTGCGTTACGGCGCGGTGACCCTGGAAATAGAACTGAAGGTCTGGCGCGACGGTGAACCCGACCCGCTCCAGGAAGGGCTGGCGCAGTTGGATGGCTATCTGGCCGGCTTGGGACTGGACGCGGGCTGGTTGATCCTCTTTGATCGCCGCGCCGGCCAACCCCCCATCGCCGAGCGCACCACCCACAGCGAACAACTCAGCCCTCGGGGCCGGCGCATTCAGGTGGTGCGCGCCTGAGTCACCATCTCCGTTTCGCATGGGGTGCGCGGCGGCTCACTCATCACGCTCGTTCGGTGGTCGGGTCGCCCGCAGCAGACTCAAGCCGCTTTCCACCAGCGACGACCCGGTGCGCACCACCTTCCGGGCGGTTCGGTCCAACAGTTCGGTCGTGGCCAGCGCCGCGATGGCCTCGGCAAATCCCTTGCGCACTTCCTCCCGAAACGCGGGCAGGCTTTCCGCCGCCGCTTCCCGAAACCCCGCCATCAACTCCGCCCGAATCTTCGGCAGCAGTTCGGTGGCGGCTTCCTCCACCCCGCCGCGCACCTGCGCGCGCAACGGTTCCAACAACTCCTGCCCAGCCGCGCTGGCGCCCGCCTTCACCCGGGCCTCCAGCGTCTCGGCGAAAGCCGCCAGTCGCGCCTCCAGCCGGGGCCGCACCCAGCGCTGAAACACCACCAGCCCCAGCCCCAGCGTGCACAGGCTCGATGCCAGCGCCGCGATGACGATCAAAACCAACCCCTGCCCACCACTCATCGGTCGTCTCCCCTTTCCTCGTTTCCCCGAACATGGCCTCTCGTAACCAACCGGATTCAGAAACGAGGATTTTCAGGGCGGTAAATTCTATAATTCAAGACAGCCTTCATTGCGGTATCAAGGAGCCAGAACAACATGAACTACTTCGTTACCGGCGCCTCCGGCTTCATCGGCCGCCGCCTGGTCGAAAAATTGCTGCAACGTCCCGACGCCACGGTTTACTACCTGATTCTGGAACGCGAATTGCCGCTGGTCGAGCAGCTCCACCAGCGCTGGGGAGCCGGCGCCACCCGCACGATTCCGATCATCGGTGACCTGACCCAACCCCGACTGGGCGTGGCCGAAGCCGACATCGCCCGACTCAAGGGCAACGTCCGCCATCTGTTCCACCTAGCAGCGATCTACGACCTCAAGGCTAGCGCGGAGATTCAGGAAAAAGTCAATATCCAGGGCACCCGCAACGTGGTCGCCTTCGCCGAGGCCATCGAGGTCGGCTGTTTCCACCTGACCAGCTCCATCGCCGCCGCCGGCCTGTACGAAGGCGTGTTTCGCGAGGACATGTTCGAGGAAGCCGAGGGGCTCGACAACCCCTACTATCGCACCAAGCACGAATCGGAGGGCATCGTCCGCCGGGAGTGTTCGCGACCTTGGCGGATCTACCGGCCCGGCGTGGTGGTCGGCGATTCCCGCACTGGCGAAATGGACAAGATCGACGGCCCCTACTACTTCTTCAAACTGATCCAGAAGGCGCGCAGACTGCTGCCGCCCTGGATGCCGGTCGTCGGCATCGAGGGCGGCCGGCTGAATCTGGTGCCGGTCAACTTCATCGTCGACGCGATGGACCATATCGCCCACCAGGATGGACTGGATGGCCAGTGCTTCCATCTGGTGGACCCCCATCCGCATCGGGTCGGCGATATCCTCAATCTGTTCGCCCGCGCCGCTCACGCTCCGGAGATGAGCCTGCGGGTCAACGCCCTGATGTTCGCCTTCGTGCCCCAGGTCATCAAGACCGGGCTAGCGCACTTCAAACCGGCGCGGCGGATGTGGGATCAAATTCTCAAGGATCTCGGCATCCCGGCCAGCGCGATCGGTCTGATCAACTACCCCACCCGCTTCGACTGCCGCGAGACGCTCAAGGCGCTCAAGGGCACCGACATCGCCGTGCCGCCGCTGGAAACCTATGCCGCGAAGCTGTGGGACTACTGGGAACGCCACCTTGATCCCGAACTGTTCGTCGACCGCAGCCTGACCGGCGCGGTCAAGGACAAGGTGGTGCTGATCACCGGCGCCTCGTCCGGCATCGGCAAGGCCGCCGCCCTCAAGATCGCCGAGGCCGGAGCCAAAACGATCCTCGTCGCCCGCACCGAGGAGAAGCTGCTGGAAACCCAGCGGGAAATCGAGGCGCGCGGCGGCGCGGCGTTCATCCACACCGCCGACGTCGCCGACATCGCTTCCTGCGACGCGCTGATTCAGCAAGTACTGGCCGACCACGGCGGCGTCGATATCCTGATCAACAACGCCGGTCGCTCCATCCGTCGGGCGATCGAGAACTCGCTGGACCGCTTCCACGACTACGAACGCACCATGCAGCTCAACTACTTCGGCGCGCTGCGGCTGATCATGGGCTGCATCCCCAGCATGTTGAAGAAGAAGCGCGGCCACGTCATCAACATCTCGTCCATCGGCGTCCTCAGCAACGCGCCGCGCTTCTCGGCCTATGTCGCTTCCAAGGCGGCGTTGGACGCGTTCTCGCGCTGTGCGGTCGCTGAGTTTTCCGACAGCGGCATCGACTTCACCACCATCAACATGCCGCTGGTGCGCACCGAGATGATCGCGCCCACCAAGATCTATCAGCACGTCCCCACCCTCAGCCCGGAAGAGGCCGCCGACATGATCGTGCAAGCCATCATTTACAAGCCGGAGCGCATCGCCACCCGGGTCGGCATCTTCGCTCAGGTGCTGCACGCCGTGGCGCCCAAGCTATACGCCGTGATCATGAACACCGCGTTCCGGCTATTTCCCGAGTCGTCCGCCGCCAAGGGACAGCCCGTCGATGCCCGCGAGCCCTCGCTGGAACAAATCTCCTTCGCCCAGTTGACCCGAGGCATCTACTGGTAATTTCCATGAATCGCCTCCACTTCTGACAAAGTGGCGGAGCACCTTTCGCAGCCGGCGAGTCAAAGACCGGGATCGAGAGTTTCCGCCCCCTACAGGGTTCCACCCCTACATCCAACTCCTCCGCGCCGCGACGGAGAGTTTCGAAAATCCTTGCCAACCACCCGAGGAGTAGAACGATGAAACTGAAAATCGGCGATCCGGCTCCCATGTTCATCGCCACCGCCACCGATGGCCGCACCATCAGGCTGTCCGATTACCTCGGCCGGAAGCTGGTGCTGTACTTCTATCCAATGGACGATACCCCAGGCTGCACCAAGCAGGCCTGTTCCCTGCGCGACCACCATGGGGAAATCCGCGACCGGGGCGCGGCCGTGCTCGGCGTTTCCACCCAGGACGCTGAATCCCACCAGCGCTTCACCGCCAAGCACCAGATCAATTTTCCCCTGTTGGCCGATACCGACAGCGCCATCGGCAAGGCCTACGGCGCCATCGGCGGCAGCGGCATGATCGGCGCGGCCATCAACCTGCTGGGCATGGCCAACCGCATCACCTTCATCATCGACGAGAGTGGGCATATCGCCCACATCATCGACAAACCGGATTGCGCCAACCATGCCGAGGAAGTGCTGAACCTGTTATAACTCCCCGTTCGTCGGCATGGCCGCGCGTCGGCCGGATGCGAATCTCGGATTGTCCGTCCTTGATCGCCGGTCGCATATAATCACGCCATCGTCGAGAAAACCGCCACGTCGCCCCGCCGCGCCAACCAGTCGCTAGGATCGTCCACCACCACCCTCATGCCCATGCAGAGTGCCGCCAAGGAGAACCGCATGCTCGGGCGATATGCTCGCAACGTTCACCGTCACGCTGGCCGGATTCGCTCCCGTGCCATCCGTCGTTCATGGCCTAGCGCGGCCGCCAACCCATGGCGGGGTGCCGCCGTTCCCGCCACCTGTCCGCGAGAGACGCCCGCATGACGCGCCACCCATCAAACCGTATCCATTCCTGGGATCGGGGCGCCGCCAGCGAGTTGGGTGCTCGCCACGAACAGCAGGATCGCTGGGGCATTTTCCAGTCACCCGACCAGGAGGGACTGCTGGCCATCCTGGCCGACGGGATGGGGGGGCACCTCGACGGGGCGCTGGGGGCGCAACTCGTGATCGATGAAGCCCGCACATTCTTCCAGGACCCCGCAGCGCCGCTGCGCGACGACCCGCCCACCGCGCTTGAGCAGTTGTGCCAGCAGATGCACGAGACGATCAACAGTCGGTCGGAAACCGCCCGCAGCACCGTCGTCATGGCGTGGCTCGAGGCCGACCAGGCGTATTGGCTCAATATCGGCGACAGTCGCCTCTATCATTTCCGCGCCGGGGAACGCCTGATGCGCACTCGCGATCACTCGGCCGTGCAACTGCTGATGGATTTGGGCGAAATCGACGAATCCGAGATGGCCACCCATCCAGCCCAAAACCGTCTGTACCGTTGCCTAGGCGGCGAGGATCGCCCCAAGCCCGACCTGGGCCAGATCGCGATCCAAACGGGCGATTTGTTGGCGCTGTGTTCGGATGGAGTTTGGGAACATACGACCGAGGCCGAGATCTGGGATGCCGCGCACGCCCACAACCCCGCCGTCGCCGCTCAACTCCTGACCGCGCAGGCCACGCGGCGCGGCGGCGCGACCGCCGACAACGCCACCCTAATCCTGTTGCGCGCCGACGCCACCGCAACCGGCCAGGCGCCCTGGCTGCGACGGCTGGCCGCCGGCTTCGCGTCGCTATTGAACCCCGATCGCCGTTAGCACCCCCCAATCCGCGCCATGTCCAGCCCACGCCTGCGTCCACCCATCGTAAGGAAAGCCCGATGACCGAGGAAACCAACGCGCTACCCACGGGCTACAATCTACACCGCTACCAGATCGAGGGTGTTCTGGGCGCCGGCGGTTTTGGCATCACCTACAAGGCAATCCACGAAGCACTTGAGAACGAAGTCGCCATCAAGGAGTATTTCCCCGCCGAATGGGCCTATCGCGACCACAACGGCATCACGGTTCGCCCCAACGCCCAGGGCCAAATCCCGGCCCGGGACAGCGAACCGCCCTGCTACGAATGGGGTCTGCAACGCTTCCTGGACGAAGCCAAAATCCTGGTGCAGGTGAATCATCCCGGCGTGGTCCGGGTGCGGGATTACTTCACCGCCAACGGCACCGCCTACATCGTGATGGAATACGAAGAAGGCGAATCCCTCAGCGCCACCTTGCAGCGGGGCGGCATCCTGCCCGAACCGGAACTGCGCCGCATCCTGAACGACGTGATGCCGGCCCTGGAAGCCGTCCATGCCCAAGGCTACCTACACCGGGACATCAAGCCCAGCAATCTCTACATTCGTGCTAGCAGCAGCCGGGTCATCCTGATCGACTTCGGCGCCGCCCGCCAAGCCCTAGGTCGGCGCACGCGCAGCGTCACCAGCGTGGTCACCCCCGGCTATTCCCCCATTGAGCAGTACGTCACGGTCGGCGAGGACTATGGCCCCTGGACCGACATCTACGCCATGGGCGCGGTGTTGTATCGCTGCATCACCGGTACGCCGCCGATCGAGGCGCCTGGCCGGGTGCTTAAGGATCCGGTGCAACCCGCCGTCGAAGTCGGCGCTGGGTTGTACTCGCATGGCTTGCTGCGCGTGGTCGACCAGGCCATCGCCGTTCGGCCCGAGGAACGATTTCAAACCATGGCCGCGATGCGGGAAGCCCTGCAGGCCGCCGACCGGGTCGACAGCCGGGCGGATTTCTCCCAAGTCCCTCCTCTGGCCGCCGATCTGCTGGAGCAAGCGCCGGCGCCGTCCCCGCGCGTCACCTGGCCCGAAGGTGGCGATCGACGTCCTTCAGCGCCGCGTTCCAAGCCCATGGAATGGCCGGGTACTCCATCGCGTCCCTCCCAACGCCTCGCCGGAAAGCTTCCCACCGCCGGTGCGAGCCAACCTAGGCGGATGTCCGATGCCCGTGAACCGCACGACGCGATCCCGTCGCTCGGCCTCGCTTCGCGCCCGGCCCCACTGGTCGATGATGCCGATGGCGGCTCCTTGCCGCTTCTGGAAAACATCTGGGAGCATCTGGATGAGCTGACGCCTCCCCCGGCGGTACCCCCGGAAAAAGCCGTGCCTGGCGCCGAACCGACGCCCGCCATGGCCGAACCTTCGGAATCTCTGCTCAAGCGCTCGCCTCAATCAGCGCTGGAACATCTCAGGAAGGTTTCCACCATCCGGCGGGATGGGACATTAAGCACCCGTTCCATGCTGACGACGCCCCAGCCGGCTCCTGTCACGACAACGGATCTTGAGATTTCGGATAGGCCGGCCATCGTCCAGTCGCCGCCTGTCCAGTGGATGCGTATCCTGGTCACGGTTTTCGTGGTCGCGGGGTTGTCGGGCGCCGGTCTGCTCGCCTACCAATACTACGATACCTTGCGGGAGCAGCGCCGACAGGAAGCGGCGGCGCTACAGAAGCGCCAGCAGGAAGAGGAAGCAGCGCGTCGGATTCAGGAAGCCGCCCAAAACCGCGAAGTGGAAATCGCCCGCCATCTTGACCAGGTCCGTAACGCCATCACTCTCAAAAACTGGACACTGGCCGCCAATTCTTTGGCGCGGGCAGCGGCTATCGACCCCGATCACCCAGCGCTGGCCACCGCCCGGGCCGAACTGGCCGCCGCCGAACGGCCCAACACCATCAAGACCCGGACCGAAAACACCATCGGTCTCGAACTGAACTGGATCGAGGGAGGTTGCTTCACCATGGGCAGTCCCCCCACCGAACGGGATCGCGGGCGCGATGAAACCCCTCACGAGGTTTGCGTCAAGGGCTTCTGGATGGGCAAGAACGAGATCAGCAACCGCCAATTCCGTCGCTTCCGCCCCGGCCACAACAGCGGCTCCTTTCAGGGACGCTCCCTGAACGACGACGCCCAACCCGCCGTCAACCTAACCTGGGACGATGCGCGGGCCTTTGCCGAATGGCTGTCCTGGGAAGCGGGTTCCGGTCAGCGCTTCCGGTTGCCCACGGAAGCCGAATGGGAGTACGCCGCCCGGGCGGGCACGACGACCCGGTACTCCTGGGGCAACGACATCGACCCCCGCCAAGCCAACTTCTCCGACCGCAACGATCCAACCGGCGCGTCGATCGGCAATCTGGACGATGGCCACGCGGTCACCGCGCCCGTCGGCAGCTATCTACCCAATGCCCTGGGTTTGAGCGACATGATCGGCAATGTCTGGGAATGGACCTGCTCGGACTATAATCCAGCCTACAACAACGGCGATGAGCAGCGTTGTTCGACCTTGCGGTCCAACGAAGGGCAACGAGTTGTTCGAGGGGGCTCGTGGAATAACGGCGCTGGCGATCTGCGCGTGGCCAAGCGCCTGGCGCGCAAACCGGACTACCGCGATGCGATGACCGGGTTTCGCGTCATTCTGGAAGAGCCAGGCGCGATACCCTGAAGTCGGTGTTTCAATCCCCAGCTACGCGCCCAGATAGGCTTCCTTAACGCGGGGATCCCCCAGCAAGTCCCGACCGGCGCCGGACAGGATGATGCCGCCAGTCTCCAGGACATAGGCGCGGGACGCAATCCGCAAGGCCATGTTGGCGTTCTGTTCCACCAGCAGAATGGTGGTTCCGGACCGGTTGATGTCCTCGATCACCCGGAAGATGTCCTGCACCAACCGCGGCGACAGGCCCATCGACGGTTCGTCCAGCAGCAGCAATCGACCCCGGCTCATCAACGCCCGCCCCACCGCCAGCATCTGCTGCTCGCCGCCGGACAGGGTCCCGCCTGGCTGGCGCTGACGCTCTTTGAGCCGCGGAAAGATCGAGAAGACCCGATCGTAGTCGGCCGCGATCTCGCCCTGATCCGCCCGTTGCCAGGTGGCCAGCCGCAGGTTCTCCAGCACCGTCAGATTGCCGAAGATGCCCCGGCCTTCCGGCACATGGGCGATGCCCGACCCGACAATTCGGTGCGCCGGCACTCGTTTAAGGTTCCGGCCCTCAAACACCACGGTGCCGCCGTAGGGTATCAGACCCGAAATCGCCCGCAGGATCGAAGTTTTGCCCGCGCCATTGGCGCCGATCAGGGTGACGATCTCGCCCTTCAACACGGTGAAGGAAACGCCATGCAGCGCCCGGATGCCGTCGTAATGGACCTCCAGGTCGCGCGCTTCCAGTTGAATGTCCTCGAATCCTCTCGTTCCGTCGCTCATCCAACCGGCTCCTCGCCCAAATAGGCCTCCAATACCTTGGGATCGTTCTGGATCGCCTCCGGCGGTCCCTCGGCCAGGGTTTCGCCGAAATCTAGCACCTTGATCCGCTCGCAAATGCCCATCACCAGTTTCATCTGGTGCTCGATCAGCAGGATGGTGAGTTGAAACTCCCGGCGAATCCACTGAATGAATTCCATCAGTTGATCGATCTCGTTGGGATTCATTCCCGCCGCTGGTTCATCCAGCAACAACAGTTCCGGGCCGATAGCCAGCGCCCGGGCAATCTCCAATCGCCGTTGCGAGCCGTAGGGTAGATTCTTGGCGATCTCGCCGGCCAGATGCTCCAGCTTGAAAATGCTGAGTAGCCGCCGGGAGTTCTCGATGATGCGCTGCTCTTCTTGACGGTAGCGGCCCAAGTGCAACAGCGCCTCCAGCGGACTGTAGCGAACCTGGGCGTAGTGGGCGATGCGCACATTGTCCAGCACCGACAAATCCCGGAACAGCCGGATGTTCTGAAAGGTGCGGCCAACCCGCAGCGCGGTGATCTGGTGCGGGGTCTTGCCCACCAGTTCGGTGTCCCGAAGCCGGATGCTGCCCTCGCTGGCCCGATAGACGCCGGTGATGAGGTTGAACACCGTGGTCTTACCCGCCCCGTTGGGACCGATGATCCCCACCAGTTCGCCGGGTTGAAGGTCCAGATTAAAATCAGAGACCGCGCAGAGGCCACCGAAGTAGTGCCTGACCCTAGTGGCCGTGAGCAACGCCATGGTTTCCTCCGTGCGCGGGTTGGCGATGGTGAGCCTCCAGATCCCGCTTGGGGATGAACCACCGGAATTCTCGCAGGCCCATGATTCCGCGTGGCCAGTACAACATCACCAGCACCAACAGCAATGGCATGATCACCATCCGCCAGACGCCCAGATGACGGATGAAATACTCGTTGAGCGGATCGAACACCACCGCTGGCAACCAGGCCAGCATCGCCGCCACGGTGGATGGCCGCAGCAACTCCAGCAGCACGGTGTACACCGTCGCGCCCAGAATCGAGCCACCGATGGATGCGATGCCGCCCAGGTAGACCATGATCAGCACATCGGTGGTCTTGATGATATCGAACACCCGGGGACTGATGAACTGCAACAGATGGGCGAACAACGCTCCGGCGATGCCGGCGAAAAAGGACGACACCATGAACGCCAGGAATTTCACCCGGCGGGTGTTGACGCTCATCAAGTCGCTGGCGATCTCGTCCTCGCGGATGGACAGCACGCCACGCCCGTACTTGGAATAGACGAAGTTGCGCACTACCCAGATCGAGAACACAGTCCAGAAAAACACCCAGGGTAGCGTGGTCAATTTTTTGATGCCGGGAATACCACGCGGGCCGCCAATAGTGTCGATGTTCTCGATCACCGACTTGACGATCATCAGGAACGCCAAGGTGATGATGGCCAGATAATCGCCGCGCACCTTGAACGACGGCACCGCCACGATCAGCCCCAGCACCGCCGCCATCAGCCCGCCAGCCAGCACCGCCAGTGGAAACAGCCCTGGATACGCGGCCACTGGCAGCACTTTTTGCGTCAGCAGGGCGGCGGTGTAGGCTCCCACCGCCATGAAACCGGCGTGGGCCAGGGAAAACTCACCCATGTAACCGTTCACCAAGTTCAGGCTGACGGTCAGAATGATGTTGATCCCGACGTACATCATTACCAGTTGAACATATTTGTTCAGCAGATTGTATTCCGGGATGGCGAAGGCCAGTCCGAAACCGACCAATAGCAGCGCTGGCAGCAACCAGCGTTGCGCCATGATCCACTCCCAGATCATCCTTCGCGGCGTGTTCATACTTTTTGCGTCCTTGGCTTACCCAAGATGCCGTAGGGCCGTACCAGGATCAACAGCATCAGCAAGGTGAAGGCGACGAAATCCCGGTAGGTGGAGGGAAAGAAAGCCGTGACCATGATCTCCACCCCACCCAGAATGAAGGCGCCGATCATCGCCCCCCGGATGTTGCCGATCCCGCCCACCACGGCGGAAATGAACGCCTTCCAGCCCACCATGATGCCCATGTAGGGGTCGATGACCGGATAGGCAAGCGCATACATGGTGCCCGCCGCCCCCGCCAGCCCCGCGCCGATGGCGAAGGTGATCGAAATGATGAGATCCAGCGGCACCCCCATCAGCGGCACGAAAGTTTTGTCCCAGGAAATGGCCCTCATCGCCATGCCCACCGGGGTACGGTGGACGACGTAATCCAGCACGAACATCAGTCCCAGCGACAGCAGGATGATGATGACTTGCAGGGAAGACAAAGAGACGCCGCCCAAATCCCAGGTGATGTTTTCCAGCAACGCGGGAATGTTCTTGGGATAGGGCGCCAGCGCCAGGGTGAAGTTTTCCAAAAAAATACCCACGCCCAGGGCGGTGATGATGGCCGACACCCGGGGGGCATGACGCAAGGGCTTATACGCCAGGCGTTCGATCGCCACTCCCAGGAGCGCGGCGCCCAGCATGGTCAGCAGCAGAGTGGGCGCGAAGGGCAGGCCCAGGTACACGGCGGCCAGGAAACAGAAAAAGGCGCCGATCATGAACACGTCGCCATGCGCGAAATTGATCATGGTCAGGATGCCATAGACCATGGTGTAGCCCAAGGCGATGAGGGCGTAGATGCTGCCCAGTTGCAAGGCGTTCAGGGTCTGTTGCAGCCAGTAGACGATGCCTTCGCTCAAGATCGTGACTCGCGGTACCACAGTTCAAGAAGAAGGGCGGTCCGCCGGACCGCCCTTGCGTTACGTCAAACCCTCATTTTCAGTCGATTTCAAGGATTGGCGTTGGTGTAATAGGTGAACTTGCCGTCCTTGATTTGCAGGATCACGGCACTCTTGATCGGATCGCGCGAATCGGCCTGGAACTTCATGTCGCCGGTGACGCCCTTGTAACTCGGCAGGGTGGACAGGGCAGCGCGAATCGCCTCGCGGTCGGCCTTGCCAGCGCTTTGGATCGAGTCGAACAACAAACCGAAGGCGTCATAGGTCAGCGCGGCCACGTCGTCCGGTTTCGTTCCGTAAGCCTTCTCGTAGTCGGCGATGAATTTCTTGGCGACCGGCGCGGCATTGTCGGCGGCGTAGTGGGTGCTGAAGTAGTAGCCGTTCAGGTCGGCGCCACCCAGGGTGAGCAGTTCGTTGCTGCCCCAGGAGTCGCTACCGATGAAGGGCGCGGTGATGCCCAGCCGCTTGGCCTGCTGGACTTGCAGCGGCACTTCGCTGTAGTAGTTGGGCAAAAAGATCACGTCGGGCTTGGCGTCCTTGATCTTGGTCAATTGCGCCGAAAAATCCTTGTCGTTGGTGGTGTAGGTTTCGAAGGCGACGATCTTGCCACCCAACTTTTCATAGTTGGCCTTGAACACCTCGGCGATGCCCTTGTTATAGTCGGACGCCACGTCGTAGAGCACCGCGGCCTTCTTGGCCTTCAGGTTCTCCAACGCGAACTTGGCCAGCACCCCACCCTGGAAAGGATCGATGAAGCAGGCCCGGAACACGTATTTCTTGGGCTTGTTGGTCGTCGCGTCGAGCGTGGTCTTGGGATTGGTGGACCAGGGTGTGATCAACACCGTCTGGGAGCTTTCGGCGATTTCCGAGGCGGGGATGGCGTAGCGGCTGGCGTTGGGACCAACGATAGCGAGCACCTCGTCCTGGGTGATCAGCTTCTGGGCGGCGGCGGCGGACTGATCAGCCTTGCCGGCGTTATCCTCCACCACCAGTTCCACCTTCATTTTTTCCTTGCCGACCTTCAAGCCACCGGCGGCGTTGACCTCCTTGACCGCCATTTCGGCGGCGTTCCGGCAGGAAGCTCCCACAGCCGGCATGTCGCCGGTTAGTTCGGCGATGACGCCCAGCTTGATGGTCCCAGCGCCCCAGGCGGTGACGCCTAGAGAAACCAATACCGAAAACAGCAACAGGGACAATGCTTTTCTCATTCGATTTTCCTCTCTTGAATTAAGGGGTTGATGCCCGGATAGCGGCTTGTCCCGACGGTGGGGGCACAGCGACCTGCCCAAGACCCCGACGCCAATCCCGTCCGCCCAACAGGATTATAGCGTCGCCGCCTTCCTTTGCGCGCCTACAGCAAACCCTTCGCCTCCCACTTCGGCGCGATGATCTGGTCGGAACGCCTTTGGCAAACCACCTCCAACTCCTTGAGAAGGGTTTCCATGCCGATCAACTTGTCCACGATGTCGCGGATGTCGCGCAAGGTCAGCAGCACGTCCATGTCCATTTCCAGATACTTTTCCCGTTCTTTCCGTTCCGCCCGCTCGATGGCCGCCTGAATGCTCTCCGACAGATCCACCTCGGTGCCCAGCAGGCGGACGAACACCCGCAGTTTTTGCCACTGCTGGGCCACCCAGCGGCTGTACAGGTACAACAGTTCGTAACCGTCCTCGACCGAATAGGCCTTGTAGCGGAACTTGAGCTTGAGATCGTCGAAGCTGCTGTGCCGGAGCACCCGGCCTTCCTTCCACTCATCCACCGTTTGCTTGAATTCGATCGGCAACAAATCCACCCCGGCTTCAATCCGGTTCTTGATATATTCCAACTCCTGGATTTCCTTCGTCACCGCTTCAGCCTGCAAGCGTACCTGCTGGTGGATAACCTCGGCGCGGGTATAGACTTTCCGTGGTGGCCCTTTGCCGCCGGGCGGCGGTGGAGCAGCCAGTCGGCTGCCCTTCCGCTCCGCCTCGACCCATTCGGTGATAGCCTCCTCGACGGCGCGCAACCGGGTCTCGGCCTCCTCGGCTTCCCGCCGCTCTATCGCCGCCTGCCTCAGTTGCACTCGTTCAGCCTCGGCCTGTTCCGCCGCCGCCCATTCGGCGATGGCCTGCTCGACCACCGCCTTGTCCTGAGCCGCGCGTTCCAGCGCCGCTTGTTCCAGCATCGCGCGCCTGGCCGCCAGTCGCTCGGCCGCCAGTTGTTTGAGCGTGGCCCGCTCCGCCGCCGCCTTTTCCGCCGCCGCCTTTTCCGCCGCCTGTTGGGCCGCCAGCGCCGCTTCCGCGATCAGCCTTTCTCGCCGCTGGACATGACGCAGGATAAGCCAGCCGGCCAGCGCCAACAGCGCCAACGCCCCCACCGTGACCACCACGCTCATCTGCCAATAACTCATAATCCTCTTCTTCCAAAACCGTCAAGTACCCGAAGTCGTATCGAATCACCCAGTCTCAGGCCGGTCTGGCACTCCAAAACCGGCTGAAAGCATCACGCCTCCCCGCCGAACAATTCCAGCAAACGCGGCAGTAACAACGCCAACTCCCCCGTCATCAAGGCGAATTCGGCGTCGAAGACGGCTTCCGGAGAGTCGGCGACGGTATCGCGTAAGGATTCGCGAATCACGTCAAGAAACTGGAGCCGGCGCACCACCAGCGTTTCATCGAGGACGAAGGCAACCCGCTCATCCCAACTCAAGCCAAGTCGAGTCACCTGCTTGCCGGCTTGCAGGTGGCCGCGCAATTCATCGCCAGTCAAGTCCTGACCTCGACAGCGTACGATCCCGCCCCCATCATCACCTTCGCGCAATTCGCAGGCATTGCCCAAGGCAAATCCGGCCGGTGCCTCGCCCTCGGCCAGCCAGGCGGTCATGATCACCATCGGAGACCATGCAACCCGAAGCGGCGCGACAGAAAACGCGCCCAGGGTTTTGCGCAGCGTCCCGACGATTTCGTCGACCCCCCGCGAGCTGGCGCTATCCACCACCAGCCAACCCGCCACCGGGTCCAGATAAGCATAGCCGAGACGGCTGCGGGTCAAAGCGCGGGGTAACAAATCCTCCACGACTCGGTCGCGCAGTTCCCGCTTCTCGCGGCGACGCACCATCCCTCCTCGCTGGTCCTCGATCAGCGCGACGCGCTCGGCCAGCGTCTGGTTGACCACTGTCGCTGGCAACACTTTTTCCTCGGTCCGCAGGCAGAGCAACAGACGACCACTCACCCCATGGATCAAGTCGACCGCCCTGCGTCCCAAGGGGGGCGTCCAGCCGGCGGCGCTGGACTGATGACTAGCGCAGGGTTGGAAGGCGTGCTGTTCCAGCCGGGCCGCCAATGTCTCGACGGGCAAGGAAAACGGTTCCACCAACCGTAGTAGTGTCAGGTTTTTAAACCACATGAGCAATCAGTTAGGTTCACAGGGGGTGGTATTATCCGTCAATGGCGCATCGATCGCCAAGGTTGATGGCCAACCGATCAGCTCCACTGTCTCAACCGGGTTGGATGACCCCCACGGAACGGATGAGCGACGTGCAACCCGCTCTCCACACCAGACCGGCTGCGGCACTACCCCGCCACGGATTGCGTCGGAATGAATTTTACGCTATGTTGCAACGCAACAATCGCGATCCGTGATGAACCCCTGGAGCGACCTCACCATGATCCACGACGCAACGACCCAACTATCCGAGCAATACCAAAACCTGCTGGCCCCGATCATCAAGGCCAACAAGCTGTCCGCCGCCAATCTGGAAACTTTGGTCAACTTTCAGATGAGTGCCCTGCAATCCTACGTGGACATGGTAATCGGCCGGATGAAGGCGGCCGCCGAAATCAGCAATCCAACCAGTCTGCAAGACTTCATGACCGGTCAGATCGAGGCCATCGCCAGCCTACAGCGGAAGCTCATGGACGACGCCAGAATCCTGGGCGAGTTGACGGCGCGTTTCAAGGCCGAATTCGATCAACTGGCGCGGGACAGCCTGTTGGTGATCAAATAATCCCCGCGCGGCGTTTCCCCAACGGTTCCGCGCCACGCGGGACCACGCCCATTTCGTCAAACGCGCCAGCGCGACCCCCACCCGGCGCGTTTGCTATCATTGCCTATCACCTCGCCTCCACTCGCCACCCCCTTTCCCCCAATGCCCAAGACCCGGATCGTCGTCGGCCTCTCCGGCGGCGTGGATTCCTCGGTCGCCGCCCTGCTACTGGTCGAGCAGGGCCATGACGTGCACGCTGTTTTCATGAAAAACTGGGAGGACGCCCAGGATACCGGCTACTGCGCCGCCGCCGAGGATCTTGAGGACGCGCGGTCAGTGTGTGAAACGCTCGGCATTCCGTTGCATACCGTCAATTTCACCGCCGAGTACCGCGACCGAGTATTTCACTACTTTCTGGACGAATACCGGGCGGGCCGGACCCCCAACCCGGACGTGCTGTGCAATACCGAGATCAAGTTCAAGGCGTTTCTTGACCACGCCCGGCGGTTGGGCGCCGACCGGATCGCCACCGGCCACTACGCCCGCCGCGTGGAGCAAAACGGGCATTGCCTGCTGCTCAAGGGTTGCGACCCCGACAAGGATCAGAGTTACTTCCTGCACGGCCTCGACCAAGCGCAACTGGCCAGCGCGCTTTTTCCCATCGGCGGGCTGCGCAAGCGCCAGGTGCGGGAACGGGCCACCGCCGCCGGTCTGGTCACCCACGACAAGAAGGACAGCACCGGTATTTGCTTCATCGGCGAGCGCCGGTTCCGCGACTTCCTCAATCGCTACCTACCCGCCCAGCCCGGCCCAATCCAGACGCCGGAGGGTGAAGTCCTCGGCAAGCACGCCGGTCTGATGTTTCACACCATCGGCCAACGACAAGGACTCGGCATCGGCGGTCGCCGGGAGGGCAGCGGCGAACCCTGGTACGTCGCCAGCAAGGAACTGGAACACAACACGTTGATCGTGGTCCAGGGTCGCGACCATCCCCTCCTGTTCCACCGCCGGCTGCGCGCCGTCGCGCCGCATTGGATCGCCGGCGAGCCACCCGCCGCCCCCTGGTCCTGCCAAGCCAAGATTCGCTACCGGCAACCGGATCAGTCTTGCGTGCTGGAAAGGCTGGACGCCCACGCCCTCAACGTGAGTTTTACCGAACCGCAGCGGGCGATCGCGCCGGGCCAATCGGTGGTTTTTTACCGCGACGACGTGTGTCTGGGTGGCGGAATCATCGCCGCCGCCTACGATTGAATCGATCCCCGCCAATCGGATTCGGAACTCCATGCCTCAAACCGACCACGACCGCGCCATCGCCCTCGCCGGCGTCATGCAGGCTGTCGATCTCGTTCGCAACATCGCCCGGCGTGGCCAGGCGAACGCGGACGATACCACAACCTGTTTGACCAGCCTGATCCAGATCGATGCCACCAGCAGCGCCGCCATCTACGGCGGCATCGCGCGCCTGCGCACCGGATTACGCCTGCTCGAACAGCAGCTCGACCACCCGCGCGACATGGAGCTGACCCGCTACGCGGTCGCGCTGCTCGGCCTGGAGCGCAAGCTAGCCCGACGACCGGAGTTACTGGCAGCCATCCGCGCCGGCCTTGAGGAGGTGATTCGCAACCTGCCGCATTTCCCCGTCGATCACGGTAATACCATCGCCCGCTTCGCCGATCTTTATCTCAACAGCCTCAGCACCCTGACGCCGCGCATCATGGTCAGCGGCGACCCAGTCCATCTGAACAACTCGGACAACGCCAACCGGATTCGGGCGCTGTTGCTGGCTGGTGTCCGAGCGGCGATCCTGTGGCGACAGAGCGGTGGCAGCCGATTGACGCTGTTGCTACGCCGCAATCCGCTACTGCGGGAAACTCGGCGGCTGTTGGCGAGTTTGGATTGAAACGCCATCGCTTCAAATTTTCCGATACGCTTCCATCACGTTGGCCAGTTGCCCGATCTTGTCAAGCACCCGGCTGAGCTGCACCACATCGGTGATCTCCAAGGTCAGCCCCATCCGGGCGATGGAAGTTTCCTTGTTGGTCAGGGTATTGGCCCCCAGCACGTTCACTTGCTCGTTGGCCAGAATCGAGGTGATGTCGCGCAGCAGACCGGAACGGTCGTGGGCCACGATCATCACGTCCACCGGATAGGTTGTCGGCGTCTCGCCCCAGCTCACCTCGATGACCCGCTCGTGATGGCGGCCGGCCAGCGCCAGTAAATTGGCGCAATCCTGCCGGTGGATGGTCACGCCGCGCCCCTGGGTGATATACCCGGCGATAGGTTCGAACGGGACCGGCCGACAGCAGTGCGCGATCTGAATCAGCAACCGCCCAACCCCACGGATTTGCACGTCGCCCTTGCCGACGCCCGACTCGACCGGCCGGGGCTTGCGGGTGATGGGGAGACTTTCCGCGACGGTTGGAGCCGTCGGCAACAGATCCTGAATCCGGGCCACCACTTGCGCCGTGGTCAGGACCCCATGACCCAGGGCGGCGAACAGGTCATCGGTCTTGGCGAAGCTGAGCTTCTCCGCCACTTTTTCCAGCTTGAGGTGGCGGATGCCCAACCGCTGAAATTCCCGCTCTAGGGCGGCGCGACCGGCGGCGATGCTCTTGTCCTGATCCTGCTGAATGAACCACTGCCGGATCTTGGCTCGCGCCCGGTTGGTTCTGACATAGCCCAGATGCGGGCTAAGCCAGTCGCGGCTGGGGCTGCCGACCTTGGCGGTCAGCACTTCCACTTGCTCGCCGTTCTTGAGCTCGTAGGTCAGCGGCACGATGCGACCGTTGACCTTGGCGCCCCGACAACGATGGCCCACCTCGGTATGGACGTGATAGGCGAAATCCAGCGGGGTGGCGCCTTGCGCCAGCTCGACGATGGTTCCCTTGGGAGTAATGGCGTAGACCCGATCTTGAAAGGCCTCGGCCTTGAAGCGCTCCAGCAGATCGCCTTCGTCGGCCTCATCCTCCCGATATTCCAGCATTTGCCGCAGCCAGGCGATCTGCTGGTGAGTCGCATTACCTGACTTTGCGTCGCCCTCCTTGTAGCGCCAGTGCGCCGCGACACCCAGTTCCGCGTGCTGGTGCATGGCGGTGGTGCGGATTTGCACCTCCACCGTCCGACCTTCCGGCCCCACCACCGCCGTGTGCAAGGATTGATAGCCATTGGGCTTGGGATGGGCGATATAGTCGTCGAATTCCCGGTGGACATGATTCCAGTGGGCATGAACCACACCCAGCGCGGCGTAGCAGTCGTTCACCGTGTCCACCAGCACCCGCACCGCCCGCACGTCGAAAATCCGCTCGAAAGCCAGCTTCTTGCGTTGCATCTTGCGCCAGATGCTGTAGATATGCTTGACTCGGCCGCCCACCTCGGCGTGGATGCCGGCCTGGCGCAGGTAGTCGCGCAACTCTTCCATGACCCGCGCGATGTAGCGCTCCCGGTCGGCGCGACGCTCGTCCAGCGCGACGGCGATCTGCTTGTAGGTGGTCGGGTCGAGATATCGCAGCGCCAGGTCCTCCATTTCCCATTTGAGCCGGCCGATGCCCAGCCGGTTGGCCAGCGGGGTAAAGATGTCCAGGGTTTCTCGGGCGATGCGTTGCCGCTCGTCGGCGGGAGCCCGACTCAACTGGCGCAGCGCGTGCAGGCGCATCGCCAGTTTGATCAGCACCACCCGCACGTCCTGTGCCATGGCCAACAGCATCTTGCGCAGGCTTTCCAGTTGGCGACCAGCGTGCTGGCTACTCTGGTGCAACTCGCCGATGGCGTCCAGCTTGACGATGCCGTCCACCAGTTGGGCCACCCCCGCTCCGAAATGCTCCCGCACCGCCGCTGGCTTGATCCGGCCCGTCGCCACTGGCTCGTGCAGCAGGGCGGCCGTCACGACTTCGTGATCGACGCGCAGGTCGGCCAGCAGATCGGCCACCGCCAGATCGGGCTGGCCACCCAATTCGTAAGCCCACCGCATGTTCTTGATCTGCTCGGGCGACCATGGAGCTTGCAAGGTGCCTAGCCATGTATCGAAATCCGCGCCGGTCAGCGCGGCTTGTCTGAAAGCGACCATGAGGCGCCCCGTAATAACGATTCGAAATGGCGCGGCCACTCCCTCGCTGGACAGCGACCGGGCGCGGGGTTCGGAACAAATGGACGTGAGGGGTGGGATAGGGAAAGCGCGGGGGCTGGGCCCACATCCTCCCCGTTGCCGAGGCGTGGGGAGGACCGAGCGGGCAAGACGCGGCCTAGTTGTTCTTGGCGCCCTGATCCACCCATTTACGAATCGTGGTCAGCTCCGCTTCTGGCAGCTTGACCTTGCCATGCGGCATCTGGATGGAAGGATTCACGCCAGGACGGCCCTCGATCAACCGGTTCAGGCTGCTGTTGAGGCTCTGCCCCGGAACGATGACCGGCCCGATCTTGGTACCCTTCATCAGTTCCTCGTAGGTGCTCAGCGCCAGACCGCTTTTCTGATAACCCTCCTTGTCGGGCGCGACATGGCACTCCAGGCACTTCGCCTTCAGAATCGGATAAACGTCTTTTTTAAAGCTCACCGTCTGTTCGGAGCCGCCGCCGCAACCCGCCAGCGCGCCGAACCCCAGAACCAACGCGGACACAAGCAATTGACGAGAATTCATGGATCGTCCCTTGGATGAGTTATTTTCGATGAGTTTGGATGATGCCGCGCTAATCTTATCAAATTACGGCGAGCGGGGATGCCATGGCGGCGCGAATCGTCGTTCAGCCCCGAAACCGTCCCCCAGACCTTCATCCTGGCTGGAGCCGATCCGCGAGACACGCTCATTCCCGGCGCGACGGCGCTTCCCGTCCATCATCCCATCATCCGCTTTATCCTCACGGAAAACCACCCTTTACCGATTCAGCGTTATACTAGGCAGTCAAAATGCACGGCGCCCCGATTCCGATTGTCCGCCATTTTTCGATACATCCAGCGAAGCCGTGGCGCTTGCGACATCGTCCATCGAAACCGTTCGCGGTTCGCAGCGTCACCCGCCGCCGCGCCTGGCCTCAACCGTCAACATAAAACAGGATGAAAAACGTGACGAGCCCAAAACTTCAACCCGAATTGCAACGCATCCTCGAAGCCCGCCATCATGATCCCTTTGCCGTGCTGGGCCGTCATCCCCAGGATAAGAAGGTCGTGGTGCGCGCCCATCTGCCTTATGCCCAGGAAGTCCACATCGCCGAGGGCAATTTGCCGCTGCAACGCATTCCCAATACCGATCTGTTCGAGTGGCAGGGCAAGCCCGATCAGATTCCGGAACGCTACCGGCTGATCTGGCGCGATTCCGATCATCACGAGCATATTTCCTACGACCCCTACTGCTTTCCGCCGCAACTCGGCGATTTCGATCTGTACCTGTTCGGGGAGGGCAAGCACTGGCACGCTTACCGCTTCCTGGGCGCGCATCCGCACGAGACCGATAATGTCGCCGGCGTGCTGTTCGCGGTCTGGGCGCCCAGCGCCGAGCGGGTCAGCGTGGTCGGCAGCTTCAACCGCTGGGATGGCCGGGTGCATCCGATGCGGGTGCGCGGCGGCAGCGGCGTGTGGGAGTTGTTCATTCCCAATCTGTACCCGGGCGACCTGTACAAGTTCGAGATTCGCAACCGCCATAGCGGCGCCATCCTGCTGAAATCCGACCCCTACGGCCAGCAGTTCGAAATGCGCCCCAGCACCGCCGGCATCGTTCCCAAGCCCGATACCTACGCCTGGCGCGACGCGGACTGGCTGGAGAAGCGTAAAAATTCGGACTGGCTCCACCAACCGATGTCCATCTACGAAGTTCATCTCGGCTCGTGGCGACGCGGACCGGAAGGCGAATTTTTGAACTACCGCGACATCGCCCATCAACTCGTCGATTACGTCAAGGAACTGGGGTTTAGCCACATCGAGCTGCTGCCGATCACCGAACACCCCTACGATGCCTCCTGGGGCTATCAGACCACCGGCTATTACGCGCCCACCAGCCGTTTCGGCACGCCGGACGATTTTCGCTACTTCATGGATTACTGCCACCAGCACGGGGTGGGCGTGATTCTCGACTGGGTGCCGGCGCACTTCCCCAAGGACGCCCACGCCCTGGCGCGCTTTGACGGCGAGGCGCTGTACGAGCACACCGATCCCCGCAAGGGCGAGCATCTGGACTGGGGTACACTGATCTTCAACTTCGGCCGCTACGAGGTGAAGAATTTCCTGCTGTCCAGCGCCCTGTACTGGATCGAGGAATTCCATCTCGACGGCTTGCGGGTGGACGCGGTCGCCTCGATGCTGTATCTGGACTATTCGCGCAAGGAAGGCGAATGGATCCCCAACAAGTACGGCGGGCGTGAAAATCTGGAAGCCATCGACTTCCTGCGCGAACTCAACACCGTGGTGCACAGCGAGCATCCCGGCGCGCTGGTGATCGCCGAGGAATCGACCTCCTGGCCGCAGGTCACCCGCCCCACCTATCTGGGCGGTCTGGGTTTCAGCATGAAGTGGAACATGGGCTGGATGAACGACACCCTGCGCTACATGGCGCAGAATCCGATCCATCGCAAGTACCACCACGACCTGCTGACCTTCAGCATGTTGTACTGCTTCACCGAGAACTTCATGTTGCCGTTCTCGCACGACGAGGTGGTGCACGGCAAGGGCTCAATGATCAACAAGATGCCCGGTGACGAATGGCAGCGCTTCGCCAATCTGCGGTTGTTGTACACCTATATGTTCACCCATCCCGGCAAGAAGCTGCTCTTCATGGGCACCGAGTTCGGCCAGGGCCACGAATGGAACAGCGCCAACCCCATCGACTGGTGGGTGCTCCAGTTCCACTTCCATCAGGGGATGCAACTACTGGTCAAGGATTTGAATCGGATCTATCACAGCGACCCGACCCTGCACCACCACGAGTTTGAATGGCAGGGTTTCAGTTGGATCGACTGTCACGACGCCGATCAGTCCATCCTGAGTTATCTGCGCAAGAAAGACGACGATTTTCTGGTGGTCGTGGTCAGCTTCACGCCGGTGCCGCGCCAAGATTACCGGATCGGGGTGCCGCGTGCGGGCCGTTATACGGAAATTTTCAATTCCGATTCGCATTTCTATGGGGGCAGCGGCGTCGGCAACGGCGGCGTCGAGCTGATCGCCGAAGAACGACCCTGGATGGAGCAACCCTACTCCATCAGCATCACCGTGCCGCCGCTGGGTGGAATCATTCTCAGGCCCGAACCTCCGCCAAAGCCGGTCGTGGTCGCCGCCCTTGAAGCCGAGGAACCTCTGGCGGCCGAAACCCTGGAGGCGGAAGCGGAGGCGCTCGCGCCTGAAGCGCCTGTCGCGGTCAAACCCACGCCCGTCGTCGAGGCAGAGGAACTGGCCCAGCCGGAATAAGCGGATAGGTTCGACGCTGGAAGTCACTGGGGCGCGGATCGAAACCCGCGCCCCGCATCGTTTGGGAGACCGCCTGAAAACCCCTCCTAAACGTAACCGTCGGCCATCAACTCGGAAACGATGAGCCGCTGAATCATCTTCTCCTTCTGGCCGGTTGGCTGATCCAGCTTGAGGCGGGCCAGATAACGCAGGGCGCCGGCCGGCGGCGTTCCCACCGTCATCGCCTTGACGACGGTCTTCATCAAATCGCCCTTGGTCGCGAACCGCGTTTTGAGGTTCTTGAGCACCCGCCCCAGAACGATCTCTTCCTCGGTAAAATCGGTGCCCAGGGGAAAGTCCGGGCACAGTCCCATTTGTTTGAACGGGTTCAATCGGGCCTGAATCCGCCCTGGCGTATTGTAGCGATGCCGTTCCGGAATCTCGTAATCCTGGGGAATTTTGCCGGCCCGCTTGGCCTTCCCCAGCAGTTCCGGCTGAAAGCGCGAATCGGCGATGTTCAGCAGGGCGGCGATCACCTCCCGGTCCGACCGGCCGCGCAGGTCGGCAATGCCGTATTCGGTCACCACGATATCGCGCAAATGGCGCGGGATGGTGATGTGACCATAATTCCAGACGATGTTCGAACTCGCGGTCAGCCCGCTCTCGCGGGTGCTGCGCAGCAGCAGGATGGAGCGGGCGTCCGGTAGTTCGTGGGCCATCGCCACGAAGTTGTACTGACCGCCCACCCCGCTGATCACCTGGCCGCTCTCCAGGCCGTCGGACACCGCCGCGCCCAGCAACGTCATCATGATGGTGGTGTTGATGAACCGGGCGTCCCGCCGCTGCAAGGCCGCCAGCGTCTCGTTTCCTCCATACAGATGATTGACCCGCCTGACCGTGGTCATGCAGATTTGCCGGCTGTCGGCCTCGGGCATCGCGCGCAGCGCCTCGTAAAAGCTGCTCGGTCCCATGAAGAAACCGCCGTGCATCACGATCCCGCCCTTGAGGCGACCGCCCAGCCCCTGCTCGACCACCGCCGCCCAACTGTCCGGTCGATCCAGATCGGCTGGAACCCGCGTGATCCCGCCAATCAGCAGTTCGCCCGCCCGATAGCTCACCTGGTCGGTCAAAATTCCAAACCGGCGCAAAAATTCGACCTCTTCCTCGCCCAGGCGGGCCGGAATCACGTCTCGTTCCAGCAGCGTCCGCAGGGTCCGCTCGTCGACCGTCTCGGTGATCGCCCCTTCGTTGAGCAGGCGCTGCAAGGGGATGCTGTCATAGACCCGGCGCTTGAGGATGCCGTCCCGATAGAGATAAAGAAAGCCGTTGACGAACATCTCGCTGGAGCCGTACAGCCCTTGCGCGAACGGCTCGACGCCGCCAACGCGGTCGATCAGCTCGCCGCACTGCTCCACAACTCGCATCTCGGACAGCATCCGCCGATAGAGGGCGTTTTGCTGGTGCCGCAACTGGCAGAAATAGACGATGGCGTCGCCCAGGCAACCGATGCCGATCTGGAGGGTGCCGCCATCGCGAATCAGGGCGCTGGCCTGCAAGCCCAGCAGGTAGTCGGCGTTTTCCACCGGCATGTTGGGCGCGCCGAATTGCCGGAAATCGTAGCGGGGATGATCGAGCACCAGGTCGAACGTGGACGGCCGGACCATGGCGTCGTTGTACATGAACGGCATCTCGCGATTGACCTGGGCCACGGTGACGACTCGCTCGCCACGGCGGCGCGCCGCCTCGATCATCGGCAATAAATCTAGGGTCACTTCTGGATTGCTGCACAGGCTCAACCACTCCTCGCCATCAATCTCGCGGGTGGCGACCTGCTGCGCTAGCACGTTGGCGCCATTGTTCATGATATCCCGGGCGGCATGGGTGTAGTTGGTGCTGATGTAATTCTGTTGCTGCATCGGCACGTTCAGATAACCGCCCGGCTTGAAGAAGAACTCGGCGATCTCGACGTTAGGCGGAATCTGGCCCCGGCGTAAATCGACCGCGTAGTCCAGATCGGGGTAATCGCCGAACACCCGTTCGACGAACGGCTCCAGAAACCGCTGTTCCAGATCGCTGGAACCCTTGGGAGTTTCAACGGTGATCGCGGTCAGAATCTTCAGCCACAGGTTCGGATTCGCCTTGACCCGCCGGTAGAGCGCGTTCACCAGCGGATTGGGCTTGCCGATCCCCAAGGGAATCCCGAGCACGATGCGCTGGCCGACTCTGGCGATGATTTCATCGACGCAGCGCTCGACATCCTGAAAATAAGACGGGCTTGGTTGTGGCATGATCCGATCTCTCTCAGCCAATTGATTGACAATGCGGAATTATAGCAGCTATCCCCAGCCCGGCCCCGTGACGGGCCACTGGTGAAGGGGCTACACTAACGGCTGTTTTGACCGCCGCGTCGCGCGGAATCTTATGCCGAAGGAGGATTGTCGATGTCAGACAACAACACGCTGGAAACCAACAAGGCTCTGGTCCGGCGCAATTTCGAGGTGATCTGGAGTCAATGCGACCTGGATGCCGCCGATGAAATCATCGCGCCCGAGTACATCGGCCATATCGCCACCCTGCCGGAGGCGGTGCGCGGCGTCGAAGCGTTCAAGCAAGTCGTCATGCTCTTTCACTTTTCCGCCCCCGACATCCGCTTTGAAATTCAGGATCAACTCGCCGAGGGCAACAAGGTCGCCACGCGCTGGATCGGCCGCGGCACTCACAAGGGTGAATTCATGGGCATCGCGCCCAGCGGCCAGCGGCTTTCGGTGACGGGGATGAGCTTTCACCGCATCGAGAACGGCCGCATTCACGAATCCTGGGACGACTGGGATGCGCTCAGCATGTTGCAACACATGACCGAGGATGTTTTTCAATCGTTGTCCATGCGGATATGATTCACCCGGCCCAGCCGCGCGGGTTTTCTGGGTCGGGTCGTTCCGGCAGCCGCCCGGGTTTCGCCGGGCGTGGCCATGGCGGGCAACCGCTGGTGGGCAGGGGTATTCCGGCGTTTCCGGTGGAACGCCGGTAGCGACCAAGCGTTCACGCCGCCGCCAAGACCTTGCCGCGAACGAATTGATAAACCCTGCCCACGGTCTCGAAGGTTTCGGCGCTGAGCTCGTCATCGGCGATCTGAATCCCAAACTGCTGCTCCAGGGCATGGATCAGGGCCAGCACCGCCATGGAATCGAATTCCGGGATGCTCCCCAGCAGCGGAGTCTCCAACTCGAACGCCCGCGCCCGGTCGCCCAGTTGCAGAATTTCACCGATCAACAGCTTCACCTCATCAAACTCCACCATCCAGACCGTCCCCCGAGTGAGCAACTCCGCGAATATCGCGCGGCCCTGGAATCCAACCCGTCATCGGCCACGCGCAAAGGCTGTCAAGATAGCGGCACCGCCGACAAGAATCCAGTCATTGATCAACCGCGGCGGCGGGTTTGCGGGCTAGCACGACATGCCCCGTCACCGGTTGGTCGTCTTCCTGGCGCAGCGTGGCGTCCGTCCGCGCCAATAGTTCCAGACCAGCGCCCGCCAGCGCCCGCTCCAGGTAGTCCGCCGTATGGCTGTAGCGACCGCTCTTGTTGAGAAAATAACCGTCCGGCGCCCGGTCCACCGAGATTTGCTCCGCCGTGAACGCCAGCCAGCCGCCCGGACGCAGGGCGCCAGCCGCGGCGGTCAGCACCGGCTCCAGCGCGCCAAAATAAACCAGGGTATCGGCGGACGCGATCAGGTCGTAAGCGCCGGGCCGTTCGTTCAGAAACGCGGTCAGTTCCGCCACCGCCAATTCGTCGTAACCGCCTCGATCGCGCGCCTTGTCCACCATCCGTGGCGACAAGTCCACGCCGGTCAGACGGCGCGCATAGGGCCGTAGCACCGGCTGACACAGCCCGGTGCCACACCCGGCGTCCAACACGTCGAACTGAGCGGCCGGCGTCCCCAGCATTTCGGCCAGCCGCGCCCCGATCACCGCCGGGGCCTGGTAACCGAGTTGCTCCACCAGATGTTCGTCGAAGCAATCGGCATAACGGTCAAACAGATAAGTCACATACCCATCGGAAGCGCGCGACGGCGTTTCCCCGCTAAACCAAGCGGCCAGTCGATGCTGGGCGATGGGATCATTCGGCATCAATCGCCGCCAGTATTGCAGCAGGGCTAGGGCTTCCTCCGCCTCGCCCAACTGAAACACCGCGTTGCCAAACACGAGCCGCGCTTCATCCACCTCACCCCGCCGATGCAGGAGCGTCCCCAGCGCCCTGACCGCTCCCAGATGAGCGGCATTGTGCTCCAAGGCCGCGCGCTGGGCCTGGATCGCGTCTTCCAGCCGATCCAGGTCCGCCAGGATCAAACCCCGGTGATAATGGATGTTGGCGTCGGCCGGCCGCCACGTACTGGCCTGTTGATAGGCGTCGAGCGCTTCCGGCAACCGGCCCAGGCCCCGCAGCACCGCGCCCAGATTGACGCACGCTTCCACCTCGTCGGGTTTGAAGCGGATGGCCTGCCGGTAGGCGGCGATGGCGTCCTCGTGCCGCCCCTGAATCAACAGGACGTTGCCCAGATTGGTATAGGCCGCCGCGTAACCGGGCGCGCTGGCGATGGCCCGGCGGATCAGGAGTTCGGCCTGAACCGACTGACCGCGCTGCTGCTGGAGAACCCCCAGAAAATTCAAGACCTCGGGATAATTGGGCCGGTGAGTGAGAATGCGCTCGTACAGCGTTTGCGCCTCGCTCAGATTGCCTCGACCGTGACAGCCCATGGCCTGGGACAGCCATTCGGCGATTTGCGTATCCGGCGGACGGTTATCGAGTGCTCCGCTGGAACCGGCGGACGGTTCGTCATGATTGTCGTGGCTCAAGGCGCCTCCTCATGCTCGCGCTGCTCCGACTTCGCCCCGGCAAGCATTTTGCGCGCCGACACTAGAAAACCGACCACTGGCTGGCCGCCTTCCAGACGCAAAGTCACGGACTCCAGGGTTTCGACGGCCATGCCGCTCCCAGCCAGCACGCGCCGCAAATAGGTTTCGGCATGACGATAGCGACCGCTGGGATCGAGGTGGAAACCATCCCCCCTTTCCGCGTCCTCCACCCGCTCCACGGTGAACGCCAGCCATCCATCCGGGCGCAGGGCCCCGGCGGCGGCGGTCAAGACGGGCTCCAAACGTCCGAAGTAAACCAAAGTGTCGGCGGACACGATCAGATCGTAAGCTTCCGCCTGGGCGGCCAGAAACGTGGTCAGTTCGGCCACGACCAGATCATCGTAATCGCCACGGGTTCGCGCCCGCTCGATCATGCGCGGCGACAGATCCACCCCCACCAGATGGCGCGCGTAGGGGCGCAACGCCGGACCACACAATCCGGTGCCACAGCCCGCGTCCAATACGCTCAGCGATCCATCCGGCTGACCCGCCGCCGCGACGACCGCCTGGGCGATCAGTTCCGGCGCCCGGTACTCCAGGCGGTGCAGGTGATCGTCGAACCCATCGGCCATGCCGTCGAACAGATTTTGCACGTAATCATCGGCGGCCCGCTCCGGCGCATCCTGGCCCGAATGCGCCGCCAGCATGTGTCGGGCGACCGGGTTGGCCGGCTCCCGCGCCAGCCAGTCCCGAAACAGCGAGGCGGCTTCCTCGCCCCGGTTCAGCTTATAGAGCAGCAAGCCCAGGTTCCTGTACGCCATCGCATAGGCGGGTTGCCGGCGCAAAGTTTCCCGATACGCGGCGATGGCGGCCTCGTACTGGCCCTGGGCGTATAGCGCCTTGCCCAGATTGAAATGTGCCTCCACCAGGCCAGGGGCCAGAGCGATGGCTTGCTGGAACGTGGTGGCGGCCTCCGCGAACCGGTCGGAGCGCAACAACATCACACCCAGATTGCAATGGGCACTGGGATTGGCGGGCGCCAGTTCGACCGTCTTCCGATAAGCGGCGACCGCTTCGTCCCAGCGATCCATCCCCGCCAGGACGTTGCCCAGATTGTTCCAGGCGTCGGCGTAGCGCGGATTCAGCGCCAGCGCCTGGCGAATCAACTCGGCGGCTTCCGCGTGCCGGCCCCGCTGCGAGGTCAACACGCCCAGGAAGTGCAGGGCGTCCACGCAGCGCGGATCACGCCGCAACGCCCGCCGGTACAAGCTTTCCGCCTCGTCCAGCCGCCCCTGCCGATGCGATTGAATCGCTTGCGCCAAGACTTCGGGCGCGTTCGCGCCGGGACCGGACGGGCTAGCAGCAGCCCGGCGCTGTTTACGGTTCATCGGCCGCTACTCAAAGGCGTAGGCGAAATCGCCGTCCTTAACCTGAACTTGGACGTGCGTCACCGGTTTTCCTTCCACCATCCGAGTCAGGAATTCCTGACTGAGCGCCGGCAACACGGTGTTGGTCAGGATCGCGTCCACCATCCGCCCGCCGCTCTCCAACTCGGTGCAGCGGCTGACGATCAGCTTCACTACTTCGTCGTCGTAGCCGAACGGGACCTTGTGGTTTTCCTGAATCCGTTTAGTGATCCGGCCCAGTTGCAGGCGGACGATGTCGCCGATCATTTCGTCGCTCAGCGGATAGTAGGGAATGGTCACCAGCCGACCGAGTAAAGCCGGGGGGAATACCTTGAGCAGGGGCTCGCGCAATGCCTTGCCCAAACCCTCCGGATCGGGCAGCAGGTCCGGGTCCTTGCACATGCTCATGATCAGATCGGTGCCGACGTTGGTGGTCAGCAGGATCAGTGTATTCTTGAAATCGATCAGCCGACCTTCGCCGTCCTCCATCCAGCCCTTGTCGAACACCTGGAAGAAGATTTCATGCACGTCGTGGTGGGCCTTTTCCACCTCGTCCAGCAGCACCACGCTGTAGGGCCGGCGGCGCACCGCCTCGGTCAGCACTCCGCCCTCGCCGTAACCGACGTAGCCCGGCGGGGCGCCCTTGAGGGTGGAGACGGTGTGCGCCTCCTGAAATTCGCTCATGTTGATGGTGATGACGTTCTGCTCGCCGCCGTACAGCGCCTCGGCCAGCGCCAGGGCGGTTTCGGTCTTGCCCACCCCGGACGGGCCAGCCAGCATGAACACGCCGATGGGTTTGTTGGGATTGTCCAGCGCGGCGCGGGAGGTTTGAATCCGCCGGGCGACCATATCGAGGGCATGGCGCTGGCCGATGATGCGGCGGTTAAGAATGTCCGCCAGGCTCAATACGGTTTCGACCTCGTTCTTGACCATCCGCCTGACCGGGATGCCGGTCCAGTCGGCGACCACCGAGGCGACCGCCTGGGCGTCCACGCTGGGCAGAATTAGCGGCGACTCACCCTGTAGCTCGTGCAGCTTGGTCTGAAGTTCCTTCAATTCCGCCAACCAGGTCTGCCGTTGCGGATCGGGTTCGGTCGTGGCTCCCGCCTCGACCGCGCCACCGTCGCCGCGCAGCTTGGCGCGCAGTTCGAGAATTTGGTCAACCAATCCCTTTTCCTCTTGCCAGCGGGCATCCAGTTCCGCCAGCCGCGCTTCCTCGGCTTGCAACTTCTCGGTGGCGCCGGCCTGACGTTGGGCCGTGTCGATGCCAACCGCCGTTTCCCGGCCGATGATTTCCAATTCGGTTTTCAGTCCCTCGATGCGGCGGCGGCAATCCTCGACCTCCGCCGGCGTCGCATGCAGGCTGATGGCGACTCGCGCGCTGGCGGTATCCAGCAGGCTGACTGCCTTGTCCGGCAACTGGCGGGCCGGAATGTAGCGGTGCGACAGCTTGACCGCCGCTTCCAGCGCCTCGTCGAGAATCTGCACCCGGTGGTGTTGTTCCATGGTCGAGGCCATGCCGCGCATCATCAGGATGGACTTCTCCTCGCTCGGCTCGCCGACCTGAACGACCTGGAAACGGCGGGTCAGGGCCGGATCCTTCTCGATGTGCTTCTTGTACTCGGCCCAGGTGGTGGCGGCGATGGTGCGCAGCTTGCCCCGCGCCAGGGCGGGCTTGAGCAGATTGGCGGCGTCGCCGGTGCCGGCCGCGCCGCCCGCGCCGACCAGGGTATGCGCCTCGTCGATGAACAGGATGATCGGCTTGGGCGAGGTTTGCACCTCGTCGATCACCTGCCGCAGTCGGTTCTCAAACTCGCCCTTCATACTGGCGCCGGCCTGCAACAACCCCACGTCCAGCACCCGCAGGGTCACATCCTTCAGCGGGGGTGGAACATCACCCGAAGCGATGCGCTGGGCGAAACCCTCCACGACGGCGGTCTTGCCGACCCCGGCCTCGCCGGTCAGGATCGGGTTGTTCTGGCGGCGGCGCATCAGAATATCCACGATCTGGCGGATTTCCTCGTCGCGGCCGACGATAGGGTCCAACTCACCCTTGCTTGCGCGCGCGGTCAGGTCTACGGAAAAGCGCTGCAACGCCTCCTGCTTGCCCATCTGCGCCGGCGCCATCGCCTCGCTGGCCTCGCCTGGGGCCGCGCCGCCGCCAACTTGGGAGCCGTCCGAGGCGCGCGGCCCGGATTCCGGCGAAGCAGCGACGATGTCGGCGAACTGCTCGGTCAGCGTGTCCAGCTTGATCTTGTCGAACTCGCGCGAGATCGCCAGCAGGGCATTGCGCAAATCCGGCGTCTTCAGCATCCCGACCAGCAAATGGCCGGTGCGCACCTGTGCATCGTTGAACATGAGGGTGGCGTAAACCCAGGCTTCCTTCACCGCCGCGTCCACATGGGCGGACAGATCGGAAATCGCGGTCGCGCCGCGCGGCAACCGATCCAGCGCCTCGGTGAAATCCTTAGCCAGCCGGGAGGGGTTCAGGCTGAACTGCTGGATGGCCCGGTGCAGATCGGAATCCGGCAATTGCAGAATCTGGTGCAGCCAATGCACCAGCTCCACGTAAGGATTGCCCCGCAGCTTGCAAAACACGGTGGCGCTTTCGATGGCTTTGTAGCCCAGGCTGTTCAACTTTCCGAACAGAGCAACGCGACTGATTTCGGCCATGGATTCGGGCTCCAGTAGCGAATGAGAGTAGTCAGGTGCAGTAGGTCACGGCATCCAGCTTGAGATCATCGGCGTCGCGGTTCAAGGGTCGGGTGGTCAGCCAGGTGGTCCAACCCAGCCGGGTTCCCTCGCCCAGCACCAGCGGCGGTACTTCTTCTTTCTTCAAAATCGGATTGAAATCCCACAACAACTCGTCGCCGACGTAATTGCGCACCCAAGCCACCAAGCGCCGCAGACTGTCGCTACCGGGCAGAAATCGCTGGAATTCCGCCAGTCCCATCGGTCCCATGACGACCCGGAACTTGTACTGGCAATCCCACGCTCGTTCGCCGATCACTACCGTCCTGCCCAACCGGCCAGTGGCAGGCGATTCACCCAGCCGACAACGACTGGCTTCCGCCAGCGGCAACCAATGACCGACAAACGTTTCAATCACCACCGGCAGCTTGAAGAAGTCCGCCAGAATCGCTTGTAAGCCCTCGGGATTACGGGTTTGGTTCACCAACCGACCGGCGTAATGAAACTTGGCCAGATCCGGAACCGCGTCCCGATTCCAGAGCGACGGCATCCCCAGACCAAACGAAGCGCCGACATAAACATTGAAGCGGTCGGTCTCCGGTCGGTCGAAACTGACCGTCGGCTGAGTATCGGCCCAGGCCCGATAGAACAGACACAGCATCCGGTGATGAAAGACATCGCCGAACCCAGCGAAGGTGCGGTCGCCATGATTGCGCCAGCGGTCGCGGGCGTACTCGGTCAGATGGATCGGCAACGGCCCGTGGGGACCAAACAGCCCCAGAAAGTATTCGGACAACCGGGGCGGTTTACCCTCGTCGCCTGGAACGAACGTCGCCAGCGTGGCCGGCGCGAAGGCCAGCGAGGGTTCCTGCGCCAACCGGACCGGGTCATCGACCAGTCGCGTCGACTTGCCCAGCCGCGGCTGGTCGCGATACAGACACTCCAGCCGCCGCAACGCCTGGAAGAAATGAAAGGCGTAAGGCGCGCGCCGCAATGCTTCGAACAGTTCTAGAACGTGTGCCGCCGTCCGATCCGGGCTGGCCATCGCATGATCTCGCCCCGTTCGGTCGATTTGACGACCGTCTCGGTAAAGGAGTTGATGGAGGTGTACTTGGCGAAGAACTGCTCCAGCACCGCGCCCAAGACGAACCCGCCCACTCCCTCGAACGCGCTCTCGTCCAGGGTGACCGCCACTTCCAAACCACGAGCGAAGGCGATGGGGCCGGGAATCGGCGCCCGCCGGGTGATCGGCATGGCGTGAATGGAGCATACGCCATCGATTTGCTTGCGCACGGCGGCGTCGGCCAGATCGCCATAGAGCGCCAACAACTCTCGCAAGGCCACCGCGCCCTGGCGGGCGTCGCTGTCGGCGAGCGACAGATAGTTCAAGGTGAGATGGCTGATCAGCCGCCAGGCGGTATCGCCGTGGGCCGGGGACGGTCGCGGCGCCGTGGGGCCGGCCAGGCAGCGCGCGGATCCCACCGGCGCCCCGGACGCCAAGTTGAAATCCGTGTCGCCACGACCGACTGGCATATGCAGCGGCAGATCGCGATTGGTGCACAGGGTCGCGACCGCCAGTTGCCGCAGGCTACCCCGATAGGGCGTCTCGTCGGCATCCACCAGCGCCAGATAGGTTTCGCTGCCGACATAGCTGGAACGCGGCCCGTGGCGCCGCTGCCGGTCGGACAGCCGGCGCGGCAGGCGATGCACCGTGTAGAAAGAACGCCGGTCGCGCTGGCTCAGCCGGTCATAGCTGGCGTAGAACGGCAGAAAGTCCTGTTCCTCGTTCTCCGTACCGATGCCGGTGACGCCAGTGACCTGAACCACCTCGAAATCCATCGGTCGGGTGCGATCCGCCACCACATGATGCTCGGCCACCTGATCGCTCAGGTGAATGCGGTCGGCCCGCTTGGGAAACAAATTGACGGCCGGCGTGCAAAACAGCGCGAAATGGGCGGCGGTTACCGCGTTCTCTAACGCCGGATCGGCCCGATTGAACAGGATGAGCACCTCCAGCTCGCGGCCGGCGCAGCGCCGCGTCGCTGGTCCCAGCCCGCCCAGTTCCACGAACAGATAACGCTGCGGAAAAGCGAAATATTCATGCAGTAATCGGTAGCCGTGGAAGGACGGCGGCGGGCAGGGCAACAAGGCATCCTCGTCTTCGAAGCCTCGCCGCCGGATCGCGCTCGCCGCGATTTTCTCGTACCAGGGCGCCGGCCGCTCGCCTGGCCGGACAACGATCAGTACGACATTCGCCAGCAATTGCTCATAAAGCCGCCCTGGCAGGGCGTCGCCGCCATTCAGGAACAGCTCCAGGCGATCCAGCGCCAGTTTGCCAATGGGCAAATCCGGCAACGTGGTGCGCAGGCGCAGCCGAACCCCAGCCCGTACCCGAGCTAAATCCGCTGGCTCCAATTGCGCCACTGGCTCCCGACCCGCGAAATACTGCGCCTCGACCAGTTCCAGCGGCCATAGCGTCACATCCTGCGCGGTTCGGTATTCACACGGCGTCTGTTCGCCTTTTCCCAGAATGCTACGCAGTTCGCCGCCCCGAGGAACGACAAAGCCTTTTTCCAATGCGCCCTCGGTCGGATCAGGCTGGAACTGGACCACCGCCATCGACGGCGTCGGCGCCAGATAATGCGGATAGATGATTTCCAGCAGGTGCTGGGTGAAGCGGGGGAACTCCGCATCCATCTTGAGTTGCACCCGCGCCGCCAGGAATCCAAACCCCTCCAGCAGGCGTTCGACATACGGATCAGCGCATTCGAACCCTTCCAGCCCCAGTCGGCCGGCGATCTTGGGGAATTCCCGGGCGAATTCACCGCCCAGCTCGCGCAGGTACTGCAATTCGCGGTTGTAATATTCCAGCAAGCGCGGATCCATCAGCGCTCCCGGGCCCGGCTGGATTCCTCAACCTTGACCTGACCGCTTTCCAGGTCGATCTCGGTCTTCAGATACAATTGCAACGGGATCGGCTGCGCCCACAAGTCGCCTTCGACCTCGAAGGTCAAGGCGTTGTGGCTCATGCGCTCCTCGGTCAGCGCCGCTTGGACGCGCAGCGAGTTGCGATAAATCCGCGGCTCGAAATCGGCGATCGCCTGGCGCAGGTTCCGCTCCAGCTCGTTCAAGTCCAGGCTGCGAGCCGTGGCGCCCGACAGTGGCGGCAGCCCGTAATTGATCGTCGATCGGGCGGCGAAGGGATAACGCTCGATCTCTTCGTCGTCCACCATTCGGGTGGCGTTGAACAGCCACGCCAAATCGCGCAGAACGCTTTCCCGCAATCGGTTCATCGACAGTACCCGCTGTTCCCGGGATTCCTGCTGGCGATCCGGCTCGTCATCGGTCAACCGATCCAGCAGCGAGGGCTGCAATCGCTCCCTAGATGTCAGTTCAGCCATCGCCGCCATCAGTCCCGGAGGGAATCTCCTCCACTGGGCTTTCCTCGACATTCAACTCGATGCACCGAATGTCCAGCAACGGATACTCGCCCTGATCGGTCGCCAGCAGCCGCTGACCCAGTCCCAGCCAGGTTTCGGCCTCGCCTTCCCGCCATTCGGTCTTACGTCCCAGTTGCACCAGTGGATCGGCGCTGGCTTCGGAACCGGGATAGCGCGATGGGATCAAGCCAACGGTTTCGCCACCGTTGGCCCAGGTAAACCGCGCCGGCATCCAGACGTAATCCCGTAGATCGGCGGGCTGCTCCAGCACGATGGTCCGAATCCGCTGGAACGGAATCCAGTAATAGCGGCCGTTGACGATGGCTTCCAGCATGGGCCCCAACCGAGGGTCGGCATCGGCCAGCCAGGCGAACGGTTGGCCATCCAGCGTTCCCGCCGTCGCCGGCGCCGTTTCGAACGCCTGGTCACGCACCGTTCGAGCCTCGGCGGGGTGGCCCTCCGCAGTCAGGCGCAACGATTCCAGCACCAACGCCACCCAAGACGCGGGATCGCCGAACACCAGCGGCGAGCGCCAGCCCGCGAAAACGTCCGTCCGCAACATTTCGCAGCGGATGGCCTCGCGATAGGTCTGCACCATCGGCAGCGACGAGGCGTCCATCTCGCCCAGCACGTTCAACTGGTTCAACGCCCGTTCCCATTGCCCCAACACCGCCAGCAATTGAAACAGGAAAATACGGTATTTAGCGTTGGCGGGCTCCTTGCGCACCTGGGCCTGCAATTCGGCCAGAGCGTCTTGCACCCGCCCTTCGCGTAGGCTTTGCTCGGCTGGCATCATGCGGCGCCTTCCCTATCTTTCAGAACGATGAAGAAAACACCGCGCATCCGGACCCATGGGGTCTTCCGAACGCGCGGAGTCGAATCGCAACCGGGAACCATCCAGCTTCCGCGGTTACATCTTCTTGTTGCTCTTGACATCCCAGCCCGACTTGCCCGCCGACTTGGTCGCGCCCTTCGCATCCTGGGTGAAGTATTCCTGCGTCACCGAGGTAAAGTTCAGGGACAGGCTCTCAACCGGCAGACCCTCGCCGGCACCGCCGGTCTGGTAGCTGCTGACCATGACGTCCTTGAATTTGAACTCCAGGAATTTCGCTTGGCCGCCTTCCTTGCCGGTCGGCTTGCGCATGACCAGCGTCGCCTCTGGATAGTGATGGCCCGAGGCGCACGACAGGAACAATTCCGGCGACGCCCCGCAAAAGTGCATGGTGAAGTGGAAGTCCTGCATGTTCACCTTGCTGGCGCCCATGCCGGTACCGTGACCGGCGGTGCCCAGTTGCGACGCGCCCCACGACCAGCTCAGCACTTCAATCCATTCCTTGTATTCGAAGTCCTTGCATTCGCCCTTCACGTCGCCAATCTTCAGAAATGAGTCAGCCATCGTTGTCTCCTCGCATGTGGTGCAAACATTGGGAACGGTTCAAACCGTCGCTTCGATCAACGGCGCTCTCGCAACCTTGTTCGAGGCGCGAAAGACTGCTAGTTCCGTCGTCGCTTACAGATAAAGCACATCGTGTGCCAAACACAACTAATTGTTTTAGAGAGATATTTTATTATTAGACCATCCGCCGGACCAGAATGGACTTCCTGTCCACCCACTCTGGCCCATCCAATCGCGTCGGGTCAGGCGCCCTTGACCGAGGGCAACTTGGACACCAGCCGCAGAGACACGGTAAGACCTTCCAACTGATAATGTGGGCGCAGGAAAAACTTTGAGGTGTAATAACCCGGATTGCCCTCCACCTCCTGCACCACCACCTCAGCGGCCGCCAGGGGCTTCATCGCCTTGGTTTCCTCGCTGGAAATCGCGGGATTGCCGTCCACGTAGTTGTAAATCCACTCCTGCAACCAGCGTTCGAGCGATTCCCGCTCCTTGAACGAGCCGATCTTATCGCGCACCATGCATTTCAGATAGTGCGCGAACCGGCACACCGCGAACAAGTATGGCAACCGGGCGGACAGATTGGCGTTGGCGGTCGCGTCCGGATCGTCGTACTCGGTGGGTTTCTGCAGCGACTGCGCGCCGATGAAGGCGGCGAAGTCACTGTTTTTCTTGTGGATCAGCGGCATGAAGCCGTTTTTGGCCAGTTCCGCCTCGCGCCGGTCGCTGATGGCGATCTCGGTCGGACATTTCATGTCCACGCCACCATCGTCGGTGGGGAAAGTATGGGTCGGCAGATATTCCACCGCCCCGCCGGATTCGATGCCCCGGATCCGGGTAGTCCAGCCATACAGCTTGAAGGCCCGGGTGATGTTGGTCGCCATCGCATAGGCCGAATTGGCCCAGGTGTACTTGTGGTGATCGGCGCCCTCCACGTCTTCCTCGAAATCGAACTCCTCGATGGGATCGGATTTCGCGCCGTAAGGCCGCCGCGCCAGAAACCGCGGCATCGCCAGGCCGATGTAGCGGGAATCCTCCGATTCGCGCAGCGACCGCCACGCGGCGTATTCCGGCGTCTGGAAAATCTTGGTCAGGTCGCGCGGGTTGCTCAGCTCCTGCCAGGAATCCATCTGCATCACCGTCGGCGCGGCGGCGGCGATGAACGGGGTATGCGAAGCGGCGGCGACCTGGGACATCTCGCGCAACAGTTCCACATCCGGCGGACTGTGGTCGAAGTAGTAATCGCCCACCAGACACCCGAACGGCTCGCCGCCGAACTGGCCGTACTCTTCCTCGTAAACTTTCTTGAACAGCGGACTCTGATCCCAGGCGGTGCCCTTGAACTTCCGCAGCGTTTTGCGCAGCTCGTTCTTGGAGATGTTCATCACCCGAATCTTCAGCATCTCGTCGGTTTCGGTGTTGTTGACGAGATAGTGCAGACCGCGCCAGGCGCTTTCGAGCTGTTGGAAATCCGGATGGTGGATGACCAGGTTAACCTGTTCCGTCAGCTTGCGGTCGATGGCCGCAATCATCGACTCGATCGATTTGAGCACGTCCTTGGAAATCAACGTCGTATACTGCAACGCCTGCTCGGCCAGGGTTTTGACCGCGCTCTCGACCGCTTCCTTGGCCTGATCGGACTTGGGCTTGAATTCCCGCTGCAACAGCGAGGAAAAGTCGCTGGCTTCCAGCGTCTGGACTTCAGGCTGCGCCTGGGTGCTTGGACTGGTTTCGGCCATGGTTCATCACTCCTCGGCGGTAGGCGTCGCGGGTTCCTGGGGCTTGGGCGCCGTCGCCAGCGCCTGCAACAGGCTCGGATCGTTCAAGGCCTTGGCGATCAGATCCTCGGCGCCGGTTTTGCCGTCCATGTAGGTCATCAGGTTGGTCAGTTGCTGGCGGGCCTGGAGCAAACGGTTCAAGGAATCGACCTTGCGCGCCACGGCGGCCGGGGAAAAGTCGTCCATGCTTTCGAAAGTCAGATCCACGCTCAACTCCCCTTCACCGGTCAGCGTGTTGGGCACCCGAAACGCCGCGCGCGGTTTCATCGCCTTCATGCGGCTGTCGAAGTTGTCCACGTCGATCTCAAGGAACTTGCGGTCGGCCACTGGCGCCAGCGGATCGACCGGCTTGCCGGACAGATCGGCCATCACGCCCATCACGAACGGCAACTGGACCTTTTTCTGCGAACCGTACACCTCGACGTCGTACTCGATTTGCACGCGCGGCGCCCGGTTGCGAGCAATAAACTTCTGACTGCTCATCGCCATCGGAATATCTCCTCATCTCACTCGAATCACGCCATGGCGGCTACCCGGCGGTAACCTAGCCCATCAGTCAACTACTTTAGAGTATAGTTGCTAGTCAGAATTCTCGCCTTGAATACCGAAAATCAAGTTCACCTGCTCGGTTCCGCCGGGCGCGAGATCGTTCAAAATCGCCATGAAATCCTTGGTCACCAGGTTCCTGGCGCGTTTCAACAAAAAGGGCACCGGACTGGAAGGCTCGTAGCGGTTAAAGTACTCACAAATCTTGTCCAGCATCCGCATCGCGTCTTCACGGCTGGCGATTTCGCCCACCACCAGCCGCTGCCCGCCGCCACCGCCACCTTCGGACAAACCTGTATCCGGCGCCTCGGCCGCCGGTGCCTCGTCGGCGAGACCCGCGCCCTGCCGTTGCAATTGCTCGGCCAGCGCCTGCCGGATTTCCTTCAGCGCCCCGGCCAGCGCGCTCAAGTCCGGCGCCTGGGTCACGCCGATCAGATCGGTCAGCCGGGCCTCGATCCGTTCGACCCGCGCCATGGCCTCGGCAACCACCGCCGCGACAGCCTGCGCGTTCTCCGGGCCAACCTCCTGGAACGCGCCATCGATCTTGGCCTGGGTCGGCAATTCCGCCTGATCGTCGGTCGCCACCGGGGTCAACACGCCAGCGGCGATCTGGATATCGCGCAGACTGAACCGCCCCAGCACACGCGAACTGACCAACGGGGTCTCCCGCAAAACTCGCAGGGTGGCTTCCGGATCGCACAACGCCACGATGGTGTTGATCCGTAGGGTCGGATCGTTGTCATCCTCGGGATCGAGTTGGGGGTAAACGGTGTCCCAGTATCGCTCGATCAGACCGTCCACCAGCGCCAAGCCGTCGGCGAAGCCGGCCAAGCCATCGACGTGCAGCAAGGCACGGGTCAGATATACCGCCACCCGCAAATCCCGGGTGCGCTCGAACAGGGCTAACGCCGTCTTTCGGACACCGCGCCAGTCGGGCGGCTCCGCTGGAATGATGGTGTCGCCGTATTGGCGTTCCGGCGTTTCCTGCGCCAGTTCCTCCATCTCGGCGAAGGCTGGGTCGTATTCGAGATCCTCGCCGCAAGGCGCGGCGGCGGCGATCTCGCTGAGCAGTTCCTCGATGTCAATCACACTCATCGCTTGCACGCCTGATTTGGTTATGACCATGGGTCCAGAGTATAGCCCCGCTTGGCGCGATTGCGCGGGCGGTATAGACTGCGTTGTGAGTAATCCGATACCTTTGGTTTGAGGAATTTCGCGCCAGCGCGCAAAAAAGCGGCTTCCCTGTCAACGGACATCGCGTCATGCCCCTGAAATTGACCATCACTAGCTTTCAGCGGCTTTCTCCTGGTCAGGAAACCACCAAGATTCTGGACCGCGGCTCCCTCAGCATCGGCCGCGCGGCGCAGAACGGCTGGATCCTGCAGGATCCGGAGCGCATCCTATCTAGCAATCACTGCGTCGTCCATTATCAGGACGGTGGGTACTTCCTCACCGATACCAGCACCAACGGCACGTTCCTCAACGACTCCGAACAACGGATCCCACGCAATCAGACGATCCGACTTAGGGACAGCGACCATTTCGTTCTGGGCGAATACGAAATCGAAGCGAGTCTGATTCCCGGCGCGGAGGAACTGGCACAAGCCGAGCCGGAAGGCCCCATTACCGATGTCGTGCTGGCGCCGCGCGGTCTGCCCGCCGTCGGCGTGGCCAGTTTGGACGGCGGCCCGGCCGCCCTGGGCCAGCCATCCTTCGCCGACCTGCTAGCCGAGGAACCCGATCATCTGAATCTTCAACCCCCGGACCGCCCCGCCAAGGGCGCCGTGGCCACCGAGCCGCCGCCCGATCTGCTCACCCCGGACCGGGCCTTTTTCGAACCGCCGGAACTTGCAGCTGGAGCGCCGCCTTCCCTGCCCACGCCGCCAGCTCCGAAACCAGAGGCGGCCGAGATTTCTCCACCGATTCCATCCCGCGCTGAAATCGAACTCCCTCTCCCGACGGCGTCCGAGGTCCTCCCAACGCCAGCCGCCGAATCCGGCGAGATGCTCATTCCCGATGATTGGTGGCTGGCGCCGCCAGCCACTCCAGCAACTCCGCGACCAGTGGTCGAGATCGCGCCGCCCCCGTCTCAGCCCCCCGAACCAGTTCGGGTCGAGGCGTCGCCACCGAAACCATCGCATCCCCGGCCTCCCGCGCCGGCGGTCGCCGAATCCCAGCCCCCGCCCTCGGCGCCGCCCGCGCCGACCACCGCCGGATCGGCTGAACTGGATGCCGAAACCCTGATCCAGGCTTTTCTGAAAGGCGCTGGCCTGCCCCGCGCCCGGCCACCCGCTGAACGATGGTTTGAAATCGCAACCAACCTTGGAGCCATGTTCCGCGAAACCGTGCAGGGATTGACGGACATCCTGCGCGCCCGCGGCGATGTCAAGGGGGAATTCCGGTTGGACCGGACCACGATCGGCCCGACCGAAAACAACCCGCTCAAAACGCCGCCGGGGCAGCCGCCGCTCGGCCCGGAAGAGATCATGACCCTGCTCCTGATCCGCCAGAAGGACGCCTATATGTCACCGGTACAGGCTGTGCACGAAGGTTTCAAGGACATCAAGGATCACCAGGTGGCGGTTTGGGCAGGCGTCCAGACCGCTCTGAACCGCCTACTCGAACGCTTCGATCCGAACAACCTGGAAACTCGCTTGCAGCAAACCGTGCTCGACAGCATCCTGCCAGCCAGCCGCAAGGCCAAGTATTGGGATTTGTTCACCAGCGAATATGAAACCATCGCCCGGGAAGCCGAGGACGATTTCAATGAATTGTTCGGCCGCGAATTCGCCCGCGCCTACGAGGAGCGGTTGCGCGCGCGTCGCTAACCCCGCCGTTTCGAATCCCACGCACCTTCCGCTGTTTGGCGGTTTGAATGCTAGGATTTAAAGATGACGATTCGACACCTGACAACGCGCCGCAACGAGCGACACCGCCATGAGTTGGTATAGCAAGGTCGTTTGGTCCGAGGGGATGTTCCTGCAACCCCAGCACTTCCAGCAGCAGGACCGCTACACCGAGGCCCTGGTTCGACAATCCTGCGATTCATTGCGCCCCTACGGCTGGGGCGTGGCGCATCTGGCCCTGGACCGAGAAGCCCTGGCTCTGGGCAGGATCGCCATCACCGCCGCCCGGGGTCTGCTGCCCGATGGCACGCCCTTCAACATTCCCGATCACGATCCGCCACCGGTTCCGCTGGAAGTCGGCGCCGACGCGCGCAATATCCGAGTGATGCTGGCCCTGCCGCTGCGACGCGCCGGCATGGCGGACGTGGAGCGCGGCGACCAGACCGACACCGCCGCCCGCTACCGGGCCGTGGCCGGCGAGGTGCGCGACAACAATGTGGACACCGCCAACAACAGCACCTTCATCGAAGTCGGCGAACCCCGCCTGCGGCTGTTTCTCGACACTCGTGATTTTGGCGAATACACCACCATCGGGGTGGCTCGGGTGTTGGAAAAACGACCGGATCAGCGGGTAATCCTCGACCCCGACTATCTGCCGCCCTGCCTCGACTGCCGGGGAGTACCGGCCCTGGCCGGTTTCGTCACCGAAGTGCTCGGCCTGCTGCATCAGCGCGGCGACGCCCTGGCCGACCGAGTGGCGGGCGCGGGCACGGCGCGCGGCGCCAGCCTGGACATCGCCCAGTTCCTGCGCCTGCAAGTCGTCAACCGTTTCGAGCCGCTGTTCGCCCATCTGGCGGCCATGCGCAACCTGCACCCGGAGAGCTTTTACCAGATTGCCCTGCAACTGGCCGGCGAAATGGCCACGTTCACCGACAAGGTCAAGCGTCGGCCGCCAATCTTCCCGGCCTACGACCACGACGATCTGCAAAAAACCTTCGGCCCCCTCATGACCGAGCTGCGCCGCTCGCTCAGCCTGGAGGAAGTGGACGCGGCGATCCAGATTCCCATCGAAGAGCGCCAGTACGGCATCCGGGTGGCGATCATCACCGACCGCGAGCGCCCGCTGCTCACCAAGGCCAATTTCATCCTGGCGGTGCGCGCCGACATGGCCACCGACCTGCTGCGCGCCCGCTTCCCCACCCAGGTCAAGATCGGACCGGTGGAGCGCATCGCCCAGTTCGTCAACCACCATCTGCCCGGCATCGGCGTCAACGCCCTGCCGGTGGCGCCGCGGGAAATTCCCTACCGCGCCGATTTCATCTACTTCCGGCTCGACCGCAGCAGCGAATTCTGGAAACAGATTCTCAACTCGGGCGGTTTCGCCTTCCACGTCGGCGGCGAATTTCCGGGCATGGAGATGACGTTCTGGGCCATCAAGGAATAACCGAGTAGCGAACCGTGACCATCGACGATCCGTTTGCCCCCACCGACGGCGACGACGGCGGACGCACCATCATCCGACCGGCCCCGGGCGGCCGTCGCGCCGGCTCGAACCCGGAGTCCGCGCCGGCGCCCCGCCCGGCCGGACCGCCGCCGGCCGAAACCCCCGTCAACCTGCCGGCCGGCGTCGGCCTGAATCCGCTGGAGGCGGCGGCCGCCCCCCTGCTCAGCCTGATCATGCGGCTGAAAAACACCCCGACCCACCCCGACCCCGAGCGGCTGCGGGCCAAGATGATCGAGGAGATCAAGGCCTTCACCAACAACGCCCGCAACCAGGGCATCCACGAGAAAGTCGTGTTCCGGGCCCGCTATGTGCTCTGCACCACCCTCGACGAGGTGGTGCTCAACACGCCCTGGGGCCGGGCTAGTGAGTGGAGCGAGACCAGCCTGCTGATCACCTTCCATAACGAAACCTGGGGTGGCGAAAAGTTTTTCGAACTGCTGGACGCCATCCTTCCCGACCCACGCAAAAATCTACATCTGCTGGAACTGATGTATCTGTGCCTGGCGTTCGGTTTCCAAGGCCGTTACCGGCTGCTGGACAACGGCCGCAGCCGACTGGACGAACAGCGCGAGCGCGCCTACAACGCCATCCGCACCGCCCGGGGCGAATTCGAGCGGGAACTGTCCCCGCGCTGGCGCGGCGTCGTCAACCAGCGCAATCCCCTGAGCCGCTACGTTCCACTGTGGGTGGTGGCGGCGGTGGCGGCGGCCCTGCTGCTGCTGGCCTACGCCATTTTCAACTGGCTGCTGAACAATGCCTCCGATCCGGTGCTCGCCGGCCTCAGCGGCATCCGCGGCGACACTGTGGCGATGGTGCGGCGCGGCGGCGTCCCCGTCGTCGCGGCCGCGCCGCCCAAGGCCAACGCCGGTCTGGCCCAGGTCGCGCAGAACCTGCGCACCTTCCTTGAGCCGGAAATCCGCCAAGGACTGGTTGCAGTGCTGGAGGAAGCCGACCGGACCACGGTGCGTATTCGCGGCGACGGCCTGTTCGATTCCGGCAAGGCCGAGGTCAAGCCGGCGTTTTACGAATTGCTGCAACGACGCATCGGCGCCGAGCTGAACAAGGTTCAGGGCCGGGTACTGGTGACCGGCCATACCGATAACGTCCCCATCCGCACCCTGCAATTTCCGTCCAACTGGCATTTGTCCAAGGCCCGCGCCGACAGCGTGGTGAAAATCCTGGCCGTCCAAAGCGCCACGCCCAGCCGCTTCATCGGCGAGGGTCGCGCCGACACCGAACCGCTCGCCGCCAACGACACTCCGCAGGGGCGGGCGCAGAACCGGCGCGTCGACATCATCCTGCTGGCCCAGGCGATACGGTAGGGATCATGAACAAGATTCTGAGCATCCTCAAAAATCCCTGGCTGATCGGCGTCACCGGCTTTCTGGCGGTCGCCGGCCTGATCTGGTATCTGGGACCGCTGATCGCCGTCGCCGGACAAACGCCGCTCGCCTCCGACCTGGGTCGCGTCGGCACCATCATGACCGTCGGCGGCATGTATGCGCTGTATCAGCTCTTCTACTACATCGACACGCTCAGGCGGAACCGCGACATGCTGGCCGATCTGGCCGGGCAAGCGGGACGGGTCGGTCAGGGCGGCGGCTCCGGTCCGACGGGGGGCGGGGGCGGGGGCGGGGGCGGGGGCGACGACGAGGCCGCGCGCGAGCAACGGAAAAAGAAGAAGGAAGAAGAAGCCGCCTCGTCCGAGGAAATCTCCACGCTCAAGCAAGGGCTGGACGAGGCGCTGGCCGTCCTCAAGAAAGCCCGGCTAGGCGGCAAGACCGGCCGCACCCAATATCTCTACCAATTGCCGTGGTACATCATCATCGGCCCGCCCGGCTCGGGCAAGACCACCGCCCTGATCAATTCCGGCCTGCGCTTTCCGCTGGGGGCCGGCAAGGTGCGCGGCGTGGGCGGCACCCGCAACTGCGACTGGTGGTTCACCGACGAAGCCGTGCTGCTGGACACCGCCGGCCGCTACACCACCCAGGACAGCCACGAGGAGGTGGACCGCGCGGCCTGGCGCGGGTTTCTGGAGCTGCTCAAAAAGCACCGGAAGCGTCGGCCCATCAACGGCGCCTTCATCGCCATCAGCCTGTCCGACCTGATGCAGCAAAGCGAGGACGAGCGTTCCGCCCAGGCGCTGGCCATCAAGCAGCGGGTGCAGGAGTTGCACGAGCAGTTCGGCATCCGGTTCCCGATCTACGTGCTGTTCACCAAGGCCGATCTAATCGCCGGCTTCATCGAGTTTTTCGGCGACATGGGTCAGGAGGAACGGGCGCAGGTCTGGGGTATGACCCTGCCGATGGACGACCTCACCAACCCGACGGGCGTGGTCGAACATTTCGCCAGCGAGTTTGAACTGCTGGAACAGCGACTGAACGACCGGCTGGTGGCGCGCTTGCAGGAAGAGCGCGATCCCCAGCGACGCGACCTGATTTACACCCTGCCCAAGCAGTTCGCTTCCCTGAAACCGGTCGCCGAGCGGTTCCTCAAGGAGATCTTCCGGCCCAGCCGGTTTGAGGAGCGCGTCCTGCTGCGCGGCGTGTATTTCACCAGCGGCACCCAGGAAGGGACGCCCATCGACCGGCTGATGAGCTCGCTGGCCACCACCTTCGGGCTAAACCGGCAACTGCTCAGCACCTTTTCCGGCAAGGGCCGCAGTTATTTCATCACCCGGACCCTGCGCGACGTGGTGTTTCCGGAAGCCGAGATCGCCGGAACCAATCTGCGGGTGGAACGCTGGCGGGCCTGGATTCAGCGTGGCGCCTACGCCGCCGCCCTGCTGGTGACCGTGACAGCCGCCCTGCTGTGGCTGACCAGCTACGCCCGCAACGAGATGTACGTGCGCGCGGTGGAAAAACAGCGGCTGGAAGTGAATCAGCTCATCAAGGCGCTCTCGCCCGACCAAACCGATCCGGCCGCCGCCCTGGCCCTGCTCGACGCCGCCCGCGCCATCCCCGGCGGCTACGCCGACCGCGACGCCGGCAGCCCCTGGCTGATGGGCTTTGGCCTGTATCAGGGCGACAAGCTGGGCGGCGAGGCGCGGGCCATCTACCAGCGCCTGCTGCTGCAAGCCCTGCTGCCCCGCATCATCCTGCGCCTGGAGGAACGGCTGCGGCAAAACCCCAACAATCCCGGCTACCTGTACGATACCCTCAAGATCTATCTGATGATGGACGACCCCGAGCGCTTTGACGCCAAGGCGGTCAAGGGCTGGATGGAGCAGGAATGGCAGGCCAACCTGCCCCGCACCGTCAGCCGGGAACAGCGCGACCAGTTGTCGGCGCACCTGGACGCGCTACTGGAGCAGGCGCCGCTGAAATCGCCCATCGCGCTGGACAACGGGCTGATCCAGAGCAGCCGGGCCGTGCTCAACCAGGTTCCCCTCTCCCAGCGGATCTACGAGCGCGTCAAGCAAAACCAGCGCAACGCCGGCAACCCGCCCGACATCGGCCTGACCCTCGCCGCCGGTCCCGACACCCCCCGCGCGTTTGAACGCAAAAGCGGCCAGCCGTTGAACAGCGGTATTCCCGGCCTGTATACCTACAAGGGCTACTACCCGTTTTTTCTGAGCGAAAACCCGAAATTGGTCGGTCAATTGGCTGATGAAAGCTGGATCCTGGGGACGGCGATTCAAGTGGCCAACAATCCGGCCGACCGGCAACGCATCGCCGACGAGGTGTGCCGTCTCTACTTCGGCGACTACCTGCGGCAGTGGCAGGATCTGCTGGCCGACGTCCAGTTCAAAAGCTTCGACAGCCCGAACGCCGCGCTCGACCTCCTGCAGGTGTTGTCCCAGCCGGCCTCGCCCCTGCGCACGCTGATCGAAACCGTGGTCCGGGAACTGGCGCTGGACAAGCCGCCGCCGGCGCCCGAGGCCGGCAAGCCGCCGCCGGACAAGTCGTTGACCGACAAGATCGCCGGCATCCTCGGCAAAACCGACACGCAGGCCGGTGGCCCCGCGATCCAGCCCTGCGCGCCCGATCCGCGCCTGCTGGGCCTCGGCGCTCAGTACCAGCGCGAAATCGGCGGTCCGGAGGGCGCGATTCCGCCCCTCGACAAGACGTTGTCCGCGCTCAACGACCTCTACGGTCACCTGAACGCCATGGTCCGCGCCCGGGAAACCAGCGCCGACGGGACCCTGCCGCAAAACCTCAAGGATCAGATCGGAACGGTCGTCAACCAGATCCAGGTCGATGCCGCCCGCAAGCCGCCGCCCTTCAACACATTGCTCAACAAACTGGCCCTGGATAGCGCCGATATCGTCCGCAGCCCGCGCGACCGGTTGAACGCCCAATGGAAAGCGGCTCAAATCGCCGCTTTTTTTCAGGACAATCTGAACGGCCGCTATCCGCTGGCGCGCAGTTCCATTCAATGGAGCGGCGCCGGAACCGGCGCCGCGCCCGCGGCTTTGCCGGCCAACACCATTCAATGGGTCGGGCAAAATTCCGGCGTCAGCGTCAACCGGTCGGTAGCCGCGCCGCCAGACGCCGCCTTGGCCGCCTTCGCTCGGTTCTTTGGCCCAAACGGGTTGATGGACCGCTTTTTCAAGCAGTCCCTGCAACCCTACGTGGATACTTCATCAGGCGCTTGGCGCTGGCGCGGCCCGACCGGTCCGGAGCAAAGCATCACCCCGGAAGCCCTGCAAGCCTTTCAGCGCGCCGCCGCTATCCGCGACGCCCTGTTCGCCGGCAACAGTCCGACCCCGGTGATCCGCTTTCAACTGGTCCCGCTGGAACTGAGCGGCGACGCCAACCAGGCCGTGCTCGGCGTGGACGGTCAAACGCTGACCTACAGCGCTGGCCAGGCGGTTCGCATCACCGATCTGCAATGGACCGGCGCCTCCGGCCAGGCGCGACTCGAATTTCTGCCGCCAGTCGCCGGCAGCCCCTCGCAACTCAGCGAAACCGGCCCCTGGGCCTGGTTCAAGCTTCTCGACCAGGCGCAAATTCAACCGGCCGGATCGGGGCAATTCCGGGTGACGTTTCAACTGGGCGGCCAGCAGGTCGGTTACGAACTGCGCACTCCCGGCGGCGTCAACCCGTTTCGTTTACGGGAACTGGAGGGTTTCCGGTGTCCGGAACAGCTTTGACCGCCACCGCGTCCTTGCCCGGCTTCTTTGGCAAGTTGCCCAGCCGAGGCGATTTCATCGGCCGCCAGCTGCCCAAGACCTTCGTCGCGCCCTGGGATGCCTGGCTCCAGGACGCCATTGCCCACAGTCGCGCCCAGATGGGCGAGGATGTCTGGCGTGAATACTACCGGGTCAGCCCGATCTGGCGGTTTGCCCTGGGGCCTGGTCTGTGCGGCGCGGATGCCTACGCCGGCATCATGATGCCGAGCATGGATCGGGTGGGACGCTACTACCCCCTGGTGATCGCGGCGCCGCTGGCGCCGGGCGGGCCGCTGCTCGCGTTGCCCAGCGCCAGCGAGGCCTGGTTCCAGCAGGCCGAGCAACTGGCGCTGGCCGCGCTGGAGCGCGACGACCTGGACCTGGACGCTTTCAGCCACCATGTGGCGGCTCTGGGCGCGCCAACGATGCCCACCCTGAAGGCCGTCGGTGGCAACGCCTGGTACTGCCCCCTGCCGGAATCGCTGGATCTGGCGCGGGCGGCGCCGACGCTGGCGAGCTATCTATTGCGCCGCGCCTTTCCCCAGCCGAGCTTGTGGTGGACCGAGGGTTCCGAGTGGATCGCCCGCTGCCTGCTGATTTGCGCGGGCCTGCCGCCGGCCACCGGTTTCGCCGCGCTGCTGAGCGGGGAGTGGCGACAGTTGGGCTGGAACGAACAATCATTCGCCGACGCCGCCGATCTGGCGGGTGGGCCGATGACCGCCGAGGAGACATAACCCATGAATCAGAAACCATCGTTCCAATGGTCGTCCGCCGGCCGCAGCCATGTAGGCATGGTCCGGGCGATTAACGAGGATGCCTATCTCGCCCTGCCCGAACGGGGTCTGTGGGTCGTCGCGGACGGGATGGGCGGTCACGAAGCCGGCGATGTCGCCAGCCAGATGGTGATCGAAGCCCTGCAGCGGATCGAGCCGCCGGCGAGTGGGCCAGATTTCCTGGAAGCGGTGCGGGAAAGCTTGCGCGGCGTCAATCAGCAGCTGCGCGAGGAATCCGCCCAGCGCTACCAGCACCGCACCATCGGCAGCACGGTGGTGGTGCTGCTCGTCTACGAAGCGCAGTGCGCCTGCCTGTGGGTGGGAGACAGCCGGATCTACCGGCTGCGGGACGGTCAGCTTCGGCAACTGACGCGCGACCACAGCCACGTGCAGGAACTGGTCGATCAGGGCTTGATCGCGCCCGAGAGCGCGCATCGCCATCCGCTGGCCAACGTGATCACCCGGGCGGTCGGCTCCGCCGACGAGTTGCAAATCGATGAAGTGGCGTACCCACTACAAGCTGGCGACCTATTCCTATTGTGCAGCGATGGCCTCAACAAAACCGTGAGTGACGAGGAAATCGCACGTTTGCTCGCTCACAGCGATCACAACTGCCAGGAGGCGGTCAAGGCCTTCATTCATCTGGCCCTGATGCGCGACGCCAACGACAACGTCACCACCGTGGTGGTCAATATCGATGAACCGACCTCGGCCGATCCAGCCGAGGAACTGGGAGCGGAAACGTCCACCAATCCGATTCCGCCGGACTGGTATTTACAATAAGGGTAAGGGCTCAGCGTCCCCGCCGATACAGGGGCAGCGGCTGATCGGCGGCGGGCTGATAGCTTTCGCTAAACTCGCCGAACGCCTCAAGCGCATCCTCCAGGCCGCGATCCGCCCGCAACTCGAAGGCGTCAAAACCATTGCGGGCCATGAAGAACAACTGATCGCGCAACACGTCTCCCACCGCGCGAAGTTCCCCCCGGTAGCCATGACGCTCGCGCAGCAACCGCGCCTGTGAATGGGCGCGACCGTCGGCGAACTTGGGGAATTCCAGCGCCACCACCGCCAGTTGCGGCAGGTCCTCGGCCAGTTCGGCGGGATCGGCCGTGTTCGGCAACCGCACTCCGACCGGCTCACCCCGCGCCAGCAGCGTCGTCCGCTCCCGGCGCCAGCGCGCCAGTGACACGATCACCGATCCGGTCGGCATTTCGGCGTCGTCGGCCAGGTGCAGCCAGCGATCCTCGACGACCGCCCGGTTCTTAATAACCGACCGCATAGCGCTCTTCCTCCTGTTTGGCTTCGTTGCTGCCCGGCGCGTAGGCCCGTACCCGGAACGGCTCCAGGCCGATCCGCCGGAAGGTGTCAAGAAACCGCTCGCCGTCCTCGCGCCGCTCCACATAGACCCGCAAGATGCGTTCGAGCGTGTTGGCGACCTCGGCCTTGGGCACCGAGGGGCCGAGGATATCGCCCAGCGTCACGTCGTTTTCCGACGAACCGCCCAGCGAAATCTGATACCACTCCTCGCCTTTCTTATCGACGCCGAGAATGCCGATATGGCCGACATGATGGTGGCCACAGGCGTTCATGCAGCCGGACATATTGAGGCGAAGATCGCCGAAATCGTAGAGATAGTCGAGCTGGTCGAACTTGTCGTTGATCTGCTGGGCGATGGCGATGGAACTGGCGTTGGCCAAGCTGCAAAAATCCAGACCGGGGCAGCAGATCATGTCGGCCAGGGTGCCGATCACCGGCGCGGCCAGTTTCTGGCCCTTCAGGGCGTGCCACAGCGGATAAAGATCGGCTTGGCGCACGTCGGTCAGCAATAGGTTTTGGTGGTGGGTGGAACGAATCATCCCGAAGCTGTAGCGGTCGGCGAGGTCGGCCACCGCGTCCATCTGATCGGCGGTGATGTCGCCCGGCGGCGTTCCAGGTTCCTTGAGCGCCACGAATACATTACGGTAACCGGCGACCTTGTGATCGGCGACGTTATGTCGTACCCAGGTCGCGAATGCCTTGTCACCCTTGAGCCACTGCGGGAAGCTGAGATCGACGGCGGCGGCGGTATCGTAGGGCGGCGGGGCGAAGAAGCGGCGGACCCGCTGGATTTCGGCCTCGTCCAGCGCCAGCCCGGAATCCCGGATCTGTTCCCACTCGGCCTCGACTTGATCGCGGAATTTTTCCGGCCCCAGCGCCTTGACCAGAATCTTGATACGTGCCTTGTAAAGATTGTCGCGCCGCCCGTGCAGGTTATAGACCCGCAGGATCGCTTCCAGATAGGTCAGCAGGTCGTGCCGGGGCAGAAACTCGCGGATGACCCGACCGATCATCGGGGTGCGGCCCAGCCCGCCGCCGACCAGCACTCGAAACCCCAGTTCGCCCCGCTCGTCGCGTAGGAGATTCAGGCCGATGTCGTGGACTTGGGCCGCCGCGCGGTCGTGGGCGGCGCCGGTGACGGCGATCTTGAACTTACGCGGCAAATAGGAAAATTCCGGGTGGAAGGTGGACCACTGGCGGATGATCTCGCAGTAAACGCGCGGGTCGTCGATCTCGTCCGGGGCCACGCCGGACAAATGATCGGCGGTGACGTTGCGGATGCAGTTGCCGCTGGTCTGGATGGCGTGCATCTGCACGCGCGCCAACTCGGCGAGAATGTCGGGTGTGTCCTCCAGCCGGGGCCAGTTGAACTGGAGGTTTTGGCGGGTGGTGAAATGACCGAAACCCTTGTCGTAGCGGCGGGCGATGTGGGCCAGCGTCCGCAACTGTTGCGAGGATAACAAGCCGTAGGGAATGGCGATTCGCAGCATCGGCGCGTGACGCTGGATATAGAGACCATTCATCAATCGCAACGGCCGAAATTCGTCGTCGCTCAGTTCACCGGCCAGGTAGCGCCGGACCTGGCCCCGGTACTGGGCCACACGCTCGTCCACGAGAGTTTGATCATAGCAGTCGTATTGATACATGGTCGTCGGTTCCTGCCCGGAAGTTCGATACCGCTCCGCTCGGGTCGCCAGCGCCCTGAGCCATTTGGCGGAAACCTTAGCATCGCGACTATATATAAATAAAGAATTTTTTTACCATAAATTCATAACCAATTATTATATATAAGAAAAACACCAACCGCGCCCGCTTAAGCTGGGCGCGGTCTAAACCTTATCACTCATGCAAACCACTGTCTTATTCTGGAGAAAAAAGAATTCTTTTTATGCTTTTCATACTCGATTTTCGAAACCCCTTTTTTAGCTAAAAACTGACCCAACGCCTTATCGTCCTTGAGAATATGTTGGAACAGCCATCTCTTTAGGAAAAAGAGCAAGTCGTAGCTGGAAGCATTGGGATCCTGATTATATTTCCTTATATATTGTTCAACCATCTGAATGAGATCCGCATGACACTTCTTGTGGGTGCTCTCCTCCGGATAGCCAAAAATCTGCATCAAACTCTCTTCGGTCGCAAAATGAGTGAGCGTATAATCGACCAGTTTTATAAGCACCTCATCCCGTGCTTCTTTTCCCCAGCCTCCACGGATGCCCTCGTTGATCTCGTTCAGCATGGCCACCAGTTGCTTATGCTGATCGTCGATCGCTTGAACACCGACGCTCAAGGTATCAGACCATTCCATCAACTGAGTCGCCCTTAAGGAGGGAGTGGTTTCCTTAAGGCGTGCTGAAGGGGGAAAATTCGGCGCTGGACTGGAGGAAGCTTCCTTGGAATGGGCTAAAGCGGAATTTAGCAATCGAAGGGAAGAAGCCTCCTTAAGGCGAGCTGAAATAGACTCTTTCGATTGGGGAAGGGCCAGTTTTTTCATTTTAAGACCTCCTATCGATTAAATTAAACACCTAATTTTCAGGATTACCCCTGCTTGATAGGGCACGTCGAGCGCCCATAACTAAAAAGCCAACTACACCACAGGGTTTATTAAGAGGCCACACACCATTTCCCACCACTGAAACTACCTCACGCCTACAATGTTTATTGTAACATAAAAACCATATACAACAATAGATTCTCTAGTTATTCAACGGTTCTCGTGGAAACTGGGGGCCACTTACATGAAGGTCGTAAATAGTTAATTAATATTATTAAATTCAAATAGTTAGATCGCAAAAAACTGATGATTTCTACGAATGATCTCTGATCCTGCCCGGTGGTCTTCACAGAAACCGATGAAGCATCGAATTTTTTGTCATACGGTTATTGATCTACCTCATACGTGCAAGCAAACGGCGCGGCGGGAGGGCGACAAGTAAGAAGCCGTGCAAAAACTCCCCTCTCCCACTGGGAGAGGGGCTGGGGGTGAGGGTGTTTTTTTCAAGATGTTAGCCTGCGATAGGGCCGGGAAAGCCACTGCCTGGGTGACTCTCCCTTTGACACCGAAGCCGCCGCCATCGAAGCGGGTGCGGCGTGCGCGGCAGACGCTTTACCGCAACTCCACCCGTAACTGTCGCCCAAGCGCCTTGGCGGCTTCCAGCAAGGTGTTCAGTTGTACCGTGGTCTTGTCCGGATCGAGCAAGCGATCCAGTTGCGAGCGGCTGGTACGCATCCGCCGCGCCATCTCGGCCTTGGTGATGTGCTCCTGCTTCATCCGCTCAGCGATCTGCCAGGCCAGTACCCGCTTGACGGCAGTGGCGGTGGCTTCCTCCAAGCGGCCTTCTTCCTCCAGAAATTCTTCCAAGCTCGATCCGATATGCGGATTCTCGGTCATCGCTGCGTTTCTTTCATGCGTTTGGCCGCCAGTTGGAGATCGGCGGCGGGGGTCTTTTGGGTTTTCTTGATAAAGCCGTGCAACAGCACCATCCAGCCGTCGGCGAGACAAAGCTGAAGGTGCTGGTCGAGGCGGGTATGGTGCGCCAGTAGAAGCGATCTCGGAAGGGGATTAGCAAATAATCCTCCCTTCCCGCTCAAGACGGGGCGCGGGCGGCAGGGAAAGGAAGCGGTTTACTCTTAATTGCAATAATTTAGAATAATCTTACTGAAAGTAATGAAAGCCCCGGTTTCATCATCTGCTGGAGACCATAAGTCGGTTTTAATTTCAAAAGTTTCTCCAGTGAGATCTTTGCCTTTAGAAGCCAATCCTCTACTTGCTCTCTTGTCGCAATCGAATTGTATGTACTGATAAACTGTTGCAGGACCAAAAGCTATCGACGCATTCGACTTCAGCCAAATTTTGAAACCATTTGGCTTTCCGGTGCGAACTATCGTGGATGGGGCAACATAAAATTCAAAATACCCAACCTCTTCCTTATAGAATTTGCCAACCGATACCCATACATCATCACGGGAAGGAATAGGGGGAATTCCCGCTTGCGCGAGAGCATTATCCTCATTAGAGGCCCCAGTGTTCTCTTTACTAGGCGTTGCAGTTTGTCCGTTATTCAGTTTGTCGAGCGCCTCCTGCGCTCCGGCATAGCCCTGTTCGGCGGCTTTCTGGTACCACTGGCGGGCTTGGCCGTAGTCTTGCTTCCCCCCTTTGCCTTCGGCGTACATCTTGCCGAGGTTGAACTGCGCTCCGGTATGGCCCTGCTCGGCGGCTTTTTGGGACCACTGGCGGGCTTGGCCGTAGTCTTGTTTCACCCCTCGGCCGTCGATGTACATCACGCCGAGGTTGTGCTGCGCGTTGGCATGGCCCTGTTCGGCGGCTTTTTGGTACCACTGGATGGCTTGGCTGTAGTCTTGCTTCACCCCTTTGCCTTCGGAGTACATCATGCCGAGGTTGGACTGCGCATCGGCCTCGCCCTGTTCGGCAGCTTTTTGGTACCACTGGCGGGCTTGGCTGTAGTCTTGCTTCACCCCTTGGCCTTCGTCGTACATCACGCCGAGGTTGAACTGCGCGTTAGCAAGGCCTTGGTCAGCGGCTTTTTGGAACCACTGGCGGGCTTGGGCGTAGTCTTGCTTCACCCCGTAGCCGTTGGCGTACATCACGCCGAGGTTGAACTGCGCTTCGGCATTGCCCTGTTCGGCGGCTTTTTGGTACCACTGGCGGGCTTGGGCGTAGTCTTGCTTCACCCCGTAGCCGTTGCCGTACATCACGCCGAGCAAGTACTGCATGCTGGCAAAAGCAATGAGGGCTTCGTTACGGTCCATGCCGTGGTCAATAAAGACCTGCTGCACCCCGGCAAGGCCCTGGTCGACGGCTTTTTGGAACCACTGGCGGGCTTGGCCGTAGTCTTGCTTCACCCATTTGCCCTCGTAGTACATCACGCCGAGAATGAACTGCGCGGCGGCATCGCCCTGTTCGGCGGCTTTTTGGAACCACTGGCGGGCTTGGGCGTAGTCTTGCTTCACCCCTTTGCCGTTGGCGTACATCAAGCCGAGGTTGAACTGCGCGGCGGCATCGCCCTGTTCCGCCTTCTGGCGCACGGCCTGAACATCTACCTGCGCTGCCGCACCCGCACCCCCTGAAACAAAGCAGGCCGCCCACGACAGAATCACGACGAAAAGCATTCTTCCCAAAAATACGGATCGCATTGGATTTCCCCCTAATTCTCTTGGTTATTCAATGAGTCACAGACTGTCGCTATAGTATGTAACTTTTAAAAACTTGGTTCTTCGTCGGTTTTTGTGGAGCCGAGCGCAGATGTGTATCGCTTAAGTG
>JARSSP010000004.1 GCA_029624675.1 Candidatus Contendibacter sp.
CGTTCGTCCGGTGGTGTGGGAGGGAGGAGCCGTGAGGCTTCTTCCTATCCCGATTAGCGACAGCGTAACCCACCTAACTTGGCGCTAGTGGAGACTGTGCTTGTCTATTGTGGGTGATGCAAGAAACAATCTAAAATTAAGCGAGTTACAACTAAACGGCATGAGGAATTTTATATGACAAAACTTCTTGAAAAAGCTTTTAATGAAATTTCTAAATTGACCGAACCACAGCAAGATTCTTTTGCGCGTTGGTTGCTAGACGAAATTGCATCCGAACAGCGTTGGGATAAAGCATTTAGCGATTCCCAAGATTTATTAAGTCAACTAGCTCAAGAAGCATTAGCAGAACATAGGGCAGGTAAAACCAAGTTACTTGATCCTGACAATTTATGATTTCTCATACTACCCAGAGTTTTCGTAAGGCTCTTGCAAAACTGCCTGATTCTGTAAGGTCGCAAGCGAGGATTGCCTATAGGCATTTTATAACTGACCCTTACTATCCTGGTTTACAGTTCAAACGGGTTCACGAAACCGACCCTATATATTCGGCCAGAATCAATATCGATTATCGTGCCGTAGGTATCATGAATAACAATGAAATTGTTTGGTTTTGGATAGGCCCACACGCTGAATATGAAAAACTGCTGAAACAGCTTTGAAGCCTAACTAGGCATTGCGCCTAACCCCACTATGCAGGACAGGTAAACGAAATCGTTGTCGCGGGCGCGAAGCGCCGCACAACCACACGAATCAAGCCGACTTCGGACGGAAAAGTCTGTGGTTTTACCGCCCTCGCGGCTTATTCGCCACCCTGTTAGATCACCATGAAAAACTTGTATGTAGTCCGATCAAGGAGTAAAAGCTCGTGCAGATACGAATTTTTGTTTTATTAGCATTTACTATCGCTGCTTGCATGGCAAATTTTTTTCTACTTGGAGATGAAACCCTTCTTGGATATTGCAATAATAGTGTCGGGCCCAATAATAATGTCGGGCCTTTTTGTCATCTATTTCAGGCATTTTACGGCCATTTTGCGAACGGCCAATATGTTGGCTTTTATTATGTTGCTTACGGCATCTTCTTAGGCGTATTTATTTTGTATGCTTACCGGACGCTGCAAGGTCAATCTATCGAAAAAAGCAGAACAAGATCTGCTATAAGACTTCTTCCGATGATGCCATACTTGAATGTCGTTATAAGTCTTGTTGTCGCCTACGTAATTTGCCTACTCATAAAATTTGGCACATTTGACATTAGCGTCTTCGATTTAAAGCTCAGTCAGTATTCCAGCTCTGGTAGTATTGGCTTTTTGCTTGGGTTCTTCATTGCTGTTGGTGTACAAAAATACTTGCCCATGATTTTGTCCGCAGGCAAGTCTAATCAAGAACCTAATAATCAGCCTCAATAGCAAGCGCGCGTGAGTGAATTCCGGGTTGAGTTCCGAGGATAGTTTATTAATTCGCTCCGCTGTGAAGAAGAAAATCGCCTAACGAACGCCCAAAGAGCGAGCACCATCAGCGCGCCATCAGGGTTCGAGCTGTTTTGTATGCTCCGTGGCTCGCGCGCCGCCTTGGGCCCCACGTTAAACGATTGCCTATAGCTCTCTCCTTTCTGCCTATCCCTATCCACCGGAAGCAACCCGATTCACCGTCCGCCGCTCCAGCCGCCGCAAGCTCTTGAACGCGATGGCTCGAATCGCGCCATCCTCGCTCTTGTTGGCCAGGATGCCCTGCAACGCGGTTTGTGCCGCCTCGCCGCCCAGCCGCCCCAAGGCCGCTATCGCACTCAGTCGCGCCGCCGCTTCTCCATCGGTCGCGGTGGCGTGACGAACCAGCGCTGCCACCTCCCGTTGTTCCAGATAAACCGGCAACGCGGCTTGCCGCTGCTCGGCGCTGGCCAGCAAGCGACCGTCCGCTTTGGGCAGAACCGCCCGCAGAACCGGGCGCAAGGCCGTGCCATCGACGCTCTTGGATCGCTCCAAATGCTGGAGCACGGGTTCACCACCGAGCCGGGCCAGAGCGGCGCTGGCCGCTGCGCGCACGCCGGAATCGACATCGCCCAGGGCTTGCAACAGGGCGTTGCTGTCCTTAGCGTCGCCGCACTCGGCCAGACAGCGAATCGCCTCACACCGCACCGCGACAGGGTGCCGGGGATCGGCGAGCGCGGCCCGCGCCGCGTGGCCCAGATCCCCAAACAACCGCGCCCAGTGGTGGACGCCCGAGCAGGCTTCCATACCAATCGTGCAGGGTGGCAGCGCGGCGACCCGTTCGTGCAGTTTGTCGCGCGCGACCTTCGGCCGCACCAGGGCCGGCTTGCCGTACTCGTCCACCCCGTGCACCGCGAACATGTTCTTGGCGAGATCGATCCCAACGTACAGAATAGCCATGATTCCTCCTTCCGAGTCAGTTGATGAGATTCGCAACCCCATCTTGGCACTCGTTGCCGCCCGCCGCACAGCGACCGGCTCCGGACGGGGAAGTCCCTTTCATTCGTTAGAGAGTGGACCCAATGAGCATCTCACTTTCGTCCAAGACCTTTCCGCCCTTGCCGACAGTCCATCAGGGCACTGGCCGGCACCGCGGTCGCGAGCATGCCGCCAAGCCGGAATCGGTTCTCGGCCCCTACACGCAGCCGTTCGAAATGCCGCACGAGACCTACGACATCCAGGTGCTATCGCTGGAAGCTGACCCGGCGGGGCCGGCGCCCAACTGGTTCGGCGTCAGCTACAGCTCCGCGATCAAGTCTTTCGACACCATCCACATCTTCGCTCACCCGCATCCGGGCAATGCCGGAATGAACGACCCGCAGTATCCGACGCGGAGCGGTGAGTGGCCGAAGCTCTTCCGCTATGCGGAGATCTTCGGGCGGCAGATCTCGATGGCAGGTACCAACCACATCACTGTGGTTCCATTCTTCACCAATACGACCTACGGAAGTCTAGGAGTTTTCGCCGAAGACTGGCTCGACATCCTTGAGCAGATCGTTGTCCTCGTCCGCAACACAGCGGCCAACGCCGGCCAGTCGACATCTCCAGCATCGGGAGCGCGCGAACCGCACACCGCAGTAACCGAGATCAACCGCCTGGTGTCATCGGGCGCGACCCGGAAGAAGGGCGATAAAGCACCGCCGAAAGTCAGCTCCAACTACGTCAAGAACATCGTGCTCTCCGGCTTTAGCCGGGGGCGGGTCCTTGCTTCCAGCATTGCCAAGGGTGCCAGGGGGATGAGTGGCCTGATCCGGGAGTATTGGGACTTCGACGGTGTAGGCGGCTCGATGCCCCCGGCGCCTCGCGTAATCACGTTCGATCAGATGAAGACCACCACGCAGACCACGACCACAGTCCATGCGCCGCCCGAGCGCTTCGTCAACTATCACAAACGAGTCGTCGTCAACGCTCACGGCGACATCCCGGCACGGATGGCCTGGCATGCCGCGAAGACAAGCAACGTGGGCAAGTAGTAGTCGGCGAGGATATGCCCGACGCGACCGGTCTGTGCGGATAGGAAATTCAGCCAGCGTAGCCCGGATGCAGCGAAGCGGAATCCGGGGCCATTGAAGATCAAAGCCTAACTGTCCGTTCCAGCGCACGCGCCATTCGTGGCCTGTGCCTCTAATCTTGCTCCTCCCCGGCGCGGCGCTGAACGGTTCCGTTAGCCGTCGCAATCCCCACTCTCCACCGGAATGGCATATGGAAAAGTACATGAAATCGCAAGTGATCTCTCTCAAGGATCATCCCGAACTTACGGAAAAGTGGGTTCAGGCCAGGATTGCCGAAGATCCATTGATCATCGGCCTCGGTGAGCTAACGCTGAAGGATTCCGAACGTCCCCAGCCAAGCGGTGGCAGACTTGATCTGCTCTTACATGATCCAGACAGCAACACGCGATATGAAGTCGAATTGCAACTTGGAAAGTCAGATGAATCCCACATCATCCGCACTATTGAGTACTGGGACTACCAGCGCAAGAAGTTCCCGCAGTACAAACACTGTGCCGTGCTAATTGCAGAGGACATCACTAGCCGATTCTTGAATGTCGTCTCGCTCTTCAACCGCAATATCCCTTTTATCGCAATCCAAATGAAAGCCATCAAAATCGAAGGCGTCGTAACGCTCTTTTTCACTACGGTGCTTGATGTCTTGTCGCTTGGAACTGAGGAGGAAGACGAAGCCGAGGTTGTCGACAGAAAGTATTGGGAGAACAAAGGCTCGAAGGACTCGCTCAAGTTGGCTGACGCCATACTCGCAATCGTCGACGAAGTGGCGCCCGGCTTTGCCCTGAAATACAACAAGCACTACATCGGCCTTTCGACTCAAGGCATATCAAAGAACTTCATCAGCATGACGCCGCGGAAGAAGGCGATTCTCCTAGCCGCTAAGTTGCCAAAAGCCGAAGAAACGCAGGCACTTCTGGAGCAAACCGATATGGATATCATGTCCTATGACAAGCAGTGGAACCAGTATCGCGTTCGCTTGACTGAAAAGGATATTCAACAGAGTAAAAGCACGCTACTCCAGCTAATTCAGAAAGCCTATACCGCGTATGTGGCGTGAATACGCGACGGCTAATCGGGTCGCCGGGGGCTTTTCTCCCCCGGCTCCCACAGCACCCCGCATGCGGGTCCGCACGGGGCGCTTCCTCCGGATGGGAAAGGGTCACCTTAAGATGACGACCGCCAACGCTGGCTACGGGACAAGCCGCCAAGACCGTTTCACCCGGTCGGGTGCGGTACGGCCGTTGAGGTCCGCCTGGCTCGCTCGTTGCCGAAGGTTCGGGCCTTCACCCTGTCCCGCCCATTACGGCGGGCGTTAGGCTACTACGCCGTCTGCTGACTTCTGTCCCATCACGCCGGAAGTTTCCGCCCGGCGCGCTGTCCGAGTCACGGTAGGGTTCGATGGTGATTCCAGCCCTTTCGAGCTGGCCCTCAGTTCGACTCCCATAGGAAGACGGGCCGCTAGTGAGACAGATCTCCCCGGATAAGGACATGAACTTTCCGTGCACAACCGCCGCATTGACCCTATCCCCCGCACCTGGCGGGCTTCGTCATCGGGTGCTGACTCGCCCGGGGACTGAGCCTTCCATGCGGTTTCTGTCCGTCGGCTCGCACCTTTGCGCTCGGGCTTCCTCCAGACAGCCCCTCGCGAGACTGCCCTTGCCGTCGGCTAGTAGTTTCATCTGCCCTCTTGGGCATACAGGTACTCCTACAGGGGACTTTCACCCCATAAGTTCACGCCCGTGCCGGGCGTACACAACCGCATGCAGCGGACGGTGCTACGCGCCGCCGCTGAGCTTTGCGTGTGTGCCGGGCATGGCACGTTACTTCATAGGTGAAAGTCCTATGGCCAGGTTTACGCAGAGCCGAAGGCAAGGAGAAGGGCAAGGGCGTCGTCGCGAGGCGGGGTCTGGAGGAAGCCCAATCCGAAACGGCGGGGCGATGAACAAAAACCGGATAGGAGGCGTGATGCATCCGGGACGAGTGGGCACGTGACCACGAAGTCCTCCCTCTGCGACTGGGGTGCATTTTGTAAATCCGGCGTCTATGCGGAGAAGATAACGGGTCTTACCCCGGGAGATCTCCCCGATGCTTCAGCGGATCGAAGCTGGGCGTTGGGTAACCGGCGCTGAATACCGTGGAGAAGTCAGCAGAGGGCATAGTAGGAGGAAGGCAGGTAAAGCGAGTGAGGCACTCCAGGCCGAAAGGCGGAGCAACCGATAGGCCGAGCCGCAACGCCGGAGCCCGAAGGCCCGAACGGTTCCCCGCGAGGGGATTGAAAGAGAGGAGAAGTCGCTGGCTCAGGAACGACGGCAGGGCATCCGGCGAGCCCACGGGACGTAAGGTTCCTTGGCTGGGATGAAGCCGACGTTGGCACGGCGAGAAAAGACGCTCCGGTTGGCGTGCGACGGTTTGCAGGGTTGCAGGTTGACTCAATCTGCCGAACCGCCGTGTACGTGACCCGTACGCACGGTGGTGTGGGAGGGGGGAGCCGTGAGGCTTCTCCCTATCCCAAATTAGGCCGTATCGAATTTATTCACACCCGTAAGGAAATTTTCCATAGTGGATATCCCACGGATCTTCAACATCACCGAAAGTGCTCACCGCATCCACAACCCGATCACACCCGAAAAGCTCGCCACTCTCGGCGCGGCGCTGCGTCTGGAATCGGGGGCCCGAGTGCTTGACCTCGGCAGCGGTTCGGGGGAGATGCTGTGCACTTGGGCACGCGATCACGACGTCGTCGGCATCGGCATCGACATGAGCCCGTTGTTCACCGAGCAAGCGAAACGCCGTGCCGAAGAACTCGGCGTCGCCCATCAAGTCCAGTTCATCCATGGCGATGCCGCCGGCTATGTCTCCGACGAGAAGGCCGATGTGGCCGCCTGTGTCGGCGCCACCTGGATCGGCGGGGGAGTCGTCGGCACCATCGAGCTTTTGGCGCGGAGCCTGCGCACCGGAGGGATCATCCTCATCGGCGAGCCCTACTGGCGGCAGTTACCGCCGACGGAAGAGGTTGCCCAGGGGTGTCTTGCCCACTCGATCTCCGACTTTCTCATGCTTCCAGACCTGCTCGCGTCTTTCGGCCACCTTGGCTACGACATCGTCGAAATGGTTCTGGCCGATCAAGACGGCTGGGACCGATACGAGGCGGCCAAATGGCTCACCATGCGCCGATGGCTTGAAGCCAATCCCGACGACGAATTCGCGCCAGAGGTTCGAGCCCAACTGACCTCGGAACCCGAGCGCTACGCCGCTTACACGCGTGAATACCTGGGCTGGGGGGTGTTCGCGCTGATGCCGCGGTGATGCGTTGGCGCATTCGGCGGATCGTCAACGGCTGTGCCGCGCAACAGTTGGTGGCTCGCCGAGATGTGATTGCGCCTGAATTCATTTTTTATTGGTCTAGTTATCGCGGCCGATTTCCACGTCAAGAAGTGCATCGCGGGCATCATTCCCCACCAAAACTTGCCTGATAGCCTGAACCTCAGCGTCGACGACACCCGCAAACCATGCCTGAACGTGATCGACTGGCTGGTCGAACCGCACCAGGTGAACGACCGGGCCGCCGGGCTCGATCATCTCGGCAAGGGCATCATCCGGACCCTCCTATTCATCGCCTCCCCTTAGCTTAAACCCCCGTCCGATTTTTTGGGGTCCACCATACCCCACGGATTTGCAATAGTTCGAGACGAACACAACGAAGTTCCTACACTTCCCTTTTATCTCGACTACGCTTTTTCATGACTTGCCTCCTGATTACAGCAATAACTCGAACCGTCAAATAGCCGAGTCCGGCTCTTGGATACTGGGAAATCGGCTGGAGGAGAACGATGTCTTTTGGGACCCCCAAGGGGGCGGTGGAGGAGTTACAGACTTTTCCGCGCCTGCTTTTCCATCATGCCAAGGCACGGGGCGACGCGCCGGCCATCCGCGAGAAAGACCTGGGCATCTGGCAAACCTGGAGTTGGGCCGACGTCGCCGAGCGGGTGCGCGCCCTGGCCAGCGGCTTGGCGGCCCTCGGCTTCAAGCGCGGCGACAACCTGGCCATCATCGGCGACAACCGGCCCCATCTCTACATGATGATGAGCGCCGCCCAATGCCTCGGCGGCGTGCCGGTGCCGCTCTACCAGGACGCGGTGGCGGACGAAATGCTCTTCGTGCTGAAGGACGCCGCCATCCGCTTCGCGGCGGTCGAGGATCAGGAGCAGGTGGACAAGCTGCTGGAAGTCAGGGATCGGGCGCCCCTGCTGGAACACATCGTCTACGACGACCCGCGCGGAATGCGTCACTACAACCAGCCTTTCCTGCACGACATCCATGCCCTCATGGAAATGGGGCGGATTCACAACCGCAACCATCCCGATTTCCTCGACGAAGAAGTGGCGCAAGGGTGGTCCGACGACGTGTCGGTCATGCTCTACACTTCCGGCACCACCGGCCAGCCCAAGGGCGTTTGCCAGACCCATGCCGCCTTCATCGCCGCCGCGCGCGGCGGCATGCAAATCGACGGGCTGGACGCCAGCGGCGGCATTCTGTCCTACCTGCCGATGGCCTGGGTTGGCGATCACCTGTTTTCCTTCGCCCAGGCGCTGGTGGCGGGTTTCACCATCAATTGCCCGGAATCGACCGATACGGTGACGACCGACCTGCGGGAAATCGGACCGACCTACTATTTCGCGCCGCCCCGGGTGTTCGAGAGCCTGCTGACCTCCATCATGATCCGCATGGAGGACGCCAGCGCCCTCAAGCGCAAGCTGTTCCATTACTTTCTGGGCGTGGCCAAGCGTTGTGGCGTGGATTTGCTCGACGGCAAGCCGGTGAGTTTGGCCGACCGCCTGCTCTACGCCCTGGGCAATCTGCTGGTCTACGGCCCGCTGCGCAACGTGCTCGGCATGAGCCACATCCGCGTCGCCTACACCGCCGGGGCGGCCATCGGCCCCGACCTGTTCCGGTTCTACCGCTCCATCGGCATCAATCTCAAGCAGTTCTACGGCCAGACCGAGACCTGCGCCTACGTCTGCCTGCAACCGGATCGGGCCATCAAGTTCGATTCGGTCGGCCCGCCGGCCCCCGGCGTCGAGGTGAAGATCGCCGACAACGGCGAGGTGCTGGTCAAGGGGCCGATGCTGCTCAAGGAATACTACCAGCGTCCGGAGGCCACCGCCGAGTCGATCGACGCCGACGGCTACTTCATGACCGGCGACGCCGGCTTTCTCGACCAGGACGGCCACCTGAAAATCATCGACCGGGCCAAGGATGTCGGCAAATTGGCCAATGGGGCGATGTTCGCCCCCAACTACATTGAAAACAAACTCAAATTCTTCCAGTACATCAAGGAAGCGGTCTGTTTCGGCCACGACCGCGCCATGGTCTGCGCCTTCATCAACATCGACGTGGGCGCGGTCGGCAACTGGGCCGAGCGGCGCAACATTGCCTATTCCGGCTACACCGACTTGGCCAGCAAGCCGGAAGTGCATGAGCTGATCCGCGACTGCGTGGAGCAGGTCAACGCCGCGCTGACCCAGGATGCGATGGTGGCCGCTTCGCAGATTCACCGCTTCCTGATCCTGCACAAGGAACTCGACCCGGACGACGACGAGCTGACCCGGACCCGAAAAGTGCGGCGCAATTTCGTCGCGAAAAAATATCAGGTATTGATCGACGCCCTGTACGGCGGCAAAGCCACGCAATTCATCGAAACCGAGGTCAAGTTCGAGGACGGCCGTCGCGGCACGGTAGCCGCCGATCTCAAGATCGTCGACGCCAGGACCTTCCCGGCGGCCAGGCAGGCAGCGTGAACCATGAGCAAAAAAATCGGCGACGTCATTCTCGACCTGCAAAACATTTCGCTGCGCTTCGGCGGGGTCAAGGCCCTGACCGACATCTCCTTCGACGTCCGCGAGCACGAAATCCGCGCCATCATCGGCCCCAATGGAGCGGGCAAGAGTTCGATGCTCAACGTCATCAACGGCGTCTACCAACCCCAGGAAGGCGTCATCATCTTCCGGGGTCAGGAGCGCAAGAAAATGGAGCCGCATCACGCGGCGACCCAGGGCATCGCCCGCACCTTCCAGAACATCGCGCTGTTCAAGGGCATGAGCGTGCTCGACAACATCATGACCGGGCGGATCACCCGGATGAAGGCCAGCTTCGTCGAGCACGCGCTGTGGCTGGGCCGGGCCAGGCGGGAGGAACTGGAGCATCGCAAAAAGGTGGAGGAGGTCATCGACTTCCTCGAAATCCAGCACATCCGCCGCACCCCGGTCGGCCGCCTGCCCTACGGTCTGCAAAAGCGGGTGGAACTGGGGCGGGCGCTGGCGGCCGAGCCGTCGATGCTGCTGCTGGACGAGCCGATGGCCGGGATGAACGTCGAGGAAAAGCAGGACATGTGCCGCTTCATTCTCGACGTCAACGACCAGTTCGGCACCACCATCGTCCTGATCGAGCACGACATGGGCGTGGTGATGGACATTTCCGACCGCGTCGTGGTGCTCGACTACGGCAAGAAGATCGGCGACGGCCTGCCGGACGACGTGAAGAACAACCCGGACGTGATCACCGCCTATCTGGGCGTGAGCCACTGAGGAGGCCGGAACCGTGCAATTCTTTCTGGAAGTCCTGATCGGCGGCCTGCTGTCCGGGGTGATGTACGCCCTGGTGGCCCTGGGCTTCGTGCTGATCTACAAAGCCTCCGGCGTGTTCAACTTCGCCCAAGGGGCGATGGTGTATCTCGCCGCGCTGTCGGTGGTGGGCTGCATGGAGAAGGGCGCCCCCTTGTGGCTGGCGATCATCCTCGCCTTCGTCATCATGACGCTGTTCGGCATCGCCACCGAAAAGTTCGTGCTGCGCAAGCTGGTGAACCAGCCCCCCATCGCCCTGTTCATGGCCACCATCGGCCTGGCGTTCTTCATCGAGGGCCTGGCGCCGATGGTGTTCGGCAGCGATCCACGCGCCCTGGATCTCGGCATCGTCGACGAGCCGATCCCGGCCATTCTCGATGCCTGGGGCATCGTGATTTCCAAGTTCGACCTGGTCGCGGCCGGGGTCGCGGCCCTGCTGGTGACGACGCTGGCGCTGTTCTTCCAATACACCCGGATCGGCCGGGCCCTGCGGGCGGTGGCCGACGACCACCAGGCGGCGCTGTCGATCGGCATCCCCTTGCAGCACATCTGGGCCATCGTCTGGGGCATCGCCGGTTTCGTCGCCCTGGTCGCCGGCCTGATGTGGGGCGCCCGCAATGGCGTGCAGTTCGCGCTCACGTTCACCGCCCTCAAGGCGTTGCCGGTGTTGATCATCGGCGGCTTCACCTCGGTGCCGGGCGCCATCGTCGGCGGCCTGCTCATCGGCGCGTCGGAGAAACTGGCGGAGATTTACCTGCCGCCGGTCATGCAGTCCCTGTTCGGCGGCAATTTTGGCGGCATCGAAGGCTGGTTTCCCTACGTGCTGGCCCTGTTCTTCCTGCTGGTTCGCCCCGAAGGCCTCTTCGGCGAGAAACACATCGACCGGGTATAAGGCCCTCACCCCCGACCCCTCTCCCCACGAAGAGGAGAGTTAAGGAGAAGAGTCAATGATTTACCGAGAAGCCGGCCAGTTCAAGACCAGCTACGCCGCCGACCAGCAACTGTTCCCCATCCGCCAGGACCGCATCGGCGTGATTCTCCTGCTCGTCGTGGCGTTTCTGATCGTTCCGGCGGTTGCCGGCGAATACTGGTTCTCGGCCATTCTCATTCCCTTCCTGATTTTCTCCCTGGCGGCGCTGGGCCTGAACATCCTCACCGGCTACGCCGGCCAGTTGTCCCTGGGCTCGGCGGCCTTCATGGCGGTGGGCGCCTACGCCGCCTACAACTTCCAGTTGCGGATCGAAGGGATTCCGATCCTGGTTTCCTTCGCGTGCGCCGGATTGACGGCGGCCGGCGTGGGCATTCTGTTCGGATTGCCGAGTCTGTGGATCAAGGGGTTTTATCTGGCGGTGGCGACGCTGGCGGCGCAATTCTTCATCGTCTGGTGCCTGACCAAGTTTCCCTGGTTTTCCAACTACTCCTCGTCCGGGGTGATTTCCGCCCAGAAGGTCGTCATCCTCGGCCACGAATTCGCGTCTCCCCGAGAGAAATACCTGCTGGTGCTGACCCTGGTGGCCGTCATGGCGCTGGCGGCCAAGAACATGGTTCGCTCCTCCACCGGCCGTGCCTGGATGGCGGTGCGCGACATGGACGTGGCCGCCGAGGTCATCGGCATCCGCCTGATGCCGACCAAGCTGCTGGCGTTCGCCGTCAGCTCGTTCTACTGCGGGGTGGCGGGCGCCCTGTACGCGTTCTGCTATCTGGGATCGGTCGAACCGGACGGCTTTTCGCTGGACATGTCGTTCCGCATCCTGTTCATGATCATCATCGGCGGGGCGGGTTCGATCCTGGGCAGTTTCCTCGGCGCGGCCTTCATCCTGTTGCTGCCGATTTTCCTCGATATCGCCCTGCCCCGGATGGCTGGACTGCTCGGCTTGCCCTTTTCCAACGCAACGGTCTCGCACATCCAGATTCTGCTGTTCGGGACCTTGATCATGTTCTTCCTGATCGTCGAGCCACACGGTCTGGCCCGCCTGTGGCAAATCGGCAAGGAAAAATTGCGTCTGTGGCCCTTTCCCCATTAGGGGGCGTTTTTTTGAAGATAACTACAGGAGAAGACAGCATGTTCAAGTATCGCAAGTCCGCGTTGACCGCCGCCATTTCCATCGCCCTGCTGGCGCAAGCCGCGCTGGCCGCCGAGGAACAGTTTTTTCCCATCACCTCGTATCGCGTCGGTCCCTACGGCGCGAACGGCCAGTCGTTTTTCGGCGGTTTCGCCGATTACCTCAATTACGTCAATATCAAGGAAGGCGGCGTCAACGGCGTCAAGCTCGTCTGGGAAGAGTGCGAAACCGAATACAACAACGCCAAGGGCATCGAGTGCTACGAGCGCCTGAAGGACAAGGCCAAGGTATCCTCCGGCCCGATCCACCCGATGTCCACCGGCATTTCCTACGCCCTGATCGAAAAGACGGCGGCCGACAAGATCCCCATGGCCATGGTCGGTTATGGCCGCACCGACGCGGTGGACGGTTCGGTGTTCCCCTACGCCTTTCCGCTGGTCACGACCTACCAGATGCAGGCGTCCGCCATCATCCGGTTCCTCAAGGAAAAGGAAAAGGGCAGCCTGGAGGGCAAGAAGATCGTGTTTCTCTACCACGATTCGGCCTATGGCAAGGAACCCATCGTCGCCCTGCAAGAGGAGGCCAAGCTGAACAAGTTCGAGCTGACGCTGATTCCGGTGGCCCATCCGGGCAACGAACAGGGCGCCCAATGGCTGCAAATCCGCCAGGAAAAACCGGATTACGTCGTGTTCTGGGGCTGGGGCGTGATGAACCAGACCGCCCTCAAGGCGGCGCAGAAGGTGGGGTTCCCGAGGGAAAAGATGATCGGCTCCTGGTGGGCGGGGTCCGAGGAAGACACCGTGCCGGCCGGCGACGCCGCCAAGGGCTATATGTCCGCGACCTGGAACGTGGCCGGCAAGAACGTGCCGCTGATCGCCGACATCGAAAAAGTGGTCTACGGCGCCGGCAAGGGCAACCTGCAAGACACCTCCAAGATCGGTACCATTCTGTACAACCGGGGCGTTTCCGCCGCCGTGCTGTCGGTCGAGGCGATCCGCAAGGCCCAGGAAAAATACGGCAAGGGCAAGGCCATGACCGGCGAGCAGGTGCGCTGGGCCATGGAAAACCTGGACATCTCCAACGCCCGTCTGAAGCAGATCGGCGCGACCGACCTGCTGCCGGAAATCAAGACCTCCTGCGACAACCACGAAGGGTCGGGCCAGGTCAAGATCCAGCAGTGGGACGGAACCAAGTGGGTGGTGGTTTCCGGCTGGATCGAGGGTAATAAGGCCTTGATCCACCCGCTGTTCAAGGCGTCCGCCAAGCAATACGCCACCGAAAAGGGCATCACGCCGCGCGACTGCTCGAAGGAATCCTGACTCTAAATTCCCTTTCCCCTTGGGAGAGGGTAAGGGTGAGGGCACTTTCGGAAACCCTCACCCCTGGTCCCCCCTACAGAGGGAGAGGGGAATTTTCGCACCCGCTTTGAGTTCGCGCCCATGACCGTAGCGACCGCACCGACCGAAGCCGCTCCGGCGGTCGAGTCATATCTGACCGTCAACAACATCGAAGTCATTTACGACCATGTGATTCTGGTGTTGAAGGGGGTATCCCTCAACGTTCCCAAGGGCAAAATCGTTGCTTTGCTGGGTGCCAACGGAGCGGGAAAAACCACGACCCTGAAGGCCATTTCCAATCTGTTGCGCGCCGAACGTGGCGACGTGACCAAAGGGTCGGTCGAATTCAAGGGGCGTCGGGTCGACCAGCTTTCCCCCAACGAACTGGTCAAGCGCGGCGTCATCCAGGTCATGGAAGGGCGGCACTGCTTCGCGCATCTGACCCTGGAGGAAAACCTGCTGACCGGCGCCTACACTCGCTCGATTTCGCGGGGCGAGTTGAAGCAGAGCTTGGAGAAGGTTTACCACTACTTTCCGCGCCTTAAGACCCGGCGCGGTTCCCAGGCCGGCTACACCTCCGGTGGGGAACAGCAGATGTGCGTCATCGGCCGCGCGCTGATGGCCCGGCCGGAAATGATCCTGCTCGACGAGCCCTCCATGGGGCTGGCGCCGCAGATCGTCGAGGAAATCTTCGAAATCGTGAAGGGCCTGAACGGCCAGGAAAACGTCAGCTTCCTGTTGGCTGAGCAGAACACCATGATGGCGCTGCGCTACGCCGATTTCGGCTACATCCTGGAAAACGGCCGGGTGGTGATGGAAGGCGGCGCCGAAGGCTTGCGCACCAACGAGGACGTCAAGGAGTTCTACCTGGGTATTTCTTCCTCGGGGCGCAAGTCCTTCAAGGACATCAAGCATTACCGCCGCCGCAAGCGCTGGCTTTCCTGAGCCATGTCGGAGGCGATCAACAAGCGTGGGTAACCGGCGTGATGGCCACCGGCTCCTGAATCGTCGGCGGGATCGAATACGTGCAGGTCACATGCGCCACCGGCTCCGGCTCGCCTTCCGAATACAACAACACTTCACCCACCGCCAACCGCTTGCCCAATTTGAGAATTTGGCCCCGGCCGATCAAATCGGCCGGTTTGGGGCGGCGCAGGAAGTTGCAGGTCAGATTGGTCGTGACGGCTAATTCCACCCGCCCGATCAGGCTGAGCACCACCGCGTACATCACGATGTCGGCCAGCGCCATCTGCACCGGACCCGACACCGTGCCGCCGGGCCGGATAAAATCTTCTCGAAAAGGTATGCGGATGCTCGCCCTGCCGGCTTCCAGACTTTCCACCTGAATGCCCAGCATCCCCACGAAGGGGACGTGTTCATAGGCCAGTTGTTCGAATTCCGCCAGGGAGATGCGCGCCATGACCGTTGACCTTGAAAAATCACCCTCACCCCTGCCCCACTCCCGCCCGCGGGCGAGGGATTTTCGTACAGTTTCTCAATCCCGGAATTTCGGCTTGCGCTTTTCCTGGAACGCCCGCACGCCTTCCTTGGATTCCTCCGTGCCGTAGAACAGGCTGACCGCCTTCAGGCCCAGCGCCGAAATGCCGGCGATATGGGCGGTGTCGGCGTTGAACGAGCGTTTGGCCAGTTCCAGCGCGGTCGGGCTTTTCTCCAGAATCTCCGCGCACCAGCGATCCACCTCGGCATCCAGCTCGTCGTCGGGAACGGCCTTGTTCGCCAGCCCCATCTGCACCGCTTCCGCCGCTGTGTACTGCCGACACAGATACCACACCTCCCGCGCCTTCTTCTCGCCGATCACCCGCGCCATGTACGCCGTGCCGAAACCAGGATCGACCGAGCCGACCTTGGGACCGACCTGACCGAACTTGGCCGACTCCGCCGCCAGGGTCAAATCGCACAGCAGCGCCAGCACGTGACCGCCGCCGATGGCGTAGCCGCGCACCTTGGCGATCACCGGCTTGGGCACGTCGCGAATCACGCTCTGCAACTCCTCCAGCGGCAGGCCGATCACGCCTCGCCCGTCGTAGTGCCCGGCGTGGGACGACTGGTCGCCGCCAGTGCAGAACGACTTGTTGCCAGCACCGGTCAGGACGATGACGCCGACCGAATGATCCCAACCGGCCTTCAGAAAGGCGTGGATCATTTCCTCGCAGGTTTGGCCGCGAAAGGCGTTGTACTTGTCGGGGCGATTGATCGTGATGGTGGCGACGCCGTTCTTGACTTCGTACAGGATATCTTCGTAGATCATTGTGGTTCCCTGCTCGTTGAAATACGCATACTCACGCAATGTCGCGAGCCGCCGCCAAGAATCGGTTGTTTCTCTCGTTTTTCGGCGGCGACGCGCACGTTCAGATGGCCCCGGCGGACGCGAACCGGGCAATCTCGGCTTCGGAAAATCCCCAGTTCGCCAGCCAGTCGCCCGAAGGGTCGGCTTGTCGGTCCGGCGGACCCTGAATCGCGGCCGGGGTGCGGCTGAAACGCGGCGCCGGGGCCGGTTGCATCAGGCCGGCGCACTCGACGAAGGTTTGCCGGGCCTGATTGTGCGGGTGGGCGGGCGCTTCGTCCAGGCCGAGCACCGGCGCGACGCAGGCGTCGCTGCCCTCGAACAGCGCGCACCACTCGTCGCGACGCCTGGTTCGGAACGCCGCCCGCAGCCGTTCCTTCAACGCCGGCCAGGATTCGGGACGCCACTGTTGCTCGGGCGCGGGGTCGGTCACCCCGCAGCCTTCGAGCAGGATCCGGTAAAAGTGGGGTTCGAGGGCGCCCACCGCCAGCCATTTGCCGTCGGCGCATTGGTAGGTGTCGTAGAAATGGGCGCCGCCATCGAGCATGTTGCGCTCGCGCCGGTCGGTCCAGCATCCCATCGCCTTCAAGGTCAGGACGCTGACCAGCAGCAGAGCCGATCCATCGAGCATGGCCGCGTCCACCACCTGGCCCTCGCCGGAGTTGCGACTTTCGAGCAGGGCGGCGAGCAGGCCGACGACCAGCAACATGCCGCCGCCGCCGTGGTCGGCGATCGCGTTCAGCGGCGGCGGCGGCCCGCCGTCGGCGCGGCCGATGGCGTGCAGCACGCCCGAAAGCGCCAGATAATTGATGTCGTGGCCGGCGGTGGGGGCCAGCGGCCCGGTCTGGCCCCAACCGGTCATGCGACCGTAGATCAAGCGCCGGTTTCGCGCCAGGCAGACCTCCGGTCCCAGCCCCAGCCGTTCCATGACGCCGGGCCGAAAACCCTCGATCAACGCATCGGCCCGTTCGATCAGCCGCAGCGCCGCCGCCACGCCGTCCGGGGTTTTCAGGTCGAGCTGGATCGTGCGCCGTCCCCGATTGGCAATGTCCCTGTCCGGGGCAAACAACTGGGCTTGCGCGGCGTTCGGCGTCGTGGCGCGGTCGATCCGCACCACCTCCGCCCCCAGGTCGGACAGCATCATGCCGGCGAAGGGCGCCGGTCCGAGTCCGGCGAATTCGACGATCTTGATGCCTTGCAAGGGTCCCATCGACAATGTCCAAACGATCAGCCGGCCGCCACCGCCCGCCCGATCAGCAGACGTTGAATATCGGAAGCGCCTTCGTAAATCTGGGTCACCCGGACGTCCCGATAGAGGCGTTCCACGGGAAAATCGGTACTGTAACCGTAGCCCCCGTGAATCTGAATGGCGTCCGAGCAAACCCGTTCGGCCATTTCGGACGCGAACAGCTTGGCCATGGACGCTTCCTTCAGGCAGGGGCGGCCGGCGTCGCGCAAGCTGGCGGCGTGCCAGACCATTTGCCGGGCGGCTTCGATCTGGGTCGCCATGTCGGCCAAGCGGAACAGCACCGCTTGATGCTGGACGATGGGTACGCCGAATGCCTCTCGTTCCTGGGCGTAGCTGACCGCCGCCTCCAAAGCGGCCCGGGCCATGCCGACGGCCTGGGCGCCGATGCCGATCCGCCCGGCTTCAAGATTCGACAAGGCGATCTTGTAGCCTTCCCCCTCCCGGCCGAGCAGGTTTTCGGCCGGCGCCCGGCAGTTCTCGAACAGAATCTGCGCCGTGTCCGAGGCGTGCTGCCCCAGCTTTTCCTCCAGCCGGGTCACGACGTAGCCGGGCGTGTCGGTCGGGACCAGGAAGCAGGAGAGACCTTTCTTGCCGACGGTCTTGTCGGTCACCGCGAACACGATGGCGACATCGCCTTCCTTGCCGGTGGTGATGAACTGCTTGGCGCCGTTCAGCACCCAAACGTCGCCCTCGCGCCGCGCCGTGGTCCGAATGGCGGCGGCGTCGGAACCGGTGTGCGGCTCGGTCAAACAAAAGCAGCCCAGCCACTCCCCGCGCGCGAATTTGGTGAGATAGCGCGCTTTTTGATCGTCGTTGCCGTAGTTCAGCGTAATGCCGCAGGCGAGCGAATTTTGCACGCAGACGACGGTGGAGGTGGCGCCGTGACCGGCGGCGATCTCTTCGATGGCCAACACCATCGACAGATAATCCAGGCCGGCGCCCCCCCATCGCTCCGGCACCACCATGCCCATCGCGCCCAGCTCGGCCAACTCGGCCAGCGCCTCGCGCGGAAAGGCGCGGGTGCGCTCCCATTCGGCCGCGTTGGGCGCCAGCCGCTCGCGGGCGAACTGGCGCAAGGTGTCGCGGATCATTTCCTGTTCCTGGGTGAGGATCATGTTTTACTCCTTGGTCCGGGCGCGAAGGCTCTTTGACCCTCGAAAGCGGTCACCGACGCGGTATTGACAGAGGGGTATTGCGCTGGCGTTGCAATAAGTCTACAGCGTGCTTGGGTGACCCTCCATGTGAAAATAGGCTCATTTCGTTGAGGTTTTCCCGCAATGGCCGGTGACGGGCGGTCGAGAATCGTATAATGGCTTTCTAAAAGACCCAACCGACGCCCAAGGAGATCACCGTGAGCCACGCCGTTACCGTATCGTTCGACCACGACAGGGAATACGAGATCATGCTGCACGATGGCGACACGCGAGGCATGGACAAGGAGCAGGCGCGTACCTGGCTGGCCCGGGAATTCGAGGAGTTGGAGTGCGTGCCGTCCAATCCGGTCGGCAAGATTCTGCTGCTCGACATGGTTCTGAACGTTGCCAAGTACGCCGGCGAGGAGTGTTTCGAGGGCGATGACGAGTGGGCCAGGAACTACGCGATCGCGGTCGCGGTGTCCCTGGACCGTCCGGCGATTCGGGTGGATGTCGCGAACTTCGTGGTCGGGTGAACGCCCCCGGTTCGCCCATTGCGGTTTCCCTCATCGATTCCGCTCCAGCCCGGCGTTCTCCAAGTGCCGCCACTCCCGAAACGTCGCGGCCTGCCCGCATCGTTGGCCCGCGTCATCGGTCAGGTTCCAAACCGTCGCCTGCTCGATCAGGAACCGCTGGCCCGTGCGCGAGATCCGCACGCCCGAATAGTCGTCGATGAATCCCTGGGCCGCGACCCGCGCGAGCAGGCGCTCGCGCTCGGCCCGGTCGGGCGCCTCCGCCGTGTAACGCGACGGCATTCGGGTCAACTCCTCCCACGTCAGTTCGAACAATTCCAGGGCTTTCGCATTGCCGTAGGTCAAGATCGGGTCAGGCGCGGCATCGTGCGATAGCACGACGAAAGGCGCGTGAAAGAGCGCTTCCGCCGCCGCCTCGGGCGACAGCGCCGCGTCGATCAGATCGCGTCCGGTCAGTGCATGGAACGCGCGGCGCAACAGCTCCGCGTGCTCGACCCAGTAGCGATTGGCGGGGCAAGGGGCTGACACGAGCGGCTCCTTAATACGGTGAGTGGCGATGGTAAGGAATCGGTCGCTGGCGTTGGCGGCGGGTGGCGATTCGACAGCATTTTCAGCCGCTCAACTCCGCGAGCAATTGACCGATCATGCGTTCGGCCTGGGCCAGATAACCGCCACCGAACAGGTTGAGGTGATTGAGGGTGTGGTACAGATTGTAGAGCGTTCGCCGCTGGGGATAGCCAGCCGCCAGCGGCAGCGCTTCCCGGTAGGCGGCGTAAAAGCGATCCGAGAATCCGCCGAACAGCTCGGTCATCGCCAGATCCGCCTCACGGTCGCCGTAATAGACCGCCGGATCGAACACCACGGGTTCGCCGGCCACCGTGCAGCCGGCGTTGCCGCTCCAAAGATCGCCGTGCAGCAGGGCCGGAGTTGGCCGGTGGCCGACGAACAGACCGTCCAGTCGGGCGCGCAGGGCCTCGCCCCGGCTCAGCCACGCGCCGCCGTGGCCGTTGCGAGCGGCCAACTCCAGTTGAAATCCCAGCCGCGACTCGCGCCAGAATTCGATCCAGTCCGCCTCGCGTGGGTTGGGCTGCGGGGTGGAACCAATGAAGTTATCCCGCCGCCACCCAAAGCCGGCTTGCGGCTGACGGTGCAACGCCGCGAGTTGCCGGCCCAGTCGCTCCATCGCTCCCGGACGGTTTTCCCCCAGCGGCAGGTACTCCAACACCAGGAAGGCTTGTCCGGCGATCAGGCCATGACCAAACGGTCGGGGAACTCGCACGGTCGCGGTCTTCGCCAATTCCGCCAATCCCGCCGCCTCGGCTTCGAACATCGGCAAGCTGGCGGCTTCGTTGCGCTTGACGAAATATTCCCGATCCCGGTCGCGTACCCGCCAAGCCTGATGGATGCAACCGCCACCGACGGGCTGGCGCTGGCGAATGGCGAATGGCTGGCCGGTGACCGCGCCGATCTGTTTTTCGAGGGCAGTCCAGAAATCGTTCATCGGTTTCAAGGTCCAATCATCACTCATCGCCGAACGGCGGCATGATCGAATTAGAATAGCGCCGTCGTAACGTATCGCAACCGTGGAGGAGTGACCGTGGATACCGCGCTCGTTGTTACCGGGTTGACCAGCGCCGCCTTCGTCGTCAGTCATTTGGGTCTGGCCAGCGCCCCGCTGCGCGGCCGGCTGGTCGCCCGCCTGGGCGAGAAAGGGTTTCAAGGGCTGTACGGGCTGGTGGCCCTGGTGACGCTGGGCGCGATGATCGCCGCCTACAGCCAGGCTTCGCATCACGTCTACCTGTGGTTGCCCGGTCCTGGCTTGCGCCACTTGCCGTTGCTGGTGATGCCGCTAGCTCTGATCCTGATCGCCGGCGGCGTCTTGAGCCCCAATCCCTCGGCGGTCGGCATGGCCGGCGCGCTCGACCGCTCGGAACCGGCCCAAGGTATGTTGCGTGTGACCCGTCACCCGGTGATGTGGGGGGTGGGGTTGTGGGCGGCAATTCATATCGTCGTCAACGGCGATCTGGCGTCGCTGCTGTTCTTCGGCGGGCTGCTGTTGACCGCGCTGGTCGGCGCCTGGCATCTCGACCGGCGGATGATGGCGTCCGAGGGCGAGCGCTGGCAACGTTTCGCCGCCGTCACCTCGTTCGCGCCCTTCGCGGCGCTGTTGGCCGGTCGCCAGCGCTGGGTGGCGGCCGAATTCCTCCGGCCAACGCTGTGGGGGCTGGGACTGTTCGCGCTGTTGCTGCTGCTGCATCCCTACCTGTTTGGGGTGCGGCCGTACTGAAACATGAACCGATGGAATAACCACTTCGCGAGAAAATCCGATATGCGCGACCCGTTTCCCCTGCTGGCGAAGACCGACTTTCCGGCCATTTATCGCGACCGCGTCGATACGTTGCAAGCCAATCTGGGCTACCGCTGCAACCAGTCCTGCACCCATTGCCACGTGGCGGCGGGTCCCCAGCGAACCGAGGAAATGCGTTGGGAGACGATGGAACTGTTGCTGCGTTACCTCTCGGCGCGGGGCATCGCGACCCTGGACCTGACTGGCGGTGCCCCGGAACTGAATCCCCATTTCCGCCAACTGGTCGGCCGCGCCCGCGACCAGGGCGTTCGGGTCATCGACCGCTGCAACCTGACCATCCTTAACGAGCCCGGCCAGGAAGACTTGGCCGCTTTCCTGGCCCACCACCGGGTCGAAATCACCGCGTCCCTGCCCTGCTACCTGGAAGAAAACGTCGACCAGCAACGGGGCAAGGCCGTGTTCGAATCCAGCCTCGCCGGCTTGCGCCAACTCAACGCCCTGGGTTACGGCCAGCCTGGCGGCGGTCTGACGCTGAACCTGGTCTACAATCCGCTCGGCCCGATGTTGCCGCCCGATCAAACTGGCCTGGAAGCGGCCTACAAACGGGAATTGGCCGTTCGTCATGGCATTGTCTTCAATCGCCTGCTGGCCTTGACCAACATGCCGATCCAGCGGTTCGGTAGCCAATTGCTGTCCAAGGGGCAGTTCAAACCCTACATGGACCTGCTCAAATCCGCCCACCGGGACGAGAACCTGGAAGCGGTGATGTGTCGGAACCTCGTCTCCGTGGACTGGCAGGGCTACGTCTACGACTGCGATTTCAACCAGATGCTGAAGCTGCCGCTGGGCGTTGATGGATCGAATCGCACGCACCTGTCCGCGCTGCTGGACCGGGAGTTGGCCGGCGCCCGCATCCGGGTCGCTGATCACTGCTACGGCTGCACCGCCGGGCAGGGCAGTAGTTGCGGCGGGGCGCTCGACGCCGCTTCCCCCGCTCAAGTAACCGCGTGACGGTCTCCACCTGATTCGATTGTAAGCGTTCAGACCCCCCTCGTCCCGCACGGCGATGGGTTTCGCTACGCTCAACCCATCCTGAGAAAAAACAATGGGTTGTAGGATCGGTTGAGGAACGAAACCCATCAATGCGGGGCGAAACCACCAGGGGATCTGAACGGGCTACATTCGACTTACTCTGGACAGGCGGCCAGCGCCAGCGCCTGCCAGACCTGGCCATTGGTCCGATCCTGGACGAACGCCGCGACGCCCAGGTCGCGGGGGCGGGCGTCCTCGGGCAGACGAAACCGATGCGGGTGCGCGAAGCGGCCATCCGCCGCTACCGATAGCGGTCCGATCAGTTCCCGCGTCACCCGTTCGTGACGCAGCCGTCGCGCGGCGTTTTCGCCGACGGTGACCTGGCTGCTCAAACCATCCTGGTACAACGCCACGAATACGCCGACGTGAGCGGCCGCCGTGCCGGGTTGCAACCGGCCTTGAACCTGGGTCAGCCAGGCATCGGCGGCGGAGACGATTTCCAGGGTCAGCTCCGCTTCGGCCGGGCGGGCGTTGATCGCGGTGATGCGCTGGCGAAACGCCGCATACTGGCCCCAGTTCAGCGCGGTGCGGCCGTTGATCATCACCTGCGGGGTAAACACGGTCTTGCTGCCTTGCGCGGCGGTCAGCGCGCGTTGCCGGGCGCCGAAATCGGACTGGGCGAAGCGGTCGCGCCAGCCCAAACTGTCCCAGTAATCCACATGCAGGGCCAGCGGTACGACCTTGCCGTTCAAGGTCGATTCCGCCGCCAGCTCCGCCAGCCAGCGATCGGCGGGCGGACAACTGCTGCATCCCTCGGAGGTGTACAGCTCGATCAAGGCGGCTTGGGTCGGCCCGCTTCGCGCCCGGCAGCTTGCGGCGGGCGCGGCGGAAGGCAGCAGTCCCATCGCCACCAGGCCCAGCACCGGAAGCGCCCACGGGCTGTTGCGCCGTCGCCCGGTGTTTCCGATCATCTCGTCCATGTCTTACCCCGCGCCGTCGATGAATGAGAAACCGTGACGGGCCATGGCCCGCCACCCGCGGGATCCGTTACCGCGCGGTCTTTTTGATCGTGACGACCGCCACGGGATTCCGCCAGTCGTACTCCTCGGCTTTCAGATCGGCGATACCGTGAATCCCGGCATGCACATGCACGAAGCCTTCGCCGCCCGCCAATGGCGAAGCCCCTTCGCCGCCGCATTGCGGGCCGGGAATGGCGGCGCAGCGTTCGTCGTTGGGCTCGGAGCCCGCGTCATAGCCCAGCGCCCAGTGAGTCTCGCCGCCGGAGCGGGGAGCCGCGACGCCGTTCAGTGCGATGAAGCCGTCGTTGGTGGGCAGGATCATCGCGGCCAGGCTGATGCGATCGGCGCCTTGCGCGACCACTTGCACCGTAACCGACCGGCCCGGTTCCAGCAATCCGGTGGAATTCGCGATATCGACCACACGGTTGTCGGCGCGCAACATTTGCGCCAGGGGCTCGACATCACCGCCCTCGGCCAGCGTCGCCAGTTCCGCGCTGGCCGGCTGACCCAACGCGAACAAGCTCACACCGGAGCGGTGACTGGCTACCAGGATCGGCGTGAAGAACGCGCCTCGGGTAATGTTGGTGATCGTCACTTCGTACATCACACCCCTGGCGAATTGCGCCTGGACGCTGGTCAGTGGGGCAGCCAGCAACAAAAATGCAGTCAAGGCAGTGGTCGACAGCTTCATCGTCGCATTCTCCGTATCGGTTCGTGAGGGTTTGGAAACCGCTGGGTTTGCCTGGCGCGTACTGTGCCGCCCCGGCTTCACGACGCACTCACGAAATCCTCACTTTTCCATCACGACGACACTGGTTCGTCGATCCGTTGCCTCGACCCCGAAATCGTCGGTTCGGGATGCGCGAACCGGTAGATCGAAGGTGAACCGGGTGCCCTGGCCCAATTCGCTGCTCGCGCGCAGTTCGCCGCCATGCAATTCGGCGATGCGGCGGGCGATGGCCAACCCCAGCCCCAAATGGTTGCTGTCATCCTGCGCCCGGCTCGACCCGCGATAGAATCGGTCGAACACGAACGGCAAGTCCTCGGGCGCGATGCCATGGCCGGTATCGGTGACGGTAAAGGTGGCGATTTTTTCTCGCGCGCCGAGTTCGAGGACGATCCGTCCATCGAGCGGGGTGTGATGCAGCGCATTGAGGATCAGGTTGTCCAGCAGCCGTTCGATCATGCCGATGTCGGCCTCGATAAACATCGCTGTCGACGGCAGAAGCAGATCGATTTCGATTCGGTGCTCCCACGCGGCGATCCGGTACTTTTGGGCGATGTCCTGTAACAGTTCGGCGGGGGGGAATCGCTCGCGGCGCGGCTGAATGGCGTGGGCGTCGAGTTTGGCCAGCTCGAACAGATCGCCCACCAGCCTGCTCAATCGCCGCGAGTGGCGCAAGGCGGCGTCGAGATAGGCCTGCCGCTCGGCGGGCGACGAACGATCCGCTTTCAATTGCAGCGTTTCCAGATAACCGTGCAACGCGGCCAGGGGCGTGCGCAAATCGTGCGAAACGTGATTGACCAGTTCGCGCCGCAACGTATCGCGCTCCCGCAGGGTGCCGATCAGAACTTGCAGGCGCTCGGCCATCCGGTTGAAATACAGGCCGAGTTGTTCGATTTCGTCGCCCCGAGCGCCGGCGCCGCGATAGGGCATCCAGGCCGCAAACTCGCTGTGCTGGAAAGCATCGACCACCGCCGCCAGCCGTCGCAGCCGCCGGGTCAGCAGCCGAAACAGCAACAGACCGGCCAGCAAACCGGCCAGCAGGCTGCCGGCCAACACCCAGGCACTGAGTCGCAGCAGCAAACTGTCCCGATACAGGCGCTCGAAGGATTCGTACATCTCACCGCGCAGCACCACGTACAGATAGCCTTCGGGCGGCTCGGTCGCGGGAATGGGCGTCACCGAAAAACTTTTGCGGGCATCGTGACTGCGCGGATCGTCGCCGAGGATCGGCAGTTCGGCGCCAGCCAGAAACGCCCGGATCGGCTCCAGCGCCACCCGGTCGCGCTTGACCGCCGCCGGCTCGGCGGAGTGGGCGCGGATCGTGCCTTGCGCGTCCAGCCAGTAGATTTCGATGCTGGGATTGATGGCCATGTAGCGCTCGAAGGTAGCCTTCAGCGCCTTGGCGTCGAGCCGACCGTCGGCGATCAACCGCTGGTCGGCGACCAGGTTGCGAGCCAGATCGCGATTGAAGCTTTGCTGCGCTTCCTGAAGATAACGCTGGGTCAGGGCGTGGCTGATCAGGCCGTAGCTCAGGCCGATGGCGCCCAGCAACGCCATCAGCGCCAGGGCCAGCTTGCCGTACAGGGTGTTCAGCATGACTCGGCGAACTTGTAGCCGACGCCCCAGACGGTGAGCAGATAACGAGGCTCCGCCGGATTGGGTTCCAGCTTGGCGCGCAGGCGGTTGATGTGCGAATTGACCGTGTGTTCGTAGCCTTCGTGGCCGTAGCCCCAAACCTGATCCAGCAATTGGCTACGGCTGAACACCCGGCCGGGCTGGCGGGCGAAATGCAGAAGCAAGTCGAATTCCTTGGCGGTCAGCGCGAGTTCGCGGCCTGCCAGCAGCGCCCGGCGCTTGCTTACCTCGATCACCAGGGGACCGCGCGCGATGCGAGCGTCGTCCGGAACCGCTCCGGCCAGACCGCTCAAGGCTTCGGCCCGTCGCAGCAGCGCCTTCACGCGGGCGAGTAGCTCCGGAAAGCTGAATGGTTTCACCAGATAATCGTCGGCGCCCAGTTCCAGGCCCAGCACGCGGTCGAGTTCCGACGATTTGGCGGTCAGCATCAGGATCGGCAGGTAATCGCCGCCGGCTCGCAACCGCTGGCAGATCGTCAGCCCGTCCAAGTCGGGCAGCATCAAATCCAGAATCATCAGATCGTAGCGATGCTGGGCGAGACGCGCCAAGGCTTCCTGTCCGCTGCCGGCGATATCCGCCGCGCAGTGAATATCGCGAAGATGCAGTTCGACCAGTTCGGCGATTTCGCGGTCGTCCTCGACCAGCAATACGCGACGCGCCATCGTTCTCGACTCGGTACCGACTTTCACACCCATGAAAATCTTCCATCGTTTTTGGATCATGCCAGGATGATTATCGACGATGGCGATCACGTTTTTATCACGCGCCAAGAGGATCGCGCCCAACGGTCAGCACCTCTTTACCATGGGGCCTCGTTCCGACCGAATTTATATAGATCAATATCTTATATTGTAGACTACTGTTGTCTTCTAAAGCACTTGCCAGCGGGTTTGGAATAGGGGTTGGGTCGGAGGTTGGGGAGCCGTGGCGACGGGTTGCATGGTGACCCACAGTTCGCCTTGAGTCGGTGACGCCACGCTGGCCGGCATCGGCAGGGTGCGGACGCTCCCGTCGTCGGGCAGCGCGCCGAGCATGACCGGCGGCCCGTCGCCGGTTTTCAGCCACAGCAGGCAACGCTGGTCGGGGGGTATCGCCATGGCTCGCAGGTTGCTGACGTGCAGCCGACCGTCGACGGCGCGCGCCACGGTCCACAACACCTCGTGTTGCTGGTTGCGGATAGCCGCGAAAGAGGCATCCGCCGCCGGCGGCGTGGCCAGTTGCGGCGCCAGGATAACGGCCACCGCCAGGGCGCCGGCCAGGGCCAGGCCGCGCCAGAGGACCAGGCTGTCCCACCAGGGTCGACGGGTTGGGGCCGGAAACAGCCGGCGCTCCAGGCCGCGCCAGACCTCGGGCGGCGGCGCGACGGAAGGACTGGCCACCGCTAACCGGTTCAGGCGGCGTTCCCACTCCGCCACGGTCCGTTGCAGCGCCGGGTGCGCCGCGAGAAGCCGTTCGAAGCGCTGGCGGGCCATGCCGCGCAGAGTGCCCAGCACGTACTCGGCGGCCAGCGAGTCGCGTAACGGGGGCGCGTGAACGTTCATACATCTTCCTCCAAACAGGTCTTCAATCGCTGTAGGCTGCGCCGCACCCAGGCCTTGACGGTTCCGAGCGGACGCTCCAGCCGCGCGGCGATGGCGTCGTGGGTCAGGCCCTCGTAATACGCCAGGAACACCACGCGGCGCGGTTCCGGGTCCAGGGTTTCCAGGCAACGGGCCATCGTGGCGTCCCCCTGTTCGCCATGCAGGCGTTCCTCGGGTCCCGGCCCGTCGTCGGCCAGGTGCGCCCAGCCGTCGTCGTCCAGTTCTCCGCGCCGGCGCCGATCGCCGCGCCGCAACCGGTCGATGGCCAGATGGCGGACGATGCTGCCCAGCCAGGTCAGGGGTTGGCCCAAGGTCGGTCGGTAGTCACCCGCGCGCTGCCAGACGCGCACGAAACCTTCCTGTAACAGATCGGCGGCCAGTTCGCGGTCGCGGGTCAACTTGAGCAGCAGGCCGTACAGGGTCGGGGCCGTCTGTTGATAAAGAGCCTCGAAGGCGCGTCGGTCGCGCAGCGCGCAGCGGGCCAGCAGCGCGGCCAGTGGTTCGCGAGAGGTCATGAAGGGCGCTCGGGCCGGTGTTTGGTTCAAGGCCGTGGAGCGCGCGTCGATCCGGGTGGGTGGCCGGGAGCAAACCGCGCTCGTGACTTGTCCACCCACCAGTTTCAGGATCGCCCGCCGGCAACGCCGCCGCCGCCCGCCTCCACGGGGCGTATTGGCGTCGATTATAGGCGGGGTCGGGGGATCCATGAAACGCATCGCGCCGCGCAAACATTAACGGCCTCGGAAATGCTTACGCGGCTTCGAGCGCGATGGATGCAGCCGGCGAAAAATACTGGGCCGCATCGAATCGGCAATGCCCCGGGGGGCGTATCCGTCAAAGTCGCGTCGAGCACCCAGCCGGTGCGATGGGCGGCATCGCAATTCGCCGCGAACGCCGCGATCACCGATTCGATCCGTGCAAGGGGTCTGTATCCGTTCCGGCTTCGAGAACGGATACGCTTTGAAGCAGTCTTGAACCGCCTGGAAAATTTTTTGCGAGGCCCGCATCCAAAGCCGCTCGGCCCGCGTAAGCACTCCTGAACCCGCCGAAAACGCGGAATCTCAAATCCCTTGCTCCTCCGCCGACGGAGGAGATTTTTTGAGCTTCACCACGACCGACGATGAGGAATGCACCATGAGCAAGAGCCTGACTTCGACCGCCCTGTCCGCGACCGCGCTGGCCCTGGCCCTGGGCACGGCGCTGACCCTGTCCGCCGCGCCGGCGTCCGCCGCCGACGACAAGGAAAAATGCTACGGCGTCGCCATGAAAGGCAAGAATGACTGCGCCGCTGGTCCGGGCACCACCTGCGCCGGCACTTCCAAGACCGACCACCAGGGCAACGCCTGGAAATACGTGCCGAAGGGCAGTTGCGAGAAGACGGCCTCGCCGACCTCGCCGACCGGTTTCGGCCAGTTGGCGGCGTTCAAGGAGAAGAAGGCTTGACGTAACCGCCAACTCGGCTGGAGCGCCCGCGATGACGATGCAAACGCCTTTCGAACTTTCAGCGCGCGGCGTTCCAGTGCGGCGAACGTACTCCGATGGCTTGCCCAATCGGGCGGGCCTGGGTCTCAAGCCCCAGCACTTCGCCGAGATTCTGGCTACCGAGCCGGATCTCGGCTTCTTCGAGATTCACGCCGAGAACTATCTGGTCGCCGGCGGCCCCTTTCATCACTACCTGCACCGGATTCGCGACCGCTACCCGCTGTCGATCCACGGCGTGGGGCTGTCCATCGGCGCGGAAGGGCCGCTCGATCCCACTCATCTTGACCGCCTGGCCACGCTGCTCGACCGCTACCAACCGCAATCCTTTTCGGAGCATCTGGCCTGGTCGACCCACGGTGGCGCGTTTTTCAACGACTTGCTGCCGTTACCCTACAACCGCGTCACCCTGGACCGCGTTTGCGACCACATCGACCGGACGCAGGAACATTTGCGTCGCCGGATGTTGTTGGAAAATCCCGCCACCTATATCGAGTTCGCCGCCTCCACGCTGGACGAAGCCGCGTTCATCGCCGAGATCGTCCAGCGCACCGGCTGCGGGCTATTGCTCGACGTGAACAACGCCTATGTGTCGGGCGTCAACCATCGCCGCGATCCGCAAGCGTATATCGCCGCTTTGCCATTATCCGAAGTCGGGGAAATTCATCTGGCGGGTTTTGCCGAGGATCGCGACGCCGCCGGCGCGCCCTTGCTGATCGACACGCATGGCGCAGCCATCGCGGCGGCGGTGTGGGAACTCTACGCCTTCGCGCTCGAACGCCTTGGGCCGACGCCCACCTTGATCGAGCGCGACAACGACATTCCGCCGCTGTCCGTTCTGCTCGCCGAAGCCCGATGCGCCGAACGGTGGATCGGATACGCGCAACGCGACCGGCTGGAGATTTCGGCATGAGCGATCAACGGCTGTTCGTCGCCGCCCTGTTCGACCCCGAGGCGCCCTGCCCGGCCGGATTGACCGCCTGGAACGGCTCCGATCCGGCCCGGCGCTTCGCCGTTTATCGCAACAACGTCGTGGTCTCCCTGATCGACGCGCTGGCCGATACCTTTCCCGTGACCCTGGAACTGGTGGGAGAGGAGTTTTTCCGGGCGATGGCCGGAGTTTTCATGCGGGCCGCGCCGCCCGGCTCCGTCCTGCTGGCGGAGTACGGGGCAGGATTTCCCGCTTTCATCGAACGGTTCGAGCCGGCCCGGAGCGTGCCTTACCTGGCCGACGTGGCCCGGCTGGAGCTGCTGCGCGTCCGGGCCTTCCATGCCGCCGACGCCGACCCGATCTCCCCGGCGCGGATCGCCCGCGCGCTGGCGGATCCGGAACGATTGCCGGCGCTGCGGGCGACCTGTCACCCCTCGCTGGGCGTCCTGCGCTCGGATTATGCGGTGGTATCGCTGTGGGCGGCGCATCAAGGCCACGGCGATCTGGCCCAGGTCGATCCTTTCGTCCCGGAAAGCGCCCTGATCGTTCGCGTTGGGCTGGACGTCCAGGTTCTCGCCCTGCCGCCGGGCGGCGATACGCTGGTGGCGAGCTTGGCCGACGGGTTACCGCTCGGCCAGGCAGCGGCCCTGGCCCTGGCCGCTCGTGAAGACTTCGATCTGACCGCCCATCTCGCCTTGCTGTTGCGGATGGGCGCCCTGACTGCTCTCGTTCAACCTACGGAAGCCTGACCATGACGACACCCACCTCAGCCTGGTCCGCGCCCGCCTCCGCCACGCCGGCGCCACTACCGCCCTGGGCAGGCTTCGTCCTGTCGGTCATTGCCCTGTTCCAGCGGATTCCCGATTCCCTCATCGCCTTCATCGGCCGGTTTTCCATCGCCGCCGTATTCTGGAAATCCGGGCAAACCAAGATCGAGGGTCTGGCCATCGACTTCATCGACGGGACTTTCACTCTGGGGTTGCCGCGACTGTCCGAATCCGCCGTGGCCCTGTTCCGGGACGAATACCGGTTGCCGCTGATCCCGCCGGAACTCGCGGCGCCGCTGGCCGCGTTCGCGGAACACGTTTTTCCCATCCTGATCCTGCTTGGCTTCGCCACCCGCTTCTCGGCCCTGGCCTTGCTGATCATGACGCTGGTGATTCAGATTTTCGTCTATCCGGATGCCTATCCGATCCATGGGGTCTGGGCAACCGTGCTGCTGTATCTGGTGGCGAAGGGACCGGGAGCGATCTCGCTCGATTGCTGGGTTGCCCGGCGCCACGGGATCCGGGACCGATGAATTCTCGAAAACTTCTGCTCCTCCTGGCGCTCGCCGCCCTGGCCGGCGTTTTCTTCGCGTTCGACCTGGGGCGGTTTTTCAGCCTCGATTACTTTAAATCCCAACAGGCCGCCATCGAAACTTACCGGGCGGCGCATCCCGGCCTGACGGCGGGGATTTTCTTCGCCGTTTACGTGGCGGTGACCGGCCTGTCGCTGCCCGGCGCGGCAATTCTGACCTTGGTTGGAGGCGCGATCTTCGGCTTGGTCTGGGGCACGGTGATCGTTTCCTTCGCTTCGACGCTTGGCGCCACCCTGGCCTTTCTCACCGCCCGCTTCGTGTTGCGCGACTGGGTGCAGGGCCGGTTCGGCGACCGATTGCAGGCGATCAACGCGGGGATGGAAAAAGAGGGCGGCTTTTACCTGTTCACCTTGCGGTTGATTCCAATCTTTCCGTTCTTCGTCATCAACCTGGCGATGGGGTTGACGCCGATTCGAACCTGGACCTTTTACTGGGTCAGTCAGCTTGGCATGTTGGCCGGGACCGTGGTTTACGTAAACGCCGGCACCCAACTGGCGCGGATCGACTCGCTCCAGGGCATCCTGTCGCCTGGCTTGTTGATCTCCTTTGCCGTGCTGGGCATTTTCCCGCTCGTTGCCAAGAAGATCGTGGCGGCGGTCAAGGCGCGGCGGGTGTATGCGCGATGGCCCAAGCCGAAGCGTTTCGACCGCAATCTGGTGGTGATCGGCGCCGGCTCGGCGGGGCTGGTGACCGCCTACATCGCGGCGGCGGTCAAGGCCAAGGTGACGCTGATCGAAAAGCACCGGATGGGCGGCGACTGCTTGAACACCGGCTGCGTGCCGTCCAAGGCGCTGATTCGTTCGGCCAAGCTGCTCTCGCATATCCAGCGTTCTTCGGAATTCGGCATCCACCAGGCCGAGGCCGAGTTCGATTTCGCCGAGGTGATGGAGCGGGTGCAACGGGTGATCCGCGAAGTCGCGCCCCACGATTCGGTGGAACGCTACACCGGGCTGGGCGTGGAGGTAATCGAGGGCACGGCGAAAATCACCTCGCCGTGGACGGTGGACGCGACCACCGCCGAGGGCACGCGGACCCTGACCACCCGCGCCATCGTCATCGCCGCCGGCGCGCGGCCGTTCGTGCCGCCGATTCCGGGGTTGGAAGAGGTCGGTTATCTCACGTCGGACACCGTCTGGAATCTCCGCGAACTGCCGAAACGGCTGGTGGTGCTGGGCGGCGGACCCATCGGTTCGGAATTGACCCAGACCTTCGCCCGCCTGGGCAGCCAGGTCACACAGGTGGAAATGGCCCCGCGCATCCTGATTCGGGAAGACCCGGAGGTTTCGGCGTTGGTCATGGAGCGGTTTCGGCGGGAAGGCATCCGCGTGCTGGTCAACCACACGGCCAGGCGGTTCGCGGTCGAAAACGGCGAGAAGGTGCTGATCGCCGAATACGAAGGCCAGGACGCGCGGATTCCGTTCGACGCGGTGCTGGTGGCGGTGGGGCGGGTGGCGAACACCGCCGGCTACGGACTGGAAGAACTGGGGATTCCCATCACCCGCGCTCGCACCGTGGAAACCAACGAGTACCTGCAAACGCTTTACCCCAATATTTACGCCGCTGGCGACGTGGCCGGGCCGTTCCAGTTCACCCACACCGCCGCTCATCAGGCGTGGTATGCCTCGGTCAACGCGCTGTTCCGGCCGTTCAGGACGTTCAAGGCCGATTATTCGGTGATTCCCTGGTCCACCTTCGTCGATCCCGAAGTAGCGCGGGTGGGTTTGAACGAGCAGGAAGCGAAAGAGAAAGGCATTCCCCACGAGGTGACGGTGTACGGCATCGACGATCTGGACCGGGCCATCGCCGACGGCGAGGCGCACGGCTTCGTCAAGGTGCTGACCGCGCCCGGCAAGGACAAGATTTTGGGAGTCACTATCGTCGGCGAGCACGCCGGCGACCTGCTGGCCGAGTACGTGCTGGCCATGCGCCACGGCATCGGCCTGAACCAAATCCTCGGCACCATCCACATTTATCCGACCCTGGCGGAAGCCAACAAATACGCCGCCGGCGTCTGGAAGAAGGCCCACGCGCCCCAAAAATTGCTGGTCTGGGTGGAGCGCTTTCACACTTGGCGGCGGGGCTAGCCAAGGGAGGCCAGTGAATCCAGCAACGCCTGCACCTGTCGGATAATCCCGGCGATTTGCCCAGCTTCGGGAAGCTTCAATCGTCGCGCGTCTTGCAGGGCCAGGTTCAATAATTCCAGCGCCTTTTCGCGGTCTCCCGTCGCGCCGCGCATCAGATAAGTGATTCCAATCTTGGCGCGGCAGATGAGCAAATCCCGCGCCGACTGGAGACGCTCGTAGACCGGCAGTTGTTCCTCCCGCCGAATCCGCAGCGCTTCGTCCAGCTCCCCCCGATCCTGCAACACGTCGGCGATC
>JARSSP010000005.1 GCA_029624675.1 Candidatus Contendibacter sp.
ACGCCTGATTTTCGGCACCAAACAGGGCCGGCTGAAGTATCTTGCTAATCAGGTGACGGGAATATCGGCGACCGTGCGCCGGTCGATTTCCTGGCCGACGATGAACGGGCGGCGTTGACCCGCGCAGACGGAACATTCCGCCCCTCGCTCTACAAGGTCTTCCTGTTCCAGCAGGTCACCGGAGCCCTCAAATCCGGCGATCTGAACCTGGCTCGATCCTACAAATACCGCCCGATGGATGCCTACCTCATTGATCGTGACCGTTGGCGCCGGGGAAAAAGAGCACCTGCTGGAACGGGCGGGATTGACCGCGCTCACCGATCCTGAACCCGTTCTGGCGAAACTGGATGAAGCGCTTTGCGCGCAATATCGGGCGACGAACGACCACGCGGCTGACAACCCCTATCTGAAATTCCGCGCCGATGGAACCTTCCATGTCGCTACCCCGGCACTCGATGCCCACGAGGCCGATCCGCTGAGCGAGCTGTTCCCTCAACGGCACGATGTACCCTTGGCGCAAGTTCTCGAAACCATCAACCATCACCGCGGCATGCTGAAGGCCTTTGAGCATTGGCAGCAGACCCATATCCGGCGGGCCATCTCACATCCAGCCTTGCTCGCCGGGATCATCGGGCTGGGGTGCGGCATCGGCGTGCGCAAGATGGCGCGGATTTCCTCGCGCGTCACCGAGAGTGAATTGGAACACGCCGTCAATTGGCGCTTCTCGCTCGACAACATCCGCGCCGCCAATGTCGCGGTGCTCAAGGCGATGGACCAGATGGAACTACCGAACCTCTATCGTCGGGAGGCGGGCGCGCTCCACACCGCCAGCGATGGCCAGAAATTCGAGGTTCGCGGGGAGTCCCTGCATGCGCGCCGCTCGTTCAAGTATTTCGGGCAAGGGCAAGGGGTTTCCGCCTACACCTTTGTCGATGAGCGCCATTTTCTATGGCATTCGCTGATGATCAGCGCCGCCGACCGCGAAAGCGCCTATGTGATCGACGGATTGATGCACAATGATGTCGTCAGAAGCGACATCCATTCGACCGACACCCATGGCTACACGGAAGTCGTGTTCGGCCTTATCCATCTGCTGGGCTTTTCCTTCGCGCCGCGCATCAAGGGCATTGGCAAGCAAAGGCTGTATCTTTTTCGTGGCCATGATCCCAACGCCCGCGAGGGCTGGAAAATCGCCCCGGACCATTATGTGAACGATGCCTTGATCCGTGAGAACTGGGATGATCTGCTGCGGTTGGTCGCCACCATCAAGCTCAAGGAAAACACCGCCTCGGATATCTTCCGGCGGCTCAACTCCTATTTCTCGCCAGCACGCGCTTTATCAGACCCTCAAGGCGTTCGGTCAAGTCATTAAGTCACTGTTTATACTGCGTTACGTTGATGATGTCGAGCTGCGTCAGGCGATCGAAAAGCAGCTCAACAAGGTGGAGTTGGCCAATCGCTTCACCCGCGCCGTTGCGGTTGGAAACCCCCGTGAGTTCACGCAGGCCGAGAAAGAGGACCAGGAGATCGCAGAAGCCTGCAACCGGTTGATCAAGAACAGCATCATCTGCTGGAACTACCTCTACCTCGCTCGCCAGATCGAAAAGGTCACCAATGCCGAAACCCGGGAAAACCTGCGCCGCACCATCGCAACCCACTCACCCATGTCATGGGCGCATATCAACCTCCTGGGTGAATACGATTTCTCCGACGAAAAACTCCGGGATTCCCTCGGAATCCTGCCCCTGAAATCAGCTGCATGAAACACGCCCAAATTCTGAAAAAAATCATAAAACTAAACAACCACCGGCTAAAGCCGGTGGGTTCTGCGCCGGGTGCAGAGGACTAAAAGTCCACCCATCAATGCACCCGGCGCTTTAAAAACATGACGATTGCAACAATAGCATCCGGCACTCAATTAAGACCAATTTAGAGCGCATCGGAATCTGCTTGGAGAGTCGTAGCTGAAAGCTGACCGGCTAAAGCCGGTGGTTTTAACCTTGGATATTGAAATAAACTATAGCAGTCCTATACCGGTTGTAGAATTTCTAAATACCAGCCTGCTTTTCCAAAATTAAAAACTTTTTTATTGAGAAAATTAAGAAAGCGTTGTTTAACATGATTGAAAGTTTTGTTTTCGTAAAAACGCCTTCGCAAAAAATTCTTTCCTTGCAGCCAGACATCTTCGACCGGATTTTGATCCGGGGCATGAGGTGCAAAAAACAGGCAGGTGACTTTCCAATCCTTTTCTTCCAGATCTCGGTTGATTTCACTCAAATACTCCTGAACTTCGTGGCCATCATGATAACTCGCTCCATCCCAAATAATGATCAGATTTTTATTCGGGTAGAGCGCTTGCAACTGCTTGATAAAAGCCACGGTATTCTCTCCATTGCCGCACTCGTAGGGTGCAATTTTGACCTCTTGATTCGTCAGATTCATAACGCCATAGTAGCTTTGTCGTTGTTTCGCATTGACGATCGGAACTTCGATCCGTTCATTGCGTTGGCCGCACACGAAACCAATCGTGTCTCCCCACACTAAATGACACTCATCTTCAGCAAAAACAATGACTTCACCCGATAGGATTTCCGTCTTGCGCGCCTCCAGTTTTTTTGATCGCTTCGCGTTTCTGTAAGACTTGCTGTTCATCCCGTTGGGGGTTGACCGCTTGGGTCTGATGCCAACTTAACCCTCCGGCTTTCAGAAGATCGTAATAGGATTGCTTCGATTGATAGACAATTCCAAACTGATCCTCGATATAGTTTCGGAGTTCTTCGACACTACAATGAGGCTTGTTTTCCAGATGCAGCAGGATTTGAATGCGCTGCTTTTCCGTCAGAAAGCCAGTACCGCCCTGATAGTTGACCTTCAAGGCTTTTGCGCCTTCGTTTTCGTAGATGATTTTCCACTTACTGACAAAAGAGTCAGAAACATTTAACAAATTACAGATATCATCGGTCTTAAAATCAGAAAAGAACATTTTGACTGCCAAGGCCCTTTTGACTTCCAGATTCTCTGGCGCATCAATGATATCCTCTAAAGTTTTCATGACCTTTACTCCTCTAGGAATTTTTAGATAAATTATAGCACATTTTTAGTAACTTGAGGTAATATATTTGATAATTCTATAACTGGTATAGGAGCGCTATATATAATTACAATACGCGAATAGCTATGTCGCATCATGTACCTTTGTTGGGATGGACCCAATCTTGGATTTCAGCAAAGATAGGGGTATGCCGCACGCCGAGAATCACAGCCTTGCCTTTGTCAAAGGGGGGAATCTATTGGGAAACGGTATGACAGATGGCCGATGGGAAGCAACGGTCGATCACGCTCGCGCTCGCGAGCGCGCTGTTTCCCGCAGATGCTTCAGCACTCGCGCCGGGGTCAGCATCATCATGCAACTGTGGTGCGAACAGGTCTTGCGATAGCAGTTGACGCAGGGCAACTCAGCTTGCAGCGCGGTTACGTTGTCGCCCAGCGGCTTGACCCGGCGCGGATCGGTGGGACCGCAAAGCACCGTCATCGGCGTGGACGTGGCGGCGGCCAGGTGCGCGGTGCCGGTGTCGTTGGCGACGATGAAACGGGCTGGCTCGCATAAAGGTGGGATATCCAGAATCTCGGTCTGTCCGGCCAGATTCACTAGCCAGGGACCGCATTGCTGGGCAATGCGTTGGCATTCGTCCATTTCATCCGGCCCGCCGATCAGCACGATCCGCTCCAATCCCTCTCGATGTAACTGATTGGCCAGCATGGCGTAACGGGCGGCCCCCCAGCGTTTCAGATGGCCATGGACGTTGCAGCCGGGCAGAAAGATCACGTAACCGCCTGGCGCTAGCCCGTGGTGTTCCATAAACGTTTGGGCGCGCGCGCGATGGCGTTCGGGGATATGGAGAACCGGCCGTGGCGTCGTCGCCGGAATGCCGCCCGCTTCCAGGGCGGCGCGGCCACGAGCGATGGTATGCGCTGGCCGGGGCAATTCCTCTGGCGCAAGGTTGTAGGGCAGTTGGCGGCGATTGCCGAGACGGTAACGGATGCGGCGACCGCTCAACCCCAGCAGGCTTAGCAGCAAGCGAGAGCGGTCATTGCATTGGAGATCGATCACCAGATCGTAATTGCCCTCTCGTACCTGTCGCAGCCAGGTTCTCATTTGATGAAGTCGGCGGTGGCGGTCGCGCCAATCCACAGCCAGAATCCGTTGAAACCGGGGATCGTGCGCGAAAAGCAGATCGCGCCAAGCGGGCTGGGTGTCGAGATGGATTTCCCGGTCAGGGAAAGCCCGGACAATGTCCTCAAACAGGGCGGTGGCGATAATGACATCCCCCATGGCGCTCCACTTGATGATCAGGATACTGCCAATGCCGGGATCGGTGGGGAGATCGGCGCGGTAACGCATGGCGGGGAAAGGCCGGAGTCAGAGGTTGTAAAGCGTCGGATTGCCTGGGGGCCGCGTCTTGAACCGGCGATGAACCCAGAGATATTGCTCGGGCGCTTGACGGATATGGTGCTCCAGTAGTGCGTTGATGCGCTGGGTGTCGGCGGCGATATCGTCGCTTGGGAAATTCTCCAGGGCAGGCAGAATGCCGACCTCATAGCCCGCCGTTCCTGGCAAGCGCCGGGGGAAATAGGGCACCACCGCCGCGCCGCTCAGGGCCGCCAGCCGCGAGGTGGCGGTGATCGTGCAGGCGGGGATGCCGAAAAATGGCACGAAGACGCTGTTGCGTCGGCCATGATTCTGGTCGGGTGCGTACCAGACCGCGCGGCCCTTCTTAAAGGCGCGCAATAAACCCCGCAGATCCTCGTGCGGCAACGGTGGGAAACGGGATCGACGCTCGCGTTCGCGGCGCATCACGGTCTCGTAAAGAAGATTTTTATGGGACCGGTACATGGCATGAAAGGGCTGATGCCAAGTGATGAAGCGGGCTCCCAGTTCCAGGGGGGTGAAATGACCGGTCAGCAGGATAACGCCCTTGCCACGATCCAGCGCTTGTTGCAGATGCTCAAGGCCCTCGACCCGCGCCAAGCCGCGTAGCTTGTCGTCGGGCGCCCACCAGGCCATTGCTGTCTCGAACAGGCCGATGCCGAGAGCGGCGAAATGTTCCTCCAGCAAGGTGGCCCGTTGAGGCGGCGACAGTTCCGGGAAACACAGCGCCAAGTTGATCTCGGCGATACGTCGGCGTCGACGGGCGATTTTGCCGATCCAGCGGCCAATTTGACCGCCAAGGACCAGTTGCCAGGGAAACGGCAACGCCGCCATGAGTTTCATCAGCCCCAGCCCCAGCCAGACCGGCCAGTAGCGCGGCGCTAGGAAATGCCAATTAAATAAATCGGTACGAGTGGTCACAATGGTTACGATGAACGGTAAGGCGCTACTGCAAGAGGCGTTTTCGTTCGCTCTTTGCAATTTGGAGGCTGTCGAAAACCCTTTACCCGCGAGCGAGAAGGGTAGGGGCAAGGGTGTTTTTTCAACCTGGGCTTTAGCGACGCTAAACCCTGGCTTCGACTGGGATGCTCTAGTCTAGATCGTAAGGCCGGTCGGCCGCCATCACGGCATGGGTACGTAGTCATCTTGTTGACCAGCACCGCGGTGGCCCACGTTGCCATGGCGGCGGTTCTCCAGCACCATGGCCCAACGGCTGGTGAAATCGTCTTTGCGCTCGGTCTAGCGTGGTCTCTCAACTGCTTACCAGTATGTTTAATACTGGTTACCGATAGATTTTATCTTTATTAAGGCTAAAAACTACCCTGTTCGTCATTCCCGCGAAAGCGGGAATCCCATCAGCCGCTGAAAAACGAGATTCCCACTTTCGCGGGAATGACGACCATTAAATATGGAAACCTACCGAGAATAGGTATAAGAACTTCTGGTGGGCCCCAGTCTACGGCCATGCATCCTTGGGGCATCTGGATGCTTTATACCGATTCTCGGTAGGTTTTAGTATATTCAAGGCAAGGTGTGGGACGGGTTAGCGGAGCGTAACCCGCCGAGACCGTAGCCAAATCGGCGGGTTACGGGCTGACGCCTTAACAGCCATGTCAGCGGCGTCATTCCCGACGATGAAAGTCGGTACTTTCATGGCAACCCGCCCTTGCATTGTGTTTTCCGGGGGATCGTTCACGCTGGGACGACCCCTGGAAGATCGGATGCCGTACCCGCCCTAAAGCGATCACTTTCGCTGCGTAGATGATGCGCCGGTCTCACTCTAATCTCTTGCGAGAAATCGAACAGTCTCTTCGGCCCGACCCGGTCGCGAGCCTGCATTCACCAGGTCAATTGCGCAAGGAACCTTTCCGATGACCCTTACGCTCGGAATCGACGTGGCCAAGGCCAAGCTGGACGTGGCGTTACGCCCGGCCGACGGCCGGATTCGCGGCAAGGTCGTCACTAACACCGACGCCGGCAAACCTTCAGGGAGCGCCACCGGTCCGGCCGATGGCCCAGATCGCGATGTCCGTCGCCCCGCCGGTTCGCAACACCCGGGCGCACTCACCGATCGTGCTGGCGGTAGTGACCACATCGTCCATCAATGCGATCCGCGCTCCGGGCAGCGGCCCACCCAGCGCGAACGCGCCCAGCGGGTTAATCTGGCGCTGGTGAGCATCCAACCGGACTTGCGGGAGGGTGTGACGCACGCGCCGCAGGCCATCGATCCGCAGCGGAATCCCCAAACGACGGGCTATGGGACGCGCCAGTTCTAGGGCTTGATTGAACCCGCGCTCGCGCAGGCGACGGGGATGCAGCGGCACTGGCACGATGCAGTCCGGCGCGGGATCGCCGCGTTCGGCCAGCGTGGCGGCGAACAATTCGCCCAGCAAGCGGGCGTGCGCCAGACGACCGTTGAACTTCAGGCGCGTGATCAGAAAATCCACCGGCGGCTGGTAGCGAAAGGGGATGACCGCGCGGTCGAAGGCCGGGGGTTGCGCCCGGCAACTGGCGCAGGGACCGGTCCCGCCAACGGGCAGGGGCGCGGCGCAGCGCGGGCAGGCCACGAGATTGCGCGGCAGATCGCCGAGGCAGCCAGCGCACAAATCCCGTCCCGCCGTTCCCGCCGCCCCGCACAGCAGACAGGTCGGCGGTAAAACCAGGCGCTCAAGCGCGTCCAGCCAGGCCGCGATCACGGTTCATCCTCGTGGTTGACAAGGGGGGGAGGGTTCCCGAACATGGCGGGTATCAATCTCTCACCCGTTCCCCATTCTCAAGGCTCTCAATCATGCACATGCACATGCAGATGCCCATGCTGGAACAAAGCGAAGAAACGGTCATCGGCAAGGTGGCGCGGGGTTCCTCCGCCAAGCGGGCCGCCGCCCTGATGAATTACGGCAACCTGATCGCGATTCTGGTCCCGTTTCCCCTGCTGATTTTCTGGTTCGGCGCCTCGATGCTGGTGTACGCCATGAACCGCCATCATCCCAATCCCAAGGTGGGCTACTATACCCAGCAAGCAGCCTACCGGTTCTACGGCATCACCGGCTTCTTCGTGACGATTGCCACCTTCATCCCCGGCAATGGCTGGATTTGGCATCTGATCGCCTGGATCGTGGCAGCGCTGGTTTTGATTCCCTGGTCCATTCTCGATCTGCGGCGCATCGCCAAGGAAGAATGGGCGGACATTCCGCTGGACGATCAAGGTCATCCGCTGTCCGGCGTGGTGTAAGGATCGACCCTCAACGAAATCCGTCCACCGCCTTGCCATCCGGCCCAAACCCATGCAACTGGGCTCCATCCAGGCTCAGGCGCACTACTTTGCCCTTGTGAAACGGACGGATGCCTGGCAGGCGCGCCACCAGCGCCGCGCCGGGCAGGTCCAGCTCATCCACCCGGACGTGCAACAGCGTCTCGTGACCCAGATACTCGGCGTCGCTGACCGTCGCCTGTACGCCGCCATCCCCATCGTTGACGAGGCACAGATGCTCTGGGCGGATGCCGGTAGTCAGCGGCTTGTCCAGCCAAGCCCGCCAGCGTTCCTCGGTCGCGGCGGGTAGAGCCAACGGCAAGCTCTGTTGGCCTAGCCGCAACTGGAGCCCGCCATCCCAGGCGGCATTTAGTCGCCCTGGGAACAGATTCATCGGCGGATTGCCGATGAATCCAGCCACGAAAGTATTGGCCGGCTGCTCGTACAGATCCTGGGGTGGCGCGACCTGTTGCAAATGCCCGCGATCCAGCACCGCCACCCGGTCGCCCAGAGTCATCGCCTCGGCCTGGTCGTGAGTGACGTAGAGCGTGGTCGCGCCCAGCCGGTCCAGCAACTCGCTCAGATCGGCGCGGATTTGCACTCGCAGCCGGGCGTCCAGATTGGATAAAGGTTCGTCCATCAGAAACGCCGCCGGCTGACGCACCAGCGCCCGGCCCATTGCCACTCGCTGGCGCTGGCCGCCGGACAGTTGCCGGGGCAGGCGGTCGAGCAGGTTGCCAAGATCGAGCAGTTCCGCCGCCCAAGCGACTTGGCGGGCGATTTCGGCGCGGGGCAAGTCGCGCATTTTCAGCGGAAATTCCAGATTGCCGCGCACCGTCATGTGCGGATAAAGCGCGTAGTCCTGAAACACCATCGCCACGTTGCGCCGTTGTGGCGGCAGGCCGTTGACCACCTCGCCGCCGATGCGCAAGTCGCCGCGCGTGGCGTCGTCCAGCCCGGCCAGCAGGCGCAGCAGGGTGGATTTGCCACAGCCGGACGGACCGACCAGTGCCAGCACCTCGCCATCGGCGATGGCGAGGTTGAAATCGAAAATCGCCTGGGCGCCGCCGGGATAGATTTTGTCGATGTGTTCGAAGGTAAGGCTGGCCATGAAATACAGGATCCATAGACGGAATTGATCGGTAGCTTACCAAAAGGCGACCTTCCAGTTCCCCCATGGCTTGATCTGGAGATAACAGGTTTATCGGCAAAGCCGTTATCTCATGATTAAGTATCACAACAAAAATGTTGTGATACAATCTTGTTGTGATACAATCAAGACTCGCAGTAACTTGAGGAAAAACTCATGACCTGTTTTGGCCGAACCATCGAAACCGCCGAGCTTTGGCGCCTGTTCAAAGAGGGGCGTAATCTGCTGATGCTCGCGCCACGCCGGATTGGCAAGACATTTCAAATCAATCACCTGCGCGATACGGCGGCGGAACACGGATTTCGCGCCATCGTGCTGGAAGTGGCAGGTTTTCGGGAGGAAAAGGATTTCTTCCGCCAATGCTGCGCGACCATTCAGGAAGAACTCTCGACCGGCGCCAAAGTCATGACCGCCTTCGGCGAGCGACTTTCGCGAGTGTGGCGCGGCCACGAAGGCGGCGGCGATTGGCGGCAAGCGTTGCTGCAAACCGACTGGCGCGACTTCGCCAACCACCTGCTGGCCCATTTGGACGAGCATAAAAACGAACCACCCTGGCTGATTCTGGTGGATGAATTGCCCATCTTCGTTTTGGCCCTGCGAGAGCGCGGTGGGGTTCAGGCCGTCAGCGATTTCCTCTATGCGCTTCGCAACATGCGCCAGAAATACCGTCAGGTGCGCTGGCTTTACACCGGCTCCATCGGCCTGGACAGCGTTGCCCGCCGCGACAGCGTGGAAGGAGCCTTGAACGATCTGGACGTGTTCCCGTTCGCCCCTTTTGCCCCCGATACCGCCCGCGCCTTTCTGGCCGACATCGCCCGGCGGCGCGGCCGCACCCTGCACGAAGACGCCGCCGAGATCATCCTTCGCCGGCTGGGCTGGCTTTCGCCCTACTACCTGGAAAAAGTCGCCGAGGATGCCTGTACCTTGGCCGGGACGGGTGACGTGCTGGACCTGCCGCGCGCCCAAACCGCGCTGGACCGGATGCTCGACTTGGAGAAACGCACCTATTGGAGTACGTGGCGGGAACATCTGGACCGCAACTTTATCGATCCCGAACGCAGCCGCCTCTATACCGTGCTGGAAACGGTTGCCAAGAGTGACGCGGGGGCGGGTTCCGACGCGCTGCTGCCGGCGCTCAACCGGGGTGGCGAGCCGGTCGGCGAAGCGGCCTTGCGCCATTTGCTCGATACCTTGTTGGCCGATGGTTATCTCGCCGTGGACAGCGAACGCCGCTATCGCTTCCGCATGAACCTGTTGCGCGAGTGGTGGCTGCGCTACGTGGTGTTGTGAGAGGTCGCGATGGGCAAGCTCATCAATCTCGCCGTTTATAACCCGGCTATTCTCGACGACTCCGATTTTCTCGCCGGTTTTGTCGCCCGCCAAGACCTGGCCGCCTCGTTGCTCGCCCGCTTGGGCGAAATCACGCCGCGCGGCCAAGCCAAGCACTATCTCATTCTCGGCCAGCGTGGCATGGGCAAGACCAGCCTGTTGCGCCGTCTGGCCCTCGGCGTGCGCGAGGACGCCGCGCTGGCCGCCGTGCTGCTGCCGCTCAGCTTCCGGGAAGAGCAATACAACGTCCACAACCTGCACACGTTTTGGCTGAACTGCCTGGATGCTCTGGGCGATTATTTCGAGAAAACCGGCCAAGCCGACAAGGCCGACGAAATCGACCGCGACACCGCGACGCTGATGCGCGGCGACATGGACGTTGAAGGCAGCTCCGCGCTCGACGTCTTCAAGCGTTGGGCCAAGCGCGAGGGCCGCCGCCCTCTGTTGCTGCTGGACAATATCGATTTCATCCTCGATGGGCTGGAGGCCCAGCACTGGAGCTTGCGCCGGGTGATGCAGGAAGCGGGCGGCATCGTGGTGGTCGGGGCATCCGCCGCCTATCTCGAAGCGACCGCCGATCCGAAGGGTGCTTTTTACGACTTCTTTCAGGTGACCGTGCTGGAAAAGCTCGGTCAGAAGGAACTCATCGCCTGCCTGCGGCGGCTGGCTCAGAAGCGCGGCGAGGAAGGGCGCAAGGTGTTGAATGTCCTGAACCGCGATCCGGGACGCATTCGTGCCCTGCACGATCTCACCGGCGGCAACCCCCGTACCTTGGTGCTGCTGTATCTCCTGCTCGAACTCGACGCCGGGGGCGATGTGTTCTCCGATCTCGAACGCCTGCTCGATCAAGTGACCGTACTGTACAAGGCCCGTGTGGAAGACCTCGCGCCGCAAGCCCGCGTGGTGCTCGACGCCGTGGCCCTGGCTTGGAATCCGGTCACCGCCGCCGACGTGGCCGCCGCCACCGCGCTGGACACCTCCGCCGTCTCCGCGCAACTGGACCGCTTGCAGAAAAACGGCGTGGTCGAGAAGGTCAGCCTGTCTTCGACCGCCCGCGCCGGGTTCCAACTGGGCGAACGCTTTTTCAATATCTGGTATCTGATGCGTCACGGCCCGCGCCGCCAGAAAACCCGGTTGCGCTGGCTAACAAGCTTTCTGCGCGGCTTCTATTCCCCCAGTCAACTGACCGAGAGGGCACTTGAATTACTGAAGGGTAACAACCGGCAGGGTTTGGAGCGCGGCCATTACGCACTGGCTTTGTGTGAAGCTATAGACGATGAGGGTTTGTGCCATTTACTCAGGCAAGAAGCCCACGCCGAGTTCGAGCGTTTCGCCGCCGCCAGCGGCAAACGGCTGGAAGAGATTGTTGACCCAGAAGATTTGCCTGCACCGAATACCGCAAGCGAATGGGCTGGCATGGGCTTGTGGCTGCATGAGCATTTGGGTCGCTACGAGGAAGCCGAGGCCGCCTACCGCCAAGCCATCGCGCTGGATTCCAATGACGCCTTCCCTTGGAATGTTTTGGGCAACCTATTGAAAGACCATCTCGCCCGCTACGAGGAAGCCGAGGCCGCCTACCGCCAAGCCATCGCGCTGGATTCCAATTTCACCTTCCCTTGGATTGCTTTGGGCAACCTATTGAAAGACCATCTCGCCCGCTACGAGGAAGCCGAAGAGGCTTATCAACGCGCTTTGGCCTTGGCGCCAAACCAAGTAATTATTCAAGCTAATCTCTGTTTCCTGTACTACACGCGGCCTGATCGATACCGGGACGCCGAGCCACTGTTCGAGGCGCTGGTAGATCGCTTATCTGAACATGGCGCGAGGTTGCTACGCGCTTTCAGAGCTTTGGCCTTGGACAATTTTGGTGAAGCCACTCAAGCCTTGGCTGTGGCGCTGGCAGAGAACTCGGCGGTGCTGTTTACGGCGAGCCAGATCTTTTTGCGCATACTGCGTCTGGCCGCCGCACGCGGCTACGGTGACAAGCTGCTCGCTTGGCTGGATGAACAAGACTACGCCGATCATTACTGGCCTCTGCGCGTAGCTTTCGACGCCTATCTGCACGGCGAAGCCAAGCTGATGGATGTCAATCCCGAAGTGCGCAGCGCGGCCAAGCGAATTTATGACTGGCTGGACAGCTCGCGCCGCGCTCAAGCGACCACGCCCGAGGGAAGCGGCAAGGCACCGCCTAAGCGCAAGAGAGTCGGTCGAAAAACCGCTCCGCCTTCAGCAGGAGAAACGCCCGCTGGATAATCGGGTCGGCAGCGAAATGTTGCTGAATAGTCCCGTCCCGCAGATAGTTCGCCAGCGCGATCAGGATCATGCTCTGATCCAGCGTCAGATAGTTGTAGGCCACCTGGCCAGCTTTCCTATCAAAAGCGAGTAGAACCCCGATCACCACCCACCAGGAACGCAAGCCATGCGAGAAACCTTGCAAGCTGGATTGAGTCATGAATTTTCCTTCGTTGTGCCCCAGACTAAGACCGTCCCCTATCTTTATTCGGAATCACCCGAATTTCAGGTGATGCCCGAAGTATTCGCGACCGGTTTCATGGTCGGCCTGATTGAGTGGACCTGCATCCAGTTGCTCGAAGCGCATCTGGACTGGCCCCGGGAACAGTCGGTGGGAACGCACGTCGATTTCAGCCATATCGCCGCCACACCGCCCGGCTTCACAGTGACGGTGCGGGTGCGGCTGGAGCGGGTGGAAGGTCGCAAATTGATCTTCTCGGTGGAGGCCGATGATGGGGTGGACCCGATCTGTCAGGGCACTCACGAGCGGTTCGTGATCGATGCCGCCAAATTCAATGCCAGGGTAGCGGAGAAGGCGACCCGAAAACCCTGAAGCCGCTCATTCAGCCTCCGCGAGGGGCGGGGCGGACCCCATCCAGCAGGTCGGCCCCGCCCGATGCGCCGTGTTCCCAAAGGTTCTCCCGACTCGCTCAACATACTGACGATTCAAAGATTGCTGTTGATCGCCAGCGTTGCGCCGGTCATGCAGCCGGATTCGGTTGGATCGCACAGGAAGGCGATGACCTTGGCCACGTCAGCGGGGCCGGTCCGGGTGCGCAAATGCGGCGCGGCCTGGCGCAGCATGGCGGTGTCCACCGCGCCCGGCGCCACCGCGTTGACCCGAATGCGGTGTTCTCGGCCTTCGGCGGCCAATGCTTCGGTCAGACCGGTCAGAGCAAACTTGCTGACGGTGTAGGCAGCATAACCGGGAAATTTCTCGGTTCCCGGCACGCCGCCCAGCGACGACACGTTGACGATGGTGCCGCCCCGTTCTCGCATCAACCGGAACGCCTGCCGCGCGCACGACACCGCTCCTCGCAGATTGACCGCCAGCACCCGATCCCAATCCGTCATCGCCATCTCGGCGAATGGGCCGCTCAACAAAATGGCGGCGTTGTTGACCAGAATGTCCAGCCGACCTTGCTCGGCGATAATGCGCGCAAAGGCCGCGTCCACCGCTGCGTCGTCGGCGACATCCAGGGTGATCGAGGCTGCGTCCAGCCCGGCGGCCCGAAGCTGGGCGACAGTGGCCCTTAGTTCCGCCTCGGTGCGGCTGGCGACGATCACTCGCGCGCCCTTGCGCGCCAGCGCCTCGGCGGTCGCCGCGCCGATGCCCCGGCCGCCACCGGTGATGAACGCCACTTGATCACGCAACGGCAAGACTGGAGAAGGCGTGTTCATTGCCGACCTTTCACCGTTCCCGCCGCGCCCGCGCGAACGCTTCGGCCAACGCGCCCGGACGGTTCTCCGGTTTCTCTGGCGGCGACGGCAGGCGCGGTTTCCGTTCCCGCTGCTCCGGTCGCTGTGCGTTCTCCGCTTTTCGGGCCGGAACGCTGGCCACGGTTTCGCCCAACCGCATCGTCAAGGCAATCCGCTGGCGCTTCAGGTCCACCTCCAGCACCTTGACCTTCACCACCTGGCCCGCCTTCACCACCTCGCGCGGGTCTTTGACAAAGCGGTCGGCCAGCGCCGAAACATGCACCAGCCCGTCCTGATGGACGCCGATATCCACAAACGCGCCGAAGTTGGCGACGTTGGTGACCACGCCTTCCAACACCATCCCCGGCTGTAAATCGGTCAGCTTTTCCACACCGTCCTTGAACGCGGCGGTCTTGAACTCCGGTCGGGGATCGCGGCCCGGTTTTTCCAGTTCCGCGAAAATATCGCGCACGGTCGGCGGACCAAACCGCTCATCGGCGAAACGGGCGGGCTCCAGCGTTTTGAGAAACGCTGTATTACCCAACACCTCATGCAAGCCGCGTCCACTGGCGGCGAGGATACGCTCGACCACTGGATAGGCTTCCGGGTGAACGGCGGAACGGTCCAGCGGATTGTCGCCGCCGAGAATCCGCAAGAAACCGGCGGCCTGCTCGAAAGTCTTGTCGCCCAGCCGCGTCACCTTCAACAACTGCTCGCGCCGCCGGAACGGGCCGTTCGCATCCCGAAACTCAACGATGTTGCGGGCCAGGGTCGCGTTCAGGCCGGCCACTCGCGCCAGCAGCGGCGCGGAAGCGGTATTGACTTCCACCCCAACCGCGTTCACGCAATCCTCGACCACCGCGTCCAGCGTTCGCGCCAGCCGGGTCTGGCTGACATCGTGCTGGTACTGGCCGACGCCGATGGCCCTGGGTTCGATCTTGACCAGTTCCGCCAGCGGATCTTGCAGGCGGCGGGCGATGGACACCGCGCCGCGCAGCGAGACATCGACTTCGGGAAATTCCCGCGCCGCCAGTTCCGAGGCGGAATAGACCGAGGCCCCGGCTTCCGACACCACCAGTTTGCACAGCCGCAGTTCGGGATGACGCTGGATCAACTCGGTCGCCAGCCGGTCGGTTTCACGCGAGGCCGTGCCATTGCCGATGCTGATCAACTCGACGCGGTGCCGACGGCACAGTTCGGCCAGCACATGCAGGCTCTCGTCCCACTGGTTGCGCGGGACGTGTGGATAAATCGTCGCGGTGTCCACCAGCTTGCCGGTCGTGTCCACCACCGCCACCTTGACGCCGGTGCGCAGGCCAGGGTCCAGCCCCAGCGTCGGGCGGGCGCCAGCGGGCGCGGCCAGCAACAAATCGCGCAGGTTGCGGGCGAACACCTGGATCGCTTCCTCCTCGGCCGCTTCACGCAGGCGCTGTTTAAGTTCGGTCTCCAGATGCGGCAGCAGCTTGACCTTCCAGGCCCAGCGGGCGGTTTCCCGCAGCCAGGCATCGGCGGGCCGGCCCTCGTCGCGGATGCCAAACCGGGCGGCGACCAGCCGTTCGCCGAGATCGGGACCGGGCGCGGCCGGATCGCCGATTTCCAGCGTGAGTTGCAAGATGTCCTCGTTACGGCCCCGAAACAGCGCCAGGGCGCGATGCGAGGGAATCTGGCGGATGGCCTCTCGGTAATCGAAATAGTCGCGGAACTTGGCCCCTTCCTCGGTCTTGCCCTCGATCATTTGCGAATGGAGCACGGCGTTGTCCCACAGGACCTCTCGCAACCGGGCCAGCAGTTCCGCGTTTTCGGCGAATTCCTCCATCAGGATTTGCCGCGCCCCGTCCAGTGCCGCCTTCGCGTCGGGCACGCCGCGTTCGGGATCGACGAAGCCGGCGGCCAACGTTTCCGGCGCCTGGGTCGGATCGTCCAGCAGACCGTGGGCGAGCGGCGTCAGGCCCGCCTCGCGGGCGATTTGCGCCTTGGTGCGGCGCTTGGGCTTGTAGGGCAAATAAAGGTCTTCGAGCCGGGTCTTGGTGTCGGCGGCCAGGATGGCGGTTTCCAGCTCGGCGGTCAGCTTGTTCTGTTCGCGGATGCTGGCGAGAATGACGCCGCGTCGTTCCTCCAGTTCGCGCAGGTAACCGAGCCGCTCTTCCAACAGGCGCAGTTGCGTGTCGTCCAAACCGCCGGTGGCTTCCTTGCGGTAGCGGGCGATGAACGGCACGGTGGCGCCGCCGTCCAGCAGAGCGACCGTGGCTTCGATCTGGCGTTCCTGAACGGCGAGTTCACGGGCGAGGGTTTGAGCGAGGGTTTGAGCGAGGGTCATTTAGTACTTCACCTTGGCGTAAATTTTCTCCGCGGCCGCGCGGGCGTCGCCCAGAGTGTGGATGCCTTGGGCGGCCAATAGCGGGATCATGCGCAGAAACACCTCCGCCGTCACCAGGGCATCGCCCAGAGCATCATGGCGGGCCACGACCTTGATTCCCAAGCGCTCGGCGATGGTTTCCAGCGCGTGCGACTCCTGGTTGGGATGCAGCACCTCCGACAACAGCAACGTATCCAACACCGGCTGCGTGAAACAAACGCCGGTCTGGGTTTCCTTCATTTGTAGGAAACGCAGGTCGAACCCAGCATTGTGCGCCACCAGCACCGTTTCATCGCAATAGTTGTGGAACCGGGGCAACACCTCGTCAATCGTCGGTTGCCCACGCAACATTTCGTTGGAAATGCCGTGAATCGCTTGCGCCCTCGAATCGATTGGCCGCTTCGGGTCGACCCGTTGTTCATAGGACTCGGCGCGGAGCAGCCGGTTGTTGACGATGCGCACCGCACCGATGGCGATGATTTCATCGCCGCCCGATGGATGCAGGCCGGTGGTCTCGGTATCGAAGACCGTATAGGTCAATTCCGTCAGCGGAAGCTGATCGAGTTCGGGGGTCTGGCCGGCTTGATGGAACAGATCGAAATCGTAAAACTCTGGTCGGCTCTCGCCGTAGCGGATTGGAGCGCCGAGCAGCGGCCGCAGCGGCCCGGCCAGCGGCAGCAACCATCGAAACCGCGGGCGACCGTCTTCCGGATCCGCCAGGTACACGATCTCCGCTCCATGCCGTTCCAGCACGTCATGCAAGGTCAGCGGACTGCTCTGGCTGCCGGCGCGCAAGGTGTCACCTTCCCATTCCTGCAAAACCTGCTGCGACAGCGCCGGCCCTGGCCAGATCAGATCAAGCTGCACAATCCGCCCGTGCCGCGACAAGCCAAAGCGCAGTTCGCCCACCCCGCACTCTTCCTTAAGCCGGCCGGCGAGAGAATACAGCGCCTGAACCAGCGTGTAACTGTCGACCTTGACCCAGATCGAATGGTCGAGGTCATCCAACCGAACTGGCAGTTCGAGTCGGGGTTCGATCCGGCGGCGCGCCGCGTCGATCACGTCCACGCCCAGCATTTCCTCCAGCGGCCAGCGGGTCTTGAGCGAATCGGCATGGTCGGCGGTCAACTTGTGCAGCTTGCCGCTGAGCGTGTTGACCTCTTCGTTGATGATTCGAATGAAGCGGTCGCGCTGGGCCGGTTCGCAATCCGGATAGTAAGTCAGCATTTCGACCGCCGCGCGGATGCCCGCCAGCGACGCCCGGCTGCCCTCGGTAAACGATTGCAACAGCATGTCGCGGGTGGCGTCGAATTCGAAGTCTTGGGTGATGTTCTCCACGGTCAGCACGAAGCCACTGATCGTCGTTGGTTCGGTACGCTGGCCAGCCGGTCCGCCAGTCTGGGGCGGCGGCGCGACGGCCAGGATCGGCGCCATGTTGACCCGGACGAACTGGCCGGTCAGCGAGGCGAACACGAACTGCGCGTTGGGATCGGTTTCACCCTTTTCCAGCCGCGCCACGATCCGGTCCCGCGCGTGCCGCAGCAGACTGCGGTCAATGAGGGCGAAAACCGGCCGCCCCAGACCAATCAGCGCGGCCGAACCAGCGCCGGCCGAAGCGCCCAGTGCCTGGCGCGCGCGCTCGTTGTACAGCAAGATCCGCCCGTCGCGGTTGCAGACCAACACGCCTTGGGACAGCTCGGACATGAGCGCCGCCAGACGGTTTTTCTCCTCCTCCACCGCAGCCTTCGCCTGGATAACCTTCGTTTCCAGGCCCTGGGCCAGGGTCTCGCTATGCTCGGCGAGATCGTTGACCGCCTCCCTCAGCCGCCGAATATCGGCGGGGCCAACGAGAGCGAGGCGATGACTGGGGTGGGCGTTGAGGATGATGCGAATACCCTCCACGATCTTCAGCGGGCCCTTGACGTAGAGCTGGTAGGCGCCGGCGAAGGCGATACCGAGAATCGCCAGGCGCAACACGCCCAATTCCGCCAACAACTCGGCGTGCGGAGACAAGGCGGCGACGAAGCGTTGCTGGTTTTCGGATCCCAGCACATGGTAAACCGCGTAGTCGGCGGCCAGTTCCAAACCAGTCACCAGCGCGAGAAAAGCGCCCAGGGCCAGAAAAAATTTAAGCGTTTCGTTCACGATCGACGGAAAACATAGCGAGAGTTGACCCTACATCATAGACAAGTCTCATTGGGGCTTATACATTTTCAGAGCCTAATCCATGGTCCGCGGTGCAGGCGACCGCATCCACCAACCCGAAGGGGAAAAAAACAAATGTCGTCCGAAGTATACGAGCGGATTCGTAAGAATCCGAAATTCGACGAATTGGTCAGCAAGCGCAGCCGCTTCGCGTGGACGCTGACCTTCGTGGTGCTGGGCATTTACTTTGCCTTCATCATGATCGTGGCGTTCAATCCGACGGCGCTGGCCGCGCCCATCTGGGACGGCGGCAAGGCCACCATCGCCTGGCCGATCGGCGTAAGCATGATCCTGTTGTTCTGGTTGATGACCGGTCTTTACGTCCGTCGCGCCAACAGCGAATTCGATGACATCAACGCCGAAATCGTCAAGGGGGCCATCGAATGAACCGTGGAATGCTGAAATTCGCCGCCGCCGCGCTGGCGGTGGGCTGGATGGGCCTGGCCATGGCCGCCCCGGACGTCGGCCAGGCACAGAAACAGGCGCTCAACGTTCACGCCATCGTGATGTTCTTCATCTTCGTGCTGGCGACCCTGGGCATCACCTACTGGGCGGCCCAGCGCACCAAGACCGCCAGCGACTACTACGCCGCCGGCGGCGGCATCACCGGCACCCAGAACGGCCTGGCCATCGCCGGCGACTACATGTCGGCGGCCACGCTGCTCGGCCTGACCAGCATGACCTACTTCCAGGGTTTCGACGGCTACATCTACTGCATCTGCTTCTACGTCGGCTGGCCGTTCATCATGTTCATCATGGCCGAACGGCTGCGCAACCTGGGCAAGTTCACCTTTGCCGACATCACCTCCTACCGGCTGGATCAGCGGCAGGTCCGCACCGTCGCGGCCATCGGTTCGCTGACCGTGGTGGTGTTCTACCTGATCGCGCAGATGGTCGGCGCGGGCCAGCTCATCAAGCTGCTGTTCGGCATGGAATACTGGATGGCGGTGGTCATCGTCGGCGTGCTGATGGTGATCTACGTGACCTTCGGCGGCATGATCGCCACCACCTGGGTGCAGATTATCAAGGCCTGCCTGCTGCTCGGTGGCGGCACGCTGGTGATGCTGCTCGCCTTCTCGCAGTTCGGCTTCAGCTTCGAAGCGTTGGCCACCAAAGCCGTGGAGAACTCCAAGAAAGGCATGGCGCTGATGGCGCCAGGCGCTTTCCTGTCCGATCCGGTGACGGCGGTCTCCCTGTCGCTGGGCCTGATGTTCGGTACCGCCGGCCTGCCGCACATCCTGATGCGTTTCTTCACCGTGCCCAACGCCAAGGAAGCGCGCAAGAGCGTGTTCATCGCCACCCTGTGCGTCGGCTTCTTCTTCACCGTGGTGGCGCTAATGGGTTTGTCGGCCATCACCATTGTCGGCACCAATCCGCAGTACTTTGAAGGCGGCGACCTGGCCGGCAAGCTAGTCGGCGGCAACAATATGCCCGCCATGCATCTGGCGCACGCGGTCGGCGGCAATCTGATGCTGGGTTTCCTGTCCGCCGTGGCCTTCGCCACGATTCTGGCGGTGGTGTCGGGGCTGGCGCTGGCCGGCGCGTCGGCGATCTCGCACGACCTCTACGCCAACGTGATCCGCCAGGGTCAGGCGACCGAGGCCGAGGAAGTCCGAATTTCCAAGATGTCCTCGCTGGGGCTGGGCGTCGTCGCCGTGTTGCTCGGCATCGCGTTCGAGAAACAGAACGTGGCGTTCATGGTCGGCCTGGCCTTCGGCGTCGCCGCATCGTGCAATTTCCCGGTGCTGATCCTGTCGATGTACTGGAAGGGTCTGACCACGCGGGGCGCGATCTGGGGCAGCATCGCCGGCCTGATTTCGGCGGTGCTGATCGTCGTGCTGTCCAAGGCGGTGTGGGTCACCGTGCTGGGCAACAAGGCCCCGATCTTCCCCTACGAGCAACCGGCGATCTTCTCCATGCCGATCGCGTTCTTCTTCGCTTGGCTGGGCTCGGTGACCGACAGCAGCGTCCGGGCCGCCAAGGAAAAAGAGGCGTTCGAAGATCAGTACGTGCGCGCTCAAACCGGCTTCGGCGCGGCGGGCGCGGCGTCTCACTAGCCAACGCGCGGGGCGGGCTGGCGTAGCGCGGCCCGCCGAAACCGTAACCAAATCGGCGGGTTACGGGCTGACGCACCAACCCGCCCCACAATTTTCAACGATAAACAAAAAAGGGGAAGGCCCGCGGGCCTTCCCCTTTTTGTTTCGCGGCGCGCGCCGCGTTCAGGTCAGCGGCTTTGCCGACACGATCAGGCCGTCCTCGTCGGCGTAGAGGTAATGACCCGGCTGGAAAGTCACGCCGGCGAAACGCACTGGAAGGTCCCGCTCGCCGGTATTGCGCTTGACGGTCTTGAGCGGATGCACCCCCAGCGCCTTGACGCCGATGCCGATGTCGTTGATCGCGGCGGAATCGCGGATGCAGCCATTCACCACCACCCCGGCCCAATCATTCTCCTCGGCCAGTTCGGCCAGTTGATCGCCCAGCAGCGCGCAACGGGTCGAGCCACCGCCGTCCACCACCAGCACCCGCCCCTCGCCCGGTTCTTCCAGCACTTTGCGGACCAAGGTGTTGTCCTCGATGACTTTCAGGGTCACGATGGGACCGGAGAACATCACCTCGCCGCCGTAATCCCCAAATACCGGTTCGGCGATTTGCAAGGCATCGGAGAACTGGTTGCACAGATCAAAGAATTCATCGCACAGATCGGTGGTCTTGAAATCCATGAGGGCTACTCTCGCGGCAGGGGAAAGGGAGTTGAAGGAGTCTACCACACTCAATCCGCGCCCTAGCGGCTGGTGATCTTGAGTTCGATCCGGCGATTGCGGCGGTAGGCTTCCTGGGTGTCGGCCGGATCGATCGGGTGATATTCCCCCATCCCCACCGCCGCCAGCCGCTCCGGCGGAACGCCTTGCTGGATCAGGTAATTCACCACCTGCTGCGCCCGCGCCGTGGACAGCTCCCAGTTGGACGGGAACCGGCCGCTACGAATCGGCGCCCGGTCGGTATGACCCTGCACCTCGATGATCACCGGCAAATCCGGCGGCAGGCGGGCGGCCAGTTGCTGGTACACCATGGCGAACTTGTCCAGATCGCCGCCGCCGGACGCCGACAGCGTCGCCTCGCCGGAGGCGAACAGCACCTCGGACTGGAACACGAAGCGGTCGCCCACCACCTTGATGTCCGGATTGTTGGCGAACACTTCGCGCAGACGACCGAAGAAATCGCTGGCGTATTTCTCCAGTTCCTCGACCCGTTCCAGCAATTTTTTCTTCAGGGCGCTGTCCAGCGCCTCAATCCGGCCTTTCTGCTCGACGATCACCGCGTCCCGCTGGGCCAGTTCCCGCTGGTTGGCCGCCAGGGCGCGATTGAGCCGCTCCAGTTCCGCCGCCAGCCGTTCGGCCCGGACGCTCAGTAGCGCGGCCTGCTCCTGCACGCTGGTCAGGGTTTGCTCGGTCTTGCTCTTGTCGGCGTTCAACGCCTCCCGCGCGGCCTGGACCGCCGCCAGCTCGGCGCGCAGTTGCGCCAGCAGCCTGTCCCGCTCGCCGACCGTGTTTTCCAGGCCTTGTACCCGGCCGCGCAGCCGCGCCGCTTCCTTCTCGGCGTCGCCGGCCAGCCCTTCCAGATGGCCGATGATCCGCTGCAACTGACCAATGGCGGTGTCCTTGCCCATGATCTCGCGGCCGATCAACACCTCAGCCAGGACGAATACCGTGATCAGGAACACCAGCACCATCACCAGTCCGCCCAGGGCGTCGGTGAAGGCCGGCCAGATGTTGAATTCACCGACCGGATCACGCCGGCGGGGCATGGCTGGCCTCTCGTGATGGCCCGGATCGTTGTTCCAGCAACCGGGCAATGACGCGCAACTCGTGCCGCAGATCGGCGGTCCGGTCGTTCTCGACGTTTTGCAGGGTGGTTCGCAGCGACTCGATCCGTTCGCCCAGACTGGCGATCTGCTCGGCGATCCGGGTAATCCCCTCGCCGCGGTTGGCCAGGTACTCCGTGGTCGCCGCCACCCGCTCCAGCCGATCGGTGGTGGCTTGCAGCAGCGCCGCCAGATGGCGGGGGGAGATGGTTTCGGTCTGGGCGGTGACCGTGACCACCGGCTGCCACAACGGAACCAGATCACTGACCACCAGCGCCTCCAACTGGGCGTGATGGTCGTTCTGGGCGTGGAACAGTTGCAGTTCCAGGAAGCCCAGCGCCAGCGCGCCCAGCAGGCCGAACAACGAGGCCGAGAACGAGGTGCCCATGCCGCCCAGTGGCGCGGTCAGCCGATCCTTGAAGTGGGTGATCAGGGTCATGGCGTCGGTCGCCTGCTCGGCGGCCAGACCGCCGATCACGTCGCGCACGCCGGCGATGGTCAGCAGCAGGCCGTAGAAGGTGCCGATCAGGCCGAGCAACACCAGCGCCCCGACCAGATAACGCACCAGCGCCCGTTGATCGTCGCCGCGCGTCGCCAGCGAATCCAGCAGATAGGGCAGGGTCGCGCTGGCGTCGCCGTGACTGACAACCCGGTGAACCTTGCGCAGAAAATCGCTCACCCCGCGCCGACGCACGTTCCCCAACAGAGCCTCGTCGGCCTGGTGGAGCGGCAGTTCGCGGCGGCGGGCCTGGAGCGCCACGGCGGCGGCCTGGTCGGCGGCGCGGACATCCAGTAACGCGCCCGTCAACGCCTTGAGGGTATAGGCCACCCCGAACAGGAAAGCGATTCCAATGGTTCCGTTCAGATAGCGGTTGGTCAAAAAAGCGGTGGTCAGGGGCTGCTGGAAAAATACCCCCAGCGCCGCCAGCGCCGCCAGGAACAACAGACAACGGAACAGATAACGACTGGCGCCCCGGTTGGAGCGCCGTTCAAGCGGGATCGTGGGCATAGGCTTATGGAGTATCGGTGCGCGGCAAGCGTCAGGCCAGCTTTTTATCGAGCAGGGTCGAGAGCTCGTGCGAGGGCAATGGGCGGCTCAGATAGTAACCCTGGATTTCATCACATTGATTGGACCGCAGGAATGCCAATTGCATCTCGTCCTCCACACCCTCGGCGATCACGGTCAGCCCCAGGCTGTGCGCCATGGCGATGATCGCCAACGTGATGGCGGCATCCTCGCGACGGGTCGCGATTTCGCGTAGGAAGGACTTGTCGATTTTCAACTGATCGATGGGAAACTGCTTCAGATAACTCAGGGAGGAATAACCGGTGCCAAAATCGTCGATGGACAATTTGACGCCGATGGCCTTGAGCGCATGCATGATCGCGATGCCGCCCGCCATATCCTTCATCAGCAGGCTTTCGGTAATTTCCAGATCCAGGTGACGAGGCTCCAGATCGGTTTCCCGCAAAATCCGAGCCACCATATCCGCTACTTCAAGTCGGAGAAACTGGCGGGGCGACATGTTCACCGCCATTCGCAACGCGGGCAAGCCCTGCTGTTGCCAGGTCTTCGCCTGTCGGCAAGCGGTCCGAAGCACCCATTCGCCGATGATCTCGATCAGGCCGCTCTCCTCGGCCAGCGGAATGAAATCCAGCGGCGAAATCATCCCGCGCCGCGGATGGCGCCAGCGCAACAACGCCTCGACGCCGACGATGCGGCCCTGGCGCAAATCCATTTGGGGTTGATAGTGCAATTCCAGTTCCTGGCGCTCCAAAGCCTTACGCAAGTCCTGTTCCATCATCAACCGCTCCAGGGTGCGGACATGGATGTCGCGGGCGTAAAACTGGATGCAGTCACGGCCGTTTTCCTTGGCTCGATACAAGGCGATATCGGCGTTTTGCAACAGGGTCTCCACATCCTCGCCATCCCTCGGGAACAGACAGACGCCGATACTGGCGGTCACGAAACACTCGTGGCCTTCAATCTGGAAGGGAAATTTAAGTTTTTTCATTACCTTGCGCGCGAAGCTTGCCACCGGCTCCTCCTGGTGCAAGTCCTCCAGCATGCAGAGAAACTCGTCGCCGCCCACGCGAGCGATGGTATCCTCCTCGCGCCCACAGTCCAGCAGGCGGGCCGCCACCGCCCGCAGCAGCGCATCGCCGGCGGTATGGCCCAAGCTTTCGTTGACTTTCTTGAAGTGATCCAAATCGACGGAGAACAGCGCCAAACCGAGGCCAGCGCGTTGGGCGCGGGCGATGGCGTGCCGGAGGCGATCCCGCAACAGATCGAGGTTGGGCAAGTGCGTCAGCGCATCGTGAGTCGCCTGATAAGCCATCTGCTCGGTCAGTCGGCGGGTTTCGGTGATGTCGCTCAGCGCGAGGACGGCGCCCGAAATCCGCCCTTGCGGATCGCGCAGGGGCGCCGCCAAGGCGCGAACGGCGTATCGCTGGCCGATGCCGTTGACCAGGAAGCTGGGTTCGGGCAGTTTGACTGGTTGGCCCTGCTCCAGACACCGGGCGATCAGATCCAAACCCGTGCGTCGATCCTGTTCGTCGGCGACTTGGAACAGGACGCCCAAGGGCTGTCCGCGCCGGGCCGCCGCCGGGCCGCCGAGCAGGATTTCGGCGACCGGATTTAGAGAGCGGACGACGCCCTCAACGTCCGTGGTGATCACGGCGTCGCCGATGGAATCCAGGGTGACCTGGGCGCGCTCCTTTTGCGCGAAGAGCGAACGGACCATCCGCCGCAGGCGTTGCCAACTCCACAACGGATAACTCAATCCCTGGATCAGAAGCGCCGCCGCCGGCGGGAACCAGTAGTGCGCGCCATGCAGCAATACAAAGCTGCTGGCGAGGGTGAGCAACAGCGCCAGTCCGGCCAGCGGCAACGTCCACCGGAGTGGGAAAACCGCGTACAGGGCCAGCGGCAACAGGACGAGTAGCCCGGTCAGCGCCAGGGACCAACCGGTCGGCAATGGCCGGATCGTCAAGCCCTGCCGCAGGGCGTCGAGCACGTTGGCGTTGAACTCCACGCCGGACATCGGCCGCGTCAGCCCGGAAACCGGCGTGGGCAACGTATCGCCCAGGCCGGTCGCGGTCGCGCCGACCAAAACGAACTGGTTGCGAAAGAGTACTGGCGAGACGGTCCCGCGCAGCACATCGCGGTAGGAAACCTGGTGAAAATGGCCCGGTGGACCGGCGAAGGGGATCAGAACCCGGTAATCACGGCGCCAAACGTAAGGAGACGCCGAGTCGGACCCGCCGGCCCGCTGGCCCGGCAGCGCCCGTTGGGCGGTGGAATTCGTCAGTTCCAACAAGGCCAGGGCCAGAGTGGGCCAGCGGGGCGAACCCAATCCGGCTTTCAGGTAAACCCCACGGGCGATATTGTCCGACTCCAGCTCCACGTCGACGTGCCCCAGACCGGCGACCGCCGCCGCCAGGGCCGGAATGGGCAAGGTTTCCAGCAACTGACCGTTCAGGCGATTTTGTTCGTTGAGCACCGGTAAAACCACATGGCCGTTGTCGGCCAGCGCGGCCGCCAGCTCCGCGTCCGTCGCGGGATCGGTCGCGTCGGGTTCGGCGAAAACGATGTCCAGGGCGACCGCTTTCGCACCCGCCGCGCCGAGGGTACGAACTAGTTCGGCGTGAACGCGGCGCGACCACGGCCAACGGCCCACCTCCCGCAGGCTTTGCTCGTCGACGGCGACGATGACGATGTCGTCGGCTGGTGCCCGGGACCAGGCCGCCAGGTTGTAGTCGTAGAACAGCCAATCCCAGCGATAAAGCGCGTTCGTATGGACCAGGACGAGAGCGACCGTCGCCAAGGCTAGCGACAAACCGATCTTTTTAAGCCATCCGGCGCGCGATCGAATCGTTGGGATCATCGGGACGTGATCTGGGTCGGAAAAACCGCCAGGCTCATCAATCGACACTTCAAAAATTTTGAAAGCAACTTACTTGTAAATATATCTATTTTCATCTTCCTCGGGGTCCTGTCCGGGTGAGGACTGGAACCGGAACCGATACTGGGCGTCGCGTCCCTCCAGCCCCTTGTCGTCGATACCGCGAATCCGAGCGATGTAATCGCCATCCGGCAAATCCGGCCCGACCGGCTTGAGCATCAGCGTCAGCGCCTCGGCGGCCTCCCTTTCGTCGCTCTTCAACGCGGGCAGGAGCGTGTCCAACAACAGCGCCTTGAAGGGGTCGGCCGGTACGACTTGCGCGCGATAGGCTACCGCGCCGTCCAAGGGGAAAAAGTTCAACTGGACCGGCCAGCGCATCACCATCGGCGACCGTTCGCCAAGTTTCGGCGGCGGCAACAGCGGCACCGGCGGCACCGGCGCCTGGCCGGTTTCGGCGAGGGTGCCAAACCCCTGCTCGACCGTCCGCGTGGTTCGGTGGCCTTGGAACGCGACGGTTCCTTCCAACACTTCCGTTCGCGCCGTGGCGGTGGCGGGGTCCATGCCAATCCGGTAACGGGTGCCGCGCACCGCCGAGGCGGCGGCGGGCGTCGAAATCTCGTAGCGTGGGCCAGACCCGGTTCGGGGCGTGACCTGACTTTCCGCCCGTCCTTGTTGCAGGCGAATACGGGTGTCCGCGAAGCGGGTTGGGCCGTAGGCGCTCAGCCCGTCCATGCGCAATTCGCTGTCGGCTTGCAGCAACACCCGGGAGCCATCGCGAAATTCCAGGCTGGCCGCGCTATCGGGACCGGTCAACAGCGTATCGCCGGTTTGCAGCGACAATCCGGACTGGACGGGGACCGCCTGGCCCGTGGCGGCGATCACGGCGTTGACCTGGCCCTGCGCGCTCACAATCCGAGCCTTCGCGGGCAGGCGCTTGAGCCAGGGGATGGGAATGCGCAACTTCATCCCCGGCGGCAGGCGCGTCGGGTCGGCGACCCCGTTGAGCGCCTGCAATCTCGGCCAGTAGTCGGTGCGGATCAGATAATCGGCGGAGACACCCAATAAGGTGTCGCCGGGACGCACGGTGTAGAGCCATTCCTCCGAATGCGCGGCGGTCGCGGCCAGTAGCGTCAAGGATAAAAGGCCATTCAAAAATAGCTTGGCTATGCCAGGAGTTGTCCGCCAGACGATTTGCATATTGGATGCCCCTGATTTTTTGGTATTTGGAACTGAACCGTGGTCAGCCAAAGTATACGCGTCGCGATGGGCCATCATGCGCCGGTTCCGTGCGCGGGAGTCGATGATACCGCTTCCAGAAGGGGTGATAAAAATCCCCAGGGTAAAAGCAGGAAAATGGCCAGGAACGAGGATAGTTTTCGGGTCTGGCTCCCACGCTGGAGCGTGGGAACGAGAACCCAGTCTCCGTAACCGCTGCTAGGACCGCTGCAACGCCTGGCCCCAACCGCCCTCGAACACGAAACGATCCAGGGGCTTGCGCTCCCGCGGCGCCAGTTCCCGCTCGCGCAGCGCGTCCGGCAGCGCCTCGACCGGTCCTGGGTGTCCGACCGCAATCATCGCCAGGCAGGCGTGATCGGCGGGAATACTGAAACGGGATTTGGCCTGTTCCGAATCGAAGCCGCCCATCTGGTGCGCCACTAGCCCCAGCGCGGCGGCTTGCAGGCAAAGATTCTCGCTGGCCGCGCCGGTATCGTACTGCGCCCAGCGATTCGGCTTGTCGTTGTGGCCGAAGTGGGGAGCCGCCACCGCCAGCAACAGGACCGGGGCGTTCTTGACCCACTCCTGATTACCTTCAGCCAGGCATTCAAAGGCTTGCCGCCAGTCGGCGGAATCACGGAACCGGTCCCAGACCAGATAGCGCCACGGTTGATCGCCGAAACAGGATGGCGCCCAGCGAGCCGCTTCCAGCAAGGCCAGCAGATGTTCGCGACTGACCGGCCTGTTCGGGTCGATGGCGCGCGGACTCCAGCGACGAGCGATCAGATCGGCGATGGCGACTTGGGTAACGGCGGGTTTTTCAAGCATGGGTTTCTCCACGGGCAGATTTTGCAATTCTTCTGTAGACCACGCCTCCCCGAAAAAAGCGACAATGTTCGAAATTTTCTCGGCGCCTTCAGCAAGGAATTCCTCATGTCCCACCAGCAAGCACTGAACGACTATCTCACCCGCCGTGTCCCGCTGTTCCGGGCCATGCACGCGCGCGTCGAGCACGCCGACGCGAATCGGCTGGCGCTGACCGCGCCGCTGGAGCCCAATGTCAACGACAAGGGCACCGCGTTCGGCGGCTCGATGGCGGCCATCGCCGCGCTGACCGGCTGGGCGCTCACCACGCTCGCCTTGCGCGAGCACGGCGAAACCGCCGAGATTGTGATCGTCGACAGCACGCTGCAATTCTTGCGGCCGGTGCGGGAAACCATCGTCGCCGAAGGCGTCCCGCCGGACGCGGCGGCGGTGGAGCGATTTATCCAACGCTACCGCCAGCGCGGCAAGGCTCGTTGGACCGTCGAGGTCGTCGTTCGCGCCGACGGCGAGTTGGCGATGACCTTCAGCGGGCAGTACGGCATTTTCAAGACCGAACCGACGACCTGAGCGAATAGCTCCAGCAGGCCATGTCAGACATCGCGGTCATCCAGGCGGAGGGGCGCTGGCTCCGATTCAGCGCGCCGGAGCGGGTGGTGACGGCCATGCGGCCGGACGAGGTCGTCCCGGCGTTGCAAGTCATTGAAACGGCGGTCAACCAACGCCACCTACACGCCGTCGGTTTCATCGCCTACGAAGCCGCCGCCGCGTATGGTCTGGCCGTCCATGCGCCACTGCCGGATCTGCCGCTGCTCTGGTTTGGCCTTTATGAGCAGATGGAAGCCACTGAAGCAGGGATGCCCGAATTCGCCCATTCGCCATCATCGGCTTCCTGTTCGGTCGGCCACTGGCAACCCGCCATCGGTCGGGCCGCTTACGAAACCATCGTCCGCCGGGTCAAGGATTACCTCGCCCGTGGCCACAGCTACCAAATCAACTACACCTTTCCGCTGCGCGCCGCGTTCGACGGCGAACCGCGGGCGTTTTTCGCCGATCTCGTGGCGGCGCAACCCACCGAATACGCCGCTTTTATCGATATGGGCCGGTTGGTCGTTTGCTCGATCTCGCCGGAACTGTTTTTCCGGCTGGACGGCGAACGGCTGACCGCCAAACCGATGAAGGGAACGGCGGCGCGGGGGCGCACGCTGGCGGAGGACGAAGCCCGAATCTCCGCATTGCGGCAATCGGAAAAGAATCGGGCCGAGAATCTGATGATCGTGGACATGCTGCGCAACGACCTGGGCCGGGTGGCCCGCGTGGGCAGCGTGACCGTGCCCCGCTTGTTCGAGGTGGAGCGCTATCCGACCCTGCTGCAACTGACCTCCACCGTCACCGCCCGAACTGGCGCTTCCGTGGCGGAAATTTTGGCGAGCCTGTTTCCTTGCGCCTCGATCACCGGCGCCCCCAAGGTGCGCAGCATGGAAATCATCCGGGAACTGGAGCCGCAACCGCGCGGCGTCTATACCGGCGCCATTGGCTTTATCGGCCCCGAACGACAGGCGCGGTTCAACGTGGCCATTCGCACGGCGCTGATCGACCGCGAACGACGACAGGTCACCTATGGCGTGGGCGGCGGTCTGGTTTGGGATTCGGACCCAGGGGACGAATACGAGGAATGCCTGCTCAAGGCGCGCGTGCTGACCGCGCGGCGTCCCGCGTTTCAGTTGCTGGAATCGCTGTTGTGGGAGCCGGGCAGCGGCTACTTCCTGCTGGCGACGCATCTGGCGCGGTTGGCGGATTCGGCCGTTTATTTCAACGTACCGTTCGACCGATCCGCCATCGAGACTCGCCTGTCCAAACTGGCCTTGACCTTGCGCGAGGCGAGCAAAATCCGGCTGCTCGTCAAGCTGGACGGCGCGTTCACGATTGAAGCGGGGCCTTTGGCCCAAGGCGCATGGCCGCGACCGGCGCGGGTCGGCCTGGCCAGGACGCCCGTCGATTCAAGCACGATTTGGCTGTACCACAAGACCACCCGACGCGAGTTGTACGACACCGCCCGCGCCTCGCGACCGGATTGCGACGAGGTCATTTTGTGGAACGAGCGCGGCGAGTTGACCGAGGCCAGCACGGCGAACGTGGCGCTGGACCTGGACGGTGAATGGGTCACGCCGCCGGTGACGAGCGGTCTGCTGGCCGGCGCGTTTCGGGGCTGGCTGCTCGCCGTCGGTCAAATTCGGGAGCGCGTCCTGACCTTGGCTGATTTACACGCGGCCCGACGTATCGCCCTGATCAACTCCGTTCGCAAATGGCGGGCGGCGGTTTTGGTTCTTTGAGGAGCCGCCATAAAGTGCGACGTAACCGTTCAGACCCCCTTCGTCCCGCACGGCGATGGGTTTCGCTACGCTCAACCCATCCTACGAAAAAACAATAGATTGTAGGATGGGTTGAGCGTAGCGAAACCCATCAATACAGGGTGAAACCACCATGGGATCAAAAAGGTTGCAATTCAACCATCACTCCAACCGGAGCTGGTCGCCGACCCGAATGCCGCGTCGCGCCGCCTCGCCGGCGTTGATCTCCAAGACATAGCGCACCGTGGTCGCCGCGCTGGGATAGACCGGGCAGGTGGGCGTGACACAGGGCAGGACGCCGGCCTCGATTTGCAACAATCGGCCGTCGGCGTCGAAATACAGCAAATCCAGGGGAATGTAGGTGTTCTTCATCCAGAACGCCGCCGGCCCTGGCGTCTGCACGAACAGCATTCCCTGATCCCGAGGCAGTTCCCGACGAAACATCAGCCCGCGTTCGCGCTCCTGAGCCGTTCGCGCCATTTCCACCTGAAACGTCGCCGGCCCAACCGTGACCCGCGTCAAATCCAGGGCCAGCGCCAAGCGACTTGCCATCGCGGTTCCCACGATCATCGCAACCATCACAAACAAGCACGGGCGGTTCATGCGATCTCTCCTCAAACGCGATAGTGGCATTCCGGACGGCGGTTCGGCGTGCCTTGTCAGACGGGGTCGGCGCCCGCAAGATAGCGCCTTTCCTGGCCCAATCCAATCCAATCCCAAGACCTTATTCATTGCCATGGACTTCCAGGTATTCCAAACCGACGGCGCGGCCCGGCGCGGCCAACTGACCTTCACTCGCGGCGCGGTGGCGACGCCGGCCTTCATGCCGGTGGGCACCTACGGCACGGTCAAGGCCATGACCCCGGAGGAGCTGCGCGCCAGCGGCGCCGAAATCATCCTGGGCAACACCTTTCACCTGATGCTGCGGCCCGGCACGACCATCATCGAGCAGCACGGCGGCCTGCACGGCTTCATGCACTGGGACGGACCGATCCTGACCGATTCCGGCGGCTTTCAAGTGTTCAGCCTGGCGGCGATCCGCAAGATCACCGAGGCCGGGGTCAAGTTTCAATCGCCGGTGGACGGCGGGATGGTGTTCCTGGGGCCGGAGGAATCCATGGCGGTGCAGCGGGCGCTGGGTTCCGACATCGTGATGATCTTCGACGAATGCACCCCGTACCCGGCCACCGAAACCGAAGCGCGCCAGTCCATGGAACTGTCGCTGCGCTGGGCGCGGCGCAGCAAGGTCGCCCATGGCGATCACCCCGCCGCGCTGTTCAGCATCGTCCAGGGGGGCATGTATCCGCACCTGCGCCGGGTTTCCGCCGAGGGATTGCGCGAAGTTGGCTTCGACGGTTACGCCATCGGCGGGCTGGCGGTCGGCGAGCCGTTGGCGGAACGGCTGGCGATGCTGGAATGCACCGCGCCGCTGCTGCCGGAGGACGCGCCGCGCTACCTGATGGGGGTCGGCAAACCGGAAGACATCGTCGAGGCAGTGCGGCGGGGAATCGACCTGTTCGATTGCGTGCTGCCGACCCGCAACGCTCGCAACGGCCATCTGTTCACCCACCACGGCGACATTCGCATCCGCAACAGCCAGTACCGCACCGACACCCGGCCGCTGGACGAGACCTGCGGTTGTTATACCTGCCGGCACTACAGCCGCGCTTATCTGCGCCATCTGGATCGCTGCAACGAAATCCTCGGCGCGCGGCTCAATACCATTCATAACCTGCATTATTACCAGGACTTGATGCGGCAGTTGCGGGCGGCTATCGCCGAAGGCCAGTTGCGGTCGTTCGTGGCGGATTTTTACGCGAAACGCGGCGTCGCCATGTCGTAGGCCCGCCGATGTCTTCCTCCCCCACCACGCTGTTCACCGCCCCACTGGCGGCCTTCGCCGCCGATCTCACAACCAAGTTCGCCGCGCCCCTGCATTTCAACCCCGAAGATCAGTTGAAAGCGCCCATGCTGACCCTGTTGACCGGGGCGGCGGCGGCGCTGGGGTTGACGGTTGACGTGTTGACCGAGGTGCAGGACCGCGAGCGTTCCGGGCGACCGGATATCGGCGTGATCACCCAATCGCTGTTGGCCGGCTACGTGGAATTGAAAGCGCCGGGCAAAGGCGCGGACCCGGCTAAATTCCGGGCCAACGATAAGACGCAGTGGGAGAAATTCCGCGATCTGCCGAACCTGCTCTACACCGACGGCAATCAGTGGGCGCTCTATCGCGGCGGCGACCGGGTCGGGCGGCTGGTCCGGTTGTCCGGCGATGTCACTACCGACGGCGCGGATGCCATCAACGATGCCGACGCGGCGGCGGTGTTCGAACTGCTGCGGGATTTTCTGTTCTGGCAACCGACTGCCCCGGCGACGCCCCGCGCTCTGGCGGAAACGCTGGCCCCGCTCTGCCGGTTGTTGCGCGCCGAAGTGCTAGCGGCGGTGCAAAATCCCGAATCCAGTCTGGCGGCGCTGGCGGTGGACTGGCGGCATTATCTGTTTCCCGACGCCGACGATGCGCAATTTGCCGACGCCTACGCCCAAACCCTGACCTATGCGCTGCTGCTGGCCCGCTGGTCGGGTGCAACGGACCTGTCCACGGGGCGGGCGACCCAGACCTTGCGCCCGCAACATGGCTTGTTGGCCGAGGCGCTGAAAATCCTGGCCGACGAGCAGGCGCGAACGGAAATCGACACCCCGGTCAACGTGCTGGAGCGGGTGATTGGAGCGGTGGACCCGGCGGCGCTGGCCCGGCAATGGGCAGGCGGCGATCCGTGGCTGTATTTCTACGAGGATTTCCTGGCGGTCTACGACCCAAAGATGCGCAAGGATCGCGGCGTCTACTACACCCCGGTGCCGGTGGTGCGGGCGCAAATCGCCCTGATTGGGGAACTGTTGGAAACCCGCTTCGACGCGGAATTTTCCTTTGTCGATCCAAAGGTGGTCACGCTCGATCCCGCCGCTGGTACCGGCACCTACATTCTCGCCGCGCTGGATCATGGCTTGGCACGGGTTGCGGCGATCCAGGGGCCGGGAATGCGGGCGCGAGCGGCAACGGTCGGGGCGCGCAATCTCCATGCGTTCGAGATTTTGGTTGGACCCTACGCGGTGGCGCATTTGCGGCTGAGCCAGCGGGTGTTGGCGGAAGGCGGGACGCTGCCGGCGGACGGCGCGCACGTCTATTTGACCGACACGCTGGAGCCGCCCACCGCCGCGCCGCCGGGGCATTTGCCGCTGGTTTACAAGGCGCTGGGCGAGGAACATCGGCGGGCGCAGAAAGTGAAGGCGGAAACGGCGGTGCTGGTGTGTCTGGGCAATCCGCCGTATGACCGGCAGGTGCTGGACGCCGGGGATGCGGGGCAAACCCGCAAGGGCGGCTGGATTCGCTACGGCGACGCCCATCGGGATGGAGCCGGGATTCTGCGGGATTTCATCGCGCCCCTGAACGCGCTCGGCTTGGGGCTGCACGCCAAGAATCTTTACAACGATTACGTCTACTTCTGGCGCTGGGCGCTGTGGAAGGTGTTCGAGAGTCAGGGCGGGCCGGGCATCGTCGGCTTCATCACCGCCTCGTCGTATCTGGCCGGGCCGGGCTTTGCCGGAATGCGCCAGTTGTTGCGCCGGACGTTCGACGACCTGTGGATCATCGACCTGGAAGGCGACAACCTGGGGGCACGGAAAACCGATAACGTGTTCGCCATTCAAACTCCGGTCGCCATCGCTATCGGCGTTCGCTACGCCGAACCGCGACCGGAAACGCCGGCCACCGTGCGCTATAGCCGCATCGAGGGTTCGCAGGCGGCCAAGCTGGAGCGGTTGAGTCAGGTGCAACGCTTCGCCGATTTGCCGTGGAAGGAATGCCCGGCGGACTGGACCGCGCCGTTGTTGCCGCTGACCGGCAACCCGTATTTCGATTGGCCGCTGGTGATCGACCTGTTTCCTTGGCAGGAAAACGGGGTGCAATTCAAACGCGGTTGGCCGATTGGCGAAACCGCCGAGGTGCTGGAACAACGCTGGCGGGCGCTGCTGGCTGCCAAAGATCGCAAGACCGCGTTTAAGGAAAGCCGCGACCGCAAAGTGACTGGCAGCTATCCCAGTCTGGACGATAAAAATGCCCGCTTGCCGCCACTCGCCAGTCTCGAACCGAACGCACCAATGCCCGAACTTAGCCGCTATGCCTTTCGCAGCTTCGACCGGAGGCTCGCGATCCTGGATAACCGCTTATGCGACCGGACGCGCCCTGATTTGTACTACTCCTATGCCTATCGCAGTTTTGATCGTCGACTTGCCCTGTTCGACAACCGGCTCGGTGATTATCTGCGTCCAAGCCTGCACCGCAGCTACAGCGACCGACAAATATTCCTGACCAGTCTACTCACGGCCGTTTTGGGCGAAGGATCGGCTGCCATCGTCACCGCGCTCATTCCCGACTTGCACCATTTCTGCAATCGCGGCGCAAAGGATGTCATTCCCCTCTGGCGTGATGCCGCCGCGACGCAGCCGAATATCACGCGCGGTTTGCTGGAATTCCTGAACGAACAATACGGTCAGCCGGTCAGCGCCGAAGACCTGTTCGCCTACACCTACGCCCTGCTGGCAACGCCGGCGTATGTCAACACCTTCTGGGACGAACTGGCGCTGCCTGGCCCCCGCTTGCCGTTGACGAAAGACGCGGCGCTGTTTGCCGAGGTCGCGGCGCTGGGCCGGCGCTTGATCTGGCTGCACACCTACGGGGAACGCTGCGTCCCGCCCGGCGAAAAACCGGGCCGGGTGCCGCCCGGCGTCGCTCGCTGTCAGGTCGGCACGCCCGCCAGCCCGGCGGATTATCCCGAACGGTTCGATTACGATCCGGCCACGCAGGAATTGCGCATCGGCAAGGGTCGATTCGCTCCAGTGCGGCGGGAGGTGTGGAACTTCAGCCTCTCCGGCTTCGAGGTGGTGAAATCCTGGCTGGCGTACCGGCTGCGCGACCGTTCCGGCAAGAAATCCTCGCCGCTGGACGACATCCGCCCGGAACGCTGGGAATTCGACGGCGAGTTGCTGAACCTGCTGTGGGTGCTGGATCACACCGTGGACCTGCAACCGACCCTGGCGCTGCTGCTGGCCAAGGTGCTGGCCGGACCGTTGTTCGCGGCGACGGAACTGCCTCGGCCGGATGAGACGCAGCGCCAGGCGATGCTGGAGAAAACCGGGAGAGTGGGGTTGTTCGAAGATTGAATGGCTCAGCCTCGATGAAAACAATCACCCTTCGTCGCCGATCTGGTATTCCTTGAGGCGGCGCTTCAAGGTGGACAGTGGAATGCCCAACTCCCGGGCGACCGCGGCCTTGTTGCCCTGATTGCGCTCCAGCGCCTCCACGATCATGCGCCGTTCCATCTGCTTGAGATGGGCGCGCGCATCCGCCGCTGGATTGCCAGACTCGGGGGCCGGCTCCATGCGGCTGGCGGCGGGAACGGAAGGAACGGAAGGAACGGAAGGAACGGCGGGGGGCGCGGCCAGGGTCGCCTTGGACAGGCGCAAATCCTCCGGTTGAACCTCTCGTTCCCCACAGAGTATCGCCGCCCGTTCCAGCACATTGCGCAGCTCTCGCACGTTGCCCGGCCAGGAATAGCCTTGCAGGGCTTCCATGGCCGCCGCCGACAGCCGACAGTGCAACTGCAACCGCTCGCACAGGTGGCGGGCAATCAGCGGGATGTCTTCCCGGACTTCCCGCAGGGCCGGCACCTCGATCGGCACCACCGACAGCCGATAGAACAGATCGGCCCGGAACGCGCCGGTTCTGACCATGGCTTCCAGATCGCGGTGAGTGGCGGTGATGACGCGCACGTCCACCCGCAACGGCTTGTCGGAACCGATCGGCAGGACCTCGCGGGTTTCCAGCACCCGCAGCAACCGGGGTTGCAGATCCAGCGGCAGTTCGCCGATTTCGTCGATGAACAGCGTGCCGGTGTGGGCCTGGCGAAACGCGCCCTCGCGCGCGCCGGTGGCGCCGGTGAACGCGCCCTTGATGTGGCCGAACAGATCGTTGCGCACCATCTCCGGATCGGCCACCGAGGCATCGAACACCACCAGCGGCCCCGGCCGGCCCGAAAAGGCGTGCAGGGTCCGCGCCACCAGTTCCTTGCCGGCGCCGGACTCGCCGTGCAGATGCACGGTGGTGGGGGTGGACGCCACCGCCCGAATCAGCCCATACAGCTCGCGCATCCGCTCGCTGGATCCCACCAGCTCGCCCAGGTGATCCTGACGCGGCACCGCCACCTTGCGCTCCTCGGTGTGCTGGCGGATCAGCAACCGCGAATAACCCAGCCGGCATTCGGCGTTCGCCGGGATATAGGCTTCGGTGATGCGCACGTCGTTGATGAACGTGCCGTTGGTGGAACCGAGATCGCGCAACAGCAAACCGGCGGGCGTCATGCGGATCTCGGCGTGCCGGCGCGAGACCGCCCGGTCGGTCAAGACCACGTCATTGTCCGGAGCGGTGCCCATGCGCAGGACAGGCAGGCCCAGACTGACTTCCAGACCAACGTCCGGCCCGCCAACGGCCCGCAATTCGATGGCCTCAAACTGAACCCGCAACGGGGAGGGAGAGGTTGCGACAATCACCTCGGTGCCATTGCCGAAAGAGGAAGATGCAGCCATTGCGTCACCGAATAAAGTTGTTCTTTGTTCAATTCTATATCAGTTTAGTCCGTGACAATGGCAGGTGTAGCTTCTTGGTAAGCGTCCAGACCCCCTCGTCCCGCACGGCGATGGGTTTCGCGACGCTCAACCCATCCTGCAATCCACTGTTTTTCGTAGCCACTGTTTTTCGTAGGATGGGTTGAGCGTAGCGAAACCCATCAATACGGGGCGAAACCACCCGAGGAACTGAACGGTTACACTTCTTATGGGCGTGGCGACTCACCCACCGGGAAAGCGGACGGCGGCGATCAGATACAAAGCGACGGCCACGATCACCACCGTGGTGAAACCCCAATGAATCGCCAGCACGGTGGCCAGCACCGCCGCCACCACCGAGGCGAAGCCATTCAACGCCCAGGCCCACGGCGTCAGGGCTGGCGCCCGGGCCGCGACGCCGGCCAGACCCAGGGGAAAGGGCATCCCCATGGCGAAAGCGAGCGGGGCGATCAGCAGCACCGACAATCCCATCTTGACACCGTCCGCCAGGTCTCTCAGATGCTGGAACGCCGACGGCAGCGCCAACGCGTACCCCAGCGCCAGCCCGGCGATCATCCCCGCCGCCAGCCTGACCCCCCGCCGCGACTGTCCCGCCGCCTGGAACCGTTCGGCGACGCGGCTGCCCAGTCCGGCGAACAGCAGGAACGCGGTCAACACCACCGCCACGGCGTACACCGGATGGTTGAGGAACAGGATGAATTTCTGGATGAAAGCGATTTCGACGAACATGAAGGCCAGGCCCAGCGCGGTAAAGTACAGCGCGACGTCGCCCGCCCCTCGCCCGGCCCCCGGCTCCCGTCGCAGGAACAGCCCCAGCGGCAGGAGGGTCAGAACCAGGCCAAAGACCACCGCCTGCGCCAAGGTGGCGATCACCACCGGATAGCCCCATTCCAGCAGCGACAGGCCGCCGCGATGCTTCAAGGCCAAAATTTCCGGCAGGGCGTTCCAGCGGAAGAACCGGAAGAAATAGGGGCGGTCGTCGGTGGCTGGCTCGATGACGAACTTGTAGCGGTCCACGAAATCCGCCCGCCGAGCGGACAGCAGCGCCGTCGCGCCCTCGTAAAAATACGGCTGGTCCAGGATGTTATGGCGATTCGCCACATCCGGCGTCATGCCGGGATACCAGGCCGGGTCGAAGGCGCGGGCCGCGCAAAACGCCTGAATCGCCGCGATCTCGTCCGGGGTGAAGGGGCCGTCTTTCACCAGCAGGGTCGCGGTCTTCCAACCCCGGATCATGGCCAGCCGCGTTCCGGGGTCCGCCACGCCCTGGACTTCCAGCGCCGCGACCGCCGTCGCGAACAGCTTGAGCGCGTCCCGCGGCGGCAAGGTGACCCAGCGGGTGATCGCCAGCAGACCGCCGGGCCGCAGATGGTCCAGATAGACCTTCAAGGCTTCCACGGTGTAGAGATAACTTTCCGCCAACCCGTGCAAACCCGCCGCCGTCGCCGAGAAGGCGTCCAGCAACGCGACCTGGATCAGATCGAACCGCGCGGCGCTGGCCTCGACAAAGCCGCGCGCTTCCCCGATGTACGCCCGCACGCCCGGCAGGCTGTAGGGATGGCCGGAAAAATCGCCGAACCGGTCCTGCACCAGGGACACGACCCGTGGGTTCAGTTCCACCGCGTCCACGGTCCGCGCGCCCAGCGCCAGCGCTTGCAGAATGTCGGTTCCACCGCCCGCGCCCAGGATCAGCACTTCGGGATGTCGCAACAGATGGTAGGGCAAGGCCGAGGTGAGAAAGTCCAGATAGGCCAGTGGCTCCCAGCGGCCATCGAAGCGGTTGATGGCGGTCAGACCGTCGCCGTCGGTGAACAGGGCCAGTTGCGGCGGCGGTTCGGCGCTGGCCAGCAGGCTTAGGCCCGGCGCATGGCGAAACGGCACGGTGGGGCTTTCGACCACCGTCACCACGCCCAGCGGGCTGGAAGTTTCGGCGACCACCCGCGTCCCCGTGACCTGTAGCGTTTGAGCCAGATCCTTGTAGGGCGAGGATTGCAACGCGGTCCAGGAGGCCGGCAGCGCGAGAATGGCCAGCGCCGCCAGAGCGAAACCAGCCACCGCTCGGCGCTGACCGCCACGCCAGACCGCCAGTGCCCCGGCAGCCAGTCCAGCCACGGCGATTCCGCGCAAGGCGGTCTCCGGCCGCACGATCGTCAGCAAACCGACGCTGCCCAGACCGCCCGCCGCCGCGCCGGCGATATCGGCGGCGTACAGACGCGGGATATGGGCGGGAAAAACGGTGAAACTCAAGCAGATGGCGGTGGCGGCGCAGCAGAAAGGCACGATCAACAGAACATGGATCAGCGCCAGCCGCGCCAATTGCCGGGAATCCCAGAGAATTTCCAGAGCGTTGAAACCGACGCGCTGGGCGGCGAGAAAAGCCAGCAGCGCGGTGATCCCAAACAAGCCGGCGGCGGCGGCGAACGTACCCGTGAAGCGCATCCGTAGCGGACGCTGAGCCAGGGTCACGAACGCGCCCGCCGCCCCGTAACCCAGCAATGCCACGCTGATCATCATGTAGGCGAAGTGATGCCACTGAATGATCGAGAACAGCCGCATGAGCAGGATTTCGTAACCCAGGGCGGCGGCCGAGAGCAGGGTGATGGCCAGGTAGGGCGGATTGCGCGGTTCCATGGGTGCAAGGTGGCAATCGCGATAAAACTCGATGACTACATTCGACTCAATGCCCGCCACCGGTTAGGGGCACGAACCGGACCGGCAGAATCTGCCGGGTCGTAACCGCCCCATCCGCCTTCTTTTCCACCAGCAGCAGGTACTGGGCCATGAAGTGCGCGCCGACGGGAATCACCATGCGGCCCCCCGGCTTGAGCTGACGAATCAGGGGAGGCGGAGCGTGGCTGGCGGCAGCCGTCACCACGATGGCGTCGAAGGGGGCGGCTTCTTCCCAGCCGTGATAGCCGTCGCCGGCGCGGGTCTCGATGTTGGCGTAATCCAGCGCCTTCAGCCGTTCGGTGGCCTGCCGCGCCAACGGCTCGATGATCTCGATGCTGTAAACCCGTCCGACCAACTCAGCCAGCACCGCCGCCTGATAGCCCGAACCGGTGCCGATTTCCAGCACGATCTGGCCCGGCTGGGGATCGATCAGGTCGGTCATCAAGGCAACGATGTAGGGCTGGGAGATGGTCTGGCCATGCCCGATGGGCAAGGGCCGGTTTTCATAAGCGTGGGGAACTTGATCGTCCGGCACGAACCGATGCCGTGGAACCCGAGCCATGGCCGCCATCACGGGCGCGGCCAACTCCCGGCGACCGGTTTCAGCGGCGGTTTCCTGGGCGAGCGCGGCGATCTCGGCGGTCAACCGCTGGCGCTGGCGGTCGAAATCGTCGGCGGCCAGCGAACCGGCCATGCCCAGCCACAACAAAAGGACGAACCCAAGGGAACGATACATAGCCGCGGTCTCCGGGCGGATTAGTGTTGAAGATAATAGCTTGACCCGTTCCTTGGCCAAGGCTCCCGGCGCCACTCGCTTCCCCGCTGAAAACCGCCCCGAGTATTTTCCAGCGGCTTTGATCTTTATACTACCGCGCCGGGAGCCGGATGATTTTTCGGCGTGGCGATGTTATCTTGAAGCCGTCAGGGAAGGCGCGGACGCCGTCGGCGAGATCCACGCCCCGCTACCGCCACTCGATGCCCCGGCCGATTTTCATGGCATCCTATTCACTTGTTTATCCCTCTTGGAAGCACGCCTCATGAACAACGCAGCCCTTCTCTCCCAGCCGATGCCGTACACCCATGTTTCGGCGCCCACCGCGCCGCAGCCCGCCTGGAGCGTGGAAGCGGTGCTGGCGCTGTTTGAGCTGCCTTTCGCCGACCTGCTGTTCCAGGCGCAGCAAACTCTGCGCGCCCACTTTATCCCCAATGCGGTGCAGCGTTCGACCCTGCTCTCGATCAAGACCGGCAACTGCTCCGAGGACTGCGGCTATTGTTCGCAGTCCAAGCGCTACGCGACCGACCTGGAAGCCCACAATCTCATGCCGCTTGAAGATGTGGTGGCCGCCGCCCAGGCCGCCAAGGACAAGGGCGCCAGCCGGTTCTGCATGGGCGCCGCCTGGCGCGGTCCCAAGGACAAGGACATGGGACCGGTGCTGGACATGGTGCGGGCGGTCAAGGCGCTTGGCCTGGAAACCTGCGTCACCCTGGGGATGCTCAAGGAAGGGCAGGCCCAGCAGTTGCGGGACGCCGGTCTGGACTATTACAACCACAACCTCGACACCGCCCAGGAATTTTACGAGGAGATCGTCACCACCCACACTTACCAGGATCGGCTCGATACCCTGCGCAGCGTGCGCGAGGCCGGCCTCAAGGTGTGCAGCGGCGGCATCGTCGGCCTGGGCGAATCACGCCTGCATCGCGCCGGGTTGATCGCGACCCTAGCCAATCTCGATCCACCGCCGGAATCGGTACCGATCAACAACCTGATCGCCATTCCCGGCACGCCGCTCGCTGGCAGCGAACCGACCGACATTTTCGAGTTCGCGCGCACCATCGCCGCCGCCCGCATCACCATGCCGCGCAGCTATGTGCGCTTGTCCGCCGGGCGCGAGCAGATGAGCGAGGCTGAGCAGGCGCTGTGCTTCCTGGCCGGGGCCAACTCGATTTTCTACGGTGACAAGCTGCTGACCACCAGCAACCCGCAGATGGCGCGCGACGAAGCCCTGTTCGAGAAGCTGGGCTTGCACGGGGTTTAGTCGAACCCGCCCATGAGCAACCGCGACTGGCTTGACCGCAGCCTCAAGGCTGTTTGGCATCCCTGTACCCAGATGAAGCTCCACGCCACCGGCGTGTTGCCGCTGGTGCCGGTGGCGCGCGGCCAAGGCGCGTGGCTGTACGATTTCGAGGGCCGGCGCTATCTGGACGCGATCAGCTCGTGGTGGGTCAATCTGTTCGGTCACGCCCACCCGCGTATGAACGCCGCTATCAGGGACCAGCTCGACCGGCTGGAACAGGTGATCCTGGCCGGGTTTACCCACGCGCCGGTGGTGGAGCTGTCGGAGCGGCTGGCGGCGTTGACCGGGAATGCGCTCGGCCATTGTTTCTACGCCTCGGACGGCTCCTCGGCGGTGGAAATCGCCCTGAAGATGTCGTTTCACTATTGGCGCAATCACGGCCAGGCCGACAAGAACCACTTTCTCTGTCTGGCCGGCGGCTATCACGGCGAAACGCTGGGCACGCTGGGGGTGAGCGATGTCGCGCTGTACAAGGAGGTCTACGCGCCCCTGCTGCGGCAGGCGATCACCGTGCCCTCGCCCGACGCGCGCCAGGCGGAAACGGGTGAATCCGCCGCTGATGTGGCCCGTCGGGCCGCGACCGCGCTGGAAGCGACGCTGGCCACGCGGCATGAGTCCATCGCCGCCCTGATCGTCGAGCCGCTGGTGCAGGGCGCGACCGGGATGGCGATGCACGACCCGGAGTATTTGCGACTGGCTCGCGCCCTGTGCGACCGCTACCGGGTCCATCTGATCGCCGACGAGATCATGGTCGGTTTCGGGCGCACCGGCACCCTGTTCGCCCACGAGCAGGCCGGCGTCCGCCCCGATTTCCTTTGCCTGTCCAAGGGGCTGACCGGCGGCTATCTACCCCTGTCCACGGTGATGACGACCGAGGACGTGTTTACCGGCTTTTACGACGACGCGGTGACGCAGGGCTTTCTGCACTCCCATTCCTACACCGGCAATCCGCTGGCCTGCCGCGCCGCACTGGCGACCCTGGACATTTTCGCCGAGGACGACGTGCTGGCCCGCAACCAGCGCTTCGCCGAACGGTTCACCGCTTTGCTGGCGCCCTTGGCGCATCATCCTCAAGCACGGCATTTCCGCCATCGCGGCATGATCTGGGCGGTGGACATCGCTACTGACGATCCCGATTTCCGGCCGCGCTTCTACCGCAAGGCGCTGCAACGTGAAATCCTATTGCGCCCGCTGGGCACCACGATTTATTTCATGCCGCCCTACATTCTTGATGACGACGAAGCCGCCCTGCTGGCCGAACGGGCGGTCGCGGCGCTGGACGCGGCGTTACAAAGTTCCCCTCTCCTTGTGGGAGAGGGGCTGGGGGTGAGGGCGTGATCTGGGACGAACTGGAAACGGGTCTCGCCCAACTGGCTGCCGCCGGTCTGTTGCGCCGCCGCCGGACGCTGGACGCGCCCTGCGGGCCGGAAGCGGTGATCGAGGGCCGGCGTGTCGTCGCCTTTTGCAGCAACGACTACCTCGGTCTGGCCAATCATCCCGCCCTGGTCGCGGCGGCGCGGGAAGCCGCCCAACGCTGGGGCGTGGGCAGCGGCGCCTCGCACGCGGTCAGCGGCCACCTGCGGCCGCACGCTGAATTGGAGGAACGGTTGGCGGCGTTCGTCGGGCGGGAGCGGGCGCTGTACTTCACTACTGGCTACATGGCCAATCTGGCGGTCGCGCCCACCCTGGTCGGCCGCGACGACGCCATCTTCGCCGACAAGCTGAATCATGCCTCGCTGATCGACGCCGCCCTGCTGGCCCGCGCCGAGCACGTACGCTACCCGCATTGTGATCTGGACGCGCTCGCCCGCCGGCTGGAGCAAAGCCGTGCCCGGCGCAAGCTGATTCTCACCGACGCGGTGTTCAGCATGGACGGCGATTTGGCGCCCTTGCCGGAACTGTTCGCGCTGGCCGAACGCTTCGACGCCTGGCTGGTGGTGGACGACGCCCACGGGTTCGGCGTGCTCGGCCCCGGTGGGCGGGGCAGCCTCGCCCATTTCGATCTGCCGCCGTCGCCGCGCCTGATTCTGATGGGTACGCTGGGCAAGGCGGCCGGCGTATCCGGCGCGTTCGTCGCTGGCGACCAGCGGGTGATCGAATGGCTGATGCAGCGGGCGCGCTCCTACATTTTCACCACCGCTTCCAGCCCGATCCTGGCCGCCGCGCTGCTCGCCAGCCTGGAACTGATCGCGGCCGGCGACGAGCGGCGCGCGCATTTGCAACGACTGATCCTGCGCTTGCGGGAAGGACTGCGCGACCTGCCGTGGCGGTTGTTGCCGTCGCCGACCGCGATCCAACCCTTGCTGATCGGTGGCAACGAGGCGGCGGTGCAACTGGCGGGGCGGTTGTTCGAGCGCGGGCTGTGGGTTCCGGCCATTCGGCCGCCCACAGTGCCGGCGGGCACGGCCCGGCTGCGGATTTCCCTGTCGGCGGCGCATGACGAATCCCAAATCGAAGACCTCATCGCGGCTCTCCATGACTGCGCCGATCACCGTGACTGACCCGCTTCCCGCGTTGCCGGCCAAGCAGCGCATCCGCCAAGCCTTCGATCACGCCGCGACCGGCTATGACGCGGCGGCCGACGTGCAGCGCGAAATGGCCGACCGACTGGCGGCGTACCTGCTCCAGGCCGACGTGGAGGGAGAACCCGCCGCCATTCTGGACGCCGGTTGCGGCACCGGCTACAGCGCGGCCTGGCTGACGCGACGCTGGCCCCGGGCCGAATTGACTCTGCTCGATTTCGCGCCCGCGATGCTGGCGGTGGCGCGGACCCAATACCCCGGCGCCAGGGTGATTTGCGCCGACATCGAAGCCTTGCCTTTCGGCGATAGCGGTTTTGGCGGCTACTGGTCGAGTTTGACCTGGCAATGGAACGATCCGCGCCGCTGTCTGGCCGAGGCCGGGCGGGTGCTCGAGCCGGGCGGGTGGCTGGCGGTCGCCACGCTCGGCGCGGACAATTTTCCCGAATTGCGCCATGCCTTCGCCGGGGCTGACGGCTACAACCACGTGGTGGCCATGCCGCCGCCCGAACAGTTGCTGGCGGAATGCCGGGCCGCTGGGTGGAGCGTGCGGGTCTGGGAGCGGCGCCCGGTGCGCCGCCATTTTCCCGATGCGCGCGGCGCGCTGCGCAGCGTCAAGGCGGTGGGCGCCCGCGAAGTCGAGCAGCGCCGCCCGGCGCCCCTGAGTCGCGGCGCGTGGCAAGCGATCAACAATCGCTACGAACAGTTGCGGGACGCGGATGGATTGCCGTTGACCTACGACGGGGTGTGGCTGATCGCCGCCCGGCCATGAACCGCGCCTTCTTCGTCACCGGCACCGATACCGGCGTGGGCAAAACCCACGTGACCTGTGCCCTGTTGCTCGCCACGCGCCGGTTGGGATTGACCGCCGTCGGCATGAAGCCTATCGCGGCGGGCGTCGAAGCGGAAGGGCGCAACGACGATGTCGTGCAATTGTTGGCCGCCAGTTCGGTTCAGCCGCGGCTGGCATGGGTGAATCCGTATCTGTACACCCCACCCATCGCGCCGCATATCGCCGCCGCCGAAGTGGGCCGGCCCATTGAAATTCCAGTGATTCGCCAGGCCCTCAAACGGTTGCGACCACTGGCGGACGTGGTGTGGGTCGAAGGCGCGGGCGGCTTTCGAGTGCCACTCGACGAACAGCATGACACGGCGGATTTAGTACAAGCCTTGGCTTTACCGGTGGTGCTGGTGGTGGGGATGCGGCTGGGTTGCCTCAATCACGCTCTGCTCACCGCCGAGGCGGTGGTCAGCCGGAGTTTGAACCTGGCTGGTTGGGTCGCCAATCGGATCGAACCGGTCATGGCCCGCTTCGAGGCCAATCTGGAAACCTTGCAAGCCCGGCTGAATGCGCCGCTGCTGGGTGTGGTTCCGCACGGCGCGAGTCCCGAACAGGCGGCGCCGGCGCTGCGCTTGTCCACCCTGCCAGATTTTGGATGCGGTCCCCTCGAACCTCGATAGCGGTCCCCTGGCAAGCGAAGTCGTTCCGATAAACTGGAGTCAAACCGATGCCACCCAGTCGCCGCAAACTGCCGATAGGCATTCAAACCTTCGCTCAGATCGCCGGCGAAGGCTATTACTATGTGGACAAAACCCCGTTCGCTCATCGCCTGATTGAGAGCGGCAAATATTATTTCCTCTCGCGACCGCGCCGCTTTGGCAAAAGTCTGTTTCTGGACACGCTGAAGGAACTGTTCGAAGGCAATGAGTCCCTGTTCCAAGGACTATTCATTCACGACCGCTGGGACTGGACCGTGCGCCATCCGGTCATCGCCATCAGCTTTGCCGGGGGTGTCCTGCAAAGCCGGGCGCAACTGGACGAAAGAATTTCGGAAATCATGGAGGACCAGCAACAGCGGTTGCGGGTGACCTGCACCCATCACAGCCTGCCCGGACGGTTCGGCCAACTCATTCGAGGCGCCTGCGAGCAAACCGGTCAGCGGGCGGTGGTGCTGGTTGATGAATATGATAAACCGATCCTGGACAATCTCACCGACCGCGATACCGCCCTGGCGATGCGCGAGGGATTGAGAAACCTGTACTCGGTTATCAAGGATGCCGACGCCTACCTGCGACTGGTATTTCTGACCGGCGTTTCCAAATTCAGCAAGGTCAGTCTCTTTTCCGGGTTGAATAATCTGAATGACATCACCCTGGACGCCGACTACTCGGCGGTTTGCGGCTATACCGATAGTGATGTGGATACCTCGTTTGCACCCGAGTTGAAAGAGCTGGATCGGGAGGAGATTCGCCGCTGGTATAACGGTTACAACTGGCTGGGCGAGTCTGTTTACAATCCTTTCGATCTGTTGCTGCTGTTCGCCAAGCGCCGGTTCCGCCCTTGGTGGTTTGAAACCGGCACGCCCTCCTTCTTGATTAACGTATTGACCGAGCGTAAAACCTGGCTGCCTACCTTGGGACAACTGGAATCGGACGCCGAATTGCTGGCCACTTTTGACGTGGACGACATTCCGACCGTGGCGTTGCTCTTTCAAACCGGTTATCTGACCATCGCTCGCGAGGAAAACCTGGGCGGCAATGCATTCTATCAGTTGCGCTTTCCCAACCACGAGGTCTATCAGAGCACCTATGGCAGTTTGTTACGGGTGTGGACCGCGAATCCGCAAGCGGAAATACAGAATCGGAAAACCTTGTACCGACTGCTTCAGCGCCATGATCTGCCGGGACTCAAGGATCTGTTCCAGGCGTTTTTCGCCAGCATCCCGCACCAGTGGTACGACAACAACCCGATTGCCCGGTACGAAGGCTATTACGCCAGTGTGTTTTACAGCTATTTCGCCGCGCTGGGGTTGGACATCACCCTGGAGGACGCCACGAATCAGGGCCGAATCGATATGACGGTGCGGTTCGGGGACCGCATTTATCTTTTTGAATTCAAGGTGGTGGAACTTGCGCCCGAGGGGCGGGCCTTGCAACAGATCAAGGATCGGCGCTATGCCGAAAAATATCGGGCGTCCGGACAGCCCATCGCGCTGATTGGGGTGGAGTTCAGTCGCGCCGAGCGAAATATCGTGGGGTTTGAAGTGGAAGAAATCGTCGGGTGATCGCCCAGATCGAGCAAGCAAGAGAGGCGATGGGGGTGGACGAAGAGCGGCTGATGGAGTTGTTAATCGTGTTGCACGATGGCCTGCCGCGCCAGGGCCCAGGCGATGCCGCATTCACCCGACGGGCGCTGGCGCTCTGCGCGGAGTTACCGGCCGCGCCGGAGATTCTCGACATCGGCTGTGGAACCGGCGCGCAGACCTTGACGCTGGCGGCGGCCACCACCGGGCGCGTCACGGCGCTCGACCGATCCCTGGTGTTTCTTCGCTCGCTGCGCCGGGCCGCGACCGACCGGGGTTGGGCCACGCGCGTGCGGGTCTGTCAGGGCGACATGCGGGCCTTGCCGTTCCGGGAAGCCCGTTTCGATCTGATCTGGAGCGAAGGGGCGGTTTATATCATGGGCTTTGACGCGGGGTTGGCGCAGTGGCGGTCGTGGGTCAAGCCCGGAGGGTATTTGGCGGTTTCCGAATTGTCCTGGTTTCGGTCTGATCCGCCGGCGGAGTTGAAGACTTTCTTTGATGCGGAATATCCGGCCCTGCGCGGCGTCGAGGCTAATCTGACGGCGGCGGGCGAACGGGGTTGGCAAGTGGTCGACCACTTTCCGTTGCCGTGGTCGGCCTGGCGGGCGTACTACGATCCGTTGCGGGAGCGCCTGCCGGTGTTTCGGGCAGCCCATGCGGGAGACGCGGACGCCCAAGCCGTGGCCGATTTGACGGAATCCGAAATCGCGCTGATGACCCGTTACGCGACGGATTGCGGCTACGCCTTTTATGTCCTGCGACGCCGGGATTAGGGGCGCAAGTCAGAAAACCCGTAGCAGACTAACGGGGGGTAAACTCAACGGGAGCGTCCACCTACGTGTTCTCTCCACGGTTGAGGCAGCAATGAAGATTACGCCAACATGAACCGAAGGCGGTTGTCAGGCTTCCTTACCCTCTTTTCAAGGCAACCTTGCTCGGACCGGTCAACGCTTTAGCGCTCGCTCGCCGATCTTGGCCACCAGGCGCGACGGGTAAACAGCGTGGCTACCCCCAGCAGCAGGTAGCGCAAATCCCGGCCCGTGCTGCGCTGGCGGGCGTAGAAGGCGTCGCTCAGCAACCGCTCCTCGCGCGGGGCGTCCGCTGGCAGAGTTAACTGCGTCGGACCGATCAAGCCGGCTGGGGCCTGATCACCCACCTGTTCCCACTCGTCCAACCGGTCTTCCACCTGTTCGGGCGTCAGCGGCTCCACGCCGACCAGTCGCAAATCTCCGCTCACCACCGCCAGCAGGCGCGGTAAATGGCGCAGTACGGGAATCATCGTGGCCCACTCGCGGGCCACAAACACTCGCCGTCGGCGCGTGCCGAATTCGTCGAATTCCAGCCGGTTGCCACGCAACCGCGTCTCGCGCAGCGGCGCGGCGGCGTCGCCGGCCAGCGCGGCGACCAGCGCTAGCGGCCACAGCGGCAACGAGAGCGCCAGCAGCAGCGCGCCCAGCACCCGATTGAGCGGCTCGGCCAGGGTTCCGCTCAGGGTCACCTCGCGCAGATCGGCTAGCAAGAAAGTCTCGATTACCGGCAGCACCGCCCCGGTATCGACCCGGATCAGATGGTTGCCCCAGACGATGGCGTTTTGGACCTCCAGCAACTCGCCAATATAGGTATCCGACAGGATGACGCTGTCGCGCAGGATGACATGGCGGTCCACAATCACCCGGTTGGCGATAACTACCTCACCGTAAAATTCGGCGCTGGCCTCGATCCGGCAGTTTCTGCCGACGAACGCGATGCCTTGGCGCAGGCTGCGCGGCGAAACGCGGGAGCGCAAACCCACGGTCAATCCCAGCGCTACCTGCCGCCCCGGTACGATCAATCCCGGAAAACGACCGGCGGCGGCATCGAGGTTGGCCCGATGATAGGCGGCCAGGGAGTCCAGCCGATTCAGCGCCCCGGTGGGCAGTTCCACCACCGGCCACGCTGATCCGGGCGCGGGCGACTCGCCGGCCCAGCGCAGTGGCTCCAGTCCGCCCCGGCCACCGGCGCGGTTCAGGCACAGGCTGATCGGCGCGGCCACCGCCCGCCCTAGCACGACCGGGCCGCTGACCTCACCAGCCCGTTGCTGAAACTCGCCCAGCGCCGCGCCGCGCAGTACATCGCCCCGCAGCGCCAGCACCTCCGCTTGAATCCGGTTCTGGCAGCGCTCCACCACGGTATCCGGGTTTTCCTCGCCCTGAGTCAGCACGTAGTCCAGCCGCATTCCCCAGCGGCTGCCGTCGCCGATCACCGCTCGTACCTGGTCGGCGAACGGCGAAATGGCGATCACCGCCTCGCGCACGCCGGCGGCTACCAGCGCTTCCAGCGTGTGTTCCAGCACCGGCTTGCCCACCACCGGCAGCAACGCCACGCAGGTTCGTTCGGTCAGCGGCTCCAGTTCCCGGCCCAGCCGGTCAGCGAGAATCAGCGCTTGCATGGTCTAGTAGGCTCCCCGCCCCAGCAGCACCGCCGGCACGGTCTTGAGCAGAATCAGGATGTCGTTGCCGAACGAAGACGATTCGATGTACTGCACGTCGAGCTTGACCTGTTCGGGGAAGGGAATGTCGGAACGGCCGGAGACCTGCCAGATACAGGTGATGCCAGGAATGACTTCCAGCCGCCGCCGGTCGGCCAGCGAATACTGGTTCACTTCGCTGGGCAGCGCCGGGCGCGGCCCGACCAGCGACATGTCGCCCACCAGCACATTCCATAATTGCGGCAGTTCGTCGATCGACGCCTTGCGGATGAAGCGACCCACCTTGGTGATGCGCGGGTCGCGTTTCATTTTGAAAATCACGCCACCGCCCGATTCGTTGTCGACCAGCAGCGCCGCCTTGCGCGCCTCGGCATCCACGTACATCGAGCGAAATTTCCACATGGTAAACAGCGTGCCCCAGCGCCCCACCCGGACTTGCTTGAAGAAGATGGGTCCAGGCGACTCCAGCCGGATCAGGAGCATGATGGTCAGGAACAGCGGCGCCAGCAACACCAGCAGGATGGACGAGGCCACGATGTCGAGCAGGCGTTTGAACACATAAGTGGCGCCCACCACTGCCTTCCACGTTAGCCGTTTGCCCTGAAAGGCCAGCCGCCGCCAGAACCCATCCGGCCGTACCCGACCATAACGGCGCAGCAGGGCCTCGCGCAGGGCCTCGTCCGGTTCAATCAACCGATCCGAATAGTCACGCATGAGCTTTTGTCTCGTGGCGGGCCTGCTTCCAGACCCGATGAAAAAATCGTAACTACCTACCCTCAAACGCCAGCCTGAGGGTATCGAAGGGGTTAATGCCGTTCAGCTTGTTGGTTTCCCAAATCGAACGCAGGATGCAGAAGGCGGTGGAACCGCCCAGGGCGCGGAACCCCCCGATCACCTTCAATTTGACTTTGATCGGCCGCACCAACCGTTCCGCGCGATTGTTGTCGAACGGGACCCGCCAATCGGTGAGGAAGCGGGTCACCTCGGTTTTGTAATCCCGCAGGCGCACCAGCAGATTGGTGGCCGGATGCGGCTTGACCCGGCGTTTACTGCCCGGCTCGGGCAGTCGTATCGGACAGGCTCCCAAGCCGTTGCGCACTTGCTGGTCATAGCGGGCCAGCCACTCCGCGACATACGCCGGCTCCAGGGCCGCCTGGCCGGCGGCGCGGGCGGCGAGCACCGCCTCATGGCCTTCCACCAGCAGGTGCCGCAGGGCGTAGGGCCAGAAATGCCCGGTCAACTCCTCACAATACCGCAACTCCCGCAGGTGATGAGCGTTGCAGAAGGCATGGGTGCACTGGGTATAGGCCCCGTAGGGTTTCCAGTGGTCATGCACCGCCGTGCCGGCGAACCGGGGCAGAATCCCGGCGGCATCCATCGCCTCCTCCCCCCGCTTGGCATGGACGGTGTAATGCACGACGGTGGCGGTCGCCGCCACCTGCAGCCCGTTGAGCTGGCCGCTCACCCGCAGCCCGCTTTCGTCAAAGTTCGCCACCTCGGCCGCCCGGATGGCTTCCCGACCGGCCGCGTGGTCGTCGGCCAACCGCTGCCCGGCCTCGATCATCCAGTTTTGTACCGCCCCATCGGACGGTCGAACCCCATATTGATCGGCGATCAGGTCGCAGGCCCGGTCGAGGGCCACGAAATGCCCGTTCACCCGCCCGACCGCATACGCCTTCAGCCGCGGGCCAAAACTGACATTCGGGGTCACCCCCGCCGGAAACCTCCCCCCGTGGTCCCGCCCGCAGCCCGGACAGGTCACCCACATCTGGCGGAATTCCGTGACCACCGCCTTCGGTTCCGGTAGCTCGATTCGCTGCCGGCGCTCCCCAACACGGGCCGGTAGCTCAGCCAACCCAGCCCACTCGGTGCCGCACGCACAAATCCCCATCGGCCGCAACTCCCGGATTTCGTCAGGCGTATCCACCATTACCCGGGTCGCCCCATGATGGCCCGGCTGACCACCCAGCGGCTTCTCACCCGCGCGTCGGGGCATCGCCGGTCCCTTCTTCAGCCCGTCCGAGGACGGCGGCTGGCTGGAATTGCGGCTGGTTTTCTGAATCCGGCTTTCCAGTTCCCTTAACCGCTGCTCATGCCGTCCCAGGACGTCGAATAGCGCCAGAATCAGCGCATCCTTCTCAGAATGGCTCATCCGGTTCAGTTCGGCTTGGGTGGGGCAGGTCAACTCAGGCATGGGGGTAGATTAGCTAATTTCGGTAGGGGTAGGTAGTTACGTCTAATGTTTTGAGAAATTTCATAGCAAGCCAACTGAGCCTGGCGGCGGGAGTATTCTCATGAACGCGGAATGGTTGTCGGATTTTCGTAAAATCCCCGATGAGGTCATGAACTACCTCCGCCGCCTTGCCGTTCGGGCGGTGGAGGACCAACATCAGAGCCCGGAGTTGATTGCCAGGATTTTCGGCATCAGCCGCAGTTGCATTTATGACTGGTTGCGTTGATATCATCGCGGCGGCGAAGCGGAATTGGATACCCGCTCGGCCCCGGGGGCGGCCCCGGTGCTCACTCCCGCGATGGATCGGTGGTTGCAAGACACCATTCTGAATTCGACGCCAGTCGATCATGACTATGATACCGAGTTGTGGACGCTGAAGATTCTGGTGGAATTGCTCCAGCGGCGGTTTGGGGTGTGGGTGGCGGATTCGACGGTGGCGTTGCACCTGCACCGGTTGGACTTGAGCTGCCAACGGCCGTGCTATCGCGCGGCGGAACAGGACCCCGAGGCGGTGGCCCATTTTCTGCTGTACCAGTTCCCGAAAATCCAACGGTTGGCCGAGAAGATCGGGGCGGACCTCGGCTTTGAGGACGAGACCGGCGTTGGCGTGATGACCCGGGCGGGGCGCACCTGGGGTGCGGTGGGCCACCCGCCGGTGGTACCCGCGACCGACCGGCGCGGCGGGTATAACAGCTTGTCCGTCATCACGGCCACCGGTGCACTGCGCTACACGGTAACCGAGCCGTCGATTGATGGGGAGCGGTATGTGGCGTTTCTCCAGCAGCTGCTGCGGGGGCGCACCCGACCCCTGATTCTGATCGCGGATCAAGCGTCGTTTCATCGGTCGGCTCCCGTGCGCCAGTTCGTCCTGGCCCATCGGACCCAACTGCGGATGTTTTTCTTTCCGACCCATTCCCCGGAACTGAATCCCGACGAGCAAGTCTGGAACGAGATCAAGCATCGCCAAGTAGGAAAACAACCCATCAAAAACAAACCCGACTTGAGGAAAAGATTGTACTCGGCATTGAAGTCCCTCCAACAAAAGGCGGATAAAATCCGATCATTTTTTCAGCTTCCCGATACCGAATATGCCGCAATCCCAGACTCAGCCTGATACTCTTATGTATAGATATTAATTGGGTAGACTATATTTACTTCCTGGAATGGATTCAGCCACGCGTGGTCCGCCTTAATCCAACCCTTCATTTCTAAACTATTGAGTGTCATTGAACATGATCGTTCCCATCATCCTGTCCGGCGGCAGTGGCACCCGGCTGTGGCCGCTGTCTCGCGAAACCTATCCCAAGCAGTTCCTTCCACTGGTTGATCAGCACACCATGCTACAGAACACCGCGTTGCGCGTCGCTGGCCTAGACGGTGTGGCCGCGCCGCTGGTGGTTTGCAATACGGGACACCGCTTCATGGTCGCGGAGCAGTTGCGAGCGATCAGTATCCAGCCGGCGGCTGTGATGCTGGAGCCGGTTGGACGCAACACCGCGCCGGCGGTGGCCATCGCTGCCCTGCGCGCCCAGAGCGCGAATGCCGGAATTGATCCGATCTTGCTGGTGTTACCCGCCGACCATGTGATCGCCGATGTAGCGGGCTTTCGCACCGCCATCCATCAAGTCGCGCCTCAAGCCGAAGCCGGCCGGCTTATTACCTTCGGTATCGTACCCACCGCGCCGGAAACCGGCTACGGTTACATCAAGGCGGGTCCACCGTTGGACGACACCGGCGTGCGCAGGGTGGATCGCTTTGTCGAGAAGCCTAACCTCGACACCGCCCAGGAGTATCTGGACTCAGGCCACTACTACTGGAACAGCGGCATGTTCATGTTCCGCGCCTCGGCGTTCCTGGCGGAATTGGAACGGTTCGCCCCGGCGATGCTGGTGGCCTGCCAGCAGGCACTGGCCGCTGGCCACGCCGAACGGGATTTTCTGTGGCTGGATCGCGAAGCCTTCACCAACTGCCCCAAGGATTCCATCGACTACGCGGTGATGGAGAAGACCGACCAGGCGGTGGTCAAGCCGCTAGCGGTGGGCTGGAATGATGTGGGGTCCTGGGCGGCGCTGTGGGACGTGGGCACCCACGACGCGGACGGCAACATCCAGCGGGGCGACGTGATCAGCGTGGACACGCGCGATTCCTATATCGACGCCGGGTCGAGACTGGTCGCCACGGTAGGCGTCGAGCATCTGGTGGTGATCGAAACCGCCGATGCTGTACTGGTCGCCACCAAGGATCGGGTGCAAGATGTCAAAGAGATCGTCAACCGGCTAAATGCCAGCCAGCGTCCGGAAGTCCGTATCCATCGCAAGGTCTACCGGCCGTGGGGCTTCTACGACTCGATTGACCTGGACCGCCGCTTCCAGGCCAAACGGATCATGGTCAAGCCGGGCGCCAGCATTTCCCTGCAGATGCACCATCATCGCGCCGAACACTGGGTGGTGGTCAGCGGCACCGCCCGCGTGACCCGTGGCGACGAGGTGTTCCTGTTGACCGAGAATCAGTCCACCTACATCCCGGTCGGAGTCCATCATCGGTTGGAAAACCCCGGTAAGATTCCGCTAGAGATCGTTGAGGTGCAGTCGGGTAGCTATTTGGGCGAGGACGACATCGTCCGCTACGACGATATCTACGGGCGGGATGGGTGAGGTGTCAGCGGTTGGAGGCCAGGAGGACAAATGAGTGGTGCATTGAACTGTTTTAAAGCCTACGACATTCGCGGGCGCATTCCCGACGAGTTGAACGAGGAACTGGCCTATCACATCGGCCGGGCTTATGCCGTCGTCGTGCAACCCCAACGGGTGGCGGTCGGCCATGATGTGCGCCTGAGCAGTCCAGCGCTCGCCACGGCTCTGGCCAACGGGCTACTCGACGGTGGCGCGGACGTGCTGGACATCGGGTTGTGCGGCACCGAGGAAATTTATTTTGCCACCTTCCATCATCGGCTCGATGGCGGGATCATGGTCACGGCCAGCCACAACCCGATGGATTACAACGGCATGAAGCTGGTACGGGAACAGGCCCGGCCGATCAGCGGCGACAGCGGTCTGTTCGCCATCCGCGATCTGGTGGCCGACGCCGAGAACCTGACGATGGCCAACCGTCGCGGCAGGTTGGACTATCGGCCGGACAAGAGCGCCTACATCGCGCATCTGTTGAGCTCTATCGACGCCGGCGCCCTGCGACCGCTGAAGATCGTCGTCAATGCCGGCAACGGCGGCGCGGGACCGATCATCGACGCGCTGGAACCGCATCTGCCCTTGCGGTTCATCAAGATTCATCACGAACCGGACGGGACTTTCCCCCACGGCATCCCCAACCCCCTCCTGCCGGAATGCCGCGACGCCACCGCCCAGGCGGTGCGCGAACACAACGCCGATCTGGGATTGGCCTGGGATGGCGATTGCGACCGCTGTTTCTTTTTTGACGCAGGCGGCCGTTTCATCGAGGGCTACTACCTGGTCGGCCTGCTGGCGGAAACCCTGCTGGCCCGGCAGGCGGGCGCCAAGATCATTCACGACCCCCGGCTGACCTGGAACACCATCGATCAGGTACGGGCGGCGGGGGGCATTCCGGTGCAAAGCAAAACTGGCCACGCCTTCATCAAGGAACGGATGCGGCTGGAAAACGCGCTCTACGGCGGCGAAATGAGCGCCCACCACTATTTCCGCGATTTTGCCTATTGTGACAGCGGCATGATCCCGTGGTTGCTGGTCGCTGATCTGCTCAGTCGCACTGGCCAAACGCTAGCGGCGCTGGTGGATGCGCGGATGCGGGCGTTTCCGTGCAGCGGCGAGATCAACTTCCGGGTCGCCGACGCGCCGGCCAAAATCCGGGAGATTGTCGCCGCCTACGTGGACCGCCAGCCGGCGCTGGACGAAACCGACGGCATCAGCCTTGAATTCACCGACTGGCGGTTCAATCTACGCTGTTCCAACACCGAACCGCTGCTGCGGCTCAACGTCGAAACGCGCGGCGACCTGGACTTGCTGGAACGCCGCACAAATGAATTACGGACGCTGATTGGCGGCTGAAGCTGAAAACGGAGGAGATCCATAAGGAACCACTACTTCCGGTCCGTCGGCGCATTCATCTTGCCCAGCAGATAGGTCTGCACCGGCGGAAACAAGGGCAATGCAACCGCTTCCGCCGGCGTTCTGAATCCGGCCCAGACCACTTCCCGACCGTCCAGGCGAATTTTCCCCAACTGCTCCAGGCGCGTTTCGTACAGATGAATGTGATCTTCCTTGAACTCGCTGTGATCGACCATCGTGAAGCTTTGGTGAAAAGCCCCTGATTCCAAGTCCAGACCGATTTCTTCGCGCAACTCCCGGCGGGCCGCTTCCAAAGGGTCCTCACCGGGCCTGACTTTGCCACAGGGCAGCGTATAACGGGATTTGTAGCTGTTCAGAATCAGCAACACTTGATCACCGTGCCAGACCGCCACGTAGGCTCCATCCACCCGGGGTCGGATCAAAAAGTTGACTGCTATTTCCGCTCGATAGGCGACCACATAAAGCTTCCGCAGGACCCGATCCAGACACGAAGCGGACGCTCGGTAATCCTGAGCGAGTTCCGATTCATCGGTTTCGCGCTGGCGCGCGGCCAACAAACCTAGCGCCTGCTCCCGATTCGTGGCCTGGTGGAACTGGTCCGTCAAGCAGGTGATGGCCAGTAGTTGCCGTACCGGTGGTTGCACGCCGCACAGGATTAGTTCCCGCCCACGGTTGTTGAAGCGACGCTGGAGGTGAAACAACAGCCGCAGTCCCGTGCTGTCGACAAAGCGCAAACCGGATAAATCCAGCACGCAGTCACCATCACCCAACGCGGCGGCGAACAACTCCACATCCAGGCCGACTGCCCGATCCACGTCCAACCGACCGTTCAGGCCCGCGATGGCAACGCCAGCCACCGGGTCCGCCAGGATGAGCAGTCCGTCAGCCGCTGAGCTGGTTGCCACTGGCGACGGAAGCAGTGGGTAGCCAGACACTTCGGCGAACAGATCCCAGGCGCGCGTCGCTTTCAACAGGCCAGCGACGGGCGCCTGCTCGATCCCCACGGCTCGGATCGACCGTTGGGCGGTTTGCGCCGATTTCCATAGCCGGACCAGGTAACCCAGAGCGGCGGCGTCAATAAAGCACGCGGCGGTGAAATCCACCGCCAGATTCCCGGGCTGGCCGTTTGACATTACAGACAGCGGGGCTTGGGCCTGCACCCAGGCGGCGTCCACCCGTTCCGGTAGAACCAGCATCGTCTCCCCGGCTGAAGGGGAGCTGGGAGGGGAAGGTTGAAGGGTTGCGGCAATCGCGGATCGACCTGCCGGACAGCGCCATTTGCGCCAGCGATAATGCAGCGCCATCGGCATTCCCATGACCGCTAGTTTCAGCAAGCCGACGGCATAGCGTTTCCACAGGCGTCCCGGGTCCTGTGTGATTCGATAGATCCATTCCAGCCCGCTGCGTTGCATCCATTCCGGCGCGCGCGCCACGCGGCCCACGATGAATTCAAATGTTCCACCGATGCCAATACTGACGCCGGCCTTGAGCTGGTGCCGGTTGCGGTGAAACCAAAGCTCCTGTTTCGGGTTGCCGAACCCGACCAATAACACGTCCGGTGCCGCCCGATTGATCCGTTCGACGATCTCGACGTCATCGGTTTCGGCATTCAGCGCCGCCTCGCCTTCGGTATGGACGAAGGGCGAATAAACCCCAGCGATTTGCAAACCCGGATTTTGTCGCCGCAATTGATCCGCCGCCTGTTGGCCGATGTCACCGCGCCCGCCCAGTAGGAACAGGCGGTGGCCGGTCCGAGCCATGGCGCTGGCTAGGGCGGGAACCAGATCGGCGCCGGTCACTCGGCCGGACAACGGCGTCCCCAAAATCCGGGCCAACCATACCACGGGCATGCCATCGGCGGTAACCCGGTCGGCCCGCCGCAGGATATCCAGCAGTTCCGGATGGCGCGGCGGCGCCCACGACGTCCAACCCAGGGCATTGGTCAAAAAATCCACGTTGACCGTCGCAATCTGCCGAGGACGGCCATCCCGACGCCAGGCATCCGCCAGAGCCAATGTTTGCTGAACGGCGGATTCCAGGGTCAAATCATCGATTGGAACTCCCAGCACCAGGGTCACCGCGTTGGTGGAATGATATGAATTCATTTGTTTTCCTCAGTAAAGAACCCCGCCGCAAGCGGCGGGACATCCCAAGCGGTTTCGTGGAGCCTATTGTTCGATGGTGGAGTAAATCTCGTCACAGGCCAGGAGAATATCGACCGACGGGTCGTAACCAACTAACTCGGCGGTCTTCAGATTGAGCGCGATCCTGGCTGGCGCCAACCACACCTGCGAGAGCAGGCGCGGTTGGGCGCCGTTGAAAATACGGGCTATGTGCTCGGCATGGAAATAACCCACATAGCGATAGTGACCCTGCGCCATGCCCACCAGCACGCCGCGCTTGACTTCGCTTTCGCCTAGCATTGAAAACGACGGCCGTTGCGCGGCAATCAACGCGGTGACCACTTGAGGCAGCGACCGCGCATTTAGGCCGTGATGCATCGTGAGATAGACCGCATCAGCGGTCATGGCGATCTTCTCATAACAAGCGACCACCTGGTTTTCCGCCGCTTCCCTTGGTACGTCGCTGAAAGGAGCGCTACACTTCACGACCTCAAACCCCTTGGTGGCGGCGGTGCGTTCAATGATATCGACCGCGGCGCGGGCGTGCCCCTCGGGCGTGTCTTCAAACACCACCCCCAGTCGGCGAAAGCCGATGATATCGTGAAATAGTTCGACCTGGCGGGCATGGCGATCCGGCTCGACCCTGGCATACAGGTGATTCAACCCGGAATCCTCGGCGCTTTTCACAATACCCGACCCAATGGGGTCACCGGCCGCGGCCACCACGGTCGCCACATGATGGCGATCATTGGCAAGATCCTGTCCGGCCCAGGTGCCCATGGCAATCATTAAGTCGATATCGCCCTGCTCTGAAAGGCGCTTGATCAGGCGCTCGCGTACCTGGGGACGAATTCTTGGGTCAAAGTCGCCGGCGTTGTAATAGGCATCGGGCACGAACTCAATATAGTCGCTAACCGCGTTGTGGGCCAGATAAGCCCAAAAACCACCGGGAGTGGGATTGTCTTCGGCAGGAATTTCAATTTTATTCAGCCAATGAAGATTAACCAAACCACGCACGATCGCTTTGAGAATCACTTCATGGTCGGGATGCTGTCCACCTTCGTAGTAACCGATGCGCCATTTGCCCTGCGCTTTGGCCTTCGGCGCGGTGGAAAACGGCTGCTGTGTCGTATCGGCAGCCATCGCTGGTGGCACGCCCAGCGCAGTGCACATCACTCCGACCAGCAGCCACTGAAATAAGGTTTTCATCGTGTCAGGCTTCTGTACGGATCTGCTCGAACCCACGGTAGCACACCGCGAGCACGGTAATATCGTCGGACTGCTCGGCCTCGCCCGCGTGATCGCGAACATCGCGGATGATGCGATCCACCACCTGCTCGGCGGTGAATCCTGGACAGTGGGTCAACAGTTGGCGCAGACGTGCGTCGCCATACAGATTGCCGGACGGATCCAGAGCCTCGGTTACCCCATCCGTGTACAGGAGCAGGCCATCTCCCGGACCCAGTACCGTTTCGAGCAGATTAAACTCAATACCATCGATCAGTCCGGCCGGCGGTCCACTGGCCGCCGCCAAGACCTGGATATCACCTTCCCGGTGTAAGGCTAGCGGCGGATTGTGCCCGGCATTGACATAGCGCACCCGCCCCGTGCGCACGTCCAGCACCCCAACCACGAGAGTGACGAACACACAATTGGGGTTATTACGACTGATGTTCGTGTTGACATCGTCTATGATCCGCCCTAGATCGGATTCGTGATCGAAGGCTACGCGAATCAGGGTCATCACAATGGTCATGAACAACGCGGCGGGCACACCCTTACCGGACACATCACCCATCGTGAAGCACAGGTGATGCTCATCAAGAAAATAGAAATTGTACAGATCGCCACCCACTTCCCTGGCGGGCGCGATCAGGGCATGGATATCCACCTCAGGCCGCTTGGGAAACGGCGGGAATACCTGGGGCAGGAGATTCATCTGAATGTCGCGGGCCACATTGAGTTCGCCTTCAAGCCGTTCGCGCGCCGAGACGGCCTGCATCAACTGGCGCACATTGGCGTATAAGCTGTTTTCCATGAAAACGAAAGCCTGGGCGAGCTGGCCTATTTCATCACGCCGGCCTATCGGCAGCTCGCTCACCGTGGAAGAAACCCGATCACTCGCTGAAAAATCCGATTCGGGTAGCTTCATCGCGTAGGCTGACAACTGGTTGAGCGGCAATGCAATGCGGTGGGCAAAGAAGTAGGCGAGGATTAACCCGACCGCGAGCGCGCCGAGGAAAATACCCGCCTGGCCAGCGACCAGTTTGCGAGCGGGTTCACGCAGGGCATCGCGTGAAGCCAACGCGGCGATATACCAGTCAAGCGGTTTAATATAGGTGGCGCGCCCTACCAACTCCCGGCCATTGGCGGTCACCAAGTTCAGCATCTCGTCACCAGTGATCTGCCGCGCCACACGCATTAGCGCGGTACGCACCTCAGCGGTCATGGCCACCAGGTCAGCGGTATCCCGTGGTGGGACCACCATCTCCCCATGACCGTCGAAGATGAACACCGTGGCGTCCCCGCCGGTTACAATATGAGGTAACGTATCGGCCAGTTCGGTGCGCAATTCCGCCAGTTGGCGCCGCGCCTCGATTTTCACCCGGTCCACATCGCCTACGATACCGATCACCCATCCCCAGCGCCGGTAGTCGGCAAAGTAGCCGAATTTGGCGGCCATCCCACCCTCGGCGTTCAGCCACAGGAAGGACAAAAAGGTATCGTTAAACCGCATGATCTCTCCACGCGCTGCCCGCGCCGCGATGCGGCCTTTGATGTCAACGACTTGGTCGATCACGCGCCCGCGCTGGCTGGCGTCCGGCGAGACCAGCACCCGATGTTCGTGATCGAGCACCAGCAGGAAGTCGCCATCCACCGGCTGGACGACCGCCAGCCATTGCAGAGCCAGTTCGCGTGCCCTGTCCGCGCTGACCACTTGCTGATCAGCCAGCGCGGCAAACTGATCCAGCGTGGCGCGCACCACGTCATTGAACTCGTGGAACCGCTGTCTGCTCGCCTGCACGATGGCGACCTTCTCCTTCAGCAGACTGCGGTAACGCCCTCGAACGTTGTCCTCGACCAGTTTCAAGACATTGCGCACGGAGCGTTCTTCAGCCGTAATGCTGTTGTATTCCAGGGCGCGCTGTGAAGAGACCGTCACCACCGCCGCCACCATGGAAAGAATGAGGGTTACGGCGAAAAAGATTCGAGTCTTGATGGAGTGTAATAGAAGGATGGCGGGCATGGATCAATTCAACCGTGACTGTGTAACTCCTTCTCCAGCGGCACATAAATGAATGTGTGGATGAGCGAGCTTCAGGTCGATGTTTCGAGGCGGTTGAGATAGCGCAACGCGAAAATCACCGACAACAGATTCTTCAGGATCAGCCCGCCGCTATAAACCAAGGTTACCCCCACGGCGCCCGCGACCGACCCGACAGCGATCATGCCGACCAGCATCAGCCCAACCGTTCCCAACAGAATCAGGAATTCAGTCCGTTCCTGATGCATCATGTTAAGCATGTATCCTATCAGGCCAGTGCCGGCGTTGAACAACTGACCGACCGCGAGAATCCACAACAGGACTTTGGCATCCCGGAATTCCGAGCCGAACAGCCCGAGCACGGGTTCCGCCCCCAGCGTGAATACCGCCAGGAAGGGGGCAATCAACAGTAGCGAAATTTGCTGGCTGCGTTTCATCAGCAGGCGCAGGCGGGTGACGTCTCGCAGGGCGTAAGCCGCCGCAAACTGCGGGCCATAGACCGCGGTCAGCGTTACCATAACCACCGTCACCAGGTTCATCAGGCGAAAAGCCACGCCGAAATGACCCACTTCGGCCACAGTCGCGAACCAGGGCAGCAGCATCAACGGCAAACTGACGTAGACGATATTGAGCAGCGTGCCTCCCCACATGGACCACAGCGCCGGGGAATAGGCCGGGACGGATTCACCGCCGGCGTCATCACCAAAGCGGCGACTCCGGGCTTGCCACAACGCCGCCGCCAGCGCGAAGGCCACGCCGACCGCGGTGACGTGCAGCCACAGCATCCCAACGCTGTCTATCCCACCCCGCCAAACCAACACGGGCAGCACGGACAGGACGACCAGTGGAATAGTCGCCGATTCCACAAAAATGCCGCGCTGGGTGGCGCCGGTTCCCTTCAACGTTTCCGCCAGAATGCGCATCCCGACAAAGAACCACGCGCCAACCGCCGCGCATTCAAAAGCGGGAGCGAGACGCGCATCGCCGGTGATCCAGTTGGCTATCAGCGCTTCTTGCCACCAGGGTAACAGCAGGAACAGCCCGCCGAGCGCCAGAACCAGAACCAGCGCTCGCCGCACGAAGGACGCGATGGAGCGATCTTGGTCACGCGCCCGGAGGGCCGCCACCGTGCGCAAGGCATAGATCGGCATGCCCAGGCTGACCAGATCGCCGAACAGCACCATCCAGGTCAGGTACAAGGTATACAACCCCATGCCTTCCGCGCCCAGCACGCGGGCGACGACCACGCTCATCAGAAATTGCAAGCCCAGTCCGCCGCCACGCACCATCAGCGCCGGCAAGGCCCTACCCAGTCCGCCCAGTTTGATACGCTGTGGAAAATTCATATTTCCTTAATCGTTGCTCAATACTCGGTAGTGGCCAGGATTAGCAATCAAGCATGGCTCGCCATTCGCCATTCGCCATTCGCCATTCGCCATTCACCATTCACCATTTGTCTTGGCGCGCGCCTGGTAGGCCTGCATGGCGTTGCGAATCTTGCGCACCAGCACGCTACCAATCGCCGCGACGAAGCCCATGCCGAATCCGGCGGCAAAACCAATAGCCGTCATGCGGATTACCGAGGGGGTAAAGTGTCGGGCGTCCGGCACCGCATTATCCAGGACCAACAGCACGTAATTTTCTCGCGAACGAGCCAGCATTTCGACAGCCGTTTCCGCTTCGATCATGCGATAAATCGATTTTTCCATTTCCACTACGGAGGTTTCACGAAGTTCCTGCATGAGAAATTCCCGTTTGCGCCGGCTTTCCTGAATATCCTTTTCACGGGTAAAATCATTGAATGCTTTTACATAAGCATTTGCCCAGGTGGCGGCAATCTCCGGATCGCGCCAGCGGATGATTAGCCGGATCAGATCCGTTTCGGGATCGTGCACGACAGTACGGATTGATTTATCAAAGATCTCGTAGGCTTCGTTCAGGGAGGGTTTGAAACCCCCGATCCATTCCTGTTTGTCGGGATTCCACTGCTTGGCGAACAAATACGGCAACACATTCTGGGTGGCGATGAAATGGCTGGTAAAATTCCGGCTGTTCATTTGCGCCATGACGACATCGCGATAATTTTTACCAGCCATATCGAGCACAAACCCATGTTCCATCAAGGTCAGCATTTCGGAAGCACGGCGATTATCCGGTGTGACGCCGCCGGGAATATCCGGTTGGCGCAACGACAGTTGTACTCCAGCCTCGTAACGTTTGGGAATGACCTTAGCCAGGCCAAAACCGGCGCCCGCGCACAATACGGCAAACAGCAAAATCCAGTATTTGTTGCGAAACAGCGAAGCCAGATATTCGACCAGCTCGATTTCCTCCTCCAGCCCATAGGGCAGCGGAGCTGTTGCCGGTTCGATCTTTTTCACCTCGTCACGGGCAGAGCCTGGAGTATTCATTTAAACGCCCCAACCGTGTTCAAACTGGCGGCGGTCAGACCTAAATGATAGAGAATCTCCGTCCAGGACTGCACCCACTCCAAATCATTGATCCGGTCCACGTTCAGCGGCACGTAAATCGTCGCGCCCGGCGTAACGGTGATCTTGCCCGCTTGATTTTCCCAATCACCGCCCCGCACGGAGACGACTTCGCCATTCGCCTGGACCACGAAAACATGATCCTTGCGGGCCAGCACGGTCGTGCCGCCGCTCAGTGATACGTAATCCTGGCTGTTCAAGGATTTTCGATAAAGATGCGATGACGGATAGTAAACCTCGCCAACCACCGTCACTTCATCCAGCATCGGCGGAATCACCAACTTGTCGCCATCCTGCAAGACGATATTCGCCTCGGAATCACAGGCCACGGCGCGCCTTAGATCGATAACCATTCGCCCTAGCGCCTCGGACTTTTTCAGTTGCTTGATGGTCTCGATAATCTCGTGCCGCCGCTCCGAAGCTGGCACTTTTTCCTGATTTTTTACGCCATGCGACAGCGTCAGATTCACCAGCAGATCGTCGAGATTACCCTGGATGCGATCCAGCGCCTCCTGTTGCTGTTTTCGCACCCGCTCGCGCGTAAATACGCTGCCGAACGGATAGGCGCCATCGGTCAAACCGCCGGCGCGTTGGATGACCTGGCACAGGGTTTCTCCCTGCTGAATCGGATAGTCGCCGGGAAACCGCACCTCCCCGCGCAGGGTCACGTTGGCTTTTTCGCGCCAGTTCGGCTTGCGATACAGCACCAGTTCATCGCGCGGTTGCAAAATCAGCCCGCCGCCGGCATTGGCGGTGACTTCGGCCAGATCGATGGGCCGTTGCTCGGTCGCGCGATATTCGCCCTCCAGCAGTTCGTAGCGGGTCAGTTCGGCGGACAGACCATAGGCTTCTTCCAACAGACCACCGCTGGCGCGGAGCAGACCGCTCACTCGCATTCCCGGTTCCAGGGGATAGCGGCCAGGATAACGCACCTCACCCCTGACAAAAACGACCGGCGCCGCCTGGCCATACGGCGTTTGCTGAATCAGGCGATCCATATCCTTTTCAATATGATCGGTTCTTTTCTCCTCGTAAGCGAAAAGATACAGGGTGTCTTCCGGAAAAATCAGCAGATTCTCCACGCTGTTCGGGGCGCTTCTGGCCTGGTCCAGGCTGAAGGCGAGAAATTCCAGGCGGCCATTGGTATAGCTCCGGCGGGCGACCAGGCCGTAATCCAGATCACTGCCAGGCAGCGCTCCTCCCGCTAGCCCGATGACATCCAGCAGCCGGGTGCCCGCCGCCAGCGGCAAGGTTCCGGTAAAGCGCGCATGACCCTTGACCTCCACCAGCATCGGCGGATGGCGGCCCGGCTCCGCCTGGGTGCGCAGATCCTGCACCAGACCGGCCAGGCGCTGGGCGCGGGCTTCATTGAGATCGAACACGATCACTTCATCCCGCGAGGCCAGCAGGGGATCGCCGGGACCGCCCGGCCGGCGAAGGATGCTCTCAAGGTTCAAATAGATGACCTGAATGCGCCGAGTCTTGGGATTTTCCCGGCGCAACAGCGCAAAGGAGGTATCCGCATTGGGCCGGAGAATCTGGGGCGAAGGCAGCAGATCAGAAACGCGCATTCCCTTGCGAAACTGGAACCCGCCGGGACGCAGGACATGGCCACTGAGCAATACCACATCATCCATGGCCCGGGTCACGGGAAACACCCGGACGATGTCCCCTTGCACTACCCGGAGCGCCAAACCCTTCGGGCTGTTCAGCGGCGCATCGATCAGGGTGTAACGACTGCCATCCTGGATGCGTTCAACATGCGCGTCCGCCAGTGAAGCAGTGGGCAACAGGCCGCCGGCCAGCGCGATCAGTTCCTTGATGGTGGATTCGTTACGCAGTTCATAAATGGCGGGACGCTGCACCTCGCCGGCGATGCCCACGGTTGGACCGATGGGGGGAACGAAGATCACGTCCCCCTGCTGTAATTGCACATCCCCCGAGGTATCGCCGCGCAGCATGACGTCGTACAAATCCAGGCTGGCCACCTTCCGGCCGGCGCGCTTGAGTTCGATATTGCGCAGGGTGCCGGTGCGTTTGATCCCGCCCGTGCTCATCAAGGTGTTGAGCAGCGTGGTCAGCCCGCTGACGGTGTAGTCGCCGGGCTTGACCACATCGCCTACCAGCAGGACGCGAATGGTGCGCAAGGCGCCCATGGTAGCAACCGCCTTGGCGCCGATGATCTGCTGCTCGAAACGTTGGCGGAGCAGCTCGCGTACCTCGTCGAACCGCATCCCCGCCACTTCGATGGGACCCAAGTCCGGCACCAGCAGCCGTCCGTCGCGGGTCACCACCAGCCGATATTCGACATTCAGTTTGCCGTAGACCTGCACCACCACGGTATCGCCGGGGCCAAGGATATAGTCCGGAGGCACGGGCAAATCGGTGACCGGCGCAAACGTGGTTGGAACTTGCTGAAAGAGATCGTAGCCGAACTGCTGCAATTCCGACTGCACGACCTGTTGGCGGATTTTATCCTCCAGCGTGATGACGTTCAGGGTTTCGGTGACTTTCTTCTCAATGACGGAGGGGGTTTCCTGACTGGGGCTGACCGGCACCGGAACCGCTGGCGGGATGACCGGGGCTTTGATCGGTTCATCCACGCCGGAGGGCGCGGCCTTCATCTGTTGCGCGCGTTGCACCTGGTCCAGGGCATCGAGCAGCGGCAGTTGTTGCGCCAACGCTGGCGCAATGCTCCACAGCAGGATTAAAACCGCCAGCGCCAGGCAGCGGAAGCAGGTCCAGCCGCCCGGTTTGGGTGAAGGACGGGCGCTGTCTCCCTTCCCGCAAGGGGCGACGATGGACCGCATACCTGGGTGCATGGGATGGTTTTCCCGGCTACTTCAATAACCTTTCATCTTTTGATCGGGAAGCAAACTCCGCAGAGCCGCTTCATCGAACGGACAGCCATCCCAGTTGACGCGCAGGCCCCTGGGCGTATCGGGACATTGATCGCGGTAATCAGGAATCCCATCGCCATCACTGTCAGTTGGATCGTCGTAAAACACGCGAATGGCGTAAGCCGCCATGGTTTCCGGAGCCGCGATGCGCTCGCCCCGCACCGCGCTGCCACAGGTATTGAAAGCGCGCAGTTTGTAGCAGGCCGTTTTGTCGCCAACGGTGATCAAATTCAGACACACCCCCTCGCCATGCTGACTCTGCATCCGGCGCGCCGTTGCCACGGCCGACTCGGTTACTCGATCCGCGCGGCTGAAGATCAATAGCGTGGTCTTCGTTCCAACTGGCCACCGGTTTTCCAGTTGGGTCAGGGCGGTGGATAAATCGTCCCCCAGGGTGCTGGCGCGTTCGATCTCCAGGCTCACTGGGATTGTCGCCGGCCGTCCAGCCCGCGCTGGAAGAGGAGTCAGAGTCGCCGCCAGGCGCTGGCTCAGCTCCAGCGCCAATTCAGCTCGGGAACCGGAAAAGCCAGGCGCGGGTTCCCGCATCGTGGTCCCATCGTCGATCAGCACCCAACCACGAGGAAAACGGACCGGCTGATCCCGGCCCGCCGCCAGTTCCACCGCTGATATCGGGGTAAAGGAATCCGGAACGCGCTGGATGGTTTCATCCCCGCTCTGGTAGGCGTCCCGCGTGACTACCTGTTCCGGTCGCAAAGGCGCATACCCACTACACCCCGTATATATGACCAGCACCGGGAGCAGAACCAGGGTGAGGCGGTGCAAGAGCATGGAGTCTTAAACAGTCGGCGGTCGACCCAACGCCCGCAGGTAATCAGCCGGCGCAATGCCCAGATTGGACTGGATCAGCACCGCTGGATAGCACTCGGGAATGTCGCGCAGAAAAGCCAGTAAATCTTCATGTTTTTCAATGCGATGGTGCCAGGAACAATAGCACAGTTCGTTTTGCGCCAGGAAATGGCCCGAAGCGTCGCCCAGAACGTGCTCGGCAAAGACGCCGTACAGCGTGTATTCGGAAAAATCGAGCGTGTTAGCTAATACCGCCCGCCAGTCGCGCCCACCCTTTTCCGCGATCCGGGCGGTTAGTTGCCGCAGCGTGTCGCGCCGCCAGGTGACCAACTGGCTGATATAATCGCTTTGTTGATAGGACTCACCGCTCAAGCCAAAGGTCTTGCCGGCCTGGCGATACCAGGCGCAATGGCGAGGTTCGGTGAGATCCTCGGGCTTGCGGGGTGCGCTGAACAGACGAACCTGCCCCCGCTCGTTCATCACCGTGGCGGCCTGGAAGGGTCGGATAAAAATGACATCCGAATCGACGAACAGATACAGATCGGCAGCGATGGCCTCGGCGACGGAAAGCTTGACGATTTGCTGCAAAATCCAGCCCCGGACGGGCAAACCGCGCAGATTGAGCCACCATTTGCGGCTGAAAGGCAGCTTGCGCAACCAGCCGGGGAGAATTTCTTCCTTGAGCAACAGCCGGGTCGTTGCGCCAGCCAGCCGGGAAAACAACGCCTGATCCTGACGGTCAACGATCACGACATGTTCAGCATGGCCGGACACAAAGCGTTGCAGACTTTCACAGAGCGCCTGGCAGCGCTCGAAATCAGGCGCATAACTGGGCGTCACGATAACAATCTTAGGCAACACTCACCTCCTGGATAAAATCCATTCGATTCAGTATCTCAGAATCTCAGAATCTCAAAAAACTCGAATATATGGTCTTTGAATAAATCGATATTTAGATCGACCTTGGTCCAGTACATCACCCCCAGCATACCTCCCAGCAAGGCCAAGACGATCATCGTGAGCAGGGTGATGGCAAAAACCAGGTCCGTCATGAACCGCAGCCGACTGGCCCAAGGACCGGGCTTGCGTCTAATCCACTGCATGTCGAAGTCTGATCATGCGCGTCACTGTTAAATCCGTCATCAGCTTCCTTCTGGTCCTGGTTTTTTTCGGCGTATACCAGGGAGGGAAGTATTTCATGAACAACCGCCTCCAGGAATTAGCCATTGCACTTGCCCTGGGTCTCTATTTTTACGGCGCCATTTTCACCGCTTTTACTGATAGAAACATTCGCTGGGCCTGGTGGTTCTGGGTCACTCCCCTGTTTGTTGGCTACGTGATGATCAGTTCATCGCTAGCGTTTGCCATCAACGCGGGGGTCAGCATGGTGCCCAGCCTGTTCGCTGCCCGGGAGTTCATGATCGTATTTCTTGGCCCTACCCTATACTTTCTTTACCGACTAGGCTTCTCCTTGCAAAAAATAGAAAACCTTCTGATTGCAAGCATGGTGATGGTGATTTTGAGTTACCTGTTTTTCTATCATACGATTGATTTAAAATCGGCCTATTTCTCGAAGGGTTATATGTTTTATCTGGTCACCTACGATGAATGGCGAGGTTATCGCCTGAAGCCACCCACTTATGTTCTGATTATTCTGACTTTCTACGGCTTGATGCGTATATTTCAACCGGGCGATAGAATGGTAAAAACCGGATTTCTAATCGTGGTGGCGCTAGTCGGCTATATATGGTTTCTGCAAAAAGCCCGTTCGCAGATGGCGACACTGGCCATGTCACTGATGATTTATCCCATTCTGTTCAAACGCCCTAATCGTATGAATCTGTTTGTGCTGGTGGCTCCGATCAGTTTGATGTTGCTGATTGCCGGCAGCGATATCCTGGTTGAAAAATTTTTGAATGCCGAAGGCGCCGAGGTTAGAGCCGCATCCTACAAAATCGCCTGGACATTCGCCCTGAAATTACCGGTTTTTGGGTATGGACAGTCCAGCGCGTTTAGCAAAACCTATCAGGATATCTTTGGTGGAAAATTTTTCCCGGATGACCTGGGCCTGATCGGCATGACATTCAAATATGGATTCATCGGCCTAGCGATGTATCTCTTTTTCAACTTCTATATCGCCACGCGCATCCTGAAGGCTAATTGGTATTACTATAAACACCACAAGGCGCACAATCCGCTTCTCTGGGCGCTGTTCATCCAGGCGACAGCGTCTACGACCAATATGATGCTGGTTCCAGGTCTGGCCTATGCCGAAGGATTGGCGACCGGATCTTTGGCTATAGCGCTGACGGCCTGTTATTACGAAGAATTCGGGGTAAGACCCAGAAAAACCCGGCGCGGCAATTCAGTCGATCTGAAACCAGACAGTTCTTAACCCGATGCTCAAAGCGTTACGAATGCCTGAATTCTTTCTTACCCAACAGAATCTTGAGAATCAACCAAGCTTTGTCCCATTGGCCGCGCACCGCCCGCCGCCCCGCCTGAATCAGCGTCGCCAGATAAACGCTGGGTAGTCCCAAAGGAAAATGCCGGCGGGTAATCCACAACTTGTTGCGGAAAATATAGAAGTCCGACAACAGCGATGAAGGGCGCACGCCGGTGGGCGTGCCGGTACTGCTGCCCTCCTTGTGATAAACCCGGGCGTCATCCGCATAACAGAGCGCATAACGGCTGCCTGCCCGCAGTACCCAGTCCACTTCTTCATAATAGAGAAAGTAGCGCTCGTCCATCAATCCCACGTCATCAAGGTAGGCACGGGGAAGCAGCCAGGAGCAACCGACGATATACGACAACTGCCGCTCGATTGCCACGGTATCGACCGGTTGATCGGCGGGCAGAAACCGGCCCAGCGATTGGGACGAAATCGCGGTCCAGCGGTTGAAGCGGCCTCCGCCCAGCGCCTGCACCATATCCGGATCCGCGTAGAACAGGATGCGGGAACCACAGGTCGCCGGTCCCGGGTGATCGCGGAGCCGCCGCACCATGCGGGTCAGACAGTCCGGGTCCACGACGGTATCGTTGTTGAGTAGCCAGACATAGTCGGCATCGCCCTGGGCCAGCGCGTAGCGCATGCCCACATTATTGCCGCCGGCAAAACCGAGATTGCCGCCGCCATCCACCAGCAGCAAAGCCGGATCGGTCCCCACACCGCCCTGTTCCGCGCTGGCCCGGTCCTGCACTAGAAAATCCAACGGCTTGTTCAGCGCCGGGGTGGTCAAATGCCGCAAAGGCGAATCCCGCGGCGGGACGTAAGGCACGCGACCGGACGCCCAGGCTTCCAGATGGCCGAGTGAACCATCCCGCGAGGCGTTGTCGCAGACCACGACCCGATAATTCGGATAGTCCTGGCGGAACACCGATTCCAGACACTCGATGGTATCGGTCCAGCCATTCCAGTTGACCAGGATAATATAGACCCTTGGCGCCGGTTGCGCGGTAGGGGAGGATTGCTCCGCCGTGAGGTTAGCGGTCATCGGCCAGACGCTGTGAGTAGAGTTTGCAATTCCTGCTGCATGGAGCCGAGCACCCGATCCCAGGTGTATTGGCTTTCCACCAGCGCCCGGGATTCCCGGGACAGGGTTTCCCAAAGCTGACGATCCGTGAGCAATGTATCAATCGCCGTGACCATGTCCGGCGCCTGGTCGGTGATGGCGGCGTGGCGCAAATGCTGAACCTGCAAACCTTCGCTGCCCACGGACGTCGTGACGGTGGGAATGCCCCGGCCCATGCCGCTGAGGACCTTCACCTTGATGCCAGCGCCAAACCGCAGGGGCGCGACGAAAACCCGGCTGCTCCGAAACAGGGGTTCGAGATCTTCCACGAAACCCAGAAACTCAACCGCTGGATCGCCAACCGCCGCCCGCACCAAGCGCGCATCCGGATTTTTGCCGGCAATCCGAAACCGCGCCCGCGGATGCCGTCGCTTGACTGCCGGCCATACCTCGGCCAGGAACCACTGCAGGCCATCGATATTCGCCTCCCAGGTCAGCGTTCCCACGTAGAGCAAAACCGGCTCCGTCGCGTCATAGTCCAGCGGCGGTTGATTGAGGGTGAACTCATCGCCCAGGTGATAGGTGACCCGGCACTTGCTTCGGTCCGCGCCCGCCTCGACCAGGCTGTCGATATCGTTGGGCGAAGCGAAAATTAGATTGGCCCGGGCGCAGGCGTGCAATTCGTAGCGGCGCACCCGCCGATATTCCAGATAGCTGGCGAGACGCATCACCGGATTGTTCCCGGTCTGGGCGTAGCGTCGCCACATCAGGAAATAGGCGTTATGTTCGTGCAGGACTACCCTGCCCCGATAATCATCGGGAACATACTGAAAAACTTCATAGTGGTCGCAGAAAATCAGGTCGTGGCGCGGCGCGATGGCGGCGATGCGCTGCCGCAGCGCTGTCGAGCGGGTGCGAAACACATTCAGCGGAATCCGCTGGACGTAGCTGCCCATCAACGCCCGCGCCGAACGAGGAATCTTGACGGGTTCGCCGATGAACTCGGTGAGCCTGGCCCGTTGTCTGAAGTCGGGCAGATAGGTCTCGTCATCGCCTTTCAGCGCGCAGGCCAGTCCCAGCGAATAGTGCGCGCCAAGAAACTCAACCAGCTTCCAGCTCTTGATACGCCCGCCGCTGAATGGTGGATAGGGTAATTCCGGGGTGAGGAAGAGAATGGAAGGCATGGCGAGTCCAAGAGTCTGCAAGTATAGAGATCATCAAGCACTGAGATCGCGCCATCTCCTGGCGTTTCTGTCTTGGCTGAAGTCAAAACTTATCGATTACTATATCATGCGGGTATCGTCCATTTACGTTCCATCTCTCTCAATTCAGGTCTAACATCCAGTCTCACTAGCACCAGTTCGTATCGACCGGGCGCGGCACAACCCACCCGCACCAGCACTCACACCGCCAGTGTTGCTGTCCAGTTCATCCAGCCGCGCTTTTGGCTGATTCAGCGAGCCGGGCCAACGCGGTCGCTTCATCGTCGAAAATCGAGAAGATGTGTTGTAGGCGGGTCAATTCGATCAGGGAGCGCACGGTCGGACTCAAGCCAAGCAACACCATGTCGCCACCCTTGGCCCGGGCCGCCTTGAACACCGACACCAGTACCGACAGGCCACTGGAGTCCATGAACCCCACGCCTTTGAGATCCAGAACCAGCTTGCCGTTGCCTGCTTCGACAATCGCCAAGAGTTTCTGCCGGACCTGCGGCACGTCGGCCATGACCAGCCGCCCAGACAGAGATACGATATCGATACCTTCGATATTGCGATGCGTCAAGATCATTGGGTCATCCCCGTGATTTCAAATAAAGGACCCAGGCGCGGGCGGCCTAGGCCGATTCGCCAGTCGCCAACGTCCGGCTCATAAACAGGGTGTTCACCCCATCCCGCGCCTCGTACTCGACCGTGTCCATGCAGGACTTGATGATGGCCAGACCTCGGCCGCGCGTGCTCCAGGTGTCGGGATCCTCTGGATCGGGCTCCGCGAACGTCGTTACCGCCGCCAGCCGACCTGGAGCCATGGGCTGGCCATGGTCCCGCACCCGCAGGTTGCAGCGATTCGGGGCCAGTTCGAGCTCCACCCGCACCAGATGGCCGGACTCGCCGTTGTAGGCGTGTTCGACCACATTGTTGACGGCTTCCACCATCGCTAGATGGATAGCGGAGATATCGGCGGCAGGCAACGCCAGTTGGCGTTGGCATACGCCGCATAGCGCGCCGCTCAGCAGTTCGATGCATTCGGGTCGGCTCTCAACATCCAGGCCAATGGTTCGGGTCATGGCTGAGGCTCACGTTCCAGAATGAGCAAGGTGATGTCATCTTGGTGGTAGCCTTCGCCCATCCACTCCCGTAGGTCCTCATCACCCCTCCAGTTCCGCAGGGCTTGATCGACCTGCTCGGCCACCGCCACGGCTGGTAACTCGATGGTATCCTCGATCAATCGCAGCAACCGCGGTTCGGAGAACGGTTCGCCAGCGGCGTTGGCGCATTCGGTGACGCCGTCGGAATACAGAAATAGCCGGTCGCCGCAGGCCAAATTGAAAATAATGGCATCATACTCAACATCGGGAAACAGGCCGACGGGAAAGCCGCCGGTACCCACCAACTCAGCGCGCCGATCGGCGCGATGCAGCCAGATCGGCCGGGGATGGCCGGCTTGGGTCAGGATCACCCGACCGCTATATAAATCCAGATTACCGTAAATCATGGTGAAATAGCGCGGCGGATCGATGCTGGACTGGAACCGCTGGTTGATATCCGCCACCACCAGAGGCGGAACAGCCGCTTCCCCAAGACCCGCCATCTGACGGCGCACCCGTTGTTCCTCGGCGCCTTGCGCCAGCACCTGGCTTAAGGTAAAGGATAGCAGGGCTGCTGGGACGCCATGCCCAGTCACATCCAATTGATAGAAACTCAGGTGCCGCTCACCGAGCATGAAATAGTCAAAAATATCGCCCCCGATGAAGTGGCTTGGCTGGAAAATCCATTCCAGGGTGGCGCCGGGCACCCGCAGTGGCGGCGGTAACAACGCCTTTTGCATGGTGGCGGCCAATTCCAGATCGTAGATCATCTCATCCAGGATCTGCGTCGTGGCCGTGGCCGCTTCCTCGGCCGCCTCCTTGGTCTCGCGCAGCGCGTTCTCGGCGCGCTTGTGCTCCGTGATGTCGTGAATCACGCCGAGGAAGCGGCGCCGGCCCGCCTCATTGATCTCGTTGACCCGCAAAGCCATCGGGAAGACACCACCATCCTGGCGTCGGGCCTCGAACTGGCGCTCCACCCCGAGGATATGTGCGCGCCCTGTCTCCCGATAGCGACGCATATAGTCGTCGTGCTGCTCCCGGTGCGGCGGTGCCGCCAGCATGGACACGTTCCGCCCGATGATGTCGTCGGCGCGGTAGCCGAACATGGCTTCGGCGCCGGCGTTGAACGATTCGATGATGCCCGCGTCATCGGTGACGATGATGGCGTCGTGGGTGGAATTGAGCACCCGGCGCAGACGCTCCTCCTGGCCGGCGAGGACCGTGTGGGACTGGCGGACGCGCGCCGACATCACATTGAAGGCGTGGGCGGTTTCGGCCAGTTCATCCTGGCCCCGGACCGGCACCTGGTAACCCAACTCGCCGGCGGCGACCCGGCGGGCGCCTTCGGTCAGATTCTTGAGCTGGCGGGTCAGGTACATGCCCAGCGCGAGCGAAAACAGCGCCACCAGTCCCATTTCGAGCAACGCCAGACCGATGCCGTAACGCCAGGCCTGCATTTTGATTTCCCGCAGCGTCCGTGCCGACAATCCCAGTTCGACCCGGCCGAACGGCACGCCTGCTTCCGCGATCGTCCCGGCGGTGTCGAACACACCGTCGGCGATCGCGCCAAAGTCGGCGTCGGCCACGAAGGGTCGCTCCAGAACCTCTCGATCCCCGGCGGACGCCAGCACCCGGTTTTCCACGTCGCGCACCCGCGCGTAGATGACCCCTGGATAGGTCAAGGTTTCCCGAACGAAGCTTTGCAGCGAGGCCAGGTCGCTGGCGATCACCGCGCCCTTGGCGGTGATCGCGAACGCCTGGACCGTGGCCTGGACCCGCTGGGTGAATTCCTGTTCCGCCGAACGCTCGATGAAAAGCAGACCACTCCAAACCAGCAGGGCGAGCAGCACCGCCTCGATAGCGGCGACGCCCAGGATGGTCTTCAGCCGAAACGACATGAGCGACTAACGCCCGCCCAGCGAGTCGAGCAGTTCGATACGCAGTGCCCGCACGTCGTCGTAGTCAGCGTCTTGCGCTGTCGTGATGCCCTTGAAACCAACACCATCCAGCGCCGCCTTGCTAGCCGGATCGCCGTCCAGCCCCAGCATTGCATCCCGCAGTTGTTCCACCACCGTGGCGGGAACCTGTGGATGAGCGGCGATAGCGTGCGGGGTATAGCCCTGCGTGGTCCAAAGAACGCGAAGCTGGTCGCGGAGGGCGGGATCGAGGTTCTCGAAGGTTCGGGTCACGCCGCCGCCGGCCGGATATAGGCCCTGAGCGACATTCAGGTAAACCGAGTCGTGGGAGGCGACGAATTTCGGTGTAATGGCAATCCCCTGCTGGGCCAAGGCCGCTCGCACCAGCACGGTGGCGGCGAAGGCGGCGGGCGCCGGGAAGACCAGCGTTTGATCCTTAAGCTCGGCTAAATTCCGATAGGGCGCGTCCTTGCGCACCACCACGATACCCTTCAGCAGTCGGTCTTTTTCCTTGGCGAACACCGTGTAACCAGGCCGATGGTGAAAGACCGTGTAGTGATAGGGGTTCATGTAGGCGAAATCGTACTCACCCGCCGCCAGTCGCTGCTCGAACGTCGGAATGTCAGGGGCGGTGGCGAACCGCAGGGTCAGGCCGGTCTTGGCTTGCAGCGCGTTCAGCACCGGCGTCCAGGCCCGTGTTAGTTCGGTGGCGGATTGTTGCGGTACGATGCCGACGGTATAAGTCGGAGTCGTGGGTGACCCAACCGCTAGCAGTATGCTACCCCATAGCAGACTGACGGCCAGTATGACCAGCCGTGCCCCAAAGCTCCCGCTTTTTAAGAACGTCGGATTCATTGCCACGGTCTTTACCTCGACTTTGGCCATTGAGGCTGTGGAAGCAAGTTGATCCAGCAAAACTCCTCACTCCTTGTGGAGCCAATTCGTGAGGTTCGGGTTGATCGAAGGTCCGCGGGGATTGTGGTCCGTGGTATCGAGTCAATAGGGTATTGACTCGATACCGATAGCAGGGGATCAGGATCACTCCTCCATGCCAGGGGGAGCGGAGGTCTTTGACCGCCGCGCGGGGGCAAGATCAGTTCTAAAATGCGCCTTACAGTTGTTTGGCCCGTTCGCGCAGAATGAATTTCTGCATCTTGCCGGTCGAGGTCTTGGGCAGCGGGCCGAACACCACGGTTTTGGGCACCTTGAACCGCGCCAGTTGATTGCGGCAAAACTCGATGATCTCTTCTTCAGTGACGTGTTCCATGCCCGGTTTGACCGTCACGAAGGCGCAGGGCGTTTCGCCCCACTTCTCGTCGGGCCGCGCCACCACCGCCACTTCCATGACCGCCGGATGTCGGTAGAGCACGTCCTCCACCTCGATGGTCGAGATGTTCTCACCACCGGAAATGATGATGTCCTTGGAGCGGTCCTTGATATCCACGTAGCCGTTCTCGTGCCAGACCGCCAAGTCGCCGCTGTGGAACCAGCCGCCCTTGAAGGCTTCCTCGCTGGCGCTGGGATTTTTGAGATAACCCTTCATCACGTTGTTGCCGCGCATGAAGATCTCGCCGATGCTCTTGCCGTCCTTCGGCAAGGGCTCCAGGGTTTGCGGATTGGCCACCATCAGCCCTTCCAGCATCGGGTAGCGCACCCCCTGGCGCGATTTCAGCAAGGCCCGTTCTTCCAGGGACTTTTCGTCCCACTCGTCGTGCCAGGCGCAGACCACCGATGGCCCGTAGGTTTCCGTCAGACCATAGGTGTGCGTGACTTCGAAGTTCATCCGCTCCATGCCTTCGATCACGGCGGCGGGCGGCGCGGCGCCGGCGGTCATCACCTTGACCCGATGATCGATGCCGGCTTTCATCTCGTCCGGGGCGTTCTTGAGGGTGTTCAGCACGATCGGCGCGCCGCAGAAGTGGTTGACCTTCTCCTGCTTGATCAGCTCGAAGATCAGGTCGGCGCGAACCTGGCGCAGGCAGACATTGGTGCCGACCGCGGCGGCGATGCTCCATGGAAAGCACCAGCCGTTGCAGTGAAACATCGGCAGGGTCCACAGATAGACCGGATGCAGGCCCATGTCCCATACCAGGACGTTGCTGATCGCGTTCAGGTAGGCGCCGCGATGGTGGTAGACCACGCCTTTCGGATTGCCGGTGGTGCCGGAGGTGTAATTCAGGGAGATGGCTTGCCACTCGTCGGCCGGCGGTTGCCAGGCGAAGTCGGGATCGCCCTCCGTCAACAGCGTTTCGTAATCCAGCGTTCCCAACTTCTCGCCCCCAACGAACAGCGGGTCATCCACATCGATGACCAGCGGGCGCTTGCCGGCTTCCATCAAATGCAGCGCCTTGCCGATGGTCTCGGAAAACTCGCGGTCGGTGAACAGGATCTTGGCCTCGCCGTGGCCGAGCATGAAGGCGATGGCCTCGGCGTCCAGGCGGATGTTCAGGGTGTTGAGCACCGCCCCGCTCATCGGCACGCCGAAATGCAATTCGAACATCTCGGGAATGTTGGGCAGCATCGCCGCCACCGTATCTCCCACCCCGATGCCGCGCCGTTGCAGCGCCGAGGCCAGTCGCCGGCAGCGGGCATAGGCTTCGGCCCAGGTGCGCCGGGTGGAGCCATGCACCGCGGCGAGGCGGTTGGGATAGACCGAGGCGGCGCGCTCGATGAAGGTCAGCGGGGTCAGCGGCACGAAATTGGCCGGGTTCCGGTCCAGGCTGATTTCGTAGGGATTGGTGGTGTTCATGCGGGTGTTGTCCTCATTTGTTTTTGGTGGAATGGCGATGGTGGTTCAATCAGGCGAGCGGGTCAGTGGCCCCGCCAGGTGGGTTTGCGCTTGGCGATGAAGGCGTCGATGCCTTCGCGGGCATCCTCGCTGTTCATGTTGCAGGCCATGACTTCGCTGGCGCGGGCGTAGGCCGCCTCCAGGCCCAGCTCCAACTGTTGATAGAACAGTTCCTTGCCCATGGCGATAGCTAGCGGCGATTTGCCGCGGATGGAATCCGCCAATTGCCAGACGGCGGTGTCCAGTTGATCCAGCGGGGCGATCCGGTTGATCAGTCCTTGGCGCAGGGCGGTCGGCGCGTCGATGAAATCGCCGGTCAGCAACAGTTCCAAGGCTTGCTTGCGGCTCAGGTTGCGGCTCAGCGCCACGCCGGGCGTGGCGCAGAACAGGCCGACGTTGATGCCGGAAGTGGCGAAACGGGCGTTGTCGGCGGCGACCGCCAGATCGCAGGCCGCGACCAGTTGGCAGCCGGCGGCGGTGGCGATGCCCTGAACCCGGGCGATCACCGGCTGGGGCAGGCGGTTGATGGTCAGCATCACCCGCCCACACTGGGCGAACAGCGCCTGGTGAAAGGCGGGGTCGGTGTGGGCGCGCATTTCCTTGAGATCGTGGCCGGCGCAGAACGCTGGACCCGCCCCGGCAATCACCACCACGCGAATCGTTTTATCGGCGGCGACAGTGTCCAGTGCCGCTTGCAGCGCTCCCAGCATGGCCTGCGACAGCGCGTTGTACTGCTTGGGGCGGTTGAGGGTCAGCGTAGCGACGCCGGCTTCGTCCTGACGCAACACGAGAGCGTCTTCGGCGGGAATGGTTGCGGTCATGGTCGTTTTCCTCGAAGATGAAAAAGCCGTTGGCGGGAAATCGGACCGTGGCGTAAGCCGCGCCCCGGACGATTTGATGTGGATTTATTCTAGATGATCCCTGCCCCGAGACTTAGCAGATCCCGCCGTCTTTTTCCTGCCCAGGCTCTTCGTCCATGCATCCACCCCCTACTTCGATTGTCTACATCGTCGGTGCCGACCCAGCGCTCCACGATGCGCTTCGGGGCTTGCTGGAATCCGTCGGTTTGCGGACCCTGGCTTGCACCGACATGGAAGCGTTCGTGGCTGCCTATCAGCCGGACCAGCCCGGTTGCCTGCTGTTGGACGCGCGGGCCTCAAAGCCCGACGATCCCGGCGCTCAGCAACGCCTGCGCGAGGAGGGGATCGACGCACCGGTGATCGTACTTGCCGAGCACGCCAGCGTCGCCATGGCGGTGGCCGCCCTGCGGCGGGGTGTGCTGGATTTCATCGAAAAGCCATTCAATGACCAGATGTTGCTGGATGGCGTTCACCACGCGCTGACCGTGGACGCCACCCGGCGCCGTGCCCGGACCCAACACCAGGAGTTACTCCACCGGTTCGATACCCTGACCGCGCGCGAGCAGGATGTGCTGCGTTGGGTCGTGGCCGGCCTGCCCAACCGAGAAATCGCCGAAACGCTCAATCTGAGCCGCAAGACTGTCGAAATCCATCGCGCCCGGGTCATGCGGAAAATGGAGGCGGAAACCCTGTCGCAGCTGATTCAGATGACGGTGGCCATCGGTATTCTCAAACTTTACGATTCGGAGGGCTAAACGCGTTCTTGTGGAGTGGCTTTTTTGGGGTGGTCCAAACATGGAACGCCAAGCCGTCGACTGGAATCGCGTGAAAACCACCCCTTGCCGGCTTGCGAGCGAGAGATGTGGGAGTAGTTTCTTTTCAACGGGTGTAGCCGCTCAGTCCTCTCTCCCCCTGGCAAGGAGGAACGGGAAAGCTGAAAGCCATTGAGAAATGGTATTACTTGGACGCTTACGAAAGCGGCAAACCGACTCGATGATGAAGCTTGAACAACTCCAGCCCAACGCAGCCGTGCGTGGCATCGTCCCCGACGCACTGGTCACCGTGGTCAACGTGCAGTGTTTCGGTTCCGAAGCGCTGGAGCTGACTTACAAAACCGCCGACGGCAAGGTCGCCAACCAGCTTCTCTATCGCGACAGCGAGCCTAGCCTTGAAATCGTCGAGCAGGGTCGTCCCTGGAGCTTCGACGGCGACGGCGCGCTATTCCGCCTGGTGTCCGAAGCCCTGCGCATTCGCTTGGCCCACTTGTTCGATCCCGTACTGGCCGTCCACACCTCCGTCGTCGAACCGCTGCCGCACCAGATCACGGCCGTGTATGAGGCCATGTTGCCGCGCCAGCCGCTGCGATTTCTGCTGGCCGACGACCCCGGCGCGGGCAAGACCATCATGGCCGGCCTGCTCATCAAGGAACTGGTGGCGCGCGGCGATCTGCAACGTTGCCTGATCGTCTGTCCCGGCAGCCTGGCCGAGCAGTGGCAGGACGAACTCTACCGGCGCTTTCACCTGCCCTTCGAGATTCTCACCAACGACAAGCTTGAAGCCGCGCGCACCGGCAACTGGTTCATGGAAACCCACATGGTCATCGCCCGGCTCGACAAGCTCTCGCGCAACGAGGATGTGCAGCAGAAGCTGCAAGCGCCCGATTGCCGCTGGGACCTGGTGGTCTGCGACGAAGCGCACAAGATGTCGGCCACCGTTTTTGGCGGCGCGGCGAAATACACCAAGCGCTACCACCTCGGTCAACTGCTCTCCGGCCTCACCCGTCATTTCCTGCTGATGTCGGCGACGCCGCACAACGGCAAGGAAGCCGACTTCCAGCTCTTCATGGCCCTGCTGGACGGCGACCGCTTCGAGGGCAAATACCGAGACGGTGTGCATTCCGCCGACGTGTCCGATCTCATGCGGCGCATGGTCAAGGAAAACCTGCGCAAATTCGACGGCACGCCGTTGTTCCCGGAACGGATTGCCTATACCGTTCCCTATCGTTTGTCGCCCCCGGAAGAGGCGCTCTACAAGGCAGTCACCGAATACGTTCGCAATGAATTCAACCGTGCCGAGGCGCTGGAGAATGACAAGCGTGCCGGGACGGTGGGATTTGCTCTGACCATCCTGCAACGCCGTCTGGCCTCATCCCCGGAAGCCATCTACCAGTCCCTGCGCCGGCGGCGCGAGCGTCTTGAATCAAAACCGCGCGAAATGGAATTGATGCAGTGGGCCGGCAAGGTGGCGCCCACCTTGCCTGCGATACCTGCGCTGACCGCCGAAGACTTCGATGACCTTGAAGACGCCCCAGACAACGAAGTCGAGGCCGCCGAGGAAGAAATCCTCGACCAGGCCACCGCCGCGCGCTCGATCCCGGAACTGCGCATCGAGATCGATTTGCTCAAGACGCTCGAAGCGCAGGCGCTCAGCGTGCGCCGCAGCGGCGCCGACACCAAGTGGACCGAACTCTCCAGCCTGCTCGGCGAAATCTTCACCCCGGCGGGCCTGTCGGGGGCACATCGCATCGAAGAGCCCGTCGCGCCCTATGGCTCGGGCCAGATACCGCCACCCAAGCCCTCGCCGCATCAAAAGCTCGTCATCTTCACCGAGCACCGCGACACGCTCAACTACCTGGAAGACCGCATTTCCCGCTTCCTCGGCCGCCGGTGCGCCGTGGTCATCATTCACGGCGGCATCGGCCGCGAAGAACGCCTCAAGGTGCAGGAGTTGTTCAAGCACGATCCCGAAGTCAAGGTGCTGCTGGCCACCGATGCCGCCGGCGAGGGCATCAACCTACAACGCGCGCACCTGATGGTCAATTACGATCTGCCCTGGAACCCCAACCGGCTGGAACAGCGCTTTGGCCGCATCCACCGGATCGGCCAGACCGAGGTCTGCTACCTGTGGAACCTGGTCGCCGACGACACCCGCGAAGGCGACGTTTACCGCAAGTTGCTGGAGAAGCTCGAACAGGCGCGCCAGGCGCTGGGCGGACAAGTGTTCGACGTGCTCGGCAAGTTGGCTTTCGAGACCGATGGCAAAGTTATGACCCTGCGCGACCTGCTGATCGAGGCTATCCGCTACGGTGAACTGCCGGAAACCAAGGCCTATCTCACCACCGTCCTCGAATCGGCGCTGGACAAAACCCATCTGCAAAGCCTGCTCGACGAGCGGCAACTGGTGCATGACAGCATGGACGCCAGCCGCGTGCAGCGCATTCGCGAAGACATGGAACGCGCCGACGCTCGCCGCCTGCAACCGCACTACATCGAATCCTTCTTCCTCGAAGCCTTCAGGCAACTCGGTGGCAACATCAGGCAACGAGAACCCCGCCGCTTCGAAATCACCCACGTTCCGGCATTGGTGCGCAACCGCGACCGGCTGATGGGCATTGGCGAACCCGTGCTGCCACGCTACGAGCGCATCGCCTTCGAAAAAACCCTGGTCTCGCCACAAGGCCAGCCGCTGGCGGCCTTTGTTTGCCCTGGCCACCTGCTGCTCGACGCCGTCATCGACCTCACGCTGGAACGCAACCGCGACCTGCTGAAACGCGGCACTGTACTGGTCGATGAGCGCGACACGGGCACCACGCCGCGCGTGCTGTTCTACCTGGAACACGCCATCCAGGATGCCGCCACCACCAAGGACGGCAGACGCCGCATCGTTTCCAAGCGCATGATGTACGTGGAAATGGACGAAGGTGGCAACACCCGCCACGTCCATTACGCACCCTACTTGGATTTGCGCCCGCTCAAAGACGGCGAACCGGGCATCGACGGCCTGCTTGCCCTGCCTCAATGCCAGTGGATCACCCGCGACCTGGAAAAGGCCGCCCAGGGCTACACGATTGCCCAGGTCGTGCCCGAGCACCTGGCCGAGGTCAAGGCCGCAAGCTGAAACTGATTGCCAAGACGGAAGCCGCGGTCAAGGACCGCCTGACCAAGGAGATCAACTACTGGGACCACCGCGCCGAAGAGCTCAAGCTCCAGGAACAGGCCGGCAAACCTAACGCCAAACTCAACTCCGGCGAGGCCCGCAAGCGCGCCGACCTGTTGCAGGGGCGACTGCAAAAGCGGCTGGACGAATTGCGACTGGAAGCGCAGATTTCACCGCTGCCACCGGTCGTGCTGGGGGGCTTCTTGGTGGCGCCGATGGGCCTCTTGCAAAAAATCGGCGCCCCTGCCACCGTCCTGCCGGCGCCGGCTTTTTCGCCCGGCGATAACCAGGCCGCTGCCGCCCACGCCCGCGCCGTGGTGATGGACATCGAGCACGACCTTGGCTTTGAGCCCACCGACCGCGAATTCGAGCAACTCGGTTACGACATCGAAAGCCGCGTGCCCGGCACCGGCCGCCTGCGCTTCATCGAAGTCAAGGGTCGCGTGTCGGGCGCGGCGACCATCACCGTCACCCGCAACGAAATCCTCTATTCGCTGAACAAGCCCGACGACTTCATCCTGGCCATCGTCGAGTTCCTCGACGAACGGAATCAAAAGGTGCATTACCTGCGGCAGCCGTTCAACCGCGAACCGGATTTTGGGGTGACCAGCGTCAACTACGACTTTGCCGAGCTGCTGGCCCGGGCGGAGGCGCCACGATGAACGCCGGCACCTGCACCAAGGAAAAAATGGTAGTCCTGCATTGGGTGGTGAGCTTCGGTGACCGGTGAGGATAGCGAGCGGGGGACGTGAGTCCCCTGTTTCCACGACGCAAGGGGTGCGTAAGTCACACAAACAGCGGGCTAACGCCCGCCGCCCACCAATCCGCTGGTTAGATCAGTTTTGCAGGACTACCGAAAAAATAACATGACCCCAAAGAAAAAACTCATCGAAGTCGCCCTGCCGCTGGAAGCGATCAACGCCGCCAGCGCACGCGAGAAGTCGATCCGTCACGGCCATCCCTCGACGCTGCACCTGTGGTGGGCACGCCGCCCGCTGGCGGCGGCGCGGGCGGTGATCTTTGCGCAGATGGTCGATGACCCCTCGGCGCACCCCGACCTGTTCAAGACCGAGCGCGAGCAGAAGAAGGAGCGCGGGCGGCTGTTCAAGATCATCGAAGAACTCGTGCTGTGGGAGAACACCACCAACGAGGAGGTGCTGCAAAAGGCGCGTGATGCGATCTGGGAAAGCTGGCGCCGGGCCTGTGCCGAGCATGCCGACCACCCGCGCGCCCGCGAACTCTTCAATCGCGAGGTGCTGCCCGCCTTCCACGACCCCTTCGCCGGCGGCGGCACGTTGCCGCTGGAAGCGCAGCGGCTGGGGCTGGAGAGCTACGCCAGCGACCTGAACCCGGTGGCGGTGCTGATCAACAAGGCGATGATCGAGATTCCGCCGCGCTTCGCCGGCCGTGCGCCGGTGAACCCGGGCTGGCAGAAGAAGCGCGACGATGAAAAGGCCATGACCCTCTGGCACGGCGCCCAGGGCCTGGCCGAGGACGTTCGTTATTACGGCCAGTGGATGCGCGATGAGGCCGAAAAACGCATCGGCCATCTTTACCCCAAGGTGGAGATCACCGCCGAGATGGCCCAGGAACGGCCCGACCTTGAGAAATACGTCGGGCAGAAGCTCACCGTCATCGCCTGGCTGTGGGCGCGCACCGTCAAGAGCCCCAACCCGGCTTTTGCCAACGTCGACGTGCCGCTCGCTTCGACGTTCATGCTTTCAACCAAGGCGGGCAAGGAGGCGTATGTCCAGCCAGTGTTGACCTCACCCCCCAACCCCCTCTCCTTGCCAGGAGAGGGGGAGTCGTTGGGTAAGGGTTATCGCTTTATGGTTAGGGTGGGTAAGCCGCAGGATGCGGAAGGCACGAAGAACGGCACCAAGCTGGCGCGCGGCGCGAATTTTCGGTGCTTGATGTCGGATGCGCCGATTGCGCCCGACCACATCTACGGCGAGGCCAAAGCCGGGCACATGGGCGCGCGGCTGATGGCCACCGTCGCCGAGGGCGACCGGGGTCGCGTTTATCTCGCACCGACGGCGGAACACGAAGCCGCAGCCCGCAAGGCACACCCGGAATGGAAGCCAGAAGTGGCGATGCCGGAAAACCCGCGCTGGTTCTCGCCGCCGCTCTACGGACTGAAGAACTACGGCGACCTCTTCACCGACCGCCAGCTCGTCGCGCTGACGACCTTTTCCGATCTGGTGCAGGAGGCACGGGAAAAAGTGAAGGCAGATTATCTCGCCACCTATTCCTCCCCCTCTCCTGGCAAGGAGAGGGGGTCGGGGGGTGAGGTTCCCCGGCATCACGGCATTACCCAATCCGCCCATGTCAGCGCCGAAAAACTCGATCTCGCCCGTCAGATGCGTCGATCCCCCACGGCCGCCGAGGCACGGGCATGGGAGTTGCTGCGCGACCGGCGCTGCCATGGACTCAAATTCCGCCGCCAGCAGGTCATTCGCGGGCTGATTGTCGATTTCTATTGTCCCGAGCTGCGCCTGGCGCTGGAACTCGACGGCGAAATTCATCAGCAACAGACCGAATATGACGCAGCCCGCGATGCTCGGCTCGCCGCCGAGGATATTACCGTGCTCCGGGTACCGAATGCCGAGGTGACGCGGATTGGGGAGTGGGTGGGAAAAATGATGAAGAAAACCTCACCCCCCAACCCCCTCTCCTTGCCAGGAGAGGGGGAAGTGGATCTTGAGTTGGGACTTAATGCCGGCGGGGCTGGCGCGACGGCGTATGCGGAGGCGGTGGGGGTGTATTTGGCGTTCGCGGTTTCGAAGATGACCAACATTGGCTCGTCAATTGCGTCTTGGATGAGTGACAGAGGAGCCTTTCGCGAGACCTTTGCACGCCAGGCGATCCCAATGACTTGGGATTTCGCTGAGGCAAACACGTTTGCCGACATCGGCGGCAGCTTCACAATCGCGGTAGACAAAGGCTCAATGGCAATTGATGCGTTCCCAAGCAAGCCGAGATCGCAAGCATTGCAGGCTGATGCAGCTACAAAAAAAGTCAGTGCTAGTAAGGTGATTTCCACTGACCCGCCTTACTACGACAACATTGGCTACGCCGACCTCTCGGACTTCTTCTACGTCTGGCTGCGCCGCTCGCTGCGTCCGGTGTTCTCTGACCTGTTCGCCACGATGGCTGTGCCCAAAGCCGAGGAACTCGTCGCCACGCCCTACCGTCACGGCAGCAAAGAGAAGGCCGAAACCTTCTTTCTCGACGGCATGACACAAGCCATGCACCGGCTCGCCGAGCAGGCGCATCCGGCCTTTCCGGTCACCATCTACTACGCCTTCAAACAGTCCGAAACCACGCCCGCTGCTCCCCTCTCCATTCATGGAAAGGGGTTGGGGGTGAGGTCAGAAACCACCAACACCGGCTGGGACACCTTCCTAGCCGCTGTCATCGAGGCCGGCTTCGCCATCAGCGGCACCTGGCCGATGCGAACAGAAGGCGCTGGCCGCATGATCGCAAAGGACACAAACGCCCTCGCCTCCAGCATCGTCCTCGTCTGCCGCCCGCGCCCGGCCAATGCCCCGACCGCCACTCGCCGCGATTTCCTCAACGCGCTCAAAACCGAACTGCCCGCCGCTCTGGCCTATCTGCAAGCCGGTAACATTGCACCGGTCGATCTGGCGCAGGCGGCCATCGGTCCCGGCATGGCGGTCTATACGCGCTACGCCAAGGTGCTCGACGCCGAGGGCAAGCCGCTCACCGTGCGCGCCGCGCTGGCGCTGATCAACCAGGTGCTCGACGAGGCCCTGGCCGCGCAGGAAGGCGACTTCGACGCCGACACGCGCTGGGCGCTGGCGTGGTTCGAGCAGATGGGCTTCGCCGAGGGCGAGTTCGGCGTCGCCGAGCAGTTGTCGAAATCCAAGAACACGGCGGTGAACGGCCTGGTCGAAGCGGGCATTCTCTTTTCGGGCAAAGGCAAAGTGCGCCTCTTGAAACCCGCCGAACTCCCCGCCGACTGGGACCCGGCCACCGACACCCGCCTGACGGTGTGGGAGATGGTGCATCACCTGGTGCGCGTGCTCGCAGCCGGCGGCGAATCCGCCGCCGCCACGCTGGTCGCCAAACTTGGAAGTGGGGCCGAAATCGCCCGCGAGTTGTGCTACCGCCTCTACACCCTCTGCGATCGCAAGAAGCGCGCCAACGAGGCGATGGCCTACAACGCGCTGGTGCAAAGCTGGCCGGAGATTGTGCGGCTGGCGCGCGAAGCGCCACGGGCGACAGCACAGGGCACCGATGATCTGTTTGCGGAGGAATGAGCATGCATCCCAGCCTTAAACTCGATGAAGCAACGCTGGCGCGTTTCTGCGAAGCCTACCACATTCGCCGCCTGTCGCTGTTTGGCTCGCAACTGAAGGGAACCGCCAGGCCAGACAGCGACATCGACTTGCTGGTGGAGTTCGCCGAGGACGCGCACCCGACTTTTCTCGACCTGGCGCAGATCGAGATCGAGCTGTCGCAGGCCCTTGGCGGAAAAAAGGTCGATGTGCGCACCCCCGAGGACTTGAGCCGGTATTTCCGCAACGAGGTCTTGCGCATGGCCGAGGTGCAATATGTCGCCCGATGATCGCTGGCGCATCGGGCACATGATCGAAGCCGCGGAACAGGCGCTGGCCTTCGCGCGGGGGCGCCGACGTGAAGACCTCGATGCCGATGCCATGCTGCGGCTGGCCCTGACGCGCGCCGTCGAGATCGTCGGCGAGGCCGCCGCGCAAGTCAGCGAGCAAGGCCGGGCAGCGGTTCCGGGCACTCCCTGGCCGCAAGTGGTCGGCATGCGCAATCGTCTGATGCATGCCTATTTCGATGTAGACCTGAACATTCTCTGGGACACGGTGCACCTGGCGCTGCCAGCCCGGATCGAGAAGCTCAAGCCGACAATGCAGGAAGGCTGACAATCCATGGCCACCAATCACGAGCGCGTCGGCAAGGCGCTGGAACAACTGAAGGCGGGCCTGGCGCCCTTCGTCGAGCGCGAGGCCAAGGCCGCCATCGCCGCCGGCACGCTGTCGCCGCAGAAAGTAAAAGGATTCGTCGATGACCCCCTGCTCGCCAACAAACGCATTGACGAATGGGATGTGTCGGCGCTCTTGCGGCTGATGTGGGAGACCTGGAACGAGGTGTTCAGAAAGACGCTGGGCTTCTCCGAGCGCAGTCTGGTGTCGGAAATCCGCGATTGGCGCAACAAGTGGGCGCATCAGGAGCCCTTTTCCAGCGACGACGCCTATCGCGCGCTGGACTCCGCCGAGCGCCTGCTCGCGGCGGTTTCCGCCCCGCAGGCCGACGAAGTGGAAAAGACCAAGATGGAGTTGCTGCGCGTGCGCTTCGACGAGCAAGCGCGCGGCGAAAAACGCAAGTCGTCGAGCATCGCCCTGGCGAGCGGCGTGACCGGCAGCCTGAAACCGTGGCGCGAAATCGTGATGCCGCACGACGACGTGGCCAGCGGCCGCTATCAGCAGGCCGAGTTCGCCGCCGACCTGTGGCAGGTGCGCCTGAACGAGGGCACGCCGGAATACCGGGACCCGGTAGAGTTCTTCCGTCGCACCTATCTGACGGCGAGCCTCAAGGAAATGCTGGCCAAGGCGGTGCAACGCCTGACTTCGGGCGGCGGTGACCCGGTGGTGCAGTTGCAGACCAACTTCGGCGGCGGTAAGACGCACTCGATGCTGGCCTTGTATCACCTGTTTTCGGGCATCCCGCCGACCGAACTGGCCGGCGTCGAAGCCATCCTGTCGGCCGCCGGCGCGGCCAGCGTGCCGACCGCGCGGCGCGTGGTGCTGGTGGGCAACAAGATTTCGCCGGGCAATCCCTCTGTCAAGGCCGACGGCACGGTGGTGCGCACGCTGTGGGGCGAACTGGCCTGGCAGTTGGGTGGCAAGAAGGCATTCGCCCGCGTGGCGGCGGATGACGAAAAGGCCACCAGCCCCGGCGATGTGCTGCGCGAGCTGTTCAACGAGTACGGCCCGTGCCTGATTCTGGTGGACGAATGGGTGGCCTACGCGCGGCAGTTGCACGACCAGAGCGACCTGCCGGCGGGCGGTTTCGAGACGCAATTCAGCTTCGCGCAGGTGCTGACCGAGTCGGCCAAGCTGGCGAAGAGCTGTCTGCTGGTCATCAGCCTGCCGGCTTCCGATACGTCGGGTTCGCCGCACACCCAGGCGGACGACGTGGAGGTGGGCGGAACGCGCGGGCGCGAGGCGCTCGACCGCCTGCGCAATGTGGTGGGCCGGGTGGAATCGTCCTGGCGCCCGGCCAGCGCCGAGGAAGGCTTCGAGATTGTCCGCCGCCGCCTGTTCCATCCGCTGGAAGACCCCGAGCAGTTCAAGCAGCGGGACGTGGTCGCGCGGGCCTTCGCCGATTTCTACCGCACTAACCAGGCCGAGTTTCCGCCCGAAACGCGCGATGCCGAATACGAACAGCGTATCAAGGCGGCGTACCCCATCCACCCGGAAATTTTCGACCGGCTCTACACGGACTGGAGCACGCTGGTGAAATTCCAGCGCACGCGCGGCGTGCTGCGCCTGATGGCGGCGGTGATCCACAGCCTGTGGGAGAAGGGTGACCGCAACCCGCTGATCCTGCCGGCCACCGTGGCCATCGACGATCCCCGCGTGCAGTCGGAACTGACGCGCTATCTCTCGGACAACTGGGTGCCGGTGATCGAGAAGGATGTGGATGGCTCGAACTCCTTGCCGCTCAAGCTCGATGGCGAACTGCCCAATCTCGGCAAATTTTCGGCCTGCCGCCGCGTGGCGCGGGCGATCTACCTGGGCTCGGCGCCGACCACGGCCGCCGCGCACAAGGGCATCGAAGATCGCCGGGTAAAGCTGGGCTGCGTGATGCCCGGCGAGTCGCCCGCCGTGTTTGGCGATGCCCTGCGCCGCATGGCGAGCGCCGCGACCTATCTCTATCAGGACGGGCCGCACTACTGGTACTCGACTCAGCCGACGGTGACCAAGCTGGCCGAGGACCGCGCCGAGCAACTGAAGCGCGACCCGGACAAGGTGGTGGCGGAACTGGAGCGCCGGATCAAGAAGGACCTGAGCAACACCGGCGATTTCCAGCGCATCCACCCGATGCCGCAATCCGGCGCGGACGTCCCCGACGATCTGGATGCCCGCCTGGTGGTGCTCGACACCGCGCATCCCTACAGCAAGGAAGCTGGGAACGCCGCCGAACTGGCCGCCAAGGCCATTCTTGAAAATCGCGGCAATACGCCGCGTCTCTATCGGAACACGCTGATCTTCCTGGCGGCCGACAAGACCCGCCTGCAAGACCTCGACGAGGCCGCGCGCAAATATCTAGCGTGGCGGTCCATTCTAGCTGACGAGGCACAGTTGGGCCTGACAACGCATCAAAAAAGGCAAGTCGAACAGCAAATGGCGTCAGCCGACGGAGCGGCAACAGCCCGCCTGCCTGAAACCTATCAATGGCTGCTGGTGCCGGTGCAGAGCACGCCGCAGGCCCCAGTCACTTGGGAGGCGTTGCGGCTTTCAGGGTCGGATGCCCTAGCCGTTCGAGCGAGCAAGAAATTGCGAGCCGACGAGCTTCATCTCACCAGCTTTGCCCCAACCCGGCTGAAGATGGAACTCGACAAGATTCCGCTCTGGCGTGGCGATCATGTCGCGGTCAAGCAGCTTGTGGAGGATTTCGCGCGCTATTTGTACCTGCCGCGCCTCAAGACCCCCTCAGTGCTGCTGCACGCGATCAGCGACGGCGTGAATCTGCTCACCTGGTCGCAAGACAGCTTTGGCTTTGCGGACAGCTTCGATGAGGCAGCGGACCGCTATAAAGGCTTGCGCAGCGGAACGATAGTGAATCTCTCTGACCCGCATTCAACCGGCTTGGTGGTGAGGCCGCAAGTAGCGAGCAAGCAGATTGACGCCGAGCGAGCCGCCCCGACTGATGGCCCTCCAACTCCACCCGGACCTGGTCCGGACCAGCCACAGCCTCCAACGGGTGGCGCACCACAACCACCGGCCGTCGCGCCCAAACCAAAGCGGTTCCATGGTTCCGTCACCCTCGACGCCAGTCGCGTCGGCCGCGATGCCGGCAGGATCGCCGAGGAAGTGATTTCTCACCTGGCCGGCCTGGTCGGCGCTAGCGTGACGGTGACTCTCGAAATCGAGGCGCGGATTCCGGCAGGGGCGTCGGACACCGTGATACGAATCGTGACGGAAAATGCTCGGATGTTGAAGTTTACAAGTCAGGGGTTTGAGAAGGATTAGGATTGGCGTCACCGTTCACTCCTTCTCCCGCAAGCCAGAGTTTCATCGCACCGCGTAATGGGCGAATATGGTCTTTTTCAACTCGTTGTTCTCAGCGCAAGGGCGCCAAGAAAATTTGGGGGTGCTGATGAGGGCACTAACAGCGAAGTCCAGTAAAATGTTTTAAATAATTAATAGGATATAAGCCATATGCTCCTGATGATCGACAACTACGACTCCTTCACCTACAACCTGGTGCAATACCTGGGCGAGCTGGGCGAGGAGGTGCGGGTGTACCGCAACGACCAGATTACCCTGGATGAAATCGCTGGGCTGAAACCCGAGCGCATCGTGCTTTCTCCCGGCCCTTGCACCCCCACCGAAGCCGGCGTGTCGCTGGCGGTCATCGAGCGGTTCGCGGGCCAGACGCCGATTTTCGGGGTTTGCCTGGGCCACCAGAGCATCGGTCAGGCCTTCGGCGGCCGGATCGTCCGCGCCGGCCAGGTCATGCACGGCAAAACCTCCGCCGTCCACCACCACGGCCAGGGCGTATTCGCCGGCCTGCCCAACCCCTTCACCGTGGTGCGCTATCATTCCCTGGTGATCGAGAAAGCCAGCATCCCGGATTGCCTGGAAGTCACCGCCTGGACCGAAACCCCGGACGGCGGGCTGGACGAAATCATGGGCGTGCGGCATAAAACCCTGCCCGTCGAGGGCGTGCAGTTCCATCCCGAATCCATCCTGACCGAGCACGGTCACGCCCTGCTGCGCAACTTTCTCAACCCGCACTGAACGCCTCGGAGAACCTTTCGATGTCCATCACCCCCCAGGAAGCTCTGCAACGCACCATCGAACATCGCGAGATTTTCTACGACGAGATGCTGTCGCTGATGCGCCAGATCATGGCGGGCGAAATTTCGCCGGTGATGACCGCCGCCATCCTCACCGGCCTGCGGGTCAAGAAGGAAACCATCGGCGAGATCACCGCCGCCGCCACGGTGATGCGCGAGCTGTCCACGAAGGTCCACATCCCGCCGCCGCACCAGCATTTCGTGGACATCGTCGGCACCGGCGGCGACGGCGCGCACACCTTCAACATCTCCACCGCCGCGATGTTCGTCGCCGCCGCCGCCGGCGCCCGGGTCGCCAAGCACGGCAATCGCGGCGTCTCGTCCAAATCCGGCAGCGCCGACGTGCTGGAGGCGCTGGGCGCGCGCATCGACCTGAGCGCGGAACAGGTGGCCGAATGCGTGCAAACCACCGGCATCGGCTTCATGTTCGCGCCGAACCATCACAGCGCCATGAAGAACGTCGCCCCGGTCCGCCGCGAGATGGGCGTGCGCACCCTCTTCAATATCCTCGGTCCGCTGACCAACCCGGCCGGCGCCCCCAATCAACTCATGGGCGTATTCCACCCCGACCTGGTCGGCATCCAGGTGCGCGTCATGCAACGGCTCGGCGCGCACCATGTCCTCGTGGTTTGGGGCAAGGACGGCATGGACGAAATCTCGCTGGGCGCCGCCACCCTGGTCGGCGAACTCAGGAACGGCGAGATCCTGGAATACGAAATCCATCCCGAGGATTTCGGCCTGGCCATGATGTCCAACCGCGCTCTCCGGGTCGAAAACCCGGAGCAATCCAAGGCCATGCTGTTCGGCGCCCTGGAAAATCAGCCCGGCGCCCCGCGCGACATCGTCGCCCTCAACGCCGGCGCGGCGCTGTATGCCGCCAATCGAACCGATTCCATCGCAGGCGGTCTTGCGCTGGCGTGGGAAGCCATCGCCAGCGGCGCGGCGCGGGCCAAGCTGGACGAATTCGTGCGCTGCACCCAGAAGCTGGCGTCATGAGCGACATCCTGCAACGAATCCTCGCCCGCAAGGCCGAGGAAGTCGCCGAGCGCGGCGCGCGGTTGGGACTGCCGGAACTGCGCCAGCGGATCGAGCGTCTGCCGCCGCCCCGGTCGTTCCAGCGCTCTCTGGAACGGACCATCGCCGGGGGGCGACCCGCGGTCATCGCCGAAATCAAGCGCGCCTCGCCCAGCAAGGGTCTATTGCGCGATCCGTTCCTGCCCGCCGCCATTGCCCGAAGCTACGCCGCCGCCGGCGCCTGCTGCCTGTCGGTGCTCACCGACCGCGATTTCTTCCAGGGCCACGAGGATTTTCTTCGGGAAGCGCGGGCCGCCTGCGAGTTGCCGGCGCTGCGCAAGGATTTCATCATCGACCCCTATCAGGTGTACGAAGCCCGCGCCATCGGGGCCGACTGCATTCTGCTGATCGTCGCCGCGCTGGATGACGCCACGCTGGCGGAACTAGCGCGACTGGCGGCGGATTTGGGCATGGACGTGCTGGTGGAAGTCCACGACGCCGAGGAACTGGATCGGGCACTGGCCAGCGGCGCGGCGTTGATCGGCATCAACAACCGCAACCTGCGCACCTTTGAAACCCGGCTGGACACCACGCTGAATCTGCTGCCCCACATTCCCGCCGACCGCGCCGTGGTCACCGAAAGCGGCATCCATACGCCCGCCGACGTGGCGTTGATGCGCGCGCATGGCGTTCACGCCTTCCTGGTGGGCGAAGCCTTCATGCGCGCCCCCGACCCCGGCGCGAAACTGGTGGAATTGTTTGGTTATTAAACTAAATTAACGTCAGTTCTGTTTAATTATGATTTGCAAGTCAATAGGTTAAGATCATTTTGAGAGATATTCAGCGAAGGTTTGCGGGGTTGGTATGTATCGGCCACCAAAGCAGCCAGCACGTTGACCATGGCATGGACCACGCTGCGGTGGCGAGTGTGCTCGACCTGTTGGATATTTTTGAGCTGATCGTTAATGGTTTCGATGATGGCCCGTTTGCGCAACAAGAGCTTATCGACCATGGGTATCAGTTTATTGCGCATGTTCTTGCGGATCTTGGTCACCAAGCGCGGACCGCGTTTCCAGAGTTCCTCAAAGAGTCTTTGGGAGATATAACCGCGATCACCGATCAACTGCCCTGTTAAGCCTGGGGTCAGCCCTGGGACCGGCGTGCGGTCATCGACGTTGCCGGGGGTGATCTGGAAGGCCAGCGGTTCACCCCGGTCATTGACGACCCGATGGAGCTTGAAGCCGTAAAACCAGCCCATGGAGGTCTTGCCCCGACGGGCCACCTGCTTGAACACCTTGTGGCTGTGGATACGCCGGTGGTGACAAACCACCAGCGAGGTCGCATCGATGAAGGCCAGTCCAGTGTCCTCACCGCGACGGGTATGCAAGTAGATGCACAGCGGCATCAGGGCCGAGGGAATCAACGCCACAAAGCGATTGTAGCTCAACAGGTTGGGGAACTCTCCCCGACCATGTCGGCACGGATGCAACAGGTAAAAAGCCTTGAAGTTGCGGTACCGTGCCTGATGAAAAGCGATCAAAATTGTCATGATTTCACTGAGGCTCAAGCGGCTGCTCCGCCGCCGCTGGCGGGTACCGTCCGTCAGACATGGGCGATGCCAGGTCGGTAGAAACTTCCGACAAAACTCATCGACGTCGCAAAACTGCTCTTCTAAGCTCATGGGGGTGACTCCTGGGGCCGTGGTGTGGTAACCCGGAACTTTAACAAGTGCCACTCCAGGGGCCACCTCCCCAGCCTTATCCGGAATTCACGTTATTTACGGAAAAACCTACACTTGTAAGCCCGGTGGGGCCCCTGACCCTGCCCCGCTGGTACAGTCAGGGCGAGCGGACGGTGGAAATCGTCGACGGTACGGCGGTGTGGTATCATGATGGCAAGCCGCCGGTGCGGATCCGCTGGGTGCTGGTGCGCGATCCCCGGGGTGGCCTCAAACCGCGGGCGTTTCTCTGTACCCACCCGCAGGCGACGGCGCAGGCCATCCTCACGTGGTTCGTTCAGCGTTGGCAGGTGAAAGTCACCTTTGAGGAGGTCCGCGCCCATCTCGGCGTCGAGACCCAACGACAGTGGTCTGACCGAGTCATTGCCCGAACCACGCCGGTGCTGATGGGGTTGTTCTCCATCGTCATTCATCGCCCATCGGTTTCGGACATCCAGGGGGTATCGATACGGACCAGCGCCTGGTACGTCAAACATCGGCCGACGTTCAGCGATGCGCTGGCCCTGGTCCGATCGCGGTTGTGGCAGCATCGGAGTTTTTCCATGTCGGTTTCAACGGCTGATGTTGTAAAAATCCCAGCAGCTTTATTGGAGAACCTTCTGCTATGCTGCGTAAAGGCTAAAATCCAGCTAAGGTTTGCCTAGCCCCCTTTCCAGTCGGCGGGCGATAGGAGTAACGATCACTGCGGCGGGGCGGGTTTCGCTTCGTCCTATTCACCCTCCCGGGTGAGGGCATCCGCTCGGGAGGCGGCGTCCAGTTCGCTGACCCGCGTGATCTTGAGATCGTCGAACCAAACCGTTCCATTGAGCTTTTGCTCGAAGGCGCGATCGCTGGCGGAGACCAGCGACAACTGCTGGTAGCGGCAAGCGGCCGGCACTTCAAATCGCAGGTCAAAGATGCTCCAGCTGGCGCTGCCCAGAAAGCGCGGGCCATTGGCGAGCATCTTCTCCTCGGGTAGCAGGCAGCGCACTTGCCAGCGCAGTCCACCCTTGGAAGCCAGGCTGTCCAGGCGCACCCACCCGCTTAGCCGATACAACCCGGGATCGAGAAAGAGAGGTTGCCCTAGGCGGGCGAACGGGCCATCGTAGCCACGGAAGCGCAGTCGCAAGGCGGTTAGCCCCTTTATCCCCTGTGTTCTCGCCGGTCGGGCGGTGAAGTGCTCGTTTTCCGCCAGTTGCCAGCCAAAGTTGCGGGGAACGAGCGGCAGATCGAAGCTCCCATCGAACAGACGACCCAGATGTTCCCGCTCGGCCGCATTCAGGCCATCGACCCAGGTGAGGTAAGCTTCGGCGATCAAGCCCTCCCGCTGCAGGCGCGCCACATAGACCTGGCGCTCCTCCCTCGTTAAAGGCTGATCCGTCGCCCGCTGGCGCAGCAGGAAGAGGAAGCGCAAGCTATCCTGATCAAGCGCTTTAGCTGCCACGTAAGCGAAAAAAACCTGCCACCAGGGCGGTGGCGATTGAGTTAGGGGTTTGAACAGTTCGCGGGTTTCGGGGGTCTCGACCAGCCGGAGCAGGACCGGGAACAACTCTTTCTGGCGTGCGTCATCGGCTGCCAGCACCACCGACCAGTGTGATAGCACCCGGTCCAACCGGCTCCGTGTCGCCCAGTAGGCGGCTATCCCGAGTTGCACGTTCAGGTCGGCGGGTGCTAGGCGGGCGACCTCGTCCATCAGGGCATCGGCCTGTTGCCACTGCCCGGTCTCCGCCCGCCGGGTCGCCAGGACGACCAGCGGCCAGGGATCGCCGCCATTGGCCCGAAACGCTTGTGCCAGCAGTTGTTCGGCGGCTACCGGATCGGTGGACAGTAAGGCCAACGCCTTGCCAAACAGGGCGTCGGGATGCCGCGGTTGCCAAGCCAGCGCCCGGTCGATGGCGTCTTCCTCGCCCAGTTTGGCCTGCTGGGCGAAAAATCCGCCTAGACCGGCGGCCAGGCTGAACCAGGCTAGCCCCGTCGCCAGAGCGCCCAGCAAAATGCGCGAGGTGGTCGGGTGGCCGCTCATGCGGCATTCACCTTGGGCGCCGACTCATCGCCCCCATGGTTGCCGTAGCTGTACAGGTAATTGTAGCCATAGCCATAGCCATAGCCATAGCCATAGCCATAGCCATAGCCATAGCCCTTGCCGGCCCGACCGACCTTGGCCAGGACAGCGCCCAATAGGTGGACATTGCTCTGGCTCAGGCGCTTGATTGCCCCCACAAGTTCTCGCCGCCGGGACTCTTGGCCATCGACCACTACGATTGATGCCTTGGCCAGATTGGCGAGGATCAGGGCATCCGCCAGGCCGATGATCGGTGGCCCGTCCAGAACCACGATATCAAAGCGCTGCGTCGCCAGCGCCAGCAAGTTCAGCATTCTGGCGCTCGACAGCAGTTCCACCGGATTGGGCGGCAGGGGCCCGCTGGTAATGGCGAACAGCCGCGGTATCGCGGTCATCTGGCTAATTTGCAACGGCTCCATGCTGCCCGCCAGGTAGTTGGTCAACCCTTGACTGTTGGGCAATCCAAGCGCCCGGTGCAAGGACGGATTACGCAGATCCCCATCGATGAGCAACACCTTGCCGCCAGCTTGGGCAAAGATGATCGCGGTGGCGACCGCGGTCGTAGTCTTGCCCTCGCCTGCGACCGCGCTGGTAAAATAAAGGACGGCGGGTGCCCCTTCGGCGGTGGAAAACATTAGCTGCGTCCGCAGCGAGCGTACCGCCTCGGCAAAGGCACTCCTTGGGTCGCGCAACGCCAGGAGCGCGAGTTGATCGCCAGTCAGATCAAATTCTTGTGCGGTAGCGACAGCGATATGGGGGACGAGGCCCAACATCGGGGCGTTTACCAGCGCCTCCACTTCCTCAATCGTCTTGATCGAATCGTCTAGCGCATCGAGCAGGAAGGCTAGCGCTACTCCCAGGAATAGCCCCAAGGCCACCCCCACAGCCAGGTTGAGCCGCAGGCTGGGCTGGTAAGGCTTGGTGGGAATGGTGGCCGGATCGACGACCGATATGTTGTTTTCACCGATGCCGGCGGCGACTCCCACTTCCTTCATCCGCTGCAGCAGCCCATCATAGAGTTCGCGGCTGGTCTGCACCTCGCGTTTCAGCGTCTCGTAGTCGGTGCTGCGATCCTGCAGGGCTAGGGCTTCGTTCTTCAGTTCGGTGATCTGCTGGGTCAGCTTGGCTTCCTCCATCGCCTTGGCCTGATATTGCGACTTGATAGAGGTGGCGATCAAACCAGTCTCGGTGGCAATCTGCTGGTTGAGTTCGGTGATCTGCTGGATCAGCTCCTGCATCAAGGGATAACCAGGTTTGAACAGCTGGCGGTTTTCCTCGTAGGTCTTCTTCAGCTCGGTGCGCCGTTCCTTGAGGGTCTGGATCACCTTGTTTTCCAGCACCTCCTGGGCCGACTGGGCACCGCTCCTGACCAGCTCCAGATACCGCGCCTCGGCCTCGATGCGCGCCGCCTGGGTCTTTACTAGTTGCCGGTTCATTTCGGTCAGCTTTTCGAGGGTGATCGCCAGTCGGTTGTCGGTATTGACAATCTCGCGCTTACGTGCGTAGCTGACGAAGCGCTTTTCGGCATCCTCCAGGGTGGCGCGAGCCTGATCGAGTTGCTCACCTAGAAAGCGTTTGGCGTAGGAGGAGGCGTCGTAGCGGCGCTCCAGGTTCAAGCTGATGAAATTGTCAGCGATGGCGTTGACCACCTCCACCGTTTCCGCCGGGCTGGGACTGTTGTAGTGAATGCGCACCAGCCGAGTGTCGCGCAGCGGCTCCACGGTCAGATGTTCCAGGAAGGCGTCCTCGGTCTTGGCATCCTCGATGGCCGCCGGATTGATGGCTGGTAGAGCACCGCGGCGGGTTGTCGCCAAGCCTGACCCGGGGCGCACCCAGTCGCGCGCCTCGGCCAGGGCCGCCGTGAGTGGGGCTAAAATCCCCGGCTCGTTCTCAACCAGTTCAAGACCCAGCTGGTCGATCACCCGCCGGGCCAGCAAGCGGCTTTCCAGCAGCTCGTACTGGGTCTTATAAAAATCCTGGTTGGCGCGGTAGCCCGCCACCTCCTCGGGCAGGACGTCGCCGTATTTCACCACCTTGCTGCTCTCGGTTTCGATCTTGAGGGTCAGGGTGCTGCGATAGATCGGCGTGCGGACGAAGGTCGCCACCAGGGCCAGCATAATCGCCAGGATCAGGGTGGTGAAGATGATCCCTCGGCGGCGTACCAGCACGTGCCATAGCGCCCGCAGGTCGATCACCTCGTCGGGCGGTCGCGGCGCCGCCGACCCGGCCGGAGCGGGCTGGATCGGCGGGGCGAGAGCTTGGACCACAGCCTTGACTGGAAGCTGTTCGGGGTTATTCATGGTGCTCACCAGGGTTTAGAGGGGGCGGACGAAACCGCGCAGGGTGTTCGAAAGAGTGCGCAGGAAGACCGCGCTGCCCGACTCCGGAATCATCACTCGGTCGTAGCTGATTAGTTGCGGGTCGGCTATCGCGCCGCTCTGCACCTGTTCCAGGTCTATCACATAGGCAGTGACCGACTGGCCTGGCGCACCGCGGAAGATGATCACTTCGCTGGGGTTGGCTACCTCGGTAAGGCCCTCGGCCTCGGCTACAGCCTTCAGCAGGGTCATCGCTCCTGTGATCGGAAAGATGCCGGGCTTTTTCACCGCGCCACCCACACTGACGTTCCTGTTGGCATACTCCTTGACAAAGAGACTCACCTGTGGGTTATGCATCAAATCCTGGGTCAAGGCTTCGGCGATGCGGTGCTGAGCCTGATGGGGGGTGAGCCCCGCCACTACCATCGGACCTACCAGGGGCAACACGATGGTCCCCTCTTCGCTCACCCGTTCGTCAGTCGAAAGTTCGGCCACCTTGAACACCCGGACGCTCAGTAGATCGTGCGGACCGATCAGATAGGTATTCAGCCCGCGGTTGTCGGAGGGCGGCGGCCCCAACACGGCGGGCACTAGAGGCTCACCCGGGCGCGCGCCGGCTTCGGACGCCGCCAGGGAAGGAGGTAAAGCGACCGCCTCCGGTCTGTCAGCGTGCGAAGCCACCGGCCTAGCGCGCCCGCTGGCGCAACCCGCCGCCGTCACCATCGCCAGCACCGCTAGGCTAAGCCAACCGAGGCGAGGTTTGCGCCTTCGGTCATTCCCAAGCCCACGGCAATCCCGAAAAGCCTGTATCAGGAGTAACCGTTCAAGCATGGTGAGGGTAAACCCTGAGAGTGGGAACATGATGGTGTCTTCCTGTCGGAGGAATTAAAGGTAATACCAATTCGCGGTGGGCCTTAATATTTTCCATGTATGGGTGGGTTGGTATAAGGGTTCCCGCCCTTCGCCCGTCGGCCGACGAAAAGCGGGGGAAGACTCAGTCATCCCCCGGAGGTAGCAGCCGGTAGCCGGTACCATAGCCGCTGACGATGACTTCCTGGCCGATCTTGCGCCGCAGTCGCATGACCAGGTTCTTAAGGCCGGCCTCGCTGGCGTGATCTGGGTTTTCGTAGACCGCGCATAGCAACCGTTCGGTGTTGACCCACCGCCCGGGCCGGGTGGCTAGGACGTCGATCAGCCGCCGCTCACGAGGGGTCAAGGTCTGGACTTGGCCCTCGCGCTCCAGCATGGCCTCGTGGGTCCAGTACAACCAGCCGCACCCCAACCGGACGACGATGTTGCCTTCGTCGACCACATGATCGGCCAGCCGGCCGAGTGCTGCCTTGAACTGCGGCCAGTCGATCGGCTTGATCAGATAGTCGACCGCCTGCAGTCGTATGGCCGCTAGTAGGTCGTCGGGTGCGGTCGAGGTGCTGGTGAACAGCACCGGCAGCCGCTGGTCCCGCTTGCGGAGCGCGACCGCCAATTCCAATCCACGCCGGTCCGGCAACTCCAGGGCGGTCATCAGCACCTGAGCCGGCTTGGCCGTGGCCATCGCTATCGCTTCCTCGGTGCTGGTCGCCACCAGGGTTTCGGCAAACAGGCTTTGCAACCAGTCGCAAACCTTCTGCTCCGCGAGCGGGTTCTGCTCGACATACAAAATCCGGAGTTTTCGTAGCAACGAAAGAGCTTTCACATTTTAGATGCTTCTCAACTTTAACTAATGAAGATCATCGCCTTGAAGGCGTTGGTTTCGGGGGACGGCTCAAGCCGGGATCTCGGCCCAAGCCGAGCTGGTTTCCGCTCGAGCAGGCTTATGCCATTTTTCAATAGGGGGCGTGCAAAATCGTAGGGCGCGTAACCCGCCGATTCGGCCGTTTTTTCAGCAGGTTACGCTATGCTAACCCGCCCTATCCCTGTCTTGAACAGACTAAGGCCTACCGGGAATTGGCATCAAGCCGAAGGCCCCCCGTCGGGGGTTTATCCCCCGCTAGCTCAACCTACCAGCCTTAGCCAGCAAGGCTATGGAGTTTTAACAAAATCATCACTTTAAATTTACATATATATAATTTAGTTGTCATTTTTTACAAGAACCGCCGAACGTTCGTAGTACTCAGTACCTAATAATTATTTCCTGGTGTAAATCATAAGAAATAGCTATAGATTTTTATAATTAATTGATGTCAATCAATTGATCTATTCTGGTTGTCGGTCGCGTTCTCGGATCACATAAGGATTTACAGTAGATATTATTTCAAGCTTGCCCTCATCACTCAACAAGAAAACGCTTTTATATAGCGCCTATTTCCGAGCCATGGAATCGGTAAATTCCAAGATAAATTTATAACAAATTGAAAAATAATAATTTTATTTATATGACTACATTATGACTATGATGATTACTCAATACTTGATAAAGGGAGTTCCTATATTGCATAGCTACTAGGATGATACAATTATTTTTGATTTGAATCACGGCAAAAGCATAATCAGACTCCATGGTAAAAGTATCAAATTGGTATTGATTTGGTGTTACTTTTATAATTCCATTTTTTGCTATACATTCATGCTTAGCGATGATTAGGTCAGAAGATTTCATTCTAAAATGCAGCCCACCACCTCAACCACCACCCTGCCCTTACCTGAGCAAACCGCTGATCAGCCGCATCCCCTGGCTCGGCCCATTCTAGCTTTGCTGGTGATCCTGCTGATCGCCGCCCCCCTGTTCCGGGGTGGCGCCACGCCGTTGGCGTCGCTGGCGCTACAGATGTTGGCCCTGCTTATCCTCACCGCCGCGCTTTGGCATCCCCACGCCCTGCCGCTGACCCGACTGGAGCTTGGCCTAGTGCTAGCCCTGCCGCTCACGGTGCTGGCCTACCTGATTCCGCTGCCGACAGCGGCCGTGAACGCCCTGCCTGGCCACGCGCTGCAAGCCAGCGTCGAGGCCTTGTTACCGGCCGGCGTCCTGGATGCCTGGAAACCTCTGTCGATCAACCCCACCGCCACCCTGAACGCCGGGCTGGCGTTGCTGGTGCCGCTGGCGGTCTTTGTCGGCTGCCGGGCACTGGACGGTCGCGCCCTGCTGCGGCTGGCGCAATTGCTGCTGCTGGTCGCCTGTGGCCAAGCTCTGCTAGGGCTGATCCAGTACGCCACGGCCCAGCACGGGGAAATGCTGTTTGCTGTTAGTGATGGCCACCGTGATTCCGGCATCGGCACCTATGCCAACCGCAACCACCTGGCCGGGTTGCTGGTGATGGCGCTGGCGCTGGCGCTGGCGCTGCTCTTCTCCAGCCTGGGACTCAAGGACCGCGGACCGCGTCAGTCGGGGGACTGGCGGCGGCGGGCCGCCTTCCTCGGGTCCCGGCACGGCGGCGCGGCTCTGGCCTATGCCGCCATCGCTGTACTGCTGGTGCTGGGTATCATCTTCAGTCGCTCGCGCGCTGGCATCAGCCTCGCCATGCTCGGCCTGGTCCTGTCGGCCCTGCTTTACAGCCGGCGCATCGGCGACCGCAACGCCTTCGGTTTGACCGGCAGGCTCGTCGCCGTGGTGATCGGGCTGGGACTGGCCATTGGCCTAGTCCCGGTGCTGGAGCGGTTCTCGGTGCGAGGAGTGGTCGAGGACGGCCGCCAGGCGATTTTCACCGCCACCCTCACCGGCATCGGCCAGCGCCTGCCGCTAGGCAGCGGTCCTGGCACCTTCGCCGACGCCATCCGCCCGCTGCAACCGCCGGGTGAGTTCAGCGCCAAGTTCCTCAACCGGGCGCACAATGATTATCTGGAATGGGTCTCCGATGCCGGGCTGATTGCGGTGGTGTTGATCGTCCTGGCGCTTCTGCTGTATTTGCGCCAGTGGCCGCGGGTGTACCGCCGGATCGAGTGGAACCGCGTCCGTTTTCTGCGGGCCGGGGCCGGGGTCGGCCTGCTGCTGCTGGCCCTGCACGAAGGAGTGGACTACAACCTGTGCATTCCCGCCAACCAGGCGGTTTTCGCCCTGCTGGCCGGTCTCTTCTTCATGCCAGCCGATCCGGCCGATAACGCCCCCGCTGCCCCTGGCCGGCGCCGTCGGCGCACGCCCGATCTCGATCCGGCCACCGGGCTGGCCAGCCCGACCCCCGCATCCCGGTTCCAGCCGGCCGTGGCTCCGTCGGACGGGCAGATTGACAACCCCTTCCGGGATTGAAGGAGAAGCACGCCCCATGTCGGATCAGATCCTGACTCCCGCCGCCCGCTGGCCGTACCCACAGGTGAGCCGCGAGGCGCTATGCGCTAGCGGCCTGCTCCTGGCGGATGTGTCTGCCCTGCTACTCGCGGCCCTGCTGGCCAACACCCTGCACTGGCTGTATCGCGAGAATGAGAATGCCGCCTTTTTCGAACTGTGGCACGGGGCGCGCGCTGAGGATCGCTTGCTGATTCTGGCCCTGCTGGCCACGGTGGCCATCGCCACTTTCTGGTTGCTGGGGCATTACAACCGCCGGCGTCCCTTCTGGGACGAGCTGGCGGAGTTGCTGCGGGTGCTGGTCCTGCTGGCCGCGCTGGACGCCATGCTGCTGTACCTGGCCAAGCTTCCGTTCTCCCGCGCCTGGTTCATCAGCCTGTGGTGTAGCGCCATGGTCTTGATTCCAAGCCTGCGGCTGCTGACCAAGTTCCTGCTGCTGAAACTGAAGCTGTGGCAGCGCCTGGCGATCGTCCTCGGCTGCGGGCGAAACGCCTGGGAAGCGGCGGTTGCCCTGCAGAGCGAGCGGGCCATGGGGTTCGATGTGGTCGCGTTCGCCATCCCCCAGACCGCCGACGGGAATGGCGAACGCAGCATCCGCATCGACGACCATCGGCTGGTCCCGCTGATCCGTTTCGACCCCAATGATCCTCACAGCCTGACCCGATCCGACCACGTGGCCCTGGTTGTGGCCTATGATCAGCAGGACGAATTCACCAGCCAAATCAATCTGATTTCCCGGTTGCACCGTCGCCGCGGCGATCTCTACGTGGCTCCGCCCTTGCGCGGCCTGCCGTTGTACGGCACCCGGATCAGTTACGTCTTCCGGCACGAAGTACTCTTTTTGAGCCTGCGCAATAACCTGGCCCGTCGCGGCCCCCGGATCCTCAAGCGCGCCTTCGACCTGGTGATGTCTGGATTCCTGCTGTTGGCCGGGGCGCCGGTTCTGATTTGCCTGGCGTCCTGCATTCGGCGCGATGGTGGCAGCGTTTTCTTTGGCCACTGGCGCATCGGTCGGCACGGGCGGCCTTTTCGCTGCCTGAAGTTTCGCACCATGGTGCCGAACGCCGAGGCGGTTCTGGAGCAGGTCCTGGCCACCGACCCCGCCGCGCGGGCGGAATGGGACCGAGATTTCAAACTGAAACACGATCCGCGCATCACGCCGCTGGGCAGGTTATTGCGCTGCTACAGCCTGGACGAACTGCCGCAACTCTGGAACGTGTTCAAGGGCGAGATGAGTCTGGTCGGGCCGCGTCCCATCGTGGCGAGCGAACTGGAGCGTTATGGCGAGGACTCCGAGCTTTACCTCGAAACCCGGCCTGGCATCACCGGCCTGTGGCAAATCAGCGGCCGCAACGATACCGGCTATGCGGAACGGGTCCATCTCGATGCCTGGTATGCCAAGAACTGGTCGCTGTGGATGGATATAGTGATTCTGCTCAAGACCATCCGGGTGGTGCTGAGACATGATGGCGCTTACTAATCCAAAGGTCGTGATGCCTGTTCCTCCCTCGCCGGCGGGAGTCGGGACGGAACGCCTGCCGCCGAGGCGGCTCCTGATCAACGACCATGCCGGTCACCCCTTTCAGGTCCAACTGAGTCGCGCGCTGGCCGCTCGCGGGCATACGGTCCTGCACACCTACACGGAAAATCTCCTGACCCCGCGTGGCGACCTGAAACGCGGTGAGGCCGACCCGCCGAGCTTCGCGGTCGAGCCCCTGGTCCTGTCTCGCCCGTTTCAGCGCTACGGGCTGTTGCGCCGCGTCTTGCAGGAACGGGAACTGGGGTGCCACCTGGTGGACCGGGTACGGGCTTTCAGACCTGATCTGGTGGTCTCGGCCAATACCCCCTTGGGCGCTCAGCAGCATTTGCTACGGGCGTGTCGCGCCCAGGGCATCGGCTTTGTGTTCTGGTTGCAGGATTTACTGGGTGTCGGAATCAACAGCGCCCTGTCCCGCAAACTGCCCCTACTCGGCGCCGGGATCGGTCACTATTATCTCCGGCTCGAGCGTGCGCTCCTGCGCGCGAGTTCCGCCGTGGTGGCGATCACCGACGACTTCATCCCCCTCTGTCAGTCTGCCGGGGTCGCCGACCGCGCCATGCACGTCATCCCGAATTGGGCGCCGCTGGCCGAAGTCCCGGTCATGGCCAAATCCAATCGCTGGTCTACTCGCGAGAATTTGGCGGAAACCTTCAACTTCCTCTATTCCGGCACGCTCGGAATGAAGCACAACCCCCAACTGTTGGTCGAACTGGCGCTGCATTTGCGGCCAGCCGATAAGGTCCGGCTGATCGTGATCAGCGAGGGCCTGGGCGCCGACTATCTGGCCCGGGCCAAACGGCAACACGCCCTCGACCACCTGATCCTGCTGCCGTTCCAGCCCTATGCGTGGATGCCCCAAATCCTCGGCGCGGCGGATGTGCTTGTCGCGCTACTGGAGCCGAGCGCGGGGGTCTTCGCCGTCCCCTCGAAGGTGCTGACCTATCTCTGCGCGGGCCGGCCGCTGTTGCTGGCCGTGCCGCCGGAAAACCTCGCCGCCCGGATCGTCCGCGAGCAGGAGGCGGGGATCGTGGTCGCGCCGGACGATAGGGCCGGTTTCCTCGCCGGGGCGCGGCGGTTGCTGGATGAGCCAGCGCTGCGGGAACGTCTGGCGCGGAAGGGCCGCGCCTACGCCGAGGCGAATTTCGATATCGACCGGATCCGCGACCGGTTTGAAACCGTTCTGGCGGGATGCGGCGCATGAAGACGCCGGCCCCCCCTGGGCTACGCCACGCGCCCCGCGAGGTTTTCGAACTGATCCTGGATTATGCGGTGATCCCGACCTTCGATCTGATCGTTCGCCTGCCGGATCGTCGGGTCGTTCTCGTGCGTAGAAAAATCGCGCCTTACGGCAACACCTGGGCGCTGCCGGGATTGCGGATGATGAAGCCGGAAGGCATTGACGACACCTTGGCTCGGATTGCCCAAAGCGAGCTTGGGATTTCGATCCAGACCGAGGGTCGGCGCTTCATCGGGCAGTATGTCGGCCGCTTCAAGACCGAGCACCGGCGACAGGATCTCTCCACCTGTTATACCGTCGCAACGGATGCCACCAGGATCGCCATCAACCAAGATCATTTCCACGGTCTTCGCTTGATTGGCCAAGCGTCCGAGATTCCACGGCGGACCGGCGCGATGTACCGGTTTTTTCTGCAACGCTATTTCGATAGCGGTTCGAACCACACTTTAGACTGAGTGAGCGAGATGAAAACAGCGTTAGTTTGCGGGGCGGGTGGCTTTATCGGGAGTCATATGGTCCGCCGGCTCAAGGATGAGGGTTTCTGGATACGGGGGGTCGATCTCAAGTATCCGGAATTCTGGGAAACCGCGGCGGACGATTTTGTGGTCGGTGATCTCCGTGACCCATCCCTATGCCGGCAAATCGTGGATCGCCGGTTCGATGAAGTTTATCAGTTCGCCGCCGATATGGGCGGCGCCGGCTTTGTGTTCACCGGCGAGAATGATGCCGACATCATGCACAATTCGGGACAGATCAATCTCAATATCCTGGATACCTGCCATAAACGGAACATCAAGCGGATTTTTTATTCATCGTCCGCTTGTGTTTATCCGGAATATAACCAGCTCGACCCCGAAAACCCGAACTGCTCCGAGGACAGCGCTTATCCCGCGCAACCCGATAGTGATTACGGCTTTGAGAAGTTATTCAGCGAACGGTTGTATCTAGCCTATCATCGTAATAAGGGCATGGAAGTTCGCATCGCGCGATTTCACAACATCTTCGGGCCTTATGGCACCTGGAAGGATGGCCGGGAGAAGGCGCCGGCGGCGATGTGCCGCAAGGTGGCGATGGCGCCGGACGGGGGAACTGTCGAAATCTGGGGTGACGGCAATCAAACCCGTTCGTTTTTATATATCGACGAGTGCCTTGAGGGAACCCTTCGGCTTACCCGGTCGGACTGGACCGGGCCAGTGAATATCGGTTCGGACGAAATGGTGACGATCAACGCGCTGGCGGATATGGCGATGGTTATCGCTGGCAAAAAACTGAAAAAAGACCATATTCAGGGTCCGCTCGGTGTTCGGGGCCGTAATTCGGATAATCGACTGATCGAGAAGATGCTTCATTGGCGGCCATCGCGGCCGTTGTACGAAGGATTGGAAAAGACCTACCACTGGATCGAGCAACAGGTTCGGAAGCTGAAATCCGATGGTTGACCCTTTGGGAAGGATCGTGATCCATCCGATCCATGGTCTATCATGCTAGCTGTGATACGGATCCCCGCCCACATTGACGGTCGGAGTTTTCAAGACGGTGCGGGGATGACGTGGTTAATCTGGCTGGTTGTGATGTAACCCTTCAGTCTCCTCTCCCCCATTCGTGGGGGAAAGCGAATCGAAATCCAGTTCCGTGAAACGCGCGGTTGTCCATCGAATTTTGAGAGGTTTCGGCTCCAATCTCTACGGCCAAGCCGTGGTGACTGTGATCCAACTTGCCGGGGTGCCAATCCTCATCCATTGCTGGGGAGTTGATTTATACGGCGAATGGTTGATTCTTTTTGCCATTCCTACTTATTTATCGATGACTGACTTGGGTTTTTCCCAGTCCGCCGCTAATGATATGACGGCCCGCGCTGGACGGGGAGACGACGCCGGTGCGTTGGAAGTCTTCCAGAGTTTGGCCGTGCTGGTTTATCTAGTGGCCTGCATTGGGTTACTGGTCGTAACCATCGTTTGCGCTACGCTACCATTAGCTCGATGGTTACATTTTTCCCAAATGACCATCACGGACATCCGATGGGTGTTGTGGCTTTTCGCGGCCGAAGTGCTTGCCAAACTGCCGGATGGCGTTAATCATGCGGGATTCCGCTCCCAGGGGGACTACGCACTTCATAACAGCCTATATTACAGCATCCTGTTAATTCAGAACGGCTCGGTCTGGTTAATCGCCCTGATGGGTTTGGGGCCCGTGAGTGCGGCGACGGCATTTTTCAGTGTTCGCGTGGTCGCTACCCCTTCAATCGCCCTTTTACTAACCCACCGGCATTCCTGCCTCACATTCGGTTTGCAGCATGCCCGTTGCGATACCCTGCGTCGTTTGGTTAAGCCTGCCTTCGCCAACATTTCGATGCCATTGGCTTTAGCCCTGAATATTCAAGGGATGACCCTGGTCGTGGGAAGTTTACTTAGTCCTGCCGCCGTTGTTACATTTAACACCCTCCGCACCCTGAGTCGCCTTACAACCAGCCTGGTGCTATCCATCAGTAACGCCCTGGAACCGGAGCTTGCGCGGGCGTGGGGTTCAAATAACCCAAGCCTACTCAATCAAATTTTTATCCGTGGACTGGGCTATGGGGTTTGGTTATCGGTTGGCAGCGCCTCCGTTCTTCTTGTCTTCGGTAACTCGATAATGGCGGCCTGGACTCATGGCCGGGTCAGGATGGACGTAGCCTTGTTTCAACTGCTCCTGGCGTCTGGCGGAGTGTCGGTCCTCTGGCTGCACGCCTTGGGATTACTGAAGGCGACTAACTCCCATTTACGCGCGGCGCTTTGGTACGCCTTCGCGTCCGCCTCGGCTATTCTTCTGGCTTGGGTATTGATCAAACTGACGAGGCGACTTTCCGATGTCGGGTTTGCACTATTGTTTCTTGATATTCTCATGCTGGGATATCTCTTGCGATCCGTATCCGTACTGCTTGACTTGTCCGTCCCCAGGATCTTGCTGGAAGCCGCCGATCCCAGACTATTGTTGAATCCCCTCACTGCCTGGAGCCGCCATGCCCGCCGCTAATCCAGTCGCTTACCGCGAACGCCTCTACTCACGTTACGTCCACGCGCGTGACCGGCCCCTGGCGCCTGGCGGTCTGGACGATATGAATATGCAGGCGCGGTTACACGGTTTGAGAGACATGGTGCGCCGGTGCGCGCCGCCGGACAAGCAAGCCACGATTCTCGATCTCGGCTGCGGACATGGAGCGGTCATTCACGCCTTTCGCCTGGAGGGATATCAACAGATCAGCGGGGTCGACGGTTCCTTGGAGCAGGTCGAAGCGGCCAGACGCCTTGGTATCCTCGGTGTGGCGCAGGGGGACATGCTGGATACCCTCGCCGCCGCCCCTGCCCAATCCCTGGATTGCGTGGTGACCTATGACGTCATCGAGCATCTGACCAAGACCGAGTTGATAAGCTTCGTGGATGAGGTTCACCGGGTGCTGCGGCCCGGTGGTCGCTGGATCATTCACGCCCCGAACGGCGAAAGCCCCTTGGGTGGAAAAATGATTTATTGGGATTTTACCCATGAAGTCGCCTTTACCCGAACTTCCTTGACCCAATTGCTGATGGCCTCTGGCTTTGCGTCGGTTGAGTGCTTCGAGGACCGGCCCGTGCCGCACGGCATCAAATCTGCCATCAGGGCGGTTCTATGGAGACTGATCCGCTGCGGTTGGTTGGCCTATATCGCCATCGAAACCGGTGGAACGGATCGGCGGGCGATTTTTTCCCAGAATCTGCTGGCGGTGGCGATCCGAGGTACCTGAAACCATGCGCATCGCTTATATCGGGCCCGGAGAGGGCACGTCCAAGGATCGCCTGCACGCGCTGGAGCGACTCGGCCACTCGGTAGTCCTCATCGATCCCTGGTCCTGGCTCGGTCGGTCGCCCTGGATCGGCCGATGGCTCCACCATCTCGGCGGTATCGGTTCAGCCCTTCAAATCAATAATCGGGTTGTCCATGAAGTGATTGCAGCTCAAGCGGAGTTGATATGGGTCAATCAGGGAGAGTGTTTGGGCAGCGCTCTCCTCAAGCGATTGTCCAGTAGGCAGGTGCCTATTGTGAACTACACAAACGATGATCCCTTTGGCGGTCCTAATTGGCAGCGCTTCTTTGCCTATAGAAAGGCCTTGCCTTACTACGACGTGCTGGCGGTCCCAAGGATGGTTAATGTCGCTGAGGCCAAAGCTGCCGGTGCTCGTCAAGTCATCAGGATTTTTTTGAGCGCCGATGAAATTGCACACCGGCCTCGCAGCCTGACGGCCGCCCAACTTAACGCCTACCGTAGCGAGGTTGTCTTTGTCGGCACCTGGATGCCGGAGCGCGGTCTTTTCATGGCAAGATTGATCGAACTCGGCGTTCCGCTATCCATTTGGGGTAACCGCTGGCAAAAAGCTCGGGAATGGCCTCAACTCAAACCGTATTGGCGTGGCTACGGACTTTATGATAGCAACGCCTATGCTGCGGCACTTCTTTCGGCCCGGATCTGTTTGGGGCTACTGTCCAAGGATAATCGCGACCTTCACACAAGCCGTAGTGTTGAAATCCCTTCACTTGGCGCGCTGCTTTGCGCGGAGCGAACGCAGGATCACCTTGATCTCTATAAAGACGGTGAGGAAGCGATATTTTGGGGCAACGCCGACGAGTGTGCGGCACGCTGTCATGAACTACTAGCCGATGAGGCGCGACGGCGCCAGATAGCCGAAGCCGGTCATCGCCGGGCGTTGCGCAACAATCTTTTTAACGAACCGATCCTGCAACGCATTATCGATGCGGCGATAGCCGTAGCCCCAGCGGCCCTCCCCTCCCAAACCCACACCGTGGTTGGTTAAACGCCCATGTGCGGACTTGCTGGGATTTTTGCATACCAGAACGGCGCTCCCCCGGTCGCGGCCGAGGAGTTGCTACGGATGCGCGAACAGATGATCCGGCGCGGACCGGACGGCGCCGGACTGTGGCGGGAGGCGGAGGGACGGATCGGCTTGGCCCATCGTCGCCTCGCCATTCTGGACCCGACGCCCGCGGGAACCCAGCCGATGTGGTCGACGGACGGACGGTACGCGATCGTCTTCAACGGTGAAATCTATAACTTCCAGCAACTGCGCGCCGAGCTTGCGCGGCAGGGCCACCACTTTCGCACCCACACTGATACCGAAGTGTTGCTGGAACTCTATCGGCGGGAGGGCGACCGGATGTGCGCCCGGCTCCGGGGCATGTACGCCGCTGGTATCTGGGACCGGGACGCGCAAACCCTGTTCCTGGTCCGCGACCCCTTTGGCATCAAGCCGCTCTATCTGCACGACGATGGACAAACCCTGCGGTTTGCGTCGCAGGTCAAGGCGCTTCTCGCCGGGGGCGGCATCGCCCAAGCGGTGGAGCCGGCGGGACTGGCCGGCTATTGGCTCTGGGGCCATGTGCCAGAGCCCTGGAGTCTGTATCAGGGCGTGGTGAGTCTACCCCCTGGGAGTTGGCTGCGGCTTGAGCGCGGCGGAGCCAGAAAAACCGGCCAGTTTCACAACCTGTTCGCCCTGATGCGCGCCGACGACGGCGGGCCAGCGCGCCCGGCCGCCGTGGCTGATGAGGTCGCCGCCGGGGGATTGCGGGAAGCCATGCTCGGCAGCGTCCGCCACCATCTGATTGCCGATGTTCCCGTTGGGATTTTCCTCTCCGCCGGGATCGATTCCTCGACCATCGCCGCCCTGGCGGCCGAGACCGGCGCCACCCTGCGCACCGTCACGCTGGGCTTTGCCGAATACCGAGGAACACCGGCCGATGAAACGGTTCAGGCGGAGCAGGTGGCGCGCCGTTACGGCGCCCAGCATGAGACGGCCTGGATCACCCAGCAGGAGTTTGCCGATATCCTGGATGACTTTCTTGAGAGCATGGATCAGCCAAGTACCGATGGACTCAACACCTGGCTGGTGTCGCGGGCAGCGGCTCAACGGGGGCTCAAGGTGGTATTGTCCGGACTGGGGGGCGACGAACTGCTTGGCGGCTACCCTTCGTTCCGGCATATTCCACTGATGCGCGCCCTGGGCCATCCATTTTCGAGGTGGCCGGCATTGGGGCGGGGGATCAGACGCCTCGCCACCCCGATACTGCGCCCGCTGACTTCGGTCAAGTACGCCGGGCTGTTGGAGTATGGAGGAAGCTGGGAAGGCGCCTACCTGCTGCGCCGCGCGCTGCGCCTGCCTTGGGAAGTGATGGAACTGTCACGGAATCGGGCGCCGGACATCCATGATATTTTTAGAGAGGGATTGTTAAAACTTGAATCCGAAAGGATGTCGGATTCCGATCTCGCCCCGCTCGGCGGTTCGCATGCTATCGTTTCGTACCTGGAAATGACGCGCTATATGCGCCACCGCCTGCTGCGCGACGCGGACTGGGCGAGCATGGCCCACTCGCTCGAGCTCCGAACGCCACTGGTCGACATCCCGGTCTTGCGGGCGGTCGCTCACCGTTGGTCCCACGCTACGGCGGGGCAGCGCCATCGATCCTACCAGAAATCCGATCTCGCGGCCTGCGCCCGTCCCCTCCTGCCTGACGAGTTGTTGACGAGGTCCAAGAGTGGCTTCAACATCCCCATGCAGGAGTGGTTGTTGGCTAGCGACGACGGTAGCTCACCTTCCCAGCGTGGCCTGCGGGACTGGCAGGAACGGGTTGCGCGGAGCTTTTCCCTGGCCGGCAACTGATGAACCGCCGCGCATGTTACCTTTAGAAGCGCCGGCGTGGGCGGCTTGGAGAACCACTTGGTGGGCTCCCCAGTGGGAAGCCAGCGATTCCGCGCCCGCCCGATGCGGGCACCGCATCTGTAATTTCAATAAGATCATAATGGCATGACGATTTCACAGGATACTGGCCAGCCGCGACGCATTCTCATTTACCGGCTCGGCTCGCTGGGTGACACCGTCGTGGCGCTACCCGCCCTGCGCCTGATCGCCCGCGCGTTTCCAGAGGCTGAGCGCTGGATACTCACCAATTTCAGCATCAGCACCAAAGCCGCCCCGCTGGCGGAGATTCTTGATGGGACCGGACTCGTCCATGGCTACATCGAATACCCGCTTGGTTTGCGCAACGTAAGGAAATTGTTGGACTTGCGCCGAAGGATTCGCCGACACCGGTTTGAACGACTCATTTATCTTCAACCGCCACGGGGAGGGTTTTTCAAGGCCCTGCGGGACGCAACCTTCTTTTATAGTTGTGGCATAGGCGCCCTGATCGGCGTGCCCTATCGAACGGAATTTCAACGATGCAAGCAGTTGGACGAGGGTCATTATGAATACGAAGGCGCGCGGTTACTTCGCTGTATCAGCGCGCTTGGCCAGCAAGACCTCGACGATCCCTCGGCCTTTGACCTCTGTCTCTCGCCCGCGGAACAGGAAGCCGCCATCAACGCCATCGCCGCGCTCAACCCACGGAAACCCATCATCGCCGCCAGCATCGGGGCCAAGCTCGATCTCAAGGACTGGGAGGATGACAACTGGGCAGCCCTGTTCGAGGACCTGAGCCGGACCCATCCGGAGGCCCAGCTCATCCTGGTGGGCGCCGGGGTCGAATACAACCGCAGCCAACGTCTCGCACAACACTGGCATGGCCTCTCACTGAACCTGTGTGGTCTACTCACAGTCCGCGAAACCGCTGTCGTGCTCTCTCGGGCGCGTTTGTTCATCGGCCATGACAGCGGTCCCATGCATCTTGCCGCCGCCGTTAAAACACCATGCGTTGCGATCTTCAGCGCTCGGAATCAACCGGGGGAGTGGTTTCCCCATGGACGCCACCACCGAATTTTCTATAAGTCCGTCCCTTGCCGAGGCTGTCAGTTAATGGTTTGCGAGCACCAGCAAAAACGGTGTATTCGCTCGATCACGGTGGATGAGGTGAGGTCGGCAGTCTTGGAACTAATGGTTAACCAGCAATGAAAGCTATGGCAATATCATTTCATCGTTTAGGGCGACTGAAATCCAGTTTCTTATTTATTTCTCTATAATAGCTCAGACCTATTGAGATAAAGGATGTATATACTAGCATTTCCCTTATTATTGATCATTCCTTTCCTGTTGCTATTTCCTGATAGCAAAGTTCTATTTATTATCTCTATTGTTGTAGGTAGCATGCTATCAATTTACGCGTTGGCAACCATAATATTTAGGCAAAATTTTTTGCGCTTTACGAATATTATGGCAATAAGTTTCTTGCTAGGCTACTCTCTTTCGACATTGATTTACTTTGTAACACATTTTTCCTTTGTTATTCTATCAGAAAAATTTGATGTCACAGGTTATTATGTGACGCAAAAAGAGCTTTCATTGGCAATAAGCATGGTTTATTTTGTCTGTGCTACTCTTTTTCTCTTTTCAAGAGTAGACTATTCTATAGATAGTGTATTACATAAGACGAATTTAGTCTTTCTTGATATTCGCGCCACTTTGTTAGTCTACTTAGGACTTGGGATAGTTTTTTTTGCGTTAATTTCAAATAATTTGGGTTATCAAGGAGTTCAAAAAATAGATGAAGCCTCAAATCAAATCTCTATTATTGGAGCGATTTCTATTCAGATCGCCCCAGTTCTACCAGCAATGTTTTTAATTAAAATTAAACAAAAAGTTAACAAACATTTAATCTTTATAGATATAATTGGTTTTGCTTTGTCTTTGATATTATTATTTAGCTTAACCCGCCGCACATTATTATATTCAATTATTATTTCTCTAATAGCATTAGCACCAAAAGCTCAAGAAATCCATAAGATTAACCCCCGTATTTTACTTCAGTATCTAATTTTCGGCTTTTTTTTATTAATTATCATATATATTGGGTTTTATTTTTTTATGGGTCTAAGAATTGCGCAACAAACCATCGGCGAAAGCAATAAAAGCATTTTTGAGTTACTTTTGACTGCTAAAGATTCTGGCCTGCTCATTGGCACTGAATTAGGAGATACATTACACGAAAACATGTCTAATCGTCCCTTTTTCCTTGTAAATTATTTAGGAATTCTTATTTCAGCACATCAGTCTTACTCCCCTTTATGGGGCGAGGAATTATCTTTTGCTATTAAATCCGCAATACCATCTACAATTTGGCCATCAAAAATAATGATCTTACCTTCTATGTCAGAGGAGTTAACACATCCCTTGCTTGGGCTTCCAATATATGATGGGAGTAATACAATCATAACATTTGGATTGAATGATTTTGGTGTATTTGGAGCCATACTTTATCCAGTATTCATAGCCCATTTATATGGCAGTTTAGTATATTTTTTACAGGAGCGAGTTCCTACATTTATTTTTTATTTCATAATACTCAACCTAATTTTTAAAGTGTTTAGTTTAGAGGAAAGTCTAGCTGTATTTTTGACGGTCGGACTTCGAGATATTTTTATTACTTCGCTAGGTTTGTTAGTGATTTGGAGGTTTTTGGGAGGGTTCTTGTGGAAACAGGCGATTGGCTCGCATCAGGATAACTGATGAGTGATGTAGGGTTGTTAACTCAACCACTACCGGCTGGGAGTCGAGATCGCTCATCAATAATCGTGAATGATCCAAAAAGTCATTAACTTAACCTCAAGCTGACACAGTGGACCACAATCTGCTTAGGAGATCATCTCTATCAAGAACCCTCGAAGAACCGAAAATTTCAATCAATTTTTTAGGTGGCTTTGCTAATAAAAAAGCATTGCTCGATACTGGTCAATGCTGGTTGTACCCAGTACTTTTATTTGGCTCCAATGAGCCTAACTCTTGCTTGTTAAAGCCTATCTCGGGTGTAAAATGAAAAACAACAGTTCAGGTCAAAAAATTCTTATCACTGGTGGTTCTGGTTTCATTGGTACGCATCTGATTGATTCATTAAGATTTAGTGATTTAACACTGCTTAACATCGACATAGCTCGGCCCAAGATTACCGAGCATAAAGACTACTGGCGTTTCATTGACATAAAAAGTAAATATCCCCCGGCAGAGCCGGGGGCTTTAGTTTATGAGCCGCTCAAAGCGGCTAAACGGGGTCGCTAACGCGGCCCCAATGGTTGGGAACCACCTAAAGGTGGTTCAGGGGGTCGCTAACGCGGCCCCACTATCGGGCACCCCCTGAAGGGGGTTCGTCCGGCCAAAAGTTGAGTTGATCCAACCGGCGATCCTCTTCTTCCTGGCGGCGAATGTAGTCACGAATCACCGCTTCGTCCCGACCAACCGTCGAAACAAAGTAGCCCCGTGCCCAAAAGTGTTGCCCGGTAAAGTTGCGCCGATGCTCCCCATAGACCCGCGCCAAGTGGATCGCACTTTTGCCCTTGATAAACCCAATCACTTGCGATACCGCATACTTCGGTGGGATCGCAATCAACATATGCACATGATCCACCAGCAAATGGCCTTCCTCAATCGCGCTCTCCTTCTGCCGAGCTAACTGGTGAAACACTTCTCCCAAGGGTCGTCTTAGCTGTTCATAAAGCGTCCGACGACGACATTTTGGGATAAACACAACGTGGTATTTGCACTCCCAAGTCGAGTGGCTTAGGCTTCCTGGTCCGTCCATCAGGATTCTCCTCATCGTGTGCTTTGGCGGCTCACGGCGGGGAGTCTCCTGAGGGACTCCCGGAACTGTCAAACTTTTACTGTCTCCCCGGCAGAGCCGGGGGTTTACCTAATGTAATTACTCTTCATTAGCCGACGGATTTACAGAATTTCAACCTACCTATGTCATACATCTCGCTGCAAAGGCAAATCTTCGTGGGAAGTCTATTAAAGATTTTCCAGACAATGTGCTTGGAACCGAGAACATCATAAAGTGTGTTAATAGCACTCCCTCGGTAGTCAGATTCATCCATATCTCAACGCAGTATGTTGTTACCCCTGGTTCTCTACCACCAACTGATGACTATCTTGAGCCGTATACTGCTTATGGCCAAAGTAAGGCCGAAGGGGAACGCCTTGTAAGGCGGGATTGCCATAAGTGCTGGGTTATCCTTAGACCAACAAATATTTGGGGTCCATGGCATCCCTTCTTTCCTAATGAGCTATGGAAATATTTAGCCAAGCGTTACTATATTCATCCAGGTTATAACCCTACCCAAAAATATTATGGATATATTGATAATGCTATTGAACAAATCAAGGCAATCACATTTTATGATGAGAGTATTTGCTCAAAAGTTTTTTATATAACCGACCCCCCGATAGATAACGCAGAATGGATGAATTGATTTTCAATAAGACTATCTGGAAGAAAAATAAGACGAGCACCAATAAGTGTTTGGAAAGCTCTCGCGTTTATCGGTGATAGCTTGGGCAATTTCGGTGTAAATTTTCCAATCTCATCGGCACGTCTATTTCGATTGACAACCAAAGAAAATATTCCCTACGAGAATATATTGAAAATAACAGGTCCTCCAAAAGTAAGTCTGGAGGAAGGCATAAAGCGATGTGTTGAATGGTATTTAAGTTCGAAAAGTAATCATTAAATTTCCCTTGGCGGCTTCAGACCCACCAAAAGTTTTCGACCCCTGGTGTAAACTACCAACTACCAACTCCCAACTGCCCTCTATCCCAGTCGGTGGTTACTCAGTGGTTAATCGGCTGATTCTCAGCCTACCAGCTTACAGTAGGCTATGAATTTCTCACTTTAAAAACTTATGGGTAACCGTTCAGATTCCCTGGTGGTTTCGCCCCGTACTGATGGGTTTCGTTCCTCAACCCATCCTACAATCCTACAATCCATTGTTTTTTTCGTAGGATGGGTTGAGGAACGAAACCCATCGCCGTGCGGGAAGAGGATGTCTGAGTGCTTACACTTACATATTGCTTATCGCTGTTTTTTATTGTTGAAGATCACTGGGATGGAAATCTAGGATTGCTTGATATTCCTTCAATAAACGATCAGTAATTCCTTGCCACGCATAGAGTTTTTTAGCCGCTCGTCTTGCTTTTTGACCCATGTCCCGTGCTTTGTCTGGATTCTTCAGAATAGACACTATTGCTCGCGAAACCTCTTCAATGTCACAGTTAGTGACAATACCAGAACCTGTTTCTTCAATATCCTTGTATATATTGACATGATTGGAAATCACCACGGGAAGTCCGCAGGCCATGGATTCGACTACCGTCATACCAAAATTTTCGGTATAGGAGGGCAGCACGAAAACATCCGCATCAACATATGCTTGCATCAAGGCGGTTCCGGCTAAAAAATCGACGTAAGTGACCGAATCCTCAATGTTATTTTCTCGAATCCACGTATTCACCTGTTTTAGGTAACCATCATTATCAGGCCCAACGATCACCAACCGCACCCCAGGCATTTCCCATCGAACCCTGGCAAAGGCAGGGATTAAAATATCCAGTCCTTTTTTGTGATGCAGTCGCCCTAGAAACAACACCAAGGGTGCATCCTTGATTTGATAAATTTCACGAAACACACCCCGTTTGGGAAGAATTTCGAACTGATTCCATTCAATTCCGTTCGGCGCAACAAAAGACGGCGCCTGCAACTGGAGAAACGCCGCAAGTTGCCGTTCATCCTCGGCAGTATAATGAATGGCGCTTGCGCCGTTCAGGTTTGGGATATCGAACCAGCGTTCCCACAACCGTTTCAGAAAAAGATTTTTATTGCTTCGCTGATACAGATAGGGGTCCAGGGAACCATGCGGACGGATCACATAAGGAATGCCGCGCGTTCGGGCAAAATAAGCAGCATATGTTGGTGGAAAGCGATAGAGACCATGAATATGAAAAATATCAAATTCACGCGCATGGATATTAAGATAACGGGCCAAGCTTATCGATAATTTCAGCGAATGAATTTCGCTCGCGCAATAAATGACATGCACCAGTCCTTCGCCAATACTCCCAACTCCGGATGAACAAAGGACCCCGGCCGGATAATCCACGTTTGTGGTCAGTATGGTGACATCATGCCCGTCCCGTGCCTGTTGGCAGGCAAGTGACTTGAGTACACTAATAGGGCCACCATATCTTGGTGAAAGAGTTTCTATTACATGTAAAATACGCATTAGGGTTTCTCGTATTACAAGTTTTATTTGGGGCTATTAAGCCGGTTGGTTAACTGAGAAGCAGATCAATCGCGCCTGGGGCCAACGGGTCAGCGCATAGGTCGCGAACTGCCCCTTGTTGGCGCCGACGTCGATAACCGTGGCGAACTCATCCGCCCCGAGCGCGGCGTCGTGTTCGACGGTAGCCGCCACCCCCTGGCTCAGGGCGCGCCAATAACGGGGATTCGCCAACAGCTTGAGGTATTTACGCAGCCTGGATCGCATGGACTTAGCCGATGACGGGAGCCGGCCGGAAGTTGAAGCGCATCTCGTACCTGCCCCTCGCCTTTCACCGGAGGAGGAGCCGAGTCGCCTGACCGGGCAGTGACAAATAGACGGCATGGTATCGGCCAATAGTCGCAATATAGTCACCAACTTGTAGCCTTCCCGAAATCCCGGTTGCCGTGCCGCGCGCCGCGATCAAGGCGACCCGCCGATGACCTTTTCGATCAGCCCCTTCAATTCCCGACCGAACCTCCGCCCCAGGATCCGTACAGGGGAACTGGCGGATCGCCAAAATGAATTATCGTTTTAAATGAAGCGATTGCATTATCATTTTTTCCTTGCCTCGCGCTGTTTCGGCGACTAAACTGATACAGTGTCCTTAAAGAAGATATGTCACTTTATATAGCATCCAAGCGAGAGTGTATGTCATGACCAGAAACCCGATAATCAGTCTAACCCTGGTGATGGCCTCCGCGTTGAGCGTGCCGTCAATTGCCGGAGCCGGGCCGTCCACGGTGGCCGAGGTATCCAGCGTCGAAGGCAACGCCATCGCCACTCAGGCGGATCGCTATGTTCCCGTCCGCGACGGCATGAAGCTGGGCGAGGGTGACCGCCTGCTGGTGCTGGGAAACAGCAAGGCTGTTGTCACCTATCCCGCCGATGGCTGCCAGGTCCAACTCAAGGACATGGCGCTCCTCTCCGTCCGGTCCACCAGCACCTGTGCCTCTGGTGGCGCTGGTATTTTTGAAGTCCAGTCAAACTCGGCGGTCGCCCACGGATCCCATGCTCCCCTGCGTCTTGCCGCTCTAAGCAAAGGCAGCGATAACCCGCCCTCAGCCACCGGCAACCCGCTAAAACCCAAAAAGAACTTGGTCGCATCACCCGGCGGTGGCAACCCACCCCTGCCTGGCGGTAACCTGGTCCTGGCCGCCGCCGACCCGGCCCCGCCCGGTGGCAACCCGTCGCCCCCGCCCCCGCCCGGTGGCGCCTTTCTTGGCCTTCCACCGGGTGTTCTGACTGCCCTCGGCATAGGTGTTGGATTTGGTGGGTTGGTGGCCATCTCTAACAATCGTAACGACAATCGCGGTCCCGCCAGCCCTCAGTAGCCCTCAGTAGTCAGGTCACCCTCGCTCCTCTCGCCCCCGCTTGTGGGAGAGGGGTTGGGGAGAGAGCCCTAGAGATTGTCGAAAAACTCTTCAGTAACCGTGCACTCCCCTCGCCCGCTCGCGGGAGAGGGGTTGGGGGTGATGGCTGTAGTTTTAAAGATTTACCCCTCACCCTAGCCCGGCCCCCTCGCTTCGCTTTCCTCCACGAATGGGGAAGAGGGGACTGAACAGTTACACTCTTCATTGATTTTTAATAAAAATTTTCTGTGGCGTCAGCTTTGCTATCATAATAGATCAAAGGCTTGGTTTCTTAGATCAGCTTTGAGATCAAGCGCGGACTGCATTCTGCTGATCGTGGCTGCCTTGGACGACCGGGCGCTACGGGGACTGGCGCGACTGGCGGCGGATTTGGGCATGGACGTGCTGGTGGAAGTCCACGACGCCGAGGAACTGGATCGGGCACTGGCCAGCGGCGCGGCGTTGATCGGCATCAACAACCGCAACCTGCGCACCTTTGAAACCCGGCTGGACACCACGCTGAATCTGCTGCCCCACATTCCCGCCGACCGCGCCGTGGTCACCGAAAGCGGCATCCATACGCCCGCCGACGTGGCGCTGATGCGCGCGCACGGCGTTCACGCCTTTTTGGTGGGCGAAGCTTTCATGCGCGCCCCCGACCCCGGCGCGAAACTGGCGGAATTGTTCGGCTAAACTCCGCGTCCATTCTCCCACCGGGGTTGCGGGGGGCTTTACCCAATCCGAGGAGTCAAATGAAAACTCAAGTTACTTGGCTGAAGGACATGCTCTACGTGGCTCAATCGCCCAGCGGTCATGCCGTGGTCATGGACGGTCCGCCGGAACTGGGCGGTCACAATCTCGGGCCGCGCCCCATGGAGATGCTGCTGATGGGCCTGGGCGGTTGCACCGCGATCGACGTGGTCAACATCCTGCGCAAATCCCGGCAGGACTTGCACGACTGCGAGGTGCAACTCGAAGCCCAGCGGGCCGACAGCGACCCCAAGGTTTTCACCGAGATTCACGTGCATTTCATCTTGAGCGGCAAGAATCTGAGCGCCAAGCACGTCGAACGCGCGATCCAGTTGTCGGCGGAAAAGTACTGCTCGGCCTCGATCATGCTCGGCCAGACCGCTCGTATCACCCATACCTTTGAAATTCGCGACGCCTGACAGTCCTTAACCGTTCAATGCTACCCTTCAATCTCGCCGTATTTGCCAGCTTTCCGCAAGAAACGCCGGCGCTGCGGGCGATGGATCGGGCTTTTTCGTCTGGGGGAGGATCGACGTGGCGTCGCTAAGGCCAACGATGTCCAAATTGCGACTGCAAGGGTTCAACAGCCTCACCAAGACGCTCAGCTTCAACCTTTACGATATCGGCTACGCCGCGACGCCCGCGCAGCAGGACCGCTACCTCGCCTATATCGACGAGGCGTACAACACCGAGCGGTTGACCCAAATCCTGACCACCGTCTCCAGGATCATCGGTGCCAGCATCCTGAATATCGCGCGCCAGGATTACGAGCCGAAGGGAGCCAGCGTCGCCATGCTGATCTCCGAGGAGGCGGTCGCCTCCGACCGTCTGTCCAACTCCGAGTCGCCCGGTCCGTTGCCGGACGCGGTGGTCTGCCACCTGGACAAGAGCCATATCGCCGTGCATACCTACCCGGAAAGCCATCCCGACAACGGCATCCGCACATTCCGGGCCGACATCGACGTTTCGACCTGTGGCCGCATCTCTCCGCTCAAGGCGCTGAACTACCTGATCCACAGCTTCGAGGCGGACATCGTGACCGTCGATTACCGAGTGCGCGGCTTCACCCGGGACATCACCGGCAAGAAGCATTTCATCGACCACCCGATCAATTCGATCCAGAATTTTCTGGCCAGGGACACGCGCGAGTGCTATCAGATGATCGACGTCAACGTCTATCAGGAAAACATCTTTCACACCAAGATGGTCCTGAAGGATTTTGAACTGAGCAACTATCTGTTCAGCGTGGACCAGCAGGACGTGGCGCCTCACGAGCAGGCCGAAATCGAGCGGCGGGTGCGGCGGGAAATGGCCGAGATTTTTTACGGCGAGAATCTGCACAAAAGTTCGTAGTTCTAACAGGGTTTTCGCGCCGACTTCAATCTGTCGCCACCACAGCCCCGGGTTTGAGTCAGGCTAAAGCGGCGGCGTTGACGACCATCGATTTTCATGCTTCACATGAACGACATCCCGCTCGATCCGCCGCTCCAGGCGTCTCTGTTGGGTCCCGACGATCCACCCCCCTGCACCCTCTTTAACCCGGAGGGCCAGGCACCATTGGTGCTGGTTTGCGACCACGCCAGCAACGCCATTCCCACCGCGCTCGGCCAACTGGGGCTGGGGCCGGAGGCATTATCCCAACACATCGCCTGGGACATCGGCGCCGCGCGGGTCACCCGTTTGTTGGCGGCGCGACTGGACGCGCCCGCGGTGCTGGGCGGCTATTCGCGGCTGGTCATCGATTGCAACCGTTCTCCCGGCGATCCCACCTCCATCGCCGAAATCAGCGACGGCACCGTCATTCCCGGTAATCAGGCAGTGAACGACACCCAGGCCGATCAGCGATTAAACGAAGTATTCTGGCCTTACCACCACGCGATTACCCAGGCGTTGACCCACCGTTGGCGCCACGGTCATGGCCGGGCGCCGGCGCTGATCGCCATTCACAGCTTCACGCCCACCATGAACGGCTTCGAGCGCCCCTGGCATCTGGGCGTGCTGTGGAACCGCGATCCCCGGCTGGCCCAGCCGCTGATCGCCCGGTTTCGAGCCGATCCCGAGCTGTGCGTGGGCGACAATCAACCCTATTCCGGACGCGAGGTCGGTTTCACCATGGATACTCACGGCGGCGCGGCTGGCCTGCCGCACGTGGAGATCGAAATTCGCCAGGATTTGATCGCCGACGAAGCGGGCGGCGAACGCTGGGCGGCGATAGCCGGCGAGGCGCTGGAGGCCGTGCTGCGGGACGAGGCGCTGTTTCAGGTGCGGCATTACTGAGGCTGCCCGATCCAGCTCCGGAGTTGGGGCGCTCAGGCCGGTTCCAGATGCTCGACCCGCAATTGCAACCGCCGCTCGCCGCGCCACTCGTTGGCGTCCAGCTTGTAGGCGACGCGCAACCGCGTCGCGGCCGGCGTGAAATCGCTCACCCGGTGGAAGGCAACCGCCTCCACCGGCTGCCTCAGGCCGGGCGCCCGCAGCCACAGCTTCAAATGCTGGTCCTTCATGATCCGATGGGCGGTCACCTCGAACACGCCATCGAACAACGGTTCGGGGAAACCCTGGCCCCAGGGACCGGCCGCTCGCAACTGTTCGGCGGTTTCCAGGCAAAAATCCGCCGGGTCCAGCTCGCCATCGCTCCACACACAACCGTTGAGATCTTCCAGCCGTAGCAGACCGCGCACTTCGGCGTCGAAGGCGCTTTGAAAAGTGGACAGGTGGGCGGCCGACAGGCTCAGGCCGGCGGCGGCGGCGTGGCCACCGAAGCGCCCGATTAGACCCGGTTGGCGCGCGTCAAGGGTCGCCAACACATCGCGAACGTGCAAACCCGGCACTGAACGCGCCGACCCGCGCAACTGACCGGGGTGGTTATCGGGCGCGAAGGCGATCACCGGCCGATGGACTCGCTCCCGAATCCGGCCGGCCACGATGCCGATCACACCGGGATGCCAATCCGGATCGAACAGGCATAATCCAAACGGCAGTTCCCCTTCCGCCAGCGGCCATCGCCCCAGACTGTCGAGCGCCTGCGCCCGCATTTCGGTCTCGATCATCCGCCGCTCGCGGTTGAGCCGATCCAACTCTCGGGCCAAGGTCAACGCCCGCGCTGGATCGTCGCATAACAGACAATCGATGCTCAGGCTCATGTCGGCCAGCCGGCCGGCGGCGTTCAGGCGCGGTCCGAGTTGAAAAGCGATGTCGGCGCCGCTCGCCCGCGCCATCGAGCGGCCGGCGACGGCAAACAACGCGGTAATGCCAGGCACGCACCGACCTTCGCGAATTCGTCGCAGTCCCTGTTCGACCAGTACCCGGTTGGCGTGCGTAAGCGGCACCACATCGGCCACCGTACCCACCGCCGCCAGATCGAGGAATTGCGCCATGTTCGGTTCGGGTAACCCGCGCGGCCCGAACCAGCCACTCTCCCGCAGTCGGGTGCGCAACGCCGACAGCACATAGAAAATCACGCCGACGCCGGCCAGTTGCTTGCAGGGGAACGTATCGCCGGGCTGGTTGGGATTGACCAGGGCATCGGCGGCCGGCAGCGTCGGGCCGGGCAGATGATGGTCGGTGATCAGCACCCGCATTCCCAGCGCCTGGGCCGCCCGCACCCCCTCTTGGCTGGAGATACCGTTGTCCACGGTGATCAGCAGATCGGGCCGCTCCCGGGCGGCGACCGCGACGATTTCCGGGGTCAGGCCGTAGCCGTGGACAAAGCGATTGGGCACCACGTAGCGCACGTCCGCCGCACCCAGCGCCCGCAATGCCCGCACCGCCAGCGCGCAACTGGTGGCGCCGTCGGCGTCGAGATCGGCGACGATGGTGATCCGCCATCGCTGGCGGAGGGCGTCCTCCAGCAACGTCACCGCCTCGGTTAGACCGGCCAGCGATGAGGGCGAGGGCAGCATTTGCAAGCGCTGGTCCAGTTGATCCGCCGAATCCACGCCGCGCGCGGCATAGATGCGTTGCAGCAGAGGGGAAACAGGCAGGGCCACGGCAGTGGAGCTGGGACGGCGGATGATGACGGGGGGCATGGGGCGCTCGAAACGGGGTCGGTTCGATCCGGTCATGGCCACCTGGCGCGAGTGATCGGCGGATGGCGGCTGGGGTGGTGGAAAGATCAGCGCAGGTAATCAACCAGCGGTCGGGATCGTCGCCAGAACCGCCAGCGGGCGGCACCGGTCACCGTATAAACCCGCCCGTTGCCGGGGTAGAGATGCAAGGTCGCCAGCTTCCCGGTTCGCAGCCAACGGCGACAAAAGCTGAACCAGGCATATTCCAGTTCCACGACGTGTTCAACCCAGGTTGCGCGATCGCCATCCGCCGCGTCGTAGCGGGTCGTTTCCAAAACCACCAGACTATCGGGCTCCTTACGCGCGCTGTCCAGCCAATCGCCCGCATGTTCGGGAACCGGGCTGACCGCCGCCCCCGCGAGTCGCGCCAGACCTCGAGCCAGCGGATCGCCGGCGTACAGGTCGGCCGCGGGCGCGCGGGCGCCAGCCGGACAAGTTCCACCGCCCCAGAACCAAACGCTGTTGATCAACGGCTGGTTGCGCTCCTCGCGTGCTCGATTGATCGGGTGTTGATGAAACAGCATTTGGATTTCGGTCAGCAGGGCATGCCAGCGCCCACACGCCGGACCGTGGGGCAGCAACGGGTTGATGTCGCGGCCGATGGCGTCGAGCAGCGGGTGGGTGTGGAGGCCGGGATCGGCCGGCAGGCGCAGATACCAGCGGTCGGGATGAGGGACGCACAGTTGCAGACCTTCGGCGGCGAAGGTCTGATCGAACGCCGCCGCCAGCAGCGCTGCCTCGACCGGCTCGATAGCCAGCACCCGGGCATCGGCCAACAACACCCCATACAGGTCGGGACGCAAATGCACCGGGTCGGCCCGCAGCCACCAGCCGTCGTCGGGATCGCCACCGTTGGCTAGCCGGGCCACCGCCGCGACGGGCAGGTCAGCGGTTTCAGGAATCCGCAGGCCGAACAGTTCGAATAGCACCCCATCGCTCGTCGCCGGGACCACGCGGACATTGGCGCGGGCCAACAGCCAGCCCAGCGCCGGCGCGACGGGAATGAGAAGAGCCGGATTGGCGGGTTCGAGGCGGCCGGTTTCCAGCAGGCCGGGAATCACCAGATGCAGGGTAGAGGCCACGGTCGTTCGTCGTTCGCGCGGCTCAGTCCGAATCGAGATATTCCAGCCGGATGCGCACGACCGGCGCGCGGATGCTGTCCAGCGCCTCGATGGCCGCGATCGCCGCGTTCATTCGCTGTTCCCGAACGCGGTTAATCAACAGGACAATCGGCACCACGCTAGCGCTGGGCGGCGCTTCTTTCTGCATAAGGGCCTCGATGCTGATGCCACACTCGGCAAGGATGCGCGTGATGTCGGCCAGCACGCCGGGACGGTCCAGCGCCTGCAAGCGCAGGTAACAGGCGGTTTCCACCTCGTCCATCGGCACAACCGGTAAGTCCGACAGGGCATCCGGCTGGAAGGCCAGATGCGGCACCCGGTTGTCCGGATCGGCGGTCAGGGTGCGCACCACGTCGATGATGTCGGCCACCACCGCCGAAGCGGTCGGTTCGGCGCCAGCGCCAGCGCCGTAGAACAGGCTCTGGCCGACGGCGTCGCCCTTGACTAGCACCGCGTTCATGACCCCGTTGACGTTGGCCAACAATTGCCGCTGCGGGATCAAGGTGGGGTGAACGCGCAGCTGCACGCCGCTTTGGTCGCGACGGGCAATGCCGAGATGTTTGATCCGGTAGCCGAGCTTGGTGGCGTAGGCGACGTCGTCGCGGGTGATGCGGCTGATCCCCTCGATGTAGACCTTGTCGAATTGCAGAGGGATACCGAAGGCGATGGAAGCCAGGATGGTCAGCTTGTGGGCGGCGTCGATGCCTTCGATGTCGAAAGTGGGGTCGGCTTCGGCGTAGCCCAGCGCCTGGGCCTCGGCCAGCACCTCCGGAAAGTCGCGGCCCTTGCCACGCATTTCGGTCAGGATGAAGTTGGCGGTGCCGTTGATGATGCCCGCCACCCATTCCAGCCGATTGCCGGCCAGCCCTTCGCGGATGGCCTTGATGATCGGGATGCCGCCGGCGACCGCCGCCTCGAAGCCGACCATCATCCCGGCGGCGCTGGCGGCGGCGAAGATTTCGTTGCCGTGCCGGGCAATCAGCGCCTTGTTGGCGGTGACCACATGCTTGCCGTTGGTCAGGGCGCGCAGCACCAAGCCGCGGGCCGGCTCGTAACCGCCCATTAGCTCGACGATGATCGACACCTCGGGATCGTCCACCACTTCCAGCGCTTCCTCGGTCAACCGCATCCCGGCGGTGTTCGCGGTGGTGGTGTCCAGATTGCGGGCGGCGGCGTGGGTGATGACGATCTCGCGCCCGGCGCGGCGACTGATTTCCCCGGCGTTGCGCGCCAATACCCGGGTGACGCCGCCGCCAACCGTGCCCAGCCCGAGCAACCCAACCTTGACCGGAGGAAAAGCGGCCGGGCTCATGCGCCCACCGCCCGCGCCAGCGGCGCGTAACTGTCGCGGCTATCCTTGCGGAACATTTCCCGGATGCCGCGCAACGCCTGCCGAGTGCGATGCTCGTTCTCGATCAAGCCAAAGCGCACGTGGTCGTCGCCGTATTCGCCAAAACCAATGCCGGGCGAAACCGCGACCTTGGCTTCGGCCAATAGTCTCTTGCAGAACTCCAGCGAGCCGAGATGGCGGTAAGGTTCTGGGATCGGCGCCCAGACGAACATGGTGGCCTTGGGTTTATCCAGCTTCCAGCCCAGCGCGTTGAGGCCATCGCACAGCACGTCGCGGCGTTTACGGTAGGTGTCGCAAATTTCGGCGACGCAGTCCTGTGGTCCTTCCAGCGCGGCGATGGCGGCGACCTGGATCGGAGTGAACATGCCGTAATCAAGATAGGACTTCATTCGCGCCAACGCCCCAACCAGAGTGGGGTTGCCACACATGAAACCGACCCGCCAGCCGGGCATGTTGTAGCTCTTGGACAGGGTGAAGGATTCGACCGCGATGTCCTTGGCGCCCGGTATTTGCAGGATGGACGGCGCGACGTAACCGTCGAACACCAGGTCAGCATAGGCGAGATCGTGGATCACCCAGATTTCGTGTTCGCGGGCGATGGCCACCACCTTCGCGAAGAAATCCAGTTCGACGCACTGGGTGGTGGGGTTGGCCGGAAAATTCAGCACCAGCATCTTGGGCCGGGGCCAGGAATCCTTGATCGCCTTTTCCAGTTCGGCGAAGAAATCGACGCCCGGCACCAGCGGCACGTGGCGGATGTCGGCACCGGCGATGACGAAGCCGTAGGGGTGGATCGGATAGGCGGGGTTGGGCACCAGCACGGCGTCGCCCGGCCCCATGGTAGCCAGTGCTAAGTGCGCCAATCCTTCCTTGGAACCGATGGTGACGATGGCCTCGGCTTCCAGGTCGAGATCAACGGCGTAGCGGGTTCGGTACCAGTTGCAGATGGCCCGGCGCAGACGCGGAATGCCGCGCGACAGCGAATAGCGGTGGGTGTCCGCGCGTCGGGCGGTCTCGACCAGTTTTTCGACGATGTGTTTTGGAGTCGGCTGGTCGGGATTGCCCATGCCGAAGTCGATGATGTCCTCGCCGCGGGCGCGCGCCTTGGCCTTCAGATCGTTGACAATGTTGAAAACGTAGGGTGGCAGACGTTTGATGCGTTGAAAGTCGGCGTTCAAGGTTGCGATTCCCAGGGGCTGCGTCATGGTAGACAGCGCATCGGGCGATCCGCGCCAGCTTTGGAGACGGAGCCTGATTGGCAAAACAGGTGGCGGTGGAATGAACGGATGGAGTTTACCGGCGGGGCCGAGGTGGTTCAACCAAAAGCCGGCGCGACGCTACTCAGTCAAACCCCAGGATGATAAAGTTTTCAAAGGGCATGGCGTCCCCGTTACCGCAAATCATGGCGCCCATTTAAGGAGGACTGCGCGTGGACCATACCCTGTGGAAAAGCTGCCTGGAATGCCTGGAGCGCGAGCTGACCGAACAGCAACTCAGCACTTGGATTCGTCCGTTGCACGCCCAGGAAAAAGGCGATGCCCTGCGCCTGCTGGCGCCCAACCGCTTCGTGCTCGACTGGGTCCGGAAACATCATCTGGCGCAAATCGAAGCCGTGCTGGAACGTCTACGGCCGGCGCAACGACCACGGGTGTCGCTGGAAATCGGCAGCGGTGGCCATCCACCCTCGCTAACTGTCCCCGTCGATGAGCCGGCGCCCACGGAGCCCACCGGCGAACAATCCCTGGATACCACCGAACTGCTCAAAAGCGGCAGCCTGAATCCAGATTTCATCTTCGCCACCTTTGTCGAGGGCAACTCCAACCAGTTAGCCCGCGCCGCCTGTCTGCAAGTGGCCGAAAACCCGGGCCGGGCCTACAATCCGTTGTTCATCTACGGCGGCACCGGCTTGGGCAAGACCCACCTGATGCACGCGGTCGGCAACATGTTGCGCGAACGCGGCCCCGAGACGCGGGTGGTCTATCAACACTCGGAGCAGTTCGTGGCCGACATGGTGCGCGCCCTGCAACACAACGCCATCAACGAATTCAAGCGGCGCTATCGGGTGCTGGACGCGCTGCTGATCGACGACGTGCAGTTCCTGGCCGGCAAGGAACGCTCGCAGGAGGAATTTTTCTACACCTTCAACAGCCTGTTGGAAAGCCGTCAACAGGTCATTCTGACCTGCGACCGTTATCCCAAGGAGGTCGCCGGGCTGGAGGACCGCCTGAAGTCCCGCTTCGGCTCCGGTTTGACCGTGGCCATCGAACCGCCGGAACTGGAAACGCGGGTAGCCATCCTCAAAAGCAAGGCCGAACAGGCTCAGATCGGCCTGCCCGACGAAGTGGCCTTTTTCATCGCCCAGCGTATCCGCTCCAACGTCCGCGAACTGGAGGGCGCCTTGCGACGGGTGTATGCCAACGCCCAGTTCACCGGCAAGGCCATCACCATCGGTTTCGTCAAGGAAGCGCTGAGCGACCTGCTGACCTTGCAGGACAAGCTGGTCACCATCGAGAACATTCAGAAGACCGTGGCGGACTACTACAAGATTCCGGTCAGCGACCTTCTATCCAACAGCCGACTGCGCGTCCTGTCCCGTCCCCGGCAGATGGCCATGGCGCTGACCAAGGAGCTGACCGATCTGAGCTTGCCGGACATCGGCGAGGCCTTCGGCGGACGCGACCATACCACCGTGCTGCACGCCTGTCGGAAGATCCGTGAACTCCATCGCTATGAACCCCAGATCCGCGACGACTACGCAAATTTGCTGAATACCCTGACGAATTAGAAAAATGCTGTGGATAACCCCTGTGGATAAGTTGAATAACTTTTAAAACGGCGTTTGAATGCGATTTTATCCAACTGTGATTTTTTTCGTAAAAATCATTTAAATCAAAATATTGAATCGTATAAAAAGACCATTTATCGCCAATTCTTATAAAATTTCGTAATAGTTTCCGTAAAATTAAGTAATTACAAGCGGATGAACTGTAAAAAATCGAAGATTTTTGAGGTAAGATGTAAAAAATAGTCGTATTCCCGAAAAACCTGAAAAATAGCCTGTGGATAACTTTGTGGATAAGTCGGCCATTTCTGTGGATAAGTCGGCCAAACCTGTGGATAAGTTATCCACAGGCAAAAAAGTTATCCACAGGAAAACCGACTTATCCACATTTTATCCACAGGGTTATCCACAGGAAAAATCGCTATAATAATTTGAATTTAAAAGATAAAAAAAAGTTATCCACAGAAAATGGCCTCCCTAATAATAATAATCTTTTATATATAAAGAATTTATTATTGAAGATCGCCAAAACCGAAGAATCCCAGCGAAGACATTTTTATTACCTGCGAATTTACTAGGAAATATCCTTAAGCCAAGGCCAAGACCAAGACGCATCGGAGACCCCATGAAACTGGAAGCCAAGCGCGAGCAGTTGCTCAAGCCCCTGCAACATGTTGTCGGCGCGGTCGAGCGCCGCCAGACCCTGCCGATCCTGGCCAACGTGCTGCTGGCTGCGGACGAGCGTGAATTGACTCTGACCGCCACCGATCTGGAAGTGGAATTGTCCACGCGGACCGAACTACTCATCGACACTCCGGGCGAGATCACCCTGCCCGCCCGCAAATTGCACGATATCCTGCGCGCCTTGCCCGAGGACGGCGTTGTGAGCTTGAGCGTCGACGGCGACAAGGCGACGGTACGTTGCGGACGCAGCCGCTTCACCCTGGCCACGCTGCCGGCCGGCGATTTTCCCACCCTGGAGGATTTGCCCTTCGCCAGCGATATCCGTCTGCCTCAAAACGTCCTGCGCGATCTGATCGAGCGCACGCACTTCGCCATGGCCCAGCAGGACGTTCGTTACTACCTGAACGGCCTGTTGCTGGAGGTAAGTCTCGGGGCGCTGCGGCTGGTGGCCACCGATGGCCACCGCTTGGCGTTTCAGGAGTTGCAGGCCGACGTGTCCCCGGCGGAAACTCGCCAAGTCATCGTGCCGCGCAAGGGCGTGGTGGAACTGCTGCGGCTGCTGGCCGACAGCGACGCCGAAGCGTTGCTCGGGTTGGGCGCCAACCACATCCGGGTCACGATGGGCGACATCCGCTTCACCTCCAAGCTAATCGACGGCAAGTTTCCCGACTATCAGCGCGTGATTCCCCGCGAGGGTGGCCGGGTGGTGATCGCCGACCGGGTGGCGTTGCGTAACGCCCTGACGCGCACCAGCCTGGTGCTCAGCGACAAGACCCAGGGCATTCGCTTGCAACTGGAGGACTGGACGCTGCGAACCCAGGCCCAGAATCCCGACCAGGAAGAAGCGGAGGAGGAGGTCGAAATCAACTACAGCGGCGGCCCGCTGGAAATCGGTTTCAACGGTGGCTATCTACTCGACGCGCTGGGCGCGCTGGGCGGCGAGCTGGCCAAGCTGACCTTTTCCGACGCCAGCAGCAGTTGCTTGATCGAGGAGGCCGAGGGCGGCGGCGGCAAGCACGTCATCATGCCGATGCGGCTTTGAGGCGAGCGGTCAGTGATCGGCGCACCGGTTTTGGAGGACTGAGGCGGGGATGCGGGTCGCCAGTCTCGATATCGCCGGGTTTCGCAACTTGCGCTCGGTCGGTTTTAACTGTTCGCCCGGTCTGAATCTGCTGATCGGTCCCAACGCCTCCGGCAAGACCAGCGTGCTGGAAGCGCTGTACGTGCTAGGGCGCGGCCGTTCGTTCCGCACCCGCCAGCCGCGCGAACTGATCCAGACCGGCGCGGCGGTGCTCCGGGTGGTCGCCATGATGGCCGATGGCGATGGTCGGCGGATCGCGGTCGGGATCGAACGCGACGCCCGCAAAGTGACTGTCCGGATCGGCGGCGCCCCGACCCGCTCGCTGGCGGATCTGGCCCGGCAAGCGCCGGTATTGCTGCTCAATCCCGACAGTCACCGCCTGCTGGAGGATGGGCCGAAACAACGGCGGCGCTTCATGGACTGGGGGCTGTTCCACGGCGGGCCGGGCTTTTTCGACGCCTGGCGACGCTACGACATCGCCCTGCGTCACCGGAACGCTGCTTTGCGGACTCAGGCCGCGGACCGGGTCGTGGACGCCTGGGACGGCGAGCTGGCGGCGGCGGCGGCGTTGCTCGATCCACTGCGAGAATCCTTCTGCAAGGCCCTGGAAGGCGTTCTGGGGCCGCTGATGGAGGCGACCCTTGGGGAGGTGGCGGTCGAGGTCGATTATCGCCGTGGCTGGCCTTTGGAGCCGTTTAAACATGATTTCGCATCGTGGTTGCGGGCGGGTCGCGCCCAGGATCGTCGCCAGGGCCATACCCGCCTCGGACCGCACCGGGCCGACTTTATCCCGCGCATCGCCGGTTGGCCGCCCGCCGAGGCCCTCTCGCGGGGCCAGCAGAAACTACTGGTCATTGCCCTGCTCTTGGCGCAGGCGGAACTGTACCGACGCCATGCCGGTGACGCCTGCATCCTGCTGATCGACGATCTGCCGGCGGAGTTGGACCCGGACAACCGGGCGCGGGTAACCCGGGCGCTGGCCCGGGTAGACGCCCAGTTGTTTGTGACCGCCATCGAGCCGGGTCTGTTGGACGCCGCTGCTTGGCGCGTGGCGCGCACCTTTCGTCTCGCGCGCGGCGAGGTGTGCGAAATGGTATAATTCCGTTCCCCGCCGGGAATGTTGGAAGCGGAATTTACTGTTGGAAGCGGAATTTCATGAACGATTCGACCGATACCCCGAACGAGTCCTCGAACTCGCCAAAACCCCGGAATCTCGCCAGCGATTCAACCTACACGTCGTCGAGCATCACGGTCCTGGAGGGGCTGGATGCGGTCCGCAAGCGGCCCGGCATGTACATCGGCGACACCGACGACGGCACCGGCCTGCACCACATGGTGTTCGAGGTGGTGGACAACTCGATTGACGAGGCCCTGGCGGGTTACTGCACCGAGATCAGCGTGACCATTCACGCCGACGAGTCGGTGACGGTGGTGGACAACGGGCGTGGCATCCCAACGGACGAGCATTCCAAGGGCCGCTCCGCCGCCGAGGTGATCATGACCGTGCTGCACGCCGGCGGCAAGTTCGACGACCGGTCCTACAAGGTCTCCGGCGGCTTGCACGGGGTTGGCGTGTCGGTGGTCAACGCCCTGTCGGAGTCGCTGCGGTTGACCATTCGCCGCGAGGGCAGGGTGCATCTGCAAGAGTACCGGCTGGGTGATCCACAGGCGCCGCTGCGGGTGATCGGCGACACCGAGCTGACCGGCACCGAGATTCGTTTCAAACCCAGTCCCACCATCTTCACCCACATCGACTTCCACTACGACGTGCTGGCCAAGCGGCTGCGCGAATTGTCGTTCCTCAACTCCGGCGTGCGCATCCGTCTGCGCGACGAGCGCGGCGGCAAGGAAGACAGTTTCGAATACCAGGGCGGCATCAAGGCCTTCGTCGAACACCTGAACCGCAACAAGACGCCGTTGCACGACAGCGTGTTCTACCTGAACATCCACCGCGACGAGATTCAGGTGGAGCTGGCGTTGCAATGGAACGATTCCTATCAGGAAAACGTGTTCTGTTTCACCAACAACATCCCCCAGCGCGACGGCGGCGCGCATCTCGCGGGATTGCGCGGCGCGCTGACCCGCACCCTGAATCAGTACATGGAGTCGGAAGGGATTCTCAAGAAAGCCAAGGTCGAGACCAGCGGCGACGACGCCCGCGAGGGATTGACCGCGGTGCTTTCGGTGAAGCTGCACGACCCGAAGTTTTCCTCGCAAACCAAGGACAAACTGGTGTCGTCCGAGGTCAAGCCGGTGGTCGAGTCGGTGGTGGCGGAGAAATTGCAGGAATTCTTGCTGGAAAATCCCGGCGAGGCCAGGGCGATCACCGGCAAGATCGTCGAGGCCGCGCGGGCCCGCGAGGCCGCCCGCCGCGCCCGCGAGATGACCCGCCGCAAGGGCGCGCTGGACATCGCCGGCCTGCCGGGCAAGCTGGCCGACTGCCAGGAGAAGGATCCGGCGCTGTCGGAACTGTTTCTGGTCGAGGGCGATTCCGCCGGCGGTTCGGCTAAACAGGGCCGAGATCGCCGCTTTCAGGCTATTCTGCCGCTCAAGGGCAAGATTCTGAACGTGGAAAAGGCCCGCTTCGACAAGATGCTGGCTTCCGCCGAGGTGGGCACGCTGATTACCGCCCTGGGTTGCGGGATCGGCCGGGAGGAGTTTAACGCCGATAAAATACGTTATTATCGTATCATTTTAATGACTGACGCTGATGTGGATGGTTCGCACATCCGCACCCTTCTGTTGACTTTTTTTTACCGGCAGATGCCCGAATTGATCGAGCGCGGGCACATCTACATCGCGCAGCCACCACTGTACAAGGTCAAGAAAGGCAAGCAGGAGCAATATGTCAAGGACGACGCCGAACTGTCGGCGAATCTGCTGCAAGCCGCGTTGGAAGGGGCGGCGCTGGTCGCCAACGGGAAGCTGCCCCTGGCTGGAGCGGCGCTGGAGGAACTGGCTCGCGCCTACATGGCGGTCAGGGCGACGATTCAACGGCTGTCCCGCCGCTACGACGGCGCGCTACTGGAGCAACTGATCTATCTGCCGGCGCTGGACGACAGACGCTGGCACGACGGGGCTTATCTGCGGGAATGGGCCGGCGATCTGACCCGACGGTTGCGCGCCGTGCATGGCGACCGTCCACGGTACGAAGCCGCCATCGAGGAACGCGAGGATGGCGAAGGCTATCATGTGGTCGTTGTCCGCCACACCCACAGCCTGGCTCGCCACATCCGGTTGACGAGGGAGTTGTTCGCTTCCCACGAATACGCCTGCTTGGCGGGGTTTGGCGCGCGACTGGCCGGCGTATTCGACCAGGGCGTGGAAGCGCGACGCGGCGAACGGTCCCAGACCGCGCGCAATTTCCGTGAGATCATGGACTGGTTGCTAGAGGAAGCCAAACGCGGCCAACACATCCAGCGTTACAAGGGCCTGGGCGAAATGAATCCGGAACAGCTTTGGGAAACCACCATGAACCCGGCGACTCGCCGCCTGCTTCAGGTGCGCATCGAGGATGCCATCGCCGCCGACGAGGTGTTCACCACCCTGATGGGCGATCAGGTCGAACCTCGGCGCGATTTCATCGAGCAGAACGCGTTGGACGTGCTCAATCTGGATATCTGACGGCATTGCTTTAGTTAAGCGCGGCGGCCTTGAATCATCCCGCCGCTGGCCAGGACGCCGCCAAGAAAAAGGGGGATTGCATCTGCAATCCCCCAAGACCTCCAAGCGATATCCAGAGGTCGGTCAAGCGTAATCGCTCCGGTAGCTTTCCAAGGTCTTGATATAGTTGGCGCGTTCGAACGCGGTCGGATCGGCGACGTTGCGCTGGCTCATCGAGCCTTTCATCTGGGCCACCGAACTGTAGCGGTGCATTTCCATCCAGGTTTGCAAACCGTCGCGCAGGGTGGTCAGATAATCGGCGCCATGCTTGAGCAGAGCCGACGTGGTCATCACCACGTCCGCGCCCGCCATCAGATATTTGACTACCTCCGCTGGCGTGTGCACGCCGCGGGTCGCACCCAGCGAGGCCCGCAGCCGCCCGTACAGGACCGCGATCCACAGCAGCGGCAGGCGGATCTCGTCGGGGGCGCTCAGGTTCAGGTTCGGCGCCACTTCCAGCCTTTCCAGATCGAAATCTGGCTGGTAGAACCGGTTGAACAGCACCAGCGCGTCGGCGCCGGCATCATCCAGGGTCTTGGCCATCGAACCGATGGCGCTGAAGAACGGACTCAGCTTGACCGCCACCGGCACCGTTACCGCCGCCTTCACCGCCTTGACGATCTCGACATAGCGATCCTCGACCTCGCGGCCGCTGGTGGTCAGATCGGCCGGGATGTAATAGATATTCAGCTCGATGCCTTTCGCCCCCGCCTCCTGCATCAACTGGGCGTACTCGATCCAGCCAGTGTTGGTGATGCCGTTCAGGCTGCCGATGATCGGGATGTCCACCGCCTCGGAAGCCCGCCGCAGCAGGTCCAGGTAACTGTCCGGCCCGACCGTGTAATCGTCCATCTCCGGAAAATAGTTCAGCGACTCGGCGAAGCTCTCGGTGCCAGCCGTCATCAGGTACTCGAGCGCGGCGCTTTCATGCTTCAACTGTTCCTCGAACAGCGAGAACATGACCACGGCCGCCGCGCCGGCGTCCTCCAGACGCTTGATATTGGCCACGCTCCCCGACAGCGGCGAGGACGACGCCACGATGGGATGCTTCAATTCCATCCCCATGTAAGTGGTTCGTAAATCCATGGTGGTTCCTTCTACGTGCAGGATACGGATGGCGGATGATCCGGGCCCGAGCGGCCCGGAACCGCCACACCCTTAGGGTTTGAACTTCGGCTGGAACGTCGCGCCGCTGCGGGCCGCCATTTCCTCGTATGTCGACCAGCGCTGATTGATCGCCTGCTGGCCCAATTCCATCAGGTGCTCGGCTTCCTTGGGATTGGTGTGAGCCAGCACCTTGTAGCGCACTTCGTTGTAGGCATATTTCTTGAGCGGAATCTTCGGCCGCCCCGAATCGAGGACGAACGGATTCTCACCCGACTCCCGCACCGCCGGATTGTAGCGGAGCAGCGGCCAGTGGCCGCTTTCCACCGCCAGGTGCTGCTGGTCCAGACCGCGCTGCATGTTGATGCCGTGGGCGATGCAGTGGCTGTAGGCCAGGATCAACGACGGCCCCGGATACGCCTCGGCCTCGCGGAACGCCAACAGCGCCTGCTGCGGGTTGGCGCCCAGCGCGATCCGCGCCACGAACACGTTGCCGTAGGAAATCGCCTGCAGCGCCACGTCCTTCTTGCCGATCTGCTTGCCGGCGGCGGCGAATTTGGCGACCGCGCCCAGCGGAGTGGATTTCGACATTTGGCCACCGGTGTTGGAATACACCTCGGTATCCAGCACCAGAATGTTGACATCGCGACCGCTGGCCAGCACATGATCGACGCCGGATGAACCGATGTCGTAGGCCCAGCCGTCGCCGCCGACGATCCAGACGCTGCGCCGCACCAACTGGTCGGCGACCGCCAGCAAATGCTGAGCGCGGGGATCCTTGAGTTCCCGCAGGCGTTGCTTGAGTTCGGCTAGCCGACCGCGCTGCCGCCGAATATCCATCTCGGTGACCTGCTCGGCTTCGATCAGGTCATCCACCAGGTCGTCGCCGATCTGGGAGGCCAGCGCCCGCAGCAATTCCTGAGCGAAGACCAGATGCTTGTCGGCGGTCAGGCGGAAGCCCAACCCGAATTCAGCGTTGTCCTCAAACAGCGAGTTCGACCAGGCCGGGCCGCGCCCCTCGCTGTTGACCGACCACGGCGTGGTCGGCAGATTGCCGCCGTAGATGGAGGAACAACCGGTGGCGTTGGCCACCAGCAGCCGGTCGCCGAACAATTGCGAGAGCAGCTTGAGGTAGGGGGTCTCGCCGCAGCCGGCGCAGGCGCCGGAGAATTCGAACAACGGCGGCAGGAACTGCACGCCGCGCACCGTCGAGAAATCCACCCGGCCGCGATCGATCTCAGGCAAGGTCTCGAAGAAGCCGATGTTGGCCTGCTCGCTTTCCAGCACCGGCTCCTTGAGCGCCATGTTGATGGCCTTGCGGTTGGCCTGCTCCTTGCTCTTGGCCGGGCAGACCTCCACGCACAGCCCGCAGCCGGTGCAGTCCTCCAGATACACTTGCAGGGTATAGCGAATGTCCGGGAAACCGCGAGCGTCGATGGGGGCGGTCTTGAACGCCTTGGGCGCGCTTTCCAGGTTCGACTCGTTGTAGAACTTCGACCGGATCACGCCGTGCGGACAGACCATGCTGCAATTGCCGCACTGGATGCAGATGTCCGGCTCCCAGATCGGTACAAAGTTGGAGATGTTGCGCTTTTCCCACTTGGTGGTGGCGCTCGGGTAGGTGCCGTCCACTGGCAGGGCGCTGACCGGCAGTTCGTCGCCGCGCCCGGCCATCATCATCGCCGTGACCTTTCGCACGAATTCCGGGGCGTTGGCCGGCACGGTCGACGGCAGTTCGATGGCGCTGGTCGCCCGCGTCGGCACGGCGATCTCGCGCAAGTTGGCCAAGGTGTTGTCCACTGCCTCGAAGTTCTTGCGCACGACCTCCTCGCCCTTGCGCATGTAGCTCTTCTTGATCGAGTACTTGATCTTGTCGATAGCCTTGTCGCGGGGCAACACGCCGGAGATAGCGAAGAAGCAGGTCTGCATGATGGTGTTAATCCGCGTGCCCATGCCGTTGTCGCGGGCCACCTTTTCGGCGTTGATGCCGTAGACCTTCAGCTTCTTGGCGATGATTTCCTCCTGCACCGGGCGCGGGATCCGGTCCCAGCTCTCCTCCGGCTCGTGCGGGCTGGTGTTGAGCAGCACCACCGCGCCCGGCGCGGCCCGCTTCAGCACGTCGCCGCGATTCAGGAAGTTGAACTGGTGACAGCCGATGAAGTTGGCCGATTGCACCAGATAGGGCGCACGGATCGGCTCCGGCCCGAAGCGCAGGTGCGAGACCGTCTGCGAGCCGGATTTCTTGGAGTCGTAGACGAAGTAGCCCTGGGCGAAAAACTCCGGGTCGTCGCCGATGATCTTGATGGAGTTCTTATTGGCGCCGACCGTGCCATCCGCGCCCAGCCCGAAGAACATCGCCCGCACCACCTTGTGGGATTCGATGTCGAAGCTCGGATCCACCTCCAGGCTGGTGTGCGACACGTCGTCCACGATGCCGACGGTGAAATGGTTCTTGGGCTGATCCTTGCCCAGCTCGTCGAATACCGCCTTGCACATCGCCGGGGTGAACTCCTTGGACGACAGGCCGTAGCGGCCGCCGATCACGCGCGGCAGCGTCGCGGTCGGCAGCGCGCCGGCGACCTGGGCTTCCACCAGGGTGTTGACTATTTCCAGATACATCGGCTCGCCGGTGGCGCCCGGCTCCTTGGTGCGCTCCAGCACGGCGATGGTTTTAGCGCTGGCCGGCAGCGCCGCCAGGAAATGACGGGCCGACAGCGGCTGGCACAGGCGGACCTGCACCACGCCGACCCGCTCGCCACGGGCGTTGAGGTAGGCGGCGGTCTCGCGGGCGGTTTCGACGCCGGAACCCATCAGGATGATGATCCGCTCGGCCTTCGGATCGCCGAAGTAGTCGAACAGGTTATAGCGACGGCCAGTGACGCCGGCGAACTGGTCCATCGCCGCTTGCGTGATCTCCGGCACCTTGGCGTAGAACGGATTGACCGTTTCGCGGCTTTGGAAATAAACGTCGGGATTCTGGGCGGTGCCGCGAATGAACGGCCGGTCGGGATTCAACGCCCGCTGGCGATGGGCCAGCACCAGCTCATCGGGAATCATCGCCCGCATGTCGTCGTCCGACAGCAGAACGAGCTTGTTGACCTCGTGCGAGGTGCGGAAACCGTCGAAGAAGTGGATGAAGGGCACCCGCGCTTCCAGCGTGGCGGCCTGGGCGATCAGCGCCATGTCGTGCGCTTCCTGCACCGAACCCGAGGCTAGCAAACAGAAGCCCGTCGGGCGAACCGCCATCACGTCCTGGTGGTCGCCGAAAATCGACAGGCCCTGGGTCGCCAGGGCGCGGGCGGCGACATGAAAGACCGCCGAGGTCAGCTCGCCGGCGATCTTGTACATGTTGGGGATCATCAACATGAGCCCCTGGGACGCGGTGAAGGTGGTCGTCAGCGCGCCGGTTTGCAGGGCGCCGTGCGCCGCGCCGGCCGCGCCGCCCTCGTGCTGCATTTCCATGACCAGGGGCACGCTGCCCCAGATGTTCTTGACGCCCTCCGCCGCCCACTGGTCCGCCAACTCGGCCATGGTGGAGGACGGGGTGATGGGATAGATGGTGCAGATTTCGTTGACCCGATAGGCGACGTAAGCTGCGGCCTCGTTGCCCTCGATGGTGGTGACTTGCCGTTCGGTCATTACGTTTCTCTTCTGGTGGCCCACCGCGCCGGGCGGGCGATGGTTTGTTCGAATCGTTCCAATCCCGAATCGATTAACCCGCTGATTCCGCCGCCGGCGGCTCGGGGGTCATTTCGATGGCATGGCAGGGGCATTGCTCGAAGCACACCGCGCAGCCGGTGCAGAGATCGTAGTTGTAGCGGTAGCGCCGACCCGGTCCCAGCTTGATGATGGCGTCTTCCGGGCAAGCGCCGTAGCAGCCGTCGCACTCGTAGCAGTTGCCACAGGACAGGCAGCGCTTGGCCTCGTACAGCGCCTCCTTCTGGCTCAGGCCGGCCACAACCTCCTCAAAGCTGCCGGTGCGCCTCTTCATGTCCAGATGGCCTTGCGGGCGTTGGGCGGCGTCGGTGTAGTACCAGACATGCAGCTTGTCGAAGGTGGCCAAATCGTGCTTGGGCGGTTTGGCGTAGGTATCGCCCCGCAACCAGGCGTCGATATTGCGGGCAGCTTTCTTGCCGTGACCGACCCCGATGGTGACAGTACGGTCGGACGGCACCATGTCGCCGCCAGCGAACAGCCCCGGACAGCCGGTCATCATCTGTTCGTCGACCAGCACCACGCCATCTTCCTTGAACTTCAGGCCGGGCACCTTTTGCATGAAGCTGGTGTCCACGTCCTGACCCAGCGCCATGATCAGGGCGTCGGCTTCGAGCGTCTCGAATTGACCGGTGGGACGGGGCCGACCCTTCTCGTCCACCTCCATCACTTCAACGGTGAAGGTGGTTTCCTCGATGTTCTTGATAGTGCGCAGCCAGTGGATCTTGACGTCTTCCTCGATCGCCTCGGTGGCCTCAAAGTCGTGGGCCGGCATGTGGGCGCGGTCGCGGCGATAGATGATCAAGGGCTCGTAGCCCAGGCGCTTGGCGACCCGGGCGGCGTCCATGGCGGTGTTGCCGCCGCCGTAGATGGCCACCCGGCGGCCCAGCTTGGGCGCGTTGCCGCTCTCCACGTCCTTGAGGAAACTCAGCGCGTCGAGCATCTTGCCGGCGTCGCGGGCCGGGATGTCGGTGCGCTTGCTGATATGGGCCCCGATGGCGATGAAGACCGCGTCGAAATCGCCGTCGTCCTTCTCGGCCACCAGATCGGTGACCCGGTGGTTGAGGACGATCTTGACGCCCATGTTTTCGATGCGCTTGATCTCGGCGTCCAGCACGTCGCGCGGCAACCGGTAGGCGGGGATGCCGAAATGCATCATGCCGCCGGCCATCGGCCCGGCCTCGTGGATTTCGACCTCGTGGCCCAGTCGGGTCAGATGGTAGGCGGCGGACAAGCCGCTGGGGCCGGCGCCGACCACCAGCACCCGCTTGCCGCTGGGCGGAGCGGTCACGGTAAACTGCCAGTTTTCCTGAATGGCTAGATCACCCAGAAAGCGTTCGACAGCGTGGATGCTGACCGAGGAATCCAACCTGCCGCGGTTGCAGGCGGTTTCGCAGGGGTGGTAGCACACCCGGCCGTGGATGGCGGGCATCGGATTGTTCTCGGTCAGGCTCTGCCAAGCTTCCTTGAAGCGGCCCGCCTGGGCGTGAGCCAACCAAGCCTGGATATTCTCGCCCGCCGGACAGGCATTGTTGCAGGTGGGCAGCAGATCCACGTAGATCGGTCGCTGGATGCGCTGCGGGCCAACGTTGCGCTTCTCATGCGTCAGGTCCAGCGGGCGCGTCATGTTGATGGGCTTGTCGGTCATCATGCTTCTCTTTAGCAATCGTTTGGTGGTGAGGGTTGATTCTCCATCCCTAGGAGACGGGAAGCACCGGGGTGCTTGCCAGCCGCGTCGCCGTCCGCGGTCGTCGTTCTCGGTGATTTCCAAGTATGGGCAAGGGCTGGAGGTTGTACAGGGCCAGCCGTTTCGCTCCATCGAAAATGGTAAGGATAGAATATTCTGGCGGGAAATGAACGACGCCCGGTTCGGCGCGCGTGGAGGGCCGGCGGGAGAATGGGAAAACGGCGGAGTGGGGCGCTCTCGCCCCGCGGTAGCCGAATGGGGTGGGCCAGACCGCGGATGCAACCAGCGTCGTCGCGGAGCGCCGCGATGGCTGGCGAAACGCCGAGACCGCTTCCGGCGTGAAGGATTCGCAAATAGAAAACGGCTTGGCGGAAATCGACCAAGCCGTTGATTTGGCGCGCCCGGAGAGATTCGAACTCCCGACCCCTTGGTTCGTAGCCAAGTACTCTATCCAACTGAGCTACGGGCGCGTTGAGCGGGGAAGCGGATTATGGGGACTGGATCAACCCTTGTCAATTTCCGCGCGATCCACCACTGGGGCAGTCGTGCTATTTCAGCATAAAAAATCGGCCAGTCCGACCGGCCAAAAACCGGCTGGAAGTCGGATAAAATGTAATATATATCAAATAGTTAATTCTTAGACAGCCTCTAAAAAGCACCAAGGAACGCATATAGCGCGATTGCCCTGGTCGACGCGGCGCGCCCGGATTCCTCATTCACGCATGGACGCCATGTCGGAACCTTGGCACACTTGGCTTAGAATCATCGTCACAATGCCTGGCGCCCCGACGCGAGAACTCATGATCGCCACCCTCCACAACGACCGCTTGCTGCGCGCCCTGCTGCGGCAACCGGTGGATGTCACGCCGGTCTGGCTGATGCGCCAGGCGGGGCGCTATCTGCCGGAATACCGCGCCGCGCGCGCGCGCGCCGGCAGTTTCATGACGCTGTGCCAGACCCCCGAGCTGGCCTGCGAGGTCACCTTGCAGCCGCTGGCGCGGTTTCCCCTGGATGCGGCGATTTTGTTTTCCGACATCTTGACCATCCCCGACGCCATGGGCTTGGGCCTGTCCTTCAGCGAGGGCGATGGTCCGCGCTTCGCCCGGCCGCTCCGCTCGGCGGCGGAGATTGCCCGGCTTGGCGTTCCCGACCCCGAGGTGGAACTGCGCTACGTGATCGACGCGGTGCGGCTGATCCGCCGGGAACTGGCCGGACGAATCCCGCTGATTGGTTTCGCCGGTAGTCCATGGACCTTGGCGACCTACATGGTCGAGGGTGGGTCCAGCAAGGATTACGTCCGGATCAAGGGCCTGCTCTACAACCAGCCCGACACGCTTCATCGCCTGTTGGACACAACAGCCCGGGCGACGATCGCCTATCTGAACGCCCAGGTGGCGGCGGGCGCGCAGGCGCTGATGGTGTTCGACACCTGGGGGGGCATTCTCGCGCCATCCGCCTATCGGGAATTTTCGCTGGCCTACATGGCGCGAATCGTCGCGGATCTGACCCGCGCGGCGGAGGATCGGCCGGTACCGGTGATTTTGTTCACCAAAGGTGGTGGTCTCTGGTTGGAGCACATCGCCGCGACTGGCTGCGACGCAGTGGGGGTGGACTGGACCGTGAACTTGGGCGAGGCCCGCCGGCGGGTGGGTGGGCAAGTCGCATTGCAGGGCAATCTCGATCCCGCTGTGCTGTACGCCGCGCCCGACCGCATTCGCCAGCAGGTCGCGCGGGTTTTGGCCGATTTTGGCCTTGGGCCTGGCCATGTGTTCAATCTCGGCCATGGAATTCAGCCGGGGGTCGAGCCGGACGCCGTCCGGACCCTGGTTGAAGCCGTGCATGAGCTGAGCGCGCCATGCCATGCGAGCACCGTGCCGTGAGGAAAAGGGGCCGGCACCAACCGGACTGTCATCTGTCTGGGCGCAAGCACTGCGTCGTGAGGAAAAGGGGGTAACGCGCATGGCGAACCCTCGGTCGGTCAGTTTGCGGACCTTATCCTCCGGTGTCGTGGTGGTGCATTGGAACCATGGCCGTTATGATTATCTCTTACTGCGAGCCTACAACTACTGGGATTTTCCCAAGGGCGTGGTGGAAACCGATGAATCACCGCTGGAAGCGGCCGTGCGCGAAGTCGAGGAAGAGACGACGCTGACCGGCCTGCGGTTCCGCTGGGGCGATGTGTATCGGGAGACCCATCCTTACAATCAGGGCCGCAAGATAGCCCGCTACTACATCGCCGAGGCGCCGAACACCGAGGTGCGATTGCCGCCGAACCCGGAACTGGGACGGCCGGAACACAGCGAATACCGCTGGGTGGACCGCGCCGAGGCCTGGACCCTGTTGACTCCGCGCGTGCGGGCGATTTTGGAATGGACGGACGGCATCATCGCCCGGCCCTTGCGTCGCCGCTGAGCGGGTCGCCGGGGCTTTCCTCCCTCTCCCTAAATTCCTACAGGAGATTCTTCGATGGTCCACGATTATCAGCCTCTTTCGCTTTACCAACTGGACAGCGGCGCCAGTTATTTTCACCCCAGACAATCCCTACCAGAGCGGGTGACCACCGACGACCCGGCCCTGACGGTGATGACCGATCTCAGCCAGGTGACCGCTTACACTACCGAGCTGACCACGCCGTTGAACAAGGCATTGGATACCATGATCAGGCGGGGAGTGCGGCTGTTGTTGGCGCGCGATACCCACCGTCAAATCGTCGGGCTGATCACCAGCCGTGACATCGAGGGCGAGAAACCCGCCCGAATCCTGGCCAAGGCCGGCGGCGCCTGGGAGGATCTACTGGTCGCCGACATCATGACCCTCCAACCCAAACTGGAAGTACTGCGGATGGAGGACGTGGTGAACGCGCGGGTGGGCGATATCATCGCAACTCTACGCCAAACCAATCGACAGCACGCGATGGTGGTGGATGCCGATCCTGAAACCGGCAAGCCGGCAATACGCGGTCTGTTCTCGCTGTCGCAAATCGGCCTGCAGTTGGGGCTTGACATCAATCCCGCCGAACAGCCGACCACCTACGCCGATCTGGCGCGGGCGGGAATCGATTATCCGATCGCCACCGACGATCTGGCGCCGTAGTCGCGGTCGAAAAACTCTTCATTGGAGTTCTAAGAAAAACTTTTCGTGGGTAGGCACGGCCGACTGGATGAGCCGAAGATCTGGTTGGAAAGCCGAGTTGTGATCTGATCAATCAAAAAGTTAGTTTTCGTACAATTTCTTGGGCGTTCCTGAAAGCCGTGACCAACCTTGGCCCACCCAGGTTTCTCGCGAAATGGCGCCGCCCCGCTCGCGCTCCGCGAATGCCCGGCGCCTCACGGCCCACTGCGAAGTTTCTACCCTCCAGTGCCTCGGTGATCCGCTCATCATCCTGGCGTTCGCGGTTCTCCTTGCGAGATTTCAAGACGATTGGAATGCCCGTGGGTTTTTCTGGAAGAACGAATGGTGTATTCATTCAATGAACTACGGATTCGGCGGCTGGAGTTGCTCCAGGAATTGAATGAATTGGAAACATCGGTCGCGGAACTGACCGCCAGTTTGCGAGCGCCAGTCGAAGCCGAAGTTGGCGAGCGCGCCAGCCAGCGCGACCGGCTTGCCTAGCTGCGGTGCCAACACGCCGACGTGCTGGTGGTCCTGAGCGAAACGGAACGGGCGCTTCTGGGATTCGGCGCCGAGGTTTGGGACGATTGAGGATCGATTCGGCGCGTCCAATTGAGCTATTGATCCATGATTTTCCTGAAGCGCTCCGTTGCGCCCAGTTTGGATAACCTCGCGCCCGCGTGCATGAATCGAGGATGCCAGCCCCCAGTCGTTGGAGCATAATTAGGTGCGCGCCAGAGCATGGCGACCCTTAACTTGACCTAATTTAACGATACACATGAATCCATTGGTTGGCTTGATCATGGGCTCTACTTCCGACTGGAGCACCCTGGAGCACGCGGCAAACACCCTGGACGTGCTAGGAATACCCCACGAAGTTCAAGTGGTTTCGGCCCATCGCACCCCCGACCTGCTGTTCGAGTACGCCGCCAGCGCCGAGGCGCGGGGGTTGGAGGTGATCATCGCCGGGGCTGGCGGCGCCGCGCACCTGCCGGGCATGGTGGCGGCCAAGACCGCGTTGCCGGTGCTGGGTGTGCCGGTGCAGTCGCAAGCCCTCAATGGCTTGGATTCATTGCTGTCCATTGTCCAGATGCCGGGCGGCATCCCAGTCGGTACGCTGGCCATCGGCAAGGCCGGCGCGATCAACGCCGCCCTGTTGGCCGCCGCGCTGCTCGGCAACAAATACCCGGCGATCCGCGAGGCGGTGCGCGAGTTTCGCGCCCACCAAACCGCGGGAGTATTGGCTGAACCCGATCCGAGGAAGCGCAGATCATGAACGTCGGCATCGTCGGCGGTGGCCAACTGGCGCGGATGCTGGCCTTGGCGGGCTATCCGCTAAATCTGCGCTTCCAGGTGCTCGACCCCGCCGCCGACGCCTGCGCCGGCCAAGTGGCGACATTGTTGCGGGGCGACTACGACGCCGAGGCCCGGTTGGAACAACTGGCGGAATGGGCCGAGGTGGTGACCTTCGATTTCGAGAACGTGCCGGCGACCGCCGCCCTGGCCCTGGAACGGCAGGTGGCGGTCTATCCGCCGCCTGGCGCGCTGGCGATGGCGCAGGACCGGGTTTCCGAGAAAACCCTGTTTTGGGAGATGGGGATTCCGACCCCGACCTTCGCCACCGTGTCCAGTTTGGAGGAATTGCGCGGGGCCATGATTCGGGTGGAGCTGCCGGCGGTGTTGAAAACCCGCCGACTGGGTTACGACGGCAAAGGTCAACGGATCTTGCGCGCCCCCGAGGACGTCGAACCGGCCTGGCGGGCGCTGGGTGGCGTGCCGTTGATCCTGGAAAGCTTCGTGCCGTTCGAACGGGAAGTGTCGGTGTTGGCGGCGCGGAGCCGTGATGGCGCGACCGCGTTTTATCCGCTAGTGGAGAATCACCATCGCGACGGCATCCTGCGGCTGTCGCGAGCGCCGTGTCCGGTGCCGGAACTGGAGCGTGAGGGCTGGGACTACGCCCGCCGGCTATTGACCCGGCTGAACTATGTCGGGCTGCTGGCCATCGAATTTTTCGTCAAGGACGGTCGACTGATCGCCAACGAAATGGCCCCGCGCGTCCACAATTCCGGCCACTGGACCATCGAGGGCGCGGAAACCAGCCAGTTCGAGAACCATCTGCGGGCCATTCTAGGCCTGCCGCTGGGTTCGACTGCCGCCATCGGTCATGCGGCGATGGTGAACTGTATCGGCGCCATGCCCGACCGGACGGCGGCGCTGGCGGTGGCGGGAGCACATTATCACGCTTATGGTAAAGCCCCGCGTCCCGGTCGCAAGGTGGGGCATCTCACCCTGCGGACGGACGATCCCGCGACGCTGGCGGAAGGGCTGCAACGGTTGCTGCCGCTGGTGGAGCTTGGTCCCGACGAGTTTGGCTGACCACGATTCCAGCCGCCCACGGGAGCTGGGTGTACTAGCTCCCATTCTATGTAAAGAAAAACTGTCTTCATGGAAATTTGGGAAGACTGTTGTTTCGTTGATGGTATGGAAGTTGTTAAACTGTAGCCTGTACTGAAAGGCTACAGTTAAGGAAAAATAATGCTGGCGCACGATCATGAGGGTTCGCTTGCGGCCAAAATCCTGACCTTGATCGAACGGCATCCCGAAGGGCTTCAGCTCGAAGAAGTGCGAGGTCGCGTTCGCTCTGACGGGCATCGGCCCGGCGCCGATGTGGTCGCCGCCGCTCTGTTGGCTTTGCAACGGGCTAACCTGACCCGACTCGGCGCCCGGCGCCGGTGGTTTTCCGCCAGCATTCCAACACCCAACCCCGTTAGCGCAATGGGTGAGCTGGAATCATCGGCAGTGGCTGGAACGATCCGAGCCAACACCGGTCCCTGGCTGACGGCCATACCCGCCATGCCGGGCGCTACTCATGCCGCCCCAATCGCCGTGCCGCCGCTCGCCAGCACCGGCGAACCGATCCAACCCTCCTGGGCTCTCCTACGCCGACTCCTGCCTTACTATCGCGAAGCCTTGGCCCGCAACGAGCGGGCCTTGCTGCTCGGTGACCCCAGCCGTCACGGTGAACAGTTCCTGTTGCTGGCCCCTCGTGGACGATGGTGGCCGGGTGAAGGCGAACTGGCGGTATTGGAGATTGCGCGGTCCGTTTTGCCTCCCGCCTTTCTGACCGCGCTGGCGCGGCGGCTCCGCGAGCCGATCCATGTGGCGTTTCCCATCGCGCTGGTACGTCCCGGCGATGTCACCCGCCCGCCGTTCCTGGCGCCGGTGGCTACCGTGGCCGCCGACTGGACGCTGGATGCCGAAGCCTTGCGCTTGATGCTCGCAGCGGAGACGCCCGCCGTTGAATGGTCCTGGGTGCGGGGCCAGCGCCAGCGCGGGCGGCGGGTGCGCGAATTGCTCGATGCCCTAGATGTCAGCGCCGATGACGAAGTGTGGCAAACCGGCTCGTTTGTGGACTGGCGCACCTTCATCGAGCGGTTGGCCGGCGCGGTTCCCACCGAATTGCGCACGCCCCTCGATCCCCTTCATCCCTTGCCTGCGCTGGACTGCGGAGGGCCGGGGGGTCTTTATGGCGCTTTAGGTCTCTTTCTGTCGAGCGATCTCCAGTTTGCCCGCCGCACCGTCCGGGATTTGTTGGATCTGACCCAGTGGACCGACCAGGAACTGAGCCAGACTGCGTTGACCGCCTTTTTTGGCGACAAGCCCGCGTCCGGGAAACCGGCCGAATCGCCGGTGGCGGTGCTGGAACCGCTACCTCTGGGTGAGGATCAGTTGCGCGCCGTGCGCGACGGTCTCAACCGCCCGCTGACCGTGGTCACCGGGCCGCCCGGCACCGGCAAGTCGCAGGTCGCGGTCGCCCTGATGGCCAGCGCCGCCCTGGCCGGGCGAAGCGTGCTGTTCGCCAGCCGCAACCATCAGGCCATCGATGCCGTGGTGGATCGGTTTGCGGAGAGGGTGGAACGCCGTCCGCTGCTCATTCGCGCCAATACCCGCGATGGTGGCGAAGGGTTCAGCTTCGAGCGGGCCATCGACGCGATTCTGGCGCGACCGGGCGGGACGGGGCGACGGGAACGCCTGGCGGCCTCCGGCGCTGCGCTCGTCCAGTTGGACGCCGCCCGGGCTGCCGCCATCGCCCACGCCCAACGCATGGCGGAACGCGCCGATGAACTGGGGCGGCTGGAGACCACCATTCGCGACCTGGAAACCGCCATCGGGCTGGCTGAGTCGGCGCCCATTTCCTTGCCCCGTTCCCTGCCGCTTCCCGAACCCGCAGCCGGATCGGGTTGGCGGCGCTGGCTGGCTCCCTGGCGGCGATTCTGGCGGTTGCGCCGCCTGCGGCGGCTGTCCGCTGACTGGGCGCAACTCGGTTTGCCCGAACCGGACGGGGCAACCCTGGACCGCTTTGAACGGCGGTTGGAAGACCTGCGCGCCCTCGAACGCCTGCGGGAGGAACGCTCCCGGCTCGAAGCCAAAATTCGGCAATCCTCATCCGCCGAGACCATGCCCGACCCGGTCGCGTTGGGCGAACAGATTCAGAACTCGGCCCGCGCCTGCCTGATGGAACTGAGCGAGGTATTGGCCGAATGCGCACCTGAGAACCGCCAGGCCCTGACTGGTTTGCGGGGCGACCTGGCGCTGGCGCGCAGCGAGGGAGCCGCTGGCGCGGCCCACGCCCGCGAACGGTGGTCAGCCCAGCGGGATCTCATCCTCCAGCAGTTCCCGTTGTGGGCGGCGTCCAATCTTGGCGTAGCCAGTCGCATTCCTCTGGCGCCGGGCCTGTTCGATTACGTCGTGCTGGACGAAGCCGCTCAATGCGACATCGCTTCGGCGCTCCCCCTCCTGGCGCGGGCGCGGCGGGCGATCATCATCGGCGATCCTGCCCAACTGACCCACATCACCCAGGTGCGCCCGGAATGGGAAGCCGACGCCTTGCGCGCCGCCGGGTTGCTGGCGCCGGGGATTGGCCGGTTCACTTTCTCCGCCAACAGCCTGTTTCATTTCGCGGCGGCGGCCGGCGATCATCACCTGTTGCGCGACCACTTCCGCTGCCACGACGATATTGCGGACTACATCAGCGAGACCTTTTACGGTCACCGGTTGCGGCCTCTGACCGATGCCCGCGTCTTGCGCCCACCACCCGGCAAGACTGCCGGTTTTCACTGGACCGAGGTGCGCGGGCCGATTCAGCCGGCGCGCACCGGCTGTTGGGCGCCCGCCGAGATCGAAGCGATCCTCGCCGAATTGCGCCGGCTGCTGGCGCCAGGCGGGTTCACCGGCAGTATCGGCGTGGTCACGCCATTCCGCGAGCAGGCTAACCGCTTGCGCGATCAGTTGGAACGGGAGTTTCCGGTCGAGCGAATCGCTGATGCCCGGCTGGAGGTCCATACCGCGCACGGTTTTCAGGGCGATGCCCGCGACGTGATGCTATTCAGCCTGTGCGTCGAGCCGGACATGCCGGAACGGGCGCGGCAATTCCTGCGGGAGACGGGGAATTTGATCAACGTGGCGATCAGTCGCGCCCGCGCCATCTGCCATGTCTTCGGCGATCTGGCGTATGCGGGACAGTGCGGGATTCCTTACCTGGAAACCCTGGTGGCCCGCCGCCAGCAACGGCGCGAAGCCCCCACTGTCCGGTTTGATTCGCCCTGGGAGGAACGGCTCTGGCGGGCGCTGGCGGCGCGCGGGATCGAGACGATTCCGCAATATCCGATTGCCGGACGGCGACTGGACCTGGCGTTGATCCGGGGCGAGCATCGCCTCGATATCGAAGTGGATGGCGACTGGTTCCATCGCGATCCTGACGGTCGCCGCAAGATGGCTGATCTGTGGCGCGATCATCAACTACGGGCGCTCGGCTGGAAGGTCGTGCGTTTCTGGGTCTACGAACTCCGGGAGAATATGAATGCCTGCGTCGAGCGTATCCTCGCCCACCTCTGAACCTTCCGCCCCCGTCCCGTCAACGGGTACGCCGCCTGCTTGGCATCGGCGTTGGCAGATTGCGCTCTGGTTGGCCTTGGTATTGACGGCGGGCGGGTTTGGCGCCGTGCTGGTCGGCGTGCTGGGCAGTGACCTGGAGCGCAGCACCTGGCGCGAACAGCGCGAGGCAACCCGTACCGAATTGCAGGCCCTCGGCGCCGAACGGACCCGGCTCGACCAGGCCGTGACCGAGTTGCGCCGGACGCATACTACCCTGGATGCCGAACAGGCCACAGCGGCCAAGTTGCGCGATGAAGCCGCAAGTTTGCGCCGGGAACTGGCGGACGGTCGGGCGGAACGGGATTCGCTGGCCAAACGCCATGACAGGCTGTTGGCCGAAATCAAGGTTGCCGAGACTCGCATTACCGATCTCGAACAGCGCCAGGACAGCGCGGAGAAACAGGCCATGGACGCCGAGAATCGCCGTCAGTCCACCACCGAGGCCGAGCGTGCCGCCCGCACCCGGCAGGCAGAGGCCGAACAGGCCCGCAACGACGCCATCAGCCAGCAAAAGGCTGCCGAGCAGCGCGCCGGCCAACTCGCGCAGGACCAGAAGGCTGCCGAACAGCGCGTCGCCGACTTGCGCGCCCAGGAGACCCAACTGACCAACACGGTCGCGGCGGCGGGCAAGGAACGCGCCCGGCTGGAAAGCGAGGCGCAACGCCTGAACGCCGAGATCAAGACGCTGCTTCAGACCAAGGCTCAACTGGAACAGGATACCCGCACCGTCACCGACAGCCGGCGCGACGCCGAAGCCGCCCGGCAGGAATTGGCTCGCGTCGGTCAGGAACTCACCACTGCCCGCGACAACCTGAAAACCGCCCAAGGGCAACTGGCCGAAACCCGTGGTCAGCAAACGGCGCTGGCGGCTGAAGTCGCTCGCCTCAAAGCTGAAAAGGACGCTTCGACCGGGGCCGTGCGAGAAGCCGCCGAGGCCAGGGCCACGCTGGACAAGTTGCTGGCCCGACAGAAAGACGTTGAAAGCGCCGTGGCGGCAGCCGATCAGAACAATCGGCAACTCACCGCGCAAAAGACGGCTCTGGAAACCGACGTAGCGAAGCTGGGCACGGTGAACAAACAACTGGAGACGGCGCGGACTGAACTGGCGACCGCAACCGCTGAGTTGGAGCGGACGCAGAATCAACTAAACGAAGCCAAAATCAAGCGGGACGCTTTGACCGCCGATATCGAGCGATGGACCATGCGTCGTGCCGAACTGGAGCGGGAGGTGGCTGCTCTGGAACCTCGGGCCAGGGAAGCAGAGACTTTGCGCAAACGTCTACAAGAAGACACTGGTACAGCGAACGCTCTTCGCGAACAGATCGACCGACGGCGGGCGGAACTGGGGTCCTTGCAGTCTTCTTCCTCCTCTTATCCTGTCCCCGCCGCCAACCCCGGCGCCGGTCGGCGCTAAAATCAGGAACAGTCTCCCATGGATACGCAGATGATGGTTTGGATGGCGGCGACAGGTGGGTTCGCCTGCATGGTCAGCGTAATCATCGCGGTGCTGGCCGGTATGCGGTACAGCACCCACTTGCAGCGAATGCCGGCGGCGACGGCTCTCGAAGACGTCGTGGAACGGTTGACGGTCGGGCGCGAGGAACTCAAGCGGGTCGAGGTCGAATCGCAACGGCAGCGGGAAGAGCGCAACGCGCTCAAGGCTGAACTGGACGGGATCATTGTGCGCCGTAAAGAGGAAGAGGGACGCCTACAAGACATTAAACAGGATCTGGCCAGTCTTGACAGCCGCCGCGCCGAAATCGAAAAGATTCGCGATGAGTTGACCGAGGGGCGTATCCAACTCGCCGAATTGGTCGAACGCCGTGCGGAGTATGAACAACTGGTTATGGCGATTGAAAAGACGCGGGCGCAACTGGCCTCGCTCGATGAACGTAAGGCTGAAATCGATACGCTCGCTACCGCAGAGCGTGACGCGCGCTCCCGCCTGACCGAAGCTCTTGGAAAACTGGACCATATCGACCGTCAGGTCATGACGGCTCGCAACGAAACCGAGCAGCTCGCTGCGGAACAGAAAAAGCTTTTGACTGAAACCCAGGGTCTTGAGGAGAAAAAGATACAGTTACAGAGCGAGTTGGCGCAACTGTGGCAGGAACGCGATCCACTAGCGGCGGAATTCGACAAGACCCGGCAGGAACTCGAAACAGCTAGCGAGGACCTTAGATCCGCCCGGAAGCAACGACAAGAAATTGAAGAAGAATTGGATCAATTACGATTTATGCGCGCCGGTATTGAAGCGGCGACTGAGACCGCCCGCATCGAACGGGAAACGGTACAAACGGAATTGGCGAAGCTGAAAGAAGAACACCAACCTTTGATGGCCGAAATCGACAACTTGCGCAGCGAAATTGCCACATGCCGAGATCGGCGGCGGGAAACTGAAGAGGAGCTGGGTAGCCTGTACGCTGCCCGTGCCCTTGCTGAAAGTGCGGTGAGTAAAGCCCATGACGATTTGAAGGCAGTACAAACCGAGTTAACGCAATTACAGCCGCATAAAACTGAACTGGAATCCCTGTGTCGCAAAATTGCCGAGGCCCGCGACCGTCAACAAAACCTGGATGACGAATATGATCAAACACTGGCTCGACTGAAGGTGATTGAAAATGAGATTGAAGAAAAACTGAATTTGAAACAGAAAATTGAAAAAGAGATTGAAAAAAATGCGAAACCGGATGTTGAGCCAGAAACCGATAGCGTGCTCGCTGATCTGGTGCGCCCGCCGGCCTGTCTTTTCGATCAGAACCCCCCACAGCAGGCTACAAGTGAGCAAGACGCACTACAACGAGTTCGCCAGCGCCTCGAAGCGCTCAAACTGCACTTCCCCGAACGTACCCTCTACGCCTTCCATACCGCGCTCAAGATCGCACCGATCAGCCCGCTCACGGTCTTGGCCGGTATCTCCGGAACCGGCAAAAGCCAGCTACCCCGGCGCTACGCCGAAGCGATGGGCATTCACTTTCTGAAAATTCCGGTTCAACCACGCTGGGACAGTCCACAGGACATGCTCGGTTTCTACAACTACCTGGAGAAACACTACAAGGCTACGGAACTGGCGCGCGCCCTGGTTCACTTTGATCCGCACAATTGGTCGAAACAAGCAGAAAGATTCAAGGATCGGCTCCTGCTCGTACTGCTCGATGAGATGAACCTGGCACGGGTCGAATACTATTTCAGCGAATTCCTCAGCCAGCTTGAGGGTCGGCCCGGCCCCGATCAGCCGGACATGGATGGTATCCACAAATCGGAAATCACGCTCGATATTGGCGGCGCCAGCGGCAGGACCTGCCGCATCTATCCCGGTCATAACATGCTGTTTGTCGGGACCATGAACGAGGATGAATCGACGCAGACCCTGTCAGACAAGGTGCTGGATCGCGCCAACCTGCTCCGGTTCCCGCGTCCCAACAAATTGATCGAGGAGGCATCCACCGAAGCAGGGGCGCCGGTAGATGCCTACCTGCCGGCTTCGCGCTGGCATGGCTGGCGGCGGCGGTTCGGCGAGTTGCCCGACCATCTACGCAGCAAGATCACCAAATTGGTCCATGACTTGAACAGCGAGCTTGACGAACTGCATCGGCCCTTCGCCCATCGCGTCAATCAAGCCATGTTGGCCTATATCGCCAACTATCCGGGCGTGGTGGAACCCAGCCGGAGAGATGGATGGGAATCGGCGCGGCTGGCGTTCGCCGACCAGCTCGAGCAGCGCATCCTGCCCAAGTTGCGCGGGATTGATCTGGCGGATGCCAGTAACAGCCAACCCTTGCGCAAGATCGGGGAGATGATCCGGGACGAACTCCACGATGAGGCGCTCTATGGTGCGTTTCAACGGGCTTCTCAGGATGATGGCAGCGGCCGGCCCTTCCTCTGGATGGGCGTGCGCCGCGAAGAGGCCGCATGAAGTCCATTCCACAGGTGCTGGCGGTTCCGTGGGGACTGTGTGCCCAGACGCCCCTCGTGGGTCTGGAAGTGCGTCGTCCCCTGCAAGATGGCGCAGAAGTCGAAATCGACGGCCGTCACGGCGCGGTATTGGCGCTGCCCGCCGCCAGCGAGGTGCGCTTTGTCGGGCGCCGCTGGCGCGAGCAGCCCGAAGGCACCGCCTTTCCTTGGATTGGAGACGACTTCCGCCTGAGTGCGTTACCCACAGCGGCGCTCGTGTCGGAACAGACGATCCGAGTGGAGATCCGGGCCAACGGTCAGACACTGAGCACCCAACTCCAGTTAAACCATCCCTTGCTTCGACCCCGCGATAACGGACCGGGACAAACTATCGGGGACGAAGGCGCATTGACAATGCAGGCGTTCATACTCCAAGTGCTGGCCCGCATCCGTGAAGCGCAAAACCAACTGGATGCCGAGGCGAGCGATGGAGTCGAGACCGGTTGGGACCGCTTGCGGATTCTGTGGTTGAAACGCCGGGCACAGGCGCAAGAGGCGCCCCGTGAACTGATTGTGGACCATGCCGAACGTCTTCCGACCCGAGTAGAGGATACCGCCGCCCACCCGCGCCGGGTGCTGAAACGAACCCGCGAGCTGATGGCGATTGATCGCATTCAGGAACTGGACAACGCCTGCATTGATTGGCTCATCCGGCAGCCGGGCCGTTCGGTGGCGGAAAAAGCCGGACCCCGGCAACGGTTACGCGGCATCGCCCGCGAAGAGAACCTGGATACGCTGGAAAACCGGGTGCTCAAGGACTTTCTGCGCCTCAGTGTGGAAGAGGGGCGAATTTACGTGCGCGCCAATCAACGGTTTGGCAACACCGACAGAGTTCGACTGGTGAACCGTTACCTCGTGCTGTGTCGTGGCCATTATCGGGAGTTGTCCGACCTCGGCATTCGCAATCCGGTACCTCCAATAACGCCCAACTACGTCCTGCAACAGGACGCGCGCTACCGCGTCATTTGGCGTGCCTACCTCGAACTTCTCCGTAATCAGCAGCGTGAAGACGATCTCTGGCGCTGGCAACGCCGCCTCTGGGCCGATTTCGCCCGGCTGGCGGTCGTGGTCGCGCTCGATCATTTGCTTTCCCGACAGCGGGTGGCGTTCTCGCCGCTGCACATCCACAACGAGCAGGTTAACGGGCGCTGGTCGGACACCTATCCGCTGCTGGCGATGTTCGTACTCAAACTCAGCCAACGTTGCCTGATTGTCGAAGTCCTGGATGCCACGCTCGATATTGCTCATCACGCCCTGGCCCCCTGGCTGTCGATGCTTGGCTGTACGGCAGTGGTGCAACTCACCGACTATGACAGTGGCCGACGCGCCAGCTTGTGCGTCTGGGGTGTCCATGGCGTAGCGGCTGAACCATTGCCTTTAACTGATCTGGTCCAGTCGGCTGATGAAGCCCTGCGCAACGCGATCACCCATGAAAACCTGCGTACTGGCCAGACCATGAACATCCGAGGTTTGGTCATCCGCTCCACCCCTGCTCAAGCGCGTGAGTTCGCCACGCAGCCCGCCTATCTGGCGTATGGGATCACGCTGGACGTGGACCCGGACAATATTCGGGAAGCCCTCGAAGAATGCGCCCTCATTCTCGAAGAAAGCATAGGCCGGTTGTTCCCATGAACACCTTTATCGGCGTTGATTTGAATGGCGTCCTGGATACCGTAGCGGGGCTTGACCAGAAACCCCGCCATGCCCCGGCTCCACCGGTCGTCGTGACCGACACGCCGCAGGGAACCCTCACCGGTATGGAAGCCCTGCTGTCACCTTTTGGCCGCCCCGGTCTGGCGGCGAATGTGGGCCAGCGCACCAGCGTACTGGAACTTCTGGGGGCACTGACCGGTAATGATTCTGAAGCACCTCACCAAGTGGGCCAGCATCTGCATAGTCTGTTATCGGGTAATAGCCGTGGCGGCTGTGTCATTGCCGTACCCGATATCCCGACGTTTAACGAACGCGCCCGTGATCGGTTGCTCGGTGGTGCATCGCAGGCCGACGTGAACGCCCGTTTACTGTGGCGTCCCGTGGCCGCGTTGTTGGGCTGGGGCGCGATGTTGAGCGATGCAAAAATCCAGGCGCTCCACGGAAAACGTGCCTGTGTATTGCAACTCTTACCCGAAGGAATTGCGGTAAGCGAATTGGATGTGGAGTGCGTGGAGCAGGACGGGCGACCGACGCTGGTGCCCGTTCGCAGACGGGATGGGCTGCGTAAAATACACGCTTATTCGAAAACCGGGTTATCAAACCTGCTCGCCGCCGAAATGAGTATAACCGACGTGCGCCAATTATGGGGCAGTGCTTGGGCCTGGAACGCCCTCCTGGGACGTGACGCTAAACCCGACTTGTTTCCCGATTCCCACTCGCCAAGCGGTTGGTGCATCGTCGAGGGATTTTCCACTTTGCAGGGCGAAGTGGCCCGAGCCATTTCCGCAACCATTGACAAGATTCTGAATGAAAAGCGTTCCGTATTGCAAAATGCCTCCATAATCCTGATTGAAGGTCCACTGGCTGACGCATCGATTAAGCCGAGATTAAGAAATGCAGTATCGCTATCTAAATGGCTCCAATTAAAACTTGTAGATCAAATAGCTCCTGCTAATCTGATCGTGGCACCGACAACCGAAGGTTTCGTTGCACGCGGCTGTGCCGTCTGTGCTGAACGACAAAGTAAAGGTCACATCACTTATTATGATTTCCTACCCATGCTTGAGATTAATGTTCTCCGTGGAGGAGAATATAATTTTGCTCTGCTGATTGATAAAAATGATCGTGTCGAAGGAGGCAAAATTTATTCTAATACCCTTGCCGATCAATTTTTTATTGCCCAAGAAACCAAATCACTGGTTTTCTACCTTCTGAAGGAGGATGAAAAAAATGCTCGCCGTAGTGAAACTGCGCTATCAGCCGAGAATGAAGTAAAAATCAGCTTGCATGTGACTCAAATCCCTGCTCAAGGCCATGCACGGGTTGAAATACGCCCTGACGTTCGCGGCGCACTGGGCAACACGCCGATCCTGCTGGATTGGGCGGCAATGACCGAGATCGCTTGGTCGCGCGAGCAAATTCTATTTGAGTTAAGTATTCAAGGTATTGGTTATCCAGATACTTTACCGCAACGGGCGCACCATTTAATTTGGGAGAGAACCGCAATATTGGATACGATCAATCAGTTCAATGCCTGTCCAATTCGGGAGCGCCAGTACGACAGCATGATCCGGCAACAACATTCAGGTACGCTTGGACGCATTGGTACAAGAAGCAGTCCATCTATTCTCACAAAAGGTATTGACCAAGATCAACATATCTATACTGCTGTTGATTCGGATGGCCATCTCCCTGAGGGGGTCTCTCAGGAAATTATAGAGGCATTTGATACATTCCGTGAGAAACTGGGAAATGATTTCACTGTTACTAATAAAATCGTTGGAAGCCATCGTCGGATTGAGCAACTTGCTCGTTTAGGCGCAACATTTTATACGAGCTGCCCGAACTCAATTATTGCTTACTATCGTCGGGTCGTAGTGCCAGGTGTTATCAGCCCTAAACTGGTATTATACGCAGGCAGAGTTTTGAGTAATGAACAGGACTTAGTCCGTTTATTTAGATACTGTGCCTCCCGCTATCACGACGCATATCAAGAAGGGAAGAACCTTTCATGGTATATCATCAGAGCCGCTGGCGATGCGCTTGCCTATCGAGAGCACGCAGGTGAAATTCTCGACCCAGAACTGGGGGATTCACTGGCGGATGCCATGCTTTATGTTCTAAGGTCTGAAGTTGGAAAACGTAATTTTCGGCAGAATCGTTTTAAAGTAGCTGTGCGTCTTAGTGCATTTTTACTAAGGCATCGGATGCATCCCAAGCATCGAGATTTTCTACACCTGAAAAGCCCAAACAAAAGGAACAGCCAACGCGCAAAAGAACTTCTGGAGCTTCTGCAAGAAGCATCAAACTCAGGGGTTCTCAACGCAGAACTCAAGGACAATATTGATCAGATAAGAGAACATATCCTGTATCGGGGAACTAATTCGATTATTGATATTACCGTCGAGGACGATGATACCGACAATGACGGTGACGAGTGAGTTGAATAGCCATGCAAAAGGCGGAATTGCTCGATCTGATTCGCAATGGTGAAAACTCCGGCGTCGAGTTCAAACTCGATGCCGTGGATAACGTCGATCTGGCGCGAGAAATCGTCGGCTTCGCCAATTTCATGGGCGGCATGGTGCTGTTGGGCGTGGCCGATGATGGAACCATCGCCGGCGTGGCCCGCGCCAATCTGGAGGAATGGGTGATGGAACTGTGCCGGGTCAAGATCGAGCCGCCGCTCATTCCCTACTACGAACTGCATCGGGAAGTAGAACCCGGCAAGGATGTGGCGGTGGTGCGGATACTGCCGGGGCCGAGCAAGCCGTATGCGCGCGTTCACCATCATCGGCGGACCTATTTCATCCGGGTTGGCAGCACTTCGCGCGAGGCAAGCCGCGATGAGCTGGAGCGGATGTTTCAGGATTCCGGACGTCTTCACTACGGCGCCAAGCCGGCGCCGGGCGCGACGCTGGCCGATCTCGACCGGCGCCGGTTGAAAGACTACTTCGCCCATGTGCTGGGACAGGATCACCCCGCCGATGATGACCCCGTCGGCTGGCAACGGTTGCTGATCAATCTGGAACTGATGACCGGCGCCGGTGATCTTGCCGTCCCGACGATTGATGGGCTCCTGCTGTTCGGGCGCCAACCCCGGCGTTTTCTCCCGCAGGCCGGCATTCGCGCCATCGCCTACGCCGGCACGGAACCCGATTACGCCGTGCGCGCCGATCAGGACCTGAAAGCACCGATTTTGCCACTGCTGGCCGAGAACGGGGATCTGGTCGAAATCGGCCTGATCGAGCAGGCGCTGGATTTTGTCAATCGAAACACCGAACCCGGCGCGCACCTGGTCGGGGCGCGACGCGAGGATCGGCCCGCCTATCCAGCCGCGGTGTTGCGGGAGGTGATCGTCAACGCTGTGGCGCACCGCGACTACGCCGTGGTCGGGGCCGACGTTCTACTGGCGGTGTATGCCGACCGGCTGGAAGTGACCAGTCCAGGCCGTCTGCCGAACTCGGCGACCGTGGAGGCACTGAAGGCCGGGTTCCGCTACGCCCGCAACCAGACGCTGGTCAACGTGCTGCGCGATTATCGCTACGTGGATTTTCGCGGCATGGGCATTCGCCACAAGATCATCCCCGGCATGCGCGCCCACAATGGTACCGAGCCGGATTTGCTCGCCACCGAGCATAGCTTCACCGTCCGGTTGCGGTCATCGACTCCCTGAAATCCGCCCTCACCCCCGGCCGCCTCTTCCGCGCACTCGGGCGAGGGAGTTGAATCATTCGAGCGTCCGCACCGCCGCGCCCAGTGGACAGGCGCGAATCGCCTCGGCCAACAACGAGATCACGGCCCCGCGCGGAAAGCTCTTGCGCCAGGCCAAAGCCACCACTCGGGTCGGGGCCGGTTCCGCGAACGGTCGGACGCTGAGCAGGTCGCTGGCGTGGGCATAGCCGCTGACCGAGGTGTAGGGCAGCACGGTGATCCCCATCCCGGTCGCCACCATCAGCCGGATGGTTTCCAGCGAACTGCCCTCCAGCGTGCGCTGCATGTTGTCCGACGCCACGCTCAACCGGTTGCAGTCCGGGCAGAACCGCAGCACTTGGTCGCGGAAGCAATGGCCCGGCCCCAGCAGCAGCAATTCCTGCCGAGCCAGGGTGGGCGAATCGATCACCGTCGCCTGCTCCAGCGGATGGCCCGTCGGCATGAGCACCACGAACGGTTCTTCGTACACCGGCTGGGTCGTGATCCCCGCCTCGGCGAAGGGCAGCGACAGGATCAGCACGTCCAGTTCGCCGTCCTTGAGTTGCTCGCTCAGTACCGCCGTGTAGTTTTCCTCGATCTGCAACGGCATGCTTGGGGCACGGCGGTGCAGGCGGGGAATCAGGTGCGGCAACAGATAGGGGCCGATGGTGTAAATCACCCCCAATCGCAACATTCCCGCCAATTCGTCTTGGCCCTGGATGGCGAGTTGGCGAATGACCGCTGCCTCGTCCAGCACCCGCCGAGCCTGTTCGACGATGCGCCGGCCAGTTGGCGTCACCGCCACCTCGCTGGAACCGCGTTCGAACAGAGCCACGCCCAGTTCCTCTTCCAGCTTACGCACCGCCACGCTCAAGGTGGGCTGGCTGATGTGGCAGGATTCGGCGGCCCGACCGAAATGCCGTTCGCGAGCGACGGCAACGATGTAACGTAATTCGTTTAGAGTCATGGCAATATCCCATTGATGGGAGAGCCGGCGGCGGACGCGCGACCACGGATCATCATGGACAGAAAAGGGGTTTGCGTGTAGCTTAATGCGCGTTTTTGCGCGCCGGCCGCAACATTTTCAACCGCGCGTTCCAGAATTCAAACTGAATTTGTGGAAGCCACAACGAGGCAGGAGGTTTCATGGCCTACAAGCATATCCGCATTCCCACCAGCGGCGAAAAAGTTACTGTCAAGGACGGCAAGCTGTGTGTTCCCGATCAACCCATCATCGGCTTTGTGGAAGGAGACGGCATCGGTCCCGACATCACCCGAGCGTCGCTGCGCGTCTGGGACGCGGCGGTCGAGGAAGCCTACGGCGGTCAGCGCAAGATTCACTGGTGCGAGATCTTCCTGGGCGAGAAGGCGGCCGAGCTGTACGAAGGCAATTACTTTCCGGAAGAGACCCTGGAAGCCATCAAGGAGTTGGTCGTCGCTATCAAGGGTCCCCTGACCACCCCGGTCGGCGGCGGCTTCCGTTCTCTCAACGTGGCCCTGCGCCAGGACCTGGACCTGTACGCCTGCGTGCGCCCGGTGCGCTACTACCCCGGCGTGCCCTCGCCGATGCGCCATCCCGAGAAGGTGGATGTCGTCATCTTCCGCGAGAACACCGAGGACGTCTACGCCGGCATCGAGTACAAGACGGGCACCCCCGAAAACACCAAGCTGGCCAAGTTCTTGCGCGAGGAGATGGGCGCTGAGTTTTTCGACGGCGCCGGGCTGGGCATCAAGCCGATTTCCCCCTTCGCCTCGAAGCGGCTGGTGCGCAAGGCCATCCAGTACGCCATCGATCATGGCCGCGACAGCGTGACCCTGGTCCACAAGGGCAACATCATGAAGTTCACGGAAGGCGCCTTCCGGAACTGGGGCTACGAGCTGGCGCGCGACGAATTCCCGGACCAGACCATCACCGAGAACGAGCTGTACAGCGTCCACGGCGGCAAGCAACCGCCCGGCAAGGTGGTGATCAAGGACCGCATTGCCGACATCATCTTCCAGTTGCTGCAACTGCGGCCGGAAGAGTTCTCGGTACTGGCCACCATGAACCTGAACGGCGATTATCTTTCCGACGCGGTGGCGGCGGAAGTCGGCGGCATCGGCATCGCGCCGGGCGCCAACATGGCCGACCATGTCGCCGTGTTCGAGGCCACCCACGGCACCGCGCCCAAGTACGCCAATCTGGACAAGGTCAATCCCGGCTCGCTGCTGCTGTCGGGCGTGATGATGCTGCAATACATGGGCTGGACCGAGGCCGCCGAACTGATCGAGTCCGCGCTGACCCAGGTGATCGCCGACAAGACCGTGACCTACGATTTCGCCCGGTTGATGGAGGGCGCGACCGAGGTTCCGACCAGCGGGTTCGCCGACCGGATCATCGTCAAGATGCGGGAACAGGGACCGGCCCTGCGCCAGGAGATCGAGCGCCGCCGCCGCGCCCTGGAAGCCGAGCGCCGCGCCCTGGAGGCCGCCCGCGTGGCTGACCCGGTGCAGGCGATGATCGCTTCCGGCCGCATGCCGCAGACCGTGGGCGGGATCATGTCGCCGGTGGTCACCGTCAAGAGCGACGAAATGGTCAACATCGCCATGCACCGGATGATCGAGCAAGGCGTGAGCGCGGTGATGGTCGAGCCCGACGCCAGCGGCCAGTGGGGCATCATGACCGACCGCGACGTGTTGAAGAACATCATCAGCGTCAACCGTTCGCCGGCGCGGGTCAAGGTTGGAGAAGTCACTACCCGGCCACTGGTGACGGTCAAGCGCGAGATGTCGCTGGCCGAGGCCGCGCAACGCATGTCCGAGGCCAACGTCCGCCGCGTGGTGGTTGAGATGGACGGCAAACCGGTGGGCATGGTGACCGACAACGACCTGTTCCGCACCGTGGAAGTGTTCGGCTGGGGACCCGACGTTTAATCTGATCGTCAGCTGCCGCCAATAAACAGGGCGGCGTTCGCATCACGGTTCGAAACCGGGTGGGAGCGCCGCTTTTTTCGTGGTCGACGCAATCCGCCTTCGCGGATCGGTTCCATAAAAGTCCTTGGGGAGCCCTGATGCTGACAATTGAAACATCGTCGTCCACGCTTCCGATAAGCGCGGTCGTTGGCATTCATAAATTGGTAGGCTATTTCCATGGCGGGCACTGGGCTCAAACCATTGGTAAGCCACCGTTCTGAATAAGGCGGGAAGGGAA
>JARSSP010000006.1 GCA_029624675.1 Candidatus Contendibacter sp.
CCAATCGTCCCTACGTTGACGTGCGGCTTGTTGCGCTCGAACTTTTCTTTGGACACCGTACTTACTCCATCCGATTCAAACTATTCGGCAACCGTCAGGATGCTTTCTTGATCACCGCCTCGGCAATCGCAGCGGGGGCTTCGTTGTATTTGGCGAATTCCATGGAATAGGTCGCGCGGCCCTGGGTGGCCGAACGCAGGTCGGTGGCGTAGCCGAACATCTCGGCCAGCGGCACCTCGGCGCGGATCACCTTGCCAGATGGCGAATCGTCCATGCCCTGCAAAATACCGCGTCGACGGTTGAGATCGCCCATCACGTCGCCCATGTAGTCCTCGGGCGTCACTACCTCAACCTTCATGATCGGTTCCAGAAGTTGGGCGCCCGCCTTGAGCGCGCCCTCCTTGAAGCCCATGGAGCCGGCGATCTTGAAGGCCATTTCACTGGAGTCGACTTCGTGGTAGGAACCGTCAAAGATCGTGACCTTGACATCGACCACCGGATAGCCAGCCAGCACGCCCTTCTCCATCTGCTCCTGGACGCCCTTGTCCACGGCCGGCACATATTCCTTAGGCACCACGCCGCCAACGATGGCGTTGACAAACTCATAACCGGCGCCTGGCTCTTGCGGTTCCAGACGCAACCAGACGTGACCATACTGGCCGCGACCACCGGATTGGCGCACGAACTTGCCTTCCTGCTCCACCGCCTTGCGGATGGTCTCGCGATAGGCGACCCTCGGCTTGCCGACGCCGGCGTCCACCTTGAACTCGCGCTTGAGGCGGTCGACGATGATCTCCAAATGCAACTCGCCCATGCCGGAGATGATGGTCTGGCCCGATTCCTGATCGGTATGGACCCGGAACGAGGGGTCTTCATGCGCCAGTTTGGCCAGGGCGATGCCCATCTTCTCCTGATCGGCCTTGGTCTTGGGCTCGACCGCGATGGAAATCACCGGTTCGGGAAACTCCATCCGCTCCAGGGTAATGATGTGGTTGGAATCGCACAGAGTATCGCCGGTGGTCACGTCCTTCAGACCGACGCAGGCGGCGATGTCGCCGGCCAGCACTTCCTTGATCTCCTCGCGGGTGTTGGCGTGCATCTGCACCAGCCGACCGATACGCTCGCGTCGGCCTTTGATCGGGTTGTAAACCGAGTCGCCGGAGTTGACCACCCCAGAATAGCAGCGAATGAAGGTCAGCGTGCCAACGAAAGGGTCAGTGGCGATCTTGAAGGCCAGCGCCGCGAACGGCGCGTTGTCGTTGGCCGGTCGCTCACCCTCGCTCTCGGCGGCATCGTCCAGCACGCCCTTGACGGGGGGCTTGTCCACCGGCGACGGCAGGTAATGCACCACCGCGTCCAGCATCGCCTGCACGCCCTTGTTCTTGAAGGCGGAGCCACACAGTGCCGGGACGATCTCGCCCTTGAGGGTGCGAGCGCGCAAGCCGGCATGAATTTCCTCTTCGTTTAGGGTATGACCTTCCAGATACTTTTCCATCAACTCGTCGGAGGCTTCGGCGGCGGCCTCGACCATCTTCTCGCGCCAGGCTTCGCAGTCTCCACGCAGGTCAGCGGGGATGTCAGCGTATTCGAACTTCATGCCAAGGCTGTCTTCGTCCCAGTGGATGGCCTGCATCTTGACCAGATCGACCACGCCCTTGAACTTATCCTCGGCACCGATGGGTAGTTGGATCGGCACCGGATTAGCGCCTAGTCGGCTTTGGATCTGGCTCACCACCCGTAGGAAATCGGCGCCGGCGCGATCCATCTTGTTGACGAAGGCCAACCGCGGCACGCCATACTTGTTCGCCTGCCGCCAGACCGTCTCGGACTGTGGCTCGACCCCGCCCACCGCGCAGAACACCGCGCAGGCGCCGTCCAGCACTCGCAGCGAACGCTCAACCTCGATGGTGAAATCCACGTGGCCAGGGGTATCGATGATGTTGACGCGATGATCGTCGAACTGACCCGCCATGCCGTCCCAGAAGCAGGTGGTCGCGGCGGAGGTGATGGTAATGCCGCGCTCCTGCTCCTGTACCATCCAGTCCATCGTGGCCGCTCCGTCGTGCACCTCGCCCAGCCTGTGGGAAACGCCGGTGTAAAACAGGATGCGCTCGGTCACCGTGGTCTTGCCGGCATCGATGTGAGCCATGATGCCAAGGTTACGATAGCGCTCGATGGGGGTTTTACGGGCCACGACCTAGATATCCTTCGGACTTACCAGCGATAATGGGCGAAGGCTTTATTGGCTTCCGCCATACGGTGCACGTCCTCGCGCTTCTTGACAGCGGAACCGCGGCTCTCGGCGGCATCGAGCAATTCGCCAGCCAAACGGCGGGCCATGGATTTCTCGCCACGCTTGCAGGCCGCGTCGATGAGCCAGCGCATGGCCAAGGTGGTGCGGCGGATCGGACGCACTTCGATGGGCACCTGGTAGGTGGCACCGCCGACCCGGCGGGATTTGACCTCGACGATCGGCCGGACGTTGTCCAGTGCCTGCTCCAGCAGGCCCATCGGGTCGTCCTTGCCCTTCTCGGCGATGGTATCAAGCGCGCCGTAGACGATCTTTTCGGCGATGGACTTCTTGCCGCGCTCCATAACCATGTTGACGAACTTAGCCAACATCTCGCTCCCGTACTTGGGGTCGGGAAGGGGGACCCGCTTGGGGACTTCTCTTCTTCTCGGCATGACCGCCTCAATTCTATTGACTGACGCAAAACTCAGGACTTGGGCCGCTTGGCGCCGTACTTGGAGCGCCCCTGGCGCCGCTTGGCGATGCCGGCGGTGTCCAGGCTGCCGCGCACGATGTGGTAGCGGACGCCGGGCAGGTCCTTGACGCGCCCGCCGCGGATCAGCACCACCGAGTGCTCTTGCAGGTTGTGTCCTTCGCCGCCGATGTAGCTGGTGACTTCCTGGCCGTTGGTCAGGCGCACGCGCGCCACCTTGCGCAAGGCGGAGTTAGGCTTTTTCGGGGTCGTGGTGTAGACGCGCGTGCAGACGCCGCGTTTCTGCGGGCAGCTTTCGAGCGCCGGCACGTTGCTCTTGGCTTTTTTGCTGGAGCGCGGCTTGCGCACCAACTGGTTGATTGTGGCCATTGCCCCCTGCTCCAAGATTTTGAAATTCGGTGAACCCAGCGGCGGACCCGCGCCGGCCAAGCAGCCGGGCCTGCAAAGACGCGGAACTATAGGGAGAAGGGCCGCTGATGTCAAGTTCGGCGCTCAAACAAGCAGGAGCAATCGCGCCATATAAATTTATCATTATTTATCAATGTCTTACAATAGAGTATTGAACCACAAGCTGATCGACATATTCTTTTTTAATTCAATGTTGCACAAATCAGTACATCTCCTCTGATGAGTCGTATCCACAAGCCAGGGAACTATAGTGGGCACGACTATACTCAAATTGATAGAGTTTGCGTCTCGCAAGGCGCTTTCGCGCTGGTGTTCAAATTACTTGCCCAACAATGATATTCACCACTCCAAAAGTTTACCAAACCGAGTAGAAACAACGAAAACCATGGAAATTCCGGGTTACACCATCATCCGCGAGCTTGGCAAAGGCGACATGGCCACCGTCTATCTTGCCATTCAGGATCGACTCGATCGCCAAGTGGCATTGAAAGTGCTGAATCCCGCACTGGCGGTAGATGGTAATTTCACCGAGCGCTTCATCAAGGAGGGCCGGATTATCGACCAGCTTCGACACCCATTCATCATCCCTTTATTCGAATTCAATTTTTATAAACACTATTATTATTTCTCCATGGAATTCCTACCCGGAGGAACACTATCTCAACAAATTCAACAAGGACTTACCCCAAAACGCACCCTGACCATAACCAAACGGATCGCCGAGGCGCTCGCTTACGCCCACCAACGCAACGTCATACACCGAGATATCAAGCCACAGAACATTCTATTTCGCCAAGACGGCACGCCAGTGCTTAGCGATTTCGGCATCGCCAAGGTCATGGACACCGACGCCACGAACTTGACTGCGTTAGGATCGATCATCGGTAGTTTGCACTACATGAGCCCAGAGCAAGCCACCAGCAAGCCGCTCGACGCACGTTCGGACCTGTATAGTCTTGGCGTTGTGTTCTATGAGATGCTTACCAAAAAAACTCCGTACCAAGCCAACGATATTTTCAGATTTTCCCAAATACTGGGCACTGGACCAATTCCAGTATTACCGGAAGAGCTGGTTAGTCTTCAACCTATCATGAATAAGCTCCTGGCTATCGATTCGGGCCACCGTTTTGAGAGTGCCGAGCGACTTATTCAAGCAATCGACCAAATCAATGCCCATCCATCTTGGCAGCTATCAAGAGATAATACTGTACAGCGCATTTTACCGGAAAATCCCGAGCCCGAGACACAGATCGTTAAACCCGATCGAGCAAAACCAGCTTTGGCGATTGGCGGCCTTATTTTAGCGACGTTAGCAATAGCAATCGTCGCCGGCATTCATCTAGCCATTTTCCATCATCCTCCACGGCCGGACTCCGATATTGACGCTGAGTCGGCGCAACCATCGCGCGACACCGCGCAACAGCCGCCGCGCCAAGCTCGACAACAGGTCGAACAATTACTAGCGCAGGCCCGTTCCCGCCAACAACAGGGTGGCCTCGACGAAAGTCTCGATCTGATCGAACAAGGGTTGCGACTGGTGCCCGAGCAACCCGATTTGCTGGCACTGCGCGATCAGGTGAAAACCGAAATCGACCGTCGGAATCGAATCGCCGGACTGCTGCGGGATTGCGCGGCCCGATTCCCGCCGAACCGCCTGGCGGATGACCAGGGCGAGGCGACGGTTGCCTGTTATGACCAGATCCTCAAACTGGATTCCACCAACAGCGCGGCGCGCGTTAACCTAGAGCGAATCGCCAACCACTTCGCTGACCGAACCAGTGCCGCGCTCCTCCAGGGCGATCTCGACAAGGCGGAGGATTACCTGGCGCGATTGAGCCAGCTCGTGCCCGACCATCCCAGGCTTTCCGCCCTGAACCAGAACGTGCGGGCGAAACGGGAGCAAGCAACCGCCGAAGCAGCGCGCCGCCAGGCGCAGGAAGTGGCTCGACGGCAGGCCGTCGTGGAAGAACTCAGGCGAAAGACCGAACGAGAGGCGAAACGCAAGCCTTCCGAACCTTCCCGTCCCCAAACTGCTTCCATGGAGGCGAAACGCAAGCCTGCCACCACATCGACCGGCATTAACCGGCATCGCCGCTGTGGAGACATCCTGAGCCGTATTACACTTGGAGAGCCGGTTTCGAACGAAGACCGGACGTTCCTTACCAAAGAGTGCCGATGATGAGCAAAAACTGTTTTCCCACCCTGGCGGGACTCAGCCGCCCCATGGTTGCCTTGGTGCTGATCGCGACCCTTGGGTCATGCGCCACGCCTCCCCAACCCCCGACGTCTTCAACGGCGCCCGCTGCCCAAGCGGTTCCGGTGTTGCCTTTCGACGAAGCGATTCTAAAGGCGGCGAACGATCTGTTTGCCAAGGCCCAACTACCACCAGCGGGGTCGGGTTCCCCCATCAAGTACGCATTGGTCATCGATCCCCTGGTTGACGGCATGACTGGAAACCAGTCGGCCGCCACCCTATCGATGCAATCCCGGATCGAGCAGTTGGCGCGCGAAAAATACCCACAATTCGAAGTGCGGCCCTTCTCGGCATCCAACGTCGAAAAATCTCCGCTGGTGCTGGTCGGGACCTTTACTCCAGTGAACAAGGAAGGCAAGACCGAGGGAAGCCGGGAAGCCTATCGCATCTGTCTAGCGCTCGCCGATCTCAAGTCGGGCAAGATCGTCGGCAAGGGCGCCGTCCGCGCGCAACCACAAGGCGTCGATGCAACCCCCACCCCCTACTTTCGGGACAGTCCGGCATGGGCCAAGGACCCCACCACCGAAGGCTATATCAAAACGTGCCAGGGCACCAAGCCGGGGGATCCGATCAACCCCGTTTACGCCGACCGGATCAAGACCGCGGCGCTGATCAGCGAGGCCATCGAAGCCTACGACGCGGGTCGCTACCAGCAGGCGCTGGACCGGTATACGCAAGTTCTTCAAACGCCCGGGGGCAATCAGTTACGCACGTACAACGGCATCTATCTTGCCAATTGGAAGCTCGGCCGAAGCGCCGCGGCGACCCAGTCCTTCGGCAAGATCGTGGATTACGGTCTCGCCAACAAGCGCCTGGCGGTGCAATTCCTGTTCAAGCCTGGATCGACGGCGTTCCTGCCCAACCCCCAGATATCCAGACCCTATCCGCTATGGTTGAAGCAGATCGCGATGCGCGCCGACAACAGCAACGCCTGCCTCGAAATCGCCGGGCATACCAGTCCCACCGGCCCTGAGCCCATCAACCAGCGGCTGTCATTGCGGCGGGCGGAATACATCAAACAGCGCCTGGATTCCCAAGCTCCGGAGCTCGGCAAGCGCACTATCGCCACCGGCAAGGGTTCCAGCGAGAACCTGGTGGGTACGGGTAAGGATGATCTCACTGATGCCCTCGACCGTCGGGTTAGTTTTCAGGTCATCGACTGTGCGCCCAGCGGCGCCCCGACCGGATCTTGAAGGTCTCGGGCGGCGCCAGACGCGGCAAATGTCCGCGCGCTGGTGGCGCTTGGAAAAACCGCGGGCGGGAACGGAACCTAGTGGGGTTGCTACCGCCGCGATCGCGCACCGCATAGCAGCTGCATACTTCTGATACACCCTCGTCTATTGCAAGGCGTCCGGAGCGGGAAAATCGCCGCGAGTGGCCGTTGTCCCGTCTCCCTCCTCGCGCCGGCAATGCACCAATCCAAGAGCGTTCTGGATATGACGGGACGCGGCGAGTCGTTGCTCCTCGGGTTGGGCCGCCAGGGCGGCGGACGCCAACACCGCCGCGACGCTCACCAGAAACGAGGGCGGATCCAGATCGGCGTCGCGCGCATAGGCCAAAATGTGGGCGCTGGCTTCCTTGGCGCAGGCAGCCACCAGAATGCTGACATGTTTCTCATCGGGGGTCATGGATTACTCCTAAGTCATTCGCAAGCGTCGCGTCAATCACTGGCGGCGGCCTGTTCGGACCAAGCCACCGCTTGGCACAAGAAGCACCGATACTGCACCACAAACGATCTTCGTAAAGCGGAATTCATCTAAGTCATCGCCGTATTCAATCCTGGTCGCCTTCCTCGTACCAGCGGGTCCAAACCAATCCAGTACCACCCACCGAAATCTCCGCCTCCCGATGGCCACTTTCACGGGTTGTGGGCGAAGGTCCCGGTCGAATGCCCCCGAAATCCCGGAGTTGCTGAAGCTCAGGATTGATCGCGTTCAACACTCGTTGCGCCTGGGAAGCGTCCTGGGTGTAAACCGTGATGAACTTGCCCCGCTGCGGCGTGGCGATCTGTCGCCGGTAGCGATCCAGGTCTCGGACGACCTTATGAGCAACCCGCAAACGGCGCAGGACGGGCAACACCGCGCGGGCCACGATCTCGGCATCCTCAAGGCGGGCCGAAACATGAATCTTGTAGCCTTGGGAGGGCGCGGGATAGCCAGGCAGCCATTTGGCGAACCATTCACTTCCCGCGCCCACCGGATAATAGTCGAATTCGATGGGACCAAAGGATGCGTTGCTTTCAATCGCGGTCATGAACTTCCTCGCTCTTGGCATGAAAAATCAATACGAACCGGTCCAAAGTGAGTTGGACACGCCTGTTGTGGACCGATTTCCGATCCCTCACTCCACTTTTTCGGAGGCAACCCGTTCCATGGAATCATCATGCCATGGGCTGGTATGGAAAGTGTTTCTCCATGCCCAAGACTGGCAAGGCCGCAGCAAACTCAAAATTTCCCTTGCCTGGAGGCGAACGATATGTCAGCGACGGAAAAAACCTTTAACACCATTGGGTCAGTACCCACCCATTACGCGCGGCAACCGGTGGCCGCCTACGGCACCATTGGCCGGCAACACAACTTTCGTTGCACCAACGCTTTCTATCTCAAGCTCGAAGCGTGTTTCAGCGAACTATGGCGGGTCTATCCCCATGGCCAAGCCCAAGCCATCGTATCCGCCGGCGCGTATGTCAACAAACCCGGTTATCACGGCATGGGACGCGCCTTCGATCTCGACGCGATCTTCTGGCCTGGAAAAACATTCATCACGAATCGATTTGAAGAATACCCCAGCTTCTACCTGGGCGTGGAGGCGGTGCTGCGCAAGCATTTCGGCACCGTTCTGGACTACAACTACAATCGAGCGCATCGCGACCATTTTCATATCGACGACGGTGGCAGCGTCGGTTTTCACGCGACGCGAAGCCATACCCTGTTCATGCAGGGCGTTTGCTACTACATGCTGGAAATGCGCTTTGACGGCAATGTGGACGGCGACTACGGATCCGCCACGCGCACCGCGCTGGAGGCAGCCTGCGCGGAGCTGGGCGTTCCGACGCCTTTGTCGACGCTGACCAATTGGAACTTGTTTTTGGACGCGGTGGCCCGCCTCGGACTGCGAGGAGAACGGAGAACCTCGGAAAGCTCGCGGCCCGCCGATTACGACTGCGTGAGGCATCGATAAGGCGATGATGCACCGATACTTATGGGTGTTGCCGTGGCTGATTGGGTTCGGGGCGGCAAGTCATGCGGACCCCAGCAAGCCGATGGGGGTCGCGCCTATCGTTGACGCAAACTCGGGCCAGCTATATGGCGCCGCGACTGGGGCCGACTGGCTACCGGCGCGGGATGCCGAGGCCCTCATGAAAAAAGGCCTGGTGTTCCGCGCCTATGCCAACGATGGGAGTTTTTTGAAAAAAACCACGCTTTCCAAAGTCCGGACCAGCGAGGTTTGTGCAAATCCCACTTATCGTCCCGGCAACAAGGCGCCGCCATCCCCACGTTCCGCCACCTTGGTCGGCGCCCCTTGGGACGCGGCGCCGCGTCGGCCGAGCGTGCTTGACCGGAACAGCCCGGTCTACCGCGAGGCGGTTTCGGCCTGGCTGCGGGAGCAGGGCATCAACGATCCGAAACCGACACTCTCCCAGTTGTGGCGCATCGATTTGGAAGGCGACGGCCGCGACGAAGTGCTGGTCGCCGCGTCACGTCATCGTGGAAGCGCGACCTCCACGGTAGCCGGGGATTATTCCGTGCTGCTGCTGCGCAAGCTGGTGGGTGACAAGGTCGCCACCCTACCCATCGAATCCAACCTCTACCCTGAAGCCTGCATCGCCGAATGCGCCCTGGCCGTTCACCAAGTATTCGGCGCGCTCGACCTGAATGGCGATGGCCGCCTGGAAATCATGACGAAGTCATCAGGTTATGAGTCAACCACCCAAGCCGTCCATGAAGTCGACGGCACTCGCGTAGCGAAGCGGCTTGAATGGACCTGTGGTTCCTAGAAAAATTCTCAATCGTTCCGACCCGCCACCGCGCCAGCGCCACTCCCGCGCCGGAACATCACCCGATGGTCGATATCCAGCCGGATACCGATCCGTTGCCCCAAGGCATGGTTGTGATGACTGGAGGCCAGGCACAGCAGCCGCGCACCGCTGGGTAGCTTGAGGGTGTACAAAAACTCCGCGCCCCGAAACGCCCGCTCCGCCACCTCCGCGCTCAACGGGCTGGCGTCGTCGTGAATCACGTCGTCTGGCCGCACCAACACCTCCACCTCATCGCCCGGCGCGTAACCGGCCGGCAGCGCGCCGTCCACCTCGCCCAGCTCCGTCAACACCCGACCGTCCTCCCCGACCCGGCCCGGCAGCAACACGCCCTGGCCGATGAAATCGGCGACGAAACGGTCGACCGGGCGATGATAGAGATTGTAGGCGCTGTCCCACTGCAACAACCGACCCTTGCGCAACACGCCGATTTCGTCGGCGAAAGCGAACGCCTCGAACTGATCGTGGCTGACCAGCAGACCGCCGATGCCCTCTCGCAGCAGGATGGCGCGGATTTCGCGCGCCAGCCCCTCGCGCAGGGCCACGTCCAGGCTGGAAAACGGTTCGTCCAGCAGCAACAACCCCGGTCTCGGCGCCAGCGCCCGGGCCAGCGCCACCCGCTGCTGCTGGCCGCCGGAGATCTGGTGCGGATAACGCCTGGCGTACTCGTCCAGCCCCACCAGCCGCAGCAGATCATGGACCCGCGCCCGCCGTTCCGCCGTTGTCCAGCCACGCAGCCCGAAGCCGACATTGTCGGCGACGGTCAGATGGGGAAACAGCGCCAGGTCCTGAAACATCATGCCGATCCGTCGCTGTTCCGGCGGCAGGGTCCAGCCGGGCCGACTGAGTTCGACACCCCGCAGCCGGATGGAACCCCGTTGCAGCGGTTCGAAGCCGGCGATGGCGCGCAGCAACGTGGTCTTGCCGCAACCGCTGGGACCGAGCAGACAACCGATGCCGGCGCAGTCCATCCGCAGCGATACATTCTCGATCACCCGCCGGGGTGGATAGGCGATATCGATGTCGGTCAAATCAAGGAACGGCGTCATATCCGGGTCTCGAACGGCCGATGGCGCGGCTGAGCAGAACGACCGGCCCGATGCCGGCCAGCACGATGGCCAGCGCGAAGCTGGCCGAATCCGCCAGTCGCTCGTCCGAGGCCAGTTCGTAGGCACGCACCGCCAGGGTGTTGAAATTGAACGGACGCAGAATCAGGGTCGCCGGCAATTCCTTCAGCACGTCCACGAACACCAGCAGGACGGCAGTCAACAGGCTGCCGCGCAGCATCGGAACATGGATTCGCCATAATACCGCTCGCGGCCCCGCCCCCAGCGAACGGGCCGCATCGTCCATGCTCGGCCGGACGCGGGCCAGGCCGGCCTCGACGCCGTGCAGCGCCACCGGCAGAAACCGCGCGCAGTAGGCGAACAGCAGGGCGGTCAGCGTTCCGCTCAGCAGCAAGCCGGTGGAAACACCGAACCACTGTCGCGCCCAGCCGTCCAGGCCGCGATCGATCGCGGCGAACGGTAGCATCACACCGATGGCGATCACCGTTCCGGGCACGGCGTAACCGAGCCCCGCGCCCCACACGGCCAGCCGCGTCAATGGCCAGGGCCGCAAGCGTCGACCATAACCCAGCACCAGCGCCAGCAACAGGATCAACAGCGCCGCGCCCAGCGCCAGCAGTAAACTGTTCGCCAACAGTTGTAGAAACCGCCCGTCCAGCACTTGCGGCGCGGTCCGCGCCGCCCAGACGGCCAACTGTCCCGCCGGAATCAGAAAACCGAACAACAACGGCATGAGGCAGGCCGCGGCCGCTAACCATCGCCTTTTGCCCCGGAGCGCAACCCGCGCCGGACGATGCCGCCGGTTGCCGGCGGGATGGAACCGCGCCCGCCGCCGCGACAGTCGTTCGAACACCAGCAGCGCGAACACGAACAGCAGCAGCAGAGCGGCCAACTGGGCGGCGGCGGCGCTGTCGCCCATGCCGTGCCAGACCCGAAAGATGCCGGTGGTGAAGGCGCTGACGCCGAAATACTGCACCGTGCCATAATCCGCCAGGGCCTCCATCTGCGCCAGCGACACCCCGGCGATCAGCGCCGGTCGGGCCATCGGCAAGGCGACCGCGAAGAACCGCCGCCACGGTCCCGCGCCCAGACTACGGCTCACCTCCAGCACGGCGACCGACTGATCGAGAAACGCCGCCCGCGCCAACAGGTAAACGTAGGGGTAAAGGACCAGCGCCAGCATCGCCACCGCCCCCGGCAGCGAGCGAACCTCGGGAAACCAGTAATCCCGACGAGTCCAGTGGAACCACTCGCGCAGCGCGGTTTGCAGTGGGCCGGCGAAATCCAGCAGGCCGGTATAGGTGTAGGCGATGATATAGGCGGGAATCGCCATCGGCAGCAGCAGCGCCCACTCGAACCACCTTCGGCCGGGAAACTCGTGGATGCTGGTCAGCCAGGCGGCGGGCGCGCCGATCAACAGGGCGCCCGCCCCAACCCCGAGCATCAGCGACACGGAATTCCAGAGGTAGTCGGCCAGCACGGTATCGGCCAGATGCCGCCAGACCGCGCCGGGCGGTTGCAGCGCGGTGACGAACACGGTCAACACCGGCAACGCCAGCGCCAAGGCGACGCCGACCACCAGCAGGGACCAGCGGTCGGCGCGCGCCCAAACTCCCCTCTTCCAGCGAAAGAGGGGTTGGCGGTGAGGGCTGTCTACTTCCACCCCGCCCGATCCATGACCTGGACAGCGGCGGCGTTCAGTTCGCCCAGCTTGGCGACGTTGAGGGTATCGGCCTTGAACTCGCCCCAGGCCTTGAGCGTGGCGCTGGGCGGAATGGCGGGATTGACCGGATATTCGTTGTTCGTTTCGGCATACCAGCGCTGCGCCGAATCGCTGACCAGGAATTCCAGCAGTCTGACGGCGTTGTCGCGGTTGCGAGCATGGGCGGTCACCCCGGCGCCACTGACGTTGACGTGGACGCCGGTGGTCTTGGCGTCGGGCCAGAATACCGCCACCTTGGCGGCGGCCTGTTTTTCCGCCTCATCCTGGGAAGTGACCATGCCGCCCAGGTAATAAGTGTTGGCCAGGGTCAGATCGCATTCGCCGGCGGCGACGACCTTGATCTGGTCGCGGTCGCCCCCCTTGGGCGGCCGGGCGAAATTGGCCACCAGGCCCTTGGCCCAGACTTCGGCCTTGGCCTCGCCATGATGGGCGATCATCCCGGCCACCAGCGACTGGTTGTAGACGCTGTCGGAGGAACGCACGCAAAGCCTGCCCTTCCACTTCGGATCGGCCAGCGCCTCGTAGGTGGACAAATCGCCCGGCTTGACCCGGTCCCTGGCGTAGATCACGGGCCGGGCGCGAACCGACAGGCCGTACCAGTAGCCCGCGGGATCGCGATAACTGGCCGGCACCTGGGTCATCAGCGCCTTGGACTGGACCGCCTGCAACACACCGGCTTTTTGGGCGGCCGACAAACGACCAGCGTCCGAGGTCAGTAACACATCGGCGGGGGTATTGACGCCCTCGCTCTGCAAGCGCTGCAACAGGGCTTCCTCCTTGCCGGTCACCAGGTTGACGGCAACGCCGGTTTGCTTGGAGAAATCGTCCAGCAACGGCTTGATGAGGTCTTCCTTGCGCGCCGAGTAGATATTGACTTCGCCACCAGCAAGCACGGGCACGGCCAGGAGGCTGGACAGCAGGCAGAAGGTGGATAGCAGGATACGGGGCATTGATCGCGTGGGCATGAAAGGCTCCGGGGATTGGGATTGACTATTCGGGCAAACCTGGCAACCAGTGAATGCTTATCAAATGATAAGAATTCTCATTTGATCTGTAAAGCCCTGTCCCCTCAAGATTTAGTTGAGTAATACGCTCGTAGTTTATTTAGAGCGAGGCAGAGGCAGGTCGCTCAGCCGCGCGATCTGACCGATGGGCTGAGCCTTGTCGAAGTAGCGCCGGTCGGCGGTTACCAGGATGGCTGCGGGCGTATGCAGGGCCACGGCGTGGTAGAGGGTGTCGAACAGGTGGTGATTGAGGCGGATGGCAAGGTCGCAGGCCGTCATGTAGACCGCCGGGCTTTCCACCCGCCGCAAGTCAAGATTGAGCAGGTCGCTGACGTCGATCCTGGCGTCGGCGCGAGGTTTTTTTCTAGCCAGCACCGCAGTCACTTCCGCAATGAAGTGCGACGGCTGATAAAAGAGGACCTCGCCATCCTGATGGGCGCGCAGCAACGCCACGGCGGGTTCGAGATCGTCTTCATCGCGGGCTGTCTGGAAAAACCACTGGATGGCGACGCTGGCATCCACCACGTAGCGGATCACGGGCGTCCTTCCTCGCGGGCGGCGCGAAACTCTTCTTCGGTAATGGACGGAGCGTGTTGGCGCCGTTCCAGAATGCGGTCGATCGACTCATTCTGTCGTTGCCGCTGCCGGGCGCGCTCGACCGCTTCGCGCATCAGTTCGGCGATGACGGCACTCTTGTTCCGGTCCTTGAAGGTCTCGTTGAAGGCCTGCTTGACCTCTTCGGGAACGCTGAAATTGACGGTGGCCATGAGGATCGCTCCTGAGTATTGTTGAAGACTTCAACAATACTCTTAGGTGCTTGCGAAACGGTTGTAAAGCCGACCTTCACGCCAGAGCAAAGACGATTCTCAGCGCCTCATCGATCCTCTCCATGGTTTTCCCATCCAGTTCGCCGCGCACCCGGACCAGGCGGGACTGATGGTCGATGGGGCGTGTTTGCAAACAATCCGCCACGGATTTCTTGCTCAGACCGTTTGAGGGGGATGGATCGATTTCGACATTGGTCCTGATTCGGGCTTTTTTGTCGCTCCATTCGGTAATCGGCACTACCTGAACGACTGGAACCCGCGCATTGTAAATATCGTGGGTCACGATGATGCAGGGACGGATTTTTCCGGTTTCCGAACCTCGCGTTGGATCGAGATTGACATCAATGATCATGCCGCGCTTCAGCGCGCTCATGACGGCCAATCCAGGAGGGCGGATTCGGTCAGTTCGCGAAGCTGCCCATCTTCTTCCTGGTAAACCTGCGCATAGAGTTCCGCCGATTCCCGCAGGCGGCGGGTCTCCAACTCCTGACGCAAGCGATCGAGCGCGAGGCGCACCGCTTCACTCTTGTCCTTGAAACCAAAAGCCCTGCACTGCTCCAGAAAATGGACATGCGATTCTTCAAGACTGAACTTGGCCTGGATCATGACAGTTTTGGATGGGTCAAATCGAGAGAGGGATGAAAAACAGGCCCTGAAATACGACCCTATTTTACGCTCTTCGCCATCACAGGCAACGAGTACCGCTCCCGCCCGACCTTGGGTAAGGGTTTAATCGGTAATTTCTTCATCTTCACCCTATCATCGGCAAAATTTAAATCCAGTGACCCAAGAAAAACCCAAATCCAAACCAAGAAAATATTTATAGTTCATTGATTGATAATGACTTTTCAAGAGGTCGGGAATTACTGCTATTATACTGTGACTATTTCTGGTGCCGTCATGATTTTCCTGCAACAGCACCATGAAACCCTCTCGTACCCGATGGCCCGACCGACCGCACCGTCAGACCTCTTCCCAATCACCACTCACCGCGCCAGCACCGCCATGGACTCGACATGGGCGGTATGGGGGAACATATCCAGCACGCCAGCGCTTTCCAGCCGGTAGCCGTAACGGTGGACCAGTTCGCCAAGGTCGCGGGCCAGGGTGGCGGGATGGCAGGAAACATAGACGATCCGCCGCGCCCCCAGCGTCGCCATCCAGGGCATCAGTTCCAATGCCCCGGAGCGGGGTGGATCGAGCAGCACCTTGTCGTAACCCTCCTGGGTCCAGGGCTGTCCGGCCAAATCACCGGTCAGGTTGGCGGCGTAAAACGCGGCGTTGGCGATGTGATTGCGGGCGGCGTTGCGCCTGGCCCACTCCACCAGGCCGGCCTCGCCTTCCACCCCTACCACTTCCCGCGCCCGCCGGGCCAGCGCCAGGGCGAAATTGCCCAGTCCGCAGAACAAATCCAGCACCCGATCCTCCGGCTCAATGTCCAACAGTTCGCGAGCGCGTTCGACCAGGGACCGATTCAGGTCGGCGTTGATCTGAATGAAATGCTGCGGCTGAAATTCCAGTTCCAGCCCATCCGCCAGCCGATAGCTCAACTCTCCTCTCTCCCCTGGCGGGAGAGGGGCCGGGGGTGAGGGGAAATGATCCAACGGTCGCACGCTGTCCAACCCACCGGGTTGCAGGTATAGCGCCAGTCCATGGCGCTCGCCGAACGACCGTAGTCGGGCCAAATCCGCCTCGTTCGGCGACGCCAGCACCCGAAAATTCAAACTCATGACCGCGTCCCCGCCGGCCATCTCGATCTGCGGCAACCGGTCGCGGATGGACAGAGTTTCGATCAGCCCGGCCAATTCCTCTAACAAGCCGCCGACCCGCTCGTCCAGCACCTCGCAACGGCGCAGATCGGCCACGTAGGGACCGCGCCGCTCGCGGAAGCCCACCAACACCCGCCCCTTCTTGGTCACGTACTTGACGCCCAACCGCGCCCGCCGCCGATAGCCCCAAACTGGTCCGGTCAGCGGTTCCAGCACCCGTCCTGGCTCCACCTTGCCAATATGGGTCAAGCTGTCCAGCAACCAGCGCTGCTTGCGCGCCAGTTGCGCGGTCGGCTCCAGATGCTGCAAGGCGCAGCCGCCACAGAAATCAAAGTGTGCGCAGCGCGGCTCGACCCGCTCCGGCGCCGGCGTCAACACTTCCACCACCCGCGCTTCGTCATGGCGACCCCGGCGGACGGTGTAGGCGCAGCGAACTTCCTCGCCCGGCAACGCCCCATCGACGAACACCGCCTTGCCGTCCCGCCGCGCCACGCCGCGGCCTTCGTGGGTCAAATCCTCGACACGGACGGTGAATGGCGGCGCCGCCGCCAACGCCTTACGCTTTTTCGCCGCCGAACCGCTCATGCGTCGCTCCTCAGTCCGAGAACAGCCCGGTGGACAGATAGCGGTCGCCGCGGTCGCAGATGATGGTGACGATCACCGCGTTCTCGACCTCTTGTGACACGCGCAACGCGGCCGCCACCGCGCCCCCGGCCGACACGCCGCAGCAAATGCCTTCCTCCCGGGCCAGCCGGCGAGTGACGTTCTCGGCCTCGGCCTGGCTGATATCCATGACCCGATCCACCCGCGCGGGATCGTAAATCTTGGGCAGATACTCCAGCGGCCAGCGGCGGATGCCGGCGATGCTGGAACCCTCGGTCGGCTGGACGCCGATGATTTGCACCGTGGGGTTCCGTTCCTTCAGATAGCGCGACACGCCCATGATGGTCCCGGTGGTACCCATCGCACTGACAAAGTGGGTGACGCGCCCCCCGGTATCGCGCCAGATTTCGGGACCGGTGGTTTCATAATGGGCCAGCGGATTGTCGGGATTGCCGAACTGATCCAGCACCCGGCCCCGCCCTTCCCGTTCCAGCCGCGCGGCCAGATCGCGGGCGCCTTCCATGCCCTCGTCCTTGCCGACCAGGATCAATTCCGCGCCGTAGGCCCGCATCGCGGCCCGGCGTTCGGCGCTCTGGTTTTCCGGCATGATCAACGTCAGGCGGTAGCCCTTGATCGCCGCGATCATCGCCAGGGCAATGCCGGTGTTGCCGCTGGTGGCCTCGATCAGCCGGTCGCCGGGGTGGATATCGCCGCGCGCCTCGGCCCGCTGGATCATGCTCAGCGCCGGCCGATCCTTGACCGAGCCGGCGGGGTTGTTGCCCTCTAGCTTGCCGAGAACGACGTTGGTGGTAGAGCCCGGCAACCGTTGCAACCGCGTCAGCGGAGTGTTGCCGACGAAGGCTTCGAGCGTGGGAGAATCGGAATGCGGCATGGGGAAGGTCCAGGCGGTTCTTGGGAGTCACGGCCCGCGGGGATTTGCCAAAACCGCGAAGCGTGCTAAATAGCGTTTGGCGGATTATAGCCGCTGCTTGCCCTGGAACCGCGCCCCGCCCCGTTCAACCGCCAACGTCATTGGCCCACCATCGCCCGCGACCGCTCCTCATGCCCCGTTCCAGCCCGCGTCTCGCGTTCATCGGACTGCTGCTCTGCGTCCTGGCCGGCGCCGCCAAACCCCTGCCGGCCCAGGAAGACGCCGCGCCGCTGACCGCCACGGAAACCAGCGAAAACGGCAAGCTCACGGTGACGGTCGAGGGCGTGGACGGACCGTTGCGCGACAACGTGCTGGTCCTGCTGGAACTCAACCGCTTCGCCGACCAGACCGCGCCCGAGGAAACCCGCTTGCGCTGGCTGCATGGCAGGGCCGAGGCGCAGATTCGCGAGGCGCTGCAACCGTTCGGCTTCTACGAACCCGTCATCGAGTCGTCCCTGAGTCGGATTCTCGGTGGCTGGCAAGCGCGCTATCGCATCCAGCCTGGCCGGCCGCTGCGCATCGCCACGCTGGACGTGCGCATTCTCGGCGAGGGCCAGCACGACCCGGCCTTCCAGCAGGCGGTGGCCAACATACCGCTCGCCCAGGGCCAGGTTCTCGATCAACCCCGGTACGAGCAGTTCAAGCAGGGGCTGGAAAGGCTGGCCACCGAGCGCGGCTATTTCAAAGCCCGCTTCACCGAGCACGTCATCGAGGTCAACCTGCAAGCTTATGAAGCCGCGATCCGGCTACATTACGACACCGGCCCGCGCTATCGTTTCGGCGCCATCACCTTCAAGCAGGATTTCCTGTCTCCCAAGCTGCTGAATCGCTATCCCCGCTTCAAACCGGGCGATCCCTACAACGCCAACGACCTGCTGAAACTGCAAGGCGATCTCAACGGCAGCCCATATTTCAGCCAGGTTCAGGTCAACGCCCCACCCGACGCCGCTACCGAGACGACTCCGGTCGAGGTGGAACTGGAACCTGGCAAGCAGCACAAGTTCAGCGCCGGCGCTGGCTATGGCACCGACACCGGCGCGCGGGTCAGGCTAAAAGCGGAGCAACGCTGGCTTAACCGCCAGGGACACCACGCCGAGGAAGAACTGCTCTGGTCGCCGATCAAGGTGGTTCTCGGCGGCAAGTACTCCATTCCCGGCCAGGACCCCACCACCGACGCCTACACCCTGATCGCCGGCTACACCCAGCAAAACTACAACCAGCAGGATTACGAACAATACATCATCGGCGGCGGCTGGCAGCGGCAGGACGGCAAGTGGCTGAAAAATTACAGCCTGAACTATCAGTACGAGGAATTCAGCGTCGGCAACCAGCCCCGGACCAGCGCGCTGCTGCTGATTCCCAGCCTGAACTGGACCTGGATCGACGCCGACGACCGTTTGTATCCCACCCGCGGCCTCCTGTTCGGCTTCGAACTGCGCGGCGCCTCGACGGCGCTGCTTTCGGACCTCGATTTCGCGCAAGGCCTGTTGCATCTGAAAGGCGTGTATGCCTTGAACGACGCCAGCCGGATCATCGCGCGGGGCGATGCCGGCACCACCCTGATCAGCCAGGGCTTCGAGAACCTGCCCACCTCCCTGCGGTTTTTCACCGGCGGCGACGCCAGCGTGCGCGGCTACGCCTACAACAGCATCGGTCCCACCGACGACGAGGGCACGGTCATCGGCGGCAAGAATCTGCTGGTGGGCAGCGTGGAATACGAACACCGCGTCTGGGACGGCTGGAGCCTCGCCGCCTTCGTCGATAGCGGCGATGCCTTCGATGGAGCAACGCCCGACATGAAGACCGGCGTCGGGCTCGGACTTCGCTGGCGCTCGCCGGTCGGGCCGGTGCGCATCGACCTGGCTTCCGGCCTGGATCGCCCGCCGGGCGACACGTTCCGCTTCTCCTTCAGCATCGGACCCGATCTGTGAACCTGTCCCGCGCCGCGCGCCGCCTGTTCTTCTGGCCGTTCCGGCTGTTCCTGTTGCTCCTGTTCCTGATCGTGCTGGCGGGTGGAATCGCCGTTTCCACCGAAACCGGCCTCAAAAGCCTGTTGGCGCTGGCTGAACGGGTCTTGCCCGGCCAGTTGAGCGTCGGCTCCGTCAGTGGCCGGCTGTTGGGACCCTTGCGGATCGAACAGTTGCGTTACGAGCAAGGCGGGTTGAAGCTGGCGCTCGCCAGCGGTGAACTGGACTGGCAACCCACTGATCTGTTCGACGCCGCGCTGACCGTCCATCGTCTCCAGGTCGACGGGCTGGAATTGCAATGGCCACCCGGCCAGGAAACCGCGCCTTCGACCGAACCGCTGGTCCTGCCCGACATCCGCCTGCCCCTGGCGATCCACATCAACGACCTGCAAGGCCGTGACATTCACATCCAGCCGGCGGGCGTCGAGCCCATCGTCATCGATGCCGTCGGTCTCAAGGCTCACACCGACGCCGAGGGTTTAACCGTCGAAACCCTGGAAGTCCGCGCGTTCCAGGGCGAGGCGCGGTTGAGCGGCCGGCTGAATCCCGTCGGCGGCTACCCGCTCCAGGCCCGGCTCAACTGGCATGCACCGACCCCCGACCATGGCGTTTTCACCGGCGAAGGCAACATCGAGGGCGAACTCGGCGACCGGCTGCGACTGACTCAGCATGTTACCGGCGCGGCCACGCTGGACCTGAATGGCGAGGTCCGCCAACCGCTGCGCCCGGAACCCGCCTGGTCGGCTCAGGCCAAACTGGACGTGGCGGACCTCAAACCCTTTGTCCCGGACCTGACCGGCAAGCCCCTGACCGCGCAACTCGATGCGCGCGGCGTGCTGGCCCGGTTCGAGGGTCGGGGCGAAATCGGCGCCACTCTGCCCGAACTGGGTCCCGCCATCCTGAAATTCACCGCCGCCGGTGACGAACGGGCGGTGAAGCTGGATGAGCTGCGATTGACCGCCGCCGATCGGCCGCTGGCGCTGACCGCCAAGGGCGACTTGCAATTCACCGATTTACGCTTCAATGCTTCTGGCCAGTGGCAATCCCTGGTCTGGCCGCTGACCGGCCCGGCCCAGGTGGAAAGCGCCCAGGGCGATTTCGCCGCCGAGGGCGTGTTCAACGACTACCGGTTCCAGCTTGCCGCCGAGGTGCAAGGCCCCGATATTCCCAAGGGCCGCTGGACGCTGACCGGTCAGGGTTCCGACCAGGCGGTGCGCGAGGTGAAGCTCAACGGCCAAACGCTGGAAGGCGTGATCCAGGGCAACGCCGATGTCGCCTGGCTGCCCGTCGTGCGCTGGCAAACCGAACTGACCGGTGCGGGACTCAATCCCGGCGCGCACTGGAAAGACGTACCCGGCAAGCTGAACCTGCGGCTCAAAAGCGATGGCAACCTGGAAAACGCGGGATTACGCGCCCATCTCCTGCTGGAGGAACTGACCGGGACGCTGAGCGGGCAGGCCGTGCGCGGCAACGCCGATGTCGCGGTGCAGGACCGGAATCTGACCATCAAGACCCTGAAGGTGAATGCCGGCGACGCCCGGCTGGAAGCGGACGGATCGCTGGCGCAACGCTGGGATTTGCGCTGGAAACTGGATGCGCCGCAACTGAAATCCCTGCTCCCCGGCCTGAGCGGGACCATCGCCAGCAGCGGCAGCTTGAGCGGTCCCGCCGACCGGCCGGCGGTGGCGGCCAGTTTCACCGTGCGCGACCTGCGGCAAGGCGATACGCAAATCCAGCAATTGCGCGGCGAGGCTCGCGTGGACATCGGTGGCGCCAGCCGTTCCGTCCTGAACGTCAGCGGCGAAGGACTGACGCTCGGCGGTCAACACTGGAAATCGCTCGTCCTTGACGGCGCCGGCACACCCGCCGCGCACGATCTCAAGGCGGAACTGGCCGGCGAGCCGGGCCGCTTTCTGCTGGCGCTCAGCGGCAGCCTGCAAACCCCGTCCCTGCTCTGGCGGGGCCGCGTCACGCAACTCAGCGCCAGGGACACGGTCGCCGGAACCTGGAACCTGGATAAACCGGCCCTGGCGCGCGCCTCGGCCAAGGCCGCCAACCTCGACGCCACCTGTTTGAGCAGCGCCCCGACCCGCGTGTGTTTGCAAGGTCAGTGGGAACAGTCCGGCGCTTTCAACGGCCAGATCCAACTCAGCGACCTTACCCCGGATCGGTTCAAGCAGTTTCTACCTCAAGGCATAACGCTCGCGACCCGCATCGGCGGCGAAGCCAGCGCCAGCGGCAAGATCGGCGGCGCGCTCCAGGCCAGGGCCAACCTGACCATCGCCCCCGGCAGTCTGAGCATGGAGGCCAACGGCCAGCCGGTTCGCTTCACGCTCAACGGCGGCGGCGCGCAACTGCAAACCGATGGGCGGACCGCGAGCGGGCAGGCGCGGCTGGACCTGGCGCAAACCGGACAGTTGCAGGCCAGCCTGCAAGCGCAAGACCCGTTTGGCGCGGCTAAGCTGAGCGGCAAAATCAACGCGGCGATCACCGATCTGAAGATCGTCTCCGCATTCGCCCCCCAGGTGCAAAACGTCACGGGACAATTGCGGGCCGATGTCAACGTCACCGGCCCGCTTCCCAGGCTGGCGCTGCGCGGCGACATCCGGCTGGAGAACGCCGGCGCCAGCATTCCCCAAGCCGGGATCAAGCTGGAGAATCTTCAGTTCACCGCCGCCAGTGACGGGCAGGGGCCGTTGCGCCTTTCCGGTTCGGTTCGCTCCGCGCCCGGTCAATTGCAACTCAGCGGAACCGTCGATCCCCTGAAGCCACAACTGAATCTGACGGTCCGCGGCGAAAATTTCCAGGCACTGAAAACCACCGATCTGCAAGTCCAGATCAGCCCCGATCTCCAACTGGAGGCGACCCGGCAGCAGGTTCAAGTCGATGGAACGGTAACCATTCCAAAGGCTTATCTACGTCCTGGCGGCGAACGGCCAGGCGCGGTCAGGGCGTCCGATGATGTCGTCATCGTCAACGGCGCCAATGGCAAAGCGCCGCCCAAACCCAGGGGACCGGATATTTTCGCCAGGGTCCGGGTGATTCTGGGCGACGACGTGCAGGTGGAAACGCCTGCCTTCAAGGGCCGCCTACAAGGGAATCTGCTGATCGAGGAAACCCCGCAACTGGCCCCGCGAGGCAGCGGCAGCATCGAAGTCGTCGCCGGCAATTACCGGATCTTTGGCGAGGAGATTCAAATTCAGCGCGGACAACTGCTGTTCAGCAGCAGCCCGCTCGACAACCCCGGTCTGGATTTGCGGGTGGTGCGACAGTCATCGGGCAGCGTCTTTACCGGCACGCGCGTTACTGCTGGCGCACAAATCCGCGGCACGCTGAAAAATCCCAAAATGACGCTGTTCTCGGACCCGAAGATGCCCGACTCCAGTATTCTGTCCTATCTGGTGCTGGGCCGGGGGCCGCAAAATGGCGGATCGGGTGGCGAGTCCGCGCTGCTGTTCAAGGCCGCCAGTGCCCTGGGACTGGGCGGCAGCGCGTTCACCCAGAGCCTGGGTGAGGCGTTCGGCCTGGATGCCCTGCAACTGGGATCAGCCGGCGACGGCGGCGATGGAACCTCGCTCATGCTGGGCAAATATCTGGCGCCGAATCTTTACATCGGCTACGGTGTCGGATTGCTCAACGCTGTGAACACCTTCAACGTCAAATACCGGCTCAGCCAGCGTCTGATGTTCGTATCGGCCAGCAGCACCGCCGGGATCGGCGCCGATCTGATCTATACCATCGAACGTTGATCGAAAGGGGCGAACCGCAAGTGGAGCGACTTCCGCGCGCATCACCCCTCCTTCTTCCCACCAGCGAGGTTGACCGTCATGATTAAAACGCTTGGATACGCCGCTCAAGGCGCAACCGCTCCCCTGAATCTTCACGCCTTCGAGCGGCGCGAACCAGGACCGCGCGACGTTCGAATCGAAATCCTCTATTGCGGCGTCTGCCACTCCGATTTGCACACTGTCCGCAACGAATGGCAAAACGCGGTCTATCCGGTGATCCCCGGCCACGAAATCGTCGGTCGAGTCACGCACGTGGGCGCCGAGGTCGCCGCCTTCAAGGTCGGCGATCTGGCGGCGGTCGGCTGCATGGTCGATTCCTGCGGAACCTGTCCCGACTGTCGGGAAGGTCTGGAGCAGTATTGCCAGAACGAAATCGTCTTTACCTACAACAGTCCCGACCCGCATACCGGCAAGATGACCTACGGCGGCTATTCCAGCCGGATCGTGGTCGACGAACGATTCGTGCTGCGGGTGCCGGATTCGCTCGACCCAGCGGCTGCCGCGCCGTTGCTGTGCGCCGGGATCACCACCTATTCGCCGCTGCGGCAATGGAAGGTCAGTCCAGGTCAGAAGGTTGGCGTCGTCGGTCTGGGCGGCCTGGGCCACATGGCGGTCAAGTTCGCCCACGCCCTCGGCGCGCGGGTGGTGCTGTTCACCACCTCGCCGGGCAAGACCGAGGACGCCCGGCGGCTGGGCGCCAACGAGGTGGTGGTGTCGAAAAACCCCGAGGAAATGAAATCGCACGTCGGCAGCTTCGATTTCATTCTCAACACGGTGGCCGCGCCGCACAACCTGGACGCCTACCTTGAGCTACTCAAGCGCGACGGGACGATGTGTCTGGTTGGAGCGCCGGATCACCCCCACCCGGCGCCGCACGTCTTCAATCTGATCTTCAAGCGCCGGCGGCTGGCTGGCTCGCTGATCGGCGGCATTCGGGAAACCCAGGAGATGCTGGATTTCTGCGCCCAGCACGGCATCGTCTCGGATATCGAAATCATCCCGATCCAGAAGATCAACGAGGCTTACGAGCGAATGCTGCGCAGCGACGTGAAGTACCGATTCGTGATCGACATGGCCTCGCTGAAGCCGGAGGCGGCCTAAGCATAGGGTAATCGTTCGGATCCCCTGGTGGTTTCGCCCCGTATTGATGGGTTTCGTTCCTCAACCCATCCTACAACCCGTTGTTTTTTCGTAGGATGGGTTGAGCGTAGCGAAACCCATCGCCGTGCTGGACGGGGGGATCTGAACGCTTGCGGCACAGGAGGCTGCTCGCATTCTTCTCTCCCCGCCACGAGCGGAGAAGCGGAGGTGGGCCTTTCGCAAACGGCACCCTTGGCTTTGGGAAAGGTGATCTCGTCAGAGAACCGGCATTTCGGTCTTTCAGCGAGAATAGTCCGGCTCGTTCCCCGCTTTCCACTTGATGTTGCAGCCGATGCTGGGCTTCTGCGCGGACGGAACCGACCCACCCGCCAGCACCGCGTCCACCGCCGCGCGCAGATCGGCGCCCGTCACCGGAATGGAGTTACCCGGTCGGCTGCCGTCGAACTGGCCGCGATACACCAGCTTGCGGCCCGCGTCAAACAGGAAGAAATCCGGCGTGCAGGCGGCTCGATAGGCCTTGGCCGCCGCCTGGGTTTCGTCGTACAGATATGGAAAGGGATAACCGAACGTCCGGGCTTCCTCGGCCATTTTCGCTGGGCTGTCGCTTGGATAATTGGCGACATCGTTGGCGTTGATGGCGACGCTGGCCAATCCTCGGCCCTGATAGTCCCGCGCGAACCGAGCCAGGCCCTCGCGGACATGCTTGACGAACGGGCAGTGATTGCACATGAAGATCACCAGCAACGCTGGGGCGTCCTGAAAATCCGCCAGGGCGACGACGCGACCCGTCGCGGGTTCGGGCAGACTGAACGCTGGGGCGGGCGTGCCCAGCGCGAGCATGATGGAAGCGGTTTGAGCCATGGCTTTACACCTCAGGGGTTGGCGGACAGGGTCGAAACTTGGGGCGAACCGTTCGCTTTGACCGATGCCGCCGCGCCGGGTTGCGCGCGGCCTCATCCGAACCAAGCCAGTCCGCCATGGTCCATCCCGACGAACTTAACGGTTTTTCGCGAATCCCCCTATCCCTTCCCAAGGAGAGCTTTCGATGCAACGACGCAAAACCTCCCTCTGGCCCATCGCGGTCCTCGGTTTGCTGGGGAGCGCGCTGGTCCAGGCGGCGGACTATCCCGATTTCGTCACCCTGGTCGAGCGGTACAGCCCGGCGGTGGTCAGCATCCAGACCAAGGCGGAAACCAAGCAAAATCCGTTGGGACGCAGTCACCCACGGATTCCCGAAGACAGCCCGTTCCACGACTACTTCAAGAAGTTTTTCGAGCAAATGCCGGATTTACCCACGCCGCCGCGCTCCTCGGTCGGTTCCGGCTTCATCATTTCGGCGGATGGTTACATCGTCACCAACGCCCACGTGGTCGACGAGGTGGACAGCATCGTGGTCGGGCTGAGCGACCGCAGCGAACTGCCCGCCCAGGTCATCGGTAAGGACCGCCGCAGCGACATCGCCCTGCTCAAGGTCAAAACCGACGCCAGCCTACCCACCGTCAAGATTGGCGACAGCCACAAGGCCAAGGTCGGCCAATGGGTACTGGCCATCGGCTCGCCGTTCGGCTTCGAGCGCACCGCCACCCAGGGCATCATCAGCGCCCTGGGTCGCAGCCTGCCCAGCGACAACTACGTCCCCTTCATTCAGACCGACGCCGCCGTCAATCCCGGCAACTCCGGCGGGCCGCTGTTCAACCTCGACGGCGAGGTGATCGGCGTCAATTCGCAGATTTACAGTCGCTCCGGCGGCTATCAGGGTCTGTCCTTCGCGGTACCCATCGATGTCGCCATGGAAGTCGTCGACCAGCTTAAAAGCGGTGGCAAGGTGGCGCGCGGCTGGCTGGGGGTGATGATCCAGGAAGTCACCCCGGAATTGGCGCAATCCTTCGGTCTCGACAAACCACACGGCGCCCTGGTCGGTCAGGTGTTGGCCGACAGCCCGGCGCAGCAGGCCGGGGTCAAGGCCGGCGATATCATCGTCGCCTTCAACGGTCAGCCGGTGCCCACCTCCAAGGATTTGCCGCTGATGGTCGGCCGCACCCGGCCCGGCGCCACTCCGGCGCTCACCGTCATCCGCGACGGCAAGGAGCAAAACCTGACCGTCCAAATCGCGGAACTGCCCGAGGACACCAAGCTGCAACAAGCCATCGCCGAACCGCCCTCCCACAACCGGCTGGGCCTGATTGTGGCCGACCTGCCCGCCGGCAAGCGGAAGGCGGGCACTCAGGGCGTGCTGGTCAAGGATGTCGACGAGGGCCCCGCCGCCAGCGCCGGTATCCGGCCGGGCGACATCATCGTTCGCCTCAACCAGGTCGAAGTTGCCGATACCGAGCAGTTCGCGGACCTGGTGAAAGCGTTGCCAATCGGCCGCCCCATCCCGGTATTGATCAAGCGCGACGATGGCGCGTTGTTCCTGGCGCTGACGATCCCCAAAGAAGAATAAGGAACAAGCAGCCCCCTCTCGCCTCCCCTCTTCTTCCGCTGGAGGAGGAGGGAGGCGCAAGGCCTGAAATTTCCTTGTCGGCTTTTCGACAACGTCCCGCCGAATCATTCCAAAAGGGGGATTTTCGGCGTGGGCTTCGAAACCACCTGATCTGGCTCCCATGATCCAGCATGGAGATCCTGTCCCGGTCGACGCTCTGGCATCGTGGACTGCCATGCGGCGCGTCCTTTCAAAGACTCGCCAGGAATCGGAACCCCATCACTGCCAAGCCGGCGAACGCCGTCACGATGGTGAATCCCCAAATCATCCCCTTGAAGAAAGGGGCGGCAAATCCGCGTCGCCGAGCTGAATGTATATCCTCTTGTTTCAAATCACGCGATCCATCGGACCGCGCGACCGCACGCCTCATGTCCTCACCGATCAGCGTCCATTCCAGCAAATCGGGATCGGCGCCCGGATTTTCCGGGGCGGACGCATTCGGATCCTCCCGCCATAAATCACGCAACTTGTCGAACTGAGCGACCGCGCGCAGCATCCCTTGACCCACGACCATCCGTTCCAGCAAACCGGGATTGGCGTCCAGATTTTCCCGGGGAAATACAAAAAGCGACTCTTGATCCAGCGTTGCCGACACCAGCGCCAGCTTTTGGGGAAACGCATCCACTTGGGAAACGAGGCCCGGTTTGCTCAAAACCCCGGTCGCGATGATCCGTTCGAACGGTCCCCGCGCGCCGAAGCGCGCCCGTTTATCCGCCAACGCTAGCGCCAGGCCATGGCTGTGGCCAGCGAAGTCCGGATCACTAAAGCCGATCACCACATCGGTGCGAATCGTCGCCAGATCCTCCCCGGCGCGGGCATGGCCCAGAATCTCCTTGATCTCGGCCAATCGGTTCGAGTACGAACACGATTTCACATCGTGATGACTAGTCAAATAGGCCTTGACCGTAACCCGAAGCAGATCGCCGCCGACACCAGCCGCGGGGAATTCGATCGTTGCTTCGCGTTGCTCCAACATGGCCTTAACCGGGCTGAATCTGTAATTGCTGTTGGTGCAACCGCTCCAGCGGCGAACCTTCCAACCGCCAATCGCTGCTCAACTCGCCATCGGCATCCGGTTGGCCGGCCAGCCAAACCTCACCCCGATCATCCACCAGACGGATGCCCGCGCTCGCCAGTCGTTGAAAGGCGGGCGACAACTTCAGAAATAAATTCCAGGTCTTGCCCTCCTCATCAAGGGGAAACAGAACCAAAGTGAAATAGGAGTTGCTCTCGATTTTCAACGGTTCGACCGTCGGACTGGCGGCGGCCCGATAGTACAGGGAAGTCTCGATTCCCGCCTGTTTCCAGCGCACGTAGGCTTCAGCGCGCGCGACATCCGCCATGAAATAAAACTGGCGCCGCGCTGATGGTGAATGGAGCAGCGCTTTTCGTTCCTCTTCACTCAAAGCGTCTGCTCGCGCCAGCGCCTCTCGCCATGGAGTCTCATCGCGCGCGCCAACCGTTGGGGCAATTGCCTCATCCTGCATCGCCAGGACTGCGGCCAATAGATTTAACTTCTTGTTTCTATTCATCACGGTTATCCCCATCAAAGCCGTTTACTCGCGCAGACAGTCGGCTAGCAGGCGCCGCGCTTGATCGGCGCGTTTGCGCAAGGTTTCCCAGCCGAAACCATAGTGGTTCTTGAAATCGATCTCACGCAGGAAGGCCGGTTCGCGTTCGAGACCGAATTTGATCGCCAAGGCTTGCCGCAACTCGGACGACAATTGCTCCAAGCACTGCTCAAGCTGGATCAATACGTCGGGCGTGGCCAGGAATTCGGCGATCAACTCGATCCGCTGCGTGTCGTCATCGAGCGATTCCGCGGCGCGCGCATTCGATGCATACAGATATTCCAGGATGGTCACCACCGTCCGCGGCATGTTGGACATCGCCCTGGCCTGAATTTCCAGCAGCAGATCGGCCGCCAGTTCCGCGAGATCGGCATACGGTTTGCCGCGCCGCTGCTCCAATTCCCGGCTGAGTTGCTCGATCCGGCGCAGCACCTGCAATTGATGAGAGCCTGGCCCGCCGCCGAATCCATCCAACTGATCCATTTTGTCCTTAAAGTGCTGGCTGAGTACGTTCCACAGCAACTGTTCCACTCGGCGCTCGTCCGTCAGACGCTCACGATGGTAGCGATACGCCATGCACAACGGCTCCAGAACGCTCGCGATCACCTGAGCCTGCCCGGCACTGTCGAACAGCAATCCAATGGCGGCTCGCGCTATTTGCCCCCGTTCGTCCGAGTCGCGGCGAATCACCGACTCCAGCTCCCGTTGTAGCCCTTCACCCCAGGCCTTGACGGCCTGGGCCAGCGCGACGCTCGAGGAGTCGCCGGCGCACGGGACACAGATTCGGGACAGCAACGCCTCGCGATGATGCACGACACATAAACGCCGTAGATAAGCCAGCAGGCGCCGCCGCGCAACGATGCCCTGATACAGCCATTCCTCTTGATTGCTCATGGTCTTGCTTCGTGGTTCCGGTGTCATCCAGCCAGAAAAGCCGGGATTCGTACCCCGACTCTCATCCTCCGGCCCTGGCCCGCCGCGAGGAGCCAGGGCAGCGAACGATCACGGCCATTTTACGATAGCATCCGCCCACATTCGGACAATGGGGAAGAAAGCCACTAAAATTGGTAAAAAATCAGGCTCCCCATGGACACTCGACGACAATTCCGGGTCGGGCTGCTGGTTGGCGCCTTGCTGGCGCTGGCTCCCTCCTACCTCCTGCTCCATCGGTTCGCGCCCGGGCTACTGGCGCGGGTCCAGGCCCTGGCTGGGTTTCCCACCCCGGCCAGCCCTCCCGGCCAACCCCTCAATCGACTGGCCGAGCGCCGCATCGCAGTCGAGCGGCGGCTGGCGACGTTGCGCGATGGCCTGAATGCCCTGACGCGCGACCTTCAGGAAAACACCTTGACTTACGCGCGCCTGTCGGTTCTGTTGAATCAGGGCAAGGCGCGTTATCAAGCCGGCTTGCGCGAAGGCGATCATCCCGTGTTCCTGGCCGGCGTCACCCATGTCAATCTGGAAGCCTTGCGCGTCTGGCTGGAACGGTACGCCAGTCGGAATGCCGTGGCCGCACGGCTGGAAACGCTTTGGCAACGGCAGGAACAGCAACGCAACGCGATTCGAGAGTTGGCGGCATGGCAGGCCCGCGCCGCCGATGGGTCGGGTGGGGCGGGCGCGGCGCTTTCCCAGGAGCGGGCGACGGCCCTGTTGCTTGAACAGGATCATACACCCCCTGATCGCCCACTCACATCCGCCGTGCCATCCGCCGATGCGGCGCCGCGTGGCTCGCTTGCTCCCGAGGCGACCACTCAAGGGGAAGATGGCCTTGACATGGAAGCATTTGCATCCTTTCTGCGGCGACCGGAGCCGGTCGGATATCTCGATTGGCAACACTACTGGCTCTATGTCTTGGGCGAAGCCGAATCGCCGCCGATCCACCCCTTCCCGCCGTTGCCGGAAAGGCGCGCGCTGGCGCTGCGGGCCGCCACCCTCAGCCTGTGGGATACGCTGGGCGCCATGCGGTTTAACACCGAAACTTCCCTGCAAGCGGTCATCGACGCGACCCCGGCGATTCGGGGCAAACTGACCACTCTGGTCGATCAGGTTCAAATCGTGGACGAATGGCATGGCGACGATGGCGGCGTACACCTGTTGGCGCGCTTTCCCCTGCTGGGACGAAGCGGTTTGCTGGCCGCCCTGACGCCGTTGGAGCTACGCCGGTTGACCCAGCTCGACTCCAGCAGTCGGTGGCCGCCCGTCACGCCGGAACAACCGGGTTATACCGGGTTGGTGGTGGACACTCAGGGCATCAAGGCCAAACCGGGCCTGTTTCCGCGCCTGGTCACCCGCTCTGGTCGCATCGTGTACGATCTGACCGTGAGCGATCCCAACGAATTGGTCAAGCGCGGCTTGTGCATCTATGGCCGATCGCTGGCCGGTCTGAAAGCGGACCCACACTTGGGCGACAATCCTCTCATCGTCAAGGCAGCGGAGGCGATTGGCGCGGAACGGGTGGATTTGGTGCTGGAAGATTGGCTGGGCGAGGTGGTGATGGCGGCGGCGCGGTCGGGTTTCCTGGTGGAGGCGCGAGTCGGCATTGTGCTTGACTGAGGAAATACCAGGTCATCGCTTTTTCCCACCCATGGGAAAGCGAGACGGATCGTTCCGGCCAGTCGGAGGATGGATCGGCGTTGCATTGTGGATTTCAGGAGAACCAGGATGAAGGGCACTGGGCTCAAACCGTTGGATATGCCCTTGTGTCTGGACGTTAGGCGAGTTC
>JARSSP010000007.1 GCA_029624675.1 Candidatus Contendibacter sp.
CCGGGCTGGCGCATCTGGCCAAATTGCCGCAGTTGACCGCGCTCGATCTTTCGTGGTGCGAGAACCTCACGGACGCCGGGCTGGCGCATCTGGCCAAATTGCCGCAGTTGACCGCGCTCGATCTTTCGTGTTGCGTGAACCTCACGGACGCCGGGCTGGCGCATCTGGCCAAGTTGCCGCAGTTGACGACGCTCGATCTTGCATGGTGCAAGAACCTCACGGACGCCGGGCTGGCGCATCTGGCCAAATTGCCGCAGTTGACCGCGCTCGATCTTTCGGGTTGCCAGAACCTCACGGACGCCGGGCTGGCGCAGTTGGCGACGCTGAAGCAGTTGACCGCGCTCGATCTTTCGGGTTGCCAGAACCTCACGGACGCCGGGCTGGCGCAGTTGGCGACGCTGAAGCAGTTGACCGCGCTCGATCTTTCGGGTTGCCAGAACCTCACGGACGCCGGGCTGGCGCAGTTGGCGACGCTGAAGCAGTTGACCGCGCTCGATCTTTCGGGTTGCCAGAACCTCACGGACGCCGGGCTGGCGCGACTTCGCCCCTTGCAGGGTCTCGTCGAATTGTCCCTGCTATCCAGCATCACCAACGACGCCAATAACGCCTTCCACGCCCCCGACTAACCGCCCCCACCCCAGGCATCCCCAATGTCCGCCCTCACCCGCGTCCACACCCCCGAAGAACGCGAACTGGCCCGCAAGCAGGCCGACATCGACCGTCTCAGCGCCCAACTCGCCGACCGTGAACTCGAACTGGCAACCCTGCGCGCCGAACTCACCGCCTTTCAAATTCGCTACCTGCGCGCCGTCGGCCCCTGCTATCGCGAACTCGACGACCTCGAAGCCCGCCTCGCCGAGCTACGCGCCCGCCAGGCGCCTCACGACCCCGCCGCCCGGCGCCAGGCCGAGGAAGCCCGCGCCCGCGCCGAAGACTCGCGGGAACAGGTGGAGGAAGCCGCCCGGGAACCCGAACCGGTCATCCCGACGGCGGAACTCAAGGCGCTCTACCGCAAGGCCGCCGCCCGCATCCACCCCGACCGCGCCGACAACGACGCCGACCGCGACTACCGCAACGAAGCCATGGCCGCCCTCAACGCCGCCTACCGCGACGGCGACCTCGCCCAGATCGAGGCCCTGCTGCACGACTACGAACGGCGCCCCGAAGCCATCACCGGCGAAGACGTGGGCGCCAAGCTGATCCGCCTGATCCGCCAGATCGCGCAACTGGAACAGCGCCTCGCCGCCACCGAGGACGAGATCGCCACCCTGCGGGCCAGCGAACTCCACCAGCTCCAACAGCAGATCCAAGCCGAGGAAGCGCAAGGCCGCGACCCGCTCGGCCAACTGGCCGCGCAACTGCAACGCCAGATCGAAACAGCCCGCCGAGCGCTGGCGCAACTGACGGGAACCGAAACGACCCCGGTGCGGCCCGCCGCGGCCCGCCGTCGGCCGGCGCGACGGCCCCGATCGGATTTGTAGGGTCAAAAAAACCGATTGATTGATATAGCGCCTTGGGGTCGCCGGCGAGCGGCGGACGTGAGTCCGCTGTTTCCGCGCCCGCCGCTAGCGCCGACGCCTGGCCGCGTTCCGGGAAACCGGGGGCTGACGCCCCCCCGCTCGCCGAACGACCGCGCCGCGTCCGTGGGGAGAGAGGAGTTTTGTGCAGGCTCTGAATTGTTGTGGTCGCTCGTCCGAGCGGAATTCACCGGAACCGAAAGCACGCACCAAAGGGCGCATTAGCTGGTGCCAGCAGCCGCCGTGATTCCAAGCAGAATGGTAGAACCCAGAGCCGCAGTTCTGGAGCCTTCGGGAAATCGAAAACAGGCAATGGCTGGGCGAAACTGTCAGTTTTCGGATATACCAGAATGACATCACCTTTTCCGTCCAGGTAACTCTGGCCGTAGGCCTGCAACTGGTAGAAGTCGTTTGGTGATAGCCCGTATTTGTCTGTGCTATTGGACTTCAGGCCATCGAGCAGCTTCCATTTGGTATCCAGCACGATCAAGTCCCGTGCGGCATCCCGGACCAGGAGATCGGGCTTGAGGCGGAACCAATTTTGCTCCTCGTGCCGAACCAGATGATGACTGTGTGCCTGGGTTTTCAGGATCAACGGCCGTGCCAGTTGCCGTGCCAGATGTTTGGCCACGAAAGCCTCGAACACAGCCTCCATTGGAAAAAGCAGGGATAGAGCACGGTTTTCGCCGACACCGGTCAAGGGTGATTCTGTTTCCAGGATCAGCCGTGCCCAAGCCAGCGCGTCGGCATAGTAGCCCATTCCCCGGTCGAGCCGAACCTGCTGAAAGTCAGGTGCAATTTGGGTGGACTCCGGGATGTCGGCGAACACGAAACACAACTCGCGTGCCAACTTTTGATTCGCCTGCGATGCCGATATCGACAAGACACGGCGCAAGGCCGTGTGTAGCAAGCGGTTTTCTGGGCGGTTCGTCGAAAACTCATCGTACTCGGTAAAGAATCGATCCGCCCGGCAGAGGTTCTGGCGCAGGTGCTGTGCTACCCGCAACTTGCCACGCAGGGCAAACAGGTTGTCTTGCCGCGGTGAGTAGGCGCTTCGCAGGCCCCGCTTGACGATGTGTTCGACAGCCAGCAGAAACTCGCCAACGAACACCTCCAGCAAAGGCATCCGCGTGGCGGCGAGCTTGGCACGGTCGGTCTGAATATGGCGAAACCCGTTCAGGCAGCGAAGCATCTCAATCAGCAGTTGCCGCGCCTGGGTAGGGCCGCCGCGGATAGCCTGCCCCACCTTGGGCAGCACTTCGATCTGAAACCCATCAGGTGCCCGAATGACGCCGACGAAGCTCCTGACCTGAATGGTTTTTCGTCCGCGTCGCTGGGTCAGCCGCACCCAGGCCGCGTCACCTTGTTCGGAAGTATGCAGGCACTGCTTTTCCAGCCAGTCGAACACGTTGGCAGGTACCTTCCGCAACTCGTCGATCTTGCTGTCGTCCGTCCCTTGCGGAACCAACATGCCGAACTCGTAGATTGTGACGCCGCTCATCTTTCTGTCAGTCAATCAGAGCGCTAGCGTCGTAGATACCGATATAGGCATCCGGATTGGAGAAAGCGGATTCCTGCAAGGCGTAACGCCTCTTGGTTGCGAACGCGTCAAGGCCATGATCGTTGCCAAACAGGCTGTTCAGATTATCCTCGTGATTCTCGGTCATGGTTATAAAGCGTGCTGATTCTTCTTTCTGGTTATCTGCTAAAACGAGGCGAATTTTCTGCCAGTCTTCGAAGAAATATTCCTCCAACAGCGGCAGGATCCGGTTGCGGAAAATCTGCTCGAGCGCCTCGAAGCGTTGCTCGCCATCCAGCACACTGGCCAGAGTGGTGAAGTAGGCATGGCCAATGGTGTGGTCCCGGTCGTAGAGTGCTTCCACCCGCTGATTGATCGCGGTGAGCATTTTCGGGATGTCGATGACCTTCCCGCCATGGGTCACCCGCAAGCCGTGGAGGGGCGCGCCGGGTTCATCGCGAGTGTCCGGCATGAGGGCTACGAAATCGAAACGTCGCCGCAATGCAGTGTCCAGCAGCGCCAGCGACCGGTCTGCGGTGTTCATCGTGCCGATGATGTCCACGTTGGTGGGGACCGAGAATGATTCGCCCGAATACGGGAGCGTGACCGTTACAGCGTTTTCAGCGCCTTCACGCTTGTCGGGCTCGATGAGCGTGATCAATTCTCCAAAAATCTTGCTGATGTTGCCGCGATTGATTTCGTCGATGACCATCGCGAAACGCTGATCAGGCGCCAGGCAGGCCTTGCGACACAACTCCTTGAAAACGCCTGGACGGATCTCATACCGGAGTTCGTTCGACTCTGCATCGCCATCCAGTAGGGGGCGCAAACCCTCGATAAATTCCTCGTAGCCGTAGGATTGGTGAAACGTAACGAAACTATAGCGCTGCCCAGAGCCCGCAGGTTGATCGTAGTCTCGTTTCAACATCTGCGAGAGCTGATATGTCTTGCCGGTCCCTGGTGGACCGTAGTAGATGCGATTAGATGGCGGCACGCTGGCCTTGTTGACCGGTGTTTTCTCTTCCTCAGTTTCCTCGCTCGAATCGGCGGGGTCTTCGAGAAGCTGATCCGGCCAGAGGCCGGGGCGCTCGATATTGAGACCCCACCACTTGTCAATAGTCTGGCGTTCCGAGGCCAGCGCGGATTCGATTCTTGTAACCAGTTCTTCGGTCAGCGGCTCTCGATCCAGCTTGGACATCATGCCAAGCTCGCGACTCCAAGTGATATTTCGTGTGCTGGGATAATAAATACCGAGTACGCCTTTAGCGCGCTCGCTACCGACGTTCTTACGGCCAAAGCGGACTTGATTGACAATATTCACATGCCACCAGCCCAAGCCGGTAGCATGTACAGCCCGAGCCAGTCGGCAAAACAAAATCTTTTCTTGCAGCGACCACGACTCGCGGGATTGTCTGAAGTCCTCCTTTCTATCGAAATGGCTTAGCAGATCCTCGTCAAATTGTTCCCGTATCTGGTCACCGTGGTCGACCCGAAAGCGGTCGATGGCCGCCCGGTAGGCCGATTCCGGTTGCACGTCGACTATCTGATCCACGATCTGACCCTGCCAGACGACCATCACGGTCGGCAGGCTACGCACCCGGAAGTGTTGTGCCAGGGCCTGTTCGGCATCGGCGTTGATCTTGGCTAGGATGAAGCCGCCTCGATATTCCTGGGCCAGCTTGGTCAGGAGCGGGGTGAGGATCTGGCAGGGTTGGCACCAGTCGGCCCAGAAATCCACCAGCACCGGCACGCGCTGGGAATTTTCCACCACCACCTGGGCGAAATTATGTTGGTTGACTTCGATAGCGTAGGGCGATTCATTCATCGTTGGATTTCCACAGGGGCCGCGCGAGTGGCGGCTGGGTTTCGCTGCGGCAGAAGATCGCCAGGTCGCGGGGCGCGAACCCGTCGGCTATCAATTCCCGCAAGCATCGGGCGACGCCTGCGATCTCCTCTTCCGATATACCGCATGAGCCTATTCCTTGAAAACCGCTTCCAGAGTATCGGCGTCCAGCAGTTGATCGGCCCATTGTTCCAATTGGGGTGGGGTTCCTTCCTGGAGTTTGGATTCGACCCAGGCGGGGGGTTCCCCGAAACGTCGCCGCAGTTGTCGGCGCAGCACCTGTTGTATTCCTAATTGCGTTCCACGCTTCATACCGATGCGCTCGGCGCTGCTGATGTATCGCATCTTCGTACTCGCCTCCAAGTCATGAATCTCATCGAGAAAAGCGTCTTCCAAGGCGCCCGGCAGGGCCAGCAGCCAGTCGATGAACTCGTACAGGTCCAGCACTTCCGGCTTGGTCCAGCCCCGCTGGTACAGCCGCCGGGTCAGGGCCAGCTTGCCGGCCAACCGACCTTGGGGATCCTTCCGGGTCGCCCGCGCCAGCAGATGGGCCGCCGTCGCCAGGGCAAAGGGATTGGGGGCCGTTTCCAGTTCCGCCAGCCGTCCCTGGTAGTCCAGCAGTTTGACCATCGGAAACGTCAGCTTGAGTTCGCAGCCCCATAACTGGCGCTGGTAGCGATCCGGCCGCCACTGGGGCCGGTCGTCGGCCAGCACTACCAGACTGGCCAGGGGCAGCCGGTAGCGGTCGAACAACCGGTAGTAATAGACGAACATCCGTTCGGCGAAGTCGGTTTCTTGACCGGCCTGGATTTCGACATGAACCAGCACCCACATTTCCTCGCCGGTGCCCCGCCAGACTTTGACCAGTTTGTCCGCATGGCGACGCTTCTCCTGGGCACGGCGGCTGATTTTCTGCAACTCCTTGTCCAGGAACACGTAGCCGCGTGCCCAGTCGATCTCGGCGGCGATGGGCGGGAAGAACCAGGCCATGAAAGCGGGAAACCAGCGGTCCAGCAGAGTCTTCCACGGGGAGTCAAAGTCGTCCGAGCGGTCGGGCGGCTTTCGGCGGGTGCGGGAGGGATTTTTCATCACGCGATCAGGTTTGGAAGAAACAACTCGGCCTACCGCTATACGTCACGAACAGCCTCTCCCTGGCGCGGGTACACGCCACATAAAGCAATTGCCGCTCCTGCTCGACGAACGCCGCCCGGTCGGCTTCGTCCACCCTGTCGTCGAGCACGCTGGCGCGCGGCAACATATCCGCGTCGCAGCCCATCACGACGACGATCTTGAATTCCAGGCCCTTGGCGCGGTGCATGCTGCCCAGCGAGACATGCGCGTCGGTCGGCGGCGCGTCGTCGCTGAGGTAGTGCCCCGCCAAGCCGCACTGTTGCAGGGCAGGTTCTGCGCGTTCCCTGAGCCGGGTTTCGCTGCGGCAGAAGATCGCCACGTCGCGGGGCGCGAAACCACCGGCCGTCAATTCCCGCAAGCGCCGGGCGACGCCAGCGATTTCCTCCTCCACCGTGGCGTAGCCGTTGACTTCCGGCGACGGCCCTTTTAACAACGAAATGGACGCGTGGGATTCCGGCTGTCCGTCGCCATCCTCATCCAGCGCGGCGGGCAGCAGCGTGTCGGCGAAACGGCGGATTTGCTCGGTGGTGCGGTAATTCACCGTCAAGCGCGTCGCCCGTCCGCGCACCTCGATGCCCGCCGCCTTCCAGGAAAACCGGGGCTGATAAATCCGCTGGCCGGCGTCGCCGCACAAAAACAGATCGTTGTCGCCGGGCGTCACCAGCGCTCGTAACAGGTGGAATTCGGCGGGGCCGAAGTCCTGCGCCTCGTCGGCGACGACATGCCGGTAGGGCGGCGGCCGTTCGATCAGTTCGGCGGCGAGGCGGAAGCACAGGCGTTCCCAGGTCATGTAATGCTTCTCGTCCAGTACCGCCAACAAGTCCGTGAACACCGGCCAGACCGCCCGCCGCTGCCGGACGGTCAAGCGCGTGCCGCGCCCTTTGCGGGAGGCGCCGAGATACGCCGCCTCATCGCCGATGCCCCAAAAATTGACGATGGCCTCCCACTCCGCCTTGAGAAACACAGGGGAATATTCGGCCATACCGTTGCTGGCGATGGCGGCTTGCAGCAATTCGCTGAACCGCTTGGCCTTGATGAAGGCGAACTTGTGCTTGAGCGTGTTGACCCACGCATCCCGCGCCAGCTTGTGGAGGTGAACGATGTCGATCCGGGCGCGTTCCGGGGTATCGGCGCCCAGCAGCACATCGGCGTTCTGGCTCAAACGGGCGGCGAGGGTTTTGGAGAAGGTGGTCAACAAGATCCGCCCCTCCGGCGCGGAACGGGCCAGCGCGGCGGCCCGGTGCAGGGCCACCACCGATTTGCCGGTGCCGGCGGCTCCGGAAACCCGCGCCGGTCCGTTGTAGCGCCGTTCGACTACGCCGCGCTGGGTCGGATGCAGAAACACGATCCAGCGTTCCCAGGGATAATCCAGCGCCCGGCGCAATTCCTGCTGGCTGTCGATGACCCGAAAACGACGCCGGGCGTCGGGATGGACGAAGGCCGTCTCGGCGACCGTCACCGGGCGCGGCACCGGCACGCCGCAGGCGAGTTGGAGCAGGCGCTCCGCCGCTTCCTGGGGCAAGCGATCCAGCAATGCCTCCATCTGGTCTTCGCCGGTATGACGCACCGCGTCCAGCCATTCCTCTGGCACGCCCAGCGCGAGCAGATAGTCGCGGTCGTAATGGCCGAACAGCAACGGCGTTTCGCGCGGCACGTATTTGACGACTTCTTCCACCCGCTCCTGGATTTCCACGACTTGCGCGGCGTGAGTCTGGGGGTGAATCTCAAAGCGCCGCTTCTGGCCCCAGCGGTAGGCTTCTTCATGAGGCGCGGCATAGCACAGCACCAGGTGATCGGCGTTGCGGTAGAGAATGATGCGCAAGTCGAGATTGACCCGCGCCGACCAGAAATTTTTTTCAACGGCGCGTTCCAGGCGATGCAACTGGAAACCGGGATTTGCCGGCGCCAGTTGAAAATCAAACGCCGCCTGTTTGACCAGGGTCTGCGCCTGCGTCCCGAGACGAGCTAGGCTGTCGACGAAGGTACTGGCGATGATGAAATTCATGGTCCGCTATCGCGAAGGCGTTCTGCTGTTGGAGACTATCGAAAGTGTTACTAATGCATTATAGCCCATGATCGGAGTGTCAAAGGGCGGCTGATTCATGTTGCATGTGATGAGACCACCGATTGGATCATCGACCTGGGACCGGAAGGCGGCGGCGGGGAGGTGGTGGCGGTGGGCACGCCGGAGGAGATCGCTGCCCATCCCCATAGCCATACCGGACGGTTTTTGGCGCCGGTGCTGGGGCGGTGTAGTGCGGCGCGAGCAATTCGAAGGTATCAGTCGCGGCGTTTGCTATATTGAATTATCAGTTGTGGCTCGCCCTGTCCATCGAAATCGAATTTATTGGAGCGCGATATGACTTTGCAAATCTGGCTGCTCAATCCATACAAGTTGCATTATAACTGGAACGAATTACGCTCGCAGGTTGCAACCTTGATGAAACCGGTTGTCAATCTATACGACTCAAAAAATAAAGGCGCCAAATTCGATTCGGTGTTAGTCAGCAATCGTTACACGATACCGCCAATCACTGCCAAGGATCTCGCGGTCTATGTGGTGCCCACCCCGAACTATGGTTTTATCGGGACCGATTTTGGCGAAAGCGGCCATCGGAAAGATGCGGGTGGATTGACATCGGAGCCTTCTGGCGGGCAGTCTTGCAGCGAAGCCTATGTCGGTGATGAGGAAATTGCCGGTACGAGTGGCGAGTTTATTCAGGTCGATGCCTTGGAGAAAAATCCCAAAGGTGTCTACGTGAACAGAAAAGCGTCTCCCATGCTATTGGCGAAAGTCATTTATCATGAGCTGATGCACTATGTGACGCCTAAATGGTCTGAAGAGAAGCTGCACAGTTACAAAGGGGTCAGTCTCGGAAAGGATGTGACTTATGAGTACGCACCGCAATCCGAGGTGGACATCAAGATCCTCGCGGACCATCTGACATCTCACGGCCAACGGTTTTGGACCGGCGCATGGGAAGCCATGCGAGGGCGAGGCTATGATGTGTGAGGATAGGGTTGAGGGTCAGCGGATCGCCATGCAGGCATAGGCGCTACGCTATCAATGCCCGATTTGAAACAAAGCCCGGCAGATTTTGCCGAGCGCTTCCGGGGTAAAATCGGTTCCATAGGTCCGCAGGAAAATCTGCTTCCTCAATTCCATGCCACGATAACCCTGAGCTTCCAGGCTGGCCGTCATAATCCGGCGGGCCATGGAGAACATGTCCCCGCCCATGGCCACCCGTTCCGCCCCGGAGCGTTGCATGAGCAATTCTCGCCATCGAGCCGCCATTGCCGGCGATGTATCGCTCAAGAGCGCACCTCCTCATTCGGCGCAGCTTATCGCGGCAAGGACTGTGCTATAAGGGTCTGAAGGGTGGGGGAACATCGGCGAGGCTTCGACCAGCGCCGATGACAAGCCCCTGAAACGCGAAAAAGCCCGGTCGAGACCGAGCTTTTTCTTCAATCTGGTGCCGAAGAGAGGACTTGAACCTCCACTGGGTTACCCCAACTAAGACCTGAACCTAGCGCGTCTACCAATTCCGCCACTTCGGCTGGGTGGCTATCGAACCGCCCCTCGGCGGTGACGGCGCAATATACGGATTGACCCCCAAACTGTCAACCGATTCTCTTTACCTCCTTCCACAACCTCCCTGCAACGAACCCAAGATGACTCATAAAAAACGTAGTTCCTGGCGCCAGCTCGATCCCTTCCTGGCCCGGGAACGAGAGAAGTATGGCGAAACCATTCCCAGCCGCGAATTCATCCTCCAGACCCTGGAAGAACGTGGGATGCCGCTCACGCTGGAGGAACTCCGCGCCGAGTGGCGACTGGAGAGCGACTGGGAAATCGAGGCTCTGTCCCGCCGCCTGCGGGCGATGGAGCGCGACGGCCAACTGATCCGCAACCGCCGCGAGGGCTACGGGCCGGTCGCCAAGATGAACCTGGTGACCGGGCGAGTGATCGGCCACGCCGAGGGCCACGGTTTCCTGATTCCCGACGAAGGCGGCGACAGCCTGTTCCTTTCCCCCCGCCAGATGCGCAAGCTGCTCCACGGTGACCGGGCGGTGGCGCGGGTGATCGGCGTGGACTACCGGGGCCGGCGCGAGGGCGCGGTGGTCGAGGTCATCGAGCGCAACACCGAAACGGTGGTGGGCCGGTTCTGCGAGGAACGCGGCGCCTGCTTCGTCATTCCCGACAACAAACGCATCAATCAGGACATCATGGTGCCGCCCGACGGGCGCGGCGCGGCGCAAGCCGGTCAGATCGTGATCGTCGAGTTGATCGAACAGCCCAGTTCCCAGAACCGGCCGCTGGGCCGGGTCAAGGAGGTGCTTGGCGAACACATGGCGCCAGGCATGGAGGTGCGCATCGCCATCGCCAGCCACGGCATTCCGGTGGAATGGCCGGAGGCGGTCCTGGTGGAAGCCCGCCAGTATGGCGAGGCGGTGCCCGAGTCCGCCAAGGAGGGTCGCTGGGATTTGCGCGCCACGCCGCTGGTGACCATCGACGGCATCACGGCGCGCGATTTCGACGACGCGGTGTATTGCGAGCGGCGCGGGAACAACTGGCGGCTGCTGGTAGCCATCGCCGACGTGTCCTGGTACGTGCGGCCGGGTACGGCGCTGGACCACGAGGCGCGGCGGCGCGGTAATTCGGTGTATTTTCCGGATCGGGCCATTCCCATGCTGCCCGAGGCGCTGTCCAACGGCCTGTGCTCGCTCAATCCCGAGGTGGATCGGCTGTGCCTGGTCTGCGAGATGACGCTCAACGCCGAGGGTCGCATCATCCGCTCCCGCTTCGCCGAGGCGGTGATGCGCTCCCACGCCCGGCTGACTTACGACACGGTGGCGGCCATCGTCGCCGACCGCGATCCCCGGGTCCGCGCCGAGTACGCCGGGGTGGTTCCCCATCTGGATCGCCTGCACGAGTTGTACCGACTGTTGCGGGCGACCCGGGAGCAGCGTGGGGCGATGGATTTCGACACCCAGGAGACGGTGATCGAATACAGCGCGGAGCGCAAGATCGAACGCATCCTGCCGACCGAGCGCAACGACGCTCACCGGCTGATCGAAGAGTGCATGATCGCCGCCAACGTGGCGGCGGCGCGATTTCTGCAACGCCAGAAGATGCCGGGCCTGTACCGCATTCACGAGGGACCGACCGAGGACCGGCTGAACAAGCTGCGGGCCTTTCTGGGCGAGTTGGGGCTGGGGCTGGGCGGCGGCGATAAACCCTCGCCGCTGGACTATACCCGGCTGCTGGAACGGGTCCGCGACCGGCCCGACGCCCATCTGATCCAGACCGTGATGCTGCGCTCGCTGGCGCAGGCCGTCTACAGTCCCGGTAATGTCGGTCATTTCGGGCTGGCGCTGGACGCCTACGCCCATTTCACTTCGCCGATCCGCCGCTATCCCGACTTGCAGGTGCATCGCGCCATCCGCCATGCGCTGAACGGCGGCAAGGCGGTCGATTTCCCCTATAACCATGCCGAACTGATCGGCCTGGGCGAACACTGTTCGATGACCGAGCGGCGGGCCGACGAGGCGGTGCGCGACGCGGTGGAATGGCTGAAGTGCGAATACATGCTGGACAAGGTCGGCCAGGTCTTCGACGGCATCATTACCGGGGTCACGGGCTTTGGCTTGTTCGTGGAATTGCGCGGCGTGTTCGTGGAAGGGCTGGTGCATGTCACCTCCCTGCGGAATGATTACTATCAATTCGATCCGGTCGGCCATCGCCTGCACGGCGAGCGCTCCGGGCAGGTCTACCGGCTGGGCGACCGGCTGACGGTGCGAGTCGTGCGGGTGGACTTGGACGAACGCAAGATCGATTTTGAGCCGGTCGAGAACGAACGCCGCGAGAGTGGTCAGCGCAACCGCTGGAATCGTGGCCGCCGCCGGAAGGAATAAGCGCCATGGCCGAGCAACTGATTCACGGGCTGCACGCGGTGGCGGCGGCGCTCAGCCACGAGCCAGAGCAGGTGCGTGGACTGTGGGTGGAGCGCCAGCGGCGCGATGGGCGAATGCAATCCTTGCTCGATCAGGCCGCCGGGCGCGAAGTACCGGTTCACTGGGCCGACCGGGCGGAATTGGACCGATTGAGCGGCGGCGCGCGTCATCAGGGCGTGGTCGCGCGACTGGCGATCCGTTCGCGCGGCCACGATGAGGCGGATTTGCCCGCCCTGTTGGCGGCGGCGCGCGAGCCGGCGCTGCTGTTGGCGCTGGACGGGGTGCAGGACCCGCACAATCTGGGCGCCTGCCTGCGTAGCGCGGCGGCGGCGGGAGTGCAGGCGGTGATCGCGCCCGTCGACCGCGCCGCCGGCCTGAACGCGACGGTGCGCAAGGTGGCCAGTGGCGCGGCGGAAAGGGTCCCGTTCGTGCCCGTCGTCAATCTGGCGCGGGCGCTGCGCGGTCTCCAGGAACAGGGCGTGTGGATCGTCGGCGCGGCGGGCGAAGCGGACGCCACCCTGTACGAGGTGGATTTCACTCCGCCGACCGTCATCGTGCTGGGCGCGGAGGAGAAGGGCCTGCGGCGGCTGACCCGTGAGGTTTGCGACCGGCTGGCGCGGATTCCGATGGCGGCTGGCATGGAGAGTTTGAACGTATCGGTGGCGGCGGGGGTTTTCCTGTTCGAGGCGCGGCGGCAACGCGGCGCGAATGGCGGACGAGGCTAAGCCATGGGATTCGGTCAGGGCGCGCGGGGTTCAAGCCGCAACCGATGCGCCGTGGGTCCGGGCAGCAAGGGCGAAGGTTCGCCGGTGGCCCAGGCGGCGTGCCCGGCCCGGTAGAAGGGCGACAGAGGATGGCCGCTTTGGCCGCCGGGCAGGTGGAGAATGCCGTCCCGTTCGCGGCCCGGCGCGACGGCCAGCCGTTCGGACGCGCCGCTGCCCGAGGTTTGAACGCGTGGCATGTGCAGTTCGCCCGGCAGGGCCTGCGCGGGCAGGTCGAGCCAGCCGCTCAGCCAGGGTAAAAAGCGGCTGAACGGATGCTGGATGTGGACCTGGTTGTAATCGCCCCAGGTGTGCGCCGCCAGCGGTCGGCCGTCGGCGGTCAGTTCCGCCAACGTGGCGTCCGCCGCATCCAGCAGCAGCGCCGACCAGTCGGGATAACGCGGATCAAGCAAATGCGGCGGCCGCTGGGAGACCAGTTGCCACAACGGCCCTTCGCTTTGCCGGAGCAGGCTGTAATCGAAACGCGGATCGGCTTGTCGGCAGGCGGCGGTCAATGGCGCGAACGCTCGTTTCCAGACCTGGAGGCGGAAAGCGCGCACCGCCCGGTAGCCAACGGAATCCACCGCCGCTCGCCCACCCCAGTCGGCGACATAATGCCGCAGCTCCTCCCGACGTGGGTTGGCCCGCGTGGTGTCCGGCGTCAGCGTCGCCAGCAGCAGCTCGCGCCAACGCGCCAGAAACAACGCCCGGTCGTCGAGTTGCAGGGTCAGGAAATCCTGCTCGTCGAACCGGTCCCGCGCCAGCAAGCCATCCCGAATTTGTCGGGCGCGGGCGCCGAGCATGTAGCCGCCGTCGCCCACTTGTTTTAGCCACGCCTCGTCCACCACCCGACCGTTGGCGGTCCACAGGCGACCGCCGGGCGGGTCGACGATACGCGGATACTCGGCCGGCTCCAACCACCCGGACCAGCCGCGCCGGCCATCGGCCCAGGAGGAAGGCAAGCGACCCCCATGGCCGAAGCGGCGGGGAATCGGACCGGACAGGGTCCAGGCGATGTGGCCGTCGGCGTCGGCCAACAGAACGTTCTGGGCCGGCGCCCCGGCTCGGTTGACGATGTCGAGGGCGGCGTTCACCGTATCGGCTCCTTCCAGCGCCAGCAGGTTGAGATTCACCGCCCGCGCGTCGTGCGCCACCCAGCGCAGCGCCCGTTGCCGACCTTGGTGGTCGCGGTCCACCACCGGTCCCCAGAGGGTTTCTAGGATTTCCAACTGCTCGGGCGGGGCGTCCTTGGCCGTGAGGACTTCCTGCAACCGGGTGAAGGGGCGTGGTCCCTCGGGAGTCTGGTAGGTTCCGGGTTCCAAGCCTGGTTCCAGAATCACGAGATCGGCCCAATCTCCCTCGCTGTTGGTGTGCCCCCAAGCGAGGTGACCGTTGCTGCCCGCGACGATGGCCGGCGCGCCAGGCAGTGTGACCCCATGGATGCGTCGCTCGCCGCCGCGCTCGTCGGGATAAACGAACGTGGCTCGATACCAGATGTTGGGCAGACGTAGCGCCAGATGCATGTCGTTGGCCAGCAGCGCGCCCCCATGGGTGGTCAACCGACCGGCGACCGCCCAGTTGTTGCTGCCGCTAACCATTTCGTCGGATGGGGTCGAAAATTCGGTCACCTTCGGCTCCTCTCCCACCGGCGGACGAGGGGAGTCAGGGTGACGCAGGTCGAAAACTTCGGGACCGGGCGGCGGTGGCGGCGGAAAAGGTTCACCTTGCAGCGGCGCGTCCCACTCGGTGCCGGGAGGATCGAGAAACGCGGCGAGTTTAGGTGGCAATCGGTCGCGCAACACGCCCCGCGCCGACTCACGCAGCCATTGTTGGTTCTGCAAATCCAGATACATCGCGTAGACCACCAACGCCGTATCCTCGGGCCGCCAGAGCTTGGGCGCGGTTCGCAGCAGCAAATACTCGAACGACGGGGCCGACAGGGCGGCAAGTCCGGCGTTGACCCCGGCGGTGTAGGCGACGATCAGCGCCTGGTCCACAGGTAGCGCCGCCGCCAGCGCTTGGCGGGCGCGCTGGCGGAAGCGGTGCAAACGGTGGGCGCGGTCCAGATTCAGCGCCGCCGCGCCGACCAGGGCCGCCAACTCACCCGCCGCCGTTCGCCGCAGCAAATCCATCTGAAAGAACCGTTCCTGGGCGTGAATGAAGCCGGTGGCGCGGGCTACGTCCAGCCGGTTTTCGCCCCGGATCGTCGGGATGCCGAGGGAGTCACGCTCGACGGTGACCGGCGCGCTCAGGCCGGTCAGCGGCGCCGCGCCGTCCAACTGCGCCAGGCTGCCGTGTAACCGAAGATAGAGCCAACCGCCGACCCCGATCAGCACTGCCAGGAGGCCGAGGGTGACCAGCAATGCCCAGCGCCGCTGGCGGTAACGAGCTTGCGATGGATTACCGAATGGGCGCATGACCTTGATTCTCACCGTCGTTGCTTCCAGTTTGGAACAAGGTGATGGATTCACCACCAAACGGCAAGCACCCATCATCGAGACGATTTATCCAGGCCGGCCACCGACGTTCCATGTTACTATTTCCCCACTCGTGCAGGCTCAATTCGCACGGGTTTGCGGCCCTTAACAATAATCCTGAGGAAACCATCATGATGAGTCATGTTCCTGACAACAGCCGTCGTCGTTTCATCAAGCTGACCGCCATCGGCCTGGTGGCCACGCCATTTGCCAACGCCCTGCTGAATAATGTCGCCACCGCTGCTGATCTGATCAGTGAGACCGATCCGTTAGCGGCGGCGATGAAATACAAAGCCGATGCTACCCAAGCGGCGGAGCGCAAGGATGCTACGGCGACCTGCGCCAATTGCGCTCTGTATACCGGCAAGGCTGGAGACGCCATGGGTCCCTGCTCGATTTTCCAGGGCAAGCTAGTCTCCGCCAAGGGCTGGTGCAACGCCTGGGCCAAGAAGCCGGCCTGATCATTGTCAAGGCGAAAGGCGAAAGGCAAAGGGCGAAGGAAGAAGCCGGTTCGGACTTTAGAGGCGTTCTTAGACGGCCTCTCTTATATCGGTGCCGGTTCCCGATCGGTTTTATTGGAACGTGTGGTCCGCAGATCCGTAGGATGTAGTGAAGGACGAATCGCATCAACCGCATTGTTGGTGATGATGCGGTTATCTTCGTTCACCGCATCCTACGACTTCATTCCAGCCTACCCAATAAAAGTCAAAATCTACCGGGAATTGATATTCGCTGTCCTGGTTACCTTTCATCTTTTACCTTTCGCCTGATTTATTTCCCCCGCTTGCGGTCCAGTCGCCAGACGAAATCCTCGATGATCGTGCGGTACAGTTCTTCCTTGAGCACCGTATCCTCGACGCCATGATCGATGTTGGGGTTGTCGTTGATTTCGATCACCACCACGCCTTTGGCGGTCTGCTTCAAGTCCACCCCATAGAACCCATTGCCGATCAGACCAGCAGCCTTGAGCGCGGTCTTGACCACGATTTCCGGTGCGTCCTTGGCTGGAAAGGTTTTGGAATCGCCCTCGCGAACACCACGCGCCGGATTGGATTCATGGTTGTAAATCTGCCAGTGCTCCTTGGACATGAAATACTGACAGACGAACAGAGGGGTTTTGTTGAGAATCCCCACCCGCCAGTCGAACTCGGTGTAGAGAAATTCTTGCGCCAGCACCAGATCGGACGACTTGAACAACTTGCCGGCGCTTTCCACCAACTCGGTGCGGTCGTTGACCTTGAACACGCCGCGCGAGAATGATCCGTCGGGGATCTTCAACACAATGGGATAGGCGATCTCGCTGTCCACTCGCTCCAGATTGTCGCGACGGACGATGACGGTCTTGGGGGTACGGATGCGGTGGGTGCGCAGCAGTTCATCCAGGTACACCTTGTTCGTGCACTTGAGAATGGAATCAGGATCGTCGATCACCACCATGCCCTCGCTTTCCGCTTTCTTGGCGAACTGGTAGGTGTAGTGATCGATGCCGGTGGTTTCGCGGATGAACAGGGCGTCGAATTCGGCCAGCCGTCCGTAGTCCTTTTTTTCGATCGGTTCGACATTGACCCCGCATTCGCGGCCGATCTTGATGAACAGTTGCAGTGCCTTGGGGTTGGAGGGCGGCAGGGTCTCCTTGGGATTTTGCAGCATCGCCAGATCGTAGCGATAGTTGCTACGCGCCCGTGGCTGCCGCCAGCGCCGGCTGAGATAGGTCGTCAGGGCGCCCATGAACATGTCTTCTTGTTCGACCGACAGTGAATGCAGGTGCAGGGCCTTGATCGTGGCGATGCGCCATTTGCCCTGCAAGCGAAATTCCACCCGCAGCAGCGGCGCGCGGAAGGCGTCGAACAGTTGCCGGGCCAGTTCCTGCAGTTCCCTGGCGGCGCACTGACCGAAGCAAATGTCCAGTTCGAAGGCGGTGGCGGTGAAGCCGGGCCGGGGTTTGCCCAGCACCTGCTGAACGTGGTCGTCCAGGTCCTCGATATCCAGGCTGTAGATGGATTTGCGGCTGAGATCGTTGAGCGTGCGCACGCTGGGGATGACCCGGTGGCGGCGAGCCTCGGCCAGCAGCGAACAGTAGTAACCGACGCTCAGATAGCGGTAGCTGCGGCAAAGATTGAGCACGCGCAGGTTGCGGCCGGTGGAGGAGTATTCGGGCTTGGCCAGATAGTCCTTGGCGGCGACGACGGGCAGGTTGGGAAAATGCGCTTTCCAGTCGGTGGGGTTTTCCACCAGGATGATGTGATCGGCCATCGGTTGAACTCGGCGCTCCTGACGCCGTGGAGAGGTGGTTAAGACAGTGATGGCGCCGCCGGTTCCGATCGGCGGTGGGAATGATAGAGAATCAGCACGGCTTTTTGCCCGGCCTTGCCGTAGCGAGCCATGCGCTGGAACTCCCGGTGGGGGATCGGCATGTTGACGGAGTCGCTGAGGGTCTCGCCGGCCTCACTGTTGACCAGCGGGTCGTGAACGTAGATGTAATGGTCGTCGAAACCCGTGACTACCACCCAGTGCGGGAAACGCTCGCCGTAGATGCGATAGGAACTGATCAGCACCAGCGGAATGCCGCCGGTCTCGGACTTGCGTCGCAGTTCGTCCACGCCCAGGCTGCCGCGATGCAGCGGGACCGGCAGGCGGTTCAGTTCCTCGATCCAGTCTTCCTGCACCAGCCGCATGACCTCTTTCTTCTCCAGGCTACGCACCGAATCCATCAGAAACACGCCGTCCTCGTTGACGTGAATCTCCAGATCGAAACCGCGCCGATAGGCCGAGAGTGCCAAGCCGTAGGGGCCACAGCCACCGTGGCCGGAGGTCATGAAGATGGTGGTGGCCTCGCGCCACAATCGCAGTTCCAGCTTGCGGTTCAGTTCAAGGGTCGAATCCAGTGCCTTCATCGCCATCATCAGCGCCGCCGGACCGCAGGTGAAATCGAGGGTTTGCCGGTAGTAGGGCACTTTGACCAGATCGGCGCGCAAGTGCGGGACCAGGCGCTTTTCGAAGCGCAGCGCGGCCATGTGGTCTTCGTAATAGTCCAGCACTTCCTCAAATTGGCGGTAACCGTGGCGGCGAAACAGGCCCAGCGAGGCGGGATTGTCGCGGCGGACTTCCAGCCGCATGGACACGCAATCGCGTTCCAGCGCGATGTCCTCGGCGGCTTCCAGCAATCGGTCGCCCACGCCGCGCCGGGCGAAGTCGGGGGCGACGGCGATGGAGTAAAGCCGGGCCATCGAGGTTCCCTGCGAGAACAACAGCAGTACATAACCGCGAATGCGGCCGGCGACCTCGTCCACCAGGGTCGTGGCGTGACCCCGGGTCAACAGGTGGCGAAAGCTGCGGCGCGACAGACGGTCGGTACTGAAACACCGCTGTTCGATGGTCAGCAAGACTGGCAGGTCATCCAGAGTGGCAAGGCGCGGCATGGTAAATCTAAAGGGGATTGGAACCGAGGCGATCACGCATGAGGGGAGGGGTAACACGGCTTGAAAACGCGGCTGGCGCGAGCGCGGGGTGGTTGCCGACGATTGTTGCTATTATCACGCAGCGCCAACCGTTATCGCCAGTGAAAATCTCATGCCGACGCGCTCGTTTCTTCTGCTGGATCGGATCCGCCAATTAATCGCGACACCCTCGGTCAGCAGCGTGTCGCCGTCCTTTGATCAGAGTAACCGGCCGGTGATCGATCTGCTGGCTGGTTGGCTGGAGGACGCCGGTTTCGCGGTGCGGATCGATCTGCTGCCCGGCCAGCCGGACAAGGCCAATTTGGTCGCTACCCTGGGCCACGGGCCAGGCGGATTGGTGCTGGCCGGCCATACCGACACCGTGCCGTTCGACGCCGGTCGCTGGCGGTACGACCCATTCGGCGGGACGGTGGCGGATGGGCGGATTTACGGACTGGGCGCGGCGGACATGAAGTCGTTTCTAGCCTTGGCCATCGCGGCGGCGGCCGAGTTTCGGGCCAACGATCTGCGTCAGCCACTGGTGATCTTGGCCACGGCCGACGAGGAAAGCAGCATGGCGGGCGCCCGGACGCTGGCGGCGGCGGGTCGGCCGTTGGGGCGGCACGCGCTGATCGGCGAGCCGACCGGGTTGAAGCCGGTGCGGCTGCACAAGGGCATCCTGATGGAGGCGATCCGGCTGGAAGGAAAATCGGGCCATTCCAGCAATCCGGCGTTGGGGGTCAACGCGCTGGAGGGGATGCACCGGGTCATCGGCGAGTTGCTGCGCTGGCGGAGGGAGTTGCAGGCGCGCTATCGCAATCCGTTGTTCGAGGTGGCAACGCCGACGCTCAATCTGGGGCGCATTCACGGTGGCGACAATCCAAACCGAATTTGCGCCGACTGTGAATTGCATATCGATATCCGACCCTTGCCGGGGATGACGCTGGCCGGGGTGCGCGACGAGTTGCATGGCCGGTTGACCGGGCTGCTGGCCGACAGCGGGTTGGGACTGAGTTTCTTGCCGCTGTTTGAGGGCATCGAGGCGATGGAGACCCCGGCGACGGCGGCCATCGTGCGGGCGACCGAGGAACTGACGGGCGCGGCGGCGGGCGCGGTGGGCTTTGGCACCGAGGGGCCGTATCTGAACGCGCTGGGGATGGAGACGGTGATTCTGGGTCCCGGCGGAGTGGAGTGCGCGCATCAGCCAGACGAGTTCTTGTCGCTGGCGATGATCGAACCAACGCTGAAACTGTTGCGGGGATTGATCGGTCGGTTTTGCCGCCAGCCGGCGATCAACGAGTAGGGTCGCGGCGAACGGATCTTGCAATCAGCCTTTCGGCACGCGCCACAGATACCAGGCGGCGACCGTGCGGTACGGACGCCAGGGCTGGCCGATTTCCGCCAGTTGCCTGGGAGTGGGCGCGGCGGCCCAGCCTTTGAGCCGGCGATAACCTTCGCGCACGCCGTAATCGTCCACGGGCAGGACGTCCGGCCGCCCCAGGCTGAAGATCAGCAGCATTTCCACCGTCCAGCGGCCGACGCCGCGCAACACCGTCAGCCGTTCGATCAATGCCTCGTCGGACAATGCGAGCGCCTGGACGCGAGTGGGAATCACTCCGTCCAGCGCGGCTTGGGCGATGCCGCGAATGGCGGCGAGTTTAGTGGCCGAGAAACCACAGGTGCGTTGCTGGGCGGGTTCGGTGGCGAGCAATTGTTCGGGCGCGGGAAACGCCGCGTCGGGGTACAGCGCCAACAGGCGGGCCAGGATGGCGTCGCCCGCCTTGGCGTGAAGTTGCTGGTAAGCGATGGCGCGCACCAGAGCTTCGTAAGGCTCACGGGCTTGCCGAAGCCGAAGCCGGCAAGGGCCGATGCCAGCAATATGACGCTCCCAATCCTCATCCAGGCTGGCGAGGCGCGCCGTCGCCTGGTGGGGAAATTCCGTCGGGGTTTCCGCCTCGGTCATCGTCTTTGGTCTTCAGTGACCTGGAAGGACAGGTTGGGGGCGGCGGAACTTTGGGAAGCGGGGGAACGCGCGACATCCGACCGCCGCGTCCAGCGGCGCCACTACTGATCGTACCGCATCTTGACGTAGGAACCCGGTGCGTCCTCGATGGGTTTCAGTTTACCATCGCCCGGCACGCGGGCCGGAACCTGGGGACCGGCGTGGGGCGTCAGCCAGGCCAGCCAGTCCGGCCACCAGGAACCTTCCTGCTTGACCGCGCCCTTGAGCCAGTCGTCGGGGTTCGGCGGAGTCTTGGGATTGAGCCAGAAGCCGTACTTGTCGGACGAGGCGGGATTGATGACCCCGGCGATGTGGCCAGAACCGCTCAGCACGAATTTCACCGGCCCACCGACCAGTTGGGTGCCGGCGTAGGTGGATTTCCACGGCGCGATGTGATCCTCGTAGGCCGACAGGAAGCAGACCGGCGTCTTGATCTTGCGCAGGTCGATGGGCACGCCCGCCAGGGTAATCCCGCCCGGCTCGCGTAGCAGGTTTTTCTGGTACATGTTGCGGATGTAGAAGCTGTGCATGTCCCGCGGCATCCGGGTGGAGTCGGAATTCCAGTACAGCAGGTCGAAGGGGTAGGGGTCCTTGCCGAGCAGGTAATTGTTGACCACGAAGTACCAGATCAGATCGTTGGCGCGCAACATGCTGAACACGCCGGCCATCTGGCTGCCGTCCAGATAACCCCGCTCACCCATTTGTTTCTCCAGCAGGGTGATCAATTCCTCGTCGATGAAGACTTCCAATTCGCCCGGCTCGCTGAAATCGGTCATGCAGGCGAAGCAGATGGCGCTTTGCACCCGCTTGTCCTTCTTGGCCGCCAGATAGGCCAGCGTGGCGAGCAGGATGGTGCCGCCCAGGCAATAGCCGGCCGCGTTGATCTCGCGCTCGCCGGTGGCTTGCTCGATGGCGTTCATCCCCTCCACGATGGCCAGCATGTAGTCCTCGAACTTCTTGTGCGCCAGCCGCTCGTCCGGGTTGATCCAGGAGGTCATGAACACCGTGAAGCCCTGATCCACCATCCACTTGACCATCGAGTTCTTGGGCCGCATATCCATGATGTAATACTTGTTGATCCAGGGCGAGACGAACAGGAACGGCCGTTGATGGACGGTCGGCGTGCTGGGAGCGTACTGAATCAGTTGCAGCAACTCGTTCTGGAAGACGACCTTGCCCGGCGTGACCGCGATGTTCTCGCCCGGCTTGAACGCTTCGAGATCGGTCATCTTGATCTGCAACTGGCCGCGTCCCCGTTCCAGATCCGCCAGCAGGTTTTGCAAACCCTTGACCAGGTTGTCGCCGCCGGAATCGAGGGTGGCCGCGAGCACGGTGGGGTTGGTATGGACGAAGTTGGTCGGGGCCATCGCGTCCACGAACTGGCGGGTATAGAACTGCACCTTGCGGGCGGTCTTGTCATCCAGCCCCTCGACCTGACGGACCAGTCCCTGCACGCTGTCGGCGGCCAGCAGATAGGACTGCTTGATGAAATCGAACACGGCGTTTTCCGCCCATTGCTCGTCGGCGAAGCGTTTGTCGCCGGGCGGCGGCTTGATGACCGGCTCGGTTTCGTGGCCGAGCATCCGCTTGGAGGCGGACTGCCAGAGATCGAGAGTGTTCTTCCAGAAACCGATCTGGGCCTCGATCAACTTTTCCGGATTTTTTAGTAAGTTATCGAAAAATTCCTGAAACGATTTGCCGACGATGGCGGGATCGATCAGCGGAACCTGATCGTTACGTTCCTGGCGCTTGAGGTATTCCTGCAACACCCGCTGGCTCTGCTCGATGATCTTGGAAAAATTCTGGGCCAGCTTGTTGAGATCGGCGGCGATCTTGGCGTCGGGAGCGGACGCCTTGGTGGTCTCGGTCATGGGATGCCTCCTTAAAAAAGGACGGTAACCCCACAACTATAGTTGAAAATTCAGGGCGGGGTCGGTTCGGGTTCGGCGAAGGCCAGCCGCTCGTACACCTCGGCCAGGGACAACACGCAGCCGATGGTGGAAATTTCGACTTGGGCGTCGAGACCGTCGGTGGCCGAGTAGAGCCAGCGCCCATCCGGTTGCCGCTGGTAGTGCTCGATGCGCGGCTGGTCCTGCGCGACCAGCAGGTAATCGCTGAGCGATTGCAGCGCGCGGTAATGGGCAAACTTTTCGCCCCGGTCGTAAGCCGCCGTGCTGTCCGACAGCACTTCGATGATGAGAGTGGGATTGAGTAGGGTATCGACATGTGAGTCTTCGAACCGCGGTTCGCCGCAGACGACCACCACATCCGGGTAGGTGTATAGGCCGGTGGGACTGACCTTGACCCGCATGTCGCCGGAGAAAGGCTCGCACGGCTTACGTTTGAGTTGGGCGTGCAAAGCCGAGGTCAGGTTGACGGTGATGCGATTATGGCTACGGCTGGCGCCGCTCATCGCATAAATGCGCCCGTTGAGATATTCGTTCTTGGTTTTCGCCTGGCGTTCCAGCGTCAGATAGTCGGTGGCGGTGATGAATTGCTCGGCCAGTTGGGACATCACGAATCTCCAGATCAAATGCGGACGAACACCCACCGAGCGGCGGCAAGGGTCGCTTCGATGTCTTCCTCGGTGTGAGCCGAGGACAGAAATCCCGCCTCGAACGCGGACGGTGCCAGGTAGACGCCCTCGGCCAGCATTCCGTGAAAGAATGCCTTGAACCGTTCGATATCGCAGGCAACCGCTTGGGCGTAGGTGGTCACGGTCTCGTCCGTGAAGAAGATACCGAACATGCCGCCAACGTGGTTCGCGGTCAGCGATATTCCCGTCTCCTGGGCGGCGACGACCAGGCCGTCGCACAATCGCTGGGTCCTGGCGGCGAGATCGGCATGGAAACGAGGTGTGGAAATCAGATCCAACGTCGCCAGCCCGGCCGCCATCGCCACCGGATTGCCCGACAGTGTGCCGGCCTGATAGATCGGTCCCAGCGGCGCCAGCTTTTCCATGATTGCCCGCCGGCCGCCGAACGCGCCGACCGGCATCCCGCCGCCGATGACCTTGCCCAGCGTGGTCAGGTCCGGCTTCACCTGGTAAAGCTCCTGCGCTCCGCCCGGAGCCACTCGAAACCCCGTCATCACCTCGTCGAAGATCAGCACGCTGCCGTATTGATCGCACAGGGCGCGCAGGCCTTCCAGAAAACCGGGCGCGGGTAGGATGCAATTCATGTTGCCGGCGACCGGCTCGACGATGACTCCGGCGATTTGGTCGCCGATCTTCGCGAACGCCTGCCGGGCCTGGAGCAGATCGTTGTAGGCTAGAGTGACGGTGTAGGACGCCAGCGCCGTCGGCACGCCGGGCGAGGTCGGTACGCCCAGGGTCAGCGCCCCAGAGCCGGCCTTGACCAGCAGCGAATCGGAATGGCCGTGGTAACAGCCCTCGAATTTGACGATGGTGTTGCGGGACGTGAAACCACGGGCCAACCGGATGGCGCTCATGGTTGCCTCGGTGCCGGAATTGCACATCCGCACCAACTCCATTGAGGGAACCATCTCGCGGATCTTGCGAGCCATGATGGTTTCGATGGCGGTGGGCGCGCCGAAGCTGAGGCCATTGGCGGCGGCTTTCTGAACCGCGTGGACTACCGCTGGGTGGGCATGGCCGACGATCATCGGTCCCCAGGAGCCGACGTAGTCGATGTAGCGGCGGTCGTCCTCGTCATAAAGCCAGGCGCCCGCGCCGCGTTTGAAGAAGATCGGCGTGCCGCCGACGCCGCGAAAGGCGCGCACCGGGGAATTGACCCCGCCGGGGATGTAGCGTTGGGCTTCGGCGAACAGTTGTTCGGAGCGGGTCATGGTGGAATCCTCAGGCGAACAGGGCGGCGAAACGGCGAGCAGCGGCTTGGATATCCGGTTGAGCGAACACCGCGCTGATCACCGCCAGCGCGTCGGCGCCGGCATCCAGCAGCAGTGGGGCGTTATTGGGCGTGATGCCACCGATGGCGACGATGGGGATGCTCAACGCCGCGCGCGCTTGTCGCAGCAATGCAAGGGGTGCGCGGATTTCGGCGGGTTTGGTCGGCGAGGGAAAGAACGCGCCGAACGCCACATAATCGGCTCCCGCCTGGGCGGCCTCCCGCGCCAGGTCCAGTCGGTCGTAGCAGGATACGCCGATGATGACGTTTTGACCCAAGCGGGCACGGGCTATAGTGAAGGCTGGATCGTCCCTGCCGACATGAACGCCGGCCGCGCCGACTTGGGCAGCCAGTTCCACGTCATCGTTGATGATCAGCGGAACTGCATGACGTCGGCACAGTTCGTTGAGCGCCGTGGCTTGCGCCAATCGTCGCGCGGCGTCATGGCTCTTGTCGCGGTACTGGATCAGCCGAGCGCCACCCAGAATCGCCTGTTCGACCGAGGCGGTCAGCCGGTCGTTGGGAATCAACGTGGCGTCGGTGATTGCGTACAGACCGTGGCAGCGAGGCTTGTTCATCGGGGACCTTCCGCAAAAATCATCGTGTTGAAATATACCGGAAGCAGGTGGCTGGGTCAGTGGCGGGGTGAGAGATGTCCGAAAACGGTAACGCCCACCAGCGGACCGAAATGGTTTCCTGGTTTCGCCGCTTAACGCCGTTCCAGGCCGGCCGCCGCAACCAACGCCGCTGTAAATCGAACCTGGTCCCGATAGTCCAGATGCGATCCGTCCGGACACACAAAATCGCGTAAGGCGGGGAAATCCTCGAAGTGCACCGTGCGTGCCGAGGTTTGAGCGACTAGGCGATCCCAGAACCGAGGCCGGGGATACCGACGCTGCTCGATATCGCGCACCATCCCACTAGCTGGCATCACCACGAACACTACCTGACCCCCTCGATCCTGGATCATCCGAATCAAACTCTCCAAATACTCCAAACGTTGCTGGCTCATGAAAATCGTTTCGTCATCGGGCTGCAATCGTTGTATTCGGGACTCCAGCAAGCGTTGCAAATCCTCATGGGTTGCCTGGGGAGGCAATTGAACTTCCTCACCTAGGCTGCGGATGACTCTGCGGTAGTAGAAAGCTGGCATCGCCACCCGCCGGTAATCCGCCAACCGCGACCGATCCGGTAGTGTCACCAGATATTGGGGGGTGTCATTGCCGAAGATGCGTATTAGCAAGGCGGTTAATGGCCGCGCCCCATCCGCATAGCTGCGCAACATCCGACGCCAGCGTTGGCTCAGATAACTTTCGACCTGCGCGTAATCAGGAAACGAGTAGGTGATTGCCGATCGATCGGATCGCGTTTCATAAACGCGGGCGCGATTATGGCCTTCCTCCGGTCCCAGCATGTGATTGTAATAATCCACCAGCACCGTGCCACGGATGGCGGGATCGTGAGCCAACCCTTCCAGGACGGGTAACAAAGGCGTCCCGTCAATCGCCAGCTGCACCGGCTCGAGCCCCGTGAGACGCCGTAAAACCTCAAGATTCAAACCCAACTGAATTCTTGATGCACCCACGATGATCAGCGCCCGCTTCCCCAACGTCCGGGCGCGGGCTCGTTCCGCTTGCCACAATGCCTCCGAATCCACCACGGTTGGGTGAAAGCCCTTGGCCGCCAACCGCAACTCCATGGCCCCCACGAATGCGATGAACATCAACACCGCCCCCAGCAAAATCGGTCGCCATGCCAAGTGGGGCAGACGCTGGTTAGAACTGGAAGTAAATGAATGCACGTTCGTCGCCTCCCGAACACAGGAAGATCATAATCAGACAAATCGCTACGATCATCGTCTGCGTCACTGTCCCCCATCGACCAAGTTCCGTTTCCAGCGAACTGTCCCGTAACGCGAAGTGCCATTGTACCGTCGCCGCTATCGCGATCAGCGAAACCAGCGCCGTCATCGCCTCCAATTGCATGGGAAAATCCCAGCGAAGCAGCCCGCTGACGATCCGCGACAGCGCTGGCCAGTCCGGCGCCCGAAACGGAATCCAGGTCAGCGCCACCACCAGAAAGGTCCCTAACGTCAACAACGCGTCAGCGTAGCCATTCCGACGCGGGGTCCATCGTCCGTCCAACGTTTTGCGCAACGCTCGCTCGATCACCAAATACAGGCCGTGCAACCCACCCCACAACACGAACATCCACGATGCCCCATGCCATAGTCCCCCAATCAGCATGGTCAACAGCAAATTACGTTGGGTGAACCATGCGCCACTTCGGTTTCCCCCCAACGGCACATACAGATAATCACGCAACCAGGCGGACAGCGATATGTGCCAGCGCCGCCAGAAATCCGAAAACCCACGCGCTGCATAGGGGTGGCGAAAATTGTCGGGAAATTCAAACCCAAAGCACAGGGCAATCCCGATGGCGCATAGTGAGTAGCCGCTAAAGTCATACTGAACGACCACCAGCTAAAGCTGGTGGGTTCTGCGCCGGGTGCAGAGGACTAAAAGTCCACCCATCAATGCACCCGGCGCTTTAAAAACATGACGATTGCAACAATAGCATCCGGCACTCAATTAAGACCAATTTAGAGCGCATCGGAATCTGCTTGGAGAGTCGTAGCTGAAAGCTGACCGGCTAAAGCCGGTGGTTTTAACCTTGGATATTGAAATAAATCTGTCCAGTGAACGCCAGAACCGCCGACCAGGCGTCCACGGCTCCAGAAACCGCCGGATTTTCATACACCGAGTCCACCACCGGCGCGAAAATGCTGTCCGCCATCACCGTTTTTGACCAAAGACCGAGCGCCAGTAATACCAGGCCCCATCCCAACTGATCCGCCGAGGCGCGGCGCGGCGCCGTCATTTGCGGCAACAACTGATACGCCCGGACAATGGGTCCCGCCACCAGATGCGGAAAGAAACTCACAAACAAGGCGTAATCGAGAAACGACCAATCGCCTCGTACCTCATGCCGATACACGTCGATGGTGTAGGACAACGATGCGAAGGTGTAAAAGGAGATACCCACTGGCAATACGATATCCAGCGCCGGTGGATGATACAGGACGCCAAAGATCGCCAAGGTCGATTGGAAGTTGACCAGAAGAAAATTGCCATATTTGAAAAATCCCAGCATGCCCAGATTGCTCAACAGGCTCAGTGCCAACAGATTCCGACGCCGACGGTCATCTTCGCACCGCCAGATCAACCGGGCCAGCCACCAATCGAGTATCGTTGAGAATAGCAAGATCAGAATATACGGCGGATTCCAGGCCGCGTAGAACAGATAACTCGCCGCCAGCAGCAGGCGCTTTTGAGCGACCCAGCTCGGCATGAGGCGGTGGAGCGCGAACACTAATGCGAAGAAAACGAGAAAGGTGAGCGAATTGAATAACATGGTTCAGGCCGGCTTCTCCAATGTCGACAGTATCGCCAACGCCATCAATCTCACCCTGGCGATGCTCATTGTGCGGACCCCTGGTAGGCGGCGGCCCAGAACAGCCGGTTGGGAAGTCGTTGCCCACCACCGGCCCGATAACCGGCCTGTAGGGAGCGCCAAGTGTAGTATTGGGCGCGGTAAAGAGCGGAAAGCACCGATTCTTCCGAGTGCGGACCGTGAATTTGGGCGAGGAGGGCGGCGATGGCGGACGCCAGGGTGCAGCCGGAGCCATGGTAATTCTCTGGCAAACGCGGCCAGCGCCAGGTTTCCAACCGTCGGTTGTTGCCGTACAGCGTGTTGACGACCTCGGTGGATGGTTCGGATTCGTGCCCGCCGGTAATCAGCACATAGCGACAACCGCGGGCCAACAGGGCCATGGCGCAGGCTTCCAGGGTGTCGGCTTCCGGCGCCAGCCGACGAGCCTCGACGCTGTTGGGGGTCAGCACGGTGGTCAGGGGCAACAGCAGGGTCTGGATGGCCTCGATCAGTGCCGCGCTGGCCAATTCGGCGCCGCCACCCGCCGCCAACACCGGGTCGAGCACCACCGGGACGCCTGGATAGGCAATGAGTAGCGCGCGCAGAGCGACGGCGTTGTCGGCGCCACCGATCACGCCGATCTTGAACGCCGCCACTGGCATGTCCTTCAGTACCGCCCGCGCTTGGGCGAGTACTTGATCGGGGTCGACCGGCAACAGCGCTTGGACGTTGTGGGTGTCCTGCACGGTTAGGGCGGTAATGACCGGCGCCGGATGGCAGCCTAGACTGACCAGGGTTTCGATGTCAGCGGCGACCCCGGCTCCACCGCTGGGATCGTTGCCGGCCAAGGTCGCGACCACGGGCGGCGGGAGGGGGAGGGAAGGAGTCAAGCTGGTGCTCCAGGGAGGGATAGGATGTGAATTCTAGCAAACGTGGCGGCTTTTTCGGGGAGCGCCGGCATGGGACAATGCCCGCCGCGAAATCGACGCGGACGAAAGGCGTGAGCGTGATGAAAAAATATATGTGTCTGGTTTGCGGGTTTATTTATGATGAGGAAAAAGGTTGGCCCGATGACGGTATTCCGCCAGGCACTCGGTGGAGCGATGTGCCACCGACCTGGACCTGTCCCGAATGCGGTACCGCCAAGGAAGACTTCGAGATGGTGGAGATTTAGGGGGCGCGGCGTGACCACTCTTCTGGGACGTATGCAACTCAGCTCGGGTGATATTACCCAATTACCGGTGGATGCCATCGTCAACGCCGCCAACCGCTCGCTGTTGGGTGGTGGCGGGGTGGACGGCGCCATTCATCGGGCCGCTGGTCCGGGTCTGCTGGCCGAGTGCCGAACCTTGGGTGGCTGCGAGACCGGTCAGGCCAAGATCACCCGGGGCTATCGCCTGCCGGCCCGCCATGTTATCCATACCGTCGGACCGATCTGGCAAGGCGGTGATGGAGGCGAGCCGGAGTTGCTGGCGGCTTGCTATCGCAACAGCTTGCGACTGGCGGTGGAGTACGGCATCCGCACCATTGCCTTTCCCGCCATCAGTTGCGGGGTATACGGCTATCCGCTGGACGAGGCGGCGCGGATCGCGGTGCGCGAGGTTAGGGCCTTCCTTGCCAGGGATGATCGGGTCGAGACAGTCTATTTGGTCTGTTTCGGGGGGGATGTACGCGAGGCCTACGAGCGGGCGCTGGGACAGGCATGAGTGACGATGGATGAGCGTATCCAATCGACCCGCCCGACTGGAAGGGGCGGTTGGGTACGCCAGCGTCTCGCGGGAAACGGATTTACAGATGGATAAGCGGAGGGCGGTTGGCGACGCCACCATCGAGCCCCGAAGGCGGCGTCGCCGACGGCGTGGTGGGCTGCTCCTCCAAGGGAAGAAAGCGTTCGTATCGGTATTCCAGGGTTCGCGCGTGATCGTCCCGCCGCTCCTCCCGGTATTGGCGCAGGGCCTCGGCCATCATCGCCGCGAACAAGGTTTCGGCGTGAGACCGCCAATACTCGTCCTGGTCCACGATCGCGGCGGTGTGGGATGGGTTACTCGACACGGCGGAGGGAACCGGGCGTAACAGAGCCATCAACAAGGCACCGGCGGTCGCCAGTAGGAAGGCTGGCAACAGATAGAGACCGAGATTGCGAAGGATGCGAATCGTGTCGCGCATGGCTGACCCCTGACGACGCCGGCGGAAACAAATATTGTATAAATATTGGCAAATCTTATCCCAATCATTGCAGTGAAGTCAAGCGAAAGGCAGGAAATTATTGTACAAACTTTTTAACCAAGGCTAGAACTAGGATTTTAAGGCGCAAACCGGGACACTGCCCGGCTTGCGTGGAAGGGATCAGCTTTCCTGCTGTTTCTTGTAGGCGGTGTGCAGCTTTTGCTGGATTTCGCCGGGCACCGGGTCGTAGTGGCTCAGTTCGATGCTGTACGAACCGAGGCCGGCGGTCATGGATTTCAACTGTGACTCATAGCCTTCCAGTTCCGCCATCGGTACCTGGGCTTTGATGATGCTGATGCCACGCGGCCCGGCGTCGGTGCCCGCGATACGCCCGCGCCGACTGGACAGGTCGCCGGTGATGGCGCCGACGCAATCGCCCGGCGCCCGGACTTCCAGGTTGACGATCGGTTCCAGCACGATCGGCTTCGCCTTGCTGACCGCGTCCAGGAAGGCTTCCCGCCCGGCGGTGACGAAGGCGATTTCCTTGGAATCCACCGGATGATACTTGCCGTCGTAGGCGATGGCACGCACGTCCTGCACCGGATAGCCAGCTACCGCTCCTTCCTGCAGGGCCTCGCGGACGCCTTTTTCGACCGCCGGCAGGAACGAGGTCGGAATGGTGCCGCCCACCACCTCGCTGACGAACTCGAAGCCGGCGTCGCGCGGCAGCGGTTCGATCCGCATGTACACCTCGCCGAACTGGCCGGCGCCACCGGTCTGTTTCTTGTGGCGATGATGGCCCTCGGCGTTCTGACTGATGGTTTCCTTGTAGGCTATCTTGGGCGGTTTGGTCTCGACTTGCAGGTTGTAGCGCTGCTGCATCTTTTCCAGGGTAAGGCGTAGGTGCAGGTCGCTCAGGCCACGCAGCACGGTTTCCTTGGTATGGGCGTTGTGCTCCAGCGCCAGGCAGGGGTCTTCCTCCAGCAGTTTGTTCACGGTATCGGACAGCTTCTGCTCGTCGCCGCGGGTGGCGGCGCGGATGGCCAGCCCGAACAGTGGGGTGGGGAAGCGTAATGGCTGTGGTTGGACCTGATCCTCGTCATGGGAGTCGTGCAATACCACGTCGCGGTGAATGTCATCGACCTTGGCTACCGCGCAGATGTCGCCGGGAACGGCGGTCGCTACCTCGGGATGTTCCTTGCCGTGTATTTGAAACAGATGACCGACCTTGAACGGCTTGCGGCTATCGCCGATGAACAACTGGCTGTCCTTGGTCAAGGTACCCTGATGGATGCGGAAAATGCCAAGCTTGCCGATGAAGGGGTCGATCAACACCTTGAAGACGTGCGCCACCACATGCTGTTTAAGATCGGGGATGGCGTGGAATTTCTCGGCCGCTTCGCCTTCACCCTTCAGAAGCGGTTCGGGGTTGCCTTCAAGTGGGTTGGGCAGCAGCTTGACGAAAACATCCAGCAGTTCCTTCACGCCGACGCCAGCACGGGCCGAGACGAAGCAGATCGGGATGAGGTGACCTTCCCGCAGCGCTTTCTCGAACGGTGCGTGCAGTTGCTCAGGTTGTAAATCCTCGCCCTGTTCCAGATACAACGCCATCAGATCCTCGTCCATCTCGACCACCTGATCGATCAGGGCGGAATGAGCGCTGGCCACGCTGGAAAAATCGCTGTCCCCGGCGGGATTGAAGAAGCAGTCCACCACGCTGGTGGCGTCGTTGGCCGGGAGATTGATCGGCAGACATTCCTTGCCGAAGCTTTCCTGAATTTGATCCAGCAGACCGGACAAGTCGATGTTCTCGGCGTCGATCTTGTTGACGATGATCATCCGGCACTGGCGGCGCTCGGCGGCGCGCTCCATCATCCGTTGCGTCATTGCCTCGATACCGGCCTGGGCGTTGATGACCACCGCCACCGTTTCCACCGCCGGCAACACGGCGAGCGCCTGACCGATGAAATCGGGGAAGCCCGGGGTGTCGATCAGATTGACATGGGCGCCGTTGTGGTCGAAGTGGACCAGGGCGGCGTCCAATGAATGCTGGTGCGCTTTTTCCTGCGGGTCGAAATCGCAGACCGTGTTGCCTTTTTCCACGACGCCGGGCGTGGCCAGCCGGCCGGCGCGATGCAGAATGGACTCCACCAGAGTGGTTTTTCCAGCCGCGCCATGCCCGACCAAGGCGATATTGCGGATGGATTCGGTGGTGTGGCTCATCAAGGGCCTCCTGTCGCTAGGATTTAGTACGTTATGGTTTGTCGATCAGACGATTCCGATCCAGAATTGATAAGTTTACAAGAAGGGTTGCGGTTTCTCATGTCGGCCGCCGCATTTTTTACTCGGGTCGCGCGCGCGTGGTCTGGCCGATCGCGGCTTAGATGGCGTCGGCAGCCTGGAGGAGGGAGTAGACGTCAAAGCGGGTGTTGATCGTGGCGATTTGGAAGCTGGGCTGCGATCCGACCAGCGGCGGAGCCCGCCGGGGCCGCTTCACCACCACCCGCCGGCGGGCGTTGGCCAGGGCGGCGGCCAGCAGTTCCGGAGCATCGGCGTCGTCCCCGGCCAGGCAACGCAGCAGGCGCATCTCTTTCCCCGCCAGCGCCGCTTTCCGGCGGAGCGGATACATCGGATCCAGATAAACGACATCCGGTCGTTGCTCGTCCGTGAGTTTCCGCAAATAGTCCCGTCCGTCCGCCATGACTAGACTGAGCCGCCCCGCCACCAGCGGACCGAGGTCCGGGATACAGGCGGCGCGCTCCAAGCCGTCGCGTAACAGCGCGGCGATGAGAGGGGAACGTTCCACCAACCGCACCACGCAGCCCAGACAGGCCAATACGAAGGCGTCGCGGCCCAGTCCGGCGGTGGCGTCCACCACGCTCGGCGCCGCGCCGCGTTTCAACCCAACCGCGCGCGCCAGCGGTTGATTGCGTCCCCCACCGAACCGGCGTCGGTGGGCGACCGCGCCCATCGCGAAGTCGGCGTAAACTGGGCCGGCCGGGTTCGGTCCCAGTTCTCGCAATTCCAGTCGCTCCGCCGTCATGACCAGCAGATGGGTAAAGTCGTTCGTGGCGGGGTCGGAGATCCAGGGAAGTCCTAGCGTCGTGGCCAGGACAATGGTGGTTTCCAGATCGGTGGCAGGGTCGCGGGTTACCGCGATGCGGAATGGGGCGGTGGGGTGCGGAACGGTCAAAGTCATAAACGACATCGCCCCGTTCTTCCTATGAGGCGATGCGTTAGGTAAGGCAATCTCATGCGGCCTTGGGTAGCGTCGTTTCCAACGTGGCTTGGGTTAGGCCATCCATGTCGGTTTTGAAGCGGGTGATCATTCCGGACATGATACGGGCATCGTTCATCAGCTTGCGTTGCAGGGTCTGGGCGATTTCCGCCTGGCGCTTGTAAAAGTCCTGCAAGCTTTCCAGGTCGGTGATTTCGGCGGCGGCCCGCAGTTGGTTGATACTGATGTCGAAATAAGCTTTCAGGGAATTCATCTGGAACATCAAGAGCTTTTCCACGTTCTCGATGAACAGTTTATTGGCTCTGATCATGGGTTCCGGTAGAACCGGCGGATTTTCCAACGCCTTGTTGAACAGATTGACGACCATGGCGGCCTCCTCGTCGAATGAATTGTTTATTGCGTTGCAATATAGCGCGGTTGATGCTGCGCCGCAACATGAAAGAGGGTTTGTTTTGAGGGGCGGCGGTCGCGGGCCGAGTGATGAAATTCACGATGCGAAATCGGCCGCTTGAACTATCCTTAAGGCTTGACGAGACGGTAACACGGTTTTCGGTCAATGTGGCAATGCCACGGATCGCGGAGTGAAACCTTTGGGTATCAAGACGATTCCTGGATCGACCGCGTGGCTGCGCGGCGATGGCGCGATTCCCAGCCACGATATTGGACCGCGAGAGCGCGCGCCACGATTGGCTCTGGTCGCGGATCTGCGAGGTCAGGAACTTAACGGCATGTTCGTTTTGTCGCGCCTGGCGGCGTTTCTGCGAGACATCGAAGCGGGTCGGCGGCGGGACTTGCGGTTGCGCGAGCGGGTGCTAGTGATTCCCTCGGTCGGCGACGCCGCCGAGGGGCAGGGAGCGAGCATCCAACGGATCGCGTGGTTGCGGTGGGCGATGAGCGATGCGGTGGTGGCGGCGACCCAGGCAGCCTATTACCGGGTAACGATTCATCCTAGCCCGGATACCGAGGAGATGCCGCAGGTGCGGTTGTACGCCCCGAATGACGACGAGCGGGCCAGCGCCTGCTTATTTGGATTGCCGGCGGTGATCGAGCAACCGCTTGAACTGGCCGAGACGCCCGTGTTGGTGCGGGCCTGGCGACTGTGCGGTGGTGAGAATTTCGCGCTTCACGCCGGGCAAGCCGGCGGTCTGCAAACCGTTCATTGCGAGAGCCTGTTCCATGCCCTGGTGGCGTTCTTGGATCGAACGGGTATCGTGGAAGGCTTGCGGCTGGCCAACGAAGAGGAAGACTTGGAATATTTTGGTCTGCGTCAGGTCTTCTTGGTGCTGGCCGAACAGTCGGGTATCTTCTCCTCGCGCCAGGAGGTCGGGCGCTGGGTCCAGACGGGCGAGGAACTTGGCCAGGTCTACGACGGGTTTACCGGCGGCGCGCGCGCGCGGGTGATCGCGCCGGTGGCGGGGTTGCTGGCGAGCCTGCGTCGGCAGCCGTTGTTGCGGGAAGGCGATCTGGTAGCGCGGATTCTGACGCCCGCCCGGACGATTCGGTGCGAGCGGTCGCGCCCGAGAGGAGAACGGCATGAACGACGATTTGGGCTTCGACCCTGAAAATCCATTGCGGCGCCTGTTGGCGCGGGTGGTCGCCGAGACTCGCGAAACCGGCGGGACCACTGGCTGTTCCGCCTTGAGTGCGCGCGTGTTGGAGGCGTTGGCGGCGGTTCCCCGGCATCGTTTCGTTCTGGCGGCGCAACAGGATTGGGCCTATGCCGACATGCCGCTGCCGATCGGGCGCGGCCAAACCATTTCCCAGCCGTTCATCGTGGCGTTGATGACCGAGTTGCTGGAACTTGAACCGGACGCCGTGGTGCTGGAAGTCGGCACGGGGTCGGGTTATCAGACGGCGGTGCTGGCCCAGTTGGCGCGGTGGGTATATTCGGTGGAGCGGATTCCCGAATTGGCCGAAACCGCCGCCGAGCGTTTACGGGAGCTGGGATACGACAACGTGACGATTCGCGCCGCCGACGGCGGCCAGGGTTGGGAAGAGCACGCGCCGTTCGATGCCGTCATCGTCACGGCGGCGGCGGCGGAAATCCCGCCGGCGCTGGCGCGGCAACTGAAGCCGGGCGGGCGGCTGGTCGTGCCGGTGGGTCCAGTGGGCCATACCCAGGATCTGCGGCTGCTGCGCAAGGACGCCCAAGGCATGGTGCACGGGCGCAGTATATTGCCGGTGGTGTTCGTGCCGCTGGTCCACGACCGGGAGTAGGATCAACCGGTCGGCAGCGACATGCCGGTGAGCTTTTTGAACAGCGTCACCGCGTAGGAATCGGTCATGCCGGACACGAAGTCGGTGATGGCCAGCGCGCGGCGATAGGGATCGGCGGAGGGCTGGCGGCCCGGTCCGGCGAACTGCTCCGGGATCAGATGAATCAGCATCCGGCTTTTGGACGAGGCGTTCGGGCCATGATCGGCGATGTCGGCGACGGTGCTCATGAACGCTTCCAGCAATCCACCCAGCACCTCGAAACCGGCCGCTTCCACTTCCACCACCGGCCGGGAAACGTAAACCTGTTTTTCGCCACAGTCCTTGAGCGCGCGCATCGCGTCGGCGGCGGGAATGACGTCCAGCAGTTCCTCGGTGAAGGCGCCGGCCAGGATCGCGTCCTCGTGCGCCATGAAACACTGGTGCGCCTGCTCGATGATGGCGCCGATGGCCTTGGCGCGCAGGTATTCGATTTTCTCCTTGGCTCGGGTGATCCGATCCATCTTGCGTTGCGCGCGCTCCGGTGCGCCGGTCAGGGTCAACAGCAGATCGCGGACTTCCTCGTAGCGCAACTGCTGGAGCCGGAAGGCGTCTTCCACGTCGATGATTCGATAGCAGATGTCGTCGGCGGCCTCGACCAGATAGGCAAGCGGATGGCGGGTCCAGGCGCCCGGTAGCACGGGTTCCAGCCCCAGTTGGCCGGCGACTTCCGCGAACAGATCCCAATCGTCCTGGTAGAAACCGAATTTCTTGAAGGCGATGCCGAGCGGTGGCTCGGCTGGCAGCGCCGAGGCGCGCGGATATTTGGTGAAAATGCCCAATGTGGCGCAAGTCAATTGCATTCCGCCGCGATTGTCGGGACTTTGCAGCCGGGTGATGATGCGAAAGCCCTGGGCATTGCCCTCGAAGCGCAGGAAATCCTGTCGTTGCGCTTCGGTCAATCGCTCCAGCACCGCGCGGCCAGTGGCGGAAGCGGTGAACCAGAGGCGGATGGCGTCCTCGCCGGCGTGGCCGAAGGGCGGGTTGCCGATGTCGTGGGCCAGGCAGGCGGCGGCGACCACCGCGCCGAAATCCTGCGGATAGACGCCCTTCAAACCATGGCGACGAATCACGCTGTCACCCACCATCGTTCCCAGCGAACGGCCGACGCTGGACACTTCCAGGCTGTGGGTCAGACGGGTGCGGACATAATCGCTCTGGGACAGCGGAAAGACCTGGGTCTTGTCCTGTAGTCGCCGAAACGCCGAGGAAAAGACGATGCGGTCGAAGTCGCGCTGGAAATCGGTGCGCGCCTCGCTGTCGGGTTGCTGGCGGGACAAACCTGGACGGGCGCGGGAAAGCAGGCGGTTCCAATCCATAGGCTGGGTTTGGTGGAGGAGATACGTTCAATCATAGCGGATTATTGGCGCTCGCCGTGCTCTCACCGCCGGCTTTGTCATGGGGAGGCGCGGGTGGCGTGGCCCACAATTGACCAACCAGCGGGACGGATGACTTGAGCCGATGCCGTCGCTACAATCCTTCCCCCTTGCCCGTCTGACGCTTAACGAACTTGATAGGTTTGAATTCGCGATGAATGAACCCATGGACACTGCTGACGGACTTCTCGACGAAAACAAATTGATCGCCCTGCGCCGTCAGAAGTTGCGCGAGTTGCGCCAGCGTGGCAACGCCTATCCCACCGATTTCCGCCGCGACGCGCTGGCGGCTGAGTTACACGGCGCTTACGGCGACAAGGACAGCGTCGCGCTGGAAGCCGAGAATCGACGGGTCCGCGTGGCCGGGCGGATCTTGGCCAAGCGGATCATGGGCAAGGCCAGCTTTGCCCGCTTGCGCGACATGTCCGGCGACATCCAACTGTTCGTTCAGAAGAACGCCTTGCCAGAAGGGTCGTACGAGGACTTCAAGAATTGGGATCTGGGCGACATCCTCGGAGCCGAAGGCACGGTGTTCAAGACCAAAACCGGCGAGTTGTCGGTCAAGGTAGACACATTGCGGCTATTGACCAAGTCGCTGCGGCCCTTGCCGGAGAAGTTTCACGGCCTGGCCGATCAGGAAACCTGCTACCGGCAGCGTTACGTGGACCTGATCATGAACGAGTCCACCCGCGCCACCTTCAAACTGCGTTCGGCGGTGGTCGCTCATGTCCGCGACTTTTTCAACCGGCGCGGGTTTCTGGAAGTCGAGACGCCGATGATGCAACCGATTCCCGGTGGCGCGGCGGCCCGACCCTTCATCACCCATCACAACGCGCTGGACATGCAACTGTTTCTGCGGATCGCCCCGGAACTGTACCTGAAGCGGTTGGTGGTGGGCGGTTTTGAGAAGGTTTACGAGATCAACCGCAATTTTCGCAACGAGGGGCTATCCACCCGCCACAACCCCGAATTCACCATGCTGGAGTTTTATCAGGCGTATGCCGACTACCGCGACCTGATGGACTTGACCGAGGAACTGCTGCGTGGCATGGCGCGAACCCTGCTGGGCGACACGCTGATCTCCTGTCAGGGCGAGACCTACGATTTTGGCCGGCCGTTTCGGCGGTTGACGGTGCGAGAGGCGGTTTTGCGGTTCAATCCGACCATCGCCGCCGCCGACCTGGACGATTTGGACGTCGCGCGGCGGATAGCGAAAGGATTGGGAGTCAATGTACAGCCGGAACACGGGCTGGGTCGGGTGCAACTCGATATTTTCGAGCAGACGGTCGAGCATCAATTGCGTGATCCGACCTTCATCACCGCCTATCCGACCGAGGTGTCACCCCTGGCGCGGCGCAACGACACCGATCCTGCGATCACCGACCGTTTTGAGCTGTTCGTCGGCGGACGGGAAATCGCCAACGGTTTTTCCGAGCTGAACGATCCCGAAGATCAGGCCGAGCGTTTTCGCCGGCAGGCCGAAGCGAAAGCGGCCGGCGACCACGAGGCGATGCACTACGACGCCGACTACATCCGGGCGCTGGAGTATGGCCTGCCGCCGACGGCGGGGGAGGGCATCGGTATCGACCGGCTGGTGATGCTGTTCGCCGACGCGCCGTCAATCCGCGACGTGTTGCTGTTCCCGCATCTGCGGCCGGAGTGATCAGAAAATTTGAATCTAGGAGGTTTTATGCCAGCCGTCTCTCATGTAAAACAGTATGCTCGCCAACTGGTCGAACAGTTGCCAGACAACGCAACCTGGGATGATCTGATGTATGAAATCTACGTTCGTCAAGCAATTGAGGCTGGAATCAGCGATAGTGAAGCAGGCAGAACGCAGGGTGTTGACGCTGTGCGGGCTCGCTTGGGTTTAAAGGAATGATCGTTCACTGGACGGAGACGGCTATCAAACATCTGACGGGCATCTACCATACATCGCTCTGGATTCGCCACTCTATGCCCAGCGAGTGGCCGATAAAATCATCCGCCGTTCGGAGCAGATTGGCGCTTTTCCCCAGCCCGGCCGGCGAGTGCCTGAATACGAGGCTCCGGATATTCGCGAGATCATTGAGCGACCCTATCGCCTTATCTATCGCATCAAGGCCGATCAAATCGATGTGCTGGCGGTGATTCACAGTGCGCAACGATTTCCTGAACAGTTATAGGCTCTTGCGTGGTCGGTAAAAGGGATGGAATCAATAATGTCCAGTGATGTTGGCTTCTCGAATACCGTCATCCTGATCACCCGCAACGGCATGGGTTCCGGTGAAACGGAACTCCAGCACGATCTGCTCGCAAAATATCTACGGTTGCTGATGGAAAAAGCATCGTTGCCGGCCGCGATAGGTTTCTACACCGATGGGGTCAGGCTGGTGGTCGAAGGATCGCCGTTCCTGGAACCGCTGGCGCGCATCCAGGACAAGGGGGTCCGTCTGATCGTTTGCGCCACCTGCCTCAACTACTACGGGTTGCTCGACGAGGTGCGAGTTGGGATCGTGGGGAGCATGGCGGATATTCTCGAAGCCCAGCTCAAGGCCGATAAGGTCATCACGCTTTGAGAATGAGGTCGGAGCATTCCTGTTGGTCGGGAAAAATCGCCCGAGTTGGTGAATAGTTTAGGCGAACATCCATCACGTGTTCGCAGCGTTGACAGCGGCGAAATCCGGCTATACTGAAACTGTCGCCTGGAAGTTATTTCCACGAGTGACAGGCGCGGGGCCGGCCTGGTCCTGTCCCGGCGGTGCGTCCATCCTCGGAAGCGCTGCCCGGACCCGCCGGCAGGTACCCGCGAAGACTCGAAATCCCGATTCCCACGGGTTCGAGGCAAGGGCAGAGGAGACGAAAACAATGAACGTCACCCGACGACAGTTCCTCAAGGTCACCGCCGCCGGGCTGGGCAGCTCCAGCCTGGCGATGCTGGGATTCTCGCCCCAGCCGACGCTGGCGGAAATCCGCAATTTCAAGCTGGCCCGCACCACCGAAACCCGCAACACCTGTCCCTACTGTTCGGTGAGTTGCGGCGTGTTGATCTACTCGCTCGGCGACAAATCCAAGAACGCCAGGGCCGAGATCGTCCATATCGAGGGCGACCCGGACAATCCGGTCAACCGGGGTACCCTCTGCCCCAAGGGCGCCGGCCTGCTGGACATGATCCACAGCGCCAACCGGCTGAAGCATCCGGAAGTGCGCGAGCCCGGCGCCAGCGAATGGAAGCGCATCACCTGGGACGAAGCGCTCGACCGTATCGCCCGGCACATGAAGGCCGACCGGGACGCCCAGTTCATCAAGACCAATGCCGACGGCGTGACGGTCAACCGCTGGAACACCACCGGCTTCCTGGCGAGTTCCGCCGCCAGCAACGAGGCCGGTTACCTGACGCACAAGGTCCTGCGCGGCCTCGGCGTCGTCACCCTCGACACCCAGGCGCGCATCTGACACGCCCCGACGGTGGCCAGTCTGGCTCCGACGTTCGGGCGTGGCGCGATGACCAACCATTGGGTGGACATCAAGAACGCTGATTTAGTCCTGGTCATGGGCGGCAACGCCGCCGAGGCGCACCCCTGCGGGTTCAAGTGGGTGGTGGAAGCCAAGGCCAGCCGCAAGGCCAAACTCGTCGTCGTGGACCCGCGCTTCACGCGCTCCGCGGCGGTCTCCGATTTCTACGCGCCGATTCGCGCCGGCAGCGACATCGCCTTTCTGGGCGGGGTCATTCATTACCTGTTGGCCAACGACAAAATCCATCACGAGTACGTCAAGGCGTTCACCAACGCCGCCTTCCTGATCAACGACGGTTTCCAGTTCGAGAATGGCCTGTTCTCGGGCTACGACGCCGCCAAGCGCAAATACGACAACGCCACCTGGCAATACCAGATCGACGGTCAGGGCTTCGTCAAGATCGACGAGACCTTGCAAAGTCCGAACTGCGTGTTCCAGATCATGAAGCGGCATTACGCCCGCTACACCCCCGAGGTGGTCAGCCAGGTCACCGGGACGCCGCGGGCCGACTTCCTCAAGATCTGCGAAATGATCGCGGAGACCGCGGCCCCCAACCGGACCATGACCATCTGCTACGCCCTGGGCTGGACCCAGCACACGGTCGGTTCGCAGAACATCCGCACCATGGCCATGATCCAGTTGCTACTGGGTAACCTGGGCATGGCGGGCGGCGGGATCAACGCGCTGCGCGGTCACGCCAACGTGCAGGGCATCACCGACCAGTGCCTCTATTCCGAGGTGCTGCCGGGCTATCTGAGCGCGCCGGCGGACGCGGACAAGACCCGCGAGGAGTATCTGGCCAAGCGCACGCCCAAGCCGCTGCGGCCCAACCAGATGAACTTCCCGCAGAACTTCCCCAAGTGGCACACCAGCCTGATGAAGGCCTGGTACGGCAGCGCCGCCAAGGTGGAGAACGGCTTCTGCTACGACTGGCTGCCGAAGAAGGACGCCGCCTACGACGTGCTGGCCCTGTTCGAGCGGATGCACCAGGGCAAGATGAACGGCTTCGTCTGCCAGGGCTTCAACCCGCTGGCCTCGGTGTCGCACAAGGCCAAGGTGTCTGCCGGGCTGGCCAAGCTGAAATTCCTGGTGGTGATCGATCCGCTGGCCACCGAAACCGCCGAGTTCTGGAAGGATTACGGCGAGTTCAATCCCGCCGATCCGGCCGCGATCCAGACCGAAGTGTTTCGGCTGCCCTCCACCTGCTTCGCCGAGCAGGACGGTTCCTTCACCAACTCGGGTCGGGTCATCCAGTGGCACTGGAAGGCGGCCGACGGTCCCGGCGAGGCAAGGAGCGATCTGGATATCATCGGCGGTCTGTTTGCCCGGTTGCGGGCGCTGTACGCGCAGGACGGCGGGGCGTTCCCCGATCCCGTGCTCGGCCTGGCCTGGCCCTATCGGATTCCCCGGCAGCCGCATCCCGAGGAAGTGGCGATGGAGATCAACGGCAAGGCGCTGGCGGACGTGACGGACCCGAAGGACCCGACCAAGGTTCTCGCCAAGGCCGGCGAGCAGTTGGCCGGCTTCGCCCAACTGCGCGACGACGGCAGCACCGCGTCCGGCAACTGGATCTACTGCGGGATGTGGTCCCAGGCCGGCAATCTCACCGCTCGCCGCGATCCAGCCGATCTGACCGGTCTCGGTCAGACGCTGAACTGGGGTTTCGCCTGGCCGGCCAACCGCCGCATCCTCTACAACCGGGCCTCCTGCGACCTGGCGGGCAAACCCTGGGATCCCAGCCGCGCGGTGATCAAGTGGGACGGCGCCAAGTGGGGCGGCAACGACATTCCCGACATGCGGCCGGACGCCAGGCCGGAAGAGGGAGTGATGCCGTTCATCATGAACCCGGAAGGCGTGGCGCGGCTGTTCGCCCCCGAGCGCATGGTCGACGGTCCGTTGCCCGAGCACTACGAGCCGTTCGAAACCCCGTTGGACGGCAATCCGATGCATCCGAACAACCCCAAGGCGGTCAGCAATCCCGCCGCGCGGGTTTATCCGGGCGACTTGGAGACGTTCGCCAAGGCCAAGGAGTTCCCCTATGTCGCCACCACGTACCGGCTGGTGGAACATTTTCACTTCTGGACCAAGCACTCGCTGCTGAACGCCATCACCCAGCCGCAGCAGTTCGTGGAGATCGGCGAGGAGTTGGCGCGGGAGAAGGGCATCGCCAACGGCGACCGGGTACGGGTGCGTTCCACCCGCGGCCAGATCGTCGCGGTCGCGGTGGTGACCAAGCGGTTGCGGACGCTGGAGGTGGACGGCCGGAAGATACACACCGTCGGCATGCCGATCCACTGGGGCTTCCGGGGCGTCACCCATCCGGGCTACATCACCAACACCCTGACCCCGTTCGTCGGCGACGCCAACAGCCAGACGCCGGAGTTCAAGGCGTTCCTGGTGAACATCGAGAAGGCATGAGGAGGTCGTCATGGTATGGCAATCATTGGACATCCGCCGCCGTTCGGCGACCACCACCCCGATGCCCCAGGCCCGCGAATCCACCGAGGTGGCCAAGCTGATCGACATTTCGCAATGCATCGGTTGCAAGGCCTGTCAGGTCGCCTGCATGGAGTGGAACGACCTGCGCCAGGAGGTGGGATACTGCGTGGGGGTATACGACAATCCGCCCGACCTGACGGCGAAAGCGTGGACCGTGATGCGCTTCACCGAGCTGGAGAACGACGGGCGGCTGGAATGGCTGATCCGCAAGGACGGCTGCATGCACTGCCAGGACCCGGGCTGTCTCAAGGCCTGTCCCGCGCCGGGGGCCATCGTGCAGTACGCCAACGGCATCGTCGAGTTCCATCAGGAGCACTGCATCGGCTGCGGCTACTGCCTGACCGGCTGTCCGTTCAACATTCCGCGCCTCTCCGACCAGGACCACAAGGCGTACAAATGCTCGCTGTGTTCCGACCGGGTGGCGGTGGGCCAGGTCCCGGCCTGCATCAAGACCTGTCCCACCGGGGCGCTTCATTTCGGCAGCAAGGAAGATATGAAGGAGCACGCGGAGCAACGCATCGCCGATCTCAAGTCTCGCGGCTTTGCAAACGCCGGTCTGTACGATCCGCCAGGCGTGGAGGGCACGCACGTCATGTACGTGCTCCAGCACGCCGATCATCCCGAATGGTACGCGGGTCTGCCCCATGATCCGGCGATCAGTCCGCTGGTCGAGGTGTGGAAGGGATGGACCAAGCCGCTGGCCATCGGGGTGATGGCGGCGGGGGTGCTGGCCAGCCTGATCCACTACGTGATGAAGGGGCCGAACGAAATTTCCAAGGAAACCGAGAAGGAGGTGGAAAATGAGACGCGACCCGAATGATCTCGATCGGTACACGGCATCGGAACGGGTGACCCATTGGATCGTGGGGATCAGCTTCATCCTCGCCGGGCTGTCCGGGCTGGCGCTGTTTCATCCGGCCTTCTGGCCGTTCACGATGCTGTTCGGCAGCAGCACCTGGACCCGCATCCTGCATCCCTGGTTCGGGGTGGTGATGGCGGTGGCCTTTCTGCTGATGATGTTGCAGTTCTGGAAGCTGAACACGATGGGGAAGGTGGATTGGCAATGGCTGGGACGCATCGGCGAGATGGTGAGCGGCGACGACCAGAACATGCCGGAGCAGGGCAAGTACAACGGCGGGCAAAAGCTGCTGTTCTGGTTGCTGGTGCTGGGCACGGTGCTGTTGCTGGTGTCCGGCATCGCCCTGTGGCGAGCCTGGTTTCACTTCCCGGTGGAACAGGTGCGCTGGGCGGCGGTGGTTCACGCCGCCACGGCGGCGGTGATGATCGGCCTCATCATGCTCCACGTTTACGCCTCCATCTGGGTCAGGAGCACCATCCGCGCCATGTGGTACGGCACGGTCACCCGCGCCTGGGCCAGGCAACATCACCGGGCCTGGTACCGGCAGGTGACGGGGATTGATAAGTAGCGGTGTTAACCTCCCCTCTCCCGCTGGGAGAGGGGAAGATTCAGTGGGTGGAAAGCGTGGCGAGGGTGTTTTATCCTTGGATTATGCTAGGCCAATGTGTCCAAGGTGTACAAGGCAGGGAGGATAGGGGGCATGTGATAGGGTTTGGTTTCTGCCTAGCACTATTACGGCCTATTCTGCCTATTGCAATATTGACTTGTTTTGTCTAACTAACTTTTAGCGATTTGAGAAACGGAGGGATAAATGGAAATACCAGACCAAAAAACCATCGATTTTTATACACGCCAAGAGTATTTTAAAGAAAAGAAATATCGCCTTAAGAGCTTTGGCTCCTTAATCGGGCTACGGTTCGCTGGGGATTTTGGCCATGCTGAAATCATAATGGGCTATCCAGAAATTAACCGAATATTAGACTTGGTTGCGGCGATTGAAAAAGAAAAGACAGAACCTGATGCTACATTACTAGCAGCAATTGATAACGTCAAAAATCATGTTATGGAAAACACCGATTATTCTATTGTTGCAGATGTTGTTATTGGGTCTGGACGAATTGATGTTACTCCTGATTTTAATGATAAGCGGAATAGCAATAAGCGCTAACAGGAGCTTGCAGCCGACCCTATATCGCTAGTTTCGTGGGGCAGGTGAAGCTTGATCATTAGGCATTTTTGGTTCAGTCAATGAGAAAACCCAGAAGCTTTAACAGCCATTTTCCGCGCACTTACTACGACATCATGCTGGCGCGTAGCGCGTAGGGCGGGCAGAGCGAAGCGAAACCCGCCTAACCAGATGAGTTTTAGCGATCATTTTTTAAGAAACCCTGCGCGTCCTCTCTAAGAGGCCAATAAGAGAATTCTGGGAATGTCGTCCAGAATCCAAGCCCACTTTGGAAGAATGGTTTCGTAAAGTTAGCCAACTTGCAGCGGCGTCTTTTTCTGAGTTACGGCGAGCATTCGGCTCAGCAGATTATGTCGATGGCTACACGCTGATTGATGTAGGTGGAAACAAATATCGAATCGCGACTGTTATCCACTATGACGAGCACGTCTCTATGTCCGGCAGGTCATGACTCACTTGGAATATGATCGGAATGACTGGAGAAGAAAATGAATGTAGCACTTAATATTGACAAGCTTATTCCTGCTTGGCAAGCACTTAGATCAATTGCCCCACTGGCGCACATCGAATCAGAAGGCGATTACGAACAGGCTACGAATTTGCTAAAGAGCCTACTCGATATTGTCCTCGACGATACCAGGCATCCCCTCTATTCCCTTGTTTGCGTAGTTGGCGATCTGATCGAAGCGTATGAAATTGATCAGGAGCCATTATAGTGTGGACGGAGAATAATCGAGGATAGACCACAATTCCTGTTATGTCAGTCAATGTAAAGCTGGACGATTTGCTTACCGCCTTCGAGTGGGTCAGTGCATCAGGTTCACTTGAGAATTCGGCATTTATCTCTAAAGAGACGGGTTCAATATACCTGCGCTCTGACGATTACGAGCTTGAAGACGAATTGCCGGAGGACCTTGACGACCCATCAAGATACGTCTCGATTCCTCATAAGAATGATCTCGATCTTGGCAAGTGGTTGGCGATTCGATATGTCGATGAGGCTCTGTCGGACTATGCGTCAACCGTTCGGGAAATTTTCAGGAAAAAGGGTGCATACGCAAAGTTCAAGAATCTGCTTGATCGGAAAGGGTATCTCGATAAGTGGTACTCGTATGAAAGCAAAGCGGTCGAAAAAGCATTGCGTGCATGGGCAGAGGAGAATGGCATTCAGGTCGTATCGTAATACTCAATACTCGAGACCTATCCTATCTTCAATCAAATAGTTTCCACAGGAAACCTCTAAAGAACTGATTTAAATTAGAGACACTAAAATCAGCGCGTAGGGCGGGTAGAGCGAAGCGAAACCCGCCATTCCCAAGACTCAACCATACTTTATCCAACATATCGGCATGAAATCGGTCTATATAGAATCATCAGTCATCAGCTACATTACGGCCCGCCCAAGCAGGGATATCGTAATATCTGCACGGCAGGCTATAAGTATAGAATGGTGGGATATTTATAAGAATTCATTTGAAATCTTTGTTTCTGAATTGGTGCTAGAGGAAATAAGATTCGGCGATTCGCAGGCAGCAAGTAATCGGCTGGCTATTGTTGATGGTATTCCCGTGCTAGTGGTAACAACTAACGCCGTAGCTTTAGCCAAGTCACTGATTGCGGAGAATGCAATTCCCGCATCAAGTATGGAAGACGCGCTTCACATTAGTATTGCTGCTGTGCAGGGTATCGATTTCCTGCTTACATGGAATTTTAAACACATCAACAATGCAAACATGCGAAACAAAATAACCCAAGTCATTAACTTGTCTGGCTTTAATAGCCCAATACTTTGCTCTCCAGAGGAATTAATCGATGAAAGATGATCCAATAGTGGAAGAAATCCGTAGGGTTAGAAGCGCCCACGCTGCAAAATACGGTAATGATCTTGATCGTATTTTTGCTGCAATTAAGGAGGAAGAAAAAAAATGTGCGGCTAGATTAGTTAATCGTGAGCCAATAATGCAGCCGACACGCAATATCGGAGAACATGGGGAAACTACAGCCTAACAAGGCACTGCACCGGACTCCGCTTCGCTCCGCCGGTGAGCTTTATCTTTAACGATCAATCTTTAAGAAACCATGCGCCTCATCTCCAATAGACCAATAAGAGAATTCTGGGAACGTCGTCCAGAACCCAAGCCCGCTTTGGAGGAATGGTTTCGTAAAGTTAGCCTACTTGCAGTGGCGTCTTTTCCCGAGTTACGGCGAACATTCGGCTCAGCATATTATGTCGATGGCTGCTATAGCTCACCGCATTCGAGTAGATTAGGTTATCAGCCCCTTTTATCAATTCGAAGTACATTTCCCTGGTGAGGCGGTAATGAAGCAAAAATATACTTACTGGAAAGATGAGGAAATGTGGATAGGCTACTTTGATGAATTTCCAGATTACTGGACTCAAGGTGAAACGGAGGAGGAATTAAAAGAGAATCTGATTGATATTTATAAAGAGCTAACTGGCGGACAAATCCCGAATATCCGCCGAGTCGCGGAACTGGAAGTTTCTTGAAAAACAGTGATCTAATAAAGAAGTTTGAGAATATGGGTTGCATCTTCATTCGCCACGGTGGCAACCATGATTGGTATCAAAGCCCACGGACCAAAATATCACAACCTGTCCCTCGACATCGTGAGGTTAACGAACGTTTGGCGAAACATATTATCAAAATGCTGAGTGATTAATAGCATATAGGGGGTAGATCGAAGTGAAGCCCACCTAACTGGATGCATACTGAAACCGACTCACTGATTTTTTAGGAATAATAGTATATGGATTTCGAATGGGATGATATAAAGGCACACACCAATGAAAAGAAGCATGGTGTTTCATTCCTCGAAGCTGCTGAAGTATTTGGTGACGACTACTCTTCGTGCGTTCATGACCCGGACCATTCGTATGATGAGGATCGATATCTACTCTTTGGTGTTTCCTCAAAAGGAAATTTCCTCGTTGTATCGTATACCGAAAGATCAGACACAATTCGTATTATTTCAGCGCGGCGTATGACCAATCAGGAGCGTAGAGCATATGAACGATGAAGATACCTTAAGGCCGGAGTATCCGGCTGATCTGATTAAATCAGGAGAACGAGGGAAATATGCCAAACGTTATCGGGAAGGCACTAACATAGTATTAATAGATCCTGATTTGCACAGACTTTTTCCAGATTCAGAAGCGGTCAATCGTGCTCTTCGTAAATATGCTGAAGAGCACCATAAGGTGCCGACCCAATAACCGCATCCAGCTAAAGCTGTGCTCTGCCGCACCTTTGCACAGCCAGATGGTTGTTGTCGTCAGATTGCTCGAATCTATGCTCATACAACGCTCTTAAGGTGACACAAGTGATGGCCAGAAGAACATGGGTCTACGATCCCCAATCCGGTGGACGACAAATCCCCGATTCGATCAAACCACGGATCAATCAGCGCATCCAGGACTATGCCGAGAAACATTACGCGGGAAAGTACGCGCGGATTGATGTTCGATTCCATGGAAAATTCTGCTATATCGATGCTTATACCGAACCAGAGGAGCCAGAAGAATCCCTTCTGAAAATAACGGGTGAGACCCGTGAAGAATTTCTCAAGCGGATGCGCAATTCGCCGATTCATCTTTGTCGCCTGCGGTACTTCAGCGACGAGAACCGATGGTCGATGGCTTTCTACACCTATAGCCATGAGAAATACGAGCCTTGTATTTTTCCCCACGGTAGTTGGGAAGGGACGCCGGAGGAAGCATTCGCGACTTCCGCCGTCTATTTGCACGGCTGATGCCCGCCATGACCACCACCATCATCCGTCCCGGACAATTTGAGGTCGCCACCGGCGACATTCCCGAACTGCGCCTTCCAGACTTCCAGCCGTTCGCCCGGCGGGCGCGGCGGTTGCGCCAGCTTGCCGCCGGTCACAGCCTCGGCGATTACCTGGTATTCGCCGCCGCCCTGGCGGACGCCCAGCAGGAACAACTTGATCGACTCCCGGCCCTGCCGCTGCCCGACGCCGACCTGCTCGCCCGTTGCCGCGAGCACGGTATGCCGCCGCTGGCGCCGAGAGGATGGCCGCGCGATCCGGTCTGGCGAACCGTCGTCATCCAACTGGCGGACGCATTGGACGGCATCGCCCCCGCGCCCGCCCGCGCCGCCTTCGCCCGCCTGCGCGAAGCCGGGGACGAGTGGCTGGAATCTCAAGCGGATCGGTTGCTGATGGGTGATCGGCAGGGGCTGGATGTGGCCTGCGCGCCAGTGATCGGCGCGGCGCTACAGGTCTACTGGACCCGGCTTGCCGCCGCGCTGGATACCGTCTGGATAGCGCGACCGCAATCGCATGGCCTCTGTCCGGTATGCGGCAGTCCTCCGGTGGCCGGGGTGGTGCGCGTCGGCGATGCGGGCCATGGTCTGCGCTATCTCCATTGCGCCCTGTGCGGCACGGAATGGCACGTCGTCAGAGCCCAGTGCAGCCACTGCGGCAACGATAAGGACATCGTCTATTACGTGGTGGAAGACCGCAAGGACCCTGTCCAGGCCGAAGCCTGTCCCGAATGCGGAAGCTACCTGAAGCTTTGCCGCATGGACCGGGACCCGGATGTGGAGCCGTCGGCCGACGATTTGGCGAGCCTCGCCCTCGACTTGCTGACGAGCGAGGAGAAATTCGTCAGGAGCGGCGTCAATTACCTGATGCTTCAGGGAGATGGATAGCCGACCGTATCAGTATCCTGTCCCCGATTCCAAATGCCCGATACCCCGATTCCCCACCATCCCCCTTCCGTTGACCGGATACTGAACTGGCCCTCGGTGGCGCCACTGCTGGCCGAGTACGGCCGGGTGGCGGTGCTGGCGGCGGTGCGTGGCCTGCTGGAGGAACTGCGCCAGCCAGTCCAGGCCGGCGAGGTCAGTGGTTCGGCTTTCACCGAGCCAGCCCTTTCCGCCCGTCTCGGCGAGCGGCTGGCCTGCGATCACGCCGCGCGCCTGCGGCGGGTGTTCAACCTGACCGGCACGGTGCTGCACACCAATCTCGGTCGCGCCCCCCTGCCCGAGGCGGCGGTGGAGGCACTGGTGATGGCCGCCCGCTATCCCTGCGCGCTGGAATACGATCTGGACTCCGGCGGGCGCGGCGACCGCGACGATCTCGTGGACGGGTGGCTGCGGGAATTGACCGGGGCCGAGGCCGCCACCGTGGTCAACAACAATGCGGCGGCGGTGTTCCTGCTGCTCAACACCCTGGCGCTGCGGAAGGAAGTGCTGGTCTCCCGGGGCGAGTTGATCGAGATCGGCGGCGCGTTCCGGATTCCCGACATCATGGCCCGGGCCGGCGCCCGGCTGCGGGAGGTGGGGACCACCAACCGCACTCACTTGCGGGATTTCGAGAACGCCATCGGTCCGCGCACCGCCCTGGTGATGAAGGTCCACGCCAGCAACTACGCCATCACTGGCTTCACCGCCAGCGTGCCCGAGGTCGAGCTGGTGCGACTGGCGCACGAGCGCGGCTTGTCGTTCGTGGTGGATTTGGGCAGCGGCGCTCTGGTAGATCAGGAACGCTATGGCCTGCCCCACGAACCGACGCCCCGGGAAGCTCTCGCCCACGGCGCCGATCTGGTCACGTTCAGCGGCGACAAGCTGCTGGGCGGTCCCCAGGCGGGCTTGCTGGTTGGACGGCGCGATCTGATTCAACGACTCAAGAAGAACCCGCTGAAACGGGCGTTGCGGGTCGGCAAGCTCACCTTGGCCGCGCTGGAGGCGGTCCTCCGGCTCCACCGCGATCCCGACCGGCTGCCGGAACGGCTGGCGACGCTGCGCCTGCTGACCCGTTCCCCGGCCGACATTGAGGCTCAGGCCGCGCGGTTGTTGCCGGTGCTGCGGGCCGCGCTTGCCGGCTGGCCGGTGGATGTCGGCATCGAGCCGGCCTTGAGCCAGATCGGCAGCGGCTCCCTGCCGGTGGACCGGTTGCCCAGCCATGCCCTGGTCATCACTCCCCGGCGTAAGAAGGGCGGTGTGTTGCGCGAACTGGAAACCGCCCTGCGCCGGCTGCCCATTCCGGTGATCGGCCGGATCGGCGATGGGGCGCTGCGGCTCGACTTACGCTGTCTGGATGACGAGGCGGCGTTCGTGGCCCTGTTTGAGAATCAACGCTCCACGCCGTGACATGGCGACCGCGATAGAACGCTTCGCAGTGGTGGATTTTCGCCTCTCAGGGCCAGTCGCTCCGAATGGAGTGTAGTAAAATTTTTCTTACTGGGTAAGAGGAGAGGCTGCCATGAAAACCGTCACTGTTTCCGATAAAGGGCAAGTGGTTATTCCGGCTGAAATTCGCCGCCAACTCGGGATCACTCCCGGCTGTCAGCTCGATTTTATCCTGGATGGCAACGCCATCCGCATCGAACTCAAGCGGCGCATTCGTCCGAGCCGCCCCGAGGAGGGTTACGGTATGCTGGTTTGCCAGCGGCCCGGGCAAAGGTGTCTATCTGACTTCGATGTTGCCCAGGCCATGCGGGATGCGTTGAATGATCGGTCTTGACACCAACATTCTGGCCCGCTTTTACGTGGATGACCCGAACGACCCGGAGGCCGCGAAACTACGACCGCTTGCCCGGCGCATTTTCGTTGAGTCGCCCCAGCTCTTTGTTCCCCTGACGGTGGTGCTGGAACTGGAATGGGTTCTGCGGGCGTTCTATGGCTTTGCCGCTCCCGAGTTTGTCCGCGTCATCGAACATTTGCTGGGTCTTCCCAACGTCAGCGTCGAAGACTGGCCGCGAGTGGCGGATGCGCTGGTCTGGCATGGTCAGGGCATGGACTTTGCCGACGCCTTGCACCTGCGGTCCAGCAGTCATTGCGATGAACTGCTCAGCTTCGATGGTCGCCGTTTCGCCAGACGGGCGGCCAGGCTGAACGTCAGCCCCGCCGTCAAAGTGCCTGTTGAATAAAAGGTTTCACCATGATCATCGGCACCGCTGGCCATATCGATCACGGCAAGACCGCCCTGGTGCGCGCCCTGACCGGTGTGGACACCGACCGCCTGCCGGAAGAGAAGGCGCGCGGCATCACCATCGACCTCGGCTACGCCTACCAGCCGCTGGAATCGGGAGACATTCTCGGCTTCGTGGACGTGCCCGGCCACGAGCGACTGGTGCATACCATGGTGGCCGGGGCCACCGGCATCGACTTCGTCTTGCTGGTGGTGGCGGCGGACGACGGCCCCATGCCCCAGACCCGCGAGCACGTGCAGGTGCTTGACCTGCTCGGCCTGACACACGGGGCGGTGGCGCTGACCAAGGTCGATCGGGTTCCTGCGGAACGGGCGACCCAGGCAACGGCAGAGGTTCGCCACCTGCTGGCCGCTACCGGCCTGGCGGAGAGCCCGATTTTCCCGGTTTGCGCCCTCACCGGCGACGGCATCGGCGATCTCCGCCACTATCTGCACGAAGCCGCGCGCCAGACTCCGGCCCGTTGTGGTGGAGAACGGTTCCGGCTGGCGGTGGATCGCAGTTTCACCTTGACCGGCATCGGCACCGTGGTCACCGGCACCGTTTACAGCGGTTCCGTGCGGGTGGGCGACCGCTTACTGATTTCGCCCTCGGGACGGGAAGCGCGGGTGCGCGGCATCCATGCCCAGAACCAGCCGGCGGAGCGCGGCGAAGCGGGCCAGCGCTGCGCCCTCAACCTGACCGGCCCGGATTTGCACCGGCAGGACATCCATCGCGGCGACTGGGTGCTGGACGCGGCGCTGCACGTTCCGACCGCGCGCCTCGATGTGGAATTGCGGGTGCTGGCCACCGAGGAACAACCCTTGCGGCATTGGACCCCGGTGCATGGCCATTTGGGCGCGGCCGATGTCATGGCCCGGGTGGCGGTGCTGGAAGGGGAGGCCATCGCGCCGGGCGCGACGGGACTGGCGCAACTGGTCCTCGACCAGCCGGTTGCCGCCCTGCATGGCGACCGCTTCATCCTGCGCGACCAGTCAGCCCGGCGCACCCTCGGCGGTGGCCGGGTGCTCGACATTGCGCCGCCCACCCGTGGCCGGCGCAAACCACAGCGACTGGAACTGCTCCGGGCCTTCACCCAGTCGAATCCAGTGGAGGCGGTGCGTCGGGCGCTCCTCGTGGCGGAGCAGGGGATCGATCTCGGTACGCTGGCGCGCCAGTGGAACCTGGGACCGGCGGTGACGGCGGCGCTGGCGGCTTTGCCGGAGGCGGTGACCGTGCCGGGTTCCAACGGCCCGGTGCTGTTTCCACCAGCGCGCTGGCAGGCGTTGCGGGATGCCCTGCTCGCCGCCCTCGCCGCCGAACACGAAAGCCATCTCGAACGGCTGGGACCCGACCGCGAGCGCCTGCGCCGCATCGCCGCGCCCGCCCTGGCGCGGCCGGTATTCGCGGCCCTGCTCGACGAACTGGTCGTGGAAGGGCGCGTTGCGCGGACCGGTCCGTGGGTGCATTTGCTGGACCATCGGGTCCAACTGGCGCCCGCCGACGAGCCGTTGTGGCGGGATGGCATCGAACCACTGCTGCGGGCCGTGCCCTACAATCCGCCGCGGGTGCGCGACATCGCCCGCCAACTCGGGCTGGAGGAGGACCGGACCCGGCGCCTGCTCAGGCAACTGGCGGGCATGGGCGAGGTGTTTCAGGTGGCCCACGATCATTTCTTCACGCGGGCGGCGGTGGCGGAACTGTCGGCCATCGCGCTCGAACTGGCCGAATGCGAGGGCGAGGCCCGCGCGGCCAGCTTCCGCGACCGGATCGGCGGCGGGCGCAAAGTCGCGATTCACATCCTGGAATTCTTCGACCGCCTTGGCTACTCTCATCGGGTAGGAGAGGGGCATCGTATCTTCCGCGATACCCTGCTGGATCTTGCGACTCACGCATCAAAATAACTTGGAAGGGCGGCGTCATCCGGTGAGGCGGCCGGACTTCAAATCCGGTGGGGGCCGTCAGGCGGTCCTTGGTGGGTTCGACTCCCACGCCCTTCCGCCAATCAACACCCTCACCCTCAATCCCTTTTCCAGAGGGAGAGGGAAGTTTGCAATCTGCTATTGACCGGGTTCCTCCTTGGAAGGCGAGCGGTCAAATCAGTCGCCAGTCTGGCGCATGGCTTCGATCGAATCGACCTCAACCAGGAAGCACAGGCATGACTACCCCGGAACCACTCGCCGCGACCGATCCCGCGTCCATCCGCCTCACCACGCTGACCCATGGCGGCGGTTGTGGCTGCAAAATCGCGCCCAAGGTGCTGCGCGAGGCGCTCGCCGGCGTCTCGGGCGGTTTCCCCCATCCCGACCTGCTGGTGGGCAGCGCCACCGCCGACGATGCCGCCGTGTTCCGTCTCAACGACCGGCAGGCGCTGGTGGCCACCACCGACTTTTTCATGCCCATCGTGGACGATCCCCGCGACTTTGGCCGCATCGCCGCCACCAACGCGATCTCCGATGTGTACGCCATGGGCGCGACGCCGGTACTGGCGCTGGCGATCCTGGGGATGCCCGTCAACACGCTGCCGCTGGAGGTGATTCGCCGAATTATGGAAGGGGGGGCCGAGGTCTGCCGGGAGGCCGGCGTCGCGCTGGCCGGCGGTCACTCCATCGATTCGCCCGAGCCGATTTACGGTCTGGCGGTGATCGGCCTGGCCGAGCCCGACCGCATCAGGCGCAACGATACCGCCCGCGCCGGCGACGCGCTGGTGCTGGGCAAGCCGTTGGGCGTGGGCGTGCTCAGCGCCGCATTGAAAAAGGGCCTGCTGGACGCGGCGGGCTACGCGGAGATGCTGCGGGTCACCACCCAACTGAACACGGTGGGTCACCGCCTCGGCGCGTTCGACGCAGTACACGCCATGACTGACGTGACCGGATTCGGCCTGCTGGGGCATCTGCTGGAAATCTGTCGCGGCTCGGGACTGGTGGCGCGAATTCACTTCGACCGCCTGCCGGTTTTGCCTACCGCCCTGATCCTGACGCCCCAGGGCATCGGTCCCGGCGCCATCGAGCGCAACTGGGCGAGCTACGGGCACGAAGTCAGGCTGGGTTCGGAATTGCCTGCTTGGGCGCAGCGCCTGCTCTGCGATCCTCAAACCAGCGGCGGTTTGCTGGTGGCCTGCGCGCCGGAGGGGGTAACGACGGTGCTGGATTGTTTCCGCGCCAGCGGCTTCCCGGAAGCCACAGTCATCGGCGTCTTGGAATCCGGCGATCCCCGAGTGATGGTGGAGTGACCGGCTTGAACGCACCCGGAATTCGTATCGAAGCTCCCCTTAAAGCTCTCTTCGCAAAACTCTCTTCCCCTTCGCTGAAAGGGGTCGAGGGTTAGGGTTTTTCAAGCTTAGACCGCCGGCGCCAGCTTCAGCGATTGGGGCGCCAGTGGCATGTTGGCGATGGCGCTGCGCATCGGCACGATCACCCCATGTTCCGGGCATTGGGCGCGGCGTTGGTCGGGCTGTACCGTCACCGGACGCTTGCAGTGCGGGCAAACCGTATGAACGGGCGTTGAGGTGGTCATGACTGTGATTCTCCCTAACAATAATCGAACTACATCATTGGACCTTGGTGGGTCGATTTTGTTTTGCGTTGCAACAAATTTTGTTGCTGTATAGCAAAGATTTTGTTCCCGCACAACGCTAAAGTGGCTAAGAGGCAAATTCCCGCATGGTTACCGGGCGTAGGCCGCATCCCCTGGATGCACGCTTTGGGTAAGCTTGGCTCTTGGCAACGCCTGTTCCCAAGATGGTTAAGGACTTGAGGCATTCTGGACTGAATTTGTGAATTTTCGATTGAGCAAAGGTGAATTTTTGTAATTCGCGTTTTCGGTTTTCACCGATGTCGCGCCTGCCGGATGGGAGCGGCGGCGGTTTTAGGTGATTTGTCCCGATTTTGGGGCAACGAGTTCGGCTGTAAAAAGGCTGGATAACCTTTCAGGCCACCGTTCCGGTAATCCTCGGTCAATGCCTCGCGCGCTACCGGTTCGGCTAGGGTCAGCGCCGCGATCAACCCCCGGTACAACAGATCGAATAACCGCTCCAGCGCGAATTGGTGGGTTTGGCCAGTGGTGGCGAACAGCCAGTCGCTGAACACCATGAAGCGGCCGAACGGATCGTCGCCCAGCAAAAGGGGGCGGGTCTGATGGAATCGCCCGGAGTTGCCGATCAGATCCCAGTAACGGGCGAAACGCTCCAGGCCCCGCATCGTGGTGAAGTTCAGCAATCTCGAACACAGCAGGTTATGGGGCGGTTGCGGGTTGTAGCGGCAGTCGAAATCGAAGGTGTGGCGGTCGACGGGAGCGCCGCGCAGCCGCTTGAGAATGCCGACCTGGATTTCGTGCGGGTCGAGCGCCACCAGCCGGTTGAAGCCGGCGGCAAAGCTGGCCAGATCCTCGCCCGGCAGGCCAACGATCAGATCGGCGTGCAGGTGAGCGTGGGTATGCTGGCGCAGCCACGTTAAATTTTCCTCGGTTTTACGATTGTCCTGCTTGCGGCTGATGAGCGCCTGCACAGCGGGATTGAAGGTCTGCACGCCGATTTCGAATTGCAGCGCGCCAGGTGGAAACCGAACGATCCGGTTCTTGAGCGCCTCCGGCAGATGGTCGGGAATCAGTTCGAAATGCAGAAATAGCCGTTCGTCCAGCCGTTCCAGAAAGAAATCTAGAATCCGCGCGCCGATCTTGGCGTTGAGATTGAAAGTGCGATCCACGAATTTGAAATGACGCACGCCCCGTTGATAAAGCCGCTCCATCTCGACGAGAAACGGCTCCAGCGGAAACGGCCAAGCGGTCTGGTCCAACGCCGACAGGCAGAATTCGCACCGGAACGGGCAGCCACGCGAGGCTTCGACGTAGATCAGCCGGTGGGCGATGTCTTCGTCGTTATAGAACCGGTAGGGCAGGGCGAGTTGATCGAGTGACGGCGGTTCGGCGGCGATGATTTTCTCGGTTGGCGGATCGTCATTCAGCAGCCGCCGACATAGGCGCGCGAACGCCAAGTCCGCTTGTCCTGTGATCAGATAGTCGGCCATCGCCACGATGGGTTGTTCCTGCCATTCATGGCTGACTTCCGGCCCACCGAGCACGATCAGCAAATCCGACCGCACCCGCTTGAGCAGGGCGACGACTTGGGTGGTTTCCGCGACGTTCCAGATATAAACGCCGAAGCCGACGATACGCGGCTGTTCGGCCAGCAGCGCTGCGGCGATGTCCAGCGGGCGCTGGGTGATGATGAATTCCCGGATCGCGGCGTCGGCTTGCAGCTCGCCCAGGTTGGCGAACAGATAACGCAGCCCGAAAGAGGAATGGAAATAACGGGCGTTCAGGGTCGAGAGCAAGATGGATGGCATGGCGGACGGCATGGAAAAAACGGAGTGCCATAAATTCGCACTCCGTTCTGAATAAAGCGTGGCGACGAGGTTTTTGCGAGACGTTCCTTGCTCTACCGACTGAGCTACACCAGCCCCGAAGGGATGATGGCGGGAATCGAACCCGCGACCTAGGCATTACGAATGTAGTCCCGCGAGCATTCGCCACGGCAAACGGAAAGGCGACGACAAAGGATTGGCGAGATCTGCTTCTTCCCGCCCGTATGTGGCGGAGACCATGTACTCCCGCCGGCATTCGCCGCCGTAAATCGAGACCGCCCGGACCGGACAAGGAAAGTGACCGAGAGGATTGGCTCGTTGCAGGAGATGTACTCCCGGTCGGGCATTCCAGTCCGGACGGCTAAAACGGTTGCCGAATTATACCTCCAAGGCTTCGATTTCGCGCACCCAATGCTCGCCGCCCAACTGTCCGGCGGCGAACCGCGCCAGCACCTCGAACACCGCGTCCGAGAAGCCGCCCACGTTCAGCACGTCCTCGCGGGTTTGCGCCTGCACCGTCCCATACGGCTGGATGTCGATGCAGGCCAGCCGCGCTTGCGGGTTGCGCTGGCGGAACGCTTCCCATTGCCGCATCGTTTCGGTGCCACGCCCGCGCTGCGGGTCGGCCCATGACTCGTTGTCGGAGACGTAGATCACTAGATCGCCCGCCGCCTTGCGTTGATTCAACGTGGCCAGCGGCAATCCGCAATTGGTTCCGCCACCGCCGAATTGCGCCAGCGTTTGCGCGTTGGTCAGCACGCTGTCGCGGTGGTTCAAGCGGTGGGCGTGAATCTGGGTGTCGAACGGCAAAATCTCCGTCGCCGGGTTCTTCGCGGACAATGCCGCCGCCACCAGCGCCGCCACGTCCACGCAGCGCACCGTGGAGGTCGCGCCCTTGCGATGGCCGGTCACCGGCGAATTCATCGAGCCGGACACATCCAGCAGCACGTAAACCTGTCCCGGCAATTCCGGCACGTTCTCCAACGCCACCTCCAGCGCATCCTGCAAGGCGTCGCGGACGATCTCCGGCACCGCCGGATCGGTCATCGTGTACGCGCTGAGCAACTGGTACGGGAACACCCGCGCCCGCCGAATTGCCGCTGGATCGCGCAACCGTTCGGCGATGCGCTTGGCCATGCCGCCGACCTTGAACACCTCGTGGCGGGCGAAGGTGTTCAGGTTCATCCGGGTCATCTGCCACGGCGCCTGACAGGCGATGGCGACCCAGTGCTGCGGCCGCAAGGGTAGAGCGGTCAACAGTTCGAACGGCACGTCCGGCACCGGCGCTTCCACGTCGTCCCGGAACTGCTCCAGCGCCTGGATCGCTTCGGGCAACAGCGCCGCGTCGTGCGGCTTGCCGATCAGCCAGGCGTACAGTGCCGTCCGTTCCGGTGTCGCCGGTTTCGGGTGGACCATTTTCAGCACGTCGGCCAGCGACGGGTCGTTGCCGACCGAGGCGCTCAGCAGTTGCGCGTCGCTGCGCCCGTTCAGCCAGTTCTGAACCAACCGCTTGGGCCGGCTGCCCAGCGATTTGCGCCCGACCGCGCCGGAACGCAGGATTTGCACGAAATTGCGTAGCATCCGCCCGTTGTCGATGACCTTGGCGAAGGTAGGCTCCAGCCAGTCCGGGCCGTGTTGCGCCAGCCACGCCGTCAGCAGCGCCGGCATATCCTTCATCTGGCCGCGCCGACGGGCGTAAATCGCCGTTTTGGCGACGAACGCTGGCTCCACCGCCGCGCACAAGCCGAGCACGGCGTCCAGTTGCATGTCCGCGTTGGCGTAGAACGTCGTGTTCAGGCAACCGGTGGCGGCGTACTGCGCCAGCGCGGCTTGGGGGGAAAGCGCGTAAGCCTTGCCGCCGGCTTCATTACGCGCGTTGGCTGCTGGTGGCAGGCGGCCCGCCTGGGATTTGAAAAGCTGCTTGTTGGCCATTGCGATGACTCCTTGTCCAAGGCAGCGAAAGACACCAAGATGGGCTCACAAGTTCCATGGATTCCGCAAACGGACGGTCAGGACGCGGGAGCAACCTGCAACACCAACTTGCCGACGTGGCGATTCGACTCCATCAGGGCGTGGGCGGCGGCGGCCTCGGTCAATGGGAAAACGCGATCAATGATGGGTCGGATCGTGCCACTGGCCAGCAACGGCCAGACGGTTTCGCGCAACGCCCTGGCGATCGGCGCCTTGTGGGCAACGGGCCGGGCGCGCAGGGTCGAGCCGGTAATCGTCAGGCGCTTCATCATCACCGGCGCCAGGTTCAGTTCCACCTTGGCCCCACGTAGAAAGGCGATGAACACCAGCCGGCCCTCGACCGCCAGCGCGCTGAGATTGCGCTGGACGTAATCACCGCCGACCATGTCGAGGATCACGTCCACGCCCTTGCTGTTGGTGACTTCCTTGATGACCTGGACGAAATCCTCCTCGCGGTAGTTGATCACCCGTTCCGCGCCCAGGTCCAGACAGGGTTGAACCTTCTCGCCACCGCCGACGGTGACGAATACCCGCGAACCTAGCGCCTTGGCCAATTGAATGGCCGTGACGCCGATGCCGCTGGCGCCGCCATGCACCAGCAGACTTTCGCTGGGTTGGAGCCGCGCCCGGTCGAAGACGTTGCTCCAGACCGTGAAGAAGGTTTCCGGCAGCGCGGCGGCCTGTTGCAGGGTCAATCCAGCGGGAACCGGCAGGCATTGTGGAGCGGGAGCGGCGCAGTATTCCGCGTAGCCGCCGCCGGTCAGCAGGGCGCACACCGCATCGCCGATCCTCCAGTCCGTCACGCCTTCGCCCAGCGCGACCACCGTGCCGGCGACTTCCAGACCCGGCAGGTCGGACGCGCCCGGCGGCGGTGGATAGCTACCCTGGCGTTGCAGGCAGTCGGGGCGGTTGACGCCGGCGGCGGCGACCTGGATCAGCACTTCGCCGGATGCGGGTTGCGGCACGGGCCGGCGGGTGGGGACCAGCTTTTCGGGACCGCCGGGTTCGGTGATTTCGATGGCGGTCATCGCTTCGGGCAAGGTCGAGATCATGGCGCGGTCTCAATCAAAAATTCCCCTCTTCCTTTGGGAGAGGGGTTGGGGGTGAGGGTTCAGGAGCACTTGGAATCGCCGCAATTCAGACAGGTCAGACAGCCGTCCATCACGATGACCGCCTTGGTCTGGCACTTGCCGCACAGCGTGGCTTCCGGCGGAAAGGACTCCTCGCCGGCCTCCTCAACGGCTTTCATGCCGAGTTCGTACTTGGCGCGCTGCTCGTCGATCAACTTGCGCTGGTGCGCGTCGGGACCGTCTTCCTTGAGCAGGCCGATGGAACGCATGTGCGATTCGATCACGTCGCCGATTTCCGCGACCAGCGAGGGCATGTATTTGCCGCCCTTCTTGAAATAGCCGCCCTTGGGATCGAACACCGAGCGCATTTCCTCAACCAGGAAGGTGCAGTCGCCGCCCTTGCGGAAGACCGCCGAGATGATGCGGGTCAGGGCGACGATCCATTGGAAGTGTTCCATCGCCTTGGAGTTGATGAAGATTTCGAACGGCCGCCGGGTTTCGTGGGGCGTGCCGGGATTGAGGACGATATCGTTGATGGTGATGTAGAGCGCGTGATCCGACAGGGGGGTTTTGACCTTGTAGGTCGCGCCGGGCAGGACATCGGGCCGCGCCACGCTTTCGTGCATCTGCTGCACGGCCGGGGCGGTCGCGGGCTCGTCGGGTTTGACGACGCTGTAGCGAACGATCTTCTTGTCGATCTTGAGGGTCATGTCGTGGCTCCAGGGCCGGCCGATGCCGGTATGAGATAACCATAGTTGAATTTCGTTGCGCGTCACCCCACCAGCCGCAGCCCCGGCGGCAGGGCTTCGCCGAACACCCGGCCGGCGTCGGCCTCGTCCAGTTCCACCACCTCTTCCACCATTCGCAACCAGGTCGCTGGGGCTTTCGCCGCCCGCAGGCGTTGCGACACCCGCACCCGCGCCGCTTCGTCCAAATCCCGTTCCCGATCCCCGCTCAGCCGCGCCAGCAGAGTCGCCGCGAACGCCGCCGGGGCCACTGCTTTCCAGTCCAGCGCCAGCACCCATTCCAGCCAGACCATTGCCGTCGCCGCCGGCGCGACGTCGTGGGCGCTGCCGTAGGCGGGAACCCGGCCACCCAGCCGGCCGATTGCCCACCACAGTTGCGGCGATTCGCCCTTGCGGGCCAGCCGCGCCAGCAACAACTCGCCCAGTTCGACCTTGCGCGCCGCCGGCAACCGCTCCAGCACCGCCGCCAGCCGCGCCATGTCTTCCACGCCCGCTGGTTTGTCCTTGGCGGCCTTGCCGGTCAACGGACGCAGTTCCGTCATCAATTCCTCGCCCAGTTGTCCTTGCGCCGCCGCGTCCAGCCCTCCGGCCACCCGCCGCCACAGGGTCCACCATTCCGCCCAACTCTGCGCATCCTGGTGATATTGCACGCCCTGCTCGTACAGACTCCACAACTGTCGAACCCGCCAGTCGTCCAGCGGATAACCAAAGCCCGGCCGCAGGCAGTAACCGGCCAGACTGAACCACAACCGCTCATGCTCCGCCGAGCGCCGCCGCCGGCGCGCCCCGGCCCACAGCACGCCAAACAATTCGCGCAACAACGGTGTCTCCCAGCTTTCACGCTTGCCGAGCAGGCGTTCCAGGTCGGCGCGCAGGGTCTTGATCTCCTTCGCTTCCACATCGGGCGCGCGGGAACCGTAGAATCGTTCGATCCGCGCCGCCGCCTCGGGAAAGCGCGGATGCAGTCGGGCCAGAGTCGCCGCGTCGCCGCCGCGCAGTTGAAACGCTAGCCGCCAGCGTCCCTGGCTCGCGCTCCCCGCGCCCGCTGGGAGAGGGACCGGTGGTGAGGGTTGTTCCACCGCTACGCAATCCACCTCCAGCGTACCGACCTCGGTCAATTGCGCCAGCAATTGCACCGGAACCTCACCCGCCCCGGCCTCGCTCTCGATCACCGTGGCGATCGGCGGCAGGGGCGCGAATTCCTCCGCGTCCAGCGCCATCACTTCGCCCGGCGGGTGCACGGCGTCCCCGGTCGAGGACAACAGATGAAACTGCACCGGCGCGCCCAGCCGCAGCGAGAAGGTGCGTTCCAGCCGGATTTCCCGCCCTTCCTCGGCCCCACGCGGCAACAGGCAAACACCCTGCCGTTGCCGACGTTCGCCGTCCACCACCAAGAAGTAACCGCGCGCCGAGCCACCGCCAATCCGCAAACCCTGACCGCGCCGCGCCAGTCCGTAGGCCACCGCGCCGCGCGCTACCGCCAGATCGGGTTCGGGGTTGTCCAGTCGCGCCAGGGGTTCGCCGCGCCAGCCGGCCAGCAGATCCAGCAGTCGCCCCGCCAGCGCCGCGCCGTGGAACACGCCGCCGTTCAGCAATACCGTGTCCGGCAGCGCCGGTCCCACCGTCGGCGCCCGCTCGCCCAGCGCCCGCCGACATGCCTCCGCGTGTTGCGCCAGGAACGCGGCCAGATGGCGGCTGATGGCCGGGTCGGCGGCATAGGGCAGGCCGAATTCGACCACCGCCGCCCGTCGGCTCCGGGGCCGCTCGCCCCATTCGACCATCGGCAGAAAACCGTCCAGCAGCAGTGTCCACGCCTCGGCGCGGCTCAATTCCGCCGACCGCGCACCGCCGATCAGCCGCGAACCGCCGCCGAGCACCGTGACGGTCGTTCGCTCTGGCGCGGCGTCGGCCAGCAGGCGTTCCTTGGCGCTCCGGCATTGCTGCCACAGTTGCGACAATTCGCCGGCGTTGAGCCGCCCGCCACCCAGCCGGGCCTCGACCGTGCGCGCCAGGGTCAGGTCCATGTTGTCGCCGCCGAGCATCAGATGGTCGCCAACGCCGACGCGGGTCAGTTTTGGCCCCGCCTCGTCGGCCTCGATTTGGATCAGGGTTAGGTCGGTGGTGCCGCCGCCCACGTCACAGACCAGCAGCAACCGGGCTTCGCCCAGGGCCGCCGCCACGTCGCCGCGATGGCGATGTAGCCAGTCGTAGCAGGCTGCTTGCGGTTCCTCTAGCAGCCGAAGTTGCGGCAGACCGGCCAGCCGCGCCGCTTCCACCGTCAGCACCCGCGCCGCTTCGTCGAACGAGGCCGGCACGGTCAACACCAGTTCCTGCCGCTCCAGCGGTTGGCGGGGAAAGCGGTGATTCCAGGCGGCGCGGATGTGGGCCAGGGTGCTGGCGCTGGCAGCGACCGGCGAAACCTTGGCGACATCCTCCGCCGCTCCCCAGGGCAGGATCGGCGCGATGCGGTCCACGCCGGCGTGGGACAGCCAACTCTTGGCGCTGGCCACCAGCCGGCCCGGCGTTCGCGACCCCCGCTCCCGCGCCAGTTCGCCCACGATAACGTCGGCTACCTCGCCGGGGTCGACGAACGGCCAGGGCAGTTGCCCATCCGCCGCCGCCAGTTCGCCCTCGGCTGGGTGATAGCGCACCGAGGGCAACAGCGACCGCGCCGCCACCGCGCCGGGGGCGATCAACTGCTCGATGGCGAACAGGCGGATATCGGTGGCGCGGGGCTCGGTGTAGGCGACGACTGTGTGGGTGGTACCGAGGTCGATGCCCACCAGATAGCGGGACGTGCTGGATCGAGCGATGATCTAGTCCTCCCCATGCTATTCATTAGTGAAAAACGAATTTTGTTCCGGCTGCGCCGACCGCCACTGATAGCGCGCCGGCTTGCCGAGCTTTGTCACCTGCCCTTCCTCCAAGGCGCGTTTCAACCAATCGTGCAATTGAGGTTTACCGATGTCGAGATGGATCAGCAGTTCCTGATCGGTGGCCGGCGCCTTCGCGGTTAGCGTTCGCAGGCGGCGCAGGAACAATTGATAAAAATCCAGGTTGTCCAGTACGGTATCGGTCGTAGGGGTTGAAGTGTCATGCGGTTTGAGGGTAAGCGGCGCGGGTTCCGCAACCAGGGCGTGTGAATGATCGACCGCTGGCGCGGCCTCCCGAACGCACAGTGCCACCAAATCGCACAACTCTGCTGGCAATTCCCGCCCGCCCCGCCGGGTCAATTCAGCATTGCCGGAAGCAAGATCGGGATGCAGCTTCACCCACAGCGGCGTCCAGCCATGCTTCAAATTTTCCACCGCGCCATGCCAGGTGCCGCCCTGCTCCCGGTCCGCCGCGATGACGATAGCGGCATCGGCCAGACAATAAATGTACTTATTGCGCGCCATGGCATTGCCCACTTCGAAGCCTGCCTCCGGATTGAAGGGGGAAATCAGCGCCAGATTACCGTTTAGCAGACTTGGGCGATATTTGGCCGAGGTCGCGGCGCGCAGCAGGCTGTCGGAAAGTACGCCAACCGCTGTTCCTTCCCGCGCCAGCGCGCCCAGCATCGCCGCCTCGTCCACGCCCCGCGCGCCGCCGGAAATCACCGACAGTCCCTGCGACGCTGTTTCGGCGCCCAGGCGCGTCGTAAACGCCAAATCCTCCAGGCTGGCGTGCCGCGAACCGATGATTGCGATCCCGCCCTGATCCAGCAACCGGCGGTTGCCGCAACCGAACAGTACCGGCGGCGAATCGGTTTGCAGATGTTTTTTCAGGCGACTGGGATAATCGGCATCGGCCCGAATCAGAATCCAGAGTCCGGCGCGTTGCCACTTTTCCACCGCCAGTCCCAACGCACCGGCACGGTTCAGCAGCGCATGAATCCGTTCCAGCGTCACCGTGCGATCGATCCATCCCGCTAGCAACCGGGCGGGGTCATCGCGCAGTAGCATCTCCGGGGCGATTCCCCGGTCCTTCAGCCAACGGGCGAAGCGTCCCCATTCCATCGGCGCCAGCGGGCGTGGCTCGTCCCTGGCGGATTTGGATAAATAGGCGGTCAATAGCAATACCGCCTGGGCTTGTGTATGCAGGTCCATGTCAATCCCCGCCGGCGGTGGTCGCTAGCGCGGTCGGCCACACCAGTCCGCTCCCCGCCTGCCGCAGCAGGGCTGCCACGACCGTCAGAGTCCAAGTCGAATCCACCATGTCGTCCACCAACAATACAGGCCCATTCGGAATTGGGGCATCAATCGCAAACACGCCATCCAGGTTGCGGCACTGGTGATAGCGGTTCTGCTGGAATTTCTGTAACTGGTTGTCGCGCTGCTTGGCGACGGCGGGCACGAACGGCAATCGCAGCCGGGCGGCCAAGCGGCGGGCGAAATCCGGAACCAGGGTCGGATGGTTGCGGGACGGGATGCAGGTAACCCACGTCGGCGAAGGTTGCGGACGCCAGCGCCGCTGAATCATTTCGGCCATCGCCTCCACCAACTCATCGCGGAAATGGCCGGTCCGTTTATCCTCGGCCACCCACCGCCCCCAGCCGGCATCGCCCCAGCGGGCCAGCACCCGCCCGGTTTCGGCCTGCATCTCCGCTTTCAGATTGCCGCGAAAGGGATAAACGGCGAACGCGCCTTTGGCGACTTGCTTTTTGCACTCCAGCGGCAACTCCGAATGCCGGAGATAGCGCGCCGCTTCAATCGCCAGGATCGGCGAGAAATCCTCCCCGACCACCGACTGCCCCAAGCATCGGGCGCAGCGACCGCAGGGCTGCGGGTTCTCGTCGTCCAGCTCGATGGCAAGGAGTTGCATCAGGCAGTCCCGGCTGTCGATATACGCCTGGACTTCCCGCCACTCTTGCTCACGCTGATCGGTCAGACGCCGGATGCGCTCGCGATCCAGGCGGTAGGCCACCGGCGTTCGCCGCCAGCGCGAGCCATCCTTGAGCACCGGCGCGGGATTTTCGACGCTGAGGAATTTCAAAACGTGCTCGATCTGCTTGCTGCGTCTAAGGTTGACCACCGCTTCCAACTCGATCACCGTCAAGCCATCGGACTGCTCCAGCGCATGGAGAATCGCGTTGACCTGAGTCTCATCGGGAAAGGCGCTATCGCGGAAAAAGGCATGAATCTCCTCATCCTCCCGTCCCGCCAGCAAAATCCCGACGGCATAAGCGATGGCGCGACCGGCGCGGCCCACCTGCTGATAGTAGGCCACGATGGAACCGGGCGCCTGATAGTGAACGACGAAGCCCAAATCCGGCTTGTCGTAACCCATCCCCAAAGCGGTGGTTGCCACCAACGCCTTGATCTGATTGGTCAGCAGCAGGGTTTCCAAATGTTGCCGATAGGCGTTGGCGTCGGCGAAACCGTCCGCCGTACTGTCGCTGTGATAGGCGCGGGCGAGGATGCCATTCCGGGTGAGCCAGTCGGCCACCTGTTCGGCATCCTGGCGCGTCAGGGTGTACACGATACCGGTACCTGGCAGTTTGGGCAGATGCTCCGCCAACCAAGCCAGCCGCGCCGCCTGACCGGGCAGGCGCAAGGTTTGCAGGGCCAGGGTCTCGCGCATCAGCGAGCCGCGCTGGACCTGGATGTCGCCCAACTGTTGACCGATATCCCGCAACACCCGGTTGTTGGCGGTCGCCGTGGTTCCCAGCACCGATATGTTCGGCGGCATTCGCCGCAACACATGGACCAGACGGCGATAATCCGGGCGGAAGTCGTGGCCCCAGTCGGAAATACAGTGGGCCTCGTCCACCACCAGCAGGCCGAGATGCTGGGCGATGGGCAACAGCACAGTTCGCACGAACTCATCGTTGGCCAACCGCTCGGGAGAAATCAGCACCGCATCGGCCTGATCGTGCAGAATGGCGCGGATGAGCGGCGGCCAGTCGTCACGATTGGCCGAGTTGATGGTCAGCGCCCGAATACCCAATCGTTGGGCGGCTTCGATCTGGTTGCGCATCAGGGCCAGCAGTGGCGAGACGATCAGCGTCGGCCCCCAACCCCGGTCGCGCAGGAGACGAGTAGCGATGAAGTACACCATGCTCTTGCCCCAGCCGGTGCGCTGCACCACCAGCAGCTTTTCCCGACGATTGACCAGGGCGTCAATCGCCTCCCACTGGCCGGGGTGAAAATCAGCCAGTCGGTTGTCGAGCGCCCGACGCAATAGCTGGCGGGCCTCCTGGCGCTGGGTCCGCGGATCGGTCATGGGTTCATTACCCCGCAATGGTTCGACTCACCCCTCCCCGCGCACGTCGAACTCGACCTTCCAGCTTTCCGCGCCGGCGCGCGGCACGGCTTCCAGCCGCAGAGTGCCGACCTCGGTGACCGCCGCCCGCAGGCGCACCGGCACCACCTCGCCCGGCTGGCGATCCTCGGCGGGCAGGGTCGCCTCGATCTCCTCCAGTTCCTCGACCTCGTCCGGCGTCCACTGGTCCAGCACCGCTCCCACATGGTCGGCGCGGCGCACCGAGGAGCCGAAGAAGCGGAACCGCACCGGCTCCCCGACCACCAGTCCCACTTCCTGCGGCGGCAATTCGGCCTGCGTCCCTTCCTCCATCCCGAACGGGGCGATGCACAGCGCCTCGATCGGCGGTTCCATCCCCGGCACCGCCGGCATGGCGCTTTCGACCCCGACATAGAACGACTTAGCGGTGCCGCCGCGAATCCGCACCCCGCGCCCGCGCCGCACGTAGCCGTAATAGGCCGCGCCGCGCGCCACCGCCAGGTCGAGATCGGCGCCTTCCAGCAGCCGGGCCGGCGGAGCGCCCTCGGCGTCCAGCCAGCCGTTCAAGACTTCCAAGGTCCGCGCCAGCAACGGCTGGGCCTTGAACACCCCGCCGTTGAACAGCACGGCGGTGGGATGCAGGAAGGTTGCATCGTCCGGTAACCGGTCCTCGAAACCGGCCAGATCGCGGGTCGCGTTCACTTGTCTAGCCAGAAACGCCGCCAGATGGCGAGGCATCGCCGCGTCCTGAGCGTAGGGCAGGCCGATCTTGGTCAAGGCCGCCCGCGCTCGACTGGCGGGCCGCGCCGCCGCCTCCACCACCGGAAAGAAACCCTCGACCAGATTTTGGGTCACTTCCGCGCGGGTCATCTCGGTGCGCAGGGTGCCGCCGATCAGCTTGGAGCCTCGGCTCGGCACCACCACCGGTACGGCCTCGACCCTGGCGTCGCCCAGCAGGGTTTCCTTGGCGGCGCGGCAACCGTGGGTGAGCGCTTGCACCTGCCAGGGATCAAGCTGGGTTCCCTGCGCGGCCAGCTTGGCGCGAACCGCGTGGGCCAGTGCCAGGTCCATGTTGTCGCCGCCCAGCAGGATATGGTCGCCCACGGCCACCCGCACCAGGTCCAGCGAGCCGTCGCGCTCGGTCACCGCGATCAGCGAGAAGTCGGCGGTGCCGCCGCCGAGGTCGATCACCAGGATGATGTCGCCGACCCGGACCTGCTTGCGCCACTCGCCCCGGCTGGCCAGAATCCAGTGATACAGCGCCGCCTGCGGTTCCTCCAGCAGCACCAGTTGGTTCAGTCCCGCCGCCGCCGCCGCCTCGGCGGTCAGTTCGCGGGCGGCCGGATCGAAGGACGCCGGCACGGTCAGCACCACCTCCTGGTGGGTTAGCGGCGCGTCGGGGTGCTGGTGGTCCCAGGCGGCGCGTAGATGGGCCAGATAGCGCATCGTGGCCTGCAATGGCGAGACCCGCGCCACTTCCTCCGGCGCTTCCACCGGCAGGATCGCCGCGCGCCGATCCACGCCGGGATGGCACAGCCAGCTCTTGGCGCTGGCCACCAGCCGAATTGGTGTGCGACCGCCCAGGGCGCGGGCCAGTTCGCCCACCACGAACGGCGGCGGCTCGCCCCAGGGCAGGACGCGGTCGTCGGGCTTCAATTCGTCGGGATGCGGCAGGTACAGGAACGAGGGCAGCATCGTCCGGTCTTCGATCGAACCCGGCGCGGTCAACTGCGGAATGGCCTCGACTCCCTCGACCACGTCGTCGCGGTCGCTGGCGGCCAGGTCCACCGCCGCCATCACGCAATGCGTGGTGCCCAGATCGATGCCGACGGCGTAGCGGACCTCGCTCATAGCTCCACCTCCGCCGGGGCCAGCACCCGGACATCGTGACCCTCCGCCAGCTTGGGCAACCGGATCTCGGTGACCCGCCAGCCCCGGTGGGTCAGCGTGCCGGTGAACGGCGGTTGGCCCACCACGTTGCCGGTCAACCGCACCGCCGCGGCGTCGAAGCCGGCCGCCAGCGTCAGCCGCGCGCCCTCGGCCTCGGTCCGCGCCGGTTCGATGGACAGATACTCGCGCAGCACCTTTTGACAACCTTCATGCACCACCCGCGCCGCGCCGCCGATCTCGGCGTCGGAATAGGCGCTGACATTCTCTTCCAGAAAGTCCACGAACCGCCCTTCCCGCTGCAACAGCGCCAGCAGTTGCAAGGCCGAATCCGGCGGTGCTTCCCGCAATGACGGCCTGGATTCGGCGACCGCCGGGGTGGCCGGCCCGACTCGCTCGCCCCGTTCCAGCCGCGACACCTCGGCCGCGAACCCGGCGTCGCCCAGAATCCGCCCGAGCGCGCGCAGCGCCAGGATCAGGCGGGTGAAGAAACTCGGATGTGAATCGCTCATGATCAAGCCAACTCCAGTGAATCAAGCCGATAAAGTGTTTATCCTACCATGCGTTCGCGCCGCGCCGACGGCGAGAAAACCATCCCCGACGAGGCTGAATTTGCCTTATCATGTGTTATTGGCGAAGGCCGGCCCGGTCGGCCCGATTGATCCAGACGGCGGCGCGGATGACCCCGGCCCCGCAGCCGCTTTCAACCCGCGCGCGAGGTAGGCGCGAGACCCCCTTAGGAGTGGCAACATGGCCCGCATATTGATCGTCGACGATTCGCCGACCCAGACCTTGAGTCTCGCCAAAATCGTCAAGAAACATGGACATGAAACCCTGACCGCCAAGGATGGCGTCGAGGGCGTTGAGGTCGCCAAGGCGGAATTGCCGGATCTCATCCTCATGGATGTGGTCATGCCCAACATCAATGGCTTTCAGGCCACCCGGCAAATTACCAAGAACCCCTCCACCAGCCATATCCCGGTGATCATCGTCACGACCAAGGATCAGGAAACCGACCGAATCTGGGGCGCGCGGCAAGGCGCCAAGGGCTATGTCACCAAGCCGGTGGATGAAGAGACGCTGATCGAAACCATCAAAAAATTTCTGGCCAAATAGGCCGTCGCCAGCCCATGCCGGCTCAGCCTCCACGAAATCGGGCGCGACCGCCCGCCAACGCCGCCAGCGCCGCGTGAATTTCGCGCAGCCGCTGACCGTCACCTCCCCGATCGGGATGGTGGCGCATCGCCAGCCGCCGGTATTGTCGCCGGATGGCGGCCACATCCACCGGATCCCGCAGCTCCAGCACCGCCAGCGCCGCCCGCCGTTGTTCGCCCGCCCGGTGGGCCGTGTGGAATTGGCGCAACCACTCGCCGACTTGGGCGGCGGTCACGGTCATCAATCGCCCCAAATCGGCATACCAGTCGGCCAGGTCGGACCCGCCCGGCGCCAGCGCCGCGTTCTTCCCGCCAGGTTCGGCGACGGTCGGCGGTTCCAGCGCGATGCGCAGCGGATCGATGGTCAGGTGACCGCGCCGCTCGCGCGCTAGCCGGTGCCGCAGCCGGTACAACACGTGAAACAGCAGATAGTGACCTCGGAACAGGCCGAGCGGTTCGCGAGCATCGAACGCGGCGAACAACGGCTGTTCCCGGCGCAGGATTTTCAATAACTCGTGCTCGCTGATTCCTGGAGGACGGGCAACCAGCAGTTGCTCCAGTTGCATTTCCAGGTCGTCCAGCGTGGCCGGCGACGGGATGGCGTCGTTCATCGCGGCGGTTCCGCGTCGTTCAGCGGTTCGTGGGGATAGTGCCGCCGAAACTCCGCCAGCCGAGCCTCGGCCTCGGCGTGCCGACCCTGGCGGCGCAGCTCGGCGATTTCCGCCCGCCACGCCGCCGGCGAGCGGCGATTCGTCCGTTGCTGGACGGGCGCTGTTTCCTCGTCGGCTGGCCGCCGCGCTGGCGCGGCTTGGAACGACTCCGAGCGCGCCGGCTCTGGTATCGCCTTGGGTCGCGTGAGGCGTTGTTCATCCAGTTTCACTGACGACGGCGGCGGTGGAGGCGGGGCAGCGGGTGGCGCAGCTGCCGTGTCGGCGCTTTTGGCCCGCGCGCCATCCGATTCGGTGGTTGGCTGGGCCAGGGACCGAGCAGCTTTTTCTTCCATTGGTGTCGCCATTCCGCCCAGTTCGCCGACGGGCGGCAGCCAGTGCAATAACCCGACCGCCAGCACCACCGTCGCCGCCAGCGCCACCGGCGCTCCCCAGAATCGGAATCCCCGCCGGCGGGGCAACGGAATCGACGGGGTCGGGCGCGGTTCCGCCGCCGTTCGCGCCGCCGCCAGAATACTCTGATCCAGCCAGGCTGGTGGTCCGGCGTCGCGCGTCGCGCGATAAAGCTCGGATAGACGCTCGTCGTGAACTTCGTCCAGTTCGTCCCATTCGCCGAAATGGGGATCGTTCATGGCGCTCCTCCCAAACCGCGCCGCAACCGGGCCAGGGCATAGCGTAAACGACTTTTGACGGTTTCCCGGCCGGTTCCAGTGGCCTGGGCGATGGCCTCCAGCGACAACCCGGCTTCTTCCTTAAGTAGAAACGCCTCGCGCTGGGCTTCCGGCAGTTCCGCCAGCAGATTCAGCAGGCGCTCGGCCTGCTGGCGGCGGGTTTCCTGGTGCTCCGGCTGGGTTTCCGCCGGGGCTGGGATCTCGGCCCATTCCGGACAGTCGTCGGCGTAGGAGGCTGGCAAGCGGCGCGCGCTGGCGCGGTAGTGGTCAATCAGCCGGTTATGCGCCAGCCGATAGAGCCAGGTGGTGAATTTGGCCTGGGCGACGTAGCTGGTCCGGGCGGCGATCAGTTTCAGCCATACGTCCTGGAACAGTTCCTCGGCCACCGCCGGCTGGCCGCACTGGCGCAGCAGATAGCGGTACAGCGGTCCCTTGTGCCGGGTATACAGTCGGGCGAAGGCGTCGGCATCGCCCGCGCCGTAACGCAGCATCAAAGTCTCGTCGGCATCGTCGTCGGTCGGCATGAAGCCGTAAGGTAAAGGCGCGAGACGCAAGGCGCAAGGTGATCCTCCAACCTTTCGCCTTATCGCCTTTCGCCTTCGATTCAACGCACCATCTGCCCCGATTCTCCACCCTTGCCGGGATCGAGCGATTTGGCCAGCCCCACCAGGGTCAGAAACTCACCGCGATAGCCGTAAGGATCGGGGCCGCGCGCCGCCCGGGCCAGCGCCAGCACGTCGTCGTAACCGAACCGGCCGGTATAACGACCGCCGCGCAGTATCTGGCCGAAGCCGGCCACCGCCGCCGCGAAACGGAACCGCTCGCTGGTTTCCCGCGCGTCCCTGACCGCCGACTGGCGGCGGATCGGCCATTCGAGCAACTGGCTGACATCACCGTCCGGCTGCTTGTAGCGCAGCCGCAGGAACGCGATTTCGTCGCCACGCGGTTCGGTGGTTTCAACCGGTTTGCCGTAGCGCAGCGGCTCGGTCAGGTTGCCGCCACTGCCCTTGAGAGCGATTTCATACAGCGCCGTGACGGTATGGCCCGCCCCGATGTCGCCAGCGTCCACCGCGTCGTTGTTGAAATCCTCGCGGCGCAATACCCGGTTTTCGTAGCCGATCAGCCGGTATTCCTCGACCACGGCCGGATTGAATTCGATCTGAATCTTCACGTCCTTAGCGATGGTCAACAGGGTGGCGCTCATCTGTTCGACCAGCGCCTTGTTCGCCTCCCGCAGGGTGTCGATGTAGGCGTAATTACCGTTGCCGGCGTCGGCCAGTTGCTCCATCAACTGGTCGTTGTAATTGCCGGTTCCGAAGCCGAGCGTGGTCAGGGCCACGCCGCTCTTGCGCTGGGTTTCCACCAGATTCTTCAACGCTTCGAAATTGACCGTGCCGACGTTGAAATCGCCGTCGGTAGCCAGGATCACCCGGTTGACGCCGCCCTCGACAAAGCCTTCGCGGGCCAGGTTGTAGGCCAGTTGAATGCCGGCCCCGCCGTTGGTGGAGCCGCCGGCGCTCAGCCGGTCCAGCGCCGCCTCGATCTTCGCCTTCTGGTTGCCCGGCGTGGGCTCCAGCACCAGTCCCGCCGCGCCGGCGTAGACCGCGATAGCGACCTTATCCTCGGGCCGCAACTGGCGGGCCAGCAGTTTCAGCGCCGGCTTGAGCAGGTCCATCTTGTCGGGCGCGTTCATCGAGCCGGACACGTCGATCAGGAACACCAGATTGGCCGGCGGCAACCGGTTTTTCGGCACTTCGTAGCCCTTGATCCCCACCGCCAGCAACAGGGTTTTCGGATTCCACGGCGTCGGGGCCAGTTCGGTGCTGACCTGGAACGGCGGCTGGCGACTGTCCGGCGGTGGATAGTCGTAATCGAAATAGTTGATCAGTTCCTCGACCCGGACGGCGTCGCGCGGCGGCAGCCGACCCGCGTTGAGAAAGCGGCGAACGTTGGCGTAGGACCCGGTGTCCACATCGATGCTGAAGGTGGAGACTGGTTGCTCGGCGGCGCGCTTGACCGGGTTTTCCTCCGGATGGGCGTACCGCTCGCGGTCGGTCGGTTCGCTGGCGAGGCGCAGCGAGTCCAGCGTTCCGCCGGATGTCGACGCGGTCTGTTGAGGCGGGTTGCGCAACGCCAGCTCGGCCGCCTTGGCGGCGTGCTCTCGGGATGCGACGACCGGCGCCGGGCTCATGGGCGGGGGAGGGGGCGCCATCGCCTGGGACGCCGGCGCCAGCGACGGAAGTGGTTCCGGCCGGACAGCGTCCGGTTTCGCGCGCTGGGCCTCCTCGGTGGCGACGGTCTTGCCCGCGATGGGTGGTGAACTGGCGGGCGCGTCGCCGCCGCGCGAGCAACCGGCGAGCCATGCGATCAGAACGAGCGCGCACAGCGGTAACGAAACGGATCGATTCATGAGGGGTCCTCCTCGTGGGTTGGGAATGCAGGGTTATCAACGTCGCCGAATCGACAGTGGGGTTAAGACGCGCATTCGCCGCCGACCGCCGTCGCTACCTTGCCGTTCGCGCCCGTCTGGCCCATCATCACGCTCCAACTTGGAACCTTTTACTCAGGACCCGCCATGACCCCCGTGGAAACGCCCCAAATTCCCGGCTACCGCATCGAGAAGATCATTGGCAGAAGCGCCATGTCCAGTGTTTATCTGGCGATCCAGGAATCGTTGGATCGGCGCGTGGCGCTCAAGGTGCTGTCTCTCAGTCTGGCCGTCGATCCCGCCTTCAACAAGCGTTTCATCAAGGAGGGCAAGATCATCGCCAAGCTGGCCCACCCGCATATCGTCACCATCTACGATACCGGCGTGCATCAGGATTATTCCTACATCGCGATGGAGTATCTGGAAGCCGGCACGCTGAAGGAGCGGATCAAGCAGGGACTGAGCCCGGAGCAGGCGGTCAAGATTCTGGTTCAGATCGCCCAGGCGCTCGGTTACGCCCACCGCCAGAATTGCGTCCATCGCGACATCAAGCCGGCCAACATCCTGTTTCGCGACCCGGAGACCGCGGTGCTGTCGGATTTCGGCATCGCCAAGAATCTGGAGGACAAGACCCAGTTGACCGCCGCTGGCTGGCGGATCGGCACGCCCAACTACATGAGTCCGGAACAGGCGCTGGGCAAGCCGGTGGACTCGCGCTGTGACCTGTACAGCCTGGGCGTGGTGTTTTACGAGGCGCTGACCGGCAGCCGCCCGTACAAGGGCGCCGACGCGTTCGAAACGGCGCTGATGCACGTTAAGGAGCCGATTCCAACCCTGCCGGAGCCGTTCCGCCAATTCCAGCCGATCATCAATCGGTTGTTGGCCAAGACACCGGAAGCGCGATTCGCCAACGCCGAGGAACTGGCGCAAGTGGTCCAAAACCGGGTCTTTGGCAAGAGGGGGGGCGGAATCGGGCGGTGGTGGTCGCCCTGGCTGGTCGCGGCGCTACTGGCCGCCGTGCTGATCGGTCTGGGTGCGGCGCTGGCCTGGCGGTATTGGTCGACCACCGCCCACGCACCGCCGCTCCCGACGCCGGTTCAGCCGCGCTAGCGCCGCCGCTCAATAGGTCATGCAGGCGGCGTTGAGAATGCCGATGGCCAGCGACAGCGCGCCGAGGAATACCCCGGTCGCCACCTGACCGGCGGGAATGGCGTAGGCCAGATCGGGCAGCAGCAGGCGACCCACGCCATAGGTCAGCAGTTGGATGACCAGGGCGATCAGGCCCCAAGCCGCCATGTCCAGCAGACCGACGCTGTGGGTGATGGCGCTGGCCAGTGGCAGCACGAAGCCGAGAATGGCGCCGCTCAGACTGGCCGCCGCCGCCGTGTTGCCTTCGCGGATCAGGGTAATTTCGCGGTAGGGAGTGATCAGGATGTACGCCGCCAGGAACAGCAGTAGCAAGCCGATGGCGGTGGCGAAATAGAACAGGAACGACGGCAGGCCAGCCAGGGATTGGGTCAGCATGGGCGGATTCCTTGAAGGTCGGGCAGGGCTGTTCAATGCTTATCAACTAGTTCATTCTATTTGCTTTTCAGCCAATAGGATACCCTGATGCTGTTGCCAACCTTTCTCGCCACCATTCCCGATCATCGCCGTTTCCAAGGTCGGCTGTATAGCTGGGAACACCTGTTGCTGTTCAGCATTCTAGCGATCCTGTCGGACGCCACGTCGTACCGCAAGATCCAACGGTTTATTGAGGCCAGGCTATCGCAACTGAACGCGCTCTGCGGGTTGCGCTGGAAGCGGGCGCCGGCCCACACGGCGATCCGCCATGCCCTGCGGGGAGTGGACCCGGCTGCGGTCGAGGTCGCCTTTCGGGGTCACGCGGCGATGTGGGACGGGCCACGCGACGGCTTAAGCGGCGTCGCGCTGGATGGCAAAACCCCGCGCGGCAGTTTCGACCGGTGCCAGGATCAGAAGGCCCTGCAGGTCCTGAGCGCCCTGGCCACGGACCGGACCTGGATCCTGGGGCACGTGCTGATCGACGCCGCCGGCAAGTCCCATGCAATTCCGGCGGCTCAGCCGTTGATCGACGCGTTGGGCCTTGCGGGGCGGCTGTTCACCCTGGATGCGTTGCACTGTAGCATTGAACAGCCCTGTCGCCGTGCCTTAGCTTCATTGCTACGACGAGCTTTTTTCTTCACATCATCGTGCCTGAAAAGCCTTTGAATGTAATTATTTTGCATCATACGATTTTGAGATAATCCACGCCATCCAAGCAGGACGGCGGGACGGGGCTACAATCAAGGTAGGTTCATAACTCTCGCGGAGATTCCGACATGCGCATTCTGGCGGCGCTGATCTTGGCGGGAACACTGGCGGTGTTGGGTGGAAGCGTAACGGCGGCCACGCCCGCGCCCGGTCTAGCGCTGGCGCTGGAAGTGCATGGCGCCATCGATCCAGCCAGCCGCGATTTCATCCTGCGTGGACTGACGCAGGCGCGGGCGCGCAACGCCGCCGTCGCGATCCTCAAGCTGGACACGCCCGGCGGACTGGACAGTTCGATGCGCGACATCATCCAGGCGATCCTGGCCTCGCCCGTGCCGGTGATCGGCTACGTTGCTCCGGACGGCGCCCGCGCCGCCAGCGCTGGCGTCTACATCCTCTATGCCTGCCACCTCGCCGCCATGGCCCCGGCCACCAATCTTGGCGCCGCCACGCCGGTTCAGCTTGGCGGTCTGCCACTGCCGACCCCATCCTCCCGTGACCCGGCCAAGGAGCCGACCGCGCCGAAATCCGGTGAACCTTCCGCCGCTCCATCCGCGCCCGCCGACGCCATGGAGCGCAAGCTGATCAACGACGCCCGCGCCTATCTCCGTTCCCTAGCCCAACTGCGCGGGCGCAACGCCGAGTGGGCCGAACAGGCGGTGACCGAGGCCGCCAGCCTCAGCGCCCGCGACGCCCTGCAACGGGGCGTGATCGACCTGATCGCCGCCGACATTCCCGATCTGCTGCGCCAGGCCGATGGTCGGCAAGTGGCCGTGGTCGGCGGCAACCCAACCCTGGCGACCCAGGGCTTGACGGCCGAAACCCTCCAACCCGACTGGCGCACCCGGTTGCTGGGGATGATCGCCCATCCCATGACCGCCTATATCCTACTGCTGGTTGGGGTGTACGGATTGGTGTTCGAACTGGCCCATCCGGGCCTGGCCGCGCCGGGCGTGCTGGGCGGCATTTGCCTGCTGCTGGCGCTGTTCGCCTTTCAGGTCATGCCGGTCAACGCCGCCGGGCTGGCCCTGTTGTTGCTGGGGCTGGCGTTCATGATCGCCGAGGCGTTTGCGCCCAGCTTCGGCGCGCTGGGTCTGGGCGGAATCGCCGCCTTCGTCGCCGGCTCGCTGCTGCTGTGGGACGAAACCAGCCCTGGTTACGAAATCCCGCTCGCCCTGATTCTCGGTTTCGCCCTGGCCAGCGCCGCACTGCTGCTCGGCCTGGTGAGCCTGCTAATCCGCCAGCGCGCCCGGCCGGTGGTCAGCGGCGCGGAGGAATTGTTAGGCGCGACCGGCGTGGTCATGGCCGGCGATCCGGGACGAATCTGGATTCACAGCGAATCCTGGCTTGCCCGCGCGCCCCGGCCGCTGCGTTCGGGAGAACCGATTCGCGTGACCGGGCGGGAAGGATTAATCTTGTTAGTGCAACCCCTGGATTTCAATAAGGAGCAATCGCCATGATTTTCAATCCCATCTTCATCGCGCTGTTGATCGTGCTGGCGCTGGTGTTCGCCTCCATCAAGGTGCTGTATGAATACGAGCGCGGCGTGGTGTTTTTTCTGGGTCGCTTCCAGGCAGTCATGGGGCCAGGGCTGATCATCGTGGTCCCGGTGATCCAGCAGATGAAGCGGGTGGATTTGCGCACGGTGGTCATGGACGTGCCCAGCCAAGACGTGATCTCCCGGGATAATGTCTCGGTCAAGGTCGATGCAGTGATCTATTTCCGGGTAATTGATCCGCAGCGATCCATCATTCAGGTCGAGGATTACTTCGCCGCTACCAGCCAATTGGCGCAAACCACGCTGCGGTCGGTGCTGGGCCAGCACGAACTGGACGAGATGCTGGCGGGGCGGGATGAACTGAACCGGGACATTCAGAACATTCTGGATTCCGAAACCGACGTGTGGGGTATCAAAGTCTCCAACGTGGAAATCAAGCGCGTTGATCTCAACGAAAGCATGATTCGCGCCATCGCCCGCCAGGCCGAGGCTGAGCGCGAGCGGCGGGCCAAGGTCATCAACGCCGAGGGCGAATTCCAGGCCGCCGAGCGGATTCGCCAGGCCGCCGAGATCATCGCCTCCCAGCCGCAGGCCCTGCAATTGCGCTATTTGCAGACCCTTAACGACATCGGCATCCAGAACAACACCACGGTGGTGTTTCCGGTACCGCTGGATCTGCTCAAGCCGTTGCTGACGATGGCGGAGCGGGGGGAGCGAGAATGGTGCGGTTAGGCGGGTGCGGTGGGAACGCCAGTTCCGTCAAGGCGTCCGCGCTTGGCGGCGTTAAACTCGAAACGACTTTGGCCACTTCAGTTCACTGCCATGCGCTTCCCAAACCTGCCGCGTCTCGTGCTTCTGTTGGTGCTGGCGCTGGCGACCACCCTGGCCCGCGCCGGCAACGACTATCCCCTGGTCCTGGTCCACGGTTTCATGGGCTGGGGTCGGGACGAGTTGCTCGGTTTCAAGTACTGGGGCGGCTTTGGGGATTTGCAGGAGACGCTGAACCGGGCCGGCCACCGCACTTATACCGGCGTGGTCGGCCCGTTCGCCAGCAACTGGGATCGGGCTTGCGAGCTATATGCCTATCTCAAGGGCGGCACGGTGGATTACGGCCAGGCCCACGCCGCCGTCCACGGTCACGCCCGCCATGGACGAACTTTTCCCGGTCTTTATTCGGAGTGGGGGACGGTGGACGAACGCGGGCGCGCTCGCAAGATTCACCTGATCGGTCACAGCCAGGGTGGCCAGACCGTCCGGGTGTTGACCGCGTTGCTGGCACAGGGCGCGCCGGCGGAAATCGCCGCCACGCCCGCCGCTGACCGGTCGCCGCTGTTCGCGGGTGGCCATGCCTGGGTCCACAGCGTTACCACGCTCGCCGCCCCGCACGACGGCACCAGCTTCGCGGTCGGCATCGACCGCCTGCTACCCTTCGTCCGCACGTCGTTGCTCGGCCTCGCCGCGTTGGCCGGCGTCCAACCCGATGAACTGCTTTACGATTTTAAGTTGGAGCAATGGGGTTTGCGGCGCGCGCCGAGCGAAGCGCTAGCCGACTATTTCCAACGGGTCGAGCACAGTCCGATTTGGCGATCACGCGATATCAGCGCCTGGGATCTCAACCCCGACGGCGCGCGGGAATTGAATCGGCAATTCCCGGCTCATCTGGAGGTGTATTATTTCTCCTGGGGGGCGGCGGCGACCGTGCCGGTCTGGCCCTTCGACCATCAGGTTCCGCTGCCAACCCTGTTGCCGCAACTTTGGGCCAGCGCCGTCTTCATCGGCGCCTACACCCGCGATGAGCCAGGTCATGTTCGCATCGACGCCCGTTGGTGGGAAAATGACGGACTGGTCAACACCCGCTCCATGGCCGGGCCAACCCTGGATTCGCCTGATCGGATCGCGTCCGGCGATGGCCCGCCGCAACGCGGAGTCTGGAATCATCGGGGCACGCTGGCCGGCTGGGATCACATGGATTTGGTGGGTATCGGCACGCTGCGCGAGGTCGGCGACTGGTATCTGCGGCTGGCGCGGTCACTGGCGGATTTGCCGCCGTGAACTCAAGCATTGAGAGATCAAGAGGCATTTTGGTACAGCCTCTTGTAAGCTGACTCATTGAAAAAACGCCCTCACCCCTGCCCCTCTCCCGCTGGCGGGCGAGGGGTTCCCATGCGGTTTCTGAGGCACTCATTCCATGTCCCACATTGTCGTTCACCGCGATCATTCGCTGACTCTCGATCAGGCTCGCCAGGCGGCGGAAACCCTCGCCGCGCAACTGGCCGAGCATTACGACATCCACTATCACTGGCAGGGCGACGCGCTGCATTTCGAGCGTTCGGGGGTCAGCGGCTATATCACCCTGGAACCGGGCATGATTCGGGTCAACGCGCGGCTCGGGTTTTTGCTCGTGCCGCTGAAACAGCGGCTGGAACAGGAAATTCATCGCCACCTGGACGAGATGTTCCAGGAATCGAATCCGATCTAGCCGCCCGCCGCTGCGTCCAGCGCCAACGGCCTTGGATGCCCGGCGCGGATGCGTTCCAAGATAGCGCGCTCCCGGCCGACGATGGTGGTCACGAAGGTTCCCGCGTTCGCGCCCATGTGGCGGAAAGCATGAAAGCCGGCTTCCAGAAACCGGTGCAGTTCCCCCAGCCCAGCCAGCCGCGCCGGGGTCCGGGCCAGTTTCAGCGCCGCATAAATGACATGCTTGGGCACGATGGCCTGTAAATCCCGGCCCAGCCGCTCGGTCAATTCGATCTGGTGATAACGCTGGTCGTAGCTGGCGCAGCGCTGGTAGGCGGCGACATAGACAGCCTCTTCCAGTGCCGCGCCGCGCGCGTCCAGCTCCGCGCTCAAGATCTGGGTCAGCCGGGCATCCAGTTCATGGGACAGGGCGTTGAGCTCCAGCGCCAGCCCGGCGGTGCGCAGCACGGCTGCCGGCAGGATGCGGGTCATCATCGGCACGATGCGGGCCAGGTCGCGCTCCAGTGGGCCGAGATCCTGGTCACCGTACAGTTCGTCCAGAAAGAACTCCGCCGCTGGCCGATACAGCGGACTGCGCAGCAGATCGGCGTGGGTCCGGGTCAGTCGCGCCGCTTGCCAGCGCCGCAGCAGACTCAATTCTCGCTCGATCCCGACGGCACCGTCGGCGCGAAACGCCTGGTTGCGCCGTAACTGTTCCAGCAACCGCGCCGCGTTTTGGGCTTTCAGGGTTTCGCTCATGGCAGCGTTCCGACTTCCCGTGAAGAGGGAGTGGTCGCCTCTCTTTCCACCATCCCCGCGCCGGTTCAGCGCAGTTCGCGGCGCAGGATCTTGCCGACGTTCGACTTGGGCAGGCTGTCGCGGAATTCGACGTGCCGGGGCATCTTGTAGCCGGTGAGTTGGGCGCGGCAGTGGGCCAGGATCGTCTCGGCGGTCAGTGCCACGCCCGGCTTGGGCACCACGAACACCTTGACCGCCTCGCCGCTCTTGTCGTCCGGCACGCCGATGCAGGCGACTTCCAGCACGCCCTCACAGCCGATCACCACGTCCTCGATCTCGTTGGGGAAGACGTTGAAACCGGAGACCAGGACCAGGTCCTTCTTGCGGTCCACGATGCGGAAAAAACCCTGTTCGTCCACCGTGGCCACGTCGCCGGTCAGCAGCCAGCCATCACGGATCGCGCGGGCGGTGTCCTCTGGCCGTTGCCAGTAGCCGCGCATCACCTGTGGGCCGCGCGCGCACAACTCGCCGCGTTCGCCCGGCGGCACCTTGTTGCCTTCCTCGTCGCGCAGTTGCACCTCGGTGGACGGCAACGGCAGGCCGATATTGCCGGTGAAGCCGGTAATGTCCGCCGGGTTGACGCAGACCACCGGCGAGGCCTCGGTCAGCCCGTAACCTTCTAGGATCGGCACGCCGGTCAGCCCCTGCCACCGTTCGGCCACCGCCTTCTGCACCGCCGCGCCGCCGCCGACCGCGAGCCGGAGCGCCGAGAAGTCCAGCCGGGCGAACTTGTCGTGGTTGACCAGGGCGTTGAACAGAGTGTTGACGCCGGTGATCACGGTGAACTTCCATGGGCGGAGTTCCTCCACGAACAGCGAGATGTCGCGGGGATTGGTGATCAGCAGGTTCAGTCCGCCGTGCCGGACGAAGCACAGGCAGTTCACCGTCAGGCAGAAGATGTGATACAGCGGCAGAGCGGTGACGACGATTTCCTCGCCATCGCGGATCTTCGCGCCGACCCAGACGGAAATCTGCTGCATGTTGGCCAGCAGGTTGCGGTGGGTCAGCATCGCGCCCTTGGACAGACCGGTGGTGCCACCGGTGTATTGCAGGAAGGCTATATCCTCGCCGGTCAGCGCGACCGGTTGCCAGGGTCGGCGGCTGCCGAGCGCCAAGATTTCATTAAAACCGATGGCGTTCGGCAGGTGGTAGTGAGGCACCATCTTTTTAATGTGCTTGACCACCAGGTTGACCACCTTGGCCTTCCAGAACGGCAGCAGGTCGCCAATCTCGGTGACGATGACCTGCTTGATCTCGGTTTTATCGATTACCTCGGCCAGCACGTGGGCAAAGTTGGCGAGGATGAGGATGGCCTTGGCCCCGGAATCCTTCAGTTGATGTTCCAGTTCGCGCGGGGTGTAGAGCGGGTTGACGTTGACCACGACCAAACCAGCGCGCAGCACGCCGAACAGCGCGACCGGGTATTGCAGCAGGTTGGGCAGCATGATGGCCACCCGTTCGCCTTTCTCCAGTCCCAAATCCTGTTGCAGCCAGGCCGCGAAGTCCCGGCTTTTCTCCTCCAGTTCCTCATAGGTCATACCGTAGCCCATGTTGGCGAAGGCCAGGTGCGGGCCAAATCGGCGACAGCTTTGCTCAAATACCTCGACCAGCGAAGCGTATTGGTCGGGGTTGATCTCCGCCGGCACGTTGGGCGGATAGCGCTTCAGCCACACTTTTTCCACGAGAGTCTCCAAAAGGGAGGGGAATCGGATCGGGGAATCTTCCCTGGATTGATTACCAAACTTCCCGTGGAAGAGATTGTAGTATTTAGCTTTTTGGCTACCATTCCAAGCTTTGGACCGTGAGCCATCGGTCATGCCGACCGACTGATTTTCCAGATCCCTCGGGCAACGCGGTGCTGTTGCCTGACCTGCCCTGTTACGACTTTCTGGGGATCTCGGCCAAGGGCAATTGGGTGATGGCGGCCACCTGTTCTGGGGAGAAATTCATTGCCAGGAGCGCCTCGGCCACCGCGAGGGCCTTGCGATGCGCGCCTTCTTCCATTCCCTTTTCCATTCCCTTTTCCATTCCCTTTTCCATTCCCTTTTCCATTCCCTTTTCCAGGCCCTTCTGATAGCTGGGCAGCCGTTCGAGGTTGATATGCAGCATGGCGTAGGCTTCCTGAAGGTTGAGGGCGAGATGGCGATTGTCCGCCAGAATCTCCAGCATGGACAGGTATTCGCGCAGGCGCTTTTCGTCGGGTCCGGTCAGGGCACACAGCTTTTCCACGAGCCGCTTGACCACTGTGGCCGGGTCCTCCGCGCCAAAGTCGCCCAGAATCGCCAGCACCAGCGCCTCGGGCTGATCGCGGGCGTACCGGCGGGTTGGCCTGGGATGAGCGCCAAAGCGAGGGAGATTGACGATATAAAGAGGGACGTGGCGCATCGTGCCTTGGCGGCAAGTCCGCCTGACTTCCAGCCGCGCCGCTTCGACCGCTTGGCCATGCCGCCGGCGCATAGGGTCAGGTTAACAATAAGTTACATTCGATCATGCATCTTCTGGGTAAAATCAGGCAAGGCTGCCAATCCGTGCTTGAACCCGCCCGGTCCACCATCAGGTGGCGCTATCGCCCATGATCCCGCGTGAGCACCGCTTATGATAGGCATGAAATTTGCTAAAACTTAAGCAATCAGCCAAAAGTCCTAGCTATAGGACAGATCGGGTATCAAAGCTGACCCGTGTCATGTCATAATTGGGTCAAACTTGCTGCCCAATTTGGGGAAAAATGAACTTTTTTGAGAGCAATCGGGTCATTTTGGACCGATACATAACTACCAGTCTCGAAAGTTCTTTGATTCATCTGAAGCCATCAGATCGAGCAGGTTTACAGGATTTACAAGGCGCTGAGGTAAGACGTTATGGCAAATCTCATAATCAGGAGGAAAGGCTGGGGGACCGACGCCTTGGGGGTGCTGTTCATCATGACGCTCACCCTCGGTTACATACCCCTGGCTTCGGCGACGCAAACGGGGACTTGGACGTTTCCGGGAACACCGACCGCCCAGACGACCTCGGGCGGAAGTGTGACTACCGTCCAGGCAACGGTGACCGGAGTGACCTGGACCGATCTGAGCAACCGCACTCTAGACCAACCGCTGCCCGGAGGCCCGAACCCCTACATACCGACTTCCATGCTGGGAGCCAATGGGTGGCAATTCACCGTCCCCAACACCGGGACTGGCACGTTGACCTTCACCTTCTCGAATCCGGTCGCCAACCCGATCATCCACGTTGATCGGCTCGGTGGCTACTCTAACGGTACGAACAGCGCCCGGTTTACGCTGACGTCGCCGGGCACGCTGACAAAGCTGTCCGGGGTCGGCCACCTGAACGTACAATCGAGCTACTTCGAGCGGACCACGGGGACGACGGGAACTAACGCGACGGCTGAATGTAACAATATCGGCTCCGGGGATGGTATCGGAACGGCGTGCGGGAGCATCCGGGTCAACGGGACGTATACCACACTCAGCTTCACAGTCACGCGGGTCGGTCAGAATAATGCTGATACACTGCGCCTCGCACTGAGTTGGAACCAGGACCTCGGCGACGCGCCGCAAACCTACGGCCGCGCGATTCATGCCATTCCAACCACGCCGCCAAGCTTGTATCTGGGTACCGTCACCCCCGATGATGATCCGAATGGCGCGGAGTATTCGGCCGCCGCTACCATAGACAACACCACCGGTGTAAACGACGAAGACGGCGTCGCCTCCTTCCCACCCTCATCCACCCCCGCCGGGGTGTATACCGTCAATGTGGCCTACACCAACAACACCAGCGCCGACGCCCGTCTTTGCGGCTGGATCGATTTCGACAAAGGCGGAACCTTTGATGCCGACGAACGGGCGTGCGCCACGGTAGCGGCGGGTGCCTCGTCCACCAATCTCGCATTCACGGTTCCCACCGCCGATCGCAACAGAACTGGCTCGTTCTACGCCCGCTTCAGGATCGCCTCCACCACGAGCGAAGCCGAAGCTCCCACGGGGCCTGCCAACAACGGCGAAGTCGAGGACTACCAGATCACCAACATCGAGTCGCTACCGATCACTCTCTCCAGCGTCGACGCCCGCCAAAGCCCGTCCGGCTTGGTGGTGGAATGGACCACGGCCACCGAGACCCGCAACGCCGGCTTCCATCTCTACGGTCGCATGACCGGCGAATCGGATTGGCAACGGCTGACCACGGCGCTGATTCCCTCCAAGGTGATCGATTCGCTGGAGCCGCAACGCTATGCCGCCGCCTTCCCCAGGATCGTAGCCGACGAACTGCTGATCGAGGATTGGGACACCCAGGGCCAGACCCGGCGCCACGGCCCGTTCGCGGTCGGTCGCAAGCACGGCTTTGACGCCGTGGCCGCCGCCAAACCCATCAACTGGGCCGCCATCCACGCCGAAAACGAGCAAACCGAGCGGCAAACCCAATCGCTCATGCGTACCTTCAGCGCCGCCGGGACGCCCGACGCGCTGCTGTGGGTCACCCAGTCGGGCGTGCAGCGGGTCACCTTCAGCGAACTGCAAGCGGCGGGCGCCAATTTCAGCGGGGTCGCCATCGCCGACCTGGCGCTGACCGACGCGGGCAGGAAGCAGCCCCGTTACGTCATCGACGCCAACAACAATGGTCGGTTCGACAGCGGCGACACGGTCGAATTTCTCGGCCAGGTCACCCCGACCCTGTACAGCGCCCGCAACGCTTATCGGCTTGCGGTAAACCGTAGCTTGGTCAGCGAGGCCAACAGCCAATCGCTCGACCCGAAAAACGCTGTGTCCGGCGTATTCAGCCACGAAGTCAAGGTCGAACAGCAGCGCGCCTACAGTTTCGCCGCGCCGGGCAACGACCCCTGGTACGACCAATGGCTGTTCGCTTATACCTCGCCGGTCAGTCTGGAACGCACCTTCGATCTACCCGGCTACGCTGGCGGCGAGGCCCGCCTGACCCTGCGCCACTGGGGCGTCACCGACTGGCCGGGCGACGCGCCCGACCATCACCTGATCGTCAAGATCAACGGCCAGCAGGTGGATGAAGCGCGGTTCGACGGCAGCGTCGACGCCAGCCGCACCCTTGCGCTGTCGGGGGTGCAAGCCACGGGTAACACACTGATCCTGGAAGCGCCTGGCGACACCGGTTACGACTATGACATCCAGGCGTTGGACGGCTTCACCGTTCAGTACAAGCGCCACACTCAGGCCCATAACGGCGCTTGGCAGGGCGAACTGCCGACCGATGCCAAGACCCTGATCGTCGGTTTCCAGGGCGAATCGGTCGCGTGGCGTAATGCCCAGCGTCGGGTGGGCGGAGAGCAACTGATCGTGAGCGGCCAGGGTGCCTGGGTCGCCGCCGACAGCCGCGCCATCCGTCGCCCGACCATTCAGACGGAGTTGCCCACGCCCGCCGCCAAGCCGACCGCCGCCGCAGTGGACTACTTGATCATCAGCCACGCATTGTTTATCGACAGCCCCGCCATGAACGATCTGGTCGCGCTCCAAAAGAGCCGGGGTTATCGCACGGCGGTGGTCAATGTCGATACGATCTATGCCGCCTATTCGGACTTTGAGGTTTCCGCTGACGCGATCGGCCGTTATCTCAAGCAGGCCAAGCCCCGTTTTGTCCTGCTGGTCGGCGGCGATTCGCACGACTACCACAACTATCTGGGGTTAGCCAGCCAAAGCTTCGTGCCCACCCGCTACGCCCAAACCGACGCGCTCGTCACCTACGCGCCCGCCGATGGCTGGTACGTCGACTACAACAACGACGGCAAACCGCAAGCGGCGTTGGGGCGGCTGCCGGTGCGAACCGTCGCCGAACTGAGCCAGGTGGTCGCCAAGATCATCAACGCCCCGTTGCTGAAACACGCCGTCCTGGGCGCCGGTCCCTCGGACGATGGCCGGCAGTTCGCGACCATCAATGCAGACTATGCCGCGCAACTGCCATCGGCGACCTGGACCCGTCAGTTGATCGCCGTCGATGAGCGGGGGTTGGACGCCGCGCGGAGCGCCCTGCAAACCGAGCTAAATCTGGGGGGCGCGCTGATCAGCTACATTGGCCATTCCAGCTACGCGCTGTGGGGCCTCGGCTCCGACGACACCCTATTCTCCGCCGCCCAGGCCCGCCAGCTCGCCAACCCCACGCCGCATCTGGTTACCCAATGGGGTTGCTGGAATACCTACTTCGTCAATCCCAGCCAGGACACCATGGCTAACGCCCTCCTGTTCCAATCCCGCGGAGCGTCGGCGGTGCTGGGAGCCACCGCCTTGACCGATATTGGTGTGCTCAATGGGTTGGGCAGCGCGTTCTTCAAGCAACTGGGTCAGAGAACGACCTTGGGTGAAGCGTTGCAGGCGGCGCAGCGGACCTACCTCAATCAAAATCCCACCGCGGCGAGCAGCCTGCGGGGCTTTGCGTTGCTGGGCGATCCGGCCGCCCCAATCCGCTAGCGGGAATCGGCGCGCTCACCGCCGACTCAAGGTCCCGCGCCCTCAACCCCTTCTCCCCACCAGGGAGAAGGGGTTTTGGTTTGTGGCGCACCCTTTGCTCCTGGTTGGAGAAAAGGAATTTCGCGCGTGGAGGAGGTTGGGATATTCTCACGCCGTGTTGGTGCTGGGTGATTGATTGGCTTTCGAGCGGCCAAGCCGCGTTTTTCAGGTTTTCGGGAGACAGCCATGCGAATCGGCGTGCCCAGGGAAATCAAGATTCACGAATACCGGGTCGGGATGACGCCGGGTGGCGTGCGCGAAGCGACGCGGCGCGGTCATGTGGTATGGGTGGAAACCGGGGCGGGGGCGGGCATCGGCCTGGACGACGCAGCCTACGCGAAGGCGGGCGCGACCATCGCCGATTCAGCCATCGAAGTGTTCGCCCAGGCGGATTTGATCGTGAAGGTCAAGGAGCCGCAACCGGTGGAATACGCGCGGCTGCGAGAAGGACAAACGATCTTCACGTATCTGCATCTGGCGCCCGATCCCGATCAGGTCAGGGGCTTGCTGGCTTCCGGCTGCACCGCCATTGCCTACGAGACGGTCACCGATCCGCAAGGGCGGTTGCCGTTGCTGGCGCCAATGAGCGAGGTGGCCGGGCGGATGGCGATCCAGGCCGGCGCGCGCTGTCTGGAAAAATCCCAGGGTGGCGGTGGCGTCCTGTTGGGTGGGGTGCCGGGTGTGTTGCCAGGCCAGGTGGCGATTCTGGGCGGTGGCGTGGTGGGAACCAACGCGGCGCAAATGGCGGTCGGACTGGGCGCGCGGGTGACCGTGCTCGACCGCTCGCTGGCCCGGTTGCGGGAACTGGACGATCGGTTCCAGGGCCGGCTACTTACCCGCTTCGCCACTTTGGAGGCGATCGAGGAAGAAGTATTGGCCGCCGACTTGACGGTGGGCGCGGTGTTGATTCCCGGCGCGGCGGCGCCCAAGCTGATTCCCCAACCGTTGCTGAGGGCGATGAAGCCCGGATCGGCGCTGGTGGATGTCTCCATCGATCAGGGCGGCTGCTTCGAAACCTCGCGGCCCACCACCCACGCCGATCCCACCTATATCGTGGATGGCGTGGTGCACTATTGCGTGGCCAACATGCCCGGCGCGGTGGCGCGGACCTCGACCTTTGCCCTCACCAACGCCACCTTGCCCCATGTGCTGCAACTGGCCGAGCGCGGCGTGCTGGCGGCCTTGCGGGACGACCCATGCCTGCGCGCCGGGTTGAATGTCCATCGCGGCTGGATTACCCACTCGGCGGTGGCGGCCACGCTGGGCTACGATCACCAGCCGCCCGCGGACGCGCTGGCGACGGCTTGAATGCCTGAATTGGGAAAAGTTGACAGCAGCGCGCGAATCCCTTAGATTGGCCGTCTCCGATTACGGGGCCATAGCTCAGCTGGGAGAGCGCCTGCATGGCATGCAGGAGGTCGTCGGTTCGATCCCGTCTGGCTCCACCACCAACCGTCATTGCCCTTGACGGTTTATTTTTTTCCGCCTTTTGTCCCCATCGTCTAGAGGCCTAGGACACCGCCCTTTCACGGCAGTAACAGGGGTTCGAATCCCCTTGGGGACGCCAATTTAATCAGATAGTTACTTGTAGAATCTCCATGCTTTCAGGCGGCGTGTCTGGAATAAGTCTAGAATACGCTACCGTTCGCAGCGGTTCGCGGTTGCCCACCCTGTTGAAGCTCTTGTGGTAGCCCACTAGGTGGATGTCATGTTGGACAAAGTGTTCACCCACCACTCGCTTATTTGTCATTTTTGGCGGTGGGGTTAAGGCTCTAACTCATCCTCGGCCTTCATCAGAGCCGTTTGGCTAGAGCCTTAACCGCTTCCGCTGTTCACGGGCCTGTGGTAGCAACTCCTCGTATAGCTCCCGAAACTCGGGATGCTCGACCAGGTCGGTTTCAATCTCTTCCGGCGTCGCGGCAATCAAATGCGCTAGTACAATGCGTTTTAACTTATCGCTCTCGACCAGCCGCCGCCGCGTTACCGTTCCAGCTTGACCACGCGTTGCTTGAGGCTCATGCCGCGCTCTTAACCCGCGCGAGCACGGTGTCATCCTTCCGCGCCGCGTCCAGTTCCGCCGCCAGTTCCACTGGCGACAGCTCGCGCAACCGGTTCGCCAACTCCAGCAAGCCGGGATTGGATCGGCAATCCCTCTCGACTGCTGCCCGAGGCGCGGTCGCTAGCCAGCGCACCAGCCAGACCACGAACGGGTCGGAGTCGTCGCAGGAACCGTGGCGGGTTTCCAGCTTCGCGATGCGCGATTCGAGCGTCACGCCTGCTTGCCCTCCAGCGCCGCGATACGTTTTTCAAGTTCGTCCAGTTCCACCAGCTTCGCCAAGTTCCCCAAGCCTTGCAGGATACCGGCGGCCTGATTGACGGGCAATTGTCCACCGGCCAGCGCCGCCAGCACTGCCCGACCCTGTTCAGCCAGCCCGCCAGCGGCCGGCAGGTTCAGGGGGGCGACCGCATCCACCGGGCGCAGGGCCGGCACGGTGCGTTCCAGGATCAGCTTGATGGCGCCGGTATCGCCGGCTTTGGCTTGCGTGATCAATGCCTCCAGCACCTCGGGCAGTTCCTTGGTCAGCGCCGCGCGCAGCTTGTCGATCTTGCCGGAACCCCGTACCCGCCCTTTTGGATTCCCCGATTGCCCTTGTGTCCAGGGCATTGCTAAACCTCTGCTGTTGCAATCTTGATGGGGTGGTCAGGACCAGCGACAGGCACTTCTACGGCCATCAACACCGGCGCGACCGTTGACAGCGATTATTCTATTCCTCCAGCAAGATACCCAAATGATTCAAGCCGCTGCCTGACAAGACTCCTGAAGCAACCGGAACGCCTTGACCTTTAAATCCATGCCGTCGCCCAGCAGGGCATAGGCAAGACGGGAACGGTCACCGATGTCTTGATGGTGGTCGCAGTATTCGGTGATCGCGCTCAGCGCGCCCCAGTAGGTCCCCTTGGCGCCCGGTAGGTCCATGCCCTTCCCGCTCTGGCACAACTGCCGGATGTCAGCCCGCGCCTTTTTGATGGTTCCTGTTTTGGTCTCCCAGGCTTTCAGCAAGCCGGGATTACTCTGGCCGTTGCGTGGCTGGGCGGGCAAGGGCAGGAGCTTTTCCATCACTTTTCCGAACGAGTCTTCATTGCAGGCTTTTTTCGAGAGGGCGGTAAAGGCTTGGGTCACCTGATCCAGTTCCTGGAGGGTAGACGCCCAGAAGGCTTGCGCGGCGGCGGCGTGGTCGCGGAACGATCCCTGGTGCGCCCGGCGGAAGTGTTCTCCCAATTTTTGATCCTTCAGGGCGATGTTCAAGGTGTTTTGGCAGACGACTCGCACCGTGGTCAGGCTGATGGAAATCGCCCACGAGCCGTCGTGGCTGTTGGCGAACAGGGCGTAAGGTTCGATGAGGTCGCCGCTGGCGATCTGCATGGGCTTGTCGATCTTGGCCAGCAACCAGACCACTTCGTCATGACCGAGGTAGCCCCCGGTGTGGTAGACCGCTTTGCCCTGCCCGAAGATGGCGTCGAACAGCAGCGCGCCATCCCGGTTTTGCAAGGGGCGGAAGCCGCGATGCGCCACGCCCAGCACCCGTCCCTCGTGACCGGCGGGACGATCCAGCCGCACGATGGCTTTGCGCTTGGGCACGGGCGAGGGTGGATCGTCGCAGGTCTGCAAATCCACATCCCCGACTTTCCAATCCAACGCGCCAGCGCGGAGCGCTTCCTCCAAGGTGGCGGGTCTGGCCAGGGCCATCCCTTCTCGATGCCAGGGAATTTCACCGTAATAGAACATTTCACCGATGTTGGCGGCCATGGCTGACGTTTCTCCGTTGGATAATGATCGCTTCAAGACTCGTTGGGTACTTTCGCGTCCGATGAATGATCGGGATTCGGTTCATCAGCATCCCGAATCAGCGTCAGGTTGCGGGGATTGCCGAGTTCGTAGCGCTGGCCTACCGGAAACAGGTCGCCATCCAGGCTGATCGGAATCCGGTCGCGGAAGGCGTGAATCACGGTATCGAACATGGATTGTTCGAATTGGACGCTGACATGGCACGGGCGATTGTCGATCAACAGTCGCAGGGTGGCGCGGCCATCGAACTGGTCGGGTTCGCGATCCAGGCCGATCACCCAGCCGGTCAGCGTGCAATCCAGGCGCGGCTCGTTGCGTCGGAATTCGCGAGTGTTATGAGTCACCAGGCTCAAGCCATGCGCCAGCGCGGTGGTGGCGATTTGCATGTCGTTACCGCCGATAAGCTGGCCTTGACGTTGCAAATCGGCGCGGAGTTCCGCGTAACGTTCAGAGCAAGTCCGGTCGAACGGCCATTGCGGTAGCAAGGAAAACACTTCGATTTAGGCACGGGCGCGGGCATAACCTTTCGGGGATAGACGTGCGCCCAATTCCAGTTCAGCCCAAACAATCGAACAAATCGCCACTTCTCCATAAGACAATGCCGCCATGCATTTTTGAATGCCAGGATAGCGCCCACGGGCGATTTCGATGCAGACATTGGTGTCCAAAAAATATTGGGAATTCATAATGGTTGGACATCATCGAGAGGCGGTTGCTCGGGCCGGTCTGGAAAATCCGGAGCGCAACCCCAAGCGCGGTCTAGCCATTCGCGCATCAATAGCCGTCCGGTCGCTTCATCGGCGGTATCTAACGGTAACACGATAATTTCCGCCTCTGCGGTTTCAGGAAAGTCAGCGGGTAAGTCAATCACTAGATGACGGTTTTCCAGCCGTTTTACGATACGATAAGCGCTTTGCATGATTTTGCGACCTTGAATGGATAGCATGAATAATTCACGGGCTTGGATTGACTAATAGGCCATCAATCCCGCCCTTCGATCACGCGCACGACCTCCAGCCTTTGCAGGTCGGCGAGCATTTCCTGAATGGGATGGTTGGGAGCGAAAATGACAGTGGCGATTTCGTGGGCGGCGTTTGCCAAGGCCGAGCCATTCAGGGTGGCTAGTCGGTCGAGTCCGGCCTTGGCGGCGGCGTCAAAAAGGTGGATGTTGGCTTGGTGCAGGTCGTCGGGGAAGAAGAGTTCGTAGACGAGACCGTTGATAAGTTGCTCGAAAGACGAGGCCGCTGTTCCAAACACTGCACCAGCGGATATCTTGTAAATTGTTCCTACAACTTTCACGCAATCGGCTACAACATCACGTAATTCCTTATCGGGCCATGGTATTGGTGCATCGACCATCCTATCTTTGCGAAACTGGACACGGCCACCATTCCATGGGTCACCCCAGCATGGAAAATTGTGACGGTAATAGTAATCTAATATCCAAGAGTTCATTACACCTAACAGATAGTCGATTTCCTGGTGGAGGATCATAAAACCTGTCTTGTTAATGTAGAGGCTCTTATCGTCGATAAACGCATGGAGTTCCTTGGATGTTTCATTAAATACCAGCTTACGCTTATCAAATTCTGTCCAATATTCGGCTCCCCATCTCTGCAAGGCATACCACTCGTACCGTATGCCAGTCTCATCTTGATTGCGGCGAAGTAAACGATCCTTATACTCGATGAGGTGTTTGTAGATTGCGGGGTATTGCGTCTTCAAAGCCTTCTCAGCTTGGACCGAAGCACCGGATAAAGATAGATCATGGTGAAGTGGAAAATGCCAAGGGATGTATAAGAGCCACTGATCAGAAAATTCACAGTGCCAACGCAGTATTTCCCGCCCATTAAGGAAAGGCTTGATAACTTCTGCAGATTTCGAATCTTCATCGATCAATCGATTTTTCGTGATTCCATCAATCACAAAAGCATCATTCAGCCCCGTCTTTATTCCGTAGTAAAATCGGCCCTGTACGATATCATCAAGCCGTTTTCCCGATTTTTTAATTCGTCCCAATAAATTGTGAACTTGTGAAGGCTCGAATAACCAACCATCATTGGATAAATCCTGTGGACGATAGGATTCACCGCGTTGCGCCAGAACCTGACCGGCTAGAGGAATTTCGGCAGCCGTTTTGATTGCAACTGCTCTTAGAGTGAGTTGCGGGTTAGGGGTTTTATGTGGCCGCTGGACTACCACAATTGCGGAATCGACGCTGGCACCGAAAACTGGTAATTCGCCAAAATCAATGATGGAACGGAGTTGGCCTTCCTTCGCCAATAGGTTCCGTGTCTTGGAACCGTAGCCAGTACGCATGAATTTGTTGGAAGAAATATAAGCCAATGTGCCGCAAGGCCGAAGTAAATCGAAGCCGCGTTTATAAAAATAGGTAAATAAATCGGCATTACCATCAAAAAAATTTCCAAATACTAATCGTAATCGAGGCTTAATATTACGAATTGTGCCGGCATTCACATACGGCGGATTGCCGATCACCACATCGAAACCATCAGCCAACTGAAACATCCACTCCGGATCAAAGAAATCAGCGGCAGAGTTCTGATCGAAGGGATTCCAATGCACCAGTTGTTTCGCCGCACCCTTGGGCAAAAAGCGATCCTGCTCCAGTAACCTGGCCAACTCATCGCGCAAGTCAAAAATTCGATCCCGCCATTTGCGTTTGGTTTTGCCGGTACGGGCGGCAAAATAAGATTCATTCGCAGCGATTAGAGCTTTTTGTTTTTCATCAATCGCCGGATCGCGCAAACCACCTTGCACAGGCCGATCAATCGGCGTCAGGCTGTCAGCAGCGACGATCTTGGTTTCCAGGTTGGGCAGCGCGGTGACGTTGTGATTGGTCTGGGCGGCGTCTACCTTCTGGCTGACGATCAGGGCGATGAAAAAGCGCAGTTTGGCGATTTGCACGGCGATGGGTTGAATATCCACGCCATGAATGCACTTCTCGATCAGATACAACTTGCGGGTGTAGTCGGCATGATTGGCGCTGGAAAAATCCCGGTCAAACTTCTCCAGCGCCGCCTCGGCGGCTTCCACCTTCTCTTCCCGCAAGGCGAGATCGGGAATCTTGTGTGCTTCGGCCAACTGTGCCGCTAGCGGTGCGCGGTTTTGCTGGCGCCACAGGATATTATTCGGGTCCAGTTTCTTGAGCACATGCACCAGTTTATGCAACACACCCATCGGAAACGCGCCCGACCCGCAAGCGGGGTCCAGCACTTTCAGGCTCTCGATAGCGGCGATGAGCACCTTCTTTTCCGGCTCGCCAAAGTCATGTCCTGGTTCGGAATAGGACAGGAGGCGGCGTAAGCGAACCACAAGGAGGCTTTCCCGCGCGGCGGCTGCATCGCCAGCCTGTCCAGTCGCTTTGCCATCAGGTTCGGATCGAGACAAATCCAGTTCGTCAGGGGCCGCCCCCAATTCCAACACCTCGTTGATCGGGCGTCCCTTCCTTGCCACCCAACCAGGGTTTTCCACCATCGGCGGGAAAGCGGATAGCAAATGACGCTCGAAATGAGCGATCAGCGCCTCGTCCACCATGTAATCCACGACTTCGCGCGGGGTGTAAAACGAACCGGACTGCTTGCGGGCCGTGGTCTGGGTGTCCTCGTTGTAGCTGGCCAGCAGGTTTTCAAACACCTTGCCGAGCAATTCCGGATCGAGCGCGACTTCCTCCTCGACCGGGGTGTTTTCATCCACGGTGAACTTGTAACGGTCGAACAGATCGATCAACCCCCGCACCTCGTAATGCTTGCCTTTGGTGCCCAGATCGGCGTTCAGGTCGGCGGTGGCGCTCCCGAAAAATAGCTTGTTGGGCACAACCGCCTGTGCCTCCTTGCGGCGGGAGAAGCCATCCACCCGCAACACCCAACCGCTGCCTTCCTTGACCGCAAGAGGTTTGAGTTCCGGATTGCGCTGGAAATCCTGCTCGGTCAATTCCCGGTCCAGGCACTCGAACAGACCGCCGTTCAGAAACGGAATGGTCGAAAACAGCGCCAGGACGGCGTCCGTGTCCTTGAACAACTCCTTGTGGCGGTAGACGGAAGGAATCAGGTAATGCCCGCTCGGGCCGCCACTTTTGTTCTCCCCAGCCCAGCGGCGGCGGTTACCCTGTTCGTCGGTCCCCATCTCGACGTTGAGCGTGGCGAAAAACAGGTTTTGCAGGATCGCCAGATAGTAGTTGCCGGCCTCCGGGTTCGCCGTGGGGTCGGTCTTCAGCAGTTCCCGCAGCCGGGCGCGGTCGAACAGGTCGGGCGGGATCAGCCCCTTTTCCTTGATAAACCAGACAAAGATCAAACGGGTGAGCAGGCGGATAACCGCGACCGCATGACGCTTACCGGCGTCCGCGCCGCCACCTTTGGGAAACTGCACCTGCTTGACCGCCCAGAAATACCAGTGCGCCAGCCGGGTGTAGAAGTCCTTGTTTAGCGCCTGAATGGACAGCACCGCGATCCAGGCGTCGTACAACTCTCGGAACGTGCTGGGGCGGCGCCGTTCACCCAGATTTTCGATGGCCAGATCGACCAGAATATCGAGGTGGGCGCGATGCGGCTCGGCACAGTGGATATCCTTGACGACGGTGATGCGGTTGTCGATCACGTCCCGGCTGGGATCACGCAAATGCGTGCGCCGGTCGATGACCGCCAGTGAAACCCGCCTGCCATGTTTGAACAGCACGATGACGGGCATGGGGAAAAGCCGGTTGAGTTCGCGGGTGATCCCCGCCAGCGCCGTGCGCGACCAGTCTTCGTCCTGCAATTCGATGGCCAGAAATACAAAGGATTGGATGTCATCGACCCTCACCCCCGGCCCCTCTCCCACAGGGCGAGGGGAGTCAGCCGCCCTCACCCCCGGCCCCTCTCCCACAGGGCGAGGGGAGTCAGCCGCCCTCACCCCCGGCCCCTCTCCCACAGGGCGAGGGGAGAGAAGGAAAGTGCGTTGCCGTTCGGCCAGGCTGGGAATGTCCTCCCCGGTGATTTGGAACAGGAAGGTACAGCGGCGCCAGCGGGCAACCTGGGCCTTGTCCCGGTTGAAACCGTTCGCATTCGGGATGTTGGCGAGGAATTCATCCGCCGTGTGGCCGAAGTCGGCGGTGTGGTCGCTCTGATAGCCCAACTCGGCCAAAAACCGGATCGCGGCGTCTTCCAGCGAACGATTTTGAAAATCGGCCAGGGCCGTCTGAATCGCGGCGCGGCGCTGGGAATGTTCGAACTCAGCCATGATTCGCTGCCTTGTCGTTATTCTTGATGACCAGCCACGCGATCAGGTCAAAATCCGTGGTGGACTTGACCTGCCGGGACGCGCCGATCAACTTGCCACCGCGTCCAGCAAAGAGATTGCCCATATTTTTCTTGCCGAACTGGGCCACGATGGCGGCCACCGCCTTATCCAGCAGCGCGCTATAGCGATTCATGTCCGCGCCGTTTTGGGTTTCGGCGTCGAACCCTTGGCAGAGAGTCGCATAAGGTTCGGTCCGGCCCTGACAGAGCAGCCGGAACAGTTCGAGAATCTGCTTCGGCGCGGTGAAGTTGTAGCGCACCTCGCCATCGTCCCGGATATACACCAGAAAATAGGGTTGCAGCGGATTGACCGTTTCGCTGCCGGCGCCCTCCTGGCGCTGCCTGAGGCAATAAATCGCCCCCGGTTGCACGGCGGTGAAGTCGGGATGCGGCGGCACGACCGCATAGAGGCCCAGCGGCGCGTCCTCCAGCTTGCGGCGGTTGGCCTCGATGTAGCGCGCCAACTCCATGCGAAAATCGTCCAAGGTAAATTCGTTCAGCGCCACCGACTCGTTGAAATCCTCCAGGTCCAACACCTCGTCCTTCAGTCGGAGCAATTGCTTGTCGCGGTAGTGCAAATCCTCCTGAATCAGTTCCTCCAAATCCTTGGCTTGCAGGATGTTGTCCTCGGCGGTGGTGGCCAAATCCACCAGCGCCATGCGCGCTTCGACCCGGTTTTTGAGATTGATATACTTGTTGAGATCGGGCGTCGGCCAGAAGTTGATCAACTGGATTGCGTCATTCAGGCTGCCGATCCGGTCGATGCGGCCGAAGCGCTGGATGATCCGCACCGGGTTCCAGTGAATGTCGTAATTCACCAGCAGGTCGCAATCCTGGAGATTCTGGCCCTCGGCAATGCAATCGGTGGCGATCAGGATGTCGATTTCAGCCTGCTGCGGCATGGATTTCATTTTGTCCCGCTGCTTGGCGCGTGGGGCGAAATTGACCAGGATTTCGCTGAACTCCGCCCGGCCCAAGGTGGCGCGGTTGGGCCGGGTCCCGCCGGACACCAGGGCAATATGCACGTTCAGGTCGCTGGCCAGGCGCTCCAACTGCTCGTACAGATAGGCGGCGGTATCGGCAAAGGCGCAGAAGACGATAACCTTGCGGTTGGCTTCGCCGCGCCGGTTGAATGTTGGGTTTTTGATCTTGCGTTCGATGAGCGTCTTCAGTTTGGCGAGCTTGGCGTCCCGTTCGGGAATCACCGCCTGGGCCGCCGCCGCCAGCAACGCCAGTTTCTGCTTATCGGCCTTCAGGTCTTTCAGCCAATCATCCACCCGCAAATGAGCCATGTTGAACTTCAGCTTGGCGCCCACTTGAAAGGCTTGAACCAGCTCATCGTCTTCTTCCCCCGGTTCCAGGAACAGATCGGGTTGCACCGCTTCATCATTCAGTTGCGCCTGATGGTCCTGGAACGCTTTCAGCCGCCGTTCCAAGTCTTCGATCTTGGCCACGGTGCGCTCCATGGTGATCCCGAAGGAATGCACCGAACTTTCCAGCCGCTTGAGGAAGTTCACCTTCATCATCCCGATCAGGAAGCCCTCGCGCGCCACTTGGGAAAAATTCCGTATTTTCTTTTCCTCGTAATGGGTCTTATAGGCATCCTTGACATACTTGGAAGGGTTGAACAGCGAAAGCTGATAATCCGAAATCTCGTCGTTCAAACGGTCGTAGGAAGGAAAGCGCTCCTTTAAATCGATCAAGGAGAACACCGATTCCGGTTTGTTGCGGGTCGGAAACCGTCCGATTTGCGTCAGCGACGATTGGTAGTATTTTTGGAGATGCTTGCGGGAGCGGGCGATGGTCAGTTCGTCCAGCAAGGTGAAAAAGCTGGCCGACAAGCGTTCCATCAGCGCGTGCGCATCCCGCTCGCCCGGCTGCCTGGCCCATTCCATGAAGGTTTTTTGCGCGACCGCCAGCGTGGTCTTCAAGCTCTGGATGCCGAAGGAGTGGGCAAACGCCGCATCCTGGCCTTCGGTGACCAGATAAATCTGATTGCGCAGGTCTTGCAGATCGTTGTTGACCGGGGTGGCGGACAGCAACAGCACCTTGGTTTTGACGCCGCCCTGGATGATGTCCTGCATCAGCCGTTCGTAACGGCTCTTCCTGATGACGTTGCCTTCCTCGTCCCGCTGGCCCCGGGTGTTGTTGCGAAAGTTGTGCGATTCGTCGATGACCACCAGATCGAAGTTGTTCCAGTGGATGGTCGCCAGATCGAGGCCATCCACCCGCCCGGAATCCCGCGACAAATCGGTGTGGGACAGCACCGTATAGGCGAAACGGTCTTTCAGGAAGGGATTGAGTTCGCTGTTGTTCTGGGCGAGATAGACCGTCCAGTTATCGCGCAGCTTCTTCGGGCACAGCACCAGCACCCGATGGTTGCGCAGCTCGAAGTATTTGATGATCGCCAGCGCCGACCAGGTTTTCCCCAGACCGACGCTGTCGGCCAGGATGCAGCCGTTGTGGGCGTTGATCTTGTGAATCGCCCCCTTGACGCCATCCTTCTGAAAATCGAACAACGCCTTCCAGACTTGGGTATCGATGATCGCAGTTTGGTCGAACAGGGCGGAATCGGCGGCCTGGCCGGACAGGAACTGCTCGAAGACGTGGAACAGGGTCTTGAAATAGACGAATTCGGGCGCGGGATCGACGTAGAGTTGTTCGAGATACCGCAAGACCTGTTCCTTGACATCCTCGACCTGCTTTTCATCGGACCAGATTTCATCGAACCACGCCTTGAGATCGGCCCGGTCCCGGTCGCCGTCCACCACCAGATTGAGTTCGATATTGGAAGTGGCCGCCAGGCCCAGGCCGCGTTGCGTGAAATTGGAACTGCCGAAAATGGCATGGTCGCGCCGGCCATCGTCGATGTGATAGAGCTTGCCGTGCAGGAAATTGGCCTGGCGGATCGAGCGGATTTCCGCCTTGGCGCGCAGCCAGTCGGCGCATTGCCGGGCCACGGCCTTCTGCGGCAACCGATGGGCCAGCGACAAGCCTTCATCTTCGATGTTGAACGCCTTGGGGTCGGTCTTGTCGGGATCCAGCGCGGTGATGAAGCTCGGCTCGCCGAACAGAAAGCGTAGCCCCTGAATCTGCCCCAGTTCGACGGCCAGCGCCTCGTAGGCGTAAATCGTGAAATAGGCGGAAACGATGGACAGCCGGCTACCGGGACCGATCCTGTCTTTCAGGAACCGGGCGACGGAACCACGGGTGTGGTTGTCCCGGATGCTGGAATAGGAGAGAGAGCCTGTCATCTCGAACCCGCCTTTGTGGTACAGGCATCGGCGCGACGGGCGACCGGCGCCGCGCACATCCATCTTGTTTGCATGGTTCCTCACGCCTTGGGTGGAGGGCCAGTCCTCGTTCTCCTCGAACCGCACCCGTACCGGGTTGGGCAGATTGTTACGTCCAATTGTAGAAGAGGGGGCTATACTTGGCTCGAAAAGCGGGTTCAGACAGGCCGAATCCATGCTGGAGATGGGTCTATCGGTCGCTCTGGGGTCTATAAAACAACAGTCTAATCAGCATGATGAGAACGACCCATGATCGGCACGGGACTTTACACCATCGGTGAAGTCGCCACCTTCACCCACATTCCGGCACCGCAGGTTGGCCGCTGGTTGCGCGGGTATCGGTCTGGCCACCGGACCTACCCGCCGCTGTGGTCGTCCGAACTGAGCGACAGCCCCTTGCCGCAGGCGTTCGGCTTCCCCGATTCTGACTGAATCCGGCGTACCCACGGAAGCGTTGTTCGCGGCCTTCCGGGTGGAACAGGATAGCCGGCGAGTGGCGGCGATTTACGAGGTCCCTGTCGCCGATGTCGACGCGGCGATCCGTTACGAGCAACACCTGAAAGAACAGCGGTTGGCCGCTTGAAGTGCCTGGTCGATAACAACCTGCCGCCCGCGCTGGCCAGGGCGCTGGACGCGCTGTCGGCTAGCAAGTTTCCTGACTTGGAACAGGTCATCGCCTTGCGAGAAAAGTTTTCGCCGGACACATCGGACGTGACTTGGATTCAGGCACCCGGCCAGGAAGGCAACTGGTTCATTCTGTCCGCCGACCAGTTCCGCAAACATGGCGATCTGGAACGCAAGGCATTGCGCCAAAGCGGGCTGATTGTGTTCTGCCTCAGCAAGCAATGGTCCGCTCAGCAGTACTGGGAACAGTGCGCACACCTGCTTCGGTGGTGGCCGCACATCGTGGACCAGGCCGAACGCTTGCAAGGCGGCGCGGCGTTCCGCGTCCCTTGGAAGCTGAGTGGCGGCAAACCGAAGTTCGAACAGATTCCGTTCTAACTTTCATCGCGCTCATGCCCGCGCCTCCACCCACCGCCCATTAACCTTGGCGATTGCGCCCTCCTTCACCAGCCGGGTCAGCGCCATATCCACCAGTGCCGGACTCGTGCCCTTCCCGGTACAGACGGCGCGCTTCAGTTCCTCGTCGGCGACGCCAGCCGGAACCCCGCGCAGACGGGCCAGGATGCGGGCAGCGGGTGAAGCTGTTTTTTCATCGGCGAAATTTTCGGACTTGGGGGAAATATCCCAACTATCGCAACCATCCCAACGCTGTCGGTATCCCAACCCTGGGCCATCATCGGCTAACTCGTTGATTTCTAGTTCTGCCGGCGATGTACGGGCCGTGTCTTCAGAGTTGGGATGTTGGGATGCTTGGGATGTTTGGCTTGATTCAGTATTTTTTGTCGCGGCGCCACACGCCGTCTTGAAGCGGGCGGCATCGATCACCACCACGCGCCAGGCTTGGCGGGCGGCGTTTCCGCCATACGCTTCGAACCGGGCGCCCCTCTTGATGCGGGCGGCGTGTTGCCGCAGGAAATAATACCAATTACCAATGCATTTTACTATTTTAGTGCGGATAAGATAAAATCAAAGCTGGTTAAAGAAGCCACTTGGCTTGGGAGAATTGATTGAATCATTTCATCCACTTTTTTACGCAATTCGTCCAAGGTTTTTAGATTGATCCAGCGCAGCTTGTCTTTCATAAATTGCCAGACTCGTTCAATGGGGTTCACCTCCGGGCTATAAGGCGGCTGGAATAATAAGACGATATTATCAGGAATCGTCAGTTTTTTAGCAGAATGAAATCGACCATTATCTAATTGAATTACATTGAGACTGTGGGGATAAGCTTTAGAGAATTCATTCAAAAACACCTGGAAACTATCCGTATTTAAATGAGAAAATTCCAAAAATAAATTCTCACCACTCATCGGCTCAACCGCACCGTAGAGATAAAATGATTGAAAGTTCCATTGGACTGGACCGACGGGTTTGATCCCGATCGCGGTGAGAACCCGTCGGGTAATCGTCTTTAATCCAAAGCGGCTCTCATCTTGACTCCAATAGCGTAATGGTCGAGCCTGATTTTTGTCAATTTGTTGAAGGACATCAATTATTTCAATTTGTTGCGAGAGTTTTTTAAAGGAAACCTCGGCTTCCTCATCGCGATGAATATGGGTTGGGCGCGCAACCTTGAGCTTTGCTTTTAAACGATAATGAACCACTTGATGCACTGTTGAATAAAAGGAATATCAACCTCGTATTCCTGGAGAAGCCACTGCTGGATTTCTCCATAACGATGAAACCCTTGAGTCGGATCATTGAGGCGGACCTAGAGAGCGGCCACCATGGCTTCGGAAATTTTTGAACGACGACCCCCATGGTAGTTCCACTGTAACAGCCCAGTCAATCCATGGGTACGATACTCCTTGAGCCACTTAAAAATAACGGATTTGGATCGCCCTAAATGATCCGCTAACTCTTGCAATGAATTAAATAATTCGGTCTTAATCCAATAAAGAATTTGGATCCGCTCTCGAAATTTAGCGCGAGTCTGTTCGTTGATTATACGCTTTAATTCTTCGGCAGACTCCTGAATTTCAATATGCAATGATCGGCTCATCACTGGATCCCCAAGGTGGGGTTTGGAAAAAATTATAATATAATCTACCAGTAAATGGTATAAAGCTCACTGGTGGAGCGAAGCGGAGCCCGGCGCAGCACCCCGCTAGGCTGGATCTATTCCCCAAAAATGGTGGGTTACACTGCCGCTAACCCACCCTGCCGGCCCTGGCGGTGTTGGGTTTCTTCCCCTAGCAGCGGAACGCCGGTCGCCGCCGCGAAGCCGCAACGTGCTTTTGCGCGGGGTGTCTGGCGAGATGACGAAAACGACGGCTAAACTGAAAAGGTCGCCTTCTCCGGAGGAATACCCATGGCCGATCCCGCGCTGCCCGAGACGTACAACAAACTCCCCGACCCCCTCAAGCCAACGCTCGTCAAATCGCACCAGGAATACGTCAAAGGCTGGAAGGGGCGTTCGTTCGTCGATTACGTCAACGACCTGGACTCGGGCGGTCACTTGGCGGTCATCCGCGACGTATACACCCGCTGCACGAAAGAGCCCAAGCTGTGGCCTTTCATCCAGGTGATCATCGGTCCATGGACCTACGCCGCGGGCCACAACATCTCGCAGGGTTTCAATTTCCTCTGCGACAAACCCGACGAGTTGCTCAAAGCCCTGCGGGGTTCGTCGTTCTTTTGCGAGGACGACCCGACGACGACTGTGCACGGTCCGCGCGACTGCTTTCGCGAGCTGATCACCAGCGGCGCGGGCTTGCACGTCTGCGTGGTCCGCCCCGCCTCGCGCCAGGAACACCACCACGACATCCACATCGACAAGTTCCAGACGGTGTGCGCGCGCAAGGCGGATGGCTCCTGCGACTACAAGAAGTTGAATACCAATTTCGTCTACCACATGAAAGACGTGGTGCCGTGGTTCCTCACGGAAGTCGCGCCGAAGAAAATCGAAGAGGCGGCCAAGGCGGTCGGCAAGGTCGCCGGCGAAGCCCTGCGGGATTACGGCGAACGCGAAAGCAAGGGCCACGGCCCGAAGTGGTAACCCCGGTTGACCTCTGTCAAGGCCGGCCCGACTCATCGCTGGCGAATCGCTTGCCAGCGGGCGTCCGACCACCAGAAGTCGGACACGGCAAACAGCGTGGCGCGGGCGTCTTGCAAGACGGTAACCGCGTCCTGCGTGAAATTGTATCCGACCACGAGTAGCGGATCGGGAACGTCGCCGAGCCGGGCCAGCAACCGCCGCGCCGGGCCGGCGGAAACGACAGCGGCGGAAGCAGCCGGAAAAACGGCGAGCGTCACCGGCGAAGCGCCGAGCCGTTTGGGGTCGATCAGCGGTCGGAAGAGCGGCGGCAGGCGCTCAGGAATCGCCGCTGGCAGGATGGCATGATGAAGGGTGGCTTTCATGGCGACTGAAACAGCGATGCCAAACAGCGGCAGGCCGCATCATACACTCCAGGGCGCTGGCTCTCGCGCGGGCCGGCGACGTTCAGCACGGTGATGGGGTGGGCCGCCAGCCAGTCCCGGAACGTGGCCGGTTCGATCTCCGCTTCCAGCGCCGCCACGAGGCAAGGCTTGCCGATCTGGCGGGCGTGCGCCACGGTGAGCGCCGTCCCGCCGTCCCGCTTGCCCCGCTTCAGGATCAGCGTGCCGTCCGACTCCTCGACGTTGCGCCGGGCGCGGGGGTCGTAGTCCGGTTCCAGGGTTTCCACCAGCGGGTAGCGGTCGGGAATCACCCCGTCCTCGGCGCGTCGTCCCTTCGGACACCCGCCGCCCACCGTACTGCGCCAGAAAAATCTTGGGTTTGGGCTTATATCCCCTTCAGGCAATCCCAGCGGATTCCAGCACTGGTTTCCAGCATTTGGCAAGACGATTAAAGCCCGGCATAGTTGGGTGAAGCTCGTTAGCCCAATCCGTAGGCTTGAGTGTATTGCGCTCATCCACTAATCTGAGCGTAGGGGCTTGATTACATGCATCCTCCAAAGTTAGGCGAAATTGGTCGATCAGCATGTTGACTACGGCTTGATGTAAATCACGCCTAACATTGCAACTATCCATTGGGTATTGGAGCCATTGCCCAATTCCGAAAAACCCCTTGCCATTTGGGTTGGCGTAATCGTATCCGTGTACGAATACAGGGGTGCCAGGAATCTTCTTCTGAACAAGATCAACTACACTTAGCAGGGCACTCTTTACCTTTCCAAACAATATCTTAGGTTGGCCATTTTTGAAACATTCTTGGCAAGTATTTTCATTTGAACAATTATCTTGCAGTAATTCCAGCATATCATCCTTGCCCGCGAAATCATTACCGCCTCCCGATATGAAGACCGCCTTCAACGTGTTTCCGTAACCTTTTATCTTGTCTAGATCAATTTCGATCTGTGCTCGGATTGGGCCAGACATGTATTCGATTGCCTCAGCCCCGTTATGCCCGCGTACAAGCATAATGTGAGTTTTGTTACGATTCAGAATTTTATGCAAGGGCGTCGCTAGGTTGTTTTTTGGATACCAGAACCAAGAGTCACCGATTGCCAGTATTGTAGGGGAGACGCTATTTTCGCTTAGCTCTGCTTCGTTCCAAATAGGACCGTTAATCATGATTTCTCCTTTGGCTTAGGACTGGGTTGAACAAGACTGGTTGAGGGATCCGATGGGGCAATTGATAAGCCGCGAGCCCCGTTGTCGCGGGCGCGAAGCATCGATGAACCGTTCAAGGTGAGCAGCGTCGCGTGGCTTTATGCGAGAGGTTCGCTCAACCGCAGGGTTGGTCATCATGGTTTGATAACTCCAGTAGTTGCGAGAAGAAATAGCAATAAGCCAAGAAAGGCAACGATGACATGGGGGAGTGCAACGTGCGGCCAGAACAAAATTTTCTTTAGTCTATCGGCGCCGCCTGACCGCCAACCGCGAAACCAAGACGTACCAATTTGGAATGGAGCCTCGATCTTCTTCTCGCCGCGAAAATATTTTTCGATATCTTCAGATCTCTCGTAGTAGACATATTGGAAGCGTTGGTGCATAAATCACATGAGTCATTGATTTTATAGCATTTTTCGTATCTGCAAAATCTCAATACTTCATTTTAAATCAATACGTTATGTTGCATAATGCACCAACGCCTATTTGAGCGCAAGATGGAGGATATGCAACGGAACATGGCGGCCCTGCATCGCCATGCGTTCCGCTGTCACTGCTGTAAACTTCAGACTCCGCGCTGATAAACCTTTAAAGGTTGTGCGTAGTACGCCGACAATCGAAGCAGTGAGCATTCGTGTAGAGAGTTTCGTGGCTGTAAGCGCAGCAACTTTTGGAGCTGCTCTGACAGTTCCCTTGAGTATCCCCTTGCCAATAGCCCGGACAATCCCTCCCCCAAAAAAGAGCAAATCAATTGGATCGAATAGAGGAGTTTCAAGTTCCTTTTCTTCTATGCCAATGATTTTTCCTTCAAGATCGTAAATCTTATAAACTCCAATCGCGCTCTCGTGACGATAGCCTACTACTGCACTGAAATCATCATCAAATATCGGTACTGCACCTGCTGGCACGCCCGTTGGTTTGAGATCAAAAACCGTATTCGGCTCGACTGGGTCTGTTACAGATAATTCTCTACCATCTTCTTTGCCAGTATAGTCTGCCATGTTATCTCCACATGATACCAATTACGAACAAAACATCAAAGTATATGTCTTAATCCCTTCTTCATCAGGGCAAGGTTTGAATTGAACACCCCCTGGCAATGAGGCAACCCGCATGGGTCTTAATCCCTTCTTCATCAGGGCAAGGTTTGAATCGCCTTCACAAACCAAGGTTTTTCTACTCAAAGAGGTCTTAATCCCTTCTTCATCAGGGCAAGGTTTGAATCCCACGCTTCTTGGATATGTGGGAGGTGTTGATATGTCTTAATCCCTTCTTCATCAGGGCAAGGTTTGAATGGTTGCCCGTTTGGATGTGGCGGTTAAGACAGGAGTCTTAATCCCTTCTTCATCAGGGCAAGGTTGAATGTTATTTGCAATCGGAAATGCGGACGGCGTACGGTCTTAATCCCTTCTTCATCAGGGCAAGGTTTGAATGGAGATCGCCTATTACGAGGCCTTCAGAGACCTGTCTTAATCCCTTCTTCATCAGGGCAAGGTTTGAATGCCTGTACCACACCCGAGGAAGCGCGGGCGTTGTGTCTTAATCCCTTCTTCATCAGGGCAAGGTTTGAATGGTGGACAGAACTTCACATCAGCACCTGAACAACAGTCTTAATCCCTTCTTCATCAGGGCAAGGTTTGAATGGAATCATTGCTACAGTGACAGTGGATGGTCGCAGTCTTAATCCCTTCTTCATCAGGGCAAGGTTTGAATCGGCTCAAGCGCACGGTGGAAGACATCATCGAGATGTCTTAATCCCTTCTTCATCAGGGCAAGGTTTGAATCTAGAAGTGGTCACTGGCTCCACCTTCCTTCCTGGGTCTTAATCCCTTCTTCATCAGGGCAAGGTTTGAATGTTTGGTGATGGTTGGGTTCTCTGATATCTGAGGGTCTTAATCCCTTCTTCATCAGGGCAAGGTTTGAATTCCTTGCCTTGTCCCTAGTCTTTGGTCTGTTCGGTCTTAATCCCTTCTTCATCAGGGCAAGGTTTGAATCCCGATCGCGGTCGGATTCCTCGTGCTCGCGTATCTGTCTTAATCCCTTCTTCATCAGGGCAAGGTTTGAATAGGACAACTCCTGGGATGGGAGTTGTGGAGAATCCGTCTTAATCCCTTCTTCATCAGGGCAAGGTTTGAATTCGAACTTCAACTGCGTAATGGATAAATTTTCCGTCTTAATCCCTTCTTCATCAGGGCAAGGTTTGAATCGTCGTGTCCGTCCCGTATGTACGGGAAAAAGCGGTGTCTTAATCCCTTCTTCATCAGGGCAAGGTTTGAATCAACCCATTGATCTGTGCCATACGGGGTAAGGAGGTCTTAATCCCTTCTTCATCAGGGCAAGGTTTGAATGACGAGTCCTTATCGAGCTGCTCGAACAGATCTGGTCTTAATCCCTTCTTCATCAGGGCAAGGTTTGAATCTACCAAAGGTAGCAGCAGCTCCGGTAGCGGCTGTCTTAATCCCTTCTTCATCAGGGCAAGGTTTGAATACTGGTTGCGCGGCTATGTCCGCACCGAACCCAGCGTCTTAATCCCTTCTTCATCAGGGCAAGGTTTGAATGTCATTGCGCGGGTAAATGTCCGCCAAAATGTCCGCCGTCTTAATCCCTTCTTCATCAGGGCAAGGTTTGAATTTGAGGTTTTCTAAACAGGTGCGAGGTTATTATGTGTCTTAATCCCTTCTTCATCAGGGCAAGGTTTGAATTCCCAGGGTGGACCTGGGTCAAGTGCTCGCCTGGGGTCTTAATCCCTTCTTCATCAGGGCAAGGTTTGAATCAGGCCCAGGCGTACATGGCCGGCAGCCAGGATTTGGTCTTAATCCCTTCTTCATCAGGGCAAGGTTTGAATAAGCCGCTCGCAAGGCAGCCGAAGTGACGGTATCGGTCTTAATCCCTTCTTCATCAGGGCAAGGTTTGAATTGGATGAGATCATCAAAAAGCTTCTTGGGATAAAAGTCTTAATCCCTTCTTCATCAGGGCAAGGTTTGAATGATTCCTCGTGGGTATCCTCCTCTGTTCACACCGGTCTTAATCCCTTCTTCATCAGGGCAAGGTTTGAATAGATCGGCATCGAGAGGATGCGGCCAGTCTGGAGTCTTAATCCCTTCTTCATCAGGGCAAGGTTTGAATCATAAATATATTGGTTATTTCGACGGCGATTTTGTGTCTTAATCCCTTCTTCATCAGGGCAAGGTTTGAATCCACCAACCTCTGCTATGACGGCAAGGCATTTTTGTCTTAATCCCTTCTTCATCAGGGCAAGGTTTGAATCCTAAGTGGGCTTACTGGTATGCTAAACATGTTATGTCTTAATCCCTTCTTCATCAGGGCAAGGTTTGAATCTACCTACCGCTAAAAATAGCTTGTGAAGTAGCAGGTTGCAAGCTTGAAAAGTTGCACCAGATCAGTGCGAGCGAGTTAACCATCATCTTGACCACGATATTGATAAAGTGTGGTAACATCTAGAATTTTATTTAGCATATTATTTTTCCCTTCGCAAGGGTGGTCACCAAATTGGTCTGCACACCACTGCTTACCCATCCCCCAACCCATCGTTCAGGTTTTCAACTCGGGTGGCGTCGGCAATGGCAAGCCCAAAAAAATCAGCCCACGATGGCTACGCGCCACGCGGGTTTTATCTGGATGCAGCTCCAACCCCATCGCCTTTAATTTCTGGGCAACGAACTTCAACGCCTCGTTCACCCGGCGTTCGTCGGGGGCGAACAACAGGAAATCGTCGGCGAAGCGCACGAATGGAATATTCTTTCCAGCCAGCGCCGCATCCAGTTCGTGCAGATAAAAATTGCACAGCATCGGCGAAATCACCGCACCCTGTGCGACGCCCCGCCGGGTCCCCAAAAAACTCAGCGACGACGCCCCTTCGGCCAGCCAAAGATCGATCAAGGCCAGCAATTCCCGGTCCGGGATGTATTGCCGTAACGTTTTTTGCAAGGGCCGGTGCGGGATGTTATCGAAAAACTTGGCGATGTCGGCATCCACCAGCCAGGGCAACCCGCATTGAATCCGCTCGCAGGCGCGCCGGTGCGCCATTTCCACATTCCGTCGTGGCCGATAACCGTAACTGTCATTGTGAAACAATTGTTCCCCAATCGGCTCCAACACGCTCAACACCGCCCGCTGAATCAGCTTGTCGCGCAAGCTCAACGCCGACAACACCCGTTGCTTGCCATCGCCTTTCTCGATGGTGAATTGCCGCAGCGGCGCGGGCCGATAGCGACCGCTCCGCAACTCATCCACCAGTTCCAGCAGGTGCAACACCAAATCCTTTTCCATCTCCCAACGCGGCAAACCCGGCCGCCACACGGTCTTGTCGGACTGCAACCGCTTCCAAGCGGTATTCAGCGCCGCCGGTGACAAAGCGCGATCTAGCAGTTCAGCCATCGTCCGTTTCCTCCAACTCCGAATCCTCTCCCGGCAATTCCCGTCCGGCCGAACGCAACAGCGCCCGCAATACCCGTGTCATCCGTCGGCATTGCGTGCCGAGACTGAAATCGCCGACCGTTTCGGTAACCCCCTCGGTTCGCAACTCCACGTCCTCTGCCCGCAACGACAACCCCAAATCGGGCGAAAGCGGCAACGGCCAGCGCCAGCGCGCCTCGGCCCAAGCGCGATAAAACAAACCACGCCCGTCCTTGTTCAGGCGACAACCCTGCTCGGCCTGGGCCGTGAAATGACGCGGCGTCAGCGTCCGATCCAACAGACTCAACACGAAAGCGTCCACCCCCGGCCGCAGCGGCTCGATCAAATCCAGCACCAGCGACTCGCGGCCCGGCACCACGCCGTGCAGAAAACCGAGCGCCGGGTCCAGGCCCGCCGCCTGCACTGCGCCGAGCATCTCCCCGCCTAGCAGGGTATAACCCAGCGATAGCAAAGCATTCACCGGATCGCGCGGCGGTCGCCGGTTGCGTCCGGCAAATCCCCAGGCGGGCGGCAGGGACGTGGCCAGCCAGTCGTACCAGGCCGCTGCCGCCGAACCTTCGAACCCCATCACCGCCGGGATGTCCAGCGCCCCGGCCAGGTTAGCAAGCTTGCCGTCGAACGTATCGAGCAACGCTTGGATGGGCGTCGTGGGTGGCATCGCGCACCATGTCGCCGCGCCGACCGCCAACCGGCGCTGATAGCGCAGCTTCAATCCGACCAACTGCCGGGCGATGGCCAGGACCGCCACCGGATCGCCGGCCCGCTGGTGCTGTTGGCGGCGCAACTGGATGGTGTTCGACAACCCCGAGCCAAGCCAGGCGACATCGCCGCGACCGCGTGTCGGCACCAGCACCGCCGGAATGCCACGCTCGCTCAACTCCCGCCAGACATCGCAGGTCACCGCCGGCGCGCCGTGCACCACCACCATGCCTAGCATCCCCAGCGGCACCCGCTGCAACACGCCGTCGGGCTGCTCCACCCGCAACGCGTGCCCTTCCAGCCGGACCAGCGTATCCCGCCGGTCCAGGATCAATAACAGATCGCTACTCATCACGTTTTCCCCACAGCCGCGTCACCAGTCCCCACAAGCCTTGTTGCTGGACCGCTGGTGGCGGTTTTTTCTGGTTGATGCCAGCCGCCGGCGGTTGCAGCAGCGGCCCGGCCACCGCCGATTGGCCCGCCAACCACACCTCGGCCGGATGCGAAATCGGATAGGCGCGAACGTCATCCCGGTGGCGATGAATGCGCTTGGCCACCTCGTCCAGCGTCCGTTGCAACTCGGCGTCGGTGACGTGCAGGAAGAACACCGACTGCTGGGCCGCCAACGCCCGCTTGCGCAGGTAATAGTGAACCCGCTGCAAGCGCTTGGGGTCGCGGATGTCGTAAGCCAGCAGATACCAGGTGCGCGACGGCGCCATGACGGACCTCAGCGAATGTTCAACAGTTTGACGAACAAAGCATCCACCCGGCCCGCGCCGCGCGCGAACAGCGGCCGCCGGGGCGCGACCCAAGCGAGCAGCAGGCGGTCGGTGGCGGGATCGATGGCCTGCCCGAGCTGGATGAACAACTCCTGGGCCTCGGTGGCGGACAGCACGCATTCATGCAGCGATTTCTGGCCGTCCAGCCGCCATTCCAGCAGGATTTGGTAAACACGCCGACGGGTTCGGTCGGCGCTGATGTCGTAGGCGATGATGACGGGATTGCGCGACATGGGGATCCACTCCAAGTGGGGCGTCGCCGCGCTAGCCGGTAGCTCCGACCGGCGCGGCGCAAGTGGGAACGGTTAACGGCTGATGCCCTCGTGGATGATCGAGCCAAACTCCGTGGCCAGTTCGTCCAGCATGGCGTGGAACTGATCCACGCTTTTCAACAGCCGTTCCTCTTCCTTGCCGCGCAGATAGTCGTGCCGCAAGCCGTCCAGCCGCTGAAACCGGCCGTCGATCTGCCGGTTGAACGCCTCGGCGCACTCGTCCATGGCGGCTTGCAGCTTGAGGCTTTGGCCGGCGAAAAACTCCTGGCGCTCGCGGCGGATTTCGCTCTTGCCGGTCACCAGCAGGTGGTTGCACATCTCCTCGACCGCCTGCAGCTTGGTTTCCACCGCCATGTGCAAAAGCCGCCGGCGATAGTCGAAGCCGGTCTTGATCTGCTCCAGTTCGTGCGCGTGAACCACCCGCTCCAGTTCGCCGGGGAACAGTCGGCGGATGAGATTGGCGTGGGCGCGGTTCAGGGTGTGGTCCACCAGTTCGGCGTTCCGGGCGACGTGAGGGGTCAACTCTCGGGGCTCGCGGTCGAGAATGCTGCGTTCGGCATTTGGTTTGCTGTCGTTCATTGGATTGGCTCCTGCATCGAATCGTGCCGTTGCATTCCAGCACGAACCCGGCGTCGTGACTTATTCGGCAAGCTTGCCGGCCGAGGCGTCGGCGACCGCCTGGCGCAAGCGGCGCTCGATGCGCTCCCGCTCGGCGGTCACCTGGTCCCGCAGGTCCTCGCCGGCGGCGCGGGCAAACCGCAGCTCGTTTTTCACCTGCGCGAGATACTGGCAACGTCGCAGCCGATAGTCCTGTTCCGCGCGCAGCAGCGGGGCGTAGGCGCGGGCCAGATGACCCAACACCACGGCCAGCGCCAGTTCCAGCAGCACGCCGAGAAACAGCGACAAGGACAGCAGCAGTTCCGTCCGGGCCAGCGGCGGGCGGTAAAGGCGGGTCACCGCGCGCAACACCTCCGGATCGACTCGTTCCAGGTTGACGAAGAAGAAACCGATCGAGCAGGACAATGCGAGGATCAATAAGGCCAGCCGGAACGAACTCAACAGCAGGGCAACGGAAAAGGCGGGGGTGAGAGACGAATGCCGGTAGCTGGCGGCCAGCACCCGGCCGACCACGAGCAAAATCGCGATCATGCTCGCCAGCCAGGGCAGGCCCGCATAGGCGGCGATGCTGTGGTACTGGATCAGGAACGAGCAGGCGAGCAGGGCGCTCGCCGTGACAAATTGCAGGGCGCTGCCGAGGCGCGACAAGAAGCGGGTATACATGGCTTTACTCCCTCGAAGGACCCGTCTGACACGACTGTGCCACGGGTCCGATCAGGGGAGAGTAGACGGCAAGCTTGCCGGCGCGGGCGGAGCGGTTATTCCGATCCGATTGCCGTGGATTGATGGATGAGGGGATGAGCGACATCCTTGCCGCATCGACGGAGTCTAGTCAGGCAGATCCGGCAGCAATGCTCTAAGCCGATCCACGCCGATAGCACCGGGGTAGGCGCCGTCAGCAGCCACCTGCCGCAGCAGTGGTTTGTCACCCGTTACTAGCAGCGCGCGATGAGCCAGCGCCAACGCATAGACAATGTGATCCCCTGTCCGGCAGCGTTCAGCACAGGGCCGGGGTTTCGATGTTGGTTGTTCTTCCCAACGCCATTCATTATCCTGAAATCGTTCGACTACGTCCAACCAGCCGCTCAAGGCTACATCTCGATCAAACGCCAACAGTTCAAGTTCAAGCTCGGGATCCGCCAGAAACCCTTCAATCAGAGAGCGATTAAATCTGGTGCCATATTGCATTTTGAGCTGCCTGCTGCGCTCTGCTACGACCCAAGCGGGAATGAGCAACTTTCTTGCTCGGAAACGTTCTCGTATTTTCCTCAGCAACTCAGGACCCGCTCGACTCCCAAAAATGGCATTTGTGTCAAAGCAAAGGGGAATGTTTTCATCATGGAGCAGTTGATCAATCGTCCTTGCGCTCATTACCATCTCTCCCCATGTTTCCCGACAAGTAATCATCCATCCACTTGGCTGTGACGAGGCGCAGTGAGCCATCTTTTTCCTTGGCCTCGAACAGCTTCTCGCCGACCGTTGCGTTGAGATGCTGCACTGCATCTTCGGACAACCGTACCAGATTGGCCGCTAGTAATCGCCTTGGCCTCAGATCGCTAATCGGTGGCATGGCAAAGCGCGCCTGTATTTCTTCTAAGTCCACTGATCGCTCGATTCGCGTCTCGCCGTTTTGCAGGGTAGTCTTGTAGTAGACCGTATCTGTCGGACATATATCCAGCATTAGTTGCGAGTGGCCACTGACGAACAACTGGTATGGTGGACAAGACTGGTCTAAAACTAAATTGCGTAGGGTCTCGGCAACCTGTTGTTGCGCCTCCCAAGATAGATGCGCTTCTGGTTCCTCAAGGCCAGCAACCGCCGCCTGGCTCATTGCTAACAGCCCAGCCATCAACACCCATTGCTGCGGACCACTACCGCGATGTTCCACAGGATAATCGCCCAGCAGCAACTCCAACTTGCCGTCTGCGGCAACCACCGGTAGCGGTTCCGGCAACGCGAATGGCTGTCTGGTCAGCAACGGCGCGAAACGTTCACGAAACAATTTGCGCCGGTCCGCCTCAAATCCACTAGCGGCCCGGAACAACCACAGCTTGAGATTGCGACCGGTTGGGTCCAATGGCCTATCCTGCTCATCGGTTGGCTCACGTGGCAACCACTCGTCGTCGAAACGCCGTTCAGCGCCAATCTGTTGCCACGGATTTTGTAACGCTTGGCGCAATGCCTCAACATCCTTATTGAGTAACATTTCGTCGAGTGCCAACGGCTTATCAGGCTTGCGTCCATCAGGCCATATCGCGGTCAGCACGGTGCAATGGAACTGACCACCATACTCGCGACTGACGCGAAAACCGAACCGATAACGCCGTTCGTCACTGGAAAGAGCCGTTAGTGAAAGTTCGCCTTCCAACTCGAATTGATCGCTGCCATAGCGAAATAGTGCTTCGGGATGTGGACCCAGTATTTCCGAGGCGCTAGGCGCATCCGGTGGAGCTTTATCAGACCAGTCGGGTTCGTAGGTTTCGTAAAGGCCAAACTCGAAATCTCTTTCGGAAAAGTCGCGCCGTTTGAGCAATTTTGGCGTGGCTAACGCCAGCGCCTGCACAATTCGCAGCCAGACACCGACCGCCTGAATCAGATTGGATTTGCCAGTGTCATTTTCGCCATATAACAAAACGACCGGTGGCAAGTCTTCCACTTGAACGTCGCACAGACTGCGAAAATTGCGGGCCGCGAATGAGGTCAGGCGCAAGCCATAATGTATTTGCGGATTTACCACGCTCACCCTCCCACTAATCGTTGTTGAATGGTCTGCAACCGTTCGCGGGTTCTACGATTGACGCCGATGGCCCCACGAATCAGCGTCCAGGCGCGCTGACGCCGAGGTTCATCCAAAGCCGCCAACTGATGCAGCAAGGCATCGTCAATCGCTTCCAACTGTTCTCGCTGGCCGCGTCCGTTGTCCTGCAAGATCGCTTGCAGGGCTTGCAGGACGGGAGTTGAGGCAACCCAATCCTGCTCGGCGACAGGGCGGGTTTGCGGTGTCGGTGCTGCTGGGTTATGCGTTGTCGAGGGAGGCACTGGTTCAGGTTGCCCCAACACGCCCGCCGGCGTCGGCAATACTTGGCGGTCGCGGAATTGCTTCAACTCACGGATATAGGCAGTTTCTTTCCGTGAGGGTTTATTTTTCCAGTCGAGCAACATTCCCAGCGTCCGCAGGCGGGGAATCTGCCATAACCCGGTATTGTCCGGCACGGTTGAAGTCGGGACTTTGGTGTTGATGTGTTGCACGATGGCCTTGCGAAACGCTTCCCGAGCTTTGTCCAATTTACCGTCCTGGTCGGCCTGATCCAACCGGCCATCGGCCGCCAGAGAGTGATAACGCTTCACTGGATCGTACAGAGTGGTAGCGGCTTGAATGCGAATCGACCCCATCCCCAGTGGCTTGCCCATGCCCAAATGATGGCGATAGTCCGCAGGCAACTCCAAAACGGCGAGCAGAGCGCCTAATTCCAACTGGTTGAGGTTCTCGAAACGCACCCGCCCACGGAATTCCATTCCTGGTTTCACCGGGCGGATGACGGTGAATTGTTTCAAATGCTTTTCAGGTTTTTCTATCTGCAAATCCTTTTCAGCTGATCCTCGATGCCAGTACAGCTTGAAGCCACGCAGCGCCGTGGTTATCGAGCCTCCGCTATCCGGCGATGGTGTTGAATAACTCAGCAGCTTTTCCCGCCGACCCTCGGGGTCGCTTTGCACCAGATAGTTTTGGTATGAAGTCGGTTTGGGCGCGGACAGCACTGCCGGCCAGCGGATACCGCTTTTTCCCTCCAAAAAAGGCGAGCCGCTGCCGACCCATTCGGCGTCATCGAAACGCACCCGGCCTTTGTGCGATCCGGTCTGAAGTTTATCCTTTCGCAGTTCGCCGTTGACCGCGCCGAAAATCGCCTCGGCCAAATCCGGCAGACCATCGGGATCAATGGTGGCTTGGGGCACGTAATCGCTGGTGTAATTCTTGTACGGCAGGCGGAAGAACAGCGTGGGTCCGATGAATTCCAGTTTGCCGCTCGCATCCAGCAGATAGAACAGCGGGTCGCCTAGCCGTTGAATTCTGCGGCAGGCAATCCCGCGCTGCTGATCGCGGTCCTCAAGAAACTGCTCCCACATCGCTTCCGGAATCGGAATAGGAGTGGCCCCCGCATCCTGCTCGTAAATCACCGTGTGCATGTGGCGGCTGCGCATCGGTCCCGAATAGATCAACTTGCCGGGTTCCATACCGGCTGGTGCTGTGGCGGAACTTGCAGTCCGGGCAGCCAGATTTTCGGTACGGGCATAGTGCAGCACAAGGCCGCCGCGATGATGGCAGGGTTTCTTCGGTTCGGGCTTGACCCAGACATCCTCAACATCATTTTCTTTCACCGTCGAAAAACCATGCTGGCTTAGCGTGTCCAGCTTCACCCGCACGAAGCTGACGCCCTGAATTTTACGGGCTGGTCGTACTTGCCATCCGTCGGTCGCCTTATTTACTTCCAGATAACCGGCCTGCACCCGGTCGTTGGGATAGTCGAACTGCATTTTTTTGATTTGCTTGAGGAACCGTTCGTTGTACGCCTGGCCGGTCGGCGTGCTCTGATCGGCCACCGCCCGATGCACCAGTTTCTCGTCGAGAATACGCGCCGCTTCACCTTTCCCGGATCGCCGGGTAAGCCGGCTATAGGCCAAAATTTCCACCAGCGCCCGCGTCATGCCGCGCAGGCTAGAACCGGGAATGACCGGCCGTCGCTCGTCGCCGAGGTGATAAAACGCCTGGCGCGGACGGGATTGCTGGACCGTCTGATTTTCCTGATCGGGCGGATAGGCGCAGCGGGTGTATAGCTCGGTCTCGGTGGTGATCGTCAGATCGATGAAACCGTGCAGGCGCTCCGGGTCCAACTGGTCGTGTTGCCGGAAAGGTTCGGTCTCAGGGTGGAAAATCGCTTCCGGCAGCGGCACAAAATTGTACGGAGCCTGGCCCCGCCGGCTGCTGTCCACGGGGGTCACGTGTTCGGGAAGAAGCATGTCGTTCTCCTTACTAGGGTTCCAGCGCCAGCAATCGATGTTCGGCCATGCGCAACAGGCCGGTTTCCGGCTCCATCGCCAGATAATGGCGCGCCCGCAGTCGTCCGAATTCGGATAACCGCAGGCCGTAACTCTGCTCCTGCCAGGCGGCGTATTGCTGGCCGTCGGCGCCCTCGCTCACGAGGCGGGCTTTCAGACCGGTATCGGCCCGCCACGCCCGCAACTCCCGTTCGGCGTCGAACAGCCGCAGGTTGAGCAACGTGTCATGCCGCAGCAACACCTCCACGCCGCTGCTGGCATTAGTGGTCAAATCCAGTTCGCCATCGTGCACTCGGCCCCAGATGACGCCGCCGAAGGTTTGGCCAAATAGCCAGCCGGTCGGCCTCCGCCAGGCGGCGTTCAGGGCCGCACGCAGATCAGCGCCGGTCAGTTCCACCGACTCGAATTGGAGATACCGATTTTCCAGATGAACCTTGCTCATTGGCCGTCTCCGCTGCCGAGATAACGGCGCAGGGCGTCAAATTCCGCCTGAAACGCCGTGGCGGGTTCGCAACGGACCGTGCCACCGTCTTGCAGGTACAGCTTGACCGGTGGTTCGGCGACCACGGCGAATGGTTTACTGGGTAGCGGCTGCAACCGGCCCCGTCCAACCCCGCTTTCCGCTCCGACCGTCAACTCGCCGGCGGCCAAGTCGCGCAACGCCAGCAGCAGTAATGCTCGCGCCGGTCCAGCCCAATCCTCGTTACTGGTTTGCAAACGCAGTTCCAGCTTAACTTCTCCGCCGTATTGGGCGTCCTCGGTAAACAGCAGGCTTTCCACCGCGCCGCCGGTCCACGGATCGATCCGCACTCGGGTATGGCGTAATGGTTTTCCACCCTCAATACACGCCTCACGGATCGTAACCCGCGAGGTCCAAGCCTTTTGGTTAGTACGGATTTCGGCTGGCCCGAACATTGCATCCACCAACCTGTCGGCGAGTTGTTTGCCGGACTGACCGGCCAAGGTCAGCGCGATGCGTCGGCAGCGATGGCGCAGCACGCCACCCAATGAGGTTGCGGGCAACACGCTTTCCAGGGTCGAAGCGCCATCCCGCCAACGCAAGCGTTGCAAGTGGCTGCGATCCGGTTGATCCGGGTCGTGGCCTTCCGAGCCTATCAGCAGTGAACCGGCCAGCTTCAAATTCAGGGTCACACTGAAATCACCGGTCTCCGTCGATTGGGGTAAAGCCACCTTTAGGTATTTCGCCAGGGCGGCGGTATCCCGGTACGCGACCGGCGCGACCTTCGGCCAGTCCTTCGGCCAGTCCTTCGGCCAATCTTCCGGCAGACCGTGCAGTTGCCGGCCCAGCCAAGCGTACCAACCGGCGGGCGTATCGAGCGGGTAATCCTCTACTTGCCAGTATCCTTCTGGCCCGGCCATCAACCGGGTTTCGCCGAATCCGCGCCGAGTTCGTGCGCCAAGCACCAACCGACCGTTTTCCAGAGCCGACAGAATGCGCAACAGGCCGCGCAGCAGCGATTCGTCCTGTTCCGGTTTTCCAAACAACTCCAGTTGACCGCGCAAACGAAAGCGAACCCCGACCGGAAGCAGTTCCATGTCGTATTTTTTGTTTTTCTCTGCTACCCCCGAGCAAGCCTCAATTGCCACGCCGTCGCGCAATTCCGTGGGGATCGATTCTGCTTGCTCGATCGAAGCATCGGCGAGCAGTAACCGGGCTTGCTTGCCCTCTGGATCACCCCAGTTAGCGCCGAACAGGACTTGGGCCGCATCCTTATCCACTCTGGTCAGCAGCGCCCGCAACAGTCCGGTCAGTGTCGCGCCCGGCAGATAAGGTCGCCCTTCCCCGTCGCGCAACAGGGGTTGATCCGAAGTCGCATCGGCGTCCGCGCCGCCAAGATGGCAAGGGGAGGCCAGTTCCAGCAGGCCGGTCCATACCAGGCGGCGGCCTATTTCACGGTATTTCAGAAAATGGGCGGCCATGAATTCACCTCCGCGCCGTTGCGCCGACGGCTTGTTTTTGCGCGCGCCGTCGCAACTGTTCGCAAAACGCATCCAGATATGTTTGCAACAATCGCCAGCGGTCGTCGTCGCCCAACAGGTCGAGCTTCAGATTGAGCCGCTTGCAGACATCGGCCACTTCGGGGCAGCCAATCCACTCCGGTGGATTACGGTCTTCGCCCGACATCCAGGCGATCAGCCAGTCGAGCAAGGTTTTCCCGCCCCGACGGGCGCGTGTGAACGCCTGACCCGCCTTCTTCAAGCCTTTATCCTGGGGGCGGTCCTTATCCTGTGGCCGATAGCTGGCTCGCAACAGGAAATTTTTCACCTCGTCAGCAGTGGCGGCCGTGCGGATGCGTGCCCGCAACCGGCCGATCAAGGCCGCCGATGTTGGCGGCCGGATGACTTGGTTGGCATCCTCCACAGCGCGGTGGATGAGCGTCCGCCGCACGGCGTTGTGCAGCAGATTGCGTTGCAGGAAAACCAGTTCCGGGGAGGGCGGAGAAGAGGGTGCTTTGGACTCCGAATCCACCAGAAATTCCTCACTGATCTGGATTTCAAGGGCGCCATGCCACTGCACCGTGACCCGACCGAAGCCTTCGGTTCGCCGTGTCCCGATGCCTCGCCAAAGCAACTCGACCAGCCGCGCCGGGTCCGGTCGGGCGTTTTCGTAAACCAGCACGCTGCCGGCGATCACCGCCGGATGCGACGGGCGCGGCATCCGCCAGTGCGACACGTAGCCGGTTACCGAGCGGCCGCCGAGAAAACGGGCTATCGGCTTTTGGTCGGTTCCCAGCGCCTCGCGCAGATCTTGTTCCAGCGCCAGGGGATCGGGCAGACCGTGATCGTTGACGCCGAGATAATCGGACAGCAGAGTGACGACCAGTCGGCCTTGCTCCTGTTCCTCATCCGTAAATTCCTGCCGTTTGAGGGCTTCCCGCCAATCTTCGGCGGCAGCTTCATTGAGTATTTCCACTTGCGCCCAACCGCCGTAGGTAGCAGTGCGCGAGCGGCCGAGCGGCAAGGGTCCGGCTGTCAGCAGGGCGCGGATGACGGCCACATCCTCCGCTGTTTCGCAGAGGATGTGGCCGATGAACTGTTCGCCGGCATCCAGCGCGACGTAGGAGAACATCACGCCACCGGCGGAGCGACCGGCTTCCCGGTCATCGCGGGTGTGATGCAGGCGGGTGGTCAGGGAAGGCTTTCGGCCCGATAGCTGGTATTCCGCTGTTTTTTTCTCTTCACAATCTTCGTCTTCCCCGTCTTCCTCAAGGGTTGCGGCCTTGATTTCCCGCAATTGCACGAACGGGGATTCAAGGGGTTTCCATTGGGTATTGGGTTCTTTTTTAACGAGATTCTCGAAACATGGGTTTACCTGATCGAAAGCAGGGTTCGATTCGCCTTTGCGGTTTACCATGCTCGACGGACACGGCAACAATCGCTTTCCGTCATAACTTTCGGCGTAGGCGTTCAACCACCGTACCGAGCTATCCAGGAAATAACGACGGAACTCAGGGTCGCCAACCGGATCGCCGCAAGCGGGACGCTGGGCCAGCCAGCGCCAGGCCAGGGCGCCAAGCACGGTGCTGCCGCTGATGTAAGGCCGGGTCTCGACGGTGCTGGTCTCGCCACCCGTCATGGCGAGCACGGCCGGAGCAGCGAGCGTCAACCGGTAACTGATTACGCGCCGGTTGGTGGTTGAAGGGATCGACGGTTCCGGTTGATGGGCGGGTGGCTCGGCGGCGGGTGACTCGGTCGGCGGTTGCCTTAGAGCGATCAGCCAGGATGCGGTCACATCCCGTTCCTGTTCGTCGAGCACCCGCAATCGCACCTCGCCCCAGCCGTGATTGCGATGTAAGCCGGCCCGGCGCACGGCCACCGCGCAAGCGGCAAGCAGAGCCCGCTCGGCGCTATCGAGCGGTTCGCGGGCATCGGCCGGCGCGCGCAGCTGCAAGCCGGCCCGCAACAGCCGGGCGCTGCGCAGGCTGTGCGGTTCCGGCGCGCCGCTCTCGCCGTTGATCTTGGTTTGGTGACGAATAGTGGTCAGGGCGGCCAGCACTTCGGACTGGGTCCAGTATTGCCGTTTGTATGGCTGGTGCCGATTGCATTGGACTACTGCTTGCAAATCGTCTGGCAAGCGACCATCGCCGAAGGTGAGACTGCCACGTTCGGTTTGATGGGGGGTACCGAATAGGCACATTGCTACCTTGTGCCAGGGACCGACACCACTTGGTTCCAAAGCGCGCAGAATCTGCGCCAATTCTTCCAGCAGCAAACCCTTGACAGTCCGCCCGCGCACGATGGGCAATCGGGTTTGCGGATCGGTTTCCAGTTCGGTATCGACCGTACCGACTCGACCGCCACCGCTGCCGGCAAAGCAGGTGTCGGAGAGCAATTCCATTTCCAGATACAGTTTCATGGCGATTCTCCCGCCGCCGATTCTGCTTTGTCGTTTGTGGAATAGCAGCGTAAAGGCAACATCCGGTCCATCAGTTCAATGGCGTCCAAATAAGGGGTTTCGTTATGGGGGAAACCATCCGATATCGGCAGGTTTTTTGGTTCTGGCAGCCATAATCCACCCACCTTGCTGTCCCGTTCCTCGGCGCGTGACAGACCGAAGCGATCACGCCAGCGATCCAGATGGACTCTGGTGACGCTGGCGCCCTGATGGAGAACACCGGCCAGTTCCTTGAAGCGGGTATGCGTTTCTTCCTGCTCTTGCAGGGCATGAACCAGCTTATTACGGAACCAACCCCAATATCGGTAGGGCACCGTCGCCGGCGGATTGCCGATCACGTAATACGGCCGGGCGTGCAACTGCTCTTTCTGGTCGCTGGCGGCGCGGTACAGGTCGCTGTCTCGTCGCCGTTTTAATGTAGCCAAGCCGGCGCCAGCGATGAATTCCCAGTCCATCGCTGAAATCTCGGCTGATTCGCCGTGTTTCTTATGCCGATCACGCAAATATTGTTTGGTTTCCTTGCATAAGTTCTCGGCTAACTGGTAGGCGCGATAAAACGGGTAATGCACGCGGACCAGGGCAACGCCGGCGCAGGCATGGGCTGGTTTGCTCAATAAATCGCCAGTATGTCGATGCCACGCACGGAGCAGTTCGTCTGCCAAATCCAAAGCGATACGAGCATCGCAGACCAGGGTGATGTCGTCGCCGCCGTAGACTATCGGGCGGACTGGGAAACAGGTTTTTTTCTTCTTGTCGAGACTCAGTTCAAATCCACCCTTATTAACGTCTGTAATCCCGGCAAGATTAGTTGCTACCCAAGCCAAAGCAGTTTCTAAAGTACGCTTTCCCGCTTTATTCACCTGATTGGATAACTCACACAGCTTTGGCAGCGAGCAGGCTCCTTCAAAACGCTCGCCCATGCTATTACCATCGAAATGAATGACCCCCAACATGCTTTGCTCGCCGCGCGAACGGCCTAGCTGATCGAACTGATTCGTCCAGACCAGATCATGGGGTAAGGGATATATTTCTTGCAAATCTTCAGCCGCTTTCTTGCCGTAATCCAGGCGAGCCTTGGCGGCGGGTCCAACCCATTTTTCATCCCTCTCATCCCATTTTATTGCTGGTTCGCCAGTAGATACGCAAGCGGCTGTGAAACCAACGCCATCAAACGCGGCTGGCGGCCAGCGCCCCGCTTTGTTGGCGCGCAACTGTCGATGCAGTGCTTTCCGCTGCTCCTTGAAATCGGCATCGCTGCCATTCCATTCTTGGTGGGCACAGGCCACGTATAAGCCAGGCGCGGTTTGATGCAAGCGGCGGCTGAGTTCGGTAGCGACTTGTTTGGCCTGATCGAGACCATTTGTCATTACCATCGCGTTGCCGCCACCAGACCATTGCCATTCAGTGCCAATTTTGCCGGCAATGCCTTTCAACCATTCATCCAGCGCCTGTTTGACGAGGTAAGAGCCACCCAGATTTTCTTGAAGGATGTTGGACCCAAAGATGTAAGGCTGAATGCCGGTGAGGTCGTAGAGAGAAAGGTAGCTCATGCTTGCAGTACCCATTCCTGGATACCTTCTAGCAATGTGACTAGCCGGACTTGTTGGCCAACTTGGCAATGCTCTCTTTCACCCTTGATATGAGCTTGGCCAAACAAGCGCAGGGTATCGTAACCCGGCCAGTGCTCCGCCTGAACCGTCCGTAATACTGTCTGAGGATTCTCATGCAGGCAAACTACCGCAGCGCGAGCGTGCTCACCACCGATACGGGCGGCGCGGTTGACCACCTCGAAGAATTTTTCCTTGACATCCCGGTCTCGGCTTTTGGCGGCACAGGAGAAAACGAATACACGATAACCACGTGTGGCAACCACATCCATTTCAAAATCTGGATTTTTGTCAACCTTGACATGCTGCTCAATATTATCGAAAAGTGGCGTATCATCAATTTCTATTTGTTTGAGTTGATGAGCAAGCCATATTTCTAACCAGTCGCCTTGGAGAAATTTGCTGTTGCAAAAATCAGGGATATTTTCCAACCCTACATTGATTTCCCCGTACACATCAGCAAAATTTTTCACCTTGTTCGCTTTATCAACCATTTCTTTGTATTTAGCCCAACTGATCCGACAACCGGCTTGATAAATTTTCTCAGCAAGTTCGATATATTCCAACTCACAATGATGATTACCCCGCTCATGAGGTATTTTTCCAAGATGCAGCAAACATTGTTCATCAAGACTAAGGCTTGGTAAATCCTTTTCTTCTATAATCATTCCGTCATCAAAGTACAATCTGCCATCCGATCCTAGATAGCTGGCATTTTCCGGTATTCCACCCTTCTCTTTCCAAAATGAATGGACATGAACTGCCATCAATTTGGTGCCACCGGTATAATTCAAACTGGTACTTGACCAGTCTTCTTTAATTTCTTCTAATGTTGCACGGATAGATTTTGCTTTTTGATGGTCCTTGATTTCCAATCGCGAAATTTCGCAGTTAGGTAATTTTCTATTGAGATGGTTACTGATGCGATTTGTAACCTCCTGGACATCATCCGTGTAGAGCAACCACAGACGGTCTGGTTCGAGTGCACGAATTGAAACGACGACAGGCAAAGGATTGGAACCAACTGTAGCAATCAAAGTAGTCATGATAATTTCTCCACGAATATCTCAACTTGGTCGAAAACAGACCAATTTCCAGAAGCTCTGGCTCTCTCATTCAATCCAATATCGCCCCAGCCCCATCACCGCGCCCTTGCCGGCGTGGGTCCACTGACCGAGCCACAGATACGGCCAGAACGGTTCCAGCCCAGCGCCGTCGAGCTCGATTTCGCCGACCAGCCCGCCCATTTGAATCAGCGCATCCTGGCGCGAGGAATGGCGCGTCCAGTCGTGCCAGCGCAGGCGGGCGCCAGCCAGTTCGACGGCGCGTGCGGCCTGGGTCAACCCGGCGAAGTCGGTGTCCAGCGGGTCGTCGGTGTGAAAGGCGGTCAGCAGCGAAATCCGCCGCAGCAGGCTGGAAAACAGCAGGTGAAAACGGAACCGGTCCTGGGACACCAACCGTTCCTCATGAGTCAGGCGCAGCGGGGTCAGCAGGCGTAGGGTCAGCCGTTTCGGCATCGGTGGGACAGCGGGCATCACCGCCGGCAAAGGAGAGAAATCCGCGCCGGGGACGTAAATGGTCTGCCACTCGCCGCCATCAGCCTGAGCGACGCGCAGCAGTTCCAGCGTGCCACGATGCCGGCCCAGACCCGCCTGCCCGGCTTGGCTCAAGGCGTGGACCACATAGGGCAACTGGCGGTTGCCGTGGCCAAACAGGGTCACGCTCAGATTCAGGATCGTACCCGTCGCAATGCCGCGGCTCTGGTCGTCGGGAACCAGCACGTAGGGATGGGGCGCGGCGGTGTAGCGAGTGAGCTTGCCCACGCCGGGATCGGGCGGGGTCTCGAATACATAGGGATAAATGCAGGAGCGGTACAGCAGGCAAGCTGGGCAGGCTGGTTCGCGGGTGACGCAAACCAGCCGCTTGAGGGCACGGCCGAAGGCGCCGCGCCAGGCGGAACCGGTGTAGGCGGGTAGTCGCAAATCGGCGGCGGCGCGAAAGGTCAGGCGATAGCGGGCCAGCGGTAGGGTGGGGACGGCGAGAATTGGATTTTGATCGATCACGGCTTACGTTACGATATTGGATTTATTGTGACAGTGTAGTTTATGCTAAGGCACTGTCAAGCCGTGTGACAGGCGTTGCCTTTCGGTTCCTAGGATTTCAGGGCGGGCTTGCCTCGCCCCCACTGTCCGGCTTGTATCCATGCGGTGGCCCTCGCCGGCTTTGATAGCCCCACCTAGGGTCTTCGGCAGCGAGGGAGGCTGTCAGACCGGGGCGATGCGGATCGCGGCCAACGCGGCTGGCTTGGATGTGTCCGGCGCCGTGTTGGCCGGGCCGGGAATCGCCATCGATCCGAATCGGACGATGTCGAGACCGACCGGGATCATGTTGGGCGTTCAATACGACCGGGTGGCGGAACATGGCGGATCCTGCCTATGGAGCGCGGGGTCTGACGATGCTCCTCCGCGGAGACCAGGCCGAGCCCAAGCAAGCCGTTGCCCTCCTGGCGACACAGCTTGGATTCGAACCCGTCGCTGTTGGCCCCCTTCAGTCGGCCTGATACCTTGAGGCGCTGGCGATGTTGTGGATCGACACGGCGGTTTGCCGGGGCTTCGGAACGAACTTTGGATTCCAACTGGTGAAGCGGTGAAGCGGTTGATGCAGGTTCCCTACATTCCCCACACAGTGATCGTCCGCCCTTTTACCATTTCCCGACGGGTGAAGAGCTTGTCTTCCCACGGCTTGCCCGGAGTGCGGTCGAAAATCACCAGATGGCCTTCCCCGGCGCCGCAACGGTCGAGATAGGCCCAAGTCTGTTCCAGACCAGCGGCCAGAGTTTGATTCAAGCTCTTGTGCAGTACCTTGAGTTCGAGGACGATTTTTTGCGGGGACGGAGATGCGGGCAGCGGCCAGATCACCAGCAAATCGGTCCGCATTTTCCCCAAGCCGTATTCCCGCTCGATTCGCCCGCCGCCGTTGACGATTCGTTGCAGGAAAGCTTGCAGCAGCAGTTGCGGCCCCGCTTCCTTGTAGTCGAACCGCTCCACCCAATGCTCCGAATGTTCCTGGAAAAACTGCTGGAAGGTGGTGAGCAGCTTGGCCATGTCCAAGCGAGCGTCGGGGGCGACGTACCAGACGGTTTCTTGCACCGTCATTTCCTCGGTGCTGGCGGTCAACTGCCGGGGAATGACCTCGCGGTAGATCGGATTGGCGATCCGAACTGGCTTGTCGGTGGCGATCAAGCCCAGGTCGCGCACGTAATCGATGTCGTCCAGCGGCACGTTGCGCGGTTCCTCCACGCCGGCCAGGAGCGGCTCGATCACCCGCCGAACCCGCTCCTCTTTCAGTTTGTCCGCCAACTGGTCCAGATGGGTTTCCCGCCGTAGGATGAGGTTTTCCTTGGCTTCGTCCACTATCCCGAGCGTGATCGGTCGTTGGCGATCCCGATTCGCTTTCATTTCGAAGCAGGTTTCGTAGCCCAGCGCATTGACCAACCAGGGTTGGCCTTGGGTCAGTTCCCATAATCGATCCAGCGCTTCCACCGTAAAGGTTTGCCCGGTTTCGTCGACGTGTCGTCGGTACAGGCTTTCCATTTCTTCACGATTGAAGTTGCCGAGCCGCAGCGATTCCGCCTTGATGTTGAAAGCCGATCCTCCCGTGATGATCGCTTTCTCCTGGTTGGAATGAATCCGGTAATTCCGCACGTCCCACACGCCGCACAGAATCACGCTTTGGGGAAAAGAACGCGGCCGTTTGGCATAACCCGCCCGTAACTGTCGCAATACGGCGATCAGCGTATCGCCCACCAGGGCGTCGATTTCGTCGATCAGCAACACCAGCGGCAGCGGGCTGCGTTCCGCCCAAACGGTGAGCAATTCTTCCAAGGCGCGATCTTCGCCCTGCCGCTTCAGAGTATCGAGCCAGATTTGACTCGGCAGATCATCTCGCGCGAAATCCCTGGCGCCGGCGGCGATGGCGCTCATGACCGCGCGAATGCCGCGGCGAACGTCCTCGCGGGCCGATTGACCGACCTCGACATTGGCGTAGACGCAGCGGTATTGGTCGGTGGCGTTGAGATGGCTCATCAGCGCCAGCAGACAGGTGGTTTTGCCCGTCTGTCGGGGGGCGTGCAGCACGAAATACTTCTGTTGCGCGATCAGCAGGAGAACGTCTTGCAGGTCGAGCCGTTCCAGCGGCGGCAGGCAATAGTGAATAGCCGGATTGACCGGGCCGGCCGTGTTGAAGAAGCGCATCGCGAACCTCCCGGAATTCGCTTGAAACGGCGCGAGGTCGGGTGGTTCGCACCGTTTCGATTGGCTTTATTTCAACTTTTGCGCCAGTAAATCGTTGACCTGTTGCGGATTGGCCTTGCCCTTGGACAGCTTCATGACCTGGCCGACGAAGAAGCCGAACAGCTTGTCCTTGCCAGCGCGGTATTGCGCCAGTTGCTCGGGATTGGCCGCGATCACGTCATCGATCACCTTCTCGATGGCGGATGTGTCGGTGATCTGCTTCAGGCCGCGTTTCTCGATGATCGCGTCGGCGTCGCCCTCGCCGGCCCACAGCGCCTCGAACACTTCCTTGGCGATCTTGCCGGAGATGGTCCGGTCCTGAATCCGCCGCAGCAAGCCGGCCAGTTGCGCCGCGCCGACCGGGCTTTGGGCGATGTCGCGATTGTCCTTATTCAAGAACGCCGAGAGATCGCCCATCACCCAGTTGGCGCACAGCTTGGGTTCGCCACCTAGCGCCGCGACGGTTTCTTCGTAATAAGCGCCCAAAGCGCGGCTGGTGGTCAGCACGCCGGCATCGTAGGTCGACAGTCCGTACTGACTCATAAAACGCTGCTTCTTGGCGTCTGGCAGTTCCGGCAAACCGGCGCGAGCGGTGGCGATGAACTCCTCGTCGATGACCAAGGGCAACAGGTCGGGGTCGGGGAAGTAGCGGTAATCGTTGGCTTCCTCCTTGCCGCGCATGGAGCGAGTTTCGCCCTTGTCCGGGTCGTACAGCCGGGTTTCCTGCACCACCTTGCCGCCGGATTCGATCAGGTCGATTTGTCGCTCGATCTCGAATTCGATGGCCCGCTCGACGAAGCGGAAGGAATTGAGATTCTTGATCTCGGCGCGGGTGCCGAATTTCGGATCGCCCTTGGGCCGCACCGAGACGTTGGCGTCGCAGCGGAACGAGCCTTCCTGCATGTTGCCGTCGCAGATGCCGAGATAGACCACCATCTGGTGCAGCTTTTTCATGTACGCCACCGCCTCCCTGGCCGAACGCAAATCCGGCTCGGAGACGATTTCCAGCAGCGGCGTGCCGGCGCGGTTGAGATCGATGCCGGACAGGCCGTGAAAATCCTCGTGCAGCGACTTGCCGGCGTCTTCCTCCAGATGGGCGCGGGTGATGCCGATCACCTTGCTGGTTCCGTCGTCCAGGTCGATGGTCAACTGGCCTTTCTGAACGACGGGAAGTTCGTACTGGCTGATTTGGTAGCCCTTGGGCAGGTCGGGGTAGAAATAATTCTTGCGGGCGAACACGGAGCGCCGCGCCACTTCGGCGCCGATGGCCAGCCCGAACGTGACGGCCATACGCACCGCTTCGCGGTTCAGCACCGGCAGCACGCCCGGCAAACCGAGGTCGATGGCGCACGCCTGGGTATTTGGTTCCGCGCCGTAGGCGGTGGCGGCGCCGGAGAAAATCTTGCTCTTGGTGGCGAGTTGGGCGTGGATTTCCAGCCCGATCACAGTTTCCCATTCCATCATGTCGCACTACCCTAGAATTTTTGAAAGCGAAGCGCCCTCACCCCCAGCCCCTCTCCCAAAGGGGGAAGGGAGCAGTCCGTCAGGCGAACGCGGCGGGGGCGCGCCGGTGCCAGTCGGTGACCTGCTGATAGCGATGCGCCACGTTCAACAAGCGATCCTCGGCGAAATAATTGCCGATGAGTTGCAGGCCGACCGGCCGTTGGCCGACGAAGCCGACCGGCAGCGACAAGCCCGGCAAACCGGCCAGATTGACCGCGATGGTGTAGATGTCCGACAGGTACATGGTGATCGGGTCGTCCACCTTCTCGCCCAGATTGAACGCCACGGTCGGCGAGGTCGGCCCGGCGATCACGTCCACCCGCTCGAACGCCCGCCGGAAGTCGTCGCTGATCAGCCGGCGAATTTGCTGCGCCTTCAGGTAATAGGCGTCGTAATAACCGGCCGACAGCGCGAAGGTGCCGACCAGAATGCGCCGCTTGACTTCCGCGCCGAAACCCTCGCCGCGCGAGCGAGTGTACAGGTCCAGCAAATCCTTCGGATTCTCGCAGCGGTGGCCGTAACGCACCCCGTCAAAACGGGCCAGATTGGAGGAGCACTCCGCCGGCGCGATCACGTAATAGGCCGGAATCGCCAACTGGCTGTTGGGCAGGCTGACTTCGATGATATTCGCGCCCAGTCTCCGATATTCGGCGATGGCGGCTTCCACCACGCGCGCGACCTCGCCGTCCAGACCTTCGCCGAAATACTCCTTGGGCAGGCCGATTTTCAGCCCGTCCAACGGCCGGTCGAGCGCGGCGACATAATCGGGCACGGGACGATCCACGCTGGTGGAATCGCGCGGATCGAAACCGGCCATCGCGCCCAGCAACAGTGCACAGTCTTCGGCGGTGCGCGCCATCGGCCCACCCTGATCCAGGCTGGAGGCGTAGGCGATCATGCCCCAGCGCGATACCCGACCGTAGGTCGGTTTGATGCCGGTGACGCCGCACAGCGCGGCGGGCTGGCGAATTGAACCGCCGGTGTCGGTTCCCGTCGCGCCGGGCGTCAGTCGCGCGGCCACGGCGGCGGCCGAACCGCCGGAGGAGCCGCCCGGCACCGCTTTCAGATCCCAGGGATTGCGCGCCGGGCCGTAGAAACTGGTTTCGTTGGACGAACCCATCGCAAACTCGTCCATGTTGGTCTTGCCGAGCACGACCGCGCCGGCGGCGTTCAGCTTCTCGACCACCGTGGCGTCGTAGGGCGCGATGAAGCGGTCCAATATCCGCGAGCCGCAGGAGGTGCGCACGCCGTTGGTGCAGAAGATGTCCTTGTGAGCGATGGGTACGCCAGCTAGCGGTCCCACCGCGCCGCGCTGGCGGTGCTGGTCGGCGGCGCGAGCCTGTGTCAGCGCGGATTCGGCGGTGATGGTGATAAAAGCGTTCAGTTGCGGATTGTGGCGCGCGATGCGCTCCAGGAACGCGCGAACCAGTTCCTCGCCGCTGAATTCGCCGGCGGCGAGGCCGGCGCCGAGTTGGGCAATCGTTTTGTCGTGCATGGTGGCTTGAAGCGGCTTATTCGATGACCTTGGGAACCAGATACAACCCGGCCTCGGTACGAGGCGCGATGGCTTGGAAGTGCTCGCGCTGGTTGGGTTCGCCGACTTCGTCGGCGCGCAGACGTTGCGCCATGTCCAGCGGATGGGCCATCGGGACGACGCCGGTCGTGTCCACGGCGTTCATCTGTTCCACCAGTTCCAAGATGGCCGACAGATTGCGGGCGTAGGCCGGCGCATCTTCGTCACGGATGGCCAGTCGCGCCAAATGAGCGATTTTGGCGACTTCAGCGGGTCCCAGAGACATCGGGTCAATTCTCCTGACGGCATGGCAAGAAGCCTAACCTAGCACATTTTATCGACTTGCTCCTAACTACCCTGCTTGCTAGCATTGACCATTTTTGATAACCCGGTGTTTTCGACAACATGTTCAAATGGTTGCGCGGCAAGTTTTCCAACGATCTTTCAATCGATCTGGGGACCGCTAACACACTGATTTACGTTCGGGGCGGCGGCATCGTCCTCAACGAGCCCTCGGTGGTGGCCATCCATCAGGACCCGGTTCGGGGTGTCCGCACCATCGCGGCGGTGGGGGCCGAAGCCAAACGGATGCTGGGCCGCACGCCCAATAACCTGTCCACCATCCGGCCGATGAAGGACGGCGTGATCGCCGACTTCACTGTCACCGAGAAAATGCTCCAGCACTTCATCCGCAAGGTCCACGCCCGCAAGTTTTTCAACCCCAGCCCGCGGGTGTTGATCAGCGTGCCCTGCGGTTCCACCCAGGTGGAGCGGCGGGCGATTCGTGAATCGGCGATGGGCGCCGGCGCCCGGGTGGTGTATCTGATTCCCGAACCGATGGCGGCGGCCATCGGCGCCGGCATTCCGGTCGAGGAAGCGCGCGGCTCGATGGTGCTGGACATTGGCGGCGGCACTTCGGAAGTGGCGGTGATCTCGCTCAATGGCATCGTCTACGCCGGCGCGGTGCGCGTCGGCGGCGACCGTTTCGACGAGGCCATCATCAACTACGTACGGCGCAACTTCGGCGTGCTGATCGGCGAGCCGACCGCCGAGAAGATCAAGCACGAAATCGGCAGCGCCTATCCCACCAACGAGGTGCGCGAGATCGAGATCAAGGGCCGCAACCTGGCCGAGGGCGTGCCGCGCAGCTTCGCCCTCAACAGCAACGAAATCCTGGAGGCCCTGCAAGAACCGCTGTCGGGCATCGTCAGCGCGGTCAAGATGGCGCTGGAGGCGACCCCACCCGAACTGGCCGCCGACGTGGCCGATCGCGGTATCGTGCTCACCGGCGGCGGCGCCCTGATGCGCGACATTGACAAACTGATCATGGAGGAAACCGGCCTGAACGTGGTGACCGCCGAGGATCCACTGACCTGCGTGGCGCGCGGCGGCGGCCGGGTGTTGGAACTGATCGCCAAGGACGAACGCGCGATCGACGCCTTCGCCATCGAATAATGCGGTGGCCGCTCTCAAACCCAGCCGGCGCATCCATTACTTGTTCACGGTCAACCCAACGGCGACGCTCCAGCTTGGATTGTGGGTGGCTTTGTCCATCGTCATGATGACGGTGGATCATCGTTATCACGCGCTGGATGGGGTGCGCGACGTGTTGACGACCGCCCTTTATCCCGTCCATTCCCTGGCCCGACTGCCCACCGATTTGCAAGACTGGCTGAACGAGAATTTCGCCGGCCGCGCCGCGCTATTGGAAGAGAACGCCCAGTTGCGCGAGAAGCAGGTGTTTCTCAACGCCCAGTTGCAGAAGCTGACCACCCTGGAAGCGGAGAACCGTCGACTGCGCTCCCTGCTGGAATCGGCGGTCAACACGCCGGAGCGGGTGCTGATCGCCGAGCTGCTAGCGGTGGATTTTGATCCGTACCGGCATCATATCCTGCTCAATCGGGGTAGCCGGCACGGCGTCCAGGTCGGCCAACCGGCGCTCGATCAACAGGGCGTCATCGGCCAGATCATCCGAACCGATCCACTGACGGCCACCGCTATTTTGATCACCGATCCCAACCACGCCTTGCCGATCCAGATCAGTCGCACCGGGGCGCGCACCCTGGCGCTGGGCACGGGTAACTTTCAGGAACTGGAACTGCCGCATATCCCCAATAACGAAGACGTCAAGGTGGGCGATCTGCTGGTGACCTCCGGGATGGGCGGACGGTTTCCGCGCGGCTATCCCGTCGGGACGGTCGCCAAGGTGGAATTCGACCCTGGCAGCCCCTTTGCCCACATCGTCGCCAAGCCGGTCGCGCAACTGGACCGCATTCGGGAAGTGCTGCTGCTGGAGAACGCGCCGGACGTCGCGCAACCCGCCAAGCCGGCGCCGCCATGACCGCGGTTCGTCACACCGGCGGTTGGGTCATCGCGAGCAGCTTTCTGTTGGCTTTTCTGGTGGCCAGCCTCCCATTATCGGGCTGGCTAGGCCGATTCTGGCCGGACTGGGTGGCGATGGTGCTGATCTATTGGTGCCTGGCATTGCCGTATCGGATCGGGATCGGCACGGGTTGGCTGGTTGGGTTGCTGGTGGACGTGGGACGCGGCGCGCTGCTGGGTCAGCATGCGCTGGCGTTCGCGACCCTGGCCTATCTGACCGTGCAGACCCATCGGCGCATTCGGGTGTTGCCGCCCTGGCGACAGGCGATCAGCGTACTGGCGTTTCTCCTGCTAAAGCAGTTCCTGGTATTCTGGATCAGCGGTGTGATCGGTTACCCGCCGCGCGATGGTTGGTATCTGGCGCCGGCGGCGGGCGGCATGATCGGCTGGCCCCTGCTGTTCGTGATCCTGCGCGACGCGCGCCGATATTTCCAAGTCACTTGAACCGCCCTGGCCGATGACGATGAAAGCCTGGCGTCCGTTCGCCCAGCCTGCCCCCGCCGAACTGCTGGCTCGACAAAAGGACAATACCGCCGAAAGCGAGCTGTTTTTCCGACGCGCGCTGTTCGCGGTGTTCGCGGTGTTTCTGGGATTGCTGGCGGTGGCGGGCCGGCTGGTGTATTTGCAGGTGCTCAACCACGAACGGTTTACCCTGCTGGCCGACGGCAACCGGATCCGCTTGCAACCCTTGCCGCCGACCCGTGGCTTCATTTTCGACCGCAACGGGGTATTGCTGGCCGACAATCTGGCGTCCTACCATTTGGAGATCACCCGCGAGCAGGCTAAGGACCTGGACGCCACCCTGGCGGAATTGCGTCAGCACATCGAATTGACCGACGCCGACATCGAACGATTTCGCAAGCTGGCCCGGCGCGCGCCGCCCTACACCGGCGTGCCGTTGCGCTTCCGGCTGACCGATGAGGAGATCGCCCGGCTGGCCATCGACCTGTACCGGCTGCCGGGGGTGGAGATCAAGGCCGATCTGACCCGTCGCTATCCGCTGGGACCCCTGGGCGTTCACGCCATCGGTTATGTCGGCCGCATCGACGAAACCGAGATGAGCAAGCTCGATCCCGGTCAGTACAGCGGTAGCACCCATATCGGCAAAACCGGGGTGGAACGCTCCTACGAGGATGTACTGCGCGGGCGCACCGGCTGGCGGGAAGTCGAGACCAACGCCGACGGCCGACCGCTGCGGGTGCTCAGCCGTACCCCACCGACGCCCGGTCAGAATCTCTATCTCTCCATCGACATCCGCTTGCAGGCGGTCGCGGAGAAAGTGCTGGAAGGCTACAACGGCGCCATCGTCGCCCTCGACCCACGCAACGGCGAAATCCTGGCCTTGGCCAGCCAGCCGGTTTACGATCCTAATCCGTTCGTCAACGGTATTGACTTCGCCTCCTATCGAACGCTGAACACTTCCAAGGACAAGCCGCTCCTCAACCGCGCCCTGCGCGGGATTTATCCGCCCGGCTCCACCATCAAGCCGCTGATGGCCTTGGCCGGGCTGGAATACGGGATCGTCAACCGCAACAGCGGGGTGTTTTGCCCCGGGTTCTTCCGGCTGCCGGGCTCAAGCCACCGCTTTCGCGACTGGAAGCGCGGTGGCCACGGCAGCGTCGGTATGGACCGTGCCATCGCCCAGTCCTGCGATGTGTACTTTTACAATCTGGCGTTGAATCTGGGCATCGACCGCATGCATGAATTCCTGGACCGGTTCAGCATGGGGCGGCCGACCGGCGTCGATTTGCCCGGTGAGAAAGGGGCGTTGCTACCGTCCGACGAGTGGAAGCGCAAAGTGCAAAAACAGCCGTGGTTTGCTGGCGATAGCCTTAGCGCCGGTATCGGTCAGGGTTATTTTCTGGCCACGCCGTTGCAATTGGCGCACGCGGTCGCCGTCATCTCCCAGCAGGGCGGGAATTTCAAACCGCGGGTGCTGTACGCCACCGAGCATCCCGGCACTCGGGTGAAGACGGTCGAAGCGCCGCGGCCACTGCCGCCGGTCACGGTCAAGAATCCCCGCTTCTGGGATGCGGTGATCACGGGCATGATCCATGTGGTCGAGGGCGGCACCGCCCACAAAATCGGTGTGGGCGCCAAGTATCGGATCGCGGGCAAGACCGGCACCGCCCAGGTGTTTACCCTGGGCCAGAGCGAGAAATACAACGCCAAGCATCTGGCCAAGCATCTGTTGGATCATGCGTTGTTCGTCGCCTTCGCTCCGGTCGAGGACCCACGTATCGCCGTGGCGGTGATCGCCGAACACGGCGGTGGGGGCAGCGCCACCGCCGCGCCGCTGGCGCGCAAGGTCATGGATGCCTGGCTGCTGAACAAATACGACGATGCCGTGACCACCAGGATTCAAGCCGCCGAGGACGATCCGCCGCGTGGAGAGTAATCAAACATTCGCATCGGGTCGGATTGGATCGTTATTGTTAACGGACGACCGCATACAGGAGAGCAACGGCAAGTTGTTCAAGCTGATCTACCTCGATCCGCTGCTGCTGGTAGGGTTGCTAGCGGTGTCGGGCCTAGGGCTGATGATGCTCTATAGCGCCGGGCAGCGGAGTCTGGACCTGGTGCTGGGGCAAGGCATGCGGCTGGGATTGGGGTTCGCCATCATGCTGACGCTGGCGCAACTGCCACCGCGTTACTTCCGGTTCTGGTCGCCGTGGATCTATTTGGTCGGCGTGATATTGCTGTTGGCGGTCATGGTGGCCGGCGACATTTCCAAGGGCGCGCGGCGTTGGTTGGATCTGGGAGTGGTGCGGTTTCAGCCCTCGGAGATCATGAAACTCGCGGTGCCGATGATGATGGCGTGGTTCTTCGCCGACAAACCCTTGCCGCCGCGCTGGTGGCATCTGTTGGGTGGGGCGCTGGTCACCGTGATCCCCTTTATCCTGATCGCCGAGCAGCCAGACCTAGGCACGGCCCTGGTGGTGGGCTGCGCCGGTGCCTTCGCGTTGTTCCTGGCGGGCCTGAGCTGGTGGCTCCTGCTGGGGCTAGCCGGGGTGTTGGGCGCGGTGGTCCCGCTGTTCTGGGTTTACGTCATGCACGACTACCAGCGCCAGCGGGTGCTGACCTTCCTGAACCCGGAAAGCGATCCGCTGGGGGCGGGCTACCACATCATCCAGTCCAAGATCGCCATCGGGTCAGGTGGCATCTACGGCAAGGGTTGGTTGAACGGCACCCAGTCGCATCTGGATTTTCTGCCGGAAGGTTCGACCGATTTCATTTTCGCCGCGTTTTCCGAGGAGTTCGGCCTGATCGGCGCCTGTTTGCTGCTGGTTTTGTACTTCTTCATCATTGCCCGTGGCCTGTACATGGCCAGCCGGGCGCCCGATACCTACACTCGGCTGCTGGCCGGTAGTCTCATTTTAATTTTTTTCCTCTATGCTTTCGTAAATTCCGGCATGGTGTCCGGTCTGTTGCCGGTGGTGGGCTTGCCGTTGCCGCTGTTCAGCTATGGCGGAACCTCCCTGGTCACGCTCATGGCCGGCTTTGGCATGATGATGAGCGTCTATACCCACCGCCGGACGCCGACGCGATGACCGCCACTCTGGCCCACGATGAGACGAACGAGTGAAGCGTCTGTATCTGTTCGGTATTGCCTTGCTGTTGAGCGCTTGCGCGCCGCCGGCCCCGGTCCGGCCGGCATCGGACCTCGCCAACCAACCCTCCACGCCCGCCGGCCCCTTGGCCGAGACACCCCCGTCCAGTTCTTCCCCCGCCGACGCCGGCCAGCCGCTGGCCCGCCGCGCCGACGTGCAAGCTTTCATCCGCGAGATGGTGGTCCGGCACGGCTTCAATGCGGCGCGGTTGCAGGCGGTGTTCGGTCGCGCCCACGCCCAGCCCAGCATCATCGCCGCCATGTCCCGCCCGGCCGAGGCTAAGCCTTGGTATGCCTATCGGGCGATTTTCGTCAATCCCAAGCGCGTCCAGGGCGGGGTGGAATTCTGGCGGGCCAACCAAGCGGCGCTGGCCCGGGCCGAGCGAGTCCACGGCGTGCCGCCGGAAATCGTGGTCGCCATCATCGGGGTGGAAACCCAGTACGGCGGTAACATGGGCAAATACCGGGTACTGGAAGCCCTGTCCACCCTGGCCTTCGACTATCCCCGGCGAGCGGATTATTTCCGCAAGGAGCTGGAAAACTTCCTGCTGCTGACTCGGGCGGAGGGCATCGATCCGCTGACTCCGCGCGGGTCTTACGCCGGAGCGATGGGCTACGGCCAGTTCATGCCCAGCAGCTTCCGCTCCTACGCGGTGGATTTCGACGGCGACGGTCACCGCGACCTGTGGCGCAATTCCCGCGACGCCATCGGCAGCGTGGCGAACTACTTCAAAGAGCACGGCTGGCGGACCGGCGAGCCGGTCGCCGTGCCGGCCCGGGTCAGCGGCGCGGCCTGGCCGGCCCTGGTCAGTCGCAAGCTGGGTCAACCCCAGTACAGTGTCGCCAGCCTGCAAGCTCGGGGTGTCCTGCCCGAAGGACCGGTCGGCGGTGGCCAGGCGGCGATGCTGCTGGAATTTCAGGGCCAGGAAGGGCCGGAGTATTGGTTGGGGTTCGGCAATTTCTACGTTATCACCCGCTATAACCATAGTCAGTTGTACGCCATGGCGGTGTACCAACTGGGCCAGGAAATCCGCGAGCGTTATGAGCGGCCTTATGCCGGCGCCCCCGTGCCGGAACGCATGACTCGCGCTGATTGAGTCATCCTGAAAATCCACGACAACTGTACCGTTCGGGCGCGCCACGGCGCGTTCTCGGTAAAGGGGAGGAATTTTTATGGCCAAATCTTCTTGGAGCCACGCCGTGGTTTGGGTTTCGTTGGCGGGCGCGCTGGCCGGCTGTAGCACCGTTCCCGACAGTCAGCGGCCAGCGAGCCCGCTCGCGGACGCCGAACCGCCCAGCCGCGAGCTCGTGCCCCAGGCCGAACCGCCCAGCCGCACCGGTAATGCCGATACCTATGTAGTGTTCGGCCGACGTTACCGAGTCAAGGAAACCAGTGCCGGCTATCGGGAACAGGGCACGGCCTCTTGGTATGGCTGGGAATTTCATGGCCGCAAGACCTCCAGTGGTCCGCCCTTCAATATGTTCGACCTGACCGCCGCTCACAAGAGCCTGCCGCTGCCCACCTATGTGCGAGTCACCAATCTGGACAATGGGCTCAGCGCCATAGTCAAGGTCACCGATCGTGGACCTTTCGTCGGGACGCGGCTCATTGATTTATCCTACGCCGCCGCCGACCGGTTGGGGATGCTGGATCGGGGCACCGCCCCGGTGGAGATCGTCGCCCTGGAGCCTTATCAGTTTCTGCCGAAACTGGCCGCCTACCGGGCCGAACAGCGGGAATTGTTGGCCAGCCGCGCGGCGCGGGCGCAACCCAAGATGGAAATTGCCGAGATCGAGTTCGCCCGGGCCGCGCCGATTCGGCCTTCGACGCAGGTACCGGGTTTGCCGCCCGCGCGACTGGCGCGAGCGGACGCGGAGCCGCGGAACGCGCCGCCGACGGTGGTGAAACCCGCGAACGTGAAATTGGCGCGAGCGGACGTGGAGCGTAACCCGACCCCAATGAGGACGGCGCCGAGAGTGGCGCCGGCGCTGGAGCGGAACGCACCGCCCACGATGGCGAGGACGCCGATGCGGTTGGCGTTGGCGAATGTGGAGCGGAACGCCGCGCCGCCCGCGATGATGACGAAGACGATGAGTGTCAAGCCAGCCAAGGCCGAGGATAACCGCAAGCCGGCGCAGGGGAACATCCGCCCGTCGTCCGTCACGCCGGCGGCAAAGGGGAGGGAAGCGGCGGCCAAGCCCCCCGTTCCAGCCGCCAACGCCAACCGTCCGAGTAAGCCAGTTGCACCGCGCCAGGCCAGCGAGTCCAAGCCAGCGCCGGTTCGGTTGGCCAGCCTGAAGGTTAATCGGTCGCGCGGCGTCGTCGATTGAGGCGAAACGACCGTCCGGTTTCCACCCCAGGCCGGCCTGGGGAAGGGAATTCCGTGGCCGGGCGGTTTGTTTTCAGGCTGGATTTCTCGCTAGAATCCCCGCCAACGAGCTTGCCACCACCAAAGACCGCCGCGACATGCCGTATCCAAACGTAGTCCGTACCCTATTGTTGCCGTTTCTCGTCTTTGCGCTGCTGACGCTGGGCTGGACCCCCGCCTGGGCCGAGTCCATCCCACCGTTGTCACCGTTGCCAGTGCGCGGGTATATCCTGATGGATTATCAGAGTGGCAACGTGTTGGCGCAGGACAAGAGCGACGAGCGGATGGAACCGGCCAGCATCACCAAGCTGATGACCGCCTATGTCATTTACAAGGCGCTGAAATCGGGAAAAATTCACCTCAACGATCAGATCACCATCAGCGAAAAGGCCTGGCGCACGTCCGGCTCCAAGATGTTCGTCAAGCTTGGTGCCCAGGTGTCGGTGGACGATCTGCTGAGGGGCATGGTGGTGCAATCCGGCAACGACGCCACCGTGGCGCTGGCCGAGCACGTGGCCGGTTCCGAGGAAACCTTCGTCAAGCTGATGAACCAGGAAGCGGAGCGGCTGGGGCTGAAGAACAGCCATTTCACCAACGCGCCAGGTATGCCCGATCCCAATCATTACATGTCCGCCCGCGACATCGCTACCCTGGCGCGGGCGCTGATCCGCGACTTTCCCGACCAGTATCCCCGCTATGCGGAGCGCAGCTTCAAGTACAACAACATCGAGCAGCAAAACCGAAACCGGTTGTTGCTGACGGACCCCTCGGTGGACGGCGTCAAGACCGGTCACACCGAAACCGCCGGTTATTGTCTGGTATCCTCGGCCAAGCGCAACGACACCCGGTTGATCGGCGTGGTGCTGGGCGCCCAGAAGGAGAAGGACCGATTTCAGGCCAGCAAGACCCTGCTCGACTACGGCTTCAGCTTCTTCGAAAGCCGCAAGCTGCACGACGCCAACGCCCCCGTCGTGACGACTCGAATCTGGAAGGGCCAGGACAACCAACTGCCCCTGGGCGTGGCTCATCCGCTGTACGTCACCGTGCCCAAGGGCCAGGCCGCCCAGGTCAGCACCACGACCACGGTGCAGCCGACCATCATCGCGCCGATCCAGAAGGATCAACCGTTGGGCGAGATCATGGTCAAGCTGGGGGATCAGGAGGTCAGCAAGACGCCGCTGGTGGCGCTGAAGGACGTGCCGGAGAGCGGCTGGTTCGGGCGGATGATCGACGCGATTCTGCTGTTCTTCCACTCCCTGTTCAGTTGAGCGCCCACGGAAGGGAACCGGCATGAACGATGACTCCCTGTTGCAATTCCCCTGCGATTTTCCCATCAAGGTCATGGGCATGGGGGATTCCGGATTCCGGGCATTGGTGATGGATCTGGTGCGTCGGCGCGCGCCCGATCTGGACGAGACCCAAGTGCGGGTACGGGACAGCCGAGCCGGTCGCTACCAATCGGTGACGGTGGTGGTGAATGCCCGCGCCCGCGCGCAGTTGGATGCCATCTACCAGGATCTTAGCGAGCATCCCCAAATCAAGCTGGTGCTGTAATCCCGGGCATGACCGTGCCCGCTCCGCGTTTTGAGCCCCTGCTATTCCGCCGTCTGGGCCGCCGCGAATATGGCCCGGTATTCGACGCGATGCGAGCATTCACCGAGGCGCGCGTTGCGAAAACGCTGGACGAACTGTGGGCGGTGGAACATCCGCCGGTGTTCACCCAGGGCTTGGCGGGCAAGGCGGAACATCTGCTGGCGCCGGGCGATATTCCTGTCATTCGGGTGGATCGCGGGGGGCAGGTCACTTACCATGGTCCGGGGCAGGTGGTGGTGTATTGTCTGCTCGACGTGCGCCGACTGGGATTGAGCGTGCGGGCGCTGGTAACAGTGCTGGAACAGTCGGTGATCGAACTGCTCGCCGACTTGGGTATCGTCGCCCATGCTCGCTCTGACGCACCGGGCGTTTATGTCGAAGACGCCAAGGTGGCCTCGCTGGGGCTGCGCATTCGGCAGGGTCGCTCCTATCACGGCCTGTGCCTCAACGTCGCGATGGATTTGGAGCCGTTCACCCGCATCAATCCCTGCGGTTATCCAGGTCTGCGGGTGACTCAGTTGCGCGATCTCGGCATCGACCTTAGCCTGGACGCCGCCGCTGGGGAGTTGTTGCTGAATCTGGGTCGCCGACTTGGCTATGCCCGCTTCGACGACGCCAAGGGTCTACCTGTCCTGCCTTGATCCTGATGTTCAGCGTTGGGGTGAATTTCAGGGTATCTATCACTGTCCAATTCGATTGTTCGCCACCGTCCGCCCAGGAACCGTTCATGTCCGATTCCCCTGTTTCCCGCGATAGTCCCGCCGCGTCGACGCTCGGAACTGCTTCCCAGCAAGGCGAGAAGCTGCGCGGCGCGGCCAAGGTTGCCCGCGTTCCGATCAAGATCGCGCCCACCGACCCTAAACAGCGCTTGCGCAAACCGTCCTGGATTCGTGCCTCGTTTCCCGGCACACCGGAGGTGCTGCGGCTGAAGCAAATCCTGCGTGATAACCGTCTGCACACGGTTTGCGAGGAAGCCAGTTGTCCCAATCTGGGCGAGTGCTTTGGCCACGGCACCGCCACTTTTATGATCATGGGGGCCATCTGTACCCGACGCTGCCCGTTTTGCGACGTGGGCCATGGCCGACCCCATCCGCTTGATCCCGATGAACCGGAAAACCTGGCCCGTACCGTGGCGGCGATGGGGTTGAGCTACGTGGTTATTACCTCGGTGGACCGCGACGATCTGCGCGACGGCGGCGCGGCTCATTTCGCCGCCTGCGTCCGGGCGACGCGCGCCGCGCGGCCGGGTATCGTCATCGAAATTCTGACGCCTGATTTTCGCGGCCGAATGGATCTGGCTCTGGATGTTCTGGAGCGGGAACCGCCGGACGTGTTCAATCACAATCTGGAAACCGTGCCGCGTCTTTATCGCCAGGCCCGGCCAGGCGCGGATTATCATTCCTCGCTTACCTTGCTGAAGCGTTTCAAGGAGCGACAGCCGCGCGTCCCGACCAAGTCGGGGTTGATGCTGGGGCTGGGGGAGACGACGGCGGAAATCGAAGCCGTCATGCGCGACCTGCGCGCCCACGAGGTGGAGATGCTGACGCTGGGGCAGTATTTGCAGCCCAGCGTCCATCATCTGCCAGTGGACCGGTATGCGCCGCCCGAGGAATTTGAGTATCTGCGCGAACAGGGAAACGCCATGGGTTTTACCCATGTCGCCTCCGCCCCACTGGTGCGTTCGTCCTATCACGCCGACGCCCAGGCTCGGGGTGCCGGAGTCGCCTGACGGAGCCGGTGGCGCGGACCCGCGCGAGCCGAACCTCCCAAGTTTTTTCCGCCCCGCGCGCCCTTGAGGAAACTTGCGGGTCGCGTATTATCTAATGGAACGATGTCGTCCGGGCGCGTCGGTGCCCGATGCGCAATCCCTTCAACGATTCTTTCCACGGACATTCTAGCAATGCCATGAGCACGGAATACTCGTCGTCATCCGATCAAGATCGCGGCCTCGTCGTCGAACCGGCCAAGCCCGAACTGAAGCAGCCGCCGCTGTACAAGGTGATCCTGCTGAACGACGACTACACACCGATGGAATTCGTGGTGCGGATTCTGGAACACTTTTTCGGGATGGGTCGGGAGCAGGCGACCCAGATCATGCTGCACGTTCACACCCAGGGCCGGGGGGTGTGCGGAGTCTATACTCATGATATCGCGGAAACCAAGGTGGCGCAGGTCACTGAATTTTCCCGTCGTCACCAGCATCCATTGCTGTGCACCATGGAAGAAGCCTAACCTTTAAAACCACCGAGCGCGATTCGAGGTGCGAGTATGTTGAGCAAGGACCTGGAATTTTCCATCAATCTTGCGTTCCGCGAGGCGCGGGATCGGCGCCACGAATTCATGACCATCGAGCATCTGCTACTGGCCCTGCTGGACAATCCAGCGGCGGCGGAGGTGCTGCGAGCCTGTGGCGCTCACCTGGATCGGTTGAAACGCGACTTGCAGATTTTTATCCGCGACAACACGCCGATCCTGCGGCCGGATGACCCGCGCGAGACGCAGCCGACCCTGGGATTTCAGCGGGTGTTGCAGCGAGCGGTGCTGCACGTGCAGTCCTCCGGCAACCGGGAGGTGACCGGCGCCAACGTCCTGGTCGCCCTGTTCGGCGAGCAGGAGTCGCAAGCCGTTTATCTGCTCAAGCAGCAGGAAATCAGCCGGCTGGACGTGGTGAATTACATTTCGCACGGTATTTCGAAGGTCGCCGACGAACAGGAATCCGCCGCGCCCCAGGCCGAGGAGAATACCGAAAACCAGAGTGCCAAGCCGCTGGAGAATTTCGCCAGCAATCTCAACGAACTGGCGCGGCAGGGCCGGATCGATCCGCTGATCGGCCGGCGCGACGAGATCGAGCGCACCATTCAGATTCTTTGCCGGCGGCGCAAGAACAACCCGCTGTTCGTGGGCGAGGCCGGGGTCGGCAAGACCGCCATCGCCGAGGGCCTGGCCAAGATGATCGTGGACGGCGAGGTGCCGGACGTGCTGCGCAACGCCACCATGTACGCGCTGGATCTGGGCGCGCTGGTGGCCGGCACCAAATATCGCGGTGATTTCGAGAAACGGCTGAAGGCGGTGCTGGCGCAGTTGCGCAAGGAACGCAACGCCATTCTGTTCATCGACGAGATCCATACCATCATCGGCGCCGGCGCCGCTTCCGGCGGGGTGATGGACGCCTCGAACCTGATCAAGCCGGTGCTGGCCTCGGGCGAGATGAAGTGCATCGGCTCGACCACCTATCAGGAATATCGCGGTATCTTTGAGAAGGATCGGGCGCTGGCGCGGCGGTTCCAGAAGATCGACGTGGTCGAGCCGACCATCGAGGAGAGCTACCAGATCCTCAAGGGCCTGAAGACCCGTTTCGAGGAACATCACGACGTCAAGTACGCCGACAAGGCGCTGCGGGTGGCGGTGGAACTGTCGGCGCGCTACATCAACGACCGTCATTTGCCGGACAAGGCGATTGATGTGATTGACGAGGCGGGCGCCAGCCAGCGGTTGCTGCCGGTCGCCAAGCGCAAGAAGGTGATCAATGTCACTGACATCGAAACCATCGTCGCCAAGATGGCCCGCATTCCACCCAAGACAGTGTCTTCCTCGGACAAGGACGTGCTGCGCAACCTGGAGCGGGATCTGAAACTGGTGGTGTTCGGCCAGGACGAAGCGATCGAAACCTTGGCCACCGCCATCAAGATGACGCGCGCCGGCTTGGGCAACGAGCAAAAACCCATCGGCAACTTCCTGTTCGCCGGCCCGACCGGCGTGGGCAAGACCGAGGTGACCCGGCAACTGGCCCGGATCATGGGCATCGAGTTGATCCGCTTCGACATGTCCGAGTACATGGAGCGGCATACGGTGTCGCGGTTGATCGGCGCGCCGCCGGGCTATGTCGGCTTCGACCAAGGCGGCCTATTGACCGACGCCATTCTCAAGCATCCGCACGCGGTGTTGCTACTGGACGAGATCGAGAAGGCGCATCCGGATGTCTTCAACCTGCTGTTGCAGGTGATGGACCACGGCACGCTGACCGACAACAATGGCCGCAAGGCGGATTTTCGCAATGTCATCGTGGTGATGACCACCAACGCCGGCGCCGAACAGATGGACCGGACGTCCATCGGTTTCACCACGCAGGATCACAGCAGCGACGGCCTGGAGGTGATCAAGCGGATGTTCACGCCGGAATTCCGCAACCGGCTCGACGCCATCGTGCAGTTCAAGGCGCTGACGCCGATCACCATCGCCCAGGTGGTGGACAAGTTCCTGATCGAACTGGAGGCGCAACTGGAGCCGAAGAAAGTGACGTTGGAAGTCGACCAGGGCGGGCGAGAATGGCTGGCCAAGCGCGGCTATGATCCCAAGATGGGGGCCCGACCGATGGCGCGGATCATCCAGGAGAACATCAAGCGCCTGTTGGCCGAGGAATTGCTGTTCGGCCGGTTGATGAACGGCGGGCATGTGCTCGTCACCGCGCGCGATGACGGTCTGCAAGTGGAAATCGCCGAGGAGGAAGCGGTGCCCTGAACGGCGGGTCGGTGAAACAGGAGTCGGCGGCGCGCGACCGCTGGCTGCCTTCGCCGGGGAAGAAATGACAGTCGGAATGGACGCTGGATTCAGCGCCCGCGATAGGTGATCCGGCCCTTGCTGAGATCGTAGGGAGTTAGTTCCACTTTTACCTTGTCCCCGGTCAGGATGCGAATGTAGTTCTTGCGCATCCGGCCGGAGATGTGCGCCGTGATCACATGACCGTTCTCCAGCTTTACCCTGAACATGGTGTTGGGCAGGGTATCAACCACGGTGCCCTCCATCTCGATGTGGTCTTCTTTCGACATAAATCCTCGCTGACGCGCTGTGGCTGGCCTTGATAAAAAGACCGGTCACCATAGCGAAAATCCTGGGGCGCGGCAAGTGAATGAGCGCGCGCCTCGCCATCTGCTGATCGTCTATCACTCCCAGACCGGCCATACCCGAGCCATGGCCAGGGCGGCGCTGCGTGGCGCGCGGCGAGTTTCCGAGGTTGAAACGCGGCTAAAGATGGCTCTGCGCGCTGGCCTGGACGACCTGCTGTGGGCGCATGGCCTGCTGTTGGGCACGCCGGAGAATTTCGGCTACATGTCCGGGGCATTGAAGAACTTTCTGGATCGCACCTATTATCCAGCGCAGGGCAAGGTCGATGGGTTGCCCTACGCCGTGTTCATCAGCGCCGGCAACGACGGTCGCGGCGCGCTGTCCAGCATCGAGCGCATTGCCCGTGGCTACCCGCTCAAGCCGGTGTGCGAACCGATCATCGCTCGGGGCGAGCTGAACGCCGAGGTTTTGCAGCATTGCGAGGAACTGGGCGAGACCATGGCGTCGGGCGTGGCATGGGGCATCTTCTGAAGCTGAAGCAACGGCTGCGCGGCTGGGTCGGGCGGGGGCGAACCGTCGCCAACCAGTTGTCGCCGGCGAAACGGCGGTTGCTGTCCCGGATCGGCCGGGGCGTGTGGATGGCGACGTGGATGTTCGCGTTTGGGTCGGCGGCAATAGTGCTGGCGCTGCGCTGGATCCCGCCGCCAACGTCCAGTTTCATCGCGCAGGGTTGGTTGAGCGCACTGTGGGCGGGGGAGGGCGCGGCGTTCCGGTACAACTGGACGCCGATGGCGACGATTTCACCCCATGCGGCGCTGGCGGTGATCGCTGCCGAGGATCAACGGTTTCCCGACCATTTCGGCTTCGATTTCGTGGAGATACGGAACGCGCTGGAGGACCAGGACGAGGGCAGGCCCCTGCGTGGGGCCAGCACCCTCAGCCAGCAGGTGGCCAAGAATCTGTTTCTGTGGCCGGGGCGCGGTTTGATCCGCAAGGGGTTGGAGGCTTGGTTCACCGTGCTGCTGGAGTTGTTGTGGTCCAAGCAGCGGATTTTGGAGGTTTATCTGAACATCGCCGAGTTTGGTGAATACACCTTTGGCGTGGAAGCGGCCAGCCAGCGGTTTTTCCGCAAGCCGGCCGCGCGCCTGACCGCCGACGAGGCGGCGCGCCTGGCGGCGGTATTGCCCAATCCGCTGCTTTACCGAGTGGATCGGCCCTCGGCTTACGTCCTCAAACGCCAGCGTTGGATCGAACGACAGATGCGGCAATTAGGCGGCGTGGCTTATCTGGACCAGCTTTGATGGGAGAACGCATGGAACCTAAACCTCGGGTGAGCATCCTCTATTGCACGCAATGCCACTGGTTGCTGCGAGCCGCTTGGCTGGCGCAGGAACTGCTGACCACCTTTGAGGAGGAATTGGGCGAGGTGGCCTTGCAACCGGGAACCGGTGGGGTATTCGAGATTCGGGTCGGCGAGGAGCTGATCTGGTCGCGTCGGCGGGAAGGACGGTTTCCGGAAGCCAAGGAAGTCAAGCAACGAGTGCGCGACCGAATCGCGCCGGAACGATCCCTGGGCCATTCGGATCGCGCGGGCCCGCCAAGCTGACCGCAACGAAAACTGTTATCGGGAGCGCCATGCAAGACATGTCTGTGATCGACGGCCCCATGCCGGAACGGTTCGGGCCGCCATACCGCCGGTTGCTGAACGCCCTATTTTTTCTGACGTGCGCGGGAGGATTGGGTTTTGCCTACTACGCGCAGTTTTACCTGGGACTGGAGCCGTGCCCGCTGTGCATTTTCCAGCGGTTGGCCTTGTTCGCCTTGGGCGTGGTGTTTTTGCTGGCGGCCCTCCATCACCCCAGGGACTGGGGAGCGCGGGTGTATGGCGTGTTGATTGGGTTGGTCGCGGCCACCGGTGCCGGCATCGCTGGCCGGCATGTCTGGTTGCAACATCTGCCGCCGGAGCAGGCCCCGCGTTGCGGACCGGGGCTGGATTATCTGCTGGAAACCCTGCCGTTAAGCGAAACCGTGCGCGAGGTGCTGTCCGGTTCCGGCGAGTGCGCCAAGGTGGACTGGACCCTGCTGGGGTTGAGCATCCCGGAATGGACCTTGCCGCTGTTTCTCGGGCTGGGCGTGCTGGGCGTGTTCGCCAACTGGCGGCGGCGCGGCTGAGGGAATTCGAAGTCGATTGACGCGGCGGCGCATGGCCGGCGCCCAGGCCGGCTTTAGCCTTACTCGGACGACCGTGACGCGGATCGATGTCAAGCTTAAGGAACACGAGTCATCATGCCACCACCCGCAAACTCTCAGCCCGAACAGATCTTCCTGAGCTACAGCCGCAACGACTGCGAGGCGGCGGTCAATCTGCGCGATCAACTCGTTCGACAGGGATTGTCCGTGTTCAAGGACGACGACAGCATCCGCGAAGGGGACCTTTGGCTTGACCGTTTGCAAGGGGCGGTAAACGCCTGCGGCGCCTTCGTCGTGCAGATCGGTCGCGACGGGGTGGGGCGCTGGATCGGCGCCGAAACCCAGGTGGCCTTGAGTCGCCATTTCGGCCCCCAGCGCCTGCCGATCTTTCCGATTCTGCTCGGCGAAACCCAGGCCGATACCCTCCCGGCCTTCCTGCGGCTGTTCCAGGCGACGCCCTGGAACGGGATCGATCCGCTGCCCGCGCGGCTGTTCGACTCGATCCGCGAGCGGGCCATCGTCGCCGGGGCAGCGGCTCCGATCGAAGGTTGCCCGTTCGTCGGGCTGGCGGCGTACAGCACGAAACAAGCGCATCTGTTTTTCGGCCGGCAGAAGGAAACCCTGGATGCGCTGGCCTGTTTCGATACCCGCCAGGGTTTCCCACCAGTGCGCTGGCTGGAGATCAACGGCAACTGCGGCTGCGGTAAATCGTCGCTGATGCGGGCCGGCCTGCTGCCGCTGGTGGATCAGGGCTGGCTGTGGCCGCGCACCGGTTACGCGCAGTGGCGGCGGATCGGGCCGCTGATGCCGGGCGCGCATCCGATGGAAATGCTGGCCGAGCATCTCGCCCGCGCGTTCGAGGAGGAAATGGCGGATGTTCGGAAACATCTGGAAGTCGATGATGACCGGGCCTTGGCCCACTGGCTGCGCAGCCGCAAAAAGGACGACACCGCATTTCTGCTCGCCGTCGATCAATTTGAGGAACTGTTCACCTTCGCCAACCCCGACGAGCGCCGGCGCTTCGAGCGGCTGCTCGCCAAAGCGCTGGCCGATCCGGATTGCCCTCTGTTTGTTATCTCGACGGTGCGCGCCTATTCCCTAGACCGCTTTGAGTATCTGCCGCAGCTGGTCGACGTGCAAAACCGTGTCGGCAGGAAATGGACGCTGCCGCCGATCAGCGTCGAGGGCTTATACGAGATCATCGACGGGCCGGCCCGGCTTGCGGGTCTCGACGTTAGCGGGGTGCGGGAGACAATGGTCACCAAAGCGCGAGACGAGCCCGGGGCGCTGCCGCTGGTCGAGAACGCCCTCCACTGGCTTTGGCAGCAGCGCACCAACAATTGCCTGAGCCGACAGTTGCTGGACGATCAGGGTGGGCTTGCGGGCATCCTCAGCCGCGGCGCCGACGACCTGCTTGAAAGCCTGGGGAAGCCGGGCCGGGACCGAGCCCTGGAGCTGCTGTTTCGACTCGTCAAGGTGGATCTCGATGGATCGCGACACGCCCGCCAGCGCATTCCCCTCGATGACGCGGTGGCGGTGGCCGGCGGTGGCGAAACTGGCCGAGCCATCGTCGACCGCCTGGCCGGTACGCGCGCCAGCGACGGCGGAAAGAACACAGGGCCGCTGCGGCTAATCACTGTCACCGAGGAGGCAGCGGGCGGGGACACGACCGGGCGCTGGGTCAACCTGATTCACGAGACCTTGATCCGTAGCAAGAGGCTGGACGCCACGAGCAAGCCGCAGCCCTATTGGCCGACCCTGTGGACCTACATCGAACAACACAAGAAGCGGGCGGCGCGGCGGGAGCGCTTGCAATTGCTGGCGCGCGAGTGGAAGGATCATCAGGGATTTGCCCGGCTGTTCGGACTCGCCGGCTGGTCATCGCTGTTCGGCTTTCGCGGGTTTGCAACTCCGGGGAGCATCGAGCAGCGCTTCCTGACCTGGAGCCGCCGGAAAGCGAGTGGACTCACACTATTGCTGCTGCTGGTGATCGGCTTCCTCGGCGAATCGTTCTACTGGACGATAGTTAACGACTTGCCCCTGGATTCCATGCTGACGCGGCAACGCTTTCGCCTGGGCTACGCGCCCCTTCCCGAGTTTGTGGCCATCCCGGCGGGTTCGTTCGACATGGGTGAACAGGACAAGACATTCGTGGAGCGCATTCCTCAAAACCTCCGGCAATACTTCGGGGTTCCGGGCAGAGTCGTCGAGATTGCGGAGGGTTTTAACCTGAGCCAATACGAAGTCACCTACGAGCAGTTCGACTATTACGTTTGGGAGCAGCATCGGCAAGGTTACAACGACATCAAGTATCCCACCACGGCCAAGGGCGGTCGTGGAATGCGACCCGTGGTGAATGTCTCCTGGATCGAGGCAACGGCCTACACGAAGTGGCTGGGCGAGCGCCTCCACCGGAACTGCCGTCTGCTCACCGAGGCGGAATGGGAATATGCCGCCCGAGCGGAGACCTATACAGCCTATCCTTGGGGAGACTACGTCGGCCAAAATAAGGCAAATTGCAACGATTGTGGCAGTCACTGGGATAACCATCAGTCGGCTCCAGTCGGGAGTTTTCCAGCGAATGTGTGGGGTCTCCACGACACGTCGGGCAATGTGTGGGAATGGACTTGCTCCGAATGGCGTGAGCAGTTTGATGGGAGTGAGCAACTATGCGCCGATCAGAGTAGTAAAGAGAAAGACAGGGTGATACGTGGCGGGGGTTGGAGCAGTAAACCAGACATGTTGCGCTTGGCCGCCCGCCGCAACCTTCAATTGGATGACATTGACGCCCTACTCGGTTTTCGGGTGTTGTGTTCGTCCCCCATCGATTAGTTGAACGCTGGATCGTTGATCGCTGGAATTGGGAGTGGGAGTAGGTTGAGATGACCCTGCGAACCCCAACACGTTGATTGAATCGGGTAAGGGCGGGTGTTTAGCCTGCCCTTACCCGATTACTCGTCATCTCAACCTTACCGGAGTTCGCGATGGCCGCCCATCTCCCCTTTGATTTACACCACTTTCATGGACTCTACCTTCGTTTGACCGACAACGGATGGAAGATATGAACGCACCCGATTCCCACCACGATGATTCCGGCGCGATGACTTGGGCCACCTGGCTGTCGAAAGGTGGATTCTTGGAGCTGTTCGGCACTATGGAAGAAGACAAGTCGCGTTTCGACTCCATCCCGTGGCAACCCACCCAGGCGGATCGGTCAGCGGCGTGGAATCTGTATACGGAACTGCGCACGCGCATTACCACGCAACCGCTCCCCTATCGTTCGGGGGACGAGGCGACCGCCCTGGACAGCGTCTTTCGCCTGTTCGAACTCACCCGCGAGATCGTGAAGGCGCACGAAGGCTGCCATCATTTCGCCACCCTGGCCATTCAGGTGCTCAACGTCCAGGTCCGCCCCTTCACCGCCAAGTGGCACCGCCTGAAAGTGGACGGACGGCTTTCGAGCGCCGACGTGCGCTACCTGTTTCGCCAAGAACTGGCCGAACTGCAAAAGCAACTGCGCCTGTTCACTCACCTGCTGGGACTGCTGGCGGGATACGGCACGCTCGTCGTCAAGCAGGAGGAAAGTGGCTCGATGCAAAGCTCAAAGGCGCCAGACGGCCTGTGGAAGCCGGTGCCTTTCGGCATTGCCGATGACCCGTTGACCAAACAGTGGGCGACCGAGATCAACGCCAAGGAGCGAGCGGAAATCCTCGAACGGCGGAGGTTCTACAATGTGGAGGGAAGAGAACAACCGAGTGACGCGCTGGGTCTCGCGCTCTCGGGAGGCGGAATTCGCTCCGCGACCTTCGCGCTCGGCGTGGTGCAGGTGCTGGCGCGCAAAGGCATTCTGAGAAGCGTCGATTTCCTGTCGACGGTGTCGGGTGGAGGCTATTTGGGTGCTTTCATCAGTTCGTTTCTCAGCGACGAAGCGGGTGAGGCGCATCTGAACCCCACTGTGGATGCGCTGCCGTTCGGGGCTGAAAGCGAGCGGGAATCCACTCCGGTTCGACACCTGCGCAACCATAGCAAATACCTCAGCGAAGGCGGCTTCAAGACGTTTGCGACAATCGCGGCGCAGGTGGGTTATGGGATCGTGGTATCAGCGCTGCTTCTATCCTTGCCGCTGCTGCTTGGCGTTCTCGTGACTTCGCTCTGTTTCGCCGATTCGTTCAAGACTCCTCCCGCCGAACCCTTTACCTTTAGCGTTTTCAACAAGATAGCGCTGATCCTGCTCGGCGTCGGAGTTTTGCTGCTGCCAGTGATCCAGACTTTTGTCCGCAATCAACCATTACGGAAGTGGTGGGGACGTGGTTGCGTCATCTGGGCCGTGATTTGCGCCTTATTTCTGCTATGCGAAGCGATGCCTCCGCTTTTTCACCTGATAAAAAGTGTCGGCACATCAGTGGTGCTGGCTGGCGCGATGGCCCTGCCGCTGGTTCTCGGGGCCGCCGGTCTGTGGCTGGGCGCCACCAGTCGGCTCGGCCGCATCGCGTTCTGGCTGTTCCACTTAACCGGTCCAATCTTCATCTTGGCCGCGTTTTTCTGGCTTTGCGAACGGTTTATTGCGAACGCAACCACAAACTCCGATTGCATACTGACAATACTTGTTTTGACGTCCGGTCTATACACGAGCTTCTGCCTGAACATCAACTTCGCGTCGCCGCATCGCTACTATCGCGATCGCCTGGCCCGAACCTACCTGACACGACCCGCTTCGGAAAACTCGATACGGGTTTCCGATCCGCAGTTGCTTTCCAAGATGAACGAGAACAAGAAAGCCCCATATCACCTGATCAATGCCGCGCTCAACATTCCGGGATGCGACGACCCGAATCTACGCGGGCGAAACGCCGATTTCTTCCTGTTCAGCAAGCATTTTTGCGGTAGCCCGATCACTGGCCTGCATCCGACCACCGCGTGGGAAGCCTTGGATCGGCACCTTGACCTGGGCACGGCGATGGCGATTTCGGGGGCCGCCGCCGCGCCCCACATGGGAACGTTCACCGCTAGGCGCTATACGTTTTTATTGGCCATGCTCAACGTGCGTCTTGGCTATTGGCTGCGTCGACCTTCGGGAAGCGGTAAAGGGGCGCGCGGCGGCGTTCTCCCGCCGATCGGGTGGTACTACTTTTTTCTTGAACTTACCACCTGCTTCATATCGGAGAAAACCAATTTTCTCAATATCTCGGATGGCGGCCATATCGAGAATCTCGGCATCTACGAGCTATTGCGCCGTCGCTGCAAGTTCATCATCGCCGTCGATGGAGAAGCGGACCTCGACCGCTCCTTCGGTGGCCTGGTGACATTGGCTCAACTGGCCAAAATCGATTTGGGAGTCACCATCGAACTCAATCTCGCTGATCTGCGCATGGATCGAGACGGGCATAGTCGCGCACACTTCGGACTGTCGCGCATCGACTACCCAGAGGGTCATTTCGGCTTACTCTTGTACATAAAAACATCCCTGACCGGAAACGAGTCGGAGTTCCTCAAAAAATACCGAGCCGACCACCCCGATTTCCCCCATCAAAGTACAGCGCAGCAGCTTTTTAGCGAGACACAATTCGAAGCTTACCGAGCGCTTGGCGAGCATGTCGCGGAGGACCTCTTCCGGCGCGATCTGGTGGACGAGTGGGACATTGGTTTGCCCGCAAGGGAATGGTTTGAGCGATTGGCGGCCCGTTTGTTGTGAAATCCGACCAAGCCGGTCGGCACCGACGGTTAGCCACTATACTGCAATTATCGCTGCCGTGGATGGCGGTGGCGAACCTGACGCCACGCGAACCCCTGACTGAATACTCGCCCGCATGAAAAACCAACCCAATGTTTTCCTCAGCTACGTTCTTGAGGATCGGTCCTGGACGGACCAGTGTGCTGCTTTCCTGCGGAGTATCGGCGCGTCGGTCCACACTGACCAGTCTTTGATAAAACCCGGAGAAGAATTCCAGCGTCGGCTGCAAGAGGCGATCCTCCAAGCCACGCACATTCTGGTCCTGATCGGCTCGCGCACGCGATTGAGCCAATGGGTGGATCGCGAGATCGAACTCGGTACCGAGCCCCGGGATGACGGCCCCGGCGCCGGCGTCGTCGGCGTCATTCTGCCATCGCACGAGGATTTTTCCCGGCCCTACTACGATCCCGAGAATGTTCCGGTGCGTCTGCACGACTTGGTTCAGAACGAATACGCCATTTTGCGCAAATGGACCGAGAGCCCGGACGAACTCTCACGCTGGCTCGACGATGCGGAACGGCGCCGGTATCGTCACCGTCCGGAACCCAGTCTGGGCGCCGCCGTGCAGCTCTACCGTTTCAAGTGGGATGCCAAAGTGGATGAGCCACTACCGGGTCTGAAACCACGATGACTCAACCGCTATTCGACGTTGTCGTTTTGCACCATGCTGCCGACCCAACGGCGGCAGCGCGGGTTAAAGCCTTGCGGCAGGCTTTCGAAGTTCCTACACCAGAAACTGACACGCCACAGTACGCCAACGAGCCCGATCCCTGGACTTACGTGAATTGCGCCGCTTACAGCGACCCTGCGGAGTTTGAGCGGCGGGCGCCTGCGATCAGCAAACGCGCGCTGTTCGTCATTCTCGTGACTGAAAAGATGGTCGATGATCCGGCATGGGGTCAATCGCTGGATATTCTGGCCTCGGCTTTGCCCAGGAAGGCCGACCAGGGCACACGAAACGCCCTCTGTTTCGCCTCTTCCGAAGCAGCCCAGGGGAAACTGCCTGGTCGTTTGCGCGAACGCCAAGCACCGGAAAGTTCGGTCTTGGGCGAGCGTCGTCTGCGCCCGCACACGCTGGCCTTGCTCGCTCTGCACCGTGCCCGCTTGTTGCTCGGCGCGGCACCGAACCAGAACAAACTGACGCTGTTCATCAGTCATGCCAAGGCCGATGGTCTGTTCCTGGCTCTTTCCCTGCGTTCCTTGATCCAGGAAGTGCCGGAACTGGAAAACTGGTACGACGCGGACGACATCCAGTCCGGCGCAGACTGGTCGGAAACTATCGAAGCGGCAGCAGCCAATAGTGTCCTGGTGGCCATCCGGACTGAGGGTTACGATCAAAGCGCCTGGTGTCGGAGAGAATTCGAAACGGCGCTGGCGCATGGCGTTCCCATCGTGGTGGTGGATGCGCTGTTGCGCCCCACGGTCACGGCGTCATCGCTGCCGTTCGCGGCCATGCCGACCGTGCGGATTCCAGACGGAAACACGCATCGAGTGCTCACCGCCGCCTTGCGCGAGCATGTTCGCTTGCTGCTGGTGGAAACGCTGGTCGCCGAGCGTGTTCCGCAGGATGCGGGTTTGATCTGGCGCGTCTGGCCGAGATTTCCAACGCTTAGCGCCATCCAACGATACGCGAGTGTTCCGGATATTACTGAATATTGGCTGGTACCCCAGGCAACGCAGGTGACAACGGAATTCAATGCCGCGCGTGATTGGCTGGGGGCTGTAAAGAGTCCACTGCGGTTGGAGTCCGTGGATGGTTTCCTGCTGTTGGCTGGTACGCTGGCTGCACCCAACCACTAACTTGGCCCTTAACCATGAGTTATTCCGATACTAGAAGGCTTACAGGCATCCGTTTCAGTTTGTCTATCTCGGCGGCTCTCGATATGCCGGGCGGGAGTGATCCCGATTCCTTGGTCAACGGCCTGACGTTTCGACTCGCCTCCAACATCCTTCTGGAAGGAGGCACACTGCTGCTCGGGCATCGCTGGATCCCCGACGGGATCATGGAGCATCTCGCTTTCCAGGCCCTCGACAGTCACTGGAGCAAGCTAAAGCGCGCTCCAAGCGAGCAGACCAAGGCCGATGTCCCCATCTTGAATCTCATCGCCTGGCCGGATGGCTTACCGTCCGCGGACCGAAATGCGCAAAAAATGATTCGCGAAGGAGTGCTGGAGGTGCGGCAAATACTCCCGCCCGAAATTCCGCCCGACCGACTCGATGCCGATCCGGTCAAGGCGCTGACTTCCGATCTGGGGCAGTTCGCCCGCATCCGCGCGCTTACCGCCATGCGCCGGGAAATGGTTCGGCATACGGATGCCCGCATCTGTCTCGGCGGCGGTGTAGGCAAAGCCACGCGACGGTTGCCCGGCGTGATCGAGGAAGCGCTGTTCACCTGTATGGCGGGCAAGCCCCTTTATCTCTCCGGCGCGCTGGGTGGCGCCGCCAAGGTCATGGCGGACGCGCTGTTGCAGCGGCGCATGAGCGGCGAGGCGCGCGATCTGTTCTTCACTCCGCCGCCGGTTGTCGGTTTGTTTGCGGCGTGGACGGCGAAATCTCCCATCGCCCCGGAAGAGGGACCCAGCACGGAAGAGGGTTGGAACGCTCTGGAACGGCTACAATCTTTCTCGCCTAAGCAGCTTGGCCAACAAGCGGGGTTGACCGAGGAGGAGTACGTTCAGCTTCTCACCTCCACCGATGTGCAGCGGGTGTTGGGCTTGGCGATCACGGGAGTTGTCAGGCTACGAATGGGGATCGCACGCAATGGTCCAGCAATTAGCGTCACGTAACCGTTCAGATCTCTCTCGTCCCGCACAGCGATGGGTTTCGCTACGCTTAACCCATCCTACAACTCTGGGCGTGTTCGCCAACTGGCGACGTAGCTGAGGGAATTCGAAGTCGATTGACGCGGCGGCGTGTTGCCGGCGTGGTTGGCGCTGTCCTCCACCTTCCGGTACGGGTATTCGGCGCCGTATGTCTCGGTGCTCCACAAGGCGGACGGCAACGTGAACTTCAGCGTGGAACAGGTGGCCGCCCTGGCCCCCGACGAGGCTTCGATCAAGGCCGGACGCGGGTTGGTCAGTCCCGCGAAATGGCCGACCCTGGGTCAGTCGGACGATGCGATCTGGGGCGAATGTCAGGGCAGCGGCGGCAAGCCTTATCAAATATCGGTTGATCGCGGCGGGCCGGCGTTCAAATGCACCTGTCCCAGTCGCAAGTTTCCCTGCAAGCACGGTTTGGGGCTGCTGTTCCTGGCGGCGGAAAAGCCGGCGCTGGTCAAAGCCGGCGATCCCCCGTCATGGGTGGCGGACTGGCTGGCGTCGCGCCGGACCAAGGCGGAAAGGAAAACCGCCGCGTCGACCGCTCGAAAAGATGCTCCGCCGGATGCGGAAGCGGCGGCGAAACGCGCGGCCAAGCGGCTGGAACGGATGCGCGGCGGCGGCGCGGAACTGGCCCGCTGGCTCGCCGATCAGGTCCGCCACGGTCTGGCCACCTATCCCCAGCAGCCGCTGGCGTACTTTGCCGGCGTCGCGGCCCGGATGGTGGATGCTCAAACGCCTGGTTTGGCAACCGAGATTTTTCGGCTTGAGACTCTGATCCGCTCCGGCGACGGCTGGCCGCAGCGAGTGCTCGGTCAACTGGGTCGGATGTATTTGCTCACCAAGGGGTTGAGTCGGTTCGAAACCTTGCCAGCGCCGTTGCGGGGCGATCTTCGCGCCACGCTGGGCTGGTCGGTGGAGAAGGAGGACGTGCTCGCCGATTCGTTGCCCGTCACCGACGAATGGCAGGCGGTGGGGCAATTCTTCGCCGAGCGAGATCAACTTTGGGAACGCCGCACCTGGCTGCTGGGTCGAGCGTGTCCCAAACCCGCCTTGCTGCTCGATTTTTCCCACGGCCATCGCAATTTCGCGCTCCCCCTGGCGGTCGGCGTGAGTTTCCAGGCCACGCTTGCCTTCTATCCCGGCGCCTGGCCGTTGCGGGCGCTGCTGGTCGATGCGCCGGGGCAGACCCGTCCCCTTTCCGAACCCTTCTCCGCGCAACCCGATTTGGCCTCCGCCCTGGCCATTCACGCCGAGGCGCTCGCGGCGAATCCGTGGTTGCTGAACTATCCTTTGGCCATTGCCGACGTTATCCCTGTGCGTCGACGTGAGTCGTGGCGATTGCGGGATGCGCAAGGAATGGAATTACCGATGCGGATGAGCGAACCGGACGCCTGGGAATTGCTGGCCCTTTCCGGCGGCCAACCCATCCATGTTTTCGGCGAATGGAGTGACGGCGCGCTCCGCGTTTTGAGTGGCTGGGCCGACGGGTTTCACAACTTCGCAACGACCTCATGAACCCCTGGACCGACCTGACCTCGGCGGCGCTGCTGGGCGCGGGACGCGGCTTGGCGACGATCCAACTGCCGGGCCGCTTGAACGAGTTGCTGGCCGGGTCGGACGCGGAAGATCGATTGTTGCGGGCCGCCGGCGTGCTGGCGACCGCTCAAGCGGCGGCGACGACGGCGATTCGGTCGGCGGAGACCGCGCCATCGCCCGCCCCGCTCGAAACGGCAACGCCGGTGACGGAACCGGAGTTGACGGCCTTGCTGGCTCGCGTTCTCGAAGAGGCGCGCGCGCCGCTGCTGGTCGAAGCCTGTCGCCTGCTGGCCGGCGCGGCGCGCTGCCTGCCGCCCCGGTTGTTGCCGCGCGCCCTGGAACTGGGCCGCAAATCCAGCGCGCTGCGGGCACCGCTGCGCCGGGCACTGGGTCAACGGGGCGCCTGGCTGGCCGGGCAAAATCCCGACTGGAATTACGCCGTACTGGCCGGCGTGGAACCGGCCGAGCAGCGGCTTTGGGACGAGGGCGACATCGACCAGCGGGCCGCTTTTCTGCGCCGGTTGCGGGCCGACGATCCCGCCGAAGCCCGCCGACTGCTCGAAACGGCGTTCCCCAGCGAACCTGCTCGCCACCGCGCGCTTCTGCTGCCCTGCCTCGGGGAAAGGCTGGGACCGGACGATGAGCCGTTCCTGGCCGCTACCCTGGCCAGCGACCGGAGCAAGGAAGTGCGCCTGGCCGCCGCCGCCCTGCTGGCGCGGCTACCCGCCAGCGCTTTCGCCCGCCGCATGGTCGCCCGGCTGGAACCGTGCGTGCGCGGCGAAAAGAAGCTACTGCGCACCGTCACCGTCATCGAACCGCCGGAAACCTTCGCGCCGGAGTGGAAAGCCGACGCCTTGGAGGAACAACCTCCGGCCAGCGTGAAACTGGGCGCACGGGCGTGGTGGTTGGCGCAGATCATCGGTTACGCGCCGCTCGGTTGGTGGGAAGAAAAGTTGCAATCGACACCAGCCGGCGTTCTGGCCCTGGCGGCGAAAAGCGAATGGAAAGCGGCGTTGCTGGCCGGATTTCGCGCCGCCATCGGTTATCAGCCGGATCATGCGGCCTGGACGTTGGCCGTGCTGGAACGCGGCGGGTTTCCCCCTCAGAAGGCGGTGGAACTGGCCCTGATGCTGGAGCCGGCGGCGGCGGACGCGGCGCTGCAATGCCTCCTCGCCGCCACCGATGACGCCACGCTGGCCGCGCGGATCATCGAGGCCGCCGACTTCGGCTGGGGCTTGGCGCTGTGGCGCGTGGCGCAACAGCGGTTGCCGCGCTGGCTGGCCCAACAGGATTGGCGATTTCGGTCCGCGCTTGCTCTGCTGGCCTGTCGTATTCCGCCCGCCGTGCTGAGCGAGGAAATGACGTGGCCCGAACCTTCACTGTTCGCCGACGCCATCGCCGATTTTTCCCATGTCCTTGAACAGCGGCGGATGCTGTACCGCTGCCTTCGCCCATCCCTCGATTGATTTTATCCCGACGCCATGAGCCAGGTTATCCGCCAGCACGCCGAAACCCAGTTCGCCCACGAACTGGACGAACTCAGCAAAACCGACACCCGCCAGCGCCCGCCGAACTGGGCGCTCAGCCCGTGGGCCGTCACGACCTATCTGATGGGCGGCCGGCTCGACAACGGCTTTGAGGTGACGCCGAAATACATCGGCAATCGTCGTTTGGTCGAAATCGCCGTCGCCACCCTGGCCACCGACCGGGCGCTACTGCTCTACGGCGTGCCCGGCACCGCCAAGTCTTGGGTCAGCGAGCACCTGGCTGCGGCCGTGTCGGGCGATTCCACCCTGCTGATCCAGGGCACCGCTGGCAGCAGCGAGGAGCAGCTTCGCTACGGCTGGAATTACGCCATGCTGTTGGCCAAGGGTCCGTCGCGGGAGGCTCTCACTCCTAGCCCGCTGATGCGGGCGATGGAACGGGGCAAGACCGCCCGGGTGGAGGAACTGACCCGGATTCCGAGCGACGTGCAGGACACGCTGATCACCATCCTGTCGGAAAAGACGCTCCCCATCCCGGAGCTGAACGGCGAGGTGCAGGCGACGCGCGGGTTCAACGTCATCGCCACCGCCAACAACCGCGACAAGGGCGTCAACGAACTGTCCAGCGCGCTGAAACGGCGCTTCAACACCGTCATCCTGCCGCTGCCCGCCAGCGAGGACGAAGAAATCGCCATCGTGCAAAAGCGGGTGACGGAGCTGGGCCGGGCGCTGGAACTGCCCGCCGAACCGCCGGCGCTCAAGGAAGTGCGCCGCGTGGTGCGAATTTTCCGCGAACTGCGCAACGGCCTGACCGACGACGGCAAGACCAAGCTCAAATCGCCCACCAGCACCCTGAGCACGGCGGAAGCGATTTCCGTCATCAACAGCGGCATGGCGCTGGCCGGACATTTCGGCGACGGCGAACTCAAGGCCGCCGACCTGGCCAGCGGCCTGCTGGGTGCGGTGGTCAAGGACCCGGTGCAGGATGCCATCGTCTGGCGCGAATACCTGGAGACGGTCGTGAAGGAGCGGGACGACTGGCGCGACCTGTACCGAGCCTGCCGCGAGTTGGGGTAAGAGTTCGTAGACCGGCCCGGTGTGGAAACAGATCGTAGGATGGGTAGAGCGCAGCGAAACCCATCATGTAACGGACGACAGATCGTAGGATGGGTAGAGCGCAGCGAAACCCATCATGTAACGGACGACAGA
>JARSSP010000008.1 GCA_029624675.1 Candidatus Contendibacter sp.
TTGAAACCCTCAAAGCCATGCTCAACTCCAAGGATTCCCGAACGGCTATCAAAGCAGCGGAACTGATTCTGATGTTTGGGACATAGGTTCACTTTTTTTCTATGCTTACATTATCCAGTCTCTTTTCTGACTTATCCCCATCAATGTAATAACTGATTATTGCCTTGGATACCTTTTTATAATCAAATCTATCTGTCGGCTTGTTATCAAAAGTTGCTAGAACTTGCGAGGTGGTAGATATTGAACTTGCATCCATTTCTTTATATCTATTATCTACACCAATTTCAACATTAGAATAATCAAGGAACTGAATTTTGTAATTGATTTTAACCTTAGACGAATTGCCATTTTTCCATTTTGGCTGAAGTGTAAATATAACCATGCCACCTGATGTTTTCGTTTGCAAAATAACTGCTTCTTGGAGTGTAACTAAATCCGTTTTTGCGATTGTATTGTCATCGTTTGTTATTACGATTTCTGTAGTTCCATCATTTTGCTTCTTAATCTCCAATTCTGACTGTTTGGAATTTGTATCACATGGTGCTACTTGATAACTAACGCTTCCTGCTGAATTCACACATTTGTTCACGGCAAAAGCTTGACCAGCCAAGCCTAGAAAGACGATCATAGCTATCATCTTTTTCATTGTGGGCACCTTTAGGACTTTTGAAGTATCTGGAAACAGAAATTAGCAAAATCACAGTGGCTAGGGAAGTGGGAACGTGGGTAGGCCCTTGGGACGGGGAGTATCGGAAGACTCGTAACAACCGACTGACACCCAAAAATTCATGATTATAGGTCTAATCTTGAATTTTCCCACAGGAAAGCTAGGCAACAAGCGGGTTTCCAGCAATTCAGGCACCAGCCAGAAAAATAATCATCCCCTCCTACCCATGCAATTAATTTCAACTATTAAAAATCATAATTGGATAGTAAAAAACTATTAATTACCCATGATAAGGGGGAAGCTGGGCAAGGCGAAAAAATAATTTATGGGGTAGGCCAAACCCCCCAAGCCCCCAGCTTTGAAAATTGTGGGGCACATTGTGGGGCACATTTTTCATATCAAAATAAAAAAGCACTTAGCCTAGATTCAAATTCTATGCTAAGTGCTTGTTTTGATTGGTCGGGGCGAGAGGATTTGAACCTCCGACCACCTGCACCCCATGCAGGTGCGCTACCAGGCTGCGCTACGCCCCGACAGCGGCGGGTTGCCCGCCATTAGGAATTAGCAATGCTAGTTCAATCCGCCCCGCTTGCCAAGTGTTTCGTGATGAACCAGCAATGCTCATAAAATCCGAGTGCATTTCGGCCGGCGTCCGAGTTTGACGCGCACCCAGGCTTGACCTATGGTTGACGCAAGCTGAAAAACGAAGGCGCCGCCATGCCAGGCCAAGTCATCCTCGCGCGCGAACTCCGTCTTGGCGTGATCGAAAGCGGGTCCCGGTATTTGGCCCGGCGGCTCGGGCTGGCCGAATCCGCTGGAACGAGTTCCATGCCGTGAGCCAGTGTTCGATCCGGTTCTACGAGGAGTTGAACGATTTCCTGCCGCCGGAGCGGCGCAAGGTTTGTTTCGACCATGCCTTCCAGCGGCGCGCTTCGATCAAGGACATGATCGAGGCGCTGGGGGTTCCGCATACCGAAATCGAACTGATCCTGGTCAACGGCGATTCGGTGGATTTCTCCTACATCGTTCAGAATGGGGACCGCATCAGCGTCTATCCCCTGTTCGAGTCCTTCGACATTCAGCCGCTGGTTCGAGTCCGGCTGCGTCCGCTGCGGACCACCCGCTTCGTGCTGGACGTGCATCTGGGCAAACTGGCGCGTTATCTGCGGCTGCTGGGTTTCGACACGCTCTACCGCAACGATTACGACGACGCCGAACTGGCCCGCCTGGCCGGCGTCGAGCAGCGGATTTTGTTGACCCGCGACCGTGACCTGTTGAAACGGGCGATGGTGACGCACGGTTTTTTCGTGCGCGCCACCGATCCGCGCCGGCAGATTGAGGAAGTTCTCGACCGGCTGGACCTTTACCGCGCGATCCAGCCGTTCCAGCGGTGCGCTCGTTGCAACGGCCTGTTGGCGACGGTGTCCCGGGGTCGGGTTTGGGAACGGTTGCCGCCGAAAACCCGCCTTTACGTCGAGGCGTTCTGGGAGTGCGGGCAATGCGGTCAACTGTATTGGGAAGGCAGCCACATGCCGCATATTCGACGGTTCATCGAAAGCCTGCGAGCGCGCGCCGACAGTGAACCTTCCCTGACTGGACAAATCGCCGGGGCTGGGAAATGATGCGGGGGCGTCGGCTTTACCCGCGGGGGTGGACTGGCGTATTCCATCGCGCCAACCACTTTCAAGGATCCATCATGCGTTCGCGGCCATTGATCGCGTTGTTCCTGGCGTCGGGCCTGGCTTGGGCCCAGGACGCCGTGAAATCCCCCGGTTTGGAACCCATCGCCGACGGTCCCCCGGAGGGGTCACGGGAGCAGAGTGTCCCGGCCCCGGAAGTGACGATTCGCCAGCAGGGCGATCAGGGTTCCATCGAGGAATATCGCGCTGGGGGCGTGCTGTACATGATCAAGATCAATCCCGCCAAGGGTGCGTCCTACTATCTGGTCGATACCGACGGCGACGGCAATCTGGAAACCCGCTTCAATGACTTGCAGAGCGGTTTGCTGATTCCGGCCTGGGTGTTGCTGCGCTGGTGAGCGGCGCGCGGTTAGCGTGGCCGCCGCCATGCGGTGCTTTCCCGCCGCAACTGGGCGCGGACCTGGGCCCGCTCCGCCGTCTTCGACTTCTGGTGCGCGCCGCCCTTGCGCAGGATCGGCGCGGCGGCGACCGGGTTGCGGCGTGGCCGCTGGATGATTTTTCCCATGGCGCTGTTCTCCATGGCGTGCGCGTGGTCAGCCCTTGACGCACACCACCTGCTTGAGGGTATGCACGACCTCGACCAGGTCGACCTGATTGGCCATCACCTCGTCGATGGGCTTGTAGGCGCCGGGAATCTCGTCGATCACGCCGGCGTCCTTGCGACATTCCACCCCGGCGGTCTGGGCGATCAAATCCTGGGGGTCGAATTTTTTCTTGGCCTGGCCCCGACTCATCCGCCGCCCGGCCCCGTGCGCGCAGGAACAGAACGATTGCGGTTCGCCCTTGCCGCGCACGATGTAGGATCGGGCCCCCATGCTGCCGGGGATGATGCCCAGATCGCCCACGCCGGCGCGAATAGCGCCCTTGCGGGTGATGAACAAATTCTCGCCAAAGTGATGTTCAACTGCAACGTAATTGTGATGGCAATTGATCGCTTCCTGGGTCAGGGCGAACGGCGGCAGTTGCCGGGCGAGGACATTCAGGATCAGCCGCATCATCTCGCGGCGGTTGGTCATGGCGTAATCCTGCGCCCAGCGCACCGCCTCCACGTAATCGTCGAAGTGTTCCGCGCCTTCCTGCAAGTAAGCCAGATCGCGGTCGGGCAGGTTGATCAGATGTTTGCCCATGTCCTTGCGCGCCAGGTCGATGAAGTAGCGGCCGATGATGTTGCCGATGCCTCGGCTGCCGGAGTGCAGCATCACCCACACGTCCTGATTCTCGTCCAAGCACAACTCAATGAAGTGATTGCCGCCGCCCAGCGTTCCCAACTGCTGCGCCCATATCCGTTCGACATGCTTTTGCATCTTGAGGATGCCGGGGTGCTTGCCGACGATGCGGTCCAGGCCGCCGTCCAGGGCGCGAATCGCCGAGGCCGGAACGCCCGGTTTGTCGGCGTGCATGGCGAAGCCGACCGGCACCGCCGCCTCGATGGCCGCGCGCACCGGCCGCAGGTTGTCCGGCAACTGGCTGGCCTTGAGGCTGAGGCGGGTGGCCACCATCCCGCACCCGATATCGACCCCGACCGCCGCTGGAATGATGGCGCCCTTGGTGGGAATGACCGCGCCGACGGTCGCGCCGATGCCGACGTGAACGTCCGGCATCGCCGCCACGTGACTGTGGACGAACGGCAGTTGCGCGACGTTGAGCAACTGGTTGATGGCCTGCGGATCCACGTCGTCGGTATAGATTTTGACGGGAACCCGGCCCTTGGTAATGGTTTTCCTGATGGGCATGATCGCTGCTCGCGGTAATGGAGAGTCCGGCTCCTCCATGTAAAAAACCCTGGATGACGGTTGTCACCCAGGGTTTTCCCAGATCGGAAAGCAGACTCGGAAGACAACCAGTGCCTTCCGGAGACCGCCCGGAAGGCGTCACATGACGGCGTGTTCTGATATGAGCATGTGGGAACCTCCCGTGCGCTGGAGCGGCGTGAATTGCCGTCGGTTATCGACAAGAATCCTGAAGGAAGGTTCGCACTATAGGCAGCTTCCCCGCGCGTGTCAAAAGCCGCGAATCCCGGGATGCAATTCGCCAAGGGTCTGATAAATTTTAAAGGATACGCAACTCTCGCAGTGGAAATCCGGGCGTTCCCGTGAAATGCCGATCGGGTCGACAATCACCAACGATGAGGAGAAGAAGCACATGCAGCGCCGTGAATTCATCAAGAAAACAGGTCTGGGTCTGGTCGCCGCCGCCGGTGCGACCACGGTTCCGGCTATCGGTCAGTCATCATCCCCGCCAGCGGCCCAACCCACCGCCCAGCCTGCGGTTCCGCCGCAGGGGCAGGGGTTGCCCACCCTCAAGTGGCGACTGGCCTCCAGCTTTCCCAAGAGTCTGGATACGATCTACGGCGGCGCCGAGGTACTGGCCAAGCGGATTGCCGAACTGACCGAGGGCAGGTTTGAGATTCGAGTCTTCGCCGGCGGCGAGATCGTGCCGCCGTTCGGCGTGCTGGACGCCGTGCAGCAGAACACGGTGGAGTGTTGCCATACCTGCGGCTACTACTTCCACGGCAAGAACAAGGCGTTTTCCATCGACACCGCCATCCCGTTCGGGCTGAACGCCCGGCAGATGAACGGCTGGTACTATTACGGCGAGGGTCTGACCTTGACTCGCGAGTTCTTCGCCAAGTACAGCGTCGTCAACTTCCCCGGCGGTAATACCGGCACCCAGATGGGCGGCTGGTTCCGCAAGGAAGTGAAATCGCTGGAAGACCTCAAGGGTCTGAAAATGCGCATTCCCGGTTTCGGCGCGGAGGTGTTCTCGGCGCTGGGCGCGGTGCCGCAGGCCCTGCCGGGCGGCGAAATCTATCCAGCCTTGGAGCGTGGTGCCATCGACGCCGCCGAATGGGTTGGCCCCTACGACGACGAGAAACTCGGTTTCTACAAGGTCGCCAAGTTCTACTACTACCCGGGCTGGTGGGAAACCGGGCCGCAGATCAGTTTTTACGTCAACAAGGAACAGTGGGAGAAGTTACCCAAGCCCTATCAGGCCGCGTTCGAGACCGCCGCCATCGAAGCCAATCTCCGGATGATGGCCGCCTACGACGCCAAGAATCCGCCGGCCATTCAGCGGTTGGTGCAGAACGGCACCCAGCTCAAACGCTATCCGGACGATGTGCTGAAAGCGGCTTATGACGCGGCTCAGAAATTGTACGCCGAGGAATCCGCCAAGAATCCGGATTTCAAGAAACTGTATGATTCGCTGCGCGCCTTCCAGCAGATCTCCGATATCTGGATGAGCTTGCCCGAAGGCGCGCTGGCGAACTTCATGCAGGCGCAGATGCGCGCCAAGAAATAGTCGCCAGGAAATAGTCAGGTAGCAATAGTTCTCTGTTTGCTACATTTGGTTAAACCCCCGGCTTTGCCGGGGTATACAAAAGTTCGAGTCTTTCGGGAATACACCCTTGTCGAAAAACCCCGTCGGATAGTGATAATAAATGGACTGTTCGAAGGCAGTCCAGTGTAGGATAATAACGGTTTGATCGGAATCACTATTTCACTTGAATCCGATTTAGATAGTCGATGAGAGCAAGAATACGGGCGCGTACATACATCTCCATATTGTATGGAGAGTCAAAGTAATATTCAGCGGCCTCTGACTTTTCAAGACTATAATCCTTGCCCCAAATTGGCATGTCTCGGGTACCGTGGCCTTTAACAAATTCTCGACCATCGATGATGGAAATGACTCGATCAACCGGGAAGACCCCACCATTCTTTTTGGATAAAATAGTGAGGTCAGTAGGGGCAACCTTCAAAAAATCAATCGCGCTCCCATCGCCTTTTCCACTTTGGCCATGACACAAAACGCATTTATTCATGTATTCGCGTTGGCCTATGTCAGCAGCCTTTTTTTCGGCAGCCGACGTACTCAAGGCGATACCACACGAAGTAAGCAGCGCAATAACGGCACTGATCATCTTCAATTTCATGTCGTCTCTCCCAACTAAGCGGTAGATAAGATAATTAGCCAACAATCTAACACTAGTTCCCCTTGAATACCAAATTCAAGGGTTCACGTCCCAGCGGCGCCTCTGGTAACGACCGAACCGGCGCCCCGGCGGAAACAGTGGTGCGCCGGCTACTCACCCGCGCGTTGCGCTACTGCTGGGGCTGAGGCGCCATCCGCTTGAACAGATCGGCGGTATCCTCGGGTTGCGACTCGGCTCCAGCGTTCTGATCCTCCTGTGGAGCCAGCATTTGCACCTGGGCCGGCGTGCCCGAATCGACCGGACGGTCGAGGCCGACGGTCACCAGCGACGGGAAGGCGATGATCAGCCCCACCATGATCACTTGGATCACGACGAACGGCACCGCCCCCCAGTAGATATCGACGGTGCGCACCACCGGCGGGGCGACGCTGCGCAGGTAGAACAGGGCGAAGCCGAACGGCGGGTGCATGAACGAGGTTTGCATGTTCACGCCCATCAGGATACCGAACCAGACCAGGTCGATGCCCAGCTTCTCCGCCACCGGCGCCAGCAGCGGCAGGATGATGAAGCTGATCTCGAAGAAATCGAGGAAGAACGCCAGCAGGAACACCAGCGTGTTGACCACGATCAGGAAACCCAACTGACCGCCGGGCAGGTCGAGCAGCAGGTGCTCCACCCACAGATCGCCGTTGACGCCGCGAAACACCAGGCTGAACACGCTGGAGCCGATCAGGATGAAGATCACGAAACTGGTGATCTTGGCGGTGGCGGTCATGGCCTCGACCAGCAGCTTATGGCTGAGCTTGCGTTTGCCCAGCGCCAGCGCCAGCGCGCCGACCGCGCCCAGCGCGCCGCCCTCGGTGGGGGTAGCCCAGCCGATGAAGATACTGCCGAGCACCAGGAAAATCAGCAGCAGCGGGGGGATCATCGCCACCACCACCCGCCAGGCCAGCGCCCAGCCGCGCAGGGTGCGGGCTTCCAGCGGCAGGGCCGGGGCGACGTGCGGCCGCAGGATCGTATTCGCCAGCACCCACAGGACGTACAGCCCGGTCAGGATGAAACCGGGGATGAACGCCCCCTTGTACATGTCGCCCACCGAGCGGCCCAGCACGTCGGCCATCACGATCAGCACCAGCGAAGGGGGGATGATCTGCGCCAGGGTGCCGGAGGCGGCGATGACGCCGGAGGCGAGCGCCTTGTCGTAGCCGTAGCGCAACATGATCGGCAGCGAAATCAGGCCCATGGCGATCACCGAGGCGGCGACCACGCCGGTGGTGGCGGCCAGGAGGGCGCCGACGAAAATCACCGCGTAGGCCAGCCCGCCGCGGATACCGCCGAACAACTGGCCGATGGTGTCTAGCAAGTCCTCGGCCATGCCGCTGCGTTCCAGCACCAGCCCCATGAAGGTGAAGAACGGAATCGCCAACAGGATTTCGTTCTTCATGATGCCGAACACCCGGTCCGGGAACGCTTGCAGCAGGTTGGGGGTGAGCAGGCCGAGTTCGATGCCAATCAGGCCGAAGACCATGCCGACCGCCGCTAGCGAAAAGGCCACCGGATAACCGATCAGCAGGAACACGATCAGCGCCGAGAACATGATCGGCGCCATGTTGGCGATCAGGAATTCGGCCATGTCAATGCCCTCCCTTGAATTCAGGCAGGGGCCGGTGGCCGGTCAGCACCGCGATGTCCTTGATCACCTCGGACAGTCCTTGCAAGCTGAGCAGGATGAAGGCGGCCGGAATCGCCAGTTTGATCGGCCACCAGAGCAGTCCGCCGGGATTCGACGAGGCTTCGTTGGTTTTGTAGGCGATCAGGAAGAAGTTCCAGGAATCGTAGGCGATCAGCAGGCAAACGGGTAACAGGAACAACAATCCGCCCATGATGTCGATCCAGACCCGCGCGACCGGCGGCAGCTTGGAGGACAGGATGTCGATGCGAACGTGGCCGCCTTCCCGGAGGGTCCAGGCCGAGCAAAACAGGAATACCAGCCCGAACATGAACCATTGCGATTCCAGCAGGGCGTTCGAGCCCCAACTGAAGACGTAACGCAGGGTAGCGGTCAGGGCGCTGATCAGGACGCAGAACAGGATCAACCAGATCGTCCAGCGACCAATCGCCGTGTTGAGGGCATCGATGGCCGTTGAGACGCGGAGCAGGAATTTCATGTCGCCTCCTGAAAATTCGGGCATTGCGGGAGGTACAAATTTTATTAAGTTTAGTTATCAAAACCGGACCTGCCACCGGACCGCCGCCGAGGCTGATCATGGTTTGCTGCTAAAATGCGGATTCACAGCCGGTTTGGCGGCAATACCCCTGCGAGAGATTCTCGATGCAATATAAGGATCTGCGTGATTTTATCGCTCAACTGGAACGCCTCGGCGAACTCAAGCGGGTTCGGGTAACCATCGATCCCAGACTGGAGATGACCGAGATTTGCGACCGGGTATTGCGAGCCGGGGGACCAGCAATCCTGTTCGAGAACCCAAAAGGTCATGCGATTCCGGTATTGGGCAACCTGTTCGGCACGCCGCGCCGGGTGGCGCTGGGCATGGGCGCCGACGACGTGGACGCGCTGCGCGAGGTGGGCAGGCTACTGGCGTTTCTCAAGGAGCCCGATCCGCCCAAGGGCTTGCGCGATGCGTGGGAGAAGCTGCCGGTTTTCAAGAAGGTGCTGGATATGGCGCCCAAGAAAGTGAGCCGGCCACCTTGCCAGGAGCGGGTGATCGAGGGATCGGAGGTCGATCTGTCTCGACTGCCGGTGCAACACTGCTGGCCGGAAGACGCCGGACCGCTGATTACCTGGGGGCTGGTGGTCACGCGCGGGCCGAACAAGCCGCGCCAGAATCTCGGTATCTACCGCCAGCAGGTGATCGGCCGTAACCAGGTGATCATGCGCTGGCTGGCGCAGCGCGGCGGAGCGCTGGATTTCCGCGAATGGCAACAGGCCCGGCCCGGCGAGCCGTTTCCCATCGCCGTGGCGCTGGGCGCCGATCCGGCGACGATTCTGGCCGCCGTGACGCCGGTGCCGGACACCTTGTCGGAGTACGCCTTCGCTGGGTTGTTGCGCGGGTCACGAACGGAGTTGGCGCAATGTCTGGGCAACGAATTGCAAGTGCCGGCCTCGGCCGAGTTCGTGCTGGAAGGCTATATCGCCCCCGGCGAGACCGCGCTGGAGGGGCCATTCGGCGACCATACCGGCTATTACAACGAGGTGGATCGCTTCCCGGTATTCACCATCGACCGCATCACCCACCGCGAGAATCCCATTTATCACAGCACCTACACCGGTCGACCACCGGACGAGCCGGCCATTCTCGGCGTGGCGCTGAACGAAGTGTTCGTGCCGATCCTGCAAAAGCAGTTTCCCGAAATCGTGGATTTTTACCTGCCGCCCGAAGGTTGCTCCTACCGGCTGGCGGTGGTGTCGATGCGCAAGCAGTATCCGGGGCACGCCAAGCGAGTGATGCTCGGCGTCTGGTCGTTCCTGCGCCAGTTCATGTACACCAAGTTCGTCATCGTGGTGGACGAGGACGTAAACACCCGCGACTGGAGGGATGTCATTTGGGCCATGACGACGCGCATGGACCCGGCGCGGGATACGGTGCTGATCGAAAACACGCCGATTGATTATCTCGACTTCGCCTCGCCGGTTTCCGGTCTGGGCTCCAAGATCGGCTTCGATGCCACCAATAAATGGCCCGGCGAGACCAACCGCGAATGGGGCCGGCCGATTGCGATGAGCGCGGAGGTGGAGAAACGGGTGGATAAGCTGTGGGGGGAATTGGGGTTGTAGGCCAGGAAGTCACTTTGGTATAAAGCCGAATAAACGACGGGAAATCAGGCCATGCTACAAAGACTGTATACCCACAATTTCAAGTGCTTCGAGAATTTTGAGTTCAATTTGAAAGGTATCTCCTCCAGCCTGCTGATCGGTAAAAACGGGTCGGGTAAATCGACGGTGGGAGATACCTTGAGCCTTTTCCAAAAGCTGGGACGCGGCATCAATCGGGTCGGGCAACTGATCACATCCAGAGATTTTTCCTATGGAAGATCGGAAACGCCGATCCGCTTCGAGATCGAGGTTGTGCTGCACGGCGGACTGTATCTATATAGCCTTGCGCTGGAACTTCCGGCAAAATTCAAAGAATTGCGCGTTCTGGAAGAGCGCCTGGAAGTCGATGGACGTCCGGTGTATACGCGCCAGCAGGCACAGGTTTCCTTATCCAGAAACTCGCCTGACCGCAATGAAGCGCAATTCTCCGTGGATTGGCATTTGGTCGCATTACCCCTGATCCAGGACCGATCGGAAACCGATCCCCTGCGCATCTTCAAAAACTGGCTTGCGCAAATGGTGATTCTGTCCCCCATCCCTCAATTCATTTCCGGCGAATCGACCGAGGAAAGCCTGCAACCTTTGGAGGATGGCTCCAATCTAGGGGATTGGCTTTCGGGCCTGTTGTCGCAATACCCGGCGGCTTACAGCACCGTCAGCGACTATTTGCGCGGCGTGATGCCGGATCTCTTTGACTTCAGAAACGAAATACTTGGCAAGGAAGCCAAGCGGCTGCTGGTGCAATTCGCATCGGACAAAGCAAAGTTCCTGTTACCTTTTGGCGCGCTTTCGGTGGGTGAGAAATGTTTCTTCCTAAGTGCCGTCGTGCTGGCGGCCAACAAGGCTTATGGGCCTTTATTCTGTTTCTGGGATGAACCGGACAATTTTCTGTCGATTTCCGAGGTAGGCCATTTCGTGATGGAACTGCGCAGAACGTTTGAACACGGCGGCCAAATTATCATGACATCGCATAACCCGGAAGCCATCCGCCGGTTTTCCAGAGAAAATACCTGGGTTCTGGATAGAAAAAATCACTTGGAACCCACGCTGATCCGGTTGCTTGAAGAACTGCCGAAAAGCGAGGATTTAATTCAGGCATTGATTGCCGGCGACATCGCTTTATGAGCAACAGGTACCTTGCGCATCTTCAGATATTGCCAGAGGATGATGCTTATCGAGAGATCGTCAATGGATTTTTAAAACATGACCGGTTGATCGAACGCAAAATCCAGGTGCTCCCACCAGCCGGTGGCTGGATGAAAGTGCTTGAAAAAATCAAGGATTGTCAGCTTCAAAGATTCGGAGAACGACGGCTGTTATTGCTCATTGATTTCGATGATGTTGATGTTACTAACAGAAAACAGATCTTGAAAAGCAAGATACCCGAAGAGATCAAAAACAGGGTTTACTTCATGGGCATAAGATCGGAGCCAGAGAAATTGCGCAGCTCGTGCAACAAGAAATTTGAATCCATCGGCAACACCCTGGCGGCGGAATGCGCTGAGGATGAACAACGGTTATGGAAACACGAGCTTCTCGCGCACAACGCAGCCGAGCTTGCACGGCTGACTGCGGATGTCCGACCTTTTCTGTTTCGCTAGATCGATTGGTTGAAATGATATTCCGACTACTTCCATGAAGGAATGGCGTCGTGCTACTTACCATGATTTCCCTCCGTCCGCTATGGCCAGCGTGTCTCGACGGGTAAAATTATCGTCCCGTATTGACCATTGTTGTGGAGATCGCACGACCATGCCTTATCACATCACCATCCAGCCCAGCGGCCATCAATTCCAGGTCGCGGAAAACGAGTCGGTTTTGGATGCTGCCCTGCGCGAAAAGGGCGGCGTGCTGCCCTACGGTTGCCGCAACGGCAAGTGCGGTTCCTGCATGGGCGCGATTCTGTCCGGTGAAGTCGTCTATCCCGATGGTCGTCCGCCCGGTCTGAGCGAGCGCGAACAGACCGAGGGCAAGGCGCTGCTGTGCCAGGCCCGGCCGCGCTCCGATCTGGTGATCGAGGCGCGCGAGGTCAAGGCCGGCGGCGACATCGTGGTCAGAATTCTGCCGTGCCGGGTCGAGCGGCGGGAACTGCTGGCGCCGGACGTGATGCGGCTTTATCTCAAACTGCCGAACACCGAGCGCCTGCAATTCCTGGCTGGGCAGTACGTGGACATTCTGCTGGCCGACGGCCGGCGACGCAGTTTTTCCTTGGCCAATCCACCCCACGCCGACGGGTTGCTGGAACTGCATGTGCGCCAGGTGCCGGGCGGTTTTTTCACCGATTACGTATTCAACAAGATGAAGGACAGGGCGTTGTTGCGCTTTCAGGGTCCGTTGGGAACCTTTTTCCTGCGCGAGGATTCACCGCGCCCGATCATTCTGATGGGCGGCGGCACCGGCTTCGCGCCGTTGAAGGGGATGCTGGAACACGCTTTCCACGTCGGACTGGATCGATCCCTACATTTGTACTGGGGCGCGCGGGCGAAGGTGGATTTGTATCTGGACGAATTGCCGCGCCAGTGGGAGGCGGAACATCCGAACTTCCGTTACACGCCGGTACTGTCGGAACCGCGACCGGACGATGGCTGGGCAGGCCGCGTTGGCTGGGTACACGAGGCGGTTGCCGCCGATTATCCCGACCTAAGCGGTTACGAGGTCTACCTGAGCGGTCCGCCGCCGATGATCGAAGCCGCCAAGCCGGTGTTCGCCGCTCAGGGTTTGCCAGCGGAGCAACTCTTTTACGATTCCTTCGAGTTTTCGGCGCGTTGAAGACGGTCCATGGGAATAGCCAGTACCCCGGCAAGGAGGGTATAGTCTTCAAATCATCAGGCCACCCGAATCTTTCCCGGCGTTCGCGGGTCAAAACTCCCGCTGAATGACCGGTCCCAGCCCAATTTCACCATGAAACGCTTCCTGCAACGCTATCTGCCCGATCCCCAGGAGCTGCGCGCTCATAAAAGCCTGCGCTTTCTGGGCGATCTGCTGCACGACCCCCGCCTGTGGCATTTCGGCCGTCGTCCCACCGTGCTCGGATTGGCGGTGGGCATGTTTTTCGCCTTTGTGCCGTTCCCCTGGCAGATGTTGCTCGCCGCCGTGACCGCCACCTGGTTGCGGTTCAACTTGCCGGTGGCGGTGGCCATGGTGTGGATCACCAATCCGCTGACCGTTCCACCCATCGCCTTCGCTAACTACCACTTCGGCGTTTGGTTGCTGGGGCGGTCGCCGGAGCCCTGGACGTTCGAACCCTCGCTGGACTGGTTGCTGCAACAGGCCGATACGGTGGGTCTGCCCCTGCTGGTCGGGTCGATGGCGACCGCCGTGGTGGCCGGCATCCTGACCTTCTGTATCGGGCATCTGCTCTGGCGCTGGCATATCGTCGCCAGGTTCCGCCGCCGGCGGATTGCGGCTGGCCCGATTTGAAGCCGCCCGCCAGGGCGGCGCCCGTTTTTCCCGCATTTCTCCCCCGGCGCCTGCCCTCCCTGGCGGGCACCCTCCCTGAAGGTACTGTTTGGCATGTCACCCCCCATCACGCAATTTGAAGAATTGGCGCTGTCGCCGCCGCTGCTCCAGACCCTGAAGGAAGTGGGCTACGAAGCCCCATCGCCCATTCAGGCCGCCTGCATTCCCCATCTCCTCGCTGGCCACGACCTGATCGGCCAGGCCCAGACCGGCACCGGCAAGACCGCCGCGTTTGCCCTGCCGCTGTTGGATCGGCTGGATTTGACCGACCGCCAGCCGCAGGTCTTGGTGCTGACCCCGACGCGCGAACTGGCGATCCAGGTCGCCGAGGCGTTCCAGAGCTACGCCCGTCATCTGCCCGGGTTTCACGTCCTGCCCATTTACGGTGGCCAGAGCATGAGCCTCCAGCTTCGCCATCTGCGGCGCGGCGTCCATGTGGTGGTCGGCACGCCGGGGCGGATCATGGATCATCTGCGCCGGGAAACCCTGGCGCTGGACGGCTTGCGCAGCGTGGTGCTGGACGAAGCCGATGAGATGTTGCGGATGGGTTTCATCGAGGATGTGGATTGGATTCTCGAAAAAACTCCGGCGGAGAAGCAGGTGGCCCTGTTTTCCGCCACCATGCCCGAACCGATCCGCCGGGTGGCGCACCGCCATCTGCGCGAGCCTCGGGAAGTCAAGATTCAGACCCGCACCGCCACCGTCGCCACCGTCCGGCAGCGCTACTGTCAGGTCGGCGTTCAGCACAAGTTGGAAGCCCTGACCCGGGTGCTGGAGGTGGAGGAAACCGACGCCGTGCTCATTTTCGTGCGCACCAAGATCGCCGCGACCGAGTTGGCGGAACGGCTGGAGGCGCGCGGTTATCCCAGCGCCGCCCTGCACGGCGACATGACCCAGGCGCTGCGCGAGAAGACCATCGAACAGTTGCGCGGCGGCGGCCTGGACATCATGGTCGCGACCGACGTGGCGGCGCGGGGGCTGGACGTACAGCGCATCAGCCACGTCGTCAACTACGATATTCCCTCCGATACCGAAGCCTACATCCACCGCATCGGCCGCACCGGCCGGGCGGGCCGCGCCGGCGAGGCCATCCTGTTCGTCGCGCCGCGCGAGATGCGCATGTTGCGCGTCATCGAGAAGGCGACCCGCCAGCCGATCACCCCGATGCAGCCGCCTTCCCAGGCCGCCATCGCGGGCCATCGTCTGAACCGGTTCAAGCAGAAAATCCTCGACACCCTGGCCGCCCAGGAACTGGGCTTTTTTCAGGAAGTGGTCGGCCAGATCGAACGGGAACAGGATATCGGCGCCCGGGACATTGCCGCCGCGCTGGCCTACCTGATGCAGCGCGACCGCCCCTTGCAATTGCCGGAGGGCGTGGAGGCGAAACCGACCCGCCCCCAGAGGGTCGACGAGGCGCGCGACCGCGCGGAGCCGACCGACCGACCGCCTCGACGGCGGGAGCGGTCCGGGGAATCCGCCGAGTTCGCGGCGAAACCGACCCGCCCGCCAGCGGCGGACGAAGCGGGCGACCGCGCGGAGCCGGTCGCCCGCTCAACCCGGCAGCGAGAGCGGGCCAGGGAAGGCGCCGAGTTTGAAGTGATGCGTTACCGGCTGGAAGTGGGCCACCAGCACGGCGCGACGCCGCAGAATATCGTCGGCGCCATCGCCAACGAAGCCGGCATCGAAAGCCGCTACATCGGCCGCATCGAGATTCACGATGACTACAGCACCGTGGATTTGCCCATCGGTATGCCGGAAGAGATCTTCCAGCACCTTAAAAAGGTGCGGGTGCGGCAGTACCCATTGAACATCAGCCGTCTTGGGCCGTCCGAGCCGGAACGCGCCAGGAAACGTTCGGTGGCGGACAGGGCGAGCGCGGGCGAGAAAGCGCCCAGGAGCGCCAGGAGCCGTTCCGGCCAGCGGGAAGCCGGAACCGCCAGCCGGCCCCGGCGAGAATTCAAGTCCTAACCTAGCAACCCAGGAGGAGCCGCTTTGGCCATGTTGACGGTTTACGGTTGCACCAATACCCGGTCCAGCCGGGTGCTATGGGCGCTGGAGGAAGCCGGCGCCGAGTATGAGTACGTCGCGATCGATCTACGAGCGGGCGCCGGCTGGAAGCCGGAGTATCTGGCGCTCAACCCTGGCGGCAAGGTGCCGACCCTGGTGGATGGCGAAATGGTGTTGACCGAGTCGGCGGCGATCTGCACCTACGTCGGCGACCGTTTTCCCGCGTCCCGGTTGACGCCGCCGGTCGGTTCGGTGGAACGCGCGCATTACGATCAATGGTGCTATTTTGCCATGAGCGAGTTGGAACAGCCTCTGTGGACTCTGGCCAAGCACACGTTCGCCCTGCCCGAGCGCCTGCGGGTTCCGGCGGTGTTCGACACCGCGCGCTGGGAATTTTCGGTGGCGGCCAAGGTGCTCGCCCTGGGTCTGGGCCGGCGGGAGTTCGTCGTTGGCGACCACTTCACCGCCGCCGATATTCTGATCGCCCATACCCTGGCGTGGGCGCGGGCCTTCAAGCTGCCACTGGAGCATGAGCATCTGTCGGCATACGTCGAACGATTGCTGGCTCGCCCCGCCTGGGCGCGGACCCGGGAGCGGGAACGGGAGCAAACCTAGGGCGGTTTGCCGCTTTGAGAGGCTGTCGAAAAACTTCCCATTGATTCTCAAGAAATATTTTTTGTTGGGCCTACTTCCAGCACGAAAGAAGCCCGAACGGCTACGGGAATCGCGATAGGGACGAGCGGATTCCAGATTGGAAACAGTATTAACCGAACCTCCACGGGAGAGCGAACGATGAAACGGAAGCCATGCCTTCTGGTTTGTTTGGGCTTGAGTGGTTTGTCGATGCTTGGGGGGTGCGTCGTACCGCCTGAAGCCGCTTACTACGATGATGGTGGTTGGGATCGCGGTGGGGCCTACGATGGGTATCAACCCGATGAGTGGACGGGGCCCTATTATCCGCCCGATAGCCCTTATCGAAACCGTGGCCGTTATCGAGACGGTTACCAGCGGCGATACGATGAGCGTCCGTGGACTGAAGGTCGCTCGCGGTGGCGCGACGACAACCGCTGGGACGAGTACCACGATCCACGACAGGAAGATCGTCGCTGGCGGGATGAAGATCGTGGTTGGCCAAGGCGGTCGGACCGTGACTCGGAAGCACCCAAAGGGCGCTGGGAAAGTAAACAGCCCGGGCGTGACTACCCCATGCGGCCCGTCCAGCCAACTCCAACGATCCAACCCAAGCCGACGCCGATGATGGAGCCCATCCAGCCAACTCCAACGATCCAACCCAAGCCGACGCCGATGATGGAGCCCATCCAGCCCGCCCCGGCGGTGCGGCCGAAACCAGCGCCGACGATGCAGCCCATCCAGCCGGCGCCGACGATGTCGCCGGTCCAGCCAGCTCCGATGGTGCAGCCGGTCCAGTCGGCCCCGGCGGCGCAGCCGAAGCCAGCTTCACGCGAACAAAAGCGCGATCAGCCAGACGAGCTGCAGGTACAGCAAGTCGTACCGATGAGCGGGAAGCCGTAGCGGAATGAACCCATGAATGCCGAGTTTGGAATGGAGGCGCATCCGTGAGGCTGTTGGCGTTGGATACCGCTACCGAAGCCTGCTCCGCCGCCGTGTGGGTGGATGGCGCTGTACTGGAACGCTACGAATGGGCGCCCCGCCGCCACGCCGCCCTGATCTTGCCAATGATCGAGGCGGTGCTGGCCGAGGCGGAACTGAATGTGGTGCAATTGGATGCCATCGCGTTTGGCCGGGGACCGGGCGCCTTTACCGGCGTGCGGATCGCGGTCGGCATCGTCCAAGGCATCGCTTTCGCCGCTGATCGGCCGGTGGTTCCCGTGTCTACCCTGGCCGCGTTGGCGCTGGGCGCGGCGCGCGATAGCGGTCGGGCACGCATCGCGGCGGCGCTGGACGCTCGCATGGGCGAGGTTTATTGGGGCGTCTACCAAGTCGCCGGCGAGGATGCCATACCGCTGGGCGAGGAGCGGTGCTGCGCGCCGGGAACCGTAACCGCGCCGCCGGGCGAATGGTTGGGCGCGGGCAGCGGCTGGGCGGCGCACGCCGAAATGTTGGCGCGGCGGCTGACGGTCAGCGGCTGGCAGGACGGTTTTTACCCGCGCGCTGGTGATGTTGCCCGATTGGCGGTGGCCTCTTCCCGGCGCGGGACGTGGGTGGCGGCGGAACAGGCATTGCCGATCTACCTGCGCAACGAGGTGGTGGCGAGGCCAGCTTAGAGATCGTATAGACCATAAAAATGCATCATTAAAGTCACATCCAAGTTGAGGGTTGGAAACCGGGGTCCAAGTGGCTTAGGATAAACTGCTTTGTGCATGAACCATCGCGACCATAAAACAACGACGTGAAGCGAGCCACTGGAGGATGTCCGATGAACGCCACGACCATTGTTGACCCGGTTCACAGCAAGGCGCTGCCGGACCTGGTGACCAAGTTGTTGACCGCCCGTCAGGAAAGTTTGGTTCTATATCAAAAACTTGCGGCTCTCAAATCGCTGGCCCAGCTTGAGCCGGTCCGGCAACATCTCCTGCACCGTTTTCAGCAGGCGCTGATGGATTATCTGGCGCTGGGGCCGTTCGGAGTGTTCCATGCCTTGGAGGAACAGCCGGCGGATTCACCCTATGGCCGCGCCCGCGATCTGGCGCGGCAACTCTACGCGCGCATTGCTCGCACCACCCAGGCGGCGCTGGCATTCCACGACCGCTACGATAGCCTTGAGTCCCAAGCGGGGCTGGCGGTGCTGAAGGAGGACTTGTCGCGGCTTGGCGAGCAGTTGGCGACGCGGATCGAGCTGGAGGACCAGATCGTTGCCGCCGTCCGCCAGAGTAACGTCCGGCTGGCCGCCTGACCAGGAGGGCTTTACAAAATCCAAGGCCTTGATTTAGCGGTATTTAGAGTTTTGTACAGCTTCTCAATATCCGCGCAGCCACTCCGGCCGCAGCCGCACCGCGCCGGCTAACGCCCGGCGCAGTTGCGCCAGCAGCCGCTCGCGATCCTGAGGCAGGGTTCCGGCCAACGCCAGGGCGTTGGAGGCGTGGTTGGAGCGGAACACCAGCGGCGCGGGCGGATTCAGTCGTTCGATCAGCCAGACCTGTTCTGCCAGCAGCGCATAATCGTCCTGTTCCCGGAACGGTTCGCGGAACTTGCGATGAAATTCCTCGCGGATCGAGGGATCGATCATCAGTTGCAGAGTTGACAGGTAATCCAACTCGACCTGGTTGACCAGTTCGGCGGTGGCGTCGATGTGCTCCCGCCAATACGCCTGGCCGCCGAGTCCAAGGATCACCGTCGCGGAGATTTTTAATCCCGCTTCCTTGGCTTTGCCGAGCCCGGTTGCCATCGCTTCCGGCGTGGCGCCCTTGGTAACGCGTTTGAGCAAATCGGCCGAACCGGTTTCGATTCCGTAATATAGCAGTGTTAGCCCTGCTTCCCGCAGTTGCGTCAATTCCTCCACCGATTTCTTGAGCAGATTGGCGGGCAGGGCGTAGCTGGAAACGCGCTCCAGGCGCGGAAACGTGGCCGATAAGGCTTTCAGGATTTCCGAGAGGTGCTCGGTCGGTGCGGCCAGCGCGTCGCCGTCGGCCAGAAACACCCGCCGCACGTCGGGATACGCCCGCGCCATCGTTTGAATTTCGGCCCTAACCTGCTCCAGCGGCCGAACGGCGAACTGCTTGGTCCGGTACATCGAACAGAAGCTGCACCGGTTGAAGCTGCAACCCAGGGTTGCTTGCAAAATGAAGCTGTTGGCTTCGGAAGGCGGCCGCCAGAGCGGCATGTCATAGTCGATCAGCATGGTAGCCTCCACGCAAGCGCCGGCATTCGCCGGCCGGGCAATCAGCTTACTGAACCGCTCCGAGTTTTTCGGAGGCTGTTTAGCGAGAGTCACGCGGCCTGAGCGGACCTCGTGATTTGTTGATAATAAACGGCTTCGGCCTTCGCTGAAGGGATGTGACCGATAGGTTCCAAGAGTCGCCGATGGTTGAATCCATCCACTCAGGTGAGAGTTGCCCATTCCACGGCTTGGCGGTTTTGCCAAGATTGTTGGAGACATAGATGAAATCGGCGACCCACAAGGTGTTCGGGCGCTCGGCCGTAAACCGACGGTGTACCCGATCCTGCGGACACGGTCCGTTTTGATGGCTGACGGGGGTCTTGGCCGGTTTACCACGCACCACTCTTTGAAGGCCCAGTTGCTTCATCAACCGTTCCACCGTGCGGCGGACCACCGTCACCCCCTCGCGCCGCACTGGAAATTCGCCGTCCAGACCCGCCCAATCTGCCCGCGCAGCGACGCATCCCGCTTGGTAAAGGGAGCCGTTGCCCTCGCAAATTTCGCGAAGGCCTGGAGCGATGGGATCGGAAACGTGCTCGCCCGCTTGGGGACTGGCTAGCGGTTCGTTTCCCGCGATAATCGTTTACAATCCCCGCCGCAATCGCCGCTGCCTTTGCGGCCATCAGGTTAACATTTTCATCCAAAAGCGAATTCTCCATTGCTATCGAGGCGGCGCATGGCGCGAATCAAACTGGACCTGCCCGAGCACTTTCCCTTCAACACCGAACTGCGGGTGCGAATCACCGATGTCAACTATGGCGGGCATATGGGCAATGACTCTCTGTTGGGTCTGTTGCACGAGGCGCGGGTTCGGTTCCTGGAACAGTGCGGGTTCAGCGAATTGAACATTTGTGGCCTTGGCCTGATCATGGCCGACAGCGCCATCGTCTACAAATCCGAGGCATTTCCCGGCGAGAGGCTGGACATCGCGGTGGCCGCGACCGATTTCAACAAATACGGCTGCGATTTTGTTTATCGGGTGACCGAGAAGCTCAGTGGCCGCGAAGTGGCGCGGGCCAAGACCGGCATCGTGTTCTTCGATTACGCGCGGCGCGCGATCCAGCCGGTGCCGTCCGCTTTCCACGAGCTGTTCGCCACTGATGCCCTTGTCTAAACCATCGTTGTCGTCCGCCGCCCAGGCTTGGCTGCCCATCCGGCTGTTGCTGGCGGTCGGCGCCAGCGTTGGCGTGGCCGTGTTGCTGGTGCTGGTGTTATATCTCACCGACCTGGGTTTGTCGGTGTGGGAGCGCCTGCAACGGGCGCCGACCACGTTCTGGATCGTCTATCTGCTGATACTGGGCGTGCTCGGCGCGGGCGGCGTTTACGCGGTCTGGCGGGTGCTGCGGTGGGGACGACCGGCCAGCAAGGCACGTGCCGCCGCCCTGGCCAAGCCGCCGGACGAGGCGACCTTGCGCGAACGGTTGGAACGCAGCGCGGCCGCTGGGGTCGCGGTCGACACCATCCGCCACGAGTTGGAGGAATTGCAGCGGCGGCGGGCGGCGGGGGAAATCGTGGTGGCGGTATTCGGTGAAATCAGCGCTGGCAAGTCCTCGCTGATCCGTGCCTTGTTGCCGGGAACCGACATTGCGGTGAGCGTGCGTGGTGGCACCACCCGGGAGGTGATTTATTACACCTGGACCAGCACCGCCGGCGACCGGCTGATTTTGGCCGACCTACCTGGCCTGAACGAGGCCGACGGAACGCTGGATCAAATCGCCCGTGACGAAGCCTTGCGCGCCCATGTGGTGATCTATGTCTGCGAGGGCGATCTGACCCGTGACCAGTATCAGGCGCTGCGCAACTTGGTCGACCTGGGCAGTCCGCTGATCGTGGCGTTGAACAAGATCGACCGTTTCACCGAGCGGGAACTGGATCTGGTCCGCCAGCGCTTGGCCGAGCGGGTGGGCGAACAGATCGAAGTAGCGCCGGTCCAGTGTGGAGGCATGGAGGAAGTGACCCGCATCTATCACGACGGGCGCGAGGAAACCACCTTGCGCGAGCGTTCCCCGCGGGTCGAGAAATTGCGCCACGCCCTACAACGCTATCTCGATACCGACCCGCAGGTGCTGGACGCTCTGCGCGACACGGCGGTGTTCGTGCTGGTTCAGCAGAAACTGGATTCGGCGGTCGCCCAGCATCGATCCGCGAAGGCCGATGCCATCGTCCAAAGCTATTCGCGCAAGGCGGTGTTCGGTGCGCTGGCAGCGGTGAGTCCGGGCACCGACATACTGATTCAGGGTTATCTGGGTTTCAATTTGATCAAGGAGCTGTGCGCGTTGTATGAAGTGCCAGCGCGCGAGGTGGACATGCAACGCTTCCTGGACCTGGCGGGCAACCAGATCAAGCGTGGCAGCTTCAAATTACTGCTGGCCCTGGTCGGCAACGTGTTCAAGGCGTTTCCCGGTATGGGCACGGTGGTGGGCGGTATGATGCACGCCGTGGTCTACGGTCTTATATTCGAAAGTTTGGGGAAGGCGGTGGCCCGTTCCCTGGAAAGTCGCGGCGATCTGGTGAGCGGCCCCGCCCTGCGGATGTTCGAGGATAACCTGAGTGAAGATTTGGAAGCACGTGCAAAACGCCTGGCCCAACTGGTTTGGGCGCGGCAGCGGGACGGCGAGCGCGCCGAATCCGCGACCGGTTAGCGGCGATGCGCACTTGGCGTTGGCGCGCGAAAGCCTGCGCGAATTGCTGGACGACCGGCGGGTACCGCCGCCGGTGCGAGCGGCGCTGGCCGACGACTACCAGCAATTGCAACTGTTGCTGGAAAAGATCGAACACGGCCATATCCATATCGCCGTGTTTGGCCGGGTCAGCGTCGGCAAGTCGGCGTTGCTGAACGCGCTGTTGGGCGAGACGCGGTTTTCGACCAGTCCGTTGCACGGCGAAACCACCCGTGCCGCGCACGCCCGCTGGCAAGAATACGACGCCGGCGGGGTGTTCCTGATCGACACGCCGGGCATCAACGAAGTGGCGGGCGAGGAACGGGAGCGGCTGGCCCACGATGTCGCCACCCGCAGCGATCTGGTGCTGTTCGTGGTGGATGGCGATCTCACCGACAGCGAACTCAAGGCGCTGCGGCAGGTGAAGGGCGCGGCGCAGCGGCTGGTGCTGGTGCTGAACAAGATCGACCGCTATACCCGGACCGACCGCGACTTGTTGCTGCAAACCCTGCGCGAACGCGCCACGGGACTGATCCAACCCCAGGATATCCTGACCGCCGCCGCCCAACCGGCCGAGCGCGTCGTGATTCTGGTGGACGCCGAGGGCAATGAGACCGAGACCCGTCGCCAGCCGATGCCCGATGTGACCGCGCTGCGCGAGCGGATCTGGGACATCCTCAAAGCCGAGGGCAAGACCATGGCGGCGCTCAACGCCGGCCTGTTCGCGGGTCGTTTTTCTGATCGGCTGACCCGCGAGATCGTTGCCATCCGTCGCGATCTGGCCGAGAAGGTGGTGCGCAATTACTGCTTAGCCAAGGGGGTGGCGGTGGCGCTGAACCCGATCCCGGTGGCCGACATCCTGGCGGCGGTCGCCACCGACGCGGCGATGGTGATTCATCTCAGCCGGGTGTACGGTTTGCCGATCACTCGTGGCGAGGCCGGTTCGCTGCTCAAGACCATCTCCGTCCAACTGGCGTTTCTGATGGGGACGGTATGGGTGATGAACCTGGTGGCGGCCGCGCTCAAGGGCATCAGCTTGGGGCTGTCGACGGTGGTGACCGCCGGCGCGCAGGGCGCGGTGGCCTGGTACGGGACTTACGTGGTCGGCAAGGCCGCCGAGCAGTATTTCGCCCAGGGCAAATCCTGGGGTGAAGGCGGGCCGAAGCGGGTGGTGCAGGACATTCTCGACAGCCTGGACCGGGAGTCGCTGCTGGCGCAGGCCCGCGACGATATTTTGTCCCGGTTGAAGCCCTTGCTATGAGCTTTTCGTTCCTGATCGGGTTTTTCGTGGTGTCGGGCGTGGGCCTGTGGTTCTGGCGGGACAGCCTCGGCGCCCGCGAACAGGCCCGCGCCGCCAGTTCCCGCGCCTGCCGGCAGAGCGGCGTGCAACTGCTCGACGATACCGTGGCGCTGGAACGACTGTGGTGGCGACGCGACCGCGATGGCCGGTTGCGGCTGGAACGGCTGTATTTATTCGAGTTTACCGACACGGGGGTGGTTCGCCGAACCGGCAGCGTGTTGCTGGTCGGCTGGCGGGTGGAGGTGTTGCGCATGGAGGGTGGTGATTTGCTGGTGCCGTGAGGCCGGTTGGAGACAGCCCTTAACGCACTAGCCTCCGTGGTTAGCTCTCAACGCTGGTCGGCGACCCGGAGGAGGCGAGCTAGTGGCTTTCCTCGATCAGCCTGTTGAGTTCCGTCTGTAAACGCATCGTCAAATTGGCCAGGGTTTCGATATCGGACAGGAATTTTTGGTAGGCTTCGGAGGTGGCTTTATCCTGGCGCAGCAAGAACGCCACCCAGCTTTGCGGGCTGGCGGCGGCTTCCCCAAGTTGGGACGTTAGCATGCTGGTATGTGCTTCCAGCGCGCGCAGGTGGAGATCCATGCAGGCTTCCAGCATGGCGTTGTAGAAGGTTCCAGCTGCGAACACCGGGTTTGGCGGATTGTCGTGTCGCCAGAGGTTTTGGTTGCCGAGAAACCGCAGGTTTTCCTGAGCCGGGCTATCGAACTTGGACTTGAGGTGCCTCGCTAGGCTGGACAGCATCTTGCTGTCCTCCAAGGACTTGAAGTACAGATCGGAGAGGGTTTCGGTCTGATGGACTAGGAATGCCCGCCAGCTTTGCGGGTCGCTGACGGCGGCGACTTCCTTGAGTTGGAGGGCCAGCAGGTTGGTGTTCGATTCCAACACGTGTAAATAGAAATACGCGAACGCTTCCGTGACGGCCATGGAAATCCGAGTGGCCTTGAGTGCCGGATTCAAAAACTTGTGGTACTGCTCGGACAGATGGTTTAGCCCGTCATCGCTCATGTCGGCGCTCCCTTGAAGTATATGCCTCATTATTTAGGCAATATTGAATCTATAATACGCCGAAACCCTGATTAATGAAGTCATTTTTTTCACGAATAATGCACGGTCGACCTTTCAATGGCCGAAAGATGGCTATCACCGTATGGAATCGGAGTATCAAGACCCGCACTCAGGCCGGTACGTTTAGCACTATTCCGTACAGATAAAGCAACAGTCCTCCCACCCCCAGACACTTCAGCACGTAGCCGGCGTTCCAGCGCAGGAAAGCGTAGCCGTCAATCCCGTAGCGTCCCTGCATCATCAGGTGCAGGCCGGAAAGGGGGTTGGCGGGCACGCCGATCCCCCAGGCCATCAGCAGGGTGATCGCCAGCAGGTTCGGCTCGGGATGAAGCGGCGCCAACCAGACCGCGCAGGCCGCGATGGTGATGACCGGATGCACGCCGAACGTGGCGAGACCGACCATTGCCGCCAGGAGCAGGCTGGCCTGTAGCGGGCCGAAGTGATCGAACGGCAGCCAGTGGCCCAACGAGTGGGTCAGGCTGGTCAATCCCGCCGCCAGCACGCCGGCCGCCAGGAACAGGGCCAGTTCGTTGACCGTGCCGGCTAACCCCTGTTCGACATGCTCCCGCAACGGCGGCCATGCGCCGCGCCCGCGTCGCGCCAGCAGAATGCCCACGGTCAACAGCGGCGCGCTCAGGGTGATGATCGCCAGAATCGACCAGCGGGGGATCAGCGCGTGGGCGACCAGCACGAGGGTGACCAGCAGACCGGGAATCCACAGCGCATTGAAACGCATCGGGTAACCGACAAACGGGGCGCCACGGCGGGGATTTTCGGGATCGAGGTCGCGGGCGGTGAGCCAGAGGGAAAAGATGGCCATGGGCAATCCCGCCAGCACCACGATGCCCAGTCGCGCGCCCGGCGCGTAGGTCAGGGCGGCGGCCATCGCCGAAAAGAACGGCGACCAGAACGCCGCCGCCGCGAAGCCCCGCGACAGGGCCAGCGCCCGCCGTTTTCCCAGCCGCCCGCGGGTGGTCATGCGGTCGCCGAGGATGACCACGGTGGACAGGTTGATCACCGCCCCGAACAGATGTACCCCGATCAGGGTCCGCCACAGTGCCTTGCGCCCGCGTGGCGGTGGCGCGTCGGATTGAGCCGCCTCCGGGCGGGTCACCAGCCGCAGGAACGACACCGCCGCCAGCAGACTGACCAGCCCTTGATTGCCGGCCAGAATCCGGGTGAGGTCGAGCGGGGCGCCATGCGCCGCGCCCCAGGCGATGCCGGCGCCGCCGAGACCGATCAGCCAACCGCTCTGGATGCGTTGCCGCCGGCCCAGCCGATCACTCAGCAACAGCGCGGCGGTCCAGCCCAGGAACCCCGCCGGCAGCAGCGACATCCCCGACGTCACCGAGGCGGCGATCATCAGGGCCAGCAGGACGCCGGCGAGCCGATCACGGCGACCGGCCAGTGACTTCAACCACACTGTTAATGGTGCCTGGCCACTGGCGCGGGAATGTCAGCCACCGTGGCGGCGCGCAGGCTCCGGCCGATTTCCGAGTACAACAGTCGGCCTGGGTGTAGTACCTGTCGCTCGGTGTTTTGCTCGGCGCAGCGCTGGATCAACTGGTCGGCGATGACGCGCACACCCTGAGGTTGCAGGGGATAGTGATGCTCCAACCGCGCCAGTTGGCCATCGGCGTCCAGACTGGTCACGGTGTAGGCCAGCGTCCCCAATTCCGCGTCGGCCTGGTGGGTGACGAGCATCCGCCGTTCCGGGCGCTCGCTATCGTTGTGAAAGATTCGCTCGACCAGATAATCCCCCGACAGGCAGGGAATCTCCCGAAACGCCGCCAATGCCGCGTCGGCATGGGCGGTGGCCAGGATTTCTTCCAGGCGCGGGTTGGCCAGCACGCGCCGCACATGCAAGCCATAGGCTTCCAACGCCAGCGCGTATTGCCGTTGCGTTCGCGCCCAACGTCGATAGCCCTCGCCCAGTTCAGCGGCGGGCAAGGTCCGGCCCGGTCCGAATTGCGCCCAGTCGTCGAAGGTGTAGAACGGCGTGTGGGCGTGATCCCCGGCGACCAGAAAGCGATTGCCCGCGTCCAGCGCGACGGCGCGGATTCCGGGCCGCTCGAACCAGGCGTGTTCCAGCAGTTCCCACAGCGGCAGGAAATCGTTGGCTTCCAGTTGGACCCGCAGCAGGGCGCACAGATCGCCGACGGTCACGAACGACAGATTCAATGCCGCCAGTCCGAACGCTTGCCGCACCGCCTCGCCGGTGGCGGGCGATACCTGGCCGTTTTGCATCAGGGTGTCTTCCATGACCCGCGCCAATCGGGCGATGTCGCCGTCTGGACCGACGAAACAGAACGGAAGCAGCAGTAGCGGACCGGAACCAGGCCGGCGCAAGGGGTTGATGGCGGCGACTGGAAAGAAGCCGCGCTCCGTGCCCAAAGCCATCAGGCGCGGGGCGAACGCCGAACCGCGCAGACCGCCACGGTATAACTCGGCCAACGTTCCAAGCAACGGCAATCCCGGCCGCAGGATTTCGGTTTGATCGTACAGCGCGCCCGGAAAAATCAAGCCCAAATGTTCGATGCCACCGAGAATGGTGTTTAAGTCCTTGGCCAGGTGACCCGCCAGGGCGGTGGCGGCGGGTACGCTCAGCGGTTCGGGCGGCGTGCCGGTGGGATCGGTGTGTTGCGGGTCCAGTTCGATGGCAAGCAGGCCGGCGTAATGCCGGAGTTCAAAAGCGGCGGGTTCGGTGGTGGCCACGATGAAGTTCTCGTAAGAAAGGGATGCGCCGGTCATGGCGGCTTCTTCCCTTGGCGAAGACGGTTGGATAAGGGACGAAGCGGGCGCATTATAAGGAAATCGACGGCGGGCGGGCGTGGCTCGGGCCGAATCCGCCACCATTACCCGAACCGGAAATTTTTTCCCGTCAACCCCCTCAACCCCTGTGCTCCTAGCCTCGTTTACGCATAAACTTGGCAACTAGAACATACTAAATTCAGGGTTTTCAAGACCAACCGACACCACATGAGGTAAGCCGATGTCCGCATCGATCCAGAATCCGGCGGAACAATTACAACAGGCCGCCCTGGCGCTGGCCGCCGTCCAAAAGGCGCTTGATTACTCGCTGGCGGACTTGAAGGAACGCTCGCAAAAGGCCGATGGCAGAATCTCCGCCGCCCTGCTCGACCAGCATCAACTGGTGAGCTACGACCTGGCGCTGTCCTGCGCCGAAGTCACCGGCGCCCGCTTCGGGTTGGACTACGCCAAACGGGCGCGCGCCGCCGGGGGTGGTTCGGCTGGCGAACTGACTCTGGAGGAACGCTTCGCGCTGTTGTTCACCGCCGAGGCCCTGCAAGCAGTCCGCAATCGCCTGAGCGCCCGCCAGGCCGATTTCGGGCTGAACGACCAGTGGCTGAGCGCCACCGTCGATCATGCCACGGTGCGTCAGTTCTGCATGGCGCAATTGCCGGCGGAGCGAGTGGCGGAACTGGGGCAATTGATGCGCGCCCAGGACGGCGTGACCGGCGCCTATCTGCTGGACGACCATCACGAGATGATGCGCGAGACCTTCCGCCGCGTCGCCGAGGAAGTGGTGATGCCGCTGGCCGAAGAGGTTCACCGCCACGATCTCGACATTCCCGACGCCATCCTTGAGCAGGTCAAGGAACTGGGTTGTTTCGGCATCTCCATCCCGGAACGCTTCGGCGGCATCCAGAGCGACGAGCAGGAAGACAATCTGGGCATGATCGTGGTGACGGAGGAACTGACGCGCGGCTCGCTGGGCGCGGCGGGCAGCCTGATTACCCGACCGGAGATTTTGTCCAAGGCGCTGCTCAAGGGCGGCACCGAGGAACAGAAGAACAAATGGTTGCCGCAACTGGCTTCGGGCGATCTGCTGTGCGCGGTGGCGGTGACCGAGCCGAACTACGGCTCCGACGTGGCCAATATGCGCTTGAAAGCGACCAAGACCGAGGGCGGCTGGCTGCTGAACGGCGCCAAGACCTGGTGTACCTTCGGCGGCAAGGCCGGGGTCCTGCTGATCCTGGCCCGCACCAACCCCGACATTTCCCTTGGCCATCGCGGCCTGTCCATGTTCCTGCTGGAGAAGCCGAGCACGCCGGGTCACACCATCGATTTCACCCAGGAAGGCGGCGGCAAGCTGACGGGTAAGGCGATCTCCACCATCGGCTATCGCGGGATGCACTCCTTCGATCTGTTCTTCGACAACGTGTTCGTGCCCGACGAAAACATGCTGGGCGGGCCAAAGGGCGAGGGCAAGGGCTTCTATTTCACCATGGCCGGTTTCGCCGGCGGACGCATCCAGACCGCCGCCCGTGCGGTGGGCATCATGCAGGCGGCCTACGAGAAGGCGCTGAGCTACGCCCAGGAACGCATCGTGTTCGGCTATCCCATCGGCGACTATCAGTTGACTCAGGTCAAGCTGGCGCGGATGGCGACCTATCTGGCGATTGGCCGGCAGTTCACCTACTCGGTGGGCCGGCTCATGGATAAAGGCGAGGGCGACATGGAAGCCAGCATGGTCAAGTTTTTCACCTGCAAGACCGCCGAATGGGTGACCCGCGAGGCTTTGCAGATTCACGGCGGGATGGGCTATGCCGAGGAAACTCCGGTCAGCCGCTACTTCATCGACGCGCGGGTGCTGTCGATTTTCGAGGGGGCGGAAGAGACGCTGGCGCTCAAGGTGATCGCGCGCTCGCTGGTGGACAACGCTAAGGCCAAGGCGGAAGTGGGGGGTTGAGCCATGAGTTTCTCAATGCGATTGAGCGAGCAAGCGGAAGTCGCCGGGTCGGTGGCGGTCAATCTGGAATGGGCGCGGCGACCGCAGTACGGACGCTATCTGGACGAGTTCGTGCCGGGTCAGGTGTTCGTCCACACGCGCGGCTTCACCTTCGAGCGGGCAACGATGCTGCACTTCGCCCGTGTGTTCATGCAAACCAATCCGTTGTACCTCAACGTGGAGTACGCCAAAGCGCACGGCTTTGCGGACTTGCCGGCCAGTCCGCAGATGGTGTTCAACGTGGTGCTGTCGCTGGGGGTGCAAAACGATTCCGAGAAGGCCATCGCTAATCTCGGCTACTACAACGTGCAGTTCCTGCGGCCGGTGTATCCGGGCGACACCTTGCGCAGCTACACCAAGGTGATGGACCGCAAGACGCGCGGCGAGGGCCAGCCCGGCATCGTGCTGATTCGCACCTTGGGGGTGAACCAGCATCATCAGGTGGTGTTGCAGTACGAGCGCAAGATCATGGTGGACTGGCGCGGCAGCCGCTTGCCGACCACCCCGGCGCCGAACAATCCGGTGGAATTTCCGTGGGTGGAGCATCCGGTGGTGGAATTGCCAGTCGGCGGTGGCCCCTTCCCGACCGGGTTGACCGGTCCCAACACTTATTTCGAGGACTTCGCGCTGGGCGATTTGATTGTCCATGCCAACGGCCGCACCATCACTGACGAGCACATGGCGTTGACCTACTTGGTCGGCAATACCCATCCGCTGCACTTCGACCGGGTGTACAGCACCGGGCTGTCGGGCAAGATGAGCGGCGAACCCATCGTCTACGGCGGGCTGGTGTACGCCTGGCTGGAAGGTTTGGCCAGCCGCGATGTCAGCGAAAACGCGCTGTGGGAACTGGGTTTCACCGAGGGCTACCACACCCAGCCGTCGGTGTCCGGCGACACGGTGGCGGCGATGTCGCGGGTCATCGCGACCGAGTCCTTGCCGAATACCGATGCCGCTGGCATCGTGACCTTCCAGTTCATCGGCGTGAAAAACATCAGCGCCGCCGCCGCGTTGGAAACCTACGGCGCGGATTTGTTCATCAAGGAGAATGACAAGCAGAAGCTGAGCAAGGAGAAGATCAGCAACAAGATCTTCGAGATCGAGCGGCGGTTGTTGATCAAGCGGCGGCCGGCGTGAGGTGAGGAAAAGCCCCTCTTTTCCGCAAACGGTAGAGAGGGGAATAAGCTGCTTCTTCCCCATAGAGGGATTTATTTTTTATGCAAAACGTTCAATTTTTATACGCTAGTATTTGGAGAAGGTTATTTGCTTCTTTAGTTGATGGCGTCTTGATTTTTTTATTTCCATATTGAAGGTTAAAACCCCCGCCTTTCAGGCGGGCAGATT
>JARSSP010000009.1 GCA_029624675.1 Candidatus Contendibacter sp.
CCTCCTGGCGGCCCTCCTGGCGGCCCTCCTGGCGGCCCTCCTGGCGGCCCTCCTGATGGCCTTCCTGACGACCCTCCTGCCAGCCTTCCTGGCGGCCCTCGGCGAAAACTTCCTGATAAAAGACGCTTTTCTTCAAATCGGCATGAGTAAATCCGAGCATGGCTTGAATCTCCTGTCGAGTCAGCTTGGGTAAACGATAGACCAGAATGGTTTCGATCAGGTCCAATACTTCGGACAAGGGCGGCGGTTCGCTACCAGTCCGAAGCTGATGCGCGAGGCGTCGAGCTTGCTCGGCGGCGGCGCGCGGGGCGGAGACCAGCAGTTGCAACAGTTGCAAGCCAAGGCTGGGCGCGTCGATGTTCGCGAGATCTTCGAGATACACCCGCCGCACTTCCGGCAGGGTCAACAGCGAAGCGTAGCAGGGGTCCAATCGCTCGACGGCGTGACGCGGATACAGCACCAGCGCCCGCCAACGCGGGCGAGGATTGCAGCGGTACAGATAGAGAAAGATTTCCGAAAAGAACCGGCCGTAAAAATCGTCGTCGGGTTGCGCCTGGGCTTCCAGGAAAATCAGCGGCGCGGCGGGGTCGTCGGCGGGCGGGATCAGCAGACCATCCAGACGAAAGGCGGTTTGCTTGACTTCCTCGGCGCGAAAGCCGTAACTAGCTGGATTGGCGACTTCAACCCCAGCCAGTTCCAAGGCCAAAACCGGCAAAGTTTTGAAAATTCGATAGAATAGGTTGTCGGTTTTCATAGATCGTCACGAACCGAAACGCCGGCCCTTTTCTCGAATGGATTCCGGCGTCGCGCCCGTCCATTGCTTGAAGGCGCGGGAAAAGCTTTTTTCATTGAGAAATCCCACCGCCAAAGCAATTTGCTTGATGGGTTTGGACGTTCGGTTCAGCAACTCCACCGCCCGATCTCGCCGGACCTCGTCCTTTAGCGCCTGCAACGATGCGCCTTCCTCCTGCAACTGCCGATGCAGCGTTCTGGGCGAAACATGCAACTCCTTGGCAATCGACTCGCCAGTATGAAAACCGTCCGGTCGCGTTCTCAACAACTCGCGCACCCGCTGAACCAGCAACCGGTCTCGCCGATAGGGAAATATCGTCAGGGGAACGGCATGTTGGAGCATCTTGTTCAAGGCCCGATCATCGCGGCGAATGGACAACGCCGCGTATTGCGGATCGAAACTGATCTTGGCGGGCTCGGAACGGAAATGCAGCGGACCGGGAAAGAGCATCCGATACACCTCGATATGCTCTGGCGCGTCGAAAGGGAAACTGGCTTCCAGCAAAGGTATCCGCGAATTGATCGCCCAGCAGGCATAGCCGAGGATATACCGAAAGAGCGTCGCGAAGCAGAACTCCGCCATTTCGCCCAAATCCCGGTTGATCTGAATCGCGATGGACGCCGCTGACCGGGTTACGGCGAATTTCAATACGATGTCGTCCGTCAGCAAGCCGTGATAGCGACACCACCGTTTCAGGGCGATTTCCAACGTCGGCGACCCAAGAGCGGCCCGGCACAGCATTCCATAGCTGCCCCACGGCAATCGGCGCGAAAACCAGCCCAACGCCTCATCGTCCAGTTCCTGGATGGCGATGCCGAACAGGGTTTGCATTTGCGAGCCCGTGACCCGGTTACGCGGATCCGACAGGAGTTCCGGCGCAATTCGCGCCCGCCGCAGCGCGTCGCTCGGGTCGACGCCGTAACGGCGATAGGCGGCCACGATCGCCCGGACGAACGCCACGGGCGTTATCGCAATCTCGGGAACCACGGACATCTTCGTTCGACTCATCGGTGCATATGGGACGCCAATCCTAATCGGCGTGGCGAACATTGCAACCACATTGGCATTTTCGCTGGCAACTATTGCAACCCGATTGGCAAATCTTGCCTTCGGGTTCTTTTTACCATTGTGGCCATCATGACAACCCGATATCGCCAATCCCAGGTTGGCGTTACGGCGTCGACCATCACCGCCGCGCGGTAAAGGCGTATGATGGCGCCCATAACCATCGACAGGAGAACCTTCCCATGTCCGCGGTCGTCAGCCCGTTCAAAATCCCCCTATCCAGCACCGATAAAATCAAACCCATGCACAAGATCCGCTTCGTCACCGCCACCAGCCTGTTCGACGGTCACGACGCCTCGATCAACATCATGCGCCGCATCATCCAGGGTAGCGGCGCGGAAGTCATCCATCTCGGCCATAACCGCTCGGTGGACGAAATCGTCACCGCCGCCTTGCAGGAAGACGCCCAGGGTATCGCGGTCAGCTCCTATCAGGGCGGTCACATCGAATTCTTCAAGTACATGATCGACCTGCTGCGCGAGCGCGGCGGCGACAACATCAAGGTGTTTGGCGGGGGCGGCGGCGTGATCGTGCCCGACGAAATCCGCGAATTGCACGACTACGGCGTGGCTCGCATCTTCTCGCCGGAGGACGGCCAGGCGATGGGTTTGCAGGGCATGATCGACCACATGCTGACCGTCTGCGACACCGATCCCGGCCAGTACGCGCCCAAGGGCCTCGACATCATCAAGTCCGGCGACTGGCGAGCGCTGTCCCGGCTGATTACCGCGCTGGAAAATCGCGCCGTCGCCCCCGAATTGCGCCAGCAAATCCTTACCGAAGCCAAGACCCGTACCGTCCCCGTGCTCGGTATCACCGGCACTGGCGGCTCCGGCAAATCGTCATTGACCGACGAGCTGGTACGGCGCTTCCGGCTGGATCAGGACGACCGGCTGAAAATCGCGGTGATCGCCGCCGACCCGTCGCGGCGCAAGACCGGCGGCGCGCTGCTGGGCGACCGCATCCGCATGAACGCCATCGCCGGGCCGAATCTGTACATGCGCTCACTGGCGACCCGCGCCGCCGGCAGTGAGGTTCCCGAAACCCTGGGCGACATTCTGGCCGCCTGCAAGCTGGCCGGTTTTGACCTGCTGATCGTCGAAACCTCCGGCATCGGTCAGGGCGACGCCGCCATCGTGCCGCTGGTGGATCGGTCGGTCTACGTGATGACCCCGGAATTCGGCGCGGCCTCGCAGTTGGAAAAAATCGACATGCTGGATTTCGCCGACGCGGTGGCGATCAACAAGTTCGACCGCAAGGGCGCGGAAGACGCGCTGCGCGACGTGCGCAAGCAGGTGCAGCGCAACCGCAAGGCGTTCGCCCAATCCCCGGAGGAGATGCCGGTCTACGGCACCATCGCCGCCCGCTTCAACGACAACGGCGTGACGGCGCTCTATCAGGGCGTGGTCGAACTGTTGCGCGACAAGGGCCTGGAATTGTCGCCAGGCCGCTTGCCGTCCGCCGAGAGCCGGGCTTCCACCGGCAAGACCGTGATCGTGCCCGCGGCCCGCGCCCGCTATCTGGCCGAAATCGCCGACACCGTGCGCGGCTATCACCAGCAGGTCGAGGAGCAGGTCAAGCTGATTCGCCAGCGCCAGCAGTTGCGCGCGGTCATCGGCCTGCTGCACGTCGATGGCAAATCGACCGCCGATCTGCAACCGCTGCTGGAACGGGTCGAAACCGAGGTCGATCCACATGCCCGCAAGCTGGTGGACATGTGGCCGCAGGTGAAGGAAAGCTACAGCGGCGACGAGTACGTGGTGAAAATCCGCGACAAGGAAATCCGCACCAAGCTGACCAGCCGCTCGCTGTCCGGCAGCCGGATTCCCAAGGTGGCGCTGCCACGCTTCGACGAGCACGGCGAACTGCTGCGCTGGATGATGTTGGAGAACCTGCCGGGCAGCTTCCCGTACACCGCCGGCGTGTTCGCCTTCAAACGCGAGAACGAGGACCCGACCCGGATGTTCGCCGGCGAGGGCGACCCGTTCCGCACCAACCGCCGCTTCAAGAAACTGTCGGAACACGCGGAAGCGACCCGCCTGTCCACCGCCTTCGACTCGGTGACGCTGTACGGCTGCGATCCCGACGAGCGGCCGGACATTTATGGCAAGGTCGGCAATTCCGGGGTGTCTATCGCCACGCTGGACGATTTGAAGGTGCTGTATTCGGGCTTCGATGTGTGTTGTCCCACCACGTCGATCTCGATGACCATCAACGGTCCGGCCCCGATCATCCTGGCCATGTTCTTTAACACCGCCTTCGATCAGCAGATCGAGAAATTCGAGCGCGACAACCACCGCCCGCCGACCGACGACGAGATCGAGAAGATCAAGGAATGGGTGTTGGAGAACGTGCGCGGCACGGTGCAGGCCGACATTCTCAAGGAAGACCAAGGGCAAAACACCTGCATCTTCTCCACCGAATTTGCCCTGAAGATGATGGGCGACATTCAGGAATACTTCGTCCATCACGCCGTCAAGAATTTCTACTCGGTCTCCATTTCCGGCTATCACATCGCCGAAGCCGGCGCCAATCCGATCTCGCAACTGGCCTTCACGCTGGCGAATGGCTTCACCTACGTCGAAGCGTATCTGGCGCGTGGAATGCACATCGACGATTTCGCCCCGAACCTGTCGTTCTTCTTCAGCAACGGCATGGACCCGGAATATTCGGTCATGGGTCGGGTGGCGCGGCGGATCTGGGCCACGGCGATGCGCTACAAGTACGGCGCCAACGAACGCAGCCAGAAGCTGAAATATCACATCCAGACCTCGGGCCGTTCCTTGCACGCCCAGGAAATGGATTTCAATGACATCCGCACGACGTTGCAGGCGTTGATCGCCATTTACGACAACTGCAATTCGCTGCACACCAACGCCTACGATGAAGCCATCACCACCCCGACCGAGGAATCGGTACGGCGGGCGATGGCGGTGCAGTTGATCATCAACAAGGAGTGGGGCCTGGCGAAGAACGAGAACCCAAATCAGGGGGCGTTCATCATCGACGAACTAACCGATCTGGTGGAAGAAGCGGTCTTGCGCGAATTCGAGCGGATCAGCGAGCGCGGCGGGGTGCTGGGCGCGATGGAAACCGGCTATCAGCGCGGCAAGATTCAGGAGGAATCGCTGTATTACGAGACGATAAAACACGACGGTTCCTACCCGATCATCGGCGTCAACACCTTCCGTAACCCGCACGCCAAGCCGGATCAGGTCAAAATTGAACTGGCCCGTTCCTCCGAGGAGGAGAAGCAGAGCCAGTTGCGGCGGCTGCGGGATTTCCAGGAACGGAATCGCAAGGACAGCGGCCCGATGCTGGCGCGGCTGAAACAGGCGGCGATCAATAACGAGAACCTGTTCGCGGTGCTGGTGGACGCCGTGCGCTGCTGCTCGCTGGGGCAGATCACCACGGCGCTGTTCGAGGTAGGCGGGCAGTATCGGCGGAATATGTAGGTACTTGACGAGATGCGCTTAGCCGGAACCGGATTTGCGGGCTGGTTGGGCGCGTCGGGTTGGCGTGGCGGTCCAGGGGTCGTCAGGCCAGGGATGCTTGGGATAGCGGCCCTTCAATTCCTTTTTGATCTCGGCGTAGGTCCGTTCCCAAAAGCCGCGCAAATCCTGCGTGACCTGAATCGGCCGCTGTGCCGGCGACAGCAGGTGCAGCATTACCCCAATCCGCCCGCCAGCGATGCGCGGGGTGTCCGCCAGCCCGAACAGTTCTTGCAATTTCACCGCCAGCACCGGCGGTTCGCCCGGCGCGTACCGCAAACGCAAGCGCGAGCCACTGGGTACTTGCAGATGGGTCGGCGCCAGTTCGTTCGACCGCGCCCGCTGCCGATGCTCCAGTAGCGCCTGGAGTGCCGCCGCCAAATCCAGCTGCTGCAAGTGCTCGCGCCGGGTGATGCCATCCAGCCACGGCGCTAGCCAGTCGTCCAGATGATCCGCCAGCCAGCCGTCGGACACATCCGGCCAGCCGTCTTCCGGGAGCCAGTATCGCAATGACAGCACTCGCGCCTGCCAGTCGCGTAACTCATCACTCCACGGCAGGCTATCCAGTCCCAGCCGACGAATGCCGACTAGCATGGCTTGGCGCAACAGTACCGGATCGGCGCTCGCCAAGGGAGCGCTGTCGAGGATCACGGCGCCCAACCGCCGTTGTCGACGGGCGACCACCGCCGCTTGCCGGTCGTCCCAGTGTACCTCCGCGACCGTCCGCACCCGCGCGGCGAGTTGCGTTTCCAGATCGGACGGATCTACGGGCGTGGCCAACCAGATCCGGCCTTCGCTAGTGCCAGCGTCCAGGTGCGCCACGGCCAGCCAGTCACGGCCCAACCAGGGATCACCAGCCAGCAGCCGCGCGCCGCGCCCGTTGGCCAGCAGATAGCGGTCCGCTCCGCCGTCGCGCCGTCGCGCCACCCGGTCGGGATAGGCCAGCGCCAGCAGCAGACCAACAATTTCCGCCGCCGGTGGTGTTTCAGGTCCGGGACCGACCCGCAACAATTGCCGCCAGCGCCGCGCCGCCTGATCCACCCGGACGCAAGCGGCGGGATCAGCGGGCCCGCTCCGCGCGCCGTTGCGCCGGAAGGCTTGCAACGCCTCCAGCCGAGCCGTGAGGTCACAGCCGAAGGGGTGCTCGCCGCGCAACAGGTCGCGCTCTTCCAACAGGGCGGCCAAATCGGCGGCCAGCGCGCCATGCCCGAGCGCCACGCCCCGCCGCAGCAGGTGTCCTAACCGGGGATGAGTCGGCAGTTCCGCCAGGTCTTGCCCGGTCGGTGTGAGGCGGCCCTGCTCGTCCAGCGCCTCCAATTCGGTCAGCAATGCCCGCGCTTGCGCCAGCGCGCCGGGTGGCGGCGGATCGAGCCAGGCCAGCGCCAGCGGATCATTCACGCCCCACTGCGCCAGTTCCAGCGCCAGCGGCGCCAGATCGGCATCGAGGATTTCCGGATCACGGCGCGGCCGCAACCGGTTTTGCGTGGCTTCACTCCACAGGCGATAACAAATACCCGGCCCCAGCCGACCGGCGCGACCGGCCCGCTGTTCGGCGGCGGCGGCGGTGATGCGCACCGTCTCCAGCCGGTTCAGGCCAGCGCGCGGGTCGAAGCGTGGGACACGGGTCCAACCGGCGTCCACCACGACGCTCACACCCTCGATGGTCAGGCTGGTTTCGGCGATGGGCGTGGCGAGCACGATCTTGCGTCGACCCTCGGGGTCCGGCAGCAAGGCACGTTGCTGCGCGTCGCCCGGCAGATCCCCGTACAGCGGAACGAGCGCCAGCCCGGCGCATGCCGGTTCTGCTTCCAGCCGACGCTGAATCTGGCGGATTTCACCGCTGCCGGGTAGAAATACCAGCAGATCGCCGGCGTGGCGGGGCAAAGCGGTCAACACCGTGCGCACCACCGCGCTGAAATCGATCCCATCGGGGTCGCGCGGCAGATAATGCTGGGTCACCGGATGAGCGCGACCCTCGCTGGTGACGATGGGCGCGTCGCCGAGCAACCGAGCCACCGCCGCGCCGTCCAGGGTCGCCGACATCACCAGCAGCCGCAGGTCCTCGCGCAGGCCACGTTGGCTGTCCAGGCACAAGGCTAGGGCCAGATCGGCGTGCAGGCTACGTTCGTGAAATTCGTCGAAAATCACCAATCCCACCCCATCCAGTGTGGGGTCGCGCTGCAAACGGCGAGTCAGAATCCCCTCGGTCAGCGCCTCGATCCGAGTCTGGCGCGATACCTGGTTATCAAAACGAATGCGATAGCCCACGGTTTGGCCCACCGCTTCGCCCAGCAGGCTGGCCATGCGCGCCGCCGCCGCCCGCGCCGCCAGTCGGCGTGGCTCCAGCAGCAGGATGGAACGACCGGCCAGCCATGGCTCGTCAAGCAGCGCCAGCGGAACGCCGGTGGTCTTGCCGGCCCCGGGCGGCGCTTGCAGAACCAGCGCGGTGGACTCGCGCAACGCGGCCCGAATCGCCGGCAGCACGGGTTCAATGGGCAGGAGGGTGGGGCCGGTCGGTGGTGACGGGACGAACGGAGGCACGTTCAATGAAGGTCGTGAAAGCGGTGAAAGCGGTGAAAGCCGCCGGGGCAATGGGTGACGATCATGCGTCAAGTTGCGTTGCCGCGTGCATTATTGCAAGGCTTTGACTATGGTTTAACCCATGGTTTAACCCATCGCATTCGGTTCGGCGGCAACGCCGACCGTTCCAATCATACGCCAGCTTGCAATGGAGGATATCGTCGGCATGGGTATCGCAAGCGACTTATTGGCCAAACCCGGCGTGATCGCCGTTGGTGAATATGCTTATCGAGGCGACCGATTTTCCTACCGGGGCGCTTTGACTGAGGAATATGCCCGCATGGCCTCCATCATGTGTCGCGCCACCACCATGGGCGCGAATATGGAAGGCGCGATGTTCGAGGCGCTGCGGTCAGGCAGCGGGTTGCATCCACCGCGCGGTTGGGTGGTACACGGTCCCGCCCATACCGTGTGCGTGGTCGCGAACATGTTTTGTCTACTTGATAATACCAAAGCATCGATCAATGACATTGTCGGATTCATGTGCAGGGAGTTGGCCAGTGTGACCCCCGACATGATCTGATCCCGCAATGGTTGCCAAATCGAGGAAATCGAAGAAATTGAGGAAATTTGGGAGAAGCGACGATGACGAAACTTGACGATTTGATGAAATTGCCTGGAGCGATGGCGGCCTTCGAATTCCGGGGTAGCGGTGAATTGCTGGAGCAGCGCATCGCCTATCCCGATCGCATCGACGAATCCATCCTCGATCTGTTGGCCCACATGTGCGCGGCCAACATGAGCATCGCCACCATGCAGGCGCGTGGCTGGGAGAAGGTGACGACCATGAAGGGGTTCTATCCTGTTCAGGAATTCACCCTGATCGGCTTCGATTGGTCGGTCGTGGTCAGTGGCTTGCACCGGGAACAGTACAAGCAGGCTGGCAAATTCAGCCTACCGCCGTTCATGGGAGTTGTCATGGCCAACGACAAGGCTGATTACGAGGCAGCCTTTACGATTCTGGAACAGCAGGAGTCCGGTCAATGAGCATGATCCGGCGCTTACTCGCCTTGGACGGCGTCAACGTGGTTTGCCATTTTCGTGACGACGGCTATCTGATCGAAGGTTATGGCCTGATGAGCCGCAATGACATGGGTCGGCTGGCGCGATTCGCCCGTGACTATCGGCGGATGATTCAAGGCAATGCCGATCAGTTGGCTATGTTCACCAACATGCGCGGCTGGACTCCGCCACGAGGTTGGGTGGTGCGCGGCGCGACCCAGTCGGTGTGCGGCGTCGCCAATCTAGTCTGTGTCGTGGACAGCAGTGGAGCGCCACTGAACGAAATCTTGCTGGAATTGAGGGAAGTTTCGCATTGGTAGGGGGCCGCTGAAATTATCGGTCGTTTCCAGCCTCTAATCCAAAGGTTTCTCGACATTTCCGGTGGAAACGGGCGGTCAATCCCCATGAACGTCGCTGATGGTTGGTATGCGCCATGGGGTTGTAATGTATCGGAACGGATGATTTTCGCGAACGACCTTCAGGCTTGCCCGGCGGGAGCAAGAACCGGCGAAGCAGCGGAATCAAGGGTATGGAAGATTTTGTTGTTATTTTGTAGTCAAGCCGTGGTTTTTTTGATACTCTATGAGTATGATGACGCGATTTGATCTGTCCTTTGAGAGCCTTGGGTTTGTCACCGCCATGTCTAAGCGAATTATTGTTTCCCTAGGGGTTTGCAGTTTGCTGGGCGCTTGCGCGCTCAATGCCTGGCCAGTGGCGGCGCAAGTCGCCGGCGGTCCGGAGATTTCGACGCAAAACGCCGCCGCGCCCGCCGTGGCGAGTTTGGACGCCTCCCAAGGTTCGGCGCCCTTAAGACCATCCAGGGAAATCGAGCCGACGGGTGACGAGATGGAGCCGGAAACACCCGCCGTCGCGCCGGCGGAAACGGCGGAGACAGTGGCCACGCCGCCGCCCCTGCCGCCCTGTCCGGTGGGCGCGGCAAATCTGGACGGCCAGGTTGCCGTCCAGATTTGCCAGCGGGTACGAACCGATCCGCCGCCGACCTACTTGACGGTGGACGGTCGCGCCTTGCGGTCGTTGGAATCCACCATTCGGTTCTATGCCCAGCGCGAGTACCGGGCGGGCTGGCTCGAGGCCAGCGGCGGCCCGTCGGCGGCGGCCGAGGATTTGTTGAAGGCCGTGGCCGAAGCCGATCAGGAAGGGTTGCGGAGCGCCGATTACCGTCCAGCCGAGCTGCACAAGCGACTCAAGGCCATCCAACAGCAAGGATCGGCGGCGCACCCCAATGCCCTGGCCGAATTCGACTTGCTGTTCACCGACACCTTCCTAACCTATGGCTCCCACCTGCTGGCTGGCCGGCTGCCGCCCCGCAAGGTGGACCCTGAGTGGGCGATCAGGCCCCGCGCCCGCGATCTGGTAGCGATACTGCAGGAGGCGCTGGCGAAGGAAACGGTGAGTCATTCGTTGCGGGCGTTGCGGCCGCGAGAGAAGGGCTATGTCCAGTTGCGCGAGGTGCTGCGCAAGTACCGCGAGGTCGCGGCGACCGGCGGCTGGCCGACGGTGGTCGCGGGCCTCGCGCCCGGCGCGCAGGGCCCAAAGGTGCGGGATTTACGCGCCCGGTTGCAGGCCAGTGGCGATCTGTCCGGTAGCGACCCGTCCAGCAAGAACGAATCGGCGGTGTTCGACAAGGCGGTGGCCGACGCGGTGCGCCGCTTTCAGAAACGGCATGGCCTGGCGGAAACCGGAACCGTCAACGCCGAGACGCAAGCGGCGTTGAACGTATCGGTCACCGAGCGCATCCGCCAGGTCGAATTGAACCTGGAACGCTGGCGCTGGATGCCGGACGACTTGGGTTCGCGCTACATCCTGGTCAACATCCCCAGCTTCAAGATGAAAGTATTCGAGGATGACAAGCGAGTCATCGAGTCGAACGTGGTGGTGGGTCGGCAGGAGCGGCAAACCCCGGCCTTCACCGCCAATATGGCTTACCTGGTGCTCAGCCCGAAGTGGTACGTGCCACGTTCCATCGCGGTGAAGGATAAGCTGCCGCAACTGAGGCGTAGCCCCTATGCCCTGGCGCGGCAGAACATCCGGGTGTTCAACAGCGCCGGTCAGGAGATCAGGCCAGGAGCGGTCAACTGGCAAGCGGTCAGCGCTAGCAACTTCAACTATCAGTTGCGTCAGGATGCGGGTCCCCGCAACGCGCTGGGCGGGATCAAGTTCATGTTTCCCAATCCCTACAACGTCTATTTGCACGATACCCCGTCGCGCAATTTGTTCAGCCGCAGCCAGCGGACGTTCAGTTCCGGTTGCATCCGCATTTCCAACCCGGTCGAACTGGCCGAATACCTGCTGAAATTCGATCCGAAATGGACCCGGGACACGATCAAGACTGCCTCCACCAGCGGCAAGCAGCGGGTGGTCAATCTGCCGCGGACGGTGCCCGTCTATCTGGTGTACTGGACCGCTTGGGTGGATGAGGAAGGTCTGGCTAATTTCCGCAGTGATATTTACCAGCGCGACAAACCGATGATTCGAGCGCTGTACGAGGGCGGTGCGAGCGGCAAAAAGGGCGCGTAGCTTATCCGGCGCGAAGTCTGGACGATCCCCTGGCCATGGCGGCTGGGGGATTTTTGTTTTGAGCGGAGTGAATGAATGCGCGTGGCGGTGGGCGTGCAGTATGACGGGTCTGGGTTTCAGGGCTGGCAGGCGCAGCGGCCGGGCGTGCGAACCGTGCAGACCGTTCTGGAACAGGCGCTGGCTCGGGTGGCGGATCATCCGGTTCGCCTGATATGTGCTGGCCGCACCGATGCCGGGGTGCATGGTGTGGGCCAGGTGGCGCATTTCGACACTGCGGCGGCGCGTTCGGCGCGAAGCTGGGTGTTGGGTGGCAACGCCCATCTGCCCATGGATCTCAGCCTGAGTTGGGCGCGGGAAGTATCGGATGACTTTCACGCCCGCTTTTCGGCGCTAGCTCGCCGCTATCGTTATCTGATGCTTAACCAGACTCATCCCTCGGCGCTGTGGCGGAGACGAGCAACCTGGTGTTACCGACCGCTCGACGCCGAACGGATGGACGAGGCCGGGCAAGCCCTGATCGGCGAGCACGATTTCAGCGCGTTTCGCGCCGCCGAATGCCAGGCGCGGCATCCGGTTCGAGAAATCCGTGCGCTGACGGTGCGGCGGCGAGGCAGCGGCCTTGTTTTAGAAGTAGAGGCGAATGCGTTCCTGCATCACATGGTGCGTAACATCGCCGGGGTGCTGATGGCGATTGGGGCCGGCGACCGACCGGCCGAGTGGGCGCGCGAGGTGTTGGAACAGCGGGACCGAAGGCGGGCGGGTGTCACCGCGCCGGCGGAGGGCTTGTATCTGCTCGCGGTCCGTTACCCAAACCAGTTCGGCTTGCCAGCCGGCGCGGAACCCATGCCGGCGTTTGGGGTTTGAACGGCAAGGCGCTAAGGGCGGCGCGACCGACGGCCGCCGCCACAGGGACTACCCTGGGTAAAGGCGCGCGCCGGGCGATGGTCCAGCATGGGTCGCTTGGGCAAGCTCCCCTGATTTTCCCGCTTTGGCAAGGGGGGAATGGGGGGTTTTGCCCAGTCAGCGCGCGGTGGCGGACCGGTATGCTGGGTCATGAAAGCCTGTGCTCCATGCTTGCGTCCCGTCCGCGCGCCCTCCCCGCCCGTCGCGCCAGTGCCGACGGGTTGCCAGGGCGGAACCAGATGGCGCTTGCCGTTGCCGATCAAGTCAGCGCGACCCATCCGCTTGAGCGCCTCGCGCAGCAATGGCCAGTTCTCCGGGTCGTGATAGCGCAGGAACGCCTTGTGCAACCGCCGCTGTTTCAAGCCCTTGGGTACGAAGACCCTTTCGCCTCGGTCGCGGTGGATACCTTTCAGCGGATTGCGGCCAGTGTGGTACATGGCGGTGGCCAGCGCCATCGGACTGGGCAGGAACGCTTGCACCTGGTCGGCGCGAAAGCTGTTCCGCTTCAGCCACCGGGCGAGATTCAGCATGTCCTCGTCGGTCGTGCCGGGATGGGCGGCGATGAAATAGGGAATCAGGTACTGCTCCTTGCCGGCTTCCTTCGAATATTTTTCGAATAGCGCCTTGAATTGGTCGTAGGCGCCGATGCCGGGTTTCATCATCTTCGCCAGCGGCTCGGCCTCGGTGTGCTCGGGGGCAATCTTGAGATAGCCGCCGACGTGGTGGGTGACCAGTTCGCGCACGTAGGCTGAATCGCGGATCGCCAGGTCGTAACGTACCCCCGAGGCGATCAGGACTTTCTTCACCCCTGGCAGTTCCCGCGCCTTGCGATACAGGCCGATCAGGGATGAATGATCGGTGTTGAGGTTGGGACAGATGCCCGGATGGACGCAGGACAGCCTGCGGCAGCTTTGCTCGATCTCCCGCGACTTGCAGGCCAGCCGGTACATGTTGGCGGTCGGCCCGCCAAGGTCGGAAATGGCTCCCGTGAAACCCGGCGTTCGGTCGCGGATCTCCTCGATCTCGCGCAGAATCGAGGCTTCCGAGCGGGACTGGATGATGCGGCCCTCGTGCTCGGTGATCGAACAGAAGGTGCAACCGCCGAAGCAGCCGCGCATGATGTTGACGGAGAAACGGATCATCTCATAGGCCGGGATGCGGGCGTTGCCGTAGCTCGGATGCGGGACACGGGCGTAGGGCAGGTCGAATACGGCGTCGAGTTCCGGGGTAGTCAACGGAATCGGCGGTGGATTGAGCCATACATCGCGGTCGCCGTGGCTCTGGACCAGGGCGCGGGCGTTACCGGGGTTGGTTTCCAGATGCAGCAACCGTGAGGCGTGGGCGTACCGGACCGGATCGCTCCTGACCTGTTCGTAACTGGGCAGGCGAATGACCGTCTTGGCGCGGTCGTGGCGGGGAGTGTGGGAACCGCTGCCGAGCGTCGAGTCGATCTCCAGCCAATCTTCCGGCAGGCGGCCACCACGGACGAACACCGTGCCCCGCAGATCACGCATGACCTTGGGAGATTCGCCGGCGGCGGCGCGATGGGCGACTTCGACGATGGCGCGCTCGGCATTGCCGTACAGCAGCAGGTCGGCCTTGGCGTCCAGCAGGATCGAACGGCGCACCGTGTCCGACCAGTAATCGTAATGGGCGACGCGGCGCAGGCTGGCCTCGATGCCGCCGATGACGATGGGCGCGTCGGGATACGCCTCGCGGCAGCGCTGGCTGTAGACGATCACCGCCCGGTCCGGCCGCTTGCCGCCTTCGTCGTTGGGGGTGTAGGCGTCGTTGTGACGCAGCCGCCGGTCGGACGTGTAGCGATTGACCATCGAGTCCATGTTGCCCGCCGTGACTCCGAAGAACAGATTGGGCCGGCCCAGCGCCTGGAACGGTTCGGCGGTGGTCCAGTCGGGTTGGGCGATGATACCGACCCGGAAACCTTGCGCCTCCAGCAGTCGACCGATGATGGCCATGCCGAAGCTGGGGTGGTCCACGTAGGCGTCGCCGGTAACGAGGACGATGTCGCAGGAATCCCAACCGAGCGTATCCATCTCGGCGCGCGTCATCGGTAGGAAGGAGGCGATACCGAAGCGGGCGGCCCAGTACTTGCGATGGGAAAACAACGGAGAAGCGGCGGGCATGAGCGTTTGGAAGGGGGTAGGGCTTGGTGGCATACGCGCCAACTTAATGGGTAAGGGATCGAAAAATCTGTAAAAAGTGGCAGGTTCAAGGTTTCTCACACCCTTCACAATCGGAAGACGAAGACCAATCACGATGAGCCTGCCATGCGGTCATGTGGATACGACATTCGAACGCTTCTTGCAAGAGTTGCCCAAAGACTTTCGGGAACTGGCCTTCGGGTGGCTCCCGCCATACCGCTCATTACGACGATGGCGCTTTCGTCTTTTGGATCAAGGGCGATGCAGCCACTTTCGAACGGTTTCGGCAAGGGGGGCTCGACTGTCGGATTACGGAACCCGGCTGGCATCTCGCACAAGAAGGTTCTTCAAGGATTCATGTGGAGTTAAGCGAAGCTGATCAGGATCCGTTGCTTAAAATTGACAAAATTCCGAAATCCGTAGTCCATGCATTTCACTGTCTTAGAGCCTATACGAAAACTAAGCTATTATTTTAAATAGAAAATTAGTGTATAATCTTCGTGAAAAATTTGATTTTTAATTGATTTTGAGAGATCAAACCCCGATGACTGATAAAAATACCCGAGTGATTTAATCGACGCAGAGTGGGAAGTGGTCGAAGCGATGCTATTAAAAGAAGAAGGTCGTTTCATGGGTAGACCGAGGGAGGTTGATTTGAGACGAGTCTGGGACGCCATCAGTTATATCAACAAAACGGGCTGTCAGTGGGGGTATTTGCCGCATGATTTTCCACCGCCAACCACGGTCAATGATCATTATCAAAAATGGCTTAAGTCCGGACTTTTCGAGCGCGCGAATCATGAATTTCGGCGGATGCCGCGAAAAAAACGGTCGGAATGAAGAACCCAGCGCTGGGATTATCGACAGCCAAAGCGTGAAGGGAACAGCGGAATCCGCCGAGGGATCGGGATTCGATGGTGGGAAGAAAGTCAGCGGCAGGAAACATCATGTTGTTGTGGATACAATCGGTTGCGTTCTGGTTGCCCGCGTTCATGCCGCCAACGTTCACGATAGCAAGGGAGCCCCATCGGTCTTGGAGCGGGTCTTTGAAGCAGTACCCACCCTGCGACGAATCTGGGCCGATCAAGGCTATCAAGGTCCCTTGGTCGAATGGGTTAAAAAGACGTTTTCCTGTGAATTAGATATCATCAGTCGCACGGGCAAGAAGTTTAAGGTGTTACCTCGACGTTGGGTAGTGGAGCGAACCTTTGCCTGGCTCAGTCGTTATCGGAGATTAGCCAGGGAATATGAAAAAAAGCCCGCTTCGAGTATTGCAATAATTGATGTTGCTTCTATCCGGATTATGTTAAAAAAACTGTTTCCTAAAGCAAATGAAGAGTGCCTGTCATAAATGTGTACCTTGAGTTTATACTTTTCGTATAGGCTCTAAGTTCCCGGCCAAGCGATGAGGCATGATCGAAGCTGGGCGCCACGCGCAGCGATATAACTAATTCCTCTTGTTTTTCTTCCTGTTGTTTTTCAAAGTGAAGAAGCAATCCCCAGTTTTCATGATGACGATCCGTGTTTCCGATCAATGCATCCAACATGAGATAGCTGGCAAGCTGCCGCAGGATGACGAAATGGGCTTCTAGGGAGGGAAACATCTTGCCAATGGCCTTGTGGATGTTCTCCAGCGTGTGGTCGTTCTGCCGAAACCGCTTGTTGGGGTCGTAGCCCAGCACTTGGCCGGCCAGGATTTCGTTGCCATGGATGAGTTCTTCGCCCCGTCTGGTAGCGACGAAGGAGCGCGAAGCGCAGCCCCGCCGACCCTTGCATTCAGCGAGTTCCACGTCGGCGGCAGAAATGGCCAGTCGATGGGCGATTTCCGCCGCCACTTTTTCGGCCCAATCCTCGCCGGTGTTCTCTCGCGCTTCCTTGAACAGCCAACGCTGCCCATCCCGTCGGAACCAAAATTTTGGCTTGCTTCCCAGCGCCTCATCGGCAAGCAGGCTGTCGGGCGGAACAACGAGGATGGGGTAAGTCTTGCTCATCGGTGTTTGTGTCAACTGGTGCCTAGCGATGGAGCAACTGCCTTATCTGTTTGATTATCGAATCTCCCCGTCTATCCTTAGTCAATCGAAAGTTACAGCTTTGGCGATCCTCTTTATAGGATAGTAGTTTGGTCAGGTACTTTTTTTACCCCCCGCCTCCCCATGAACCAATCTCCCTCTGGACTATTTATCGTCGATAACAGCGACTCCAACTGGAAGGTTCGCGACTATCTGGTCGAGTGGTGCGATCTCTCCAAGGCGATAGATATCGCCACCGGCTATTTCGAGATCGGCGCGCTGCTAGCGTTGAAGGAAAAATGGCAAGCCGTCGAACGGATTCGGATTCTGATGGGTGACGAGGTGTCGCTGCGCACCAAACGGGCTTTCACCGCCGGGCTGAGCAAAATCAGCCAGCGCCTGGAGGCCAGCCTTGAAGCGGAAAAGGTCCAGAACGATTTTCTGCACGGGGTGCCGGCCATCATCGAAGCGATCCGCGCCGGCAAAATCCAGTGTCGCGTCTACCGCAAGGACAAGTTCCACGCCAAGGCCTACCTCACCCACGCCCGCGCCGCTGTAGTGGGTTCGTTTGGGCTGGTCGGCTCATCCAATTTCACCCAGCCGGGGTTGAGCGACAACGTGGAATTGAACGTCCAGATTCGCGGCCCGGAAGTCGGTCTCTTGCAGAAGTGGTACGAACGGCACTGGCAGGAAGCCGAAGACATCACGCCCGACATCCTGCGCACCCTGGAACGCCACACCGAGCCGCGCCCGCCGTTCGCGATCTGGTTCAAGGCGTTGGACGAGTTCTTTCGCGGCCAGGCGTTGACGCCGGACCTGTGGGACCAACAGGAATCCCGGCTGTTTAAGGTTCTCGATCGGTACCAGCAGGACGCCTACCGCAATCTGCTCGCCATCGCCCGGCGCTATCAAGGCGCGTTTCTGTGCGACGGCGTCGGTCTGGGCAAAACCTTCGTCGGCCTGATGCTACTGGAGCGGATGGTGGTGCACGAGGGCAAGCGGGTGGTACTGTTCGCCCCCAAGGCGGCGCGCGAGGACGTGTGGGAGCGCGACATCGCCAAGTACCTGCCGGACCTGAACAGCGGTTTCGTCAGCTTCATGCTGTACAACCACACCGACTTGCAGCGCCAGGGCAAATGGCCGCGCGATCTGGCTTTGACTTTGCGCGACGCCGACGTGGTGATCATCGACGAGGCGCACCACTTCCGCAATCCCGGCATCAAGGGCGAGGGGATTCGGGAACCGTCGCGCTACCGCAAGCTCCAGCGCTACCTCCATGCCAGCGACCGGCCCAAGCACCTGTTCCTGCTGACCGCCACCCCGGTCAACAACACCGTGCACGATTTTCGCCGGATGATCGAGTTGTTCACCAACGGCGATGACCGCTATTTCGCCGCCGGGCTGGGCATTCACAGCCTGCCGCGCTATTTCAACGATCTGGAAAAGCGGATTCTCGGCAAGCTGCCAGCCCAGCAGCAACTCGATTTGGAATTCGGCCCGGAAATTCTCGAAGCTGAAAAGACCCTGCGCACCGATCTCCTGTTCAAGAGCCTGGTGGTGCAACGCAGCCGGGCCTACGTCAAGCGGAGCCAGCAGCAGGCCGGCGCCCGGTCGGTGCTGTTTCCAGAACGCGCGGCCCCGAAAGTAGCGGCCTACAACCTCAAGGCCATCTACGGCAAGCTGCTGGACAGCGTCGAACGGGCGTTCAACAAGAAAAAGCCGCTGTTCGTGCTGGGCATCTACTACCCCCTGGCCTACTGGATCGGCGACAAGGCCAGCCCGGACTTCCAGAAATGGGACGAGGGCCGGCAGAAGCAGGTGGTGATCCTGATTCGCACCCTGTTTCTCAAGCGGTTCGAGAGTTCGGCGAAGGCGTTTGAAGGCTCGTGCTGGCGTCTGCTGCAAAAGCTGCTGGCCTGGGTCACGGTCCACGCCGAGTCCGACCACGACCGGCGCCGGCTGGAACGCTGGAGCCAGAAAAACGCCGAGTTGATCGGCTACGTTCAGGCCCACCAGCACGAGCTGTGGCCGGCCGAGGCCGAGGACGACCAGGTGGAGGGGTTCCTGACCGAGGACATTCTCAACGCCGTCCCGCGCCTCGATCCCGAAAAATTCGACGTGGGCGCGATCCTGGACGACAGCTTCGACGACCTGAACCAACTGGCCGAGTTCCTGGACTTGGTGGCCAAGGTCAAGCCGGAGCGGGACGACAAGCTCAAGGCGCTGATCCGGCTGCTGAAGACCGACCCGGTGTTGAAGAAAGAGAAGCTGCTGCTGTTCACCGAGTTCGCCGACACCGCCCGCTATCTCGAACAGGAACTGACCAAGGCCGGCATCGCCGGGGTGCATCGCATCGATGGCGGCAGTTCGCAAAGGCAGCGCAGCGGGGTGATCCGCCGCTTTGCGCCGTACTACAACGACGCCGGTTCCGCCATGCTGGCGGCCGGGGGCCTGGAGGAAATCCGGGTATTGGTCAGCACCGACGTGCTGTCGGAAGGCTTGAACCTGCAAGACGCGCTGCGGCTGATCAACTACGACCTGCACTGGAACCCGGTGCGCCTGATGCAGCGCATCGGCCGCGTGGACCGGCGGCTGAATGCCGAGGTGGAAGCCCGCATTCTGGCCGATCACCCGGAGCAACGGAAGCTGCGCGGCCAGGTGGAATTCTGGAACTTCCTGCCGCCCGACGAACTGAACGAGTTGCTGCGGCTGTTCAAGCGGGTGACCGACAAGACCCTGGTGATTTCCCGCACCCTGGGGATCGAGGGTCGGCAGTTGCTCACCCCCGACGATCAGTTCGATCCGGTGAAGGAACTGAACGAACAGTGCGACGGCAGCCTGAGCGAGGTCGAACAACTGCGGCTGGAGTACCAGGCGCTGGTGGAACAATACCCCGAACTGGCCGCCGCCCTGCCCGATCTGCCGCTGAAGGCGTTTTCCGGGAAAGCGCTGGACTCCCCGCTCCCGGCGAAAGAGGGGTCGGGGGTGAGGGGGGCGGTCTTTTTCTGCTACCGCATCCCCCGGCCCGATCCGAACCTGATCGACACCGAATCCGGCCAGCCGCGCTGGTCGGATGCCGCCGGCCTCACCGTGTGGGGCTGTTACGACCTGGAATGGCGGCGCATCGTGACCGAGCCGGGAGCGATGGCCGAGCTAATCCGCTCGCAGCCGGACACGCCACGCCGCTGCGCGCTGGACCGGGCGGCGTTGTCGGCTTTGCGTAAACAGGTCGAGAAGCAACTGATCGCCGAACATCTGCGGCCGTTGCAGGCGCCGGTCGGCGTCGGCCCGGTGCTGAAATGCTGGATGGAACTCAATTAGGACGCCGTCATGGCCACCACCGCCGAACACCTGCGCAAGATCAAAACCTTCGAGCAACTGCTGCCCTATCTGGAAGCCGAACTTGATTGGCCGCTGGCGGACTACGAGTTCGACGATCTGACCTTCGAGTACGCGCCAGAGGAACTGGGACTGAAAGCGGAGGAGGCGGCCAAGGTTAAAACCATCCACCAGCTTCGCCCCCTGCCGGGCGGCCAGCCGTGGGGCATTTTCTTCATCGAGTTCGAGCGCAAGAAGCTGCCGGTGGTGGTGCTGCGGCGGATTCTCAGCCATCTGGCGCTCAAGAAGCGGGCCTCGGCCAACCGCGCCGACCGGGTGGCGTTTGAGGCCGGCGATCTGCTGTTCATCTCGCTGTTCGGGGAAGAAACCAGCGATCAGCGCGAGATTGCCTTTGCCCATTTTCAGCAGGCGGCAGAGGATTTGCCGACCTTGCGGGTGTTGGGCTGGGATGGCGCGGATACGCCGTTGAAGCTGGCGGCGGTGGCCGCGACGCTGCACAGCCGGCTGCGCTGGCCGGACGATCCCCAGGATGCCGAGGCGTGGCGGGAGCACTGGCGCAGGGCGTTCCGCCACCGGCTGGGGCATGTTATTCGCACCGCCGACGCCTTGGCCGAGACCCTGGCGGCGCTGGCGCGGGGGATTCGCGACGCGGCGCTGACCCTGCTCCGGCATGAATCGGCGCAAGGGCCGCTGCAAAAGCTGCTCAAGGCGTTTCAGACCGCCCTGATCCACGATCTGACCGAGGAGGGGTTCGCCGATACCTATGCCCAGACCATCACCTATGGGCTGTTGACGGCGGCGATTTCCCGGACGGAGATGAGCGAGGGCCGCCATGGCACGGCGTTGCTGGCCGAGAACGTGGCCGACATCGTGCCGGTGATCAATCCGTTCCTGAAGGAGATGCTACCAACCTTCCTGACCGTCGGCGGGCGGCGGGGCGGGATTGACTTCGATGAACTGGGCATTCAGGACGTGGTGGAGTTGTTGCGCAGCGACGAGACCGACCTGCCGGAGGTGCTGCGCGATTTTGGCAAGCGGACCCAGGGCGAAGACCCGGTCATCCATTTCTACGAGCATTTCCTCAGCGCCTATAACAAGAAGCTGAAGGTGCAGCGCGGGGTGTTCTATACGCCCCGGCCGGTGGTGTCCTACATCGTGCGCAGCGTTCATGAGTTGCTGCAAACCGAGTTCGGCTTGGAGGACGGGCTGGCATCCACGGTGACGTGGGGAGAGATGCAGCAGAGGCAGCCCGATCTGAAAATCCTGGATGGCGTCAAGGCGGATTCCCCCTTCGTGCGGATTCTCGATCCGGCGACCGGCACCGCGACCTTTCTGGTGGAAGTGATCGAGGTCATTCACCGCACCCTGACCGCGAAATGGCAACAGCAGGGGTTGAACGAGCAACAACATCTCGCCGCGTGGAATGCGTATGTGCCGGAGCATCTGCTGCCGCGCCTGTATGGCTATGAGTGGATGATGGCGCCGTATGCCATCGCCCACATGAAGATCGGGCTGAAGCTGCATGAAACCGGTTATCGGTTCCAGAGCGAAGAGCGGGTACGGGTATATCTGACGAATGCGTTGGAACCGGCGAGCGATGCAGCGAAACAAAGGCAGTTTGAGTCATTGGCACCGGCGCTGGCGCATGAGGCGCAGGCGGTAAACGAAGTCAAACGGCACAGGCGCTTCACCGTCGTTATCGGTAACCCGCCGTATTCCGCCTCAATCTGCGAACCGGAATGGCTGATGCAATGCCTCGAAGACTGGAAGCAGGGGTTGAACGAAACTAAGAGCGACCTGAATCGTGAGGAGTGGAAGTTCCTTCGGTTAGCACAGCATCACTGCACTACAACTGGGGCAGGCGTTGTTGGTTTCATCATCAACCGAGATTTTCTGGATGGCATCGCAAAGCGGCGAATGCGTGAGCATCTCGGTCAGTGTTTTCCATGGCGTGTGGCGGTGGATCTGAATGGCGATGTGAAAGGCAACATTGCCGACGAAAACGTATTTGAGATTGAGCAGGGTGTCGCTATCGCTGTCTTTAGCACGAAGACGGCAAAGCCCGCGCTACACTTTACTTCTCGTGTTGGAACACGAGCGTCAAAGTATGCTGACCTGCTCACAAAGACGCCGATAGACGCAGCGTTGAACACGATAGAGCCCGCCGCGCCATATTTTCGTTGGCTGCCGTTTGCCTCTGAGGACGCGAAGGCTTCAAGTGCCACATACGCGGAGTGGATACCTCTCGATTCTGTGTTCAACCTCAGGAGTTCGGGCATCCAGACGAAGAATGACCCGATTTGCATCGGCTGGTCGGAGAATGAAGTCTTTGACACTGTAGAAAAACTTACGAGGCTGAGCGTCAAGGATGCGCGCACGGAATTCGGGCTGAAAGTCGACGGTGTATGGTCTCTCGCTGCTGCGCAAGCAGATTTGCGGCAATTCGGCGTCGCTCGGAAACACGTCCGCCGCATCCTCTATCGGCCTTTCGACTTCCGCTTTACGTACTACACGCACAAGTCTAGTGGTTTTCTTGGTCGTCCTCGTTACGACGTGATGCGTCACATGCTTGCGGGCACAAATATCGGATTGGTCTTCAATCGCCAGATTGTAGGGGAGAGCGTTTCTCACTTTGGCGTGGCTCGCGATCTGATTTGCCACGGCACTTTCTATCTCGGCAATAAAGGCCAAGATTATTTAGCACCGCTTTACCTTTACAACACAGATTTACTTGCGAGCCGTGCAGCCAGCAATGCGCCGAACTTCACCCAGAAATTTATGGAGGCGCTGCGGTTGACACTCGGCAGCGCAGTCGGAGATCTGACACCGGAAGGCATCTTCTACTATGCCTACGCAGTATTTCACAGTCCAACCTACCGCACCCGCTACGCCGAATTCCTGAAAATCGATTTCCCGCGCCTGCCGCTGACTTCCAGTTTCGACCTGTTCCGCGCCCTGTCCCAATTCGGCGGCGAACTGGTCGCCCTGCATTTGATGGAATCCCCCAAACTCGATCAGCACCTCACCACCTACACCGGCCCCGCCGCGCCTGTTGTCGAGAAAGTCAGTTGGGTCAATGACACGGTTTGGCTCGACAAAGCGCAAAAGACCGGCCTTCGCGGCGTCCCGGAAAACGTCTGGAATTTCTACATCGGCGGCTACCAGGTCTGCAATAAATGGCTCAAGGACCGCAAGGGCCGCACTCTCACCGCCGACGACATCAGCCACTATCACCGCATCGTCGTCGCCCTGTCGGAAACCATCCGCTTGATGGCCGAGATTGATGAAGTCATCGAACGGTTCGGCGGCTGGCCGGGGGCGTTTGCAACAAGCACTCAGGAGGCATCGTAATGGCTGCCTTATCCCTGGAAACCATGGTCAAACCCGGTCAACCGCTGCAATTGACCCTCCCTCCAGACTTCCCGCAAGGCCCCGTGCGGATCACGATTGAAACCTTGCCGCCCGTCAAAGAGCGTGACTTCAAACCCCAAACCGAGTTCGGCCAGCGCCTGCTGGACATTCGCCAACAAGCCATCGCGAACGGAATGCCGCTGAAGACCACCGATGAGATTCTGGCGGAAATCTGCGAGGATCGCTGGGAAGCGAACGATGATTCGATCTGCCGCGTCACCGGCTTGCGGGTCCTCTCCCTGCACCCCGAATCGCTGGGCGGCGAAGACGGCCAGTAACGAGGATCAGGCTATGACGGACCGGATTCGCAGCATCCTGCAACGACTGGAGCAGACCCGCGAGGACCTGTTGGCGCTGTCGGACGACATCTGGCTCAGCATCGACCACAACGACAATCAGGCCTTGCAGGAAGGCGTCGCCTTCAAGAAGGAATACAACGCCAAGGTCGCCGCCTTCGACCAGTTGGCCGGCGAGCTGTCCGCATTGGTGCAGCGGTTCACGGCGGTGAAGCTGGATGAAGCCGTCGCCCCGCCCCACCAAAACCCACAGAGCCGGGAGCGCCTCGTCCGCGAACTGGATCAGCGCCAAGCCTACGGGCTCGATGAGGATTTGACCTTCAAGCGGCCCTACGGCTTCCAACTGGGCGACGAGGCCCAGGCGAAGGTCAATACCTGGCGCCGGTTGTACGAGTTGATCTGTCTTCATTTGGAGCGGCGCGATCCTAAGCGCTTCGCCCACTTGCCGGATGCCCCCGGCTTCACCACCCGACGCGGCAACCCCATCTTCAGCCGCGACCCCCAAGCCCTGCGTTCGGCGATGCCGCTCCCATCCGGCATCTACGCGGAAGTCAACCTGTCGGCCAACCACCTTCGAGACCAGATCAAGGCCCTGCTGGATTTCTTCGAGATCGAACGCCAGTCACTGCGGATTTTTCTGCGCCAGGATCGCGACGCTGAAAGAGGGGATTGAGATGGTTCGTCAGTATCCACCGTTTGGAGAAACGGTTAAATGAATACGCTCGCCCTGATCACTCCGCCCGGAATCCAGCTCCGCATTCCAACCCAACCCTTGCGGGTTATCGGCATAGACCTGGGGACTACCAATTCCACCATCGCCGAAATCCTCTGGACCCCCGGCGATGCCGACGCGCCGAAGGTGCGTTGCCTCGAAGTGGAGCAGCCCACACAGGCAGGGCTATACACCCATACCCTGGTGCCCTCGGTCGTCGCCCTGCACGGCGGCCAGCAGTATGTCGGCGAAGGCGCCAAGACTCTCCGCGCCCGCGTCGCCGACTTCAAACTGGAGCTATACAAAAACATCTTCTGGGACTGCAAAAATCACATGGGTATCCGCCGGACTTACCACAAAGCCCCGGCGGGCTTCCAATCGGCCAAGGCCATCGCCGGCCATGTCCTGCACTTCCTCAAGACCGCCGCCGAAACTGAAAACGAAACACCCATCACGCGCGCCGTGGTCACCGTGCCGGCCTCCTTCCAGGCCGCGCAACGTCAGGATACCGTCGATGCCGCCGCCCTGGCCGGTCTGGAACTGGCCGAAGGCGAACTGCTGGATGAACCCATCGCTGCCTTTCTCGACTACTTGTGCAGCCACGATCCCGAAGCGTTCGGCGACCTGACCGAACCCCGCCATCTCCTGGTGTTCGACTTCGGTGGGGGCACCTGCGACGTTGCTATTTTCCACATTGAGCCCCGCCTACTTCGTGACCCCTTTAAAACCAAAAAACTAGCAGTTTCCCGCTATCACCGGCTGGGCGGTGGCGACATCGACCGGGCGATTGCCGTCGAGGTACTCATACCGCAGTTGCTGGAACAGAACGGCCTCAAACCCAACGCCCTGGATTTCACCGCCAAGGACAAGTTCGTCATCCCGGCGCTGCTGGGCGTGGCCGAGGCGCTGAAAATCGGACTGTGCCGCGAGATCGCCCGCCTCAAAAAATTCGGCCACTACGAGGAAAGACGCGAAACCCTGGTCAAGAAAAACCCTGGCGTCTACGACTGCACCTTGCCCGACAAGACCGCGCTGCGCTTGCAATCGCCGACCCTGAGCGCCGTCCAGTTTGACGAACTGCTCGAACCGTTCCTGGATCGCGACCTCCTCTACGCTCGCGAAACCGAATACCGGATGACGTGTTCGATCTTTGCTCCACTGGTGGATGCCCTCGACCGGGCCGGCCTGTCCCAGGAGGACATCGACCTGTGCCTGCTGGTGGGCGGCAGCAGTCTGATTCCCCAAGTGATCGACGCCATCACCGAAGATTTCCCGACCGCCCGGATTTTGCAGTTTGCCGACTCCGACGCCACGCAAACCGCCGTCGCCCGAGGTGCAGCCTGGCAAGCCCTGGCGCTGGCCCTGTACGATCAGGGCGTCATCCAGCCGGTGACCAGCGACAGCCTTGCCATCCAGACCCATAGCGGACCGGTGGAATTGATCCCGTCCGGCGTGGCGCTGCCCTATCCCCCCGATGGCGGCTGGGCGGAAAATCATCGCCTGGTGGTTCCGCACACCAGCATCGACCGCATCATCCCCCTGCGCGTGGAAGTGCGCGATTCATCCGAGCGCGTGTTGATGCGCCGCATCTGGGAAATCAAAGCTCCGGTCATTCAGGGCAGTCCACTGCTGCTGCGTTACCGGATGGACGCTAACCAGGTACTTCATGTGCGCTTGAGCCTGCCCCACGACCCCCAGCAGGAATTTCAAGACAAGATCGAGAATCCCTTGACGCACGTCGTTAATCCCAACGCCACGCGCGAGAAAATTGACGACCTTGAAGAGCAGATGCGTACCAAGGCCATTCCCGCCGCCCAACAACCCGCGATGGTTCAACAAATCGCTCTGCTGTACGCCGACCTGGGCCAACGCGAACGCGCCATCGATCTGCTGGCGAGCTTGCTCCGATCTGGTCCCGACCTGAATATTCTCAACCGCATGGGCATTATCAGCGGCGAAATGGGCGATACCGAGCGCCAGGAAAAGTACTACCGCGAGGCCGCCAGAATCTCCAATTCCGGCATACCGCTGTTCAACCTGGCCCTGGCGCAACATCGCCAGGGGAAACGGGAAGCGGCGGTGCAGACCATCGATCAAGCCATCGCCCGCGACCACGATCCACCGTATCTCGTCCTCAAGGCGCAGATCGCCGATGCCCTGAGGCAATCCGAGTTGCGCGATACCTTGCTGGAAGAGGCGTTCGCCACTTTTGATCCGATCACCACCTTGGATGACTGGGAATTGGGCTGGTATCTCACCGGCGCCCAACTTGACAAGAACACTCAGCGCCAGCAGGAAGCCGAAACAGAACGGCACCGGCGCCGCAACAAGGGCCAGCCAATCTCCGACGACAGCACGTTGCCGGATGCCAGAACCGTCCCGACGAGGCACTCACCATGACCTGGCTCATTCCCCGTGACGAACTCACCAACGAACAGGGCCGGGCCGCCGAACTGAAACCCGACGAACACCGGCTGATCCTCGGTTCGCCGGGGTCGGGCAAAACCATGGTCCTGCTGCACCGGGCACGGTACCTGGCCGATCAGTACCAGGTACCGCCAGACCGCTACCGCATTTTCGTGTTCACCCGCGCCCTGAAAGCCTACATCCGTTCGGCGCTGGATGATTTGGCTCTCCCTGACGACTGCGTTACGACGTTTGATAGCTGGTGTTCCGAGTACTACCTCCATTACATCGGCAAACGGCTACCGTGGAACAGGGAACTCAAACAGACGGACTTCGCCGAGATTCGGCGAGCCGTCTGGGACAGAACTCAGTCATTGACCGCTACGGAACGCCTGTTTGATTTCGTGTTGGTGGACGAAGGACAAGACCTGAGCACCCAAACATTTGAAACCTTGAAGAGCATTGCCCAGCACATAACCGTCTTCATGGATCACAAGCAGCAACTCTATGAAACCGGCGCCGATGAGGCCGGCATTCTGCGCGCGCTGGGCTTGCGCAAGCGTAACCTCACCCTTCTCGAAGCCTATCGCTGCTCGCCCTATATCGTGCAGGTCGCCGCATCCTTTGTGCGCAACCCGGCCGAGCGTGAGGCCTTTCTCCTGCAACCCCGCACGGCGCAAACCGAACGCCAAACACCGTTGCTCTATCTGGCCAGCGACGTGAATGACGAACGCGCGCACTTGATCGAGATGGTTCGCAACCGGATCAACAAAAACGACCGAATCGCCATCCTGTTTCCGCAAAAACGCCATGTCTATGGCTATGCCCGCGCCCTGCAAGAAGCTGGTCTGGAGGTGGAGGTACCCGAAGCGCCTTGGCAGAGCAAGAAGCCCAAAACGGACGGTCTATTAAAGAAGGCCAAGACCAAAAAAACAACGGCGCCACCGCTACCAACCATCGATTTCAGTACCTCCTTACCCAAGCTCATGCCCTATCCCAGCGCCAAGGGCCTGACGTTCGACACGGTATTGATGCCGCGCCTGATCCCTGGCCTGTTTGCCAACCTGGAACCGGAGCGCTTGGAGCGCTGGTTGTTTGTCGGCATCACCCGCGCCACGCAATGGGTCTATTTCAGCACCATCAACGACAATCGGTTCATGTTCCTGGATCGGTTTCAAGAACTGGAGCGACGCAAACAAGCGACCATCAAACTCAGCGATGATCTGTTAACGGGCTCTCCACCAACACCGATAGAACCTGAGGAGGCGGATATCTTCGAGGATCAGGATTTTAGCGACCAGTTTTGAAGATGCAGAGCAAAATTGGTCCGAATGAGAGAAAAATCTTGGAAGATGATTTATTTACTAATGTTACCGCCAGCGCTGACAAAAACGGCGACACCCTGCACCTTTTCGTGGATGAGGCCGGTGACCCAACCTTGTTCGAAGGACGCCGAGGCAAGCCTTTAGTCGGTTCCCCAGGGTGTTCGCGTTATTTCATTCTGGGCAAGCTGGAAGTGATCGACCCGGCGGCCTTGGCTCACAAACTGACGACCTTGCGCATGGAAATGCTGAACGACCCCTACTTCGCCGGCGTGGAATCCTTTCGCCCGGAACGCAAGAAAACCGCCCACGCCTTCCACGCCAAGGATGATTTACCAGAAGTGCGTTATCGGATTTTCAGCCTGCTACGCGCTGAAGGAACGGCGTTACGTTTTCATGCTGTGGTCTGTGATAAGAACGCTTTGCTGGGGCGGGAGGAGGCTAAGCGGGCAGCAGATCAAACTTACCGTTATCAGCCAAATGTGCTTTACGATTCGTTGGTTCGATCCCTGTTTTCCAAGTTTCACCGCCTCGCGGACCGTTACGAGCTGTGCGTGGCGCGACGAGGCCACAAGGATCGCAACCAGGCTTTGACCCTAGCCCTGGAACACGCCGAACGGGATTTCGAGGCAACCTACGGCTTCTCGCGCGGCGGATCAGGTGCTTGGCGCATCAGAGTTTCGGACCCTGGGACAGAAGTCTGCCTGCAAGCGGTGGACTACTTCCTGTGGGCGCTGCAACGCTTCTACGAACAGCGGACGCACCTGCAAACCGGCGAGCCGATGCCTCGGGAAGACCGTTACCTGAATCTGCTCTGGCCGCAGATGGCAGAGATTCACGATCTGGATTTTGGCCCAGAACGCGGAACCTACTTCAACAAACAACGCCCCCTGACGCTAGAGGAACGCTTCGAAAGCGGGAAGCGGAAAAAGAAAAAGCCATGAGTATAGGAGCCTGAAAGACTCTCACGGCACGGGGCCGAATTTCGCTCACAGCTTTCTTGATAGTTAAGCATAAGAAGCCAGAAAAACCAATTGCATCCGACCTGCGCCGTTGATATGGCGCAATGCGACCTGGTTTTGATGCAGGACTGGAAAGTGAGATTACCCAATGAATTTATTAGAAAATAATCTGATTATAGTGCTGTCCGAAGGTAAAATTCGCTAATGATTTCGGTAAAATTTTGAGGTGGGCATGGGCGGCAGCGGAAGCGGGCGGCAGTGGTATTTTGCCACCAAGAATACGACGAACGACCACTGGGCGCTGGACGTGCGGCGTTGGCAACGGGATGGGCTATTGACATCGGGCCACTGGTTCGTTTGGCAGTGGACGCGCAACGGCGAAACGGTGGCATCCATCCAGGTCCGGGCCGAGTCAGACCGGGTGATCCTCAGCTACCGGCACTAGCAGCGCGGCGGCGGGGAATGGAAGAACGAGGACTATCCGGTCTACCTTGACCGAACGCCCTGCACCTACGGGGGCGCACGGGCCTGGTTCCGCTGCCCGGCCAGAGGATGCGGGCGACGGGTGGCGATCCTGTACGGTGGCGCAATCTTCGCCTGCCGGCATTGCTACCGGCTGGCCTATCCCAGCCAGCGGGAGGCACCCCATGATCGAGCGGCGCAGCGGGCGAACAAAATTCGGGCGCGGCTGGGCTGGGAACCGGGCATTCTCAATGGCCCCGGTTGGTGCAAGCCCAAGGGAATGCATCAGCGCACCTATGAGCGACTTTCCGCCGAAGCTGAAAAATGGACGGCGGCATCGCTGGCCAAGATGATGCGGCGGTTTGGCGTCGGGCCAGAAGAATGGTGAATCCGTTTCGCAAAATGCCCCGCGAACGGCCCTCTCAAAGACTGTTTAAAAACTAAGTCTTTGATCTATTTGATAGTGGATCTGGCTTCCAGCCGATTTTTGGCCGGTCAAGCCGGCTAGGATCCGGTGTCACAGAAAATTTTTATTTCCATATTGAAGGTTAAAACCCCCGCCTTTCAGGCGGGCAGATTTCA
>JARSSP010000010.1 GCA_029624675.1 Candidatus Contendibacter sp.
TAAGTGGGAGCCGCGCTGTCGGTCCCGCTCTGTCGATCGTGCTCTTGCATGTTATTTATGGTAAACGCCTTGCGTGGTGCCCGGCGGGGTTTTCGCTTCGCTAACGCTGAAGACACTCCAGCCTCGGTGCTGAGCGGTGGCGAACAATGCCAGAATCAGGATGCCACTGATCAAGTAACTGCGGTAAAGCACGAGCCAAGGTTCTCTGGGGTTGGTGGATGACTTGTCAAGATCCGTGGTCGCTTTCCGCCCAGCGGGCGCGCTCGAAGGCTCGCGCCCGCCAGCGGAAGATGAACGGTACAACCAGCAAGCTTAGCAGCGCCAGAAAAAAGTTGCTCCAGCTCGGCACGTCGCGGAATACCGTCAGGGTGCAAGTCACGGTCGGCGAGGATGGAGGCAGTTCGCCCTCGACGCTGAGGTAATAGATGCCAGAGGGGATTTCGGACAGCACGGCCTCGTCGCTGGCGTTACCCTCCGACCATTGTTCGCCCTCGTCCACGCCCTGGTAATAGCTGATCTCGCGACCAATGGAATAATGGGCGCCGGTGTCGCGCTCGATCAACGCCAGATCCAGATAGATCCAGTTATTGTTGAGGTTGGTGTTGGCGCGAATGACGATGTTGGCGTCGCGTCCGCTCAGCGCGAATGGCTCGCTGGTCAGCGTCTTGTCCCTGGTGTCAGCGCCGAAGGAGAAAGTTTGCTGATGGACCCGCTGGTCGGAAGACAGGGCGATGGTTGCGATTTGGCCGAGCAACAGGATGCCCAGGAATAGCCAGCGCAACCGCCGGAATTTGGGTTGCTGGGCCTCGTAAGGTGAGGGTTGGCAGGCGCCGATACCGATGCGCGCGGGTAGCGGCGATTCGACCGAGAACGCAGCCTTGATCGCTTCGGGCTCGATGTATTCGGCCCGCGACCAGAGGACTTCCTTGTCAGTGAGCTCCAGGCTCAATTGGAATGGCGGGGCGATGTAGTCTCGAATTTCGCACTGTTCGCCGACCTTGACCCGCCAGTAAAACTCGCCCAATACGTAGCTGACCTTGGCCTTGGCGGTTTGGAAATGCCGATAAGTCCGGCCCTGGTGGGAAGCTCGGCCACGCGCGCCATAACCGGTCACCAACGGCGGTTCGGTGAGGGTATGGGCCAGGTTCCAGTGGCCGTTGTACTCCACCAGCCAGCGAAATCCGCGTTTTCGATGAAACAGCAAGGTTTCGCTCCATTCGTAATCCAGGCCCTCGACTGTCACGCATCGTCGCAGGTAGCCGATGGCCTCGTATTCGGTATCCTCCAACCGGCCCCGCGCTCCCAGCGGAATCGGCGGCTCGTGTTTGATCTGGGTTTTGAAGGTGGACAGGATGCGAAAGTTTTCGTCCGTGAGGTCGATGATGGAGCCGCAAGTCCCGCAGGCCAGGGTTTCGGTGTGGCCCTTGGCGCGGATGGTCAGGGAACTGCCGCAACCGGGACATTGGAACGCTTGGGCCTGGATGCTGGCGGCGGGCTCCCAACCGGCCGGCATGACTTCCCGCAGTCGGGTCAGCTTGAGATCGTCGAACCGAACTTGTTCGCCAATGAACACCAATGGTGGATTTTCGCTGTAGTCCAGGGTGGCGAACGTATTACCGGCGGCTTGCAAATCCACGACTGGCGCGTCGTAGCCCGCTCCGACCCGGATGGGTAACTCGCCCTCGCCAGCGATGCAGCGGGCGGTTTCGAGGTTGGTAACCTGAAACGCGCGGCCTTTTAGAACCATGTCTTGACCGGCGCGCAATTCTACAAAGGGTGGCGGTGGCTCCGGTGGCCGGATCAGGAAGGTAACCGTGTAATTGCCCAGGGTTTCGCCCAGCCAGCCGCCACGCTGACCGTCGAACAAAAGGTACCATTCGTTCCAGATGCCTTGGCTGTAACGCAGCTGAATGCGCCCAACCACGGTGAAGCGACTCTTGCGGTAGATGCCTTCGGTTCCAAGCTGGATTGGTGAGGAATCTGGTAGCAACTCCGCCATCCTGCCGATGTTTTCCAGTTCCAGGTCATGGCGGATCAGCGTGCTTTTGCAATAGGCGCAAACGGTCAGGATGGAAATGGCCGATTGAAAGTGGATCGTGGCTCCACAAGAAGGGCAGTTAGCGGATCTCATCATTTTATATCATCATCTAAATACTTAAACTTCACGACGGCAACAATCAACAAGCCTAACAAAAAATCGCGAAAATGCTTCGTTTCGTTCCAAATAGTAAATTACATAATATGTAATAATTAAAATAGATGGGGCTCAGAATGAATATTTGACATTACGGAAATAATGTCAAGAATCTAAGGGCCATGAAAAACTAACCTTCCAACGGTAATCCACCATGTTTGCTGAACCTTACCCAATGCAATCACTAAAATTGCCCCTAACCCTGTTTAATTTACTCGGAGAAAATGCCCAGATCTCCAATTTACCCCCCCATCTGGACGGTAGTATGGGTAGTAACCGCAACCGTGCGGTAACTCAGACGCAAATCGCCGCTTGCACCGACCTAGAAGCAATCCAGATTTGGCTAGCCCGTTATGCCGATACGCCTACAACCTTTCAAAACTACCGTAAGGAAGCCGAGCGGCTATTACTATGGACTTTAGTAGAGCTTGATAAGCCGCTTTCCTCACTAACTCAGGAAGATTTACTGCGCTATCAGTATTTTCTAGCCGATCCATACCCACCTGAACGGTGGATCATGCCCGCAAATTACCGGGCCGGTCGCGGAGACCCACGCTGGCGACCATTTTCTGGCCCGCTTTCTCCCTCTAGCCAGCGTCAGGCAATGATCATATTGAGTGTACTGTTTTCTTGGTTGGTCACTGCGGGTTATCTGGTTGGTAATCCCTTGGTGCTTTCACGTCGGCGAACTCGCTCGACTCCGCCCCATATTATTCGCTACCTTACCAATGACTTGTGGGCCGTGGTTAAAACCACCATCGAGTCCCTTCCACAAGGGACGTGCCACGACCATGCGCGTTACCACCGTATCCGTTGGCTATTTTCGCTGTTGTATCTGTGTGGTTTGCGGATTTCGGAAGTAACAGGTGGCGTCATGGGTAACTTCTTTCGCCGTGTTAATCTAGATGGCCAAGAGTACTGGTGGCTGGAAGTCACTGGTAAAGGTGGTAAGGTCCGGCTGGTGCCGGTAACCGACGAGTTACTGGAGGAATTGATCCGCTACCGCCAATCTCGAAATCTATCATCCCTGCCACAGCTTGGTGAAGCTATACCGTTACTACTCCCTATTGGTAACCAGCGTCGCCCGTTGACTCGCGCGGCGGTACACCTGATCGTCAAGGCCGTGTTTGCAAGCGCGGCAAAGCAGCTGCTTGAGGCTGAACCGGATCGGTTGGAACAAGCTAAGCGGTTGGCACAGGCCTCGACGCATTGGCTGCGACATACGGCTGGTTCACGTATGGCTAATGGCAATCTTGATCTACGTCATGTGCGCGACAACTTAGGTCACGCCACGCTTGGTGTGACAAGCCGGTATTTGCACACTGAGGATGATGCGCGGCATCGGGAGACAGGACAACGACATCGTTTAGATTGGGATGTTAGTTAATGTGGAATTTGGATGATGTTATAAAAATACATTTTTTAAAGTAAACCACGATTGACAATACTGCACGAGCACATCAGTGTCGCTCATTTTTTATCCAATCCCTATCCACGACAACAACCCCACGATTTTTCAAGCTCTGTCATTCCCACCTTGGATCCGACGCCAAAAGTTATCCACAGCTTCTGTGGATAACTTACAAAGGCTTACCAACCAACCGAACGCCATTCGGAAAAAGGGATGGGTGTATCCAAAAAACAACGGAGATCAACCGATGGTATCCGGCGGCATGTGTTTAAGGAAGGCCACTCGGTCAGCAGCGGCTGGAATATTCTCCGCCAGCCGCTGATACAATTCCTGAGATGTCCGAGCCTTGGCGGCGATCTGTTTGACTAACACCTTGGCGATGGGACCCAGATAAACCGCCAAATCCCGACGGGCGGTTTCGAGCATGGCCTGGTCGAACGGTCCCAACGACCCACTCATTTGGCTACCCATCACCGAGGCATTGGTTGCCGTGCCCAAGCCACCCGTGGTGCCATCCAGCGCCGTTCGCATTCGCCGTTGGAACAACAAACGATCCGATTCGCCCGGAATTGCCGCCATCAATTGCTGGATCAATTCCGCTGGACTGCTGACCTGGAGCGCGGTTCGGCGCACCAACACCCGCGCGACCGGCCCCAGGATTTCGACCAACCAGCGCTCGGCCCGTTCCAACAGGGCCAAGTCCCAGCCCGGTGGGGTATTCGCGGGTGGCAGCTCGGGCGCCTGAACCGGCGTCACCCGGACCACGGTGGAGTTAGTCGTCGCTTCGCGCTCCACCAGTTTCAGCCCTTCCAGGGCGGCGATGAACGCCTCGGCATCCTGAAACCGGTCGTCCGGCACCTTGGCCAACGCCCGGTTCAGTACTACATCTAGTCCCAGCGGCAACCGGGGATTCAATGCCGTGGCTTGGCGCGGCGGTTCATTCAGTACCTGATACATCATCTCGCTGGCATTGCGCCCGTCGAAGGGCCGCACGCCGGTCAGCAGCTCGAACAGCACCACGGCGGCGGAGTAGAGATCGGTGCGTCGGTCGGCCTCCTCGCCCCGGAATTGCTCGGGGGCCATGTAACCGGGCGTGCCCACCGTCATCCCGTTTTGGGTCAAGCCAATACCCGTTTCCAACCGGGCGATGCCAAAGTCGGTCACCTTCACCTGGCCGTCCGCCAGCAGGATGATATTGCCAGGCTTGATATCGCGATGCACCACGCCGGCAGCGTGGGCATGACCGAGCGCTCGCAACACCTGGACGATCACCGCCACGGCGTTGGTCAAGAGTAATGGCTTGCGCTCCTTCAGGTAATCGCGCAATTCCCGCCCCTTCACGTATTCCATGACGATATAGGGGGCGTTCTCCTCCTCGCCGTATTCGAACACCGTGACGATATTAGGATGCAGGCAGCGACCGGCGGCTCGCACCTCGTGGTGAAATCGGGCAAGCCATTCGGCGCCTTCCGCGCCCTGCAGCAGGCGGCGGTGGATGGTCTTGATCGCGACCGGGCGATCGATCGCCGTATCGTGGCCCAGATAGACCACGCCCATGGCGCCACGGCCCAGCAGGCCGGTCACCCGATAACGGCCAATGCGCGGTGGCAACGTGGCGCTGATCTCGCCGCTGGCGCTCATTCCATCCTACTCACCCAGCATTTTCATGGCATTTTCCAGGCTGAGCCGCATCCGGCTGAACGACTGCGACAGCGAGGCGATTTCGTCCGAGCCCGGCTTGACATATTCTGGCACGTCCGGCTTGCCCAGGCTGACCTCGTTGGCGATGTCAGCCATCCGCGTCACCGGTCGAATCACCACGAAATGCAACAAGATATTGAGCAGCACCAGCAACAGCGCGAAAACCCCGCCCAGCAGGATCAGGAAGGTGGTAAAGGCCTGCCGGGCTCGCTCGAAAGGTACCGACATCGGCACCGTGACCACCTGCGCACCCACGATTTCCTTCAGCTTCCAGCCGAAACCGTTATTGACCCCGTAGATATCGGTCATGGTCTTAGGCGCGTCCTCGACCTTACCGTGACACGTCAAGCAACCCTCGTCGTAGATGCCCAGTGGGCGCGCCAGATTGAGCATCCGTCCGGTGGGCGTATCCCGTTCGACGATCAATTCCTTACGCGCCGGGTTGTTGCGAAATTCCTGAATGATGTCCGCCTCCCAGTCGCTGGCCCGGTCATTGGGATTGGTGGGATTGAGCGCTGCTTCCTTGTAGGTGTACTCGGGAAACTTGCCGCGTAGCGCCTTGAAGACCTGTCCCGCCGCGTAGGCCGAAACCGTCTGGGGCAGGAATTGCCGCTTCATCTGCAAGGTCAGCAGCGGCTTGATCTGCTCGGCGGTATAGGCGCGGGCGCCCAGCGCGCTCTCGACCATGACGCGCGCGTTCTGAATCACTTCCTCGCGGGCGTTATGCTTCAGGATGCGATCGGACAGATACGCCGCCAGCGCTAAGCCGACCGCGAAGGTCAGCAACAGCACCAGATTAAATTTCGTGCGCAGACCCATGGATGGGTTCCTCCAGCTTCGGTAAGTGATGATCGCGGTCAACTGGCCGGCCGGCCAGAGCCAGACGGCGGCTGACAATGATGGTTCATGGCATCGAGCGCCTTGCCAAAGCCAGCCAGGCCGAACGGGATCGCGAACGACTCGGTCGCTGGCCAGGTTGGCCAGAACCGCAGATAAACCACCGCTTGGCGACCGGTTCGCAACAAGCGCATCAGATCCGGCACGTCCCGGTCGAACACCAGGATCATCTTGTTGTGGCCGAGTTGGGCCGAGCGAATCGGTGGGTTCTTGTCGATCGCCAGTTGCAGGTCGGCGAACGAGGAATCCAGCTCTGATTCGGTGACCACCAGCAGGCTGGCGCCGGTGAAGACCAGGGAAACCGGCGTGGTGCCGTAGCCATCGGGGGCGGATTGCGGATCGCTGCTGACCAGGCATTGAGTTTGACGAGTCAGGGGATCGGGTTTTGAAGCCGCGGTCCAGGCGGCCTGCGTCAGTCCCGCGACTAGCACCCCCCCAACCACCCCCAGCGCGGCCAGCCAGAACCGCATTCGACCGCCGATTAACTCAGTTGGGCGCCATGGCTGAATTCGCACGATTTTCACCTCCTGATGCATTCTTGAAAGTCGGAATTCGGCATGGGAACTTGGATTTCAAGATCGCCTGTCCCACTCGGCCCGGTCGGACGGCGCGGATTCCGGTATAGTGATGGTTCCGATCCACCACGGGAGCACGCCATGAGCCCGGTTGACAACCCGACTCACGACCCACGACCCACCGCCCATGGCGCTATTTTTGCCCGTGTCGGCGATGGTTTCCATCGCCTCGCGCTACGGATTCCGAGCGGAAACGGTAAACCGGCACTGGTGAACGCCACCGGCGCGAAACTCAACCCTTGGGACGTGGAGCTGCTGTATTGGCCGTCCGAAGCCGAAACCCCGCTACGACGCGGCGGCTATCTTCCCCTCCAGCCGGTGGATCTAGAACTCTGGTGCAACTGCGCCGATTGAAGGACGCGAGCGAATCCCACACCACCCCACTAGGAAATTATTGGCCATTTTCCCGTTAATCGCCACCTTGAAATGATCGGCTTGCCCCATGGACTTTCTCTCCGACCTGTTCTCGTTCTTCCTGCATCTCGACCGTCACCTGGCCGAGCTGGCTAGCCAGTACGGCGGCTGGCTCTACGGCATTCTGTTCCTGATTGTATTTTGCGAAACCGGGCTGGTAATTACTCCCTTCCTGCCGGGTGACTCGCTGTTGTTCGCGGCGGGCGCGTTGGCCGCCGCCAGCGCGCTGAACATCCACGCCTTGTTCCTGCTGCTGACCACCGCCGCCATTCTCGGTGACACGGTCAACTACGCCGCCGGCCATTACTTCGGCGAAAAGGTGTTCAGCCCCGAAGCTCGGGTACTCAAACAGGCATATCTAGATCGTACCCATGCGTTTTTCGAGCGGCATGGCGGTAAAACCATCGTCATCGCCCGCTTCGTGCCGATCGTGCGCACTTTCGCGCCGTTCGTGGCTGGCGCCGGCAACATGACTTACCGTCACTTCCTGTTCTACAACGTAACCGGAGCCGTCGCCTGGACCGCCTCATTCCTGTATGGCGGCTATTTCTTCGGCAACTTGCCGTTTGTCAAGCAAAATTTCACCCTAGTGATCCTAGCGATCATCGTCCTGTCGATCATGCCGGGCGTGGTCGAATACTGGCGGCATCAACGCACGGCGACCAAGTAGCTGAGGCGCGGAGTATTCAACCCTGCTTATCACGTTATAATCCGAAACCTGGGCGGGATGCCCCACAGCGAAATTCACCCACACCCCATTCCCACACGCCAACGGAGCCCAAGCCATGAGCCACACGTGCCGCATCGAGCTGGATGGAAAGCCCTACGACTTGCCGACCGTCGAGGGGACCGAAAACGAACTGGCGATCGACATCAGCGCCCTGCGCGACCGCACCGGCTACATCACCCTGGACGACGGTTACGGCAACACCGGCTCCTGCACGTCAGCTATCACCTACATCGACGGCGACAAGGGCATCCTGCGCTATCGCGGTATCCCCATCGAGCAGTTGGCCGAGCACAGCACTTTCGTGGAAACCGCCTGGCTGGTGATCTGGGGCCGATTACCGACCGAAGCCGAGTTGGAGCGTTTCAGCCGGCGGCTCACCATGAACCAGATGATGCACGAGAGCCTGCGCAACCACTTTGAGGGCTTTCCGCCCAACGCGCACCCGATGGCGATTCTCTCGGCGATGATCAACGCCATGAGCTGCTACGAGCCAGAGATGATGGACATCGAGGACGAGAACACCATGGAAAAGGCGGCGGCCCGAATCATCTCCAAGGTACGCACCATCGCGGCCGCCAGCTACAAGATGTCCATCGGCCAGCCGCTGATGTATCCACACCCCGAGTACAAATATTGCGAGAACTTCCTGCACATGATGTTCTCGATTCCCTACCGCGAATATTGGCCGACTCCAGAAGTGAGCCGCGCGCTCAATCTATTCCTGATCCTGCACGCCGACCACGAGCAGAACTGCTCGACCAGCACGGTGCGGATGGTCGCCTCCAGCCAGGCCAACATGTTCGCCAGTTGCGCGGCGGGGGTCTGCGCGCTGTGGGGGCCGCTGCATGGCGGCGCCAACGTCGCGGTGATCGAGATGCTGGAATTCATCCGCCAGTCCGGCATGAAGGTTTCCGAATACGTCGAGCGGGTGAAGATGAAGGACACCAAGCTACGACTGATGGGCTTCGGCCACCGGGTCTACAAAAATTTCGACCCCCGTTCCAAGATTCTCAAGGACGCCGCCGACAAAATGTTGGACCGCCTGAACATCAGCGATCCGTTGCTGGACATCGCGCTGCAAATGGAGGACGCGGCGCTCAACGATCCGTATTTCATCGAGCGCAAGCTGTATCCGAACGTGGACTTTTACAGCGGCCTCATGCTGCGGGCGATGGGCATTCCACTGAACATGTTCACGGTCATGTTCGCCATGGGCCGGATGCCGGGCTGGATCGCCAACTGGAAGGAAATCCATGACAATCCCAAGTCCCGGATTTACCGGCCGCGGCAGATTTACACCGGCCACACGCAACAAAACTACGTCCCGATCAGTCAGCGCTGACCGATCGCGCCCCCTCCGCCGCTGGCGGGAGGGGGACAACGGCGACCGATCGGCGCCACTCCCGACAAGCTGGTCCTTGACCGCGCTTGGCAGCGTCATTTATCTCTGCTTACAATGGGTTCATGTCCCACAGTCCCCCACGCGCCATGTCCCTAGACCCAGAACCCCCTTCGTGTCGTCGCTCCGCGCCACCGCCAGTTGCCATCTCCTGCCCCACTCTCGCCCCTCGCCCTCATGCGCCTCCACTGGAGCATCGCTGGTTCGATTCCCACCATCGCGGTTCACACCGCTGAATTGGAAGCGTTATCCCCGTTATGGAATGGCTCGCTGATCCCACCGTCTGGCTCGGTCTGGCGACTCTGGTGATTTTGGAGATCGTCCTTGGCATCGACAATCTGATTTTCATCGCCATCCTCGCCGAAAAGCTCCCACCCGCCGAGCGCGACCGGGCGCGGGTGATCGGCCTGGTCCTGGCGCTGATGATGCGCCTGGCGCTGCTGGCCAGCATCTCCTGGCTGGTCACCCTGACCGCCCCGCTGTTTTCCATTCTCGGTCATGCCTTTTCCGGTCGCGATCTCATTCTGTTCACCGGTGGCCTGTTCCTGCTGTTCAAGGGCACCATGGAGTTGCACGAGCGGCTGGAAGGCCGCGACGAGCATCAGGGAGAATCGAAGCTGTACGCCGGATTCTGGCCGGTGGTGGCGCAGATCGTGGTGCTGGACGCGGTGTTTTCCCTCGATGCCGTCATCACGGCCGTCGGCATGGTCGAACATCTGCCGGTGATGATGGCGGCGGTGATCATCGCCATCGCGCTGATGATCGTCGCCAGCAAGCCGCTGACCCGCTTCGTCAACGCCCATCGCACCGTGATCATCCTCTGCCTGGGCTTCCTGCTGATGATCGGCTTCAGCCTGGTGGCCGAGGGGATGGGTTTCCAGATTCCCAAGGGTTATTTGTACGCCGCCATCGGCTTCTCGGTGTTGATCGAAGCCTTCAACCAGTGGGCGCAGTTCAACCGCCGTCGTTTCCTGGTCGGCAAGCGCCCGTTGCGGGAGCGCACCGCCGAGGCGGTGCTGCGGCTGTTGGGCGGGCGGGCGGAATCGGCCGAGGTGGGCGAGGAGGTGGCGGCGCTGGCCAGCGGGGGGAAAGAATCTTTCGTCTTCGACTCGACCGAGCGCGCCATGATCCGGAGCGTATTGAATCTGGGCGGGCAACTCATCCCGGCGTTGATGACCCCGCGCCCCGACATCGTCTGGCTGGACCTGGAGGCGACCCCGGAAGCAGTGCGCGAGACCTTGCGGCAATATCCGTACAGCCGCTATCTGGCGTGTCGGGGCGATTTGGACGAAATCGAGGGCGTAGTCGAGGGACGCGCCCTGCTGGTTCAGGCGCTCGACGGTGGGCCTTTGGATTTGCGCAAGGCGCTGCGCGAGCCGCTGGTGGTTCACGAGGGCATGAACGCGCTGCAAGTGCTGGAGCAATTGCGCCAGCATCCCATCCCGCTGGCGGTGGTGGTGGACGAGTACGGCGGCGTGGAAGGCATCGTCACCGCCGCCGACATTCTGGCCTCCATCGCCGGCGAGCTGGCCGACACCACCGATGCCGAAGCCCCCGAAGTGATCCAGGAAGGTGATGACGTCTGGTTGCTGGACGGGAGCCTGCCGCTGGAAGAGGTGCGGGAAGTGCTGAGCTGCGAGGAACTGCCGCGGGGAGACGGCTATCACACCCTGGCCGGGCTGGTGCTCAACCAGTTGGGGGAAATCCCCGGCGGCGGTGAACAGTTCGCGCTGGCGGGGTATCGGTTCGAAGTGGTGGGCATGGACGGACACCGCATCGAGCAGGTGCGGGTCCGCCGGGTCGCGGAATCCGCGGCTACCTCCAGCGCGGCCGAATCGCCCTAAGGGCCTCATCAAATCCTCAACCTGAAGTCGATTGCTTGCATACGCCAGGAAGCAGGCTATGCTTGGTTCTCGTTGATCGAAACGTCGGCGATAGCCAAGAACATCGATAAAGGGGAGGTCGCTTGCTGCGCGCGTTGGGGTTGTGGTTGTTCTGCTTTGGCCTGTGGCTGCTGCTGTCCGGCTATTTCGACGTTCCTCTGTTGCTGAGTTTCGGCGTCTTGTCCTGCGCGCTGGTGGTGTTCGTGGCTTGGCGCGCCGAAGTGATCGACCCCGAGGAGCAGCCGCCGCGCCTGCCGCTCAGCATCCATCTGCTCGGCTACTGGCCCTGGCTGCTGTGGCAAATCGTGCTATCCAACATCGATGTCGCCAAGCGCATCGTCGATCCCAAGCTGCCGATCAGTCCCACCCTGATCACCCTGAAACCGACCCAGCGTAGCGATCTCGGCCGATTCATTTACGCCAATTCCATCACCCTGACGCCGGGCACGGTGACCACCGACCTGAGCGGCGATACCCTCGAAGTTCACGCGCTGACCCGCGAGGCCGCCGATTCCCTGGTGGAAGGCGACATGGACCAGCGCGTCACCCGGCTTGAAGGAGGCAAGTGATGTTCGCCGCCACGGCGCTCGGCATTCTGGCCTGCATGATCCTGGCGATGGCGCGCGCCGTGCTGGGTCCCACCGTCTACAACCGCATCCTGGCGGTCAATTCGTTCGGCACCCTGACCGTGCTGCTCATCGCCGTGCTGGGCTTCATGACCGGGCGCCCCGATTTTCTCGACATCGCCCTGGTGTACGCCTTCATCAACTTCATCGGCGTCATCGCGGTGCTCAAGTTCATCCACTACGGAGACATGGGCTGGCCGCGCAACGATCCCGACGAACCGCAGAGCGATTTGTGATGGCCGCGCTGATCGATCTGCTCAGTTGGCTGGCCTTGCTCGGCGGCGTGGCGTTCGCGCTGATCGGCAGCGTCGGCTTGCTGCGGATGCCGGATTTCTACACTCGCCTGCACGCGGCCGGCATCACCGACACGCTCGGCGCCGGGTTGATCGTGCTCGGCCTGATGTTGCAAGCTGGCTGGACGCTGATAAGCGTCAAGCTGTTGCTGATTCTGATCTTCTTGTGGTTCACCAGCCCCATCGCGACCCATGCCCTGTCCCGGGCGGCGCTGGTCGATCCGGAAAATCCGCCGCCGATCCTGCACGAGGAATCGCCGCCATCGAAGTCCTAGTCGATCTCTTTCTGCTGACTCTGCTGGTCGTGACCGCCGTGGCCGCCATCCGCTTGCGGGATTTGTTCGCGGTCGTGATGCTGTTCGGCATTTACAGCCTGGTGTCGGCCAGCCTGTTCGTGATCCTGGACGCCGTGGATGTGGCGTTCACCGAGGCGTCGGTCGGCGCCGGGGTGGCGACGGTGTTCATGCTGGGCACCCTGGCGCTAACCACCAGCCGCGAGAAAACGCCGGTCGCCCACAAGCCGCTGCTGCCCTTGCTGGTGGTGACCATCACCGGCCTGGTGCTGGTCTACGGCACCTGGGATATTCCGCGTTACGGCGATCCGGCCAACCCCATCCACCATCATCTGGTGCAGCGCTTTATCGAGGATTCACCCAAAGAAATCGGCATTCCCAACGTCGTGACTTCGGTGCTGGCCAGCTACCGGGGCTACGACACGCTCGGCGAGACCACCGTGGTGTTCACCGCCGCCATCGGCGTGCTGGTGCTGGTCGGCGGCGCGCGGCGGCGACGTTCCCGCAAGGACGAGCCGAAATGAAGCGTTACACGATTCCGCGCCTTGGCACCAGGCTGCTGTTGCCACTGATTCTGCTGTTCGCGCTGTACGTGCAGTTTCACGGCGATTACGGGCCGGGCGGCGGGTTTCAGGCCGGCGTCATCTTCGGGGCGGGTTTCATTCTTTACGCGCTGATTTACGGGCTGGACAACGCCCGCCGGCTGATGCCGCCGTGGCTGCTGCGGATCGGGGTTTCGCTGGGGGTGCTGATTTACGCCGGGGTCGGCTTGGTCGGGCTGTTCCTGGGCGGGAATTATCTGGACTACGGCGTGCTGGACAGCCACGATCCGGCGCACGGCCAGCACTTGGGAATCCTCCTGGTGGAACTGGGCGTCGGCATCACGGTATCGGCGGTCATGGTGACCATTTTCTACGCTTTTGCCGGTAGGGGGCGCTAGTGGCAATCCTGGGCCTGTACAACTACTGGATATTCATCGTTCTGATGATGTGCGGCTTTTACGTGGTCATTTCCAGCGGCAACCTGGTGAAGAAGTTGGTGGGCCTGAACATCTTCCAGACCTCCGTATTCATCCTCTACATCAGCATGGGCAAGATCATCGGCGGCACCGCGCCCATCATCGTCGACAGGGCGGTGGTCTACAGCAACCCGATGCCGCACGTCCTGATCCTGACCGCCATCGTGGTCGGCATCGCCACCACCTCGCTCGGTCTGGCGCTGGTGGTGCGCATCAACGAAGCCTACGGCACCATCGAGGAAGACGAGATTCACGCCCAGGACCGGGAAGAAGCGCTGTGATCGCTCACCTGCCCGCGCTACAGGTCATCATTCCGCTGGTATCGGCGCCGCTGTGCGCGCTGTTGCCGGCCGGCCGCGCGGTCTGGCTGGCGGCCATGACGGCGAGCTGGCTGGCGTTTCTCATCGCGGTCCTGCTGCTGGATCGGGTGTTGGCGCACGGCCCGATTTCCTACCTGATGGGCGGTTGGCCGGTGCCCTGGGGCATCGAATACCGGGTGGACGCGCTCAACGCCTTCGTGCTGCTGATCGTGGCGGCGATCGGGGCCGTCGTCATCACCTTCGGGCGGGAGATCGTCGAGCGCCGCATCCGCCTGCCCGAAAGCAAGCAGTCCTGGTTTTACACCGCCTACATGCTGTGCCTGACCGGCCTGCTGGGCATCACGATCACCGGCGACGCCTTCAACGTGTTCGTGTTCCTGGAAATCTCGTCGCTGTCGAGCTACGTGCTGATCAGCATCGGCCGCGACCGCCGCGCCCTGACCGCCGCCTACCAATACCTGATCATGGGCACCATCGGCGCCACGTTCATCCTGATCGGCATCGGCCTGCTGTACGTGATGACCGGCACCCTCAACATGGGCGATCTGGCCGCGCGCATCCCGGCGGTGGCCGACACTCGCACCATCCATGCCGCCTTCGCTTTTCTGACCGTCGGCGTCTGCCTCAAGCTGGCGCTGTTTCCGCTCCACCTCTGGCTGCCCAACGCCTACGCCTACGCGCCCTCGGTGGTGACCGCCTTTCTGGCGGCCACCGCCACCAAGGTGGCGATCTATGTGCTGCTGCGGTTTTTCTTCACTATTTTCGGGGCCACCTTTTCGTTCGAAACGATGGAGCTGGACCGCGTGCTGCTGCCGCTGGCGCTGGTGGGAATTTTCAGCGCGTCGGTGGTGGCGATTTTCCAGGACAACGTCAAGCGGATGCTGGCCTATTCCAGTGTCGCCCAGATCGGTTACATGATTCTGGGCATCAGCCTGGTGTCGGTGACCGGCCTGACCGCCAGCATCAGCCACCTGTTCAATCACGCCCTGATGAAAGGCGCGCTGTTCATGGCGCTGGGCTGCGTGTCGTTCCGGGTCGGAGCCGCCAAGTTGGAGCGCATGGCGGGCGTGGGCCGGACCATGCCCTGGACCATGGGCGCGTTCGTGATCGGCGGCCTGAGCCTGATCGGCGTGCCGTTGACGGCGGGTTTCGTCAGCAAGTGGTATCTGGTCGTCGGCGCGCTGGAGAAGGGCTGGTGGCCGGTGGCGGTGCTGGTGCTGATCACTTCGCTGCTGGCGGTGATTTACGTCTGGCGGGTGGTGGAAGTCGCCTATTTCAAGCCGGCGCCAGCAGGGCAGGTCGTGCGCGAGGCGCCGTTGGCACTGCTGATTCCCACTTGGGCCTTGGCCCTGGCCAATCTTTATTTCGGGTTGGATACCTCGCTGAACGTGGGAGTGGCCCGGCGGGCGGCGGAGATGTTGCTGGGGGTGGGACCATGAATTCCGAAGCCACCGTGGTTTTAGCGCTGTTCATCCCGCTGTTGAGTGCGTTCTTCATCGCCGCCAACGACGACCGTCCCGACTGGCGCGAGGGCACGACCCTGCTGGCGTCGCTGCTGTTGCTCGGCGTGGTGTTTTCCCTGCTGCCGGCGGTGCTGGCCGGCGCGCGTCCTGCGGTGGATTTGTTGCCGTTCGCGCCGGGGTTGCCGCTGCGGCTGAGCGTGGAACCGCTGGGCATGACCTTCGCCTGCGTGGCGGCGCTGCTGTGGCCGCTGAATTCGCTCTATTCCATCGGCTACATGCGCGGCAACGGGGAACAGCATCAAACCCGGTTCTACGTCTGCTTCGCCATCGCCATCGCCAGCACCATCGGCATCGCCTTCGCCGGCAATCTGCTGACCCTGTTCGTTTTCTACGAGGCGCTGACTCTTTCGACCTATCCGCTGGTCGCGCACAAGGGCACGCCGGAGGCCATGCGGGCGGGACGGCTGTATCTCGGCATTCTTATCGGTACGTCGATCGGCTTCCTGTTGCTGGCCATCGTCTGGACCGGGTGGATCGCCGGGACTTTGGACTTCGCGCCGGGCGGCATTTTGGCCGGCAAGGTGGAAGGGCCGGCCGTGGCCGTCCTGCTGGCGCTGTACATGTTCGGCATCGGCAAGGCGGCTTTGATGCCGTTCCATCGCTGGCTGCCGGCGGCGATGGTGGCGCCGACCCCGGTCAGCGCGCTGCTTCATGCCGTGGCGGTGGTCAAGGCCGGGGTGTTCGCGGTGATGAAGGTGACCGTTTACGTCTTCGGCATCGACTTCCTGAACGCCACGGGTTCGTCGCAATGGCTGCTGTGGGTGGCCGCGCTGACCGTGTTGCTCGCCTCGTTCGTGGCGCTGACCCAGGACAACCTCAAGGCCCGCTTGGCCTATTCGACGGTCAGCCAGTTGGGTTACGTGGTGCTGGGCGCGGCGCTGGCGACTTCGATGGGCGTGATCGGCGGCTCGATGCAGATCGTGATGCACGCGATGGGCAAGATCACCCTGTTCTTCTGCGCCGGCGCGATTTACACCGCGACCCACAAGACCGAGGTCAGCCAACTGGACGGGCTAGGCCGGGTGATGCCGTTCACCTTCGGCGCGTTCCTGATCGGCGCGCTTAGCATCGTTGGCCTGCCGCCGCTGGGCGGCTCGTGGAGCAAGTGGTATCTGCTGGCGGGTACGGCGGATGCCGGCCAGTGGGCGATGATGGCGGTGTTGCTGGTCAGTTCGCTGTTGAACGTGGTTTACCTGCTGCCGGTGGCGGCGCGGGGATTTTTCGTGCCGAGACCGCCGGACGGCCACCCGGCCGGCGATGCCCTGACCGGCATCCGCGAAGCGCCGCTGGCCTGCGTTGTGCCCCTGTGCCTGACCGCCTTCGGTTGCTTGCTGCTGTTCTTTTTCGCCGATGGTTTATACGCGCTGCTGGCGCCCATCGCCGCCCACTGAGGAACCGTCGATGACCGATCCAACCTCTCCAGCTAACTGTCCCGAGCGCAAGTATTGGCTTGACGACCGGCGCAACGTGGACAAGGTTTTTTACGGGCTGGTGCTGATCTGCGGGGGACTGTTCCTGGCCGATTTTTTCTACCACAAGCACGTCAATTTCGCGTTCGAAGACTGGTTCGGCTTTTTCGCCTGGTACGGCTTTATTTGCTGCGTGACGCTGGTGCTGCTGGCCAAACAGATGCGCAAGTGGGTGAAACGGGACGAGGATTATTACGGTGATTGACGGTCTCAATCCGGCGCTGGTTCTGGTTTGCGGTTCGCTGCTGGCGCTGCTGATCCCGCAAGGTCTCCTCCGCAGCGGCTTTTTGCTGGCGCTGCCAGCGCTGAGTTTGATCCAGCTTTTGGGTCTGCCGGACGGCCAGTATGCCCAGATCGAACTTTTCCGTCTGACCCTGACCACGCTGCGACTCGACGGACTGAGCTTCGCCTTCGCCCTCGTTTTCCACCTCGCCGCGCTGTTGGCGGTGATTTACGCCTGGAATCTGCGCGATCCGGTGCAGCAGGTGGCGGGATTGCTGTATCCGGGCGCGGCGCTGGGCGCGGTGTTGGCGGGCGATCTGGTGACGCTGTTCATCTGTTGGGAACTGGCCGCCGTATCCTCGGTGTTTCTGATCTGGGCGCGGCGCACCGAACGGGCGTATCGGGCTGGCTTGCGTTATCTGGTCGTTCAGGTCGGTTCCGGCGTGCTGCTGCTGGCCGGCATCATCGTTCACATCCAGGCCACCGGCTCGGCCGCGTTCGAACATCTGGGGCTGGACAGTCCCGGCGCGACCCTGATCTTGGTCGCGTTCGGCATCAAGGCCGCTTTTCCGCTGCTGCACAACTGGTTGCAGGACGCCTACCCCGAGGCCACCGTGACCGGCACCGTGGTGTTGTCCGCTTTCACCACCAAGATGGCGATTTACGCCCTGGCCCGTGGCTTCGCCGGCACCGAAATGTTGATCGCCATCGGCACCCTCATGGCGATGTTCCCGATTTTCTTCGCGGTGATCGAAAACGACCTGCGGCGGGTGCTGGCCTACAGCATGAACAACCAGCTCGGTTTCATGGTGGTCGGCATCGGTATCGGCACGCCGCTGGCGCTCGACGGCGCGGTGGCACACGCCTTCGCCGACATTCTGTTCAAGGCGCTGCTATTTATGAGCATGGGCGCGGTGCTGCTGCGCGCCGGCACGGTCAACGGTTCCCAGTTGGGCGGACTGTACAAGTCCATGCCGCTGACCACGGTGTTCTGCATCGTCGGCGCCGCCTCGATTTCGGCGTTTCCGCTGTTCAGCGCTTTCGTCACCAAATCGCTGATTCTTGAAGCGGCGGCGCAGGAAGGTCACTGGGTCGCGTTTCTGTTTCTGCTGTTCGCCTCCGCCGGCGTGTTCCATCATGCCGGCATCAAGATTCCCTACTTTGCCTTCTTCGCCCACGACAGCGGTATCCGCTGCCGGGAAGCGCCGAACCACATGCTGATCGCGATGGGAATCGCCGCCGCGCTCTGCATCGGGATCGGCGTGTTCCCGGACGCGCTATACGCCATCCTGCCGTATCCGGTCGCTTTCGATCCCTACACCACCACGCACGTCATCGCCCAGTTGCAACTACTGACTTGGTCGGCGTTGGCGTTTTCGGTGCTGGTGCGCACCGGCATTTACCCGCCGGAGCTGCGTTCGGTGAATCTGGATTTCGACTGGTTCTATCGCCGGCTGCTGCCCGCCGCCTCGACGCGCGTCTGGACGCTGGCGCTGCGAGGCTGGGAAGCGTTCAACGCCGGCGTGACGCGGCGCGTGGAAGCGCTGATCGCGGTTTTGTCCCGCCACCACGGCCCGCACGGTCTGCTGGCCGCGACGTGGCCCAGCGGCAGCATGGTGCTATGGGCGGTGCTGCTGCTGGGCGTATGCCTGGTGTTCTACTACCTGTAGCGCGTCAATCACAAATCAGACTGGCTGCCCGCGTTCGTCCTCTGGAATCACCGCGGTTTCCTGACGCGCCGCTTCGATCCAGGCGCGCGTGGCGGCATCGTTTAGCACCGTGGCGACATAGGCTTGCGCGATCTCCGGCAAGGCGACGCCATAGGTGTGAAAGCGCAAGGCCACCGGAGCGAACATGGCGTCGGCGCAGGTGAAGTTGCCGAATAGCCAAGGGCCGTCGTTTGCGCCGATGGCGCGGCAGGCTTCCCAGATTTCCAGAATCCGGTCGATATCGGCCCAAGCCGCCCGGGATGGCGTCACTCCCGAACGCCGGCCACGGCAGTTGAACGGCAATTCGCCGCGCAGCGCGCCAAACCCGGCGTGCATCTCGTTGGACACGGATCGGGCCAAAGCCCGCGCTTTCTTGTCAGCCGGCCAGAGCGCCGGATACCGTTCGGCCAGGTACTCGCCAATCGCCAGCGATTCCCAAACCCACAGATCGCCGTCCAGCAGCACCGGCACCCGCCCCGAGGGCGAGTAACGAGCGATTTGGGCCGCCACGTCCGGAGCGTCCAGGGGAACGTAAATTTCCTGGAAATCCACGCCTAGATGCTTGAGCAGCAACCAGGGTCGAAACGACCAGGATGAATAGTTCTTGTTACCAACCACCAGGGTAAGAGCGGTCATAGGCAATGCTCCGGCTGGGTGGATGACCGCTGCCCTGTGGATTCCGTCTCGCGCCGGCTCCAGGCGCGGTAATAATCGGCGAAGACCCGGTCTTGCGCGCCGATATGGCGAGCCAAGAGCGTCAGCAGCGCTTCCGTCTCGGTCAAGGTCAATGGTTGCGCTCCGAAGTCATGCCGATGTCTGGCCTCTTCCAATCGCTCCATCATGTGGTCGTGGTCGAGCACATGATCGTCGTAGCCCGGGTAGCCGCACATTCGCATCAGCAATTGTTCGGACAGGAAATGCACGTCGCTGTACGTGGTGAGTTGATCGAGAATTTTACCGGCCAACGCCGCATCCTTGCCGGCCTGTACCGTATCACGGAGGGCTTGCGCCAAGCTCACTTGAACGTGATGCTCGGCATCGACGATGGCGGTCAGTTCATCACTGTGGGGATCAAGGCTGGGATTCATCGTGTCGAGACCAGGTAAGGGGTGGACCATTTCAAGCTAGCACAAAATTGTGCTGAACACAGCCGAGTCGCGGGCATGAACAAGCTTTGCCTTGGGCCGTCCCGGACGCTAAACGCAACCGGCGCCCGCCGCCCGTCGCGGCGGCCACGGAATATCGTGGATTCTTTATTGTTGACTGAATCGCTTGTAGCACGCGCGAAAGCCATGCGCGACCATGCAACGCTCGAACGCCGCGCAAAACCTATCGCCATAGGCAGCGGCGCAGGTATAGGGATCGTAGCTGTCGGCCCCTGGATCGTCGGCATGGGCGACGCGCGCACCGTCGTCCACTCCGCTGGATTCCAGCGGGGCGCGGGCCACCTCCGTATAGGCCACGGTGGAAAAAGGCGTCCCGCCCTCCTCCGCCCACGCGCCCACGCCGCCGAGCATCAAACCGATGGCCGCGACCACCGCCCATTTTTTTGCTGTTGCCATCGTCATCGTTCGATCTCCACCGCAAGCGCATCAAGTCGGGATTGACGGTCCGGCGCGAAGAACCGCGCCAAATCCGTCGAATTCTTAGCAATGTTTTGCACGTCACATGCCAATGATTCTGGTTACCGAATCGCGCCGATTTGAGCAGGGATTGTGCGTCCCCTGCCCTCTTAAGTCGGAAATGATTTGCTTATGAAGACCTAGCGGATCAATTTGACCCGGTTCAACTTGGGTTGAAAGGAAACCCAACAAGCCCTGCCAGCGCTTGGCTTTGGAAATTTGGAGATTCACGCCCAGCGCGGATTTCCATTTCATTCCGTCTCGTGGATGCGTCAACCAGTCAAATTGGTCTACAATTTTGCTTTGATGTCATCCATTCCCCTCGATGGATGGCCCGAAGTTCAGCTTTGCGTTGCCACTCACACGGAATTTAGGAATCGGTCATGCCGACGGACACTTTTTCCTGGCTGCATCTCACGGATTTCCATTACGGGCTGACAGGACAAGACTGCTTGTGGCCCAACCTGCGAGAACCGTTTCTGGATAGCCTCGCGGCGCTGCACGAACGGTGTGGACCGTGGGACGCCGTGTTCTTTACCGGCGATCTGGTGCAGTCGGGTGAATCGGCCCAGTTCGAGCGATTGCAGGCCGAGGTTCTCGATCCCTTGTGGAAGAAGCTCAGCGAACTTGGGTCGGGAAACGCCGTGCTGCTGGCGGTGCCGGGCAACCACGATCTGTATCGCCCCAATCCTCGCGACGATGATCCCGCCGCCGAACGATTGCTGGAGCAGGATGGTTTCGAACGCATCAAGGACAAGTTCTGGGACCAGCCAGCGGGTTCCTATCGTCGGGTGATCGGCCATGTTTTCGCCGCTTACCGCGAGTGGTGGGAAAAGGCGCCGCATCGGCCCGACAAGCTGCAACCCGGCGCTCTGCCCGGCGATTTTTCGGCGACCCTGGAACGTAATGGATGGCGTATCGGCATCGTGGGCCTGAACGTCACCTTTCTCCAACTGACCGGCGACGATTACAAAGGGCGGTTGGTTTGGGATGCACGCCAGCTTCATGCGGTGTGCGACGGCGGCGCGGATGTCTGGTCGAAGCAGCACGATGTCTGCCTGCTGCTCACCCATCAGGGGCCGGACTGGTTGACGCCCGAGGCCCGCAAGCACGGCGAATCGGAGATTGCGCCGGCCGGACGGTTCGCGGCCCATCTGTTCGGCCACCAGCACGAAACCGAGATCACGTACCTTCGGAAAGGCGGTGGCTCCAAGCCGGTGCTGCGGTGCCAAGGGTGCTCGGTGTTCGGCATGGAAAAATTCGGCGACCCACCCGTCACCCAACGCGCGCACGGCTACGCGGCGGGGCGGATCGAGTTCGGCGAGCAGGAAACCGTTCTGCGGCTTTGGCCGCGCATCGCGACCAACAAGACGGGACCGTGGCGATTCGTGCCGGATCACGAACACGCGGAACTGGAGAGCGACGAAGGCACGCGAGCGGAGCCGATCTCAGCCCGGCCGCGCGTTGCCACCCATGCACCGCCAGTCACCACTGCCCCGGCTACGACTCCCGTATCGAACCCGCCGACTCCCGGCGCATTCGTTCCGCATTCCACGTTGCCCGCTCGGCGCCCGTTTTTTGGCCGGGCGAAGGATTTGGAGCAGATCGCCAAATACCTGCTTCCGGAAGACCGAAGTTGGGGCGTGGTGCTGGACGGTCCCGGCGGAATCGGCAAGACCGCGCTGGCGCTGGAAGCGGCCCATCGGGCGCCGGCCGAACATTTTCCGCTCAAGCTGTGGGTCACGGCCAAAAGCCGTGAGCTGCATCCCGACGGCGAACGGTCGCTGCGCGATCATCGCGTGGCCGACTATTACGCGCTGCTGGCTGAGTTGGGTCAGGCGCTCGGGCGCGACGACATTCCGAGAGCGGCGCCGGAGGAGCGGCCGAATCTGGTGCGCCATGCGCTGGCGAATCACCGCGCCTTGCTGGTGCTGGACAATCTGGAGACGTTCGGCGCGGAAGAGCGCCGGCGCGTGTTCGAGTTGCTGGGCACACTACCCGTCGCCTGTCGCGCCCTCGTCACCAGCCGGCGACGGGTTGGTGGTTCGTTCGCCGCGCACGCGCTGCGCCTGGACAAGCTGGAACGCGAGGCCGCCGACGAATTGCTGGCCGAACTGGGCCAGCGCTGGCCGCCCATCGCCCGACTGACCCCGGCCGAGCGCGATCAACTCTATGCCGAAACCGGCGGCAATCCGTTGTTGCTGACCTGGACGGCGGGCCAGTTGGGCCGAACGACCGGGCGTTGCCGCACCGTGACCGAAGCCGTCGAGCGGTTGCAGGAAGCGCATCGCTTGCAGACGCTGAACGAGAAAAACGATCCGCTGGATTTCGTTTTCGGCGATCTGGCCGAAACCTTCACGGCGGCTGAGACAGCGGTGCTCGCCGCCCTGGTCCACTTCACCCAGCCCGCACCCATCGCGTGGCTGCTGCCGCTGACCGGCCTGAGCGAGAAAACGGCGGAAACCGCGCTGGACGGTCTGCGCGATCGTGCCTTGCTGGTGGAAGACGACGTGGCCGGGACTTGGCTGTTGCCGCCGCTGGCCGCTCGCTATCTTCGGCGCGTTCGTCCCGAAGCGGTCGGAGCCAGCGGCGAGCGTTTGGCCGAGCAAGCCTATGCCCTCGCTGTGGAGAATGGTTACCAGGAATACGACCGCTTTCCGATTTTGGAAGCCGCCTGGCCGCAACTGGCCGCCGCTTGGCCGCTCTTGCTTGCCGGAGACAACGCCCGCTTGCAGGAGGTGTGCAATGCGTTGTCTCCTTTCCTCAATAATGTTACCGATTGCTGGGATGATCTTCTGGTCCTCGCAACCGAAGCAGAGGCCAAGGCCGGGCGGACCAAGGATTTCATCAGCGCTGGCTGGCGGGCCTATAGCGCTGGTGAGATTCACTTCAAGCGCGGCCAAGCCGCCGAAGTATTGGCCTGCGCCGAGCGCGCGGCTGCCCATTGGGAAGCGGCCTCTGTGGGCGCCAACGAGCGTGCTGTTGTCCTCCGCCTGCACGGATTCGGTTATTCATTAGCCAATGACTACCCCGCTGCGCTCGTTGCTTACCGCGAAGCGCTTGCTCTCTGGCGAAGCCAGTCGCCGAGGAGCAGAGCGGTGTTTGTTGGTTTGAGCGATGTTGTGAATACGCTATGCGACCTAGGTCAGATCGACGAGGCAGAGACTCATTGCCGCGAAGCGCTCGCGATGGCCAAAACCCTATCTAATCCCGATGGTGTTGCCTACTTCACTGGGTGCCTTGCCGAGTTGGCGCTAGCTCGCAAGCAATGGCCGGAAGGCGAACGCCTTGCCCGCGAAGCTTTGAAGCTAGCCGAGGAGTTGGGCGGCAAGGTATTTATTGCCTCCAGTTGCCGGTTTCTGGCCAAAGCTCTGGCGCGACAGGGACGCGGCGCCGAAGGCCGCTGCCACGCCGAACGGGCGGTGGCGATCTTCGCCGCACTGCGTTCGAAGGAGTTGGCCGAAGCCCAAGCCGTGTTGGCGGAGTGTCAGGCTTGAGCGGAAAGAAGCTTCAAATCTTCCGTTCGAACGGCATGAGCGCCTTGCTCTGGAGCGCCTCAAACCAGGCTCAAGCTTCGTATCCGCTCAAAGCCCGGCGATAGAACTTCGAGTCCACAGCCATGACCGGAAAAGCGGGCGGCAAATCGGACTCGCGAATCTCCGCGAATCCGTTCTTTTCGTAAAACCGGTGAGCGGCAAGAAACTTGTCCGTGGTCCCGAGGTAGATCTCCGTTATGCCTTCCATGGCGCACCAGACAAAGAGCGTCTGGAGCAGTCGCTCCGCGACACCGTGCTCGCGCCCACGGTATCGAGCATCGACGAACATTTTGCGTAGAGCGGCCTGCTGCTGCCCGATGTCCAGAAGCCCGATAGTTCCGACGATCCTGCCCTCGACCTCGGCGACCCAGAAGTTGCCGCTCTTCCGCTGATAGAAATTGGCTATATCCGCAAGGTCAGGTTGTGCCGCCAGCGTGATCGGGACCCCGAACTCCAGTTGCTGGATCGGGAGAATGACCGATGCAACGCCATCGGCATCCTGGGGTATGAAAGGGCGAACGGTTGTCATGGTGTGCGCCTAATCGCCTAATGATGGCTAACGGGGCAGCGGGCAAGCATCCGCCGCTTGAGCGACGCGAAACGTCCTCTCCCGCAAAAACCGCCCCTAAATCTTCCGCTCGAACGCCGTGAGCGCTTTACTGGACAGCCGGTAAAGCTGGGCCGGCCGGTGCGCGCCGGTGCGGAAGCGGTTCGGCATCTCCTCGATGATGTCCTGCCCCAAAATCTTGTGCCGAAACGACGCTTTGTCCAGCCGGGCGCCGATGGTCTGCTCGTAAATCCGGTGCAAGTCATTCATCGTGAATTCCGCCGACAGCAGAAACGCCGGCAGGGATGAATACGTCGCCTTCCCTCGCAACCGTTCCACCGCCTTGGCCACGATCTGCCCGTGATCGAAAGGCAACGGCGGCAAAGCATCCACCGGAAATACCTCGGCCGACGGATTCCCCTCCAGCAACGACCACGGAATCAGCGCATAGTAAACGACGCTGACCGACCAGCCCCTCGGATCGCGAGCCGCGCCGGAGAAGGTGAATAACTGCTCCAGGTAAGGCGCGTCGAAACCGATCTTGCCACGAATCACCCGCCGAGCCGCCGCTTCGGTATCGGCGTCTTCCTGGGCGTGAACGAAGCCGCCCGGCAGGGCCAGCAATCCCTCGAACGGCGGCTCCTTGCGCCGGGCCAGAATCAGGCACAGGCGCTCGTCGCGGATGGTGAACAGCGCCGTGTCCACCATCACCAGGGGTTGCGGATAGACCGGTTCCACGCTCGCGTCTCCATCGTTGTTTGATGATATAAACAAATAACTTTTTTACTATATGGGCTTCATACACTTCATGTCCACTAAAAATATTTTTAAATGTTATTTGCAAAAAACAAATAAGTCTGTTAGTCTTGGCGCTCATGGAGGTGATGACCATGAACGACGTGACCACCTTATCCGCTAACGACCTGCTCGCCATCCGACCATCCGAACCGGAACGCCTGTTCACCGGCGACGAAGCCGTGGCGCATCAGGAATTTCGGGCGCTGGCCTCGCGCTGGCACCCGGACCGTTGCCCGGACGCCGGCACGACCGGGGTGTTTCAGCATATTAACCGGCTGTACGACGCAGCGGTGCGGAAGCTGCGCGGCGGTATCTGGCAAACACCGGGTTTACTGGTGCTGCGGGCGACGGACGGCGCGACCTATAAGATTCGCTACCGCAAGGAGCGTCCGTTCGAGCTGGGCCGGCTGTTCGTCGGCGGCGAGATCGTGGCCTACGTCGTCGAAAACGACCACGCCGACCTGTTCGACAACGCACTCCAGGTCATCGACCGGCTGCCCTGCGCCGACCCGCGCATGGCGGCGGAAATCGGGCGCTATCTGCCGGAGATCGTCCGTCACTTCGACACCGACGAGGGCCGGGTGCTGGTGTTGCGGAAAACGCCGGACCTAGTGCTGCTGCGCGACGTGCTCGATCACTGCGGCGGGCGGATAGACGCCCGTCATGTGGCCTGGATCATCAGTTCGCTGCTGAATCTGGCGTGCTACCTGGACTACGCCCGGCTGGCGCACAACGCCATCCTGGCCGACACCGGGTTCGTTTCGCCGCCGCAACACGCTAGCGCCCTGCTCGGGGGTTGGTGGTACGTGGTGCGCCAGGGCGAACGGATGCGGGCCGCGCCGGTCGCCACCGTCCAGCACGCGCCGTTTGAGGTGCTGGAGCGGCGATGCGGCGACATCCGCACCGACCTGGAACTGATCCGGGCGCTGGGTCGGGAACTGTTGGGCGATGCGACCGGCTTGCGGCTGGAACGCGAGAAAGCGGCGCCGCAACCGATGCTCGACTGGTTGCGGCTGCCGGCGGGCGATTCCGCGCTTCGCGACTACCAGATTTGGATGAACCGGGTGCTCAAGGACAGCTTCGGTAAACGCCGGTTCGTGAAGCTGGATGTATCAGCCGAGGATTTGTACCGAGGCCCTCGCTGACTCCCCTCGCCCTCCGGGAAAGGGGTTGGGGGTGAGGGTGATTTTTAACGCCAACCAAGAAGGAGAACGCCATGGGTACTGCTCGTTGGGACCCCACCGACTGGAGCGCTTACGCCGCTTCGACTAGCGGTAAAACGACCGACGCCGTTTTTGCCTCGCGCGCCATTGATCCCGATTTGAATCCGCTCGGGGTAACCGTGCGGGAATCACGGGATTCGGATATCAATCCGGAATCGAACGCCATCATCGTCGGGCTGGACGTGACCGGCTCGATGGGCATGATCGCCGATGCGTTGGCGCGCAAGGGCCTCGGCACGATGGTCGAGGAAACTCTGGCTCGCAAGCCGGTTTCCGACCCGCACATCATGTGCATGGGCATCGGCGACGTGCTGTACGACCGGGCGCCGTTGCAGGTCACCCAGTTCGAGGCCGACATCCGCATCGCCAAGCAGCTCGAAAAGCTGTGGCTGGAAAAGGGCGGCGGCGGCAATTCGTGCGAGTCCTACAACCTGCCGTGGTACTTCGCGGCCATGCACACGGCCATCGACTGCTTCGAAAAGCGCGGCAAGAAGGGCTATCTGTTCACGGTCGGCGACGAGGAACCACCGCCGAATTTGCCGGCCGCCGCCATCGCTCGCTTCATCGGCGGGCGGCCACAGCGCGATTTCGGTTCCCGCGAACTGCTGACTCTAGTCAGCCGTATGTATCACGTCTTTCACGTCATCGTGGAGGAGGGCAACCACGCCCGCCACGATCCGCGCGGAGTGCGGAATCGCTGGACCGAGTTGCTCGGACAGCGGGTGATCGGCCTGTCCGACCACACCAAGCTGGCGGAAGTGATCGTGTCGGCCATCGAGGTCAACGAAGGCCGCAACCGGGACAAGGTCGTGAAAAGCTGGTCGAAACAGACCGCGCTGATCGTGCAACGCGCCGTGGGCGGGCTGGGTCCGGCCCGAGGCGGCAATGCCGGAGTGGTACGGTTTTGATCAATGACCCTCACCCCAACCCCTCTCCCAAAGGGCGAGGGGGACGGAGGAGATAGCAATGCGTGTGCAAAAGACCGCCCGAGTCGTGATCGGCGCCCAGTTCGGCGACGAAGGCAAGGGGCGAGTGACCGATCATTACGCGGCGGAAGCGGGCTGCGATGGCATCGTCATCCGCTTTAACGGTGGAGCGCAGGCCGGCCATACGGTGGTGATGCCAGACGGTTTGCGCCACGTTTTCAGCCATGTCGGCAGCGGTGCGTTCGCCGGGTCTGCCACCTTCCTGTCGCGGTTCTTCGTGTCCAATCCGATTCTGTTGCTCAAGGAAATGGCGATCTTGGCGGCCAAGGGCGTGGAACCAGCGATCTACGTCGATCCGCAAAGCCCGGTGACGACGCCCTACGACATGATGATCAACCAGATCGTCGAGCGGGAACGGGGAGGGAATCGGCACGGCAGTTGTGGCGTCGGCTTCGGGGAAACCATCGAGCGTAATCTGACGCCGGCTTATGCGCTGACCGTCGCGGACCTGGCGGATCGGTTCGCGCTGGCGGCGAAATTGGATCTCATTCGCCGCGATTACGCGCCTGCCCGGCTCGCCCGCCTGGGATTCGCCCACGCTTTCGCCCGGAACGCCGATCTGTTTCGGTCGGATGCCATTCTGGAGCGCTACATCGAAGACACGCGCCGCTTTGCCGAAGCGATCACCGTCGCCGATGTACGGACCGCGACGCGCGGGCGGCATCTACTGTTCGAGGGCGCTCAGGGTCTGTTACTCGATCAGGATCGCGGCTTTTTCCCGCACGTCACCCGCTCGAATACCGGCCTGCGCAACGTGCTGACGCTGGCAGAGGAATTGGATTTGGAGCGACTTGAAGTTACCTACGCGACGCGGGCTTATTCGACCCGGCACGGCGCGGGTCCACTGCCGCGCGAGTTACCGGAAAAACCCTATCCCGGCGTGGTCGATGCCACCAACGTCCCGAACGCTTATCAGGGGACGCTGCGGTTCGGCTGGCTCGATTTGGACGTGCTTCGGGACGCTATCGCCGAGGATTTGGCCGATGCGGTTCGGTTGCCGGGGTTGTCGATCAAAACCCGACTTGCCATTACCTGTCTGGACCAGGTCGGCGATGAGAAGGTAACGTACTACAGCGGCGGGATGCGGCGTCGGGCGAGCATCGAAGCGTTCGTTGCGGCGATTTCGCGTACTGTGGGCGCGAGCGATGTGTTGGTCGGGTTTGGGGTGGATCGGGAGTCGATAATATGGCGAGTGAAACGCCGCGTAAAACTATCCGAACTATTGTAATTATTTAGAGGCATTTAAATACCATGACAAGAAAATCTACTGTTATCCAACTGTTTGTGGCTTCTCCTTCCGACGTTCAAAGAGAACGTGACCTACTCGAAAGCATTGTCACAGAACTGAATCAAGCTTGGAGTAGAAGTTTAGGAGTTACCTTTGAGCTTGTCCGCTGGGAGACTTGTGTGCGCCCAGCACTTGGAAGTGATCCGCAATCGATCATTAATGAGCAAATCGGGGATGAGTACGATGTTTTCATCGGTATCCTGTGGGGATACTTTGGCACTCTAACACCCCGTGCAATGTCCGGCACTCTTGAGGAGTTTGAGAGAGCATATAAAAGATCCAAGAGCACAGGCGCTCCTGAAGTTATGTTCTATTTCAAGGATGCGCCCATAGCACCATCAAAGATGGATCCTGTACAGCTTCAGCAAGTTCAGTCTTTCCGTGCATCGTTACCCGAAAAAGGCAGCATCTACTCGACGTTTGAGGATGAGTTTGGCTTCCAAACCTCTCTTCGAGCGCATCTTGCAGCACTAGCTCAAAAATTTTCGATAGTTATTACGCCTGCAAGAAACATTACTTTTACGGAGACTGCTTGTATTGAGTCAACAAGCCTTGATGTAGAAGACCTTGGGTTTCTCGACTATGTTGAGCTATATGAATCACGAATGGCCGACCTGACGACTATTCTCACAGTCATTAGCAACGCCACGGTGCGTGTTGGTCAACAGATAAACCAACGGACTCAGGAAATAGCTGACCTTCAAGGGCAACGACCCGATACGGCTACTACACGCCGCTTAGTGAAGCGCGCGGCAGATGATATGGATGCTTATGCCAATATTTTATAGCGCTCCTTTGCAGGTTATGGAATTGTTAAATATGGTACCTGAAAGCACC
>JARSSP010000011.1 GCA_029624675.1 Candidatus Contendibacter sp.
CGAAAAGACGCTGGACGCCGAAACCGCGCCATTTTCGGCGGAACAGATCAAGGCGATGTTCCTGGATGAATTGGTACTCAAGTACGACCGGGTACTGGTCGTCACCATCAGCCAAGCCCGTAGTGCGATCTTCGCCAACGCCACCGAGGCGTCCTTTGGCATCCTCAAGCAATATCGGGAACGGCGGCAGAAGGCTAGCATGTCGGGATCGTTCTACCTGAGTGTGCTGGACAGCAAAACCCTGTTCGCCGGCCAGGGTGTCCTGGTCCACGAGGCCATACGCCTGCTGGAAGAGCAAAACTTTTCCTTTGGCGCCCTGCGCAACGTCACCGACCAACTCAGCCAGCAAGTTCACGGCTATCTGGTGCCCGAGGATCTGTTCTACCTCCGCTATCGCGGCAGCAAGAAAGGGGAAAAAACGGTCGGGCTGCTCAGCTATCACTTCGGTTCGCTGCTCGACATCAAGCCGATCATCGGCTTCCACCAAGGTGAAAGCCAAGTCGTCGCCAAGGAGCGGGGCTTCGATCAAGCGCTGATCAAACTGTTCGAGATCGCCCGACAGGCCATCGATGGAGGGCTAGCGACCCGGATCATCAACACCAGCTACGCTGGGGACCCCGAGGTCATTCGTCGCAAACGGGCGTTCGTGGATTTCGAGCGATACGCCAACGCTCATGGCATCACGGTGCTGCTCTCGGTCATGAGCACCACCGCTGGCGTCAACGTCGGTCCGGGCGCGTTCGCGCTGGCTTACATCGTCGGGCCGCCACTCGCAACCGTCGTCGGTCCCGACGCTAACGCTGCCACGAATGGCTAGCGCGCCCCTGGAAATGCGCTGCTAGATCGGTTGCGTGTTAAAACTCGTTTTCAAGTCACCCGCTGCCCGCGCTCGTCTACCCCGTGCGCGCGAAAGCTCCGCTTGGCCAGGTCGATCCCAACTATTTTCACCACATGCCCATTGCTATGCTCTTTCATGGGTTCGCTCCGCGATCTCGGTTGACGATATTTGACGATATCGCTCATTTTGTCCGTATCGGGCTTGTTGGAGGAGCGGGGCGGACCATCCCATTACCAATGGTTATTAGGTAGGGACCAACAGAGCATTAGGGGAAATGGTGATGGCTGAGATCCAAGGTACATACAACACACAATTCAGCGCAATGGCCGATCTGCTCAGCGCCAATGTCGACTCGGGTGCGGATGTTGGCGCTTCGGTTGCGGTAACGGTCGACGGTCAGCTCGTGGTCGATATCTGGGCAGGTTGGGTCGATGAGACCAAGGTTACCCCCTGGCAATCCGATACCATCACTAACGTCTGGTCATGCACGAAGACCGTCACCGCACTCGCTGCTCTGATGCTCATGGATCGGGGCGAGCTTGACGTCTTCAAGCCGGTCGCCCACTACTGGCCCGAGTTCGCGGCCAAAGGCAAGGGCGCGATCGAGGTGCGTCATCTTCTATCCCACACATCCGGTGTGTCCGGGTGGGAGCAACCCGTCGAGATCGCCGACCTCTACGACTGGGAGAAGTCCACATCGATGCTGGCGGCCCAGGCACCGTGGTGGGAGCCAGGTTCGGCATCAGGATATCATGACCGGAGTTTCGGTCACCTTATAGGCGGGGTCATCCGTCGTATCACCGGCCAGAAGCTGAGTGAGTTCGTGGCTAGCGAAATCGCGGGGCCGTTAGGTACCGATTTCCACATCGGTCTTGATCCTTCGCAGTTCCACCGGGTGTCGAACGTCATTCCATTCCAGGGACCTCTGCCTATCGACCTTGTAACTGATCACGACAGCGTGAGTTACAAGACTCTAAGCGGGCCGGCATGGGAGCCGTCGGTGTCATGGACAACCAAGTGGCGGCAGGCCGACATCGGCGCCGCCAACGGCCACGGCAACGCTCGTTCGCTCGCCCGACTGTTATCAGTGGTAGCCTGTCGTGGGGAGGTGGATGGTATCCATCTGCTGTCGCCGAGCACGTGCGATTTGATCTTTCGAGAGCAGGCTAACGGCGTGGACCTGGTGATTGGGGTTCCGCTGCGGTTTGGTATCGGTTACGCCCTTAAAAATGAGAGCATCCCCTATTTACCCGATGGGAAAGTATGCACCTGGGGTGGGTGGGGAGGCTCTATCGTCGTGGTCGACCTCGACCGCCGCATGACCGTCAGCTATGTGATGAACCGTATGGAGGGCGGCTTGGGCGGAGAACGCGGCCCGGATTTCGTGCGCGCGGCGTATGCCGTTCTCGGCGCATAGCGAGTCGCCGCACGTATAGATATCCCACGGATCACCGGCCTGGGGTGATTCGTGAAGGATGTCTTCCCACCGATCGGCTTTCGGTTTGGCGACTGGGGACCGCATAAATGACGCTGGAATAGCCAAAGCGCCCTAGCGGGCGCTCGCGTCCCAGTTTGCTGGAAAGGCGCTGTTAAGCTACGCACAGCGTTTGGAGTTCAGCGCTGTGAGCTTCGAACGGCTTTTTAGCCCTGGCTGCCAGACCCAGCTTGGTAGGGGCTACGGCCAGCAGCGACCTTTGCGGCAAGCATACCGGGCAAGGCGATCACCGCGAAGAGCGCCATGCCCAAGGGCCAAAGATTACCCAGTTCTCCACTGCGCACACACATGGCCAGGAGCTGAGATTGAAAAACAACCAACGTCAATAAGATGGGGTTTTGAGGATAGCGAAAAGCCAGCATGGCCGAAATCCCTATGGCTAGGGGATAAATAGCCACCCAGTAGATAGAATCATCCCAAGGCTCGCGTTTCGTGGTGACCAGTGCCGCAAGGCCCCATAACGCTATGCCCGCCAATATGGCAAAGATCACCGAAAGGTTGTTTCGTTGAGTTTTCATGGCAATGCAGTCATCCCAGGAACCCACCAATGACGACGATGTCGCTGTTGGCGTGGATGGCAAGCGGTTAAGGTCGGCGTACTTGGCGGAGTTAACGGCTCAGCTCAGGATGCCCGCACCCCAGGAATTATCAATCACGAACAGCCATCTACCATCGGCCTGTTTGCGTAATACGTCCGATGATGCGCCTTCCATTTGCACAGGTTGACCGTCCGGGCTCGTACCTTTTAGGGTCCATTTGACCGTCGAGAGCGCAAGGTCGCTGGCCGTGACAAACGTATGCTTTTTCGGGGTCAAGGTTGGCTTCATCGCCAAAAACCCGTTGAAGGCTTCCCGTAAAGCCGGATGGCCTTCAGCCACCTGACCAGGCTGTGCCACCAGCGCGGCCTGTGGCTCGTACAGGCTATAACCGCGTCGATATCGCCTTGGTTGAAAGCGCGAAAGAATGCATGCGGCACTTCTCCTGGATTAGTGATCGGCATGTTTGCTCTCCGGTGAGTGCACGGTTAAAAAATCAAGGGGATGCTCTATCATGCTCGCCCTTTACCCATTCGATCCTTTTGAGCCTCCAACCTGCTGTTGGTTGCATCCCATCGTTCACGCCCTGGTTTTCGTTCTTGCGGTGTCAGGAGCGGTTCGCATCAGCTACAGCGTTTACATGAGCTGATAGACATGATCAGCCGAATTGTGGGTAGCGTATTTCTGTTATTGGCGCTGACGGTCGCGGGAATCCCCGTTTCGGCGGAAACTCTCACGGGCCGAGTGGTGAGCGTCGCCGATGGCGATACCTTGACAGTGCTGATGGCTGGGAATCGGCAGGTGAGGGTGCGGCTGGCGGGGATCGACGCGCCGGAACACGATCAACCGTTCGGCCAGCGCAGCCGGCAAAGTTTGGTGGAATTGGCGCTCAACGGGTCGGCGACGGTGGCGGTGTGGAAAACCGACGACTACGGGCGCATCGTCGGGACGGTGACGGTCGCCGGAATCGATATGGAAGCCGAGCAGGTACGGCGCGGGTTGGCGTGGGTTTATCGCCACTACAGCAACGATGCCCGATTGCTGGCGCTGGAAGCGGAGGCGAAAGCGGCCCGGCGCGGGTTGTGGGCCGATGCTAACCCGATCCCGCCCTGGGATTGGCGGCACGGTGAAGCCGGGGTGGTCCACCCAGAACCGGCACCGGTCCGGCCAGAAGGAGCGTGGCGCTGCGGAGCGAAACGCACCTGCCGCGAGATGACGTCGTGCGAGGAAGCGCGGTTCTATCTCACGCAATGTGGGGTAAGCCGGTTGGATGGAGATAAGGATGGGACGCCGTGCGAGGCGTTGTGTCGGTGATGGAGAATATGTGGGTGGCGGTGCAGTAACTTTTTAGATGCTCTCTTCAAAATAATCGCTATCAATTTTCTTGACTGGATACAGCGAAACTGTAGAAACACCCACGTCATGCTCAATCATCAAACCGGTAAGCTGTTCGCCATCAATTAAAACAATCTTGCTGCCGATCTGAGAAACATAATTTCGAGCATCATCTGTAAATCTGGACGTAGTAATAAATATTCCTTTGTTTGCTCTTTGAGCCTGAAGCGCTCCCGCAAACTGCATGACATCTGGACGACCCACCGGATTGTTATCCCAACGCTTCGCCTGAATGTAAACAACATCTAGGCCAAGTTTATCCTCTTTTATGATTCCATCTATTCCACCGTCACCATTTCGGCCTATTGCCTTACCGGCATCAGCACGCGAACCGCCATAACCCATTTTGACGAGCAGTTCCACAACGACTCGCTCAAAAAAAGCTGGCGATGTCTTCTTTAGTCTGATGAGCAATTCATCAGCTAATTCGTTGCGGAGGTTTTCATACGCGGTTTCTAATGCCTCTGATGGGGTTGCTGTTGATGTGTCGGATGTCTTTTTAAGCTTGTCAATGTTGTCACCAGTTCTTGTTCCTTTTAACTGTTGAAATTCAATAAATTCCCGATACTGCTTGAGAAGTTTTACGTTTATGACTTTGGGCTGCTTTTTTAGAAGATTCTTTCCACGGTCGGTAATTTGATAGAACCCTCTACGAGTTGCCTCAAGTAACTCAGCTTTTTTCATGTAAGTCGAGGCCCAACCAATGCGGTTAACGAAGGTTGTCTGTATTCCGCTTGGGAGCATCTCCTTTAAATCATCTTCAGTAAGGCTTAATTCCTTTGTCAAAGCTTCCACAGCTTCGCTGGTTGATATTTCAGTTTCTTTTTGTGCCGCAAATTGGAGAAGCGGCAACATTATGCTCTGGTAATCTGGAACGGCCATTTGTTTATATCCCTTTTGCATATTACCCGTGAAACGCCTCGGGCGAGGCCAGGTAGGCGATTTCCTCAGCAGTGCTGGCCCGGCCCAGCGGGGCGTTGCGATGTGGAAACCGGCCAAAGCGCGCGATCAAATCGCGGTGATGGCGGGCAAAGCGCAGGCTGTCTTCCAAACCGGGCTGCTGGTACAACCGCACCGAGCGTTCCTGATCGGCCAGCGTTTCGCTGTGCATGAACGGCAGATACAGGAATTGCCGCTGGATCGGAGGGATGGCTTGATCGAAGCCACGCGCGATGGCGCGGTCGGCGACCGCGCGGGCGGCGGCCTCGGTGGCGAAGCTCTCCGCTCGCCCCCGAAACAGGTTCAGCGGGAATTGATCCAGAACGATCACCAGCGCCAGCGCGCCCTCGACCGTTGCCTCCCAGTCGGCCAACCGGCTGGCCGCCGCCGCCCGGTAGATGGCCAAAAAGCGCGCCCGCAGCGCTTCGTCAAAGTCTGGGGTGGAAGCGAACCACAACGGTTGAGTCGCCTCCGCGAACCAGAACGCGAGAACGTCGTTGGGACGGGCAACGTCGGTGGCTGACGGGTTCATCGCGAAGATCACCTTCAACAAAGTAGCCGGAACGTTTAGGAGAGCGCGGCGGTAATCTCATCCTGCATGGCCTTGACCACCACAACCGGGTCCTTGGCATCGCGAATGGGCCGGCCCACCACCACATGATCGGCGCCGTTGCGAATGGCGGCATACGCCGACGCGATGCGTTTCTGGTCGTCGTCCTGAACGACATCGTTGGCGCCGGGCCGGATGCCGGGCGTCACGATCAGGAACTTGTCGCCCAATCCGTCGCGCAGCCGGGGAACTTCCAGCCCGGAGGAAACCACCCCGTCGCAGCCGAGATCGAGGGCTTTGCGGGCGCGATGGTAGACCAGTTGCTCAACGGTACCGGTCAAGCCCATCTCTCGCATGTCGGACTCGTCGAAGCTGGTCAGCACGGTAACGGCCAGAATCCTGGCGTCGCCCCGTTCCTGCACGGCGGCGCGTAAGATCGGGTCGTTACCGTGGACGGTGATGAAGGTCGCGCCCCGATGCTTCAGCGTCCGAATCGCCAGCGCCACGGTTTCCGGGATGTCGAAGAATTTCAGATCGACCATAACCTTGTGACCGCGCGCCAAAATCGTCTCAATAACCGGGAACCCGCCGGCGAGAAACAGTTGCAGGCCGACCTTGTAAAAATTCACCTGTTCGCCCAGCCGGTCCAGCCAACGCTCGGCCTCGCCTGGGGAATCAACATCGAGCGCGAAGATGATACGTTCATTCAGTGGAATATTTTTTGCCATAATCAAACTCTGGGTGGGACAGCGCGAAAGAGTGGCATTGGACCGCCGGCGGATAGGGTAATCGTTGCCCGCCGGTGGAACAATGCGTCCCTGGCCATTTCCCTGCCCATTCGATCCCAAGCGGTCGCGCCGCCCCGCCAACCCACAGACACGAGTAGCGTCGTCATGAACTGGACTCACACCGTACTGACCGAGCGATTCGGCATCCGCTACCCCATCATCCAAGCTCCCATGGCCGGCGGACCGGGCACGGCGCGCTTGGTGGCGGCGGTATCCAACGCCGGTGGATTGGGTTCTCTGGCCGGCAGCGCCTTGCACCCCGAATCGCTGCGGCAAGCCATTGCCGAAGTGCGTGCCCTCACCGACCGGCCGTTCGTCGTCAATCTGGCCGTCACCAGTCCACCCAAGGTCGATCCCGCTCGGATTGCCCATGTCCAGGAATTACTAGCGCCGTATCGCGCCGAATTGGGGTTGCCGCTGGACCCTCCCGCGCCGCCGCCCCCGCCGGAATTCGAGGAGCAACTGGATATTCTGCTGCAAGAGCGCGTGCCGGCTCTAAGCTTCATCTTCGGCGTGCCGGACAGCGTGTATCTGGATCTGCTACGGGATGCTGGAATCGTCACCCTGGGCACCGCCACCCACTTGCTGGAAGCCATCGTGCTGGAGGAAAGCAACGTGGATTTCATCATCGCCCAGGGTGCCGAGGCTGGCGGTCATCGCGGCACCTTCGTCGGCCACCCCGAACAGGGCCTGGTTGGCATCCTCACCCTGGTGCCGTTGCTGGCCAAGCATGTCGCGGTTCCCATCATCGCCGCCGGCGGCATCATGGACGGGCGCGGCATCGCCGCCCTTCGGGTGCTGGGCGCGGCCGGCGTGCAAATGGGCACCGCGTTTCTAGCCTGCCCGGAAAGCGGCGCTCACCCCGCCTACCAGGCGTTACTGCGCCAGGGCAGCGAGATCGCCACCACCCTGAGTCGCGTGTTCACCGGTCGCCACGGCCGGGTATTGCGCAACCGGCTGGTCGACGAATTGCGCGCCCACGAAGCCGAACTACCCAGCTTTCCCTTACAGTTGCTGCTGACTCAAGATTTGCGCCAAGCAGCCGCCGAACGAAGCTTGACCGATTTCATGGCGCTGTGGGCTGGCCAAGGCTGCCACTTGTGCGAGGATCGCCCAGCGGCCGAACTGATCAAATCCTGGGTGGAACAAGCGACCGCTCTGTTGGGAAACGGAAACCCGCCAGCGCCAGTTGCTTCGAAACCGGAATCGGAACCAGAACCGCAATTGGAACTAGAGTTGGAATCGGAACCAGAACCGCAATTGAAACCAGAGTTGGAATTGGAACCAGGATCGGAACTTCCAACGATATCGGAACCCGCCCAGTCTGGGCCACCTTGATCGCGAATGGGTCACTTAAGAACGCTCGCGCCAGAGCCGGGCGAGATACTCCGTGCACTCCTCGGCGGGCAACGGCTTGCTAAAGTGATAGCCCTGCGCCATATCACAGCCCTGCTCGCCCAAAAATCGCAATTGCTCGGGGGCTTCCACCCCTTCGGCCACCACGGTCAGTCGCAAGCTCTTGCCCATCTGAATGATGGCGGTGGCGATGGCGGCATCGTCAGGATCGCCGGGAATATCCCGAACGAAGGATTGGTCGATCTTGATCCGGCTGACTGGGAATCGCTTGAGATAGCGTAGACTGGAGTAGCCGACGCCGAAATCGTCCACGGCGAATCGCACCCCGCCGGCTCGAAGCCGACGCATGGTCTCGATCATCTTATCGGTATCCCGCATCAGCAGGTTCTCGGTGATTTCCAGTTCCAGCCAGCGCGGCTCCAGGCCGGCGGATTCGAGCGCGTCGATCACCTGATTTTCCAGATGGGGTTGCAACCATTGCCTGGCGGACAGGTTGACGGAGACCGACAGCGGTGGCAAGCCGGCGTCTCGCCAGAGGCGGCCCTGGGCGCACGCAGTGCGCAGGGTCCATTCCCCGATTGGACCGATCAACCCGGTTTCCTCGGCGACCGAAATGAAACGGCCCGGTGGAATCAGGCCGCGCCGGGGATGTTGCCAGCGGATCAGCGCTTCCACCCCCACTGGCCGACCGGTCGCCAGTTCGATCTGGGGCTGATAGTGCAGTACAAACTCGCCCTGGTCCAAGGCTTCGCGCAACTCGTTGCTTAGCGTGAAAAGCTCCGACACGCGGGCGTTGAGTTCGGCGGTGAAGAAGGCATAGCCGGCGCGGCCGTCCGCCTTGGCCTGATACATCGCGCTGTCGGCGAAGCGGATCAGCGTCGGTGGATCGGTGGCGTCCAGCGGATAAATGCTGATGCCAATGCTGGCGCCGACATGCAGCACCTGCTGGTTCAACGTGAACGGCGCGCGCAATGCTTGCAACAGATGCTCGGCCACCCAGCCGGCCTTGGCGGGCTCGGGAAGATCGGTCAGCACCAGAATAAACTCATCGCCACCCTGACGCGCCAGGGTATCCTCTTGCCGGATAACACCGCGCAGCCGCTGACTGATCGCCTGCAACAACTGGTCGCCCATGCCGTGGCCTTGCGAGTCATTGATGGTTTTGAAGTGATCGAGATCCAGAAACAGGACGCCGACGCAATTCTGCTTGCGCTGAGCGGCATGCAGCGCCTGAGCCAGGCGGTCGAGCAGCAGGGTGCGGTTGGGCAAGCCGGTGAGCGCATCGTGGGTAGCCAGATGATGGATACGTTCCTCGGCACTCTTGCGCTGGTTTTCGCGTTCGAACAGATCCAAGGCAAAGGAGACTTCACCAGCCAGTTGGGTCAACAAATCGGTGAGGTCCACGTTGAAGAAGTCCCGTTCGGCCGCATAGGCGCTCAGACAGCCGACCACCTGATTGTTCCGGCGCAACGGAAACGCCGCGCCAGCCTGAACCGCCAATTCCTTGGTGAGAGAACGCCAGTCCTGGAGACTAGGATCGTCCAGAAAGTTGTTGCAAACCGCTGGAGCGCCTTGGCGAAACGCAATGCCGGTGGGGCCCCAACCTTCGGGCAGGCCGGGACCGCTGGAGGCGTGGATGTTGGCAAGGGAGCGGGAGGAGATGGATACCACGCTGGCATGGGCCGCCCGCTGGAACATGCCGGTGGCCGGATCGACAAACTCGATCATGACGACCCGGATCTGATCCAGATCGACCACGATTCGGCAGATTTGCCAAAACAGTTCCTGGGGATCGGAGCAACGCATGATGGCGGCGCTGGTGCGGCCGAGCGCGGCGTAGCAATGGCTCAGGCGCACGATCTTCTGTTCCGCCTGCTTGAGCGGAGTCATGTCGCGGATGGCCGCGACCGTGATCTTGTAACCCTTGTAGGTAAAATGCCGCACCCACAGATCGGCCGGGAAAATCGCGCCATCCTTGCGGCGTTGCGGATAGTCGGTGAACCGTTTCGACACGGTGCGCGGCATTTCGCCGTTGGCGCCGTTCCCGGCGGCCAGGTCGCGGTCTCGCAACGCCAGCAGTTCGTCCCGGCTGTAACCGTACAGCCGGCAAGCCGCCGGGTTGGCGTCAAGGATGCGCCCATCGCGGTTGTCGAGCATCAGGATCGCGTCGCCGACGGTGGCGAACACGTTGCGGTATTTCAGTTCGCTGGCGCGCAGCGCCGCCTCGACCTTCTTGCGTCGGGTGATGTCTTCCTTGACCGCGACGAAATGGGTGATGACGCCGGTTTCATCGCGAACCGGGGCGATCGAGGCCAATTCCCAATACAGGGCGCCGTCCTTGCGCCGGTTGTGAAACTCGCCCCGCCATTCGGCGCCGCTGGCGATGGTTTGCCACAGCCGCGCGTATTGTTCGGGCGTGGTCTTGCCCGACTTGAGGAGGCGCGGGTTGGCGCCGATCGCCTCGGCGCGGGAATAGCCGGTGATTTCGACGAACTTCGGGTTGACGTACTCGATGGCCCCGGCGCGGTCGGTGATGACGACCGTGTTGGCGCTCTGTTCGATGGCGCGGGAAAAGATTCGCAGCGTCCGTTCCGCCTGGCGCCGCTCTTGGATTTCCGCCGCCAGTTGGCGTTGTTGCTGGAAAAAATCTCGAACCAGCCGGGCCAGTTGACCAAATTCAGTGTTCTGGCTCGCCAGCGGAGCCAGCAGGGCGGGATCGCCGGCGCGCAGGCCGCGAACCAGCCGGTCCAGCGGCCTGTTCACCCCGTGCAGCAGCGCGGCCGCCAAGCCGATCAGCAACAACAGACCCCCATAAAGAAAAAACCGCCCAGGCTCGGTCGGTTTCAGCGCCAGCACGCCGACCGTGAACAGGGCGATGGCCAGGATCAACATCCCAAGGATGCGAAACCGGATCGAGCTGATCAAGGCTTTCATGACGAAATTCCACGCCGTGGGGTCACGGCCCAGACGGATTGCGGCCGATGGCCGAGCCAGGCGTCGGCGCTGTAGAGGGCGAGCGCCAGCCAGATACAGCCGAACGCGGCCAGATGAATGAGGGTGAACGGTTCGCGGTAGAGCGCGACCGCCAGCAGGAATTGCAAGGTCGGGGTCAGGTACTGAATCAAGCCGACGGTGGACAGGCGCAACAGTCGGGTGGCCTGAAGAAACAGCAGCAGGGGCGCGACGGTGACCGGGCCGGCCATCAACAACAGCAAATCGGTTTGCCCGCTCACGGCGCCGAGCGCGCCGCCGCCGAGCGCCGCAAGGCTTGCCAGGACCAGCAGGGCGAGAGGCGCCAGCAACACGGTTTCCACGCACAAACCCAGGGTCGCGGCGTGTCCCGCCTTCTTGCGCAGCAGCCCATAACCGCCAAAGCTGAACGCCAGGGTCAGGGAAATCCAGGGCAACACGCCATGGCCGACCACCAGGATCAGCACGCCGACGGCGGCGAGGGCAACCGCGCCCCATTGGCGCGGATTCAGCCGCTCGCGCAGGAACCACACGCCCAGCAGCACGTTGACCAGGGGATTGATGTAATAACCGAGGCTGGCCTCCAGAATCCGCCCCTGCTGCACCGCCCAGATGTACAACAACCAGTTGCCGGAAATCAGCAGGGCCGTCACCAGATAGAAGCGCAAGCGGCGTGGATCGCGAAATTCAGCCCGCAAGGCCGACCATTGTCCTTGCGCCAGGATCAGCCCCAGCAGCAGCACGGCGGACCACAGCACGCGGTGCGCCAGCACCTCCAGGGCCGGGACGTGGCCAAGCAGCTTGAAATAGATGGGAAACGCTCCCCAAAGGCCAAAGCAGCCCAACGCGCTCGCCACGCCGATCAAGGCAGCGTCGGGGGAGCGGGGAGGGGGGGGCGACCCAAGTCGGACCATGGCGCGCGGTCCGCCGCTCAATCGGCCAGCACGGCGATGGTCCGTCCGCCGGCCAACACCGCCAGCACCAGGAACAGCACGCCGCTGATCCGGTGTAACAGGGACAGCGGCAGCCGTTGTAACACCGCGCGACCGGCCAGCACGCCCAGCGCCGAAACCGCCGCCAGGCCCAGCGTGCCACCGACCCAGACCGGCGTTGCCGCCTGGGTGCTGGCCAGGCCCGCCACGGCCAGTTGGGTCTTGTCGCCCAGTTCCGCCAGAAAAATCAGCACGAAGGTGGATAGCAACACGCTCCGGCCACTTTTCTCCTTAACTTCGTCCGTTTCCGCTCCCGCGGCGCGCAGGGCCGTGACACCGAACACCGCGAACAGGACCGCCACGATCGTTGCCGTCAACCATTCGGGCAACCAAGCAGCGACGGAGGCACCAAACAGGACCGCCAGGAGGTTCAACAGCGCGAATGCCAGCACCGCACCGCTCAGCACCGGCAGCGGTGGATGACGGGCGGCCAGGGTCATGCAAACCAGTTGGGTTTTGTCGCCCAGTTCGGCCAAGGCGACCAGTCCCAGCGTGGTGAAGGCGGTGACAAAGAATTCATCCATTGGAAAAAGCCTGACCATCGAAGGTGGTCTCGCGGCGGGTCAGCGGCGACCCGGCGACCCGGCGGCGCGGCCAGGAGCGCGCGATTATCGGTTCTTGACAGGCATGATAGTAAACAATCTGGCGTTCAGCACGGGATTATTGGCCATCCACCTGTAGGTTGATCTACACTTGAAACCAATGGCAACCTTAGGAGACAACTTCATGCGACGGTTCGTCTTTCTGTTTCTGATCCCGCCGGCGCTGGCCAGCGCGGACAGCATCCGCTGCGGTAGTTACCTGGTGAATACCGGCGATTCCCAGTCGCGGGTGCTGGAAGTTTGCGGCGAGCCGCAAAGCGCCCGGCAGGACGGTTTTATCGAGCAGGTAGTGCGCCAGAACAACGGCGCCATGATGGTCACCCCGATCTCGCCCAATCCCTATCCCAGCCCGCCCACCTATGAGGTCGAGTCCCGCCGGGTCATTCCCGTCTACAAGTGGGAATACAACCTGGGCCGCGGCACCTTCCTGCAAATCCTGACCTTCCATGGCGACACGCTGGTGGACATCGCCGACGGTCCCCGGCAATAGCGCCGCGCGCCGGTCGAACTGAGTCCATCCGACCGCGGGTTCACGCCTCGGTTGGGGTTGTCGCTTTGGCGGACCGAGGCGCGGGTGGTTAGGCGGCAATAGCCGGCGACGACACCGCGCGACGCTGCGTTTAGCCCGAGCTTTTCTTCCACAAAATCATCTGTGTGCAGCGAAACAACGCAATTTTTCGAGCTGTTGCCTCGTCGGTGACGACGGCATCCCAGACTTGCGTGTTGCGTCCGAGATGTTGCGCGGTGGCGGTGCAGCCAACGCTGCCGCCGTCCCTGGCGGTTCCAAGAAAATTGCTTTTCAGTTCGATGGTCGTGAATGATTCCGCCCCCTCGGGCAAGTGAGCGATGGTCGCGTAACCACAGGCCGTATCCGCCAGCGCCACCACGCTGGCCGCATGCAAAAAATTGTTCGGCGCGATGTGCAATTTCTTGATGGCCATCCGGCATCTCAATGTATGGAGAGCCAGTTCGATGATCTCGATGCCCAGATAGCCGGGTAGATATTCACTGCCACGCTCGTTAAGAAGCTCAACCGTAATGTCGGGACGCGGTCCACTCATTGCCTATTCTCCTCGCAGTCAAATTCAGTTGGGTTCCACTCGACGATCACATCACGCCGACGCCAACGATCTAACGATGGGCGCCTCCCGGATCGGCAAATTCACCAGGGCGGCCAGCGCGGCCAGAGTCATGTCGGCGTACCACATCCAGCCATAGTCGCCGAACCGGGTGATGGCCAACCCACCCAGATAGGCGCCAAAGAAACCGCCAAGCTGGTGCGAGAGCAAGGTCATGCCGAACAGAGTCGCCAGATAACGGACTCCGAACAGCTTGCCGACGATGGCGGCGGTCGGCGGCACCGTCGCCAGCCAGGTGAAGCCCAGACCCGCCGCGAACAGATAATAGGTGAGCGGCGTCCTTGGCATCAGCAAGTACCCGGCGATCAGCAGGGCGCGCGAGCCGTACATGACCGCCAGGACGTATTTGCTGCGATACCGGGCAACGCACGAACCGGCATAAAGACTCCCGAAAATGTTGGCGAGTCCAATGATGGCGAGCGACCAACTGGCGACGGAGGGCGGCAACCCACACAGATTTACCTCGCCCGGCAGATGCGTCACCAGAAAGGCGATGTGGAACCCGCAAGTGAAAAAGCCAGCGTGAAGGAGCAAATAGCTTGAATTTCTCAAGGAATCGCCGACCGCCTTTAGCACTCCCGAATCCGGCCCGACGTGTTTGACTGGCGCTTCCGCCTGTTTCGTCAATTGGCCAACGAAAGGCAACGCCGCCAACGTCACCAGCGCCATCGTCCACATCGTCCCCATCCAGCCGATGGTCTGAATCAATTTTTGCAAGATCGGCGCAAACACAAACTGACCGAACGAACCACCGGCGTTGATGACCCCCGCCGCCGAGCCGTGCGCCACGGCCGGCAACCGCCGGGCAGCGGCGCCAATCAAGACGGAAAAGCTCGCCGCCCCCGAGCCCATGGCCGACAGCAGACCAAGCGAGACGACCAGGCCAAATCCCGAGGTCATGAACGGGGTTATCGCGCTGCCGAGGGCCATCGTCACCAAGCCACCGATCAAGACCGCGCGCGGACCGAAGCGGTCGGCGAGACCACCCGCGATCGGTTGAACCGCTCCCCAGGCGAATTGACCGACGGCGAGAGCAAAACTGATCGTGGCAATTCCCAACCCAGTCGACAGCATCAAGGGGTTGACGAACAGGCCGAGCGACTGACGCACGCCCATGGTCACCATCAGAATTCCGGCGGCGGCCAGGGTGGTCACCAGAACATCGGGTTTTCTCAACGCACGAAACATGACCTGTTCTCCCAAGCCACGGCTAATCGCGCAGATCGGCGGGTTACGGGCTGACGCCTAACCCGCCCTACAAAGCATTGAACAGCCCTGCCAAGCCAAGGAGGCCGCCGGCGCCCCCCGTCCTCATTCCAGCTTCGGCGGCGCCGGTTTCAGCACCAGCGCGCTCAAGGGCGGCAAGTCGAGAACGATGGAGAAGGCAAAGCCATGGCTGGAAAACTCCTCGGCCACCACCCGCCGGTCGGGCAGCGTCCCGCCGGAACCGCCATACTCGCGAGCATCGCTGTTCAACAACTCGCGGTACGCGACCGGATACGGCACGCCGATGCGGTAGCGCGGATAGGACTGGTCGGAGAAATTCAGGAGGACCACCACCGCCTCGCGCGGGTCGCGGGCCTTGCGCACGAAGGCCAACACGCCAGTTTCGGCCGCGCCCGCGTCCAGCCACTCGAAGCCGGCGGCGTGAAAATCCACCTGATGCAGCGCCGGTTCCTGGACGTACAGCGCGTTGAGATCGGCCACGAACCGTTGCAGACCCTGATGCCGGGGCTTGCCGCGCGACAATTCCCACTCCAGGCCGGCGTCGTGGTTCCATTCGCTGGGCTGGCCGAATTCCCCGCCCATGAACAACAGCTTCTTGCCGGGATGGCCGTACATGAAGGCGTACAGCAACCGCAGGTTGGCGAATTGCTCCCGCTCGGCGCCCGGCATCTTGCCCAGCAACGATTTCTTCAGATGCACCACTTCATCGTGCGACAGCGACAGGATGAAATTCTCGCTGAAGGCGTAGACGATGCCGAAGGTCAGCTTGTCGTGATGGTGGCGGCGATGGACCGGCGCCTGTCCCATGTAGGACAGCACGTCGTGCATCCAGCCCATGTTCCACTTGAACCCGAACCCCAGCCCGCCGATGTCGGTCGGCCGCGATACGTTCGGCCAGGCGGTGGACTCCTCGGCGATCATCATCACGCCGGGGAACTGAGCGTGAACCACCGCGTTGGTGTGCCGGAGGAACTCGATGGCTTCCAGGTTCTCGTTGCCGCCATACCGGTTGGGAATCCAGTCCTTTTTGGAGTAATCCAGGTACAGCATCGAGGCCACCGCGTCTACCCGCAGCCCGTCGAAATGGAAGGTATCCAGCCAGTATAGGGCATTGGCGATCAGGAAATTTTCGACCTCGTGGCGGCCGTAGTTGAAGATCAGCGTGCCCCAGTCGGGGTGCTCGCCCTGGCGGGGATCGGCGTGTTCGTACACGCAGGTGCCGTCGAACCAGGCCATGGCATGGGCGTCCTTGGGAAAATGGGCCGGCACCCAGTCCAGGATGACGCCGATGTTGTTCTGGTGGCAACGGTCGATCAGTTCCATCAGATCATCCGGCCGGCCATAACGGGCGGTCGGCGCATAGAAGTTGGAAATCTGATAGCCCCAGGACGGCCCGTAGGGATGCTCGGCCAGCGGCAGAAATTCGATGTGGGTGAAGCCCATCTCCAGCACGTAGGGAATCAACTGGTCGGCCAGTTCCCGATAGGACAGAAACTCGCCGTTCGCCTTGCGCCGCCAGGAACCGGCGTGGACCTCGTAAATGGCCACTGGCCGTTGCCAGGCATTGTTCCGTGCCCGCCGCTCCATCCATTCGCCATCGCGCCAGACATGCTTGCCGGCCCGGTCGTAGACCACGCTGGCGGTTCCGGGCGGAACCTCGGTATGGAAGGCGAAGGGATCGGTCTTCAGAAAGATATGACCGTTGCGGGCCAGGATTTCGAACTTGTACAGATCGCCCTCGCCCAGGCCGGGCACGAACAGTTCCCAAATCCCCGAGCCCGGCCGCAACCGCATCGGGTGGCGGCGGCCGTCCCAGTGATTGAACGCGCCGACCACGCTGACCCGCTGGGCGTTGGGGGCCCACACCGCGAAGTTGATCCCGGCCAGACCGGCGACCTGGCAGGGATGCGCCCCCAGTTTTTCGAAAATCTGGTAATGGTTGCCCTCGGCGAACAGATAGCAGTCCTGATCGCCCAGATTCGAGAATTTGAACGCATAGGGGTCGGCGAAAACGTGGTGCTGGCCCCGCTCGATCGCGCTCAGCCGGTAACGCAGCGTATCCGGGTTGGCGACGACGAGGGTCTCGAACAACCCTCCTTCATACAGGGGCTGCAACGGATACAACAGGCTGGGCCGATCCTCGGGCAGTAGGCAGGGGGCTTCGGCGTCCGGCAGCAGGGCGCGCACCACGCTCAGACCCGGCTCCCCCACCAGTGGATGCGGTCCCAGCAGGCCATGCGGATCGGCATGGCGTCCCCGCGTCAGGGTGTGGCTTTCCGCCGCCAGCGTGGGCCTGGGCGCGCTCTCCCGGATCAGGAACCGCAACCCCGTCGTCGCCCCCGCCGTCCCCAGGCGAGCGGCGTAGGTGCGGACATCGGTGCGCAGCGCGTCCACATGGTAGACCTGCCGCCAGAACAGGGCGTTGGCCACCAGAAAATTGCCGACTTCCGGCCGTTCCAGATCGAAGGTCAGCATCCCCGGCTCGTTTGGGACGTCGCGGTCGTAAATCCGCGCGCCGTCGAACCAGCTCAGCTCCTGGCCCTCGCGCGGAATCCACGGCGGAATCCAGTCGAGCACGACGCCGATGTCGCGTCGGTGGCAGGCATCGATGAACGCCATCAGCTCCTCGGGCCGGCCATAACGCGGGTTGGGCGCGTAGTAACTCGCCACGGTTTCGCCGGCGGCCCAAAACGCCAGTTCGACATGGGTGAATTTTCGCTCCAGCAGATGCGGCAGAACCCGGTCGCGCAATTGGCCGTAATTGGCGACCTGCTCCGGACCCGGCTCCGCAGCCTCGTCGAAAATCACCCGGTGCGGGGTAACCGGCAATTCCCAACCGGGCGTTTCCATGGCGCGCGCCATCCAGGGACCATCGCCCCAGTCGTGGCAACGCTGAATATCGCGGGTGAAGGCGGCCGTCTTGGGATAAACCTCGGTTTGGAACGCCAGCGGGTCGGGCTTGAGAAACACCGCGCCTTCGGCGTTGCGAATCTCGTATTTATACAGCTCGCCCAAGCCCAGATCGGGGATAAACAGTTCCCAGACCCCGGACTCGTGCCGTTCCATCGGGTGGCGACGGCCATCCCACTGGTTGAAGGTTCCGACCACGCTGACCCGACTGGCGTGGGGGGCCCAGAGCGTGAAGTTGATGCCGACGACGCCCTCCTTCATCCGCAGGTGCGCGCCCAGCTTGGTGAACAGGGGTTCCAGGGTCCCCCGCCGCAGCGCCTGCCCATCGGCGGCGCTGAAGGACGGTTCGTGAATGGCGTAGGGGTCGTGGAAGGTCATGGACTGACCCCCGGCATTGACGGCGACCAGCCGGTATTCCAGCTCCCTCACGCCGGGAAAGCGGGCGGCGAACAAGCCGTCCGGGTGGATCCGCTGCATTTCGCGCTTGCCGGCGCCGTCTCCCGGTAGCAGGTAGGCGCGCTCGGCGTGTGGCAGAAAGGCGCGGATTACCAGCGCTCGTTCCCGCTCGGCGTAGTGGGGTCCCAGAATCGCGTAAGGTGCGTCGTGACGCAATTCGATGATTTTCCGAATCTGTTCTTCCAGCATCGCCCTTACCTTCTTTGTAGTGCCGCCGGTTTGATTAACGTGAAAAATTTACGGGATTATTTTAAAACAGCCGGCTGTCGAAAGGCAGGAAAGAGTAAGGGAAACGGTGCTGCCCTGCAAAAAAGATAAGGGCGGCGCTCATCGAGCGCCGCCCAGTGTTCGCGCGGAAAATCCGTGGATTTATTGCGCGGGCTGGGCCGGACCCGCTTCCGGGCCGCGCATCATCCGCCGCATCGGTCCATCGGTGAAGAATTTATCCATGACCTGTTTCTGCTCCGGATCAAGCGTGGCGTAGAGATCGCCCGCCGCCTTGGCCATGGTCTTCATGCTGGCCAGCCGTTGTTCCATGCCCTGGATCCGCTCCGCGAAATGGGCCATGGCGGTCGTCTCCCGGTCGCGCATTTCCTGCCGGATCCTCTGCATTTGCGCATGATGGGCGTCTTGGGCGGCGAGGAAAGCTTTCCAGGCATTCTGCTGGTCGGGTTTCAGCTTGAGCCGCGCCTCCAGCAACTCCATTCGTTCGGCATGGAATTGCTGCATCATCTCCAGCCGGCGTCCGGGGTCGCCCCCCCTCCAGCCATGTCCCTTCGGACCGCCGCCCATCATCGGACAATCCTCCATGCCGCCGCCCATCGGGCCGTGACCGCCCCAGGGGCTAGCAAGCGCTAGGGTGGTCAATCCCAAGCCCGTTACCATAGCGGCGGCTAGCAGGTTCTTACGTAGTATGTTCATCGTTGTTTCCTCAGGGTTGGTTTGTTTCGGGGACTATTGGACGCCGCGCGTGTAACCGGGATTTTGCCAGGCACGGAATTTTGTAACGATTTGTAATACCGAATAGCGTTGATCTCAACCCAAACCCGCGACCGTTCGCTCCCGTCACCAAGTTCATCGCGACTCCGACGGTCTTTCGCAGTAGGTTTTTGTTTTTACTGACGCCCGGATGCTGTTAATATTTACAACAAATCCGTGTGAATAAAACAACACACGACAAAAGTCGCTAATCGCCGTGACGGGTTCGATGGCGGAAGCAATGGCTGGAGGGACAAGACGATGTTGAGTGGAAAAAACAGCAAGCCGGTGGCGGTAGTCACGGGGGCCAATCGCGGTCTGGGTCTGGAAACGGCCCGGCAACTGGCCAAGCGGGACATCCGCGTGATCCTCACCAGCCGCAATGCCGGCAAGGGTGAAATGGCCCTGGAAAAGCTGTTGACGGAGGGCCTGGACGTCGCGTTCCACGCGCTGGACGTCACCTTGGAAAGCAGCGTCGCCGATCTGGGTGGGTTCATCCACAGCCGCTACGGCCGGGTGGACATCCTGGTCAATAACGCCGGGGTCTACCTGGACAGTCACGGCTCCGAGGAAGCCGGCAGCGCCAGCGTGTTCACCGCCAGCCTGGAAACGTTGACGGCAACCTTGAAGACCAATCTGTACGGCCCGTTGCTGCTGGCCCAGGAACTCACGCCATTGATGAAGCAACAGCACTACGGCCGCATCGTCAACGTCTCCAGCGGCATGGGCCAGTTGAGCGACATGGAAGGCAAATCGCCCGCCTACCGAATTTCCAAGACCGCCCTGAACGCCCTGACCCGCATCCTGGCGGCGGAAACCCGGGGCTACAACATTCTGGTCAATTCGGTTTGCCCTGGCTGGGTACGGACCGACATGGGCGGTCCCCAGGCCGAGAAAACGGTGGAGCAGGGCGCCACTGGCATCGTTTGGGCCGCGACCCTGCCTGACGACGGGCCGACTGGCGGCTTCTTCCGCGACGGCCAGCCGATTCCGTGGTAGGTCGCGCCGAAGGCGTTTTTGCCTGATCCCCGGCGGTCCAGCCCATTGAAGCCCAGTCCATGCCTTCCCCTCTCGCCCATCTGGCGAGAGGGAGACTGACGACCCGCTAGGCGGAGTCGGTTTCCCAGGCCGCCAGCACCGCCTCCAGTTCCCCCAGCTCGCCGATTTCCGCATCCGGCCGGGGACCGCCCGGCCAGTTTCGACCGGCGCGATTGACCCACACGGTGCGAAATCCGGCATTGCGGCCACCTTCCACATCGTGTTCCGGATCGTCGCCAACATGGACGATTTGTTCGGGTCGCAGCCGCAGCAAGCGGCAAACCTCCTCGAACATCGGCGCTTCCGGCTTGGCCGCGCCGACATCGATGGCATTGAGCGAAACACGGAACACATCATCCAGCCCGATCAGTCGCAGATCGGCGTTGCCGTTGGAGAGCGACGCCAGGATATAGCGCCGGGCCAGCCGTTCCAGCGTGGGGCGCACCTCGGCAAAGGGCTCCACCGCGTTGCGGGCCATGAAGAACAGCGCGAACGCGCTTTCCATGTCGAATTCCCGATAACCGGTCCGCGCCGCGGCCAGATTCAGCGCTTCCTTGCGCAACGCAGTCCGGTCGTGGGCGATTTCCGGGCGGGCGGCGCGAACCTCGCCCGCCAGTTCGCGCAGCTCCAGCGGGGTGAATTGCTCCGGGATGCGCGGATAGCGCGCCACCAGCCAGTCATGCAGCCGCCGCTCGGCGCGTTCGACCACCGGCCAGACTTCCCAAAGCGTATCGTCCAGGTCGAAGGTAATTGCCTTGATCATCATGGAGGGGCTGAGAGCCTATACGAAAACTCCCCTCGTCCTTCGGAAGAGGGGTTGGGGTGAGGGTTTTTATTCATGGAGGGGCTGAGCTGGACTTTAGCCATTTTTGTGGTGTGCAGAAGTCAGCAAGCAGCGACCATGAAACATTTGCTCCGACCAAAGAGAGATGCCCATGGGAGTGCTGCCTGTCGATTTGATGGGGATTATAGAGGTGTTCGCGCCGTTATTTACCAAGCGGGTATGGCGTCATGTGCTCGTGCTGCTGGGCGGGGCGATCTTGGCGCCGGGCAAACGCACGGTGACGGCGGTGTTGCGGGTGATGGGGTTGGGGCGCGAGCGCTGCTTTCACAAGCACTACCATTTACGGGTAGATTATGTTACAATATTTTCCAAATATCACCTTGGTGATCCAGTGATGAGCCGATTATTGCATATTGAAATTCAGGAGTCTGCCGAAGAATTAAAGCGTATCATGAACGAACAGATTCGCGCTAAATTTCGAGAGCGGATCCAAATTCTTTATTGGATTAAGACCGAATTATTTAATTCATTGCAAGAGTTAGCGGATCATTTAGGGCGATCCAAATCCGTTATTTTTAAGTGGCTCAAGGAGTATCGTACCCATGGATTGACTGGGCTGTTACAGTGGAACTACTACGGGGGTCGTCGTTCGAAAATTTCCGAAGCCATGGTGGCCGCTCTCCAGATCCGCCTCAATGATTCGACCCAAGGGTTTCATCGTTATGGAGAAATTCAGCAGTGGCTTCTCCAGGAATACGAGGTCGATATTCCTGATGCAACGGTGCATCAAGTGGTGCATTATCGTTTAAAAGCAAAGCTCAGGGTTGCGCGCCCAACCAGTATTCATCGCGATGAGGAAGCCGTGGTTTCCTTTAAAAAACTCTCGCGACAAGTTGAACTGATTGATGTTCTTCAACAAGCCGAGAAAAATACGGCCCGACCATTACGCTATTGGAGCCAAGACGAAAGCCGCTTTGGATTAAAGACGATTACCCGGCGGATTCTGACCGGGTTCGGGATCAAGCCAGTCGGTTCGGTCCAATGGAATTTTCAATCATTTTATCTTTATGGTGCGGTCGAGCCGCTGAGTGGCGAGAATTTCTTTTTAGAATTTTCGCATTTAAATGCCGATTGCTTCCAGTTATTTTTGGATGAATTTTCTAGAGCTTATCCGCACAGTCTCAACGTGATTCAACTAGATAACGGTCGGTTTCATTCTGCTAAAAACCTCGCGATCCCCGATAATATTGTCTTGTTGTTTCAACCACCTTAAAGTCCTGATGTGAACCCGATTGAACGAGTATGGCAATCTATGAAAGATAAGTTGTGCTGGATAAATTTGAAAACATTGGATGAATTGCTTTAACTAGCTTCGATTTTATTCTGTCCGCACTAAAAAAGTAAAATCTATTGGTAATTGGTATTACAGGTTCCAAACTTGCGTTTCTCGCCCGGAATCATGCCCCAGTTAAAGTCACTCCGCTTACCGTTGACCTCGCCCACCGCCGGCACCAGGTTGAACAGGTCGTTGTGGGCGGCCTCAAACAGCGGGTCCACCGCCTGGCAGCAGGCCCGGCCGGAGAGCGTCCGCAGCTCGCCAGGTCGATCCGCTGATCCGCGTCGTAGGCGCAGCCGCAATAAAACGTGACGCGGTGATCGGCATACACCTGGTCGTAGAGCGCCTTCTTGGCGGCGGTGAAGGTGCCGGGGGTATGGGGCAGGTCGCCGGGCGGGGGCGCGGTCCGCGCGGCGGTCGGCTGTTCCGTCGGCGGGGCGGACGGTTTCCCGTGGGACCAGTCGGTCTTGACGCCCAGGGCGGCGAGGACGGCCAGGGCGATGGAGGCCAGGAGGCCAGTCAGGGTTTTCGGGAAGGCGCGGGAAGTACGGGAGCGGGGGCGTCGAGCCATGGGCGCGGTCCGGTCGGGGTGAAGGGGCTACACTGTAGCAAAACCCGCCCCGCGCCTTGACCCGGAGACGCCCGTCCATGCCCGATCTGGCCCTGCTGTACGATGACCTGGCGGAGACCTACGCCGCTGGCCGGCATCGCTTCGACACCATGCCGATCCTGGAGGAGTTCGCCGGCCCGCTCCCGCCCGGGGCGCGCGTCCTGGACGCGGGGTGCGGGGCCGGGGAGCCGGTGGCCCGCTACTTTGTAGCGCGAGGCGATACGATAACCGGCATCGACGTGTCGGAACGGATGCTGGCGCTGGCCCGGCGGCAGGTGCCGAAAGCGACCTTCCGGCGGATGGACCTGCGCGCGCTGGATTTCCCGCCGGCCACCTTCGACGCCATCGCCGCCGTTTACGTGGTCTTCCATCTGCCGCGCGCCGAGCACGCCGCCCTGTTCACCGGGTTCGCGCGGGTGCTGAAACCGGGCGGGGCGCTGCTGCTGACGCTGGCGACGCGGGAGTACACCGGTCAGGACGAGTTCGACGACGAAATGGAGTTTCTGGGGCGGCGGTTGCCCTACAGCCACGACCGGCCCGAGGTTGCGCTGGGCAAGCTGGCGGCGGCGGGGCTGGCGGTGGTCAACGCCCGGCTGATCGAGACCGGCGGCGAGACCTTTTACTGGGTGATCGCCCACAAACCCAATCCCGCTGAAGGCGAACGCTTTCTCCCGCCTGCGGGCAAGGCGTTTCCGTAACCGCTAAATCCACTAAGAATCATGGTATAATTTCACTGGTTTATTGCCACGCCGTCTTTTCAATCATCGGTTTCTGGGCGACGGCTATTGATGGCTCCTGACGCAAAGAGGCGCCACGATGAGCTTCGACGAGCGAATTCAGTCCGTCAGTAATGAACGGCAGCAGGGGCGGGCGTCGATTCTGCGCACCGAAACGGGGCGCGGGATCCGCGAATGGGAGCGTTATATCCGAGAGCGGTTGTTTCCAACAATGTATCCGGCGCAAGGCGGCCCCTCCCGGTTCCCCCGTAATGTCGTCTGCGATTCGGTGTACGTGTCCGCGATTTACGAGTGGGCGGCTCGTCGGTCCTGGGAAGATCTCACGGACCGGCTTTCCCACTTCCGGAACGGTCCTCAACTCGATGCCGAACCGGGGGCCGGGGCATCGATCGGCTGGTTTCAGGGGTACGCCTGCATGGCCTACCAGGCCCTGCGCGCCAACCCGCGACTGATCGACTTGTTGGCGGGGGAGCGTGACCCGGGCGCCCAGGCCGTGGTGGCGGCCAGCCGGAGCCAGGTGCGTCTCGCAGTTCCTACCATGACGGTGCCGCGTCGGCCCCAGACGGTTTCCGGCGCCGACTCGGCCCTCCGGTCCGTGCTTTCCGAATTCCAGAACCTGCGCGGTCCACTGGTGAGCCTTATTGGCAAGGCGCAACTGACTTTGCGTTGCGTGCGGGAAGTGGATGCGCGACTGGGGGAACGAGTGCGCGCGTTGCCCGCGCCCGTCCTGCGGTGGGTAACCCTGTGCTACGAATCCGGCGGCTTTGGCTGGTATCTGCGAAGGCTGATCGAGGTTTACGACCCCGCTCCTCCAAGCGCCCCCGTCTCCATCGAGGGGTTTGGCCCCGGCAATCGGGGTCGTTTGCGCGCGACTTTCAGGGCGCTGGGCATTGACTTTGCCGAGGTCTTCACAAAGCCTGCACGAGCGCCGACCTGAAAGATTGGGATCACCTCACCGGCTTTATTGATCCAAGCGGTAGGTGTAAGAAGAAACCGAGATGATCGGCGGCCCGGCGGCTGAGGGATCGCAGACAGGTCGGGGCGGTGGATCACGCGGAGATCATGCGGCTGATCCGGTCCATGCTCTAGCGCACTGTATATGTAGAGGGCTGGGGGATTCTCAAATCATGTGTTCGCGAATGGATGGATTCTCAAAATCCATTTGTTCATTCCCAAAATGGGGTTTGCGCAAGTTTTTGTTTTTCTTAGGTCGCTTTCTTCCTTCTTCTTCCGGGTTTTCTCATTCCATGAGATTCTTAACACCGGGCTTCCTGATTTAGAGGTACCGCTCGCCGCTGGCGGGTCTTGGTGTGATGCGCTTCGAGATAGATCAAATTGGCCTGTAAATCGACCCTTAGCCATTCCAACCCCAAAAATTCATTCTTGCGACAACCTGTGTGCAAGGCCATCCGGATGAAAGCCGCCGTATGTGGGGAGCGAGGCTCGACCGCCGCCACCGCGATTAACGCTTGTGCTTTAGCAGGGCGCAACCAACGAATCCGCCCTTCGCTGGTGGGTGGCAGATTCCCTTGCACGGGATTATGGATCTTCAGCCCCATTACTGGCGGGCATGATTCAGCGCGCCGGACAGCAAGGATAATTCGCGGCGAATGGTGGCATCCTTGACATGATGCCTCGCGCCGCTGGCGCTGGTAAGCGTAGATATCCCCAATCGTGAGAGTGGTCAGTTCTCGTCCGGTAAAGTGGGGATAGAACCATGCCGTGCACCGCTTATCCCGCTCAGCGCTGCGCTTGTACGCTTGGGTGTCCGCCAAATAATCCAGCATCAGCTCGTCAAAGGTATGGGAGGGCGGCGCGTCCCAGTACTTCTCCTGATGCGCCGCCAACTTCCATTTGGCTAACAAGGCCTCGGTTTCCTTTCGATCGGCAGCTTCAGTACTGCGGCGAGTTTGCGCGTCGCTTGCGTTGGTGTAGCTGGCCCACCAGAACGGGGAGTCCCCGCGCTTGTAGAGGCCATCTTGGTCTTTTCGTTTGGGCATGAGCCATATCCTCTGGCCAACCGCCCCACGCTGCGTTGCGCATAGGTCACGGTCTGGCGGTCGATCCAGTCCTGCGCGGTGTCGGCGGGGATAAGCAAGCGGGTGCTGATGCGCACAGCGGGTAACTCGCCGCGCGCCAGCCGCCGCTGCACGTCTGCGTGGCCCGCCCCGCCTCGCGCCAGACCCACAAACACGACATCCACATCGACAGATTCCAGACAGTTTGCCAGCGCAAAACGGACGGCTCCTGCGACTACAAGAAGTTGAACACCAATTTCGTTAACCACATGAAAGACGCCGTTCCGTGGTTCCTCACGGAAGTCGTGCCGAGGAAAATCGGAGAGGCGGCCGAGGCGGTCGGCAAGGCCGCCGGCGAAGCCCTGCGGGATTACGGCGAACGTGAAAGCAAGGGGGCCACGGCCCGAAGTGGTAATCTCGGCCGATCTTTGTCCGGGCCGGCCCGACTCACCGCCGGCGAGTCGCCCGCCAACGAGCGTCCGACCACCAGAAACTGGACACGGCAAAGAGTGTAGCGTCGGTATCCTGCAAAACCTCAGTGGCGCCTTGCGTGAAGTTGTACCCGACCACCACCAGGAGAACCGGGGCGTCGTCGAGTTGGGCGAGCAGTCGCCGCGCCGCGTTGGCGGAAACGACAGCGGCGGAAGTGGCCGGAAAAACGGCGAGCGTCACCGGCGAAGCGCCGAGCCTCTTAGGGTCTATAAGCGGTCGGAAGATTGGTGGCAGGCGCGCGGGGATCGTGACGGATGGAATGGCTCGGTGAAGCGTGGCTTTCACCGTCACTGTAACAGTGTCTCCAAACAGCGGTAGGCCGCCGCATGCACCCCCGGCCGCTGGCTCTCGCGGGCCGGCCATGTTCGGCACGGTGATGGGGTGTTGTGCCAGACAGTCCTGGAGACCACCAGGTCGATACTTCTCCTTGCTGGAACAGCAGGCCCGTCGGGTACTATAAAATCGGGTTGGCGCCGGTGTGCCCACGCAAGGGATCACGCCTCGTCCCAAACCGTTTCCTGCCCCACCCGCCCCGCTCGACTGGCTTGCCGCAAGCTGACTTCCCGTTGCCAACGGGGCTGGCGTTCCGCAGTGCGCGCCCGCCGTTCGGTTTCCTGTAACCGTTTGCGGCGTTGCCAGTGGGTTTCCTTGCGCCAATAGTCGTAGGTCGGTTTGGTGCTATCGGCCAAAAAGTCGTCAGCATTCGTCGGCATCATCGTCGTTCCTTTGGAGGTTATTGTGCGGTAAGGGGATCGCCCTTGCAGATACCAAATCTTAAGGACAAGGATCGTGCCAACAATTGATCTAATTGATTTTTTAACGAATCCAAGATGGTGGTGAGCGGTGGCGCCCGGCCGAATGGTGGCGGACGCGGTCCAGATTGGCTGGGTGAGGACCAGATTGGCCTGATTCAGGCGCCGGAAAGGATCGAAGTGAGGGACTCGCAGTCTCAACATTGCGCCGGGTGCGGGTCGATAAGTAGTTGCTGCTGGGTGCAAATCTTGGCAGCTTGCCGCAGGGTCGTTTATTGCTCTGAAGCCCACCGAACGCAAGACTCGCGAAGTGCGTAAAGAGCGGTGCTGGTCGAGCGCTCTGCAGCTTGAACCGCCCCGGGAATTCCGGAGGCTGATTGCTGTGAGTCACGCCGCCATGGCGGACTCGGTGAGTCGGCGATAGTAGGCTGCTTCGGCCTCAGCCGGCGGAATGTAACCAATGGGCTCCAGCAGTCTGCGATGGTTGAACCAGTCTACCCAGGTCAGGGTGGCCCATTCCACCGTCTCCAGGCCCTGCCAAGACTTCCGGTGGATCACCTCGGCCTTGTCAGCCCATTGATGGGCTCGGCCAAGGCATTCTCATACGAGTCGCCCACGCTGCCCACCAGGGCTCGATGCCCGCCTCGGCCAGGCGCTCGGTATAACGGATCGACACGTATTGCACCCCGCGATCGCTAGGGTGGATCAAGCCGCTCCGGCCGAACGGCTGGCGCGCACAGAGGGCCTGCTCCAGCGCATCCAGCACGAAGTCGGTGCGGGCGGAGCGGGACACCTTCCAGCCGACAAGGTACCGGGCGAACACGTCGATGATGAAGGCCACATAGACGAACCCCTGTGCCGTAGACACCTACGTGAAATCGGATACCCACAACGCATTCGGACGCTCCGCCGTGAACGGGCGGTTGACCCGATCCTCAGGACCGGCGGCTTCCGGGTCGCTGACCGTGGTTTTGACCGGCTTGCCACGCCGCACGCCTTTCAGGCCGAGCCTCCGCATCAGCCGCTCCACTGTGCAGCGGGCCACCTCCACGCCTTCGCGCCGCAATTGCCGCCCGACCTTGTCGGCACCGTAGGCCTGCAAATTCTCGTCCCAGACCTGTTGGATGTGCCCGCACAGACGCTCATCACGCTGGGCTCGGGCCGACCTTTGCGCCGGATCGGCCTCCCGGGCGGCATGCAGATAATACGTCGATGGAGCGATCGGCAGCACCTTGCAGATCGGCTCGACTCCATAGACATCACGGTACTGGTCGATGGATTCCTGCATCGCTTGAACGGGCGGTCGAGCTCCGCCTGGGCAAAGTACGCCGACGCCTTGCGCAGGATCTCGTTGGCTTGGCGCAGCTCCCGCACCTCCCGCTCCAACTCCTTGATCCGCTCCCGCTCGGCGCTCGTAGCCTCCGCCCGTTCCCCGCTGTCCTTCTCGGCTTGTCGTACCCAGCGCCGCAAGGTCTCCGCCGTACAACCGATCTTGGCCGCGATCGAGCCAATAGCCGCCCATTGCGATTCATGCTCGCCTTGGTGCTCCCGCACCCTGCGAACGGCTCGCTCCCTGACTTCCGGTGAAAAGTTTGTTGATGTCTTCATGGCTCCATACTCTCAAATGTTGGAGCCTCCGAGAAAGCCGGGGCGGTTCAGCTTTTAGAAAAGCAATGCTGCAGGGGTTCAGATCCTGTCCATTACACACATCTTGAACGGCAGGGCCGTGGCCGCCATCTGGTGAGTAAAGTGGACCCCGGAAAATGGACCAGGGGCTTAGATAGAATGCCACGCAGCGA
>JARSSP010000012.1 GCA_029624675.1 Candidatus Contendibacter sp.
CCCCGCGTTTCCCCCACTTTAGGCCCTAAAACTCCCCGCGTTTCCCCCACTTTAGGCCCTAAAACTCCCCGCGTTTCCCCCACTTTAGTTTTTTAAGTTATTGAAATTTATGAAGTTTTTGCATACTCTTAATTGTATTTAAAACTACTAAGTAAAAAGACAACTACAAGCACGGTCCGGCTGGAACCTGAACCCGGTAAAAATGCTTGTTGTTTTTTTATGTATAAAAAGATAAAAAAACAACAAAATGGTGGTCATGACCAACGCCAATGCTTTCCATCACCAGTCGCCTGGAATTCAGCCTGGTTTAAGACAGACCCCCTAAAGTAACGCGCAAGCCTTGGCAACCAGGCTTTCAATTTCAAAATCCAACCCGGAGGTCAAGCCCAATGAACCTGCGTCGACTGATCAATGCCGTGGCCCTGGCCATGATCGCAACCACCACCACGACTACCGCCATTGCCGCCGGTGAAGCGCCCGCCACCCCGCCACCCGCCAACCCAAGCAAGGCCGCTCCAGCTCAAGCTGGCATCACCAAGGAACAGGCCATCCAAATGGCCCTCAAGGCCCATCCAGGAGAGGTCACCAAGGCTTACGAGGACACCAAGAAGGGCAAAAAGACCTGGGAGGTCAAGATCAAGGGCAACGATGGCAAGAAGTGGGAGGTGTATTACGATATCAAGACCGGCGAGCTAGTCGCCGAGGAAGCCGACTGATTGCTGGAGAAACCCTGCCTCCCCACTGGTTTTATCACCATGGCGGAGGCGGGACCTGAGAGGAGTAGAGGCTTCCATGACCAACCCCGATGCCAACGAAATCGCTGTCTGGGATCCACTGGTCCGTCTGTTCCACTGGACCCTGGTGATCGCCTTCACCCTCGCCTACCTTAGCCAAGGCGAACCCTTCGAGGAGTTGCAGGACCGTTTCGACGGCGAATGGCTGCAAACGCTCCATGTTTGGGCCGGCTATACCATCGCCGGGTTGTTGCTGTTCCGGCTGTTCTGGGGCTTCGCCGGACCGCGTTACGCCCGGTTCGCCGATTTCGTGCGCGGACCGCGCGAAACCTTGCGCTACGTCAAGGATGTGTTGGCCCTACGCGCGCCGCGCCATTTGGGACACAATCCCGCCGGTGGCGCGATGATCGTCATCCTCCTGTTGAGCCTTGCCATCACCGTCATCGCCGGGCTGATGCTGTACGGCGCCGACAAGGGGCTGGGACCGCTGGCCGGGCTGCTGGTGGACAGTGGCGAGGCAACCATTCACTCCCTCAAGGAGGTTCACGAATTTTTCGCCAATCTGACCCTCCTGCTGGTCGTCGGACACCTGGTCGGCGTGATCTGGGAGAGTTTGCTGCACCGGGAGAATCTGGCTCACGCCATGATCACCGGCCGCAAGCGAGCCTGAGCGCGGCGCCATCTTGGGGAAACGAGCCCATGTGTCGCCTTGCTGGACCCGCCGCCGCCCTGCTGCTGGCGGTGGGCCTTCCGGTTCCCGACCTGGTCAGCGCCGGACGCGATCAGGAGGAAATCCGCCGTCTGCGGGGCGCGGGACAAATCTTGTCCTTGGAAGCCATCATCGCCAATCACCGTCGCCAGCATCCCGGCGGTCAATTGCTGGAGGCGGAACTGGAGTTCGAGCGGGATCGCTATGTCTACGAACTGAAGATGCTGGGCGACGACGGCGTGGTGCTTGAGTTCGAATACGACGCCCGCACCGGCGAGTTGTGGCGCGTCGAGCACGAACGAGAGTGGAAGAGGTAGCGATGCGCTTGTTGCTGGTCGAGGACGACGCCGTCTTGAGCGGCCGGTTGCGAACCGAACTGACGCAGGCTGGCTTTGCCGTCGATGTGGCGGACAACGGTGTGGAAGCCGAATTCATGGGGGACTCCGAACCCTACGACATGGTGGTGTTGGATTTGGGCCTGCCCGACCGTTCCGGGCTGGACGTACTGCGTCACTGGCGCGCGGCCGACAATCCGGTCCCGGTGCTGGTTCTGACCGCTCGCGACGCCTGGCACGAAAAGGTCGATGGCTTCAAGGCCGGCGCCGACGATTATCTGGGTAAGCCGTTCCATGTGGCTGAATTGCTAGCTCGGCTTCAGGCTCTGCTGCGGCGCGGCGTCGCCCGACCGCACGGTCCCTTGCGGGTTGCCGGTCTGGAGCTGGATGAAGATACCCAGACCGCGCGAATCCTGGCCACGGATGAAACCTTCGAGCTGACCGGCACCGAATTCCGCCTGCTCCGCTACTTCATGCGCCATCCGGGCCGGGTGTTGTCCAAAAGCCGACTCGCCGAGCATATCTACGATTTCGACGCCGAGCGCGACAGCAACGTGCTGGAGGTTTACATCAACCGACTGCGCCGCAAGCTAGGCCGCGAATGGATCGTCACCCGCCGCGGTCAGGGCTACATCCTTGGAGCCGGCGACGCATGACCTCGCTGCAAGCCCGGCTATCCACCGGCTTGATTTCGGCGTTGATCCTGTTGACTATCCTGGCGGTCGCCGTCGGTGGCTATTCGCTGCACCAGATGGCCGAGAATTTCGTCGCGGCTCGCCTGGAACATGATTTGGAAACCGTGCTGGCCGCCTTGAGCTTCGACGCCAGCGGTCAACCGCAACTAGCCGCCGACCGGATCGGCGCCAACTTCCGCCAGCCGTATTCCGGCCACTACTACCAGATCGAAACCGCCAGCGGCGAACTCTGTTCCCGCTCGCTGTGGGACGCCGACCTGCCGCTGCCGCCGCTAGCCCCCGACCGCGTCACCCGAACCTTCGTCACAGGCCCGCAGGACCAGCGACTGCTGCTGGTCGGTCGCGCCTTTCGGGTCCAGGATCGGCCGGTCGCCATCGCCGTGACCGAGGATTTCGCGCCGGTGAACGCTGGTCTCCGGCGTCTGCTGCTGGAATTCATGCTCATCGCTCTGGCGATGTTTGGCGCGCTGCTGCTGTCGCAGCGGCGGATCGTGCGGCGTGGCCTGGCGCCGCTGGAACAGGTCCGCCGTGAACTACCCCGGTTGGCGCGTGGCGAAATTGCGCAACTGTCGCTGGAAGCGCCGGATGAGGTGCGGCCACTGGTTGCGGAACTCAATCGTTTGCTCGACTTGTTGAACCAGCGCCAGCGCCGGTCTCGCCATGCCCTGGGTAATCTCGCCCATGCCCTAAAAACCCCCCTGACCGCCCTCACCCAACTTGCCGAGCAACCTCCCCCCACCGGCGACGCCACCGGCTGGTGGCGGGATTTGCGCCAGCAACTTCAGCAGATCCGCGCCCTGACCGAGCGCGAACTCAAGCGGGCGCGTATCGCGGGCGGTGGCGCGCCCGGCCAGCGGGTGCTGCTTGAGCGGGAGGTGGCCGATTTAATCGCCACCTTGCGCCGCATTCATCGCGACCGGGATCTTGCCATCGAAGTCCGGATTCCGCCGGGCAGCGGGTTCGTTGGCGACCGGGACGACCTGCTGGAATTGCTGGGCAATCTGCTGGATAACGCCTGTCAGTGGGCGGAGACCGAGATATGGCTGACCGCTGGCGCGGACGCGGCGCGGCTCTGGTTGCGGATCGAGGACGACGGGCCGGGTTGCCCGCCGGAGCAGTTGGAAGCGTTGTGGCAACGCGGGACGCGAATCGACGAGTCCCGCGCCGGTCATGGCCTGGGTCTGGCCATTGTCGGCGACATCGTCGCGCAATATGGCGGAGCCTTGCGATTGAGCCGTTCCGACGATCTGGGCGGCTTTCTTGCCGAGGTCGCGTTGCCTTGCCCGTCGGTCGGCGATCCATAGGAATCCCCCCGCGCGGGGCGGGGGTCGATTGGCGCGAAGTCAGGCGGCTTCGCATTCCGTCGCGTGGGGGTGGTTGGCGGCGAAGTGATCCAATACCTCCTTCCAGTGCCGCGCTTCCCCTGGATGGCCATGACGCGTGGCCATTTCGATATCATCCTCGATGATGTGTTCGATGGTGGACTCACCACCGGGATTGTGAGCCAGCCAACAGCCCATCTCGGCGGCGACGATTTCCGGCACATGCTCGTGTTCGGCGATGGCCGCGATCTCTTCTTCGTCCAGGTCGCTCAGCCCGACGCAATCCTCGAAGCTCAACATGACACGTCTCCCCATCTCTGACTGCTAATTCGCACATCCCAAAATAAAAAACCGGACTGCCCTCAACGACCCTGACGAGGTCGTCTCCGGCAGTCCGGCAGTCCTGAGTTCCTTGCAGGATCCGCGACTTTCCGCCCCTATCTTACGGTAGGTTCGGCTTTTCCGAAGCATTTGAATTTCGATTTAGTTTAACATAAAAAACGCTAACTTGAACAGGGTAATGTAGAGACTCCTCAGGGCAATCGCGCTATGTGGGGGTTGACCAGCGGCAAGACGGCCACCTGTTGGGAACAAAAAATGCGCTAGTTATGGAGACTTTACATATTGCCGCGCCTGCTCGACCCTGTTCCTATCTTGCCCAGCTCCCCGCTCCGCGCCGGGAGACGCGGAACAAATTGCATGCCCTCCAGATTATTCTGCTGATCGTGCTCAGTGCCGTTCTTGAGTAGGATCAGAGATGGGGTCGGGATGCAAGCCTTTGCCCAGGAACGGGAAGCGGGTTGCGGAGCTTTCTGGCGTTGCCCAACGGCATGCCCTCCCATGATACCTTGAACCCCGTCATCGGCCGCCTCGATCCGGTCGCGTTCCCGAAATTTTCGCTAAAATTATACAATAATTTCTCAAGTAAAAACGCGTTAATTTTCGTATAAGCTTTGAATGGGTGATCACCAATCAGGCCCCAGGTTCGGTCGACACGCAAGTTGTTCAAGACGCGAACAAGGGGTGTTGATTCATCAAACAACTGCATCGAGAACTCAAACAACTAACCGGAATTGAACGGTGTCAATGCCGCAAGCGACACGCGCGGCGCAATCATTTTTCCTGTTGCTATCACGCTTGGTTTTCATTGAAAGTTATGGTTAAAAAGCCCGGGAAAACGCTCCACCAAGTAAAATACAATTTTATGGAGTGATTATCTGCGTAACGAGTTAAGAAACCCGCATGTTCCCGCTTATCAGCCTACCTGAGTGTAAAGTCCTATCGATGCATCGCGCGACTTATCATACCCTGCTTGCCAACCTGGAAACGGTCATTATCGGTCAGCGCCGGCCGATTCGCTGGCTGTTGGCCGCTTTCGCGGCGGGTGGCCACGTCTTGCTGGAAGATTTGCCCGGCACCGGAAAAACCACGCTGGCCAAGGCTTTCGCCGGCTCCCTGACCCTGAACTTCCAGCGTATTCAATTCACGCCCGACCTGTTGCCCTCGGATCTGCTGGGCGTGTCCATCCTCGACCCAAGGCAGCAGGAATTTCGCCTCCATCGGGGTCCGGTGTTTACCGAGGTGCTGCTGGCCGACGAGATCAACCGCGCGTCGCCGCGCACGCAAGCGGCTCTGCTGGAGGCCATGGGCGAGCGGCAAGTCAGCCTGGACGGCCAACGGCATCCACTAAGTGAATGGTTCTTCGTCATCGCCACCCAGAACCCCATCGAATTTCACGGCACCTACCCATTGCCCGAAGCGCAGATGGATCGATTCGCCCTGCGCTTCGCCCTGGGTTATCCCGATCTGGCCGGAGAACTGGCCGTGCTGGCGGCCCAGCGCGAACATCATCCCCTGGATGCTCTCGCGCCCTGCGCCGACCGCCCCGCCTTGGAAGGCCTTCGACGGTCCGCCGCCGCCATTCGGATCAGCAACGAGGTGAGCCGCTACCTAGTGGAATTGACCGCCGCTACCCGGACCGCGCCGGGCGTGGCGATGGGCGCTAGTCCCCGCGCGTCGCTGGCGTGGATGAAAACCGCGCGGGCGCTGGCCCTGTTCGATGGGCTCGATTTCGTCACCCCGGATCACGTCCAGGAACTGGCGGTAGCGGTGCTGGCGCACCGGCTCAAGCTCGACCCGCAGGCGCGGTTCGGCGGCCTGACCGCCGAGGCGGTGGTCGGCGACATCCTGCGGCGGGTGGCGGCGCCGGTGTAGCGCCATGCGTCCGCTGTTTCGTCTCTATCGCGGGGTTCACCGTCTCAGTCACGGCCTGCGGCGCCGGTTGACGCCGTTAGGGGGCTGGCTGCTGGGCGGCTGGGTAGCGGCGGGCGCATTCGGGATCAACACCCGGGTCGGCATGACCTATCAACTGTTCGTCCTGCTGACGGTCGTTTTTGCCGTCGCCCTGCTCGCCAGTCGTTTCGGTGGCTTGCCCGTGGCCGCCAGCCGGCGACTGCCCCGCTTCGCCACTGTCGGTCAACCGCTGCGCTATCGCTTGTGCCTGCGCAATCATGGAACCGGGATGCAGCGCGACCTGACCGCCTTCGACGAATTGCGCGAAATTTCCCCCTCCCCGACTCTACTCCGGCGGTTCCCGACCTACCGCCAGTGGAGCCGACAGATAGCCAGGGCGCGGGGAGCGAATGGCCAAACACAGCCCTTGCCGGCCCTGCCGCCGGGCGCCGTGACTGATGCGGAACTGACCCTGAACCCTTTGCGCCGGGGCTGGCTGGAATTCGCGGCCCTGCGTATTGGGCGTCCCGAACCGCTGGGTCTGCTGCGGCGCTTGTTCCGCCAGCCGTTGGCCGACCGCCTGCTGGTTTTGCCACGTCGTTATCCAGTGCCGCCCCTGCATTTTCGCGACGGGCGGCGCTACCAGCGCGGCGGGATTCATCTGGCCCAGTCAGTCGGCGAGGAAGACGAATTCGTCGGCCTGCGCGAGTATCGCCCCGGCGATCCCCCGCGCCGCATCCACTGGCGCAGTTTCGCCAAACGTGGAGAACCGATCATCAAGGAATTTCAGGATGAATTCTTTGTTCGCTACGGCCTGCTGCTGGATCATTGCGCCGCCGCCGCGGACGACGCCCGGTTTGAAACCGCCGTGTCGGCCGCCGCGTCCATTGCCACCGCCGAACGCGGCCCCGAAACCTTGCTGGATCTGCTGTTCGTCGGTGACCGGGCCTACTGTTTCACCGCCGGCCGCGGCTTGGGCCAAACCGAGCCCTTGCTGGAAGTTCTGGCCTGCGTGACCCCACGGCGGGATCAGCCGTTTTCGGGCTTGCTCGCGCTGCTGGCGGGCCATGCCCCCGCGTTGAGCGCCTGCGTCTGCATCCTGCTGGACTGGGACGCGGAACGGCGGCAACTGCTCGATCTGCTACGCGGCCATGGCGTGGCGACCGTGGCGCTGGTCATCGGCCCGCCGAGCGCGCCATCGCCACCGAACGTCCGGGTCGCGACGGCGGAAACCCTGGCGGCGGAACTGGCCCGATTGACGCCATGACCCTGGTCCCACCGCCCGGCTTGCTGGCCGCTGCTCTGCTGTTCTGGGGCTGGCGCACCGGCTTGTGGCCACTGGTCCCGCCGATGGCGCTGGTGCTGGAGCTGGCGCCGCGCGTCGGCTGGCGCTGGGCGTTGGAGGATCGCGAGCTGGCGCGGGTGATCGACCTATCTACCCTGCTGTGGGTCGGAGCGCTGATCCTGCTGTTCACCCGCTATCTCAATCAGCCGCCGCTGGCCACGCACCTTTATACCTTGGCCAGTTGGTTTCCATTGCTCTTGTTTCTCCCGCTGGCGATCCAACGCTATTCCGCCGTCGGCGCGTTCCGGGTCGGGCATCTATTCTACTCGCTGCGTCGTTCTGGGAGCGCCCTGGCGTGGCAACCGTTGCGGCTGGACGCGCCCTACTTCGTCGCCACGCTGCTGGCCGCCAGCGTTGCCGCTTCACCGGACTTCCTGCCGGGGGCAGGGTTGTTGCTGCTGTGGGCGCTGCTAGCCACGCGACCCCGACGCTATCGCTGGTTCCTGACCGCGACGCTGGCCCTCGCCGCCGGTCTGGCCGCGTTTCCCCTGAGCCTCGGTTTGTATCGCCTGCAAATTAGTCTGGAGGACCAATTTGTCGAATGGTTCGAGGACTGGTTCATGGAGGTGGACCCGTATCGCAGTTACACTGCGTTGGGCGAGATCGGCGAACTCAAGCAATCCGGGCGGGTGGTGTTGCGGCTCAGGCCCACGTCGGACGATCCGGGACCGTGGCTGCTGCGCGACGCTAGCTACAACAGCTATTTCGACGGCGCGTGGCAGGCCAGGGGTGTCCACTTCGACCGCCTCGCGTCGAGGGGCGACGGGCGCGAGTGGACCTTGGGCGCCGCTCCGGCCGGCGTATCCCGCCACCTGGCCATCACCCTGGAGCTACGGCGGGGGGCGGGAATGCTGCCGTTGTCGGCGGGGGCCTGGCGGCTGGAACAACTACCGGTCGGCGAATTGCAATTGAGCAATCTGGGCGCGCTCAAGGCCAGCGACGGTCCCGGATTGGTCGATTATCGGGTGACCAGCGCGCCGGCGGCCACGCGCGACGCCCCGCCGGGAGAACTCGATCTCGCTTTGCCGCGCCGCGAACAGGCGACCTTGGAGCGGCTAGCGACGGAGCTGGGTCTGATCGGTTCCTCTCCGCCGGTCGTGGCCGCCAAGGTCAAGGCGTTCCTGCTCGGCCAGTTCCGTTACAGTCTGGAATTGCCCGCGTCGGCGGCCGGAATGACCGCGCTGGAGACCTTTCTGCTCCAGGCGCGGGCCGGTCATTGCGAATATTTCGCCAGCGCGGCCGTGCTGCTGCTGCGCGCCGCCGACGTTCCCGCCCGGTACGCCACCGGCTTCGCGGTCGCGGAATACAGCCCACTGGAAGACGCCTACGTGGCCCGCCGTCGCCATGCCCATGCCTGGGCGTTGGTCTGGCTGGACGGGCGCTGGCGGGATTTCGACGCCACGCCGCCGGACTGGACCGGTTTCGAGGAGGCGCGAACGCCATGGTGGCAGCGCGTCGGGGACCTCTGGGCGTGGCTGAGCCATCGGTTCAGCCGCTGGCGCTGGCGGGAAACGACGGCGACTGAAAGCGATAACGGCTGGCTGTGGGGACTGGCGGGATGGTTGACCACGGTGTTGCTTTGGCGCCTGCTGCGTCGGCGGGTCCGCCCAGTCCCGGCTGGAAGTGTACTGGCCGTCACGGTTGGACCCGGTGCGGAATCACCGTTTTACCAGGTCATCGCCGACCTAAGCGCCCAAGCCGGCGCCCGGCCGTCCGGCGAAACCCTGGAAGCGTGGTTGTGCCGGATCGGCGCCTGGAATGCGCCGGGTCTGGCGGACATGGCGCGCTGGCATCAGCGCTGGCGCTTCGATCCCGCCGGGCTGGTCGAGGAGGAACGCCAGCGCTTGGTGGAAACCGTGGCGGCATGGCGGCGACAAAACTCCGCGAGCGGTCAACGGTAACGCCAGGGCGCGGCTTCAGGCATTGACCAGCCGCATCATCTCCTCGGGATAGCGTGGACCAGCGGCGGCGTCCGGCGGGAAAACCGCCTCCAGTTTGGCCCGCTCTTCCTGGGTGAGCGCCACGTCGACGGCGGCCACGTTCTCCTCCAGGGTGCGGCGCCGCTTGGTGCCGGGAATCGGAACGATGTCCTCGCCTTGGGCGAGCACCCAGGCCAAGGCGAGTTGGGCGGCCGTGCAGCCTTTCCGCCGGGCCAGCATCCGGCCTAGCGAACGGGTTTTCATGGAATGCTCCACGTCGGGGTTGAAAGTGCGAATCGAAACCCAGGGTGATCCCCGGACCTTGGACAGTTAAGATGCTATCCCCGCCGAAACTTCTCGCCCTGTCCGGCGCGAATCTCGTCGCCGTCTGCCCTCTGTTCCCCACCGTTGGAGATTCCCATGTCCCGATGGCTCGCCTCCGTCCGCTGGCCCACCCGATCCCTGACCGGCGGTGTTGTCCTACTGCTGCTCCTGCTGGGGTCCAGCGCGGGGCACGCCGAACGCGCGCTCCTCGACGCTCGCGACCGCATCCACCCGGTCCACGCTCGCCACGGGCTGGTGGTCGCTCAAGAAGCGCTGGCGAGCCAGGTCGGGCTGGACATTTTGAAGGAGGGTGGAGGTGCCACCGACGCGGCGGTGGCGGTTGGCTTCGCCCTGGCGGTCACGTTGCCACAGGCCGGCAATCTGGGCGGCGGCGGCTTCCTGCTGGTCCACGACGCCGCGAACCAGCGGAGCGAGGCCATCGATTTCCGGGAAACCGCTCCCGCCGTCGTCGGGCGGGATTATTATCTGAACGAGCAGGGCGAAGTGGACGAAACCCGCCTCCGCCATCACTATCAGGCAGCCGGGACGCCGGGCACGGTGGCCGGATTGGCGCTGGCCCACGCCCGTCACGGTCGCCTGCCGTGGCGGCGATTGGTCGAACCCGCCATCCGCCTGGCCAAGCAGGGCTTTCCGGTCAGCCTGGAATTGGCGCAATCGCTTCAGGAAGTCCGCGAGCGGATGGCGCCCTGGCCGGCCAGCCGGAAAGCGTTCTTCAAGGCCGACGGCTTGGCCTATTCACCCGGCGAGACGCTGGTCCAGCCCGATTTGGCCGCCTCGCTTGAACAAATCGCCGAACAGGGCGCCAAGGCGTTTTACGAAGGAGGGATCGCGCAAAAGCTGGTTGCCGACCTGCAAGCCCATCAGGGGGCGATTACTTTCGAAGACCTCAAAAACTACCGGGCGGTGGTCCGCGCGCCGGTGCGGGGCACCTATCGCGGGTACGAGATCGTGTCGATGCCGCCACCCAGTTCCGGCGGCGTGCATCTCATCCAGATGCTCAATATCCTGGAAACCTGGCCGTTGGGGGAACTGGGCCACAATAGCGCCGCCACGATTCACCGCCTGGCCGAGGCCATGAAGTTGGCCTATGCCGACCGCAGCGAGTTTCTAGGCGATCCCGATTTCGTCGAGGTGCCGATCGTCGGTCTGATCTCGAAAGCCTACGCCAGGGAATTGGCGGCGCGGATCGACCCGAACCGGGCCAGGCCAGCGGCGGACATCAAGCCCGGCCAGCCGGGGCGCTTCGAAAGCGGGCAAACGACGCATTACTCGGTGGTGGACCGGGACGGCAACGCGGTTGCCGTTACCTACACTTTGAATTTTCCCTATGGCTCCGGCATCGTCGCCACCGACACCGGCATCCTGCTCAACAACGAAATGGACGATTTCGCCGCTAAGCCGGGCGTGCCGAACGCCTACGGCCTGATTGGCGGCGGCGCCAACGCGGTCGCGCCCGGCAAGCGCCCGCTCAGTTCGATGACCCCGACCCTGGCGTTTAAGGACGGTCAATTGATCCTGGTCACCGGCAGTCCCGGCGGCAGCCGCATCATCACCACCGTGTTGCAAATCCTGTCGAATGTGATCGACCACCGGTTGAATCTGGCCGAAGCCACGGTGGCGCCGCGCGTCCATCACCAGTGGCTACCCGACGAATTGCGCGTCGAGGAAGGGCTGAGCCCGGACACCGTGCGCCTGCTGGAAGGGCTGGGCCATAAGGTGGTGGTTCGGGAGGCGATGGGTGATACCCAAAGCATCCTGCGCGCCCCGGACGGGTGGCATGGTTTCTCCGATACCCGGCAACCGGGTGGGTTGGCGGCGGGGTATTGAGAGCCGAGGCGTCCGCTTCCAGGTCCGTTGCTTTGTTGCCCCTTGATCGAGTTGAGGCATGGCTGAGCGGCTAACTCAATCGGTAAAGGCTATCCAATCACTACGACGCCTGATCGCTCCGACGCCGCCTGTTCTCCGTCGAGGGGATCAAGAGAACAGGAACACCGCCGCGGCGACAGCGCAAGTCCACCGGCCCTCGGGATCGCCTTCGGTGGCGGCGGTCATCGACGAACTGTTGATGACCAGATGGCTGTGTTCGTAGAGGCGCTTGCGTTCGTTCCAGGCGACCTCGGGGTCCAGGTCCAGGCCCAGGGTGCTGGCGAGCATGCTGGCCGCGAGGTCTTCCGCATGGTCGCCGCTTTGTTCGGCCAGTTGGCCGAAACCGTGGTATTCGGAAATGTAACCGTAGGTCTCGGGATCCGCCGGTCGGGCGAGGCCGATGCTGGCGTGAATGTGACGTCCGGGCTCGTTGGTCTCGATCCGCGCCATCACGCAGAAGGTGATGTCGCCCGGCTTCAGGGCGGCTACTCCGACCTCGCGGGTCACCAGTTCACAGCCCGGTGGTAGGATCGACGAGACGTAAACCAGATTCTGCTGTTCGATGTCCGCGTCACGCAACGCCAGCTCGAAAGCGGTCAGGGTGTGGCGGTGAATACCAATTCCCCTGGTTAGAAATACACGGGTGGGTGTCGGAAACACGGGCGATTCCTCGTGGTCATCAGGAAGGGAATGAGGGCTGAAGTTCCATGATAAAGGGGCGACGGCATACGGTCGAGGCGGATACGATGACATTTTTATGACCAAGAAATAACAGGATGCAAAACTGGTAACCTGCCTGGTAACCTGCGAGGCCAGATCGTCTATCCGAGTTATTTTTGCCTTTGGAGCTTTGAAGAGGATGGTTCTAACGCCCACCTTCGCGATTCCGCCCAGCTTTCTCGGCGCCACCCTCGAACCGTCGGCCGCGCGGTTTTGGGTGGCCGGCGTACCGTTCGATATAGGCGTCACCAACCGGGCGGGCGCGCGGGCTGGGCCGCTGGCGGTGCGCCACGCCAGCCGGATGCTGGTCGATGGCGACAATCCGGCGAACTGGCGCGATCCCCGTAAAGTGGGGCTGGCTGACGTCGGGGATTTCACCATTGCCCTCGGCGATATTCCCGCCTCCCTCGCCTTGATCGAGCAGCAGGCGGCTGCATTTTCCCATCTCATCGCCATCGGCGGTGATCACACCATTACCCTGGCGCTGTTGCGGGCGCTGACGAGGCGGTCCGGACCCCTTGGGGTGATCCACTTCGACGCCCATGTCGATACCTGGCCGGATAATTTTGGTCAGCCGCTCGGGCACGGCTCGGTGTTCTACCATGCCCTTCTTGAGGGCTTGATCGATCCCCGGCGGATGATCCAGATCGGCATCCGCTCGCCGGTGGAGCGCGCGGTTTACGATTGGACGCTGGCGCGGGGCGTGCGCATCGTCAGCGCCGAGGAGGTCCACATGACCGGCCCGCCGGCGGTTGCCGATCTTGTGCGCGCCACCGTGGGAGCGGGACCGATCTACCTATCCTTCGACATCGACGCCATCGATCCAGGACAGGCGCCCGGAACCGGTACTCCCGAGGTTGGAGGCCTGTTCACTTGGCAGGTGATGGCGATTTTGAAACGACTTAGCGGGCTCGATTTCAGGGGCATGGACGTGGTCGAGGTCGCTCCGGCCTACGATGTGGCCGAAATCACGGCCCTTGCCGCGGCCAGCGTGGTCTGGCAGTACCTTTCCTTGCAGTCCTGATCCGGGGTCGAGAGGGTCCAGCATCCTGGGTATGTTCGGGATACCGCTTTTACGGCGAAATGTTTGGCGGGTCGCTCAAGAACTAGGACGACGACTGCATCGACACGACAAGCAGCGGACTGGGTAGCGGCTTCAACGCCGATCCACAATATCGACCTGATAAGCCGCCAATGGTCATCCATGGCCAAGACTTGGAGCCGACTCAATCGTAGATCCTGGTCGCGGGCGAGAGGATCACCAAGGAAATCTTTTTCTTAACCAGGCGGCGGATGCTTCCACTTCATGGGCTTGGCTTTGAACGAGCCGGCGATTTGGTCGGTTCGGTGAACCCCGAAAACGCCTGAACCATTTCGAGCAACCAGCAACAATCAAAACTTGGTCTGGCTTGGTTGCCAGTGCGATGATGATCTATCACCGCTTAACGCTGTCATCCCCGCCACGAAGTTGCTTGCACCAGTGTTGCACGATCATTTCACCAACTTGCACCAGCGCGCCATAATGCGCGCATTCCCTCTCTTTAATACTGCGCTGGCGAATTATTTTGGAGTCACGCTGTGCCATATTGCACGGTCCCATCGCCCTGATCGTGGAGCTGGTGCTCCTGACCAACCACTTGAGAGGCGTTTTTATACAGCCTCCGACGCGGTGACGGAGCAACCGGGCACAGCCGAACAAGTATTTTTAAAAATGGAGAATCTTCATGATGAAACGTTCATATCTGTCGCGGATCTTGTGGTTGTGCCTGCTCGTTGCGGGTATCTGGAGCTTGGCCGGATATGGCTTCGGCACAACAGCCACAATGGAGACCAATCAGCCTGATATAGTTACCCAGGACCGTGCCCGCCTCCTTACCGAACTGTTCAGCCTGCGCCCTCCTAGGGTACAACCGCGCAACAAACCGCTGGTCATCGCTTTCCGCCAACCCGTAATCGGCGATGACAAAATAGGCAGCAACGCGGACGCTTACCTGAAAATCGCACCGGATGTGGCGGGCAAGGCGCGATTTGACACCACCACGAGCATCGTCTTTACCCCGGACGCACCGCTGGCCTCGGGGCAAAACTACACGCTGACGATAAAACCAAACGGTTTGCTCAATATCCCCGCCGACATCCAACCGATTGACTTCGCGTTCAAAACCGCCCTGCTGGAAGTGGACGTGCAATTCCAGGGGCTGGACCCCATCGTCGACCAGCCTACCCAAATGCAACTGGAAGGTAAGGTGTTCACCTCGGACTATGTCGCCCCGAATGCAGCGGAAAAAATCCTTCAGGCCAGTTCGCGGCAAAAGTCGCTGCGCATCGACTGGGATCATAACGACACGGGCACGCAACACCGTTTTAGAGTGATGAACATTCCGCGCGAAACCTTCGATACCAATCTGCACCTGAGCTGGAATACCAAACGCCTGAATGCGCAAGGCAAACACAGCAGTGGTGCGCGCGATTTTAAAATTCCCGGCCAACAGACTTTCAGCGTGACCAGGATCAATGGCCTGAGTGAAAACGACGAAGATAAACCACATGTCAGCGTCAGTTTTTCTCATGCGCTCGACCCTCAACAAGACTTGAAAGGTCTGGTGCAATTGGGCAGCGACGAAGTCACCACGCAGATCGTCGGCAACCTCTTGCTGATTTACCCTTCTGGCGAACTCAAGCCCGGCGAACACAAATTGATCCTGCAAGCGGGCATCAAGGCCGCTTTGCCGACGTTGGGCAAACTGGCGGAACGCATCGAACAGTCCATTACCCTCGATCTACCCAAACCGGCGGTGCGTTTTGTCGGTAAAGGCAACATCCTGCCGGAAGGCCAGCGCCTGACCATCCCGTTGGAAGCTCGGGCGGTAAATGCGGTGCAAATCACCGCAATGGAGGTATTCCCCGAAAATATTCAGCAATTCCTGCAAGTCAACAAGCTGGATGGCGACCGTGAAATGAAGCGCGTCGGGCGTTATGTTTGGCGTAAAACCGTCTCGCTGACTGCGGCCAATCCTAATCAGTGGAACCGCTATGGCATTGATGCGACCGAATTGTTCAAAGCCAAGCCGGGCGCGTTGTATCGACTGGAATTGTCGGTCGACCGCCGCCATTCCACTTATCCCTGCCCAACAGGCACACCCGAACCACAAGTCAGCGATAAACCGCTGACGAGCGCGGAAGATCATGATGGCACGGAAACCAGCGGTTGGGATGGCATCGAGGAATACGCCATCCAAACTGAATTGGATTGGGAAAAACGTAACGATCCGTGTAATGACAGTTATTACCAATCCAGCAAAGATATTGAATTCTCGCACAACTTCATGGCTAGTAACCTTGGCCTGATCGCCAAGCGGGATGGCAATGGCAAGGTGCATGTCATTGCCACGGATCTGCGCACTGCCGAAGCCGCCGGGGGCGTGGGTTTGACCCTACGCAATTTTCAAGGCCAGACACTCGCCACCGCGACCACCGATAACAATGGTTTTGCCGAGTTGGAAAGCCCCAACACCCCCTTCCTGCTCGTTGCCGACCGAGACGCCGATCGCGCCTACCTCAAGCTCAACGCCAACACCGCGCTGGAAACCAGCCAGTTCGATGTGGGCGGCGAAACCGTGCAAAAAGGCTTGAAGGGTGTGCTCTATGGCGAACGTGGCGTGTGGCGACCCGGCGACGACATTTTCCTGACTTTTGTCTTGCAAGACCGCGCCAAGACTTTGCCGCCAAACCATCCGGTTACGGTGCAATTGTTTGACCCGACCGGCAAACTCAAGCAAACCGTCACCAACAAACAACCCGTCGGTGCGTTTTACCCCTTCAAACTGAAAACTGCGGAAAGCGACCCGACGGGCGATTGGTTGGTCAAGGCGGTACTGGGCGGCAGCACGTTCGACAAAACCCTGAAGATCGAAACCGTGCGCCCCAACCGCCTAAAAGTCGAGCTGAATTACGGCGTGACCGCACTGCATGGTTACCGCGATTTACCGGAAGCCATTCTGTTTGCGCAATGGTTGCACGGCGGCACCGCCAGCGAGATGAAAGCCGATGTCAGCGTCAAATTGCGTGAAAAAACGACTCGGTTTACCCGCTTTGTCGATTACGCTTTCGATGACCCCACTCGCAAGCTCGATAGCGAAGAACAGCAATTGCTGGAAGGCTATCTGGATGAGCAGGGCTACCTGCGTTTCAGCAAAAACTTCCAGCCAGAAAAACCCGTACCGGGGATGCTCAGCGCATGGTTCACCAGCCGCGTGCATGAAGAAGGCGGCGGTTTTAGCATCAGCAAGCAGGAAATGGATTATTACCCGTTTGAAAACTTCGTCGGCATCAAACTGCCCAAGGGCGATGCCGAGCGCGATATGCTACTGACCGACACCGAGCATACGGTCGAAATCGGCAGCGTGAATGCCGATGGCCAGGAAGTGTCCTTGCCACAAGTCGAAGTCACCCTCTACAAAATCGAATGGAAATGGTGGTGGGACAAGACTCCAGACTCGCTCGCGGAATACGCGGATTCCAGCCACGGCAGCAAATTGCAACAATCCATCATCAGCACGACCCACGGTAATGGCGAGTGGAAATTTCAGATCAAATATCCCGACTGGGGACGCTACTTGATCCGCGCCTGCGATGTGCAAGGCAAGCATTGCACCGGCAAAACGCTTTACGTGGATTGGCCAGGCTGGGCGGGTCGTGCCCAGGAAGAAGGCAGTGGGGCTGCCGCGATGCTGCGTTTCGGCAGCGATAAAACCAGCTATCAGGTGGGCGAAACCGCGCAAATCCAATTGCCGGAGGCACAAGCGGGACGGGCGTTGTTGACCGTCGAAACCAGCAGCCGGATTCTGGAACAACGCTGGATCGAGTTTCAGGGGCAACGCGCCCAAATCCCGCTGCCGATCACGGCGGCGATGGCGCCGAATGCCTACGTCAGCGTGACTCTGTTGCAGGCGCACCAGAACAAACAGAATGACCGCCCCATCCGTCTGTACGGCATCATTCCCATCACGGTGGAAGATCCCGCCACCCACTTGCAGCCGGTGTTGAAAGCCGCTGAAGAATGGCAGCCGGAAAGTACGCAAAGCTTCAGCATCAGCGAGCAATCCGGGCGGGCCATGGATTACACCCTCGCCGTGGTTGACGAAGGCTTGCTCGGTTTGACCCGCTTCACGGTTCCCGACCTGCACAAGGCCTTTTACCGCAGGGAAGCCTTGGGCGTTAAGACCTGGGATCTATTCGACAGCGTGATTGGCGCGTACAGCAGCGATCTGGAGCGCGTTCTAGCGATCGGTGGCGGCGACGAAGCGCAACTCGACGATGCCGCCAACAAGCCCAAACGCTTTCCGCCCGTGGTGCGTTTCCTCGGCGCGTTCCATCTGGATGCCGGCCAAACCCGCGAACATCAGGTTGAACTGCCGTCCTATCTCGGCGCGGTGCGTATTATGGCGGTCGCTGCCGACGGGACGGCTTACGGCAAGGCGGAACAGCCGGTATTCGTGCGTCAGCCGCTGATGCTGCTGTCCTCCTTGCCCCGCGCGCTGAAGGTCGGCGAGCGGGTTGAAGTACCTCTCACCCTGTTCGTTTCCGACCCTGGCATCAAATCCGTGCAGGTCAACATGGAAACGGATGGCGCCTTTGCCAGCACCGGCCCCGCGCTGACCGTACCGTTTGCCCAAACCGGTGAGAAAGTCGTTACGTTGTCGCTCAAGGCAGGCGACAAACCAATGATGGGTAAACTGCGCTTTACCGCGACCAGCGGTAAATTCAGCAGCAGCCACGAAGTGAACCTGCCAGTGCAAGCCCCCAACCTGCCCAGCCTGCGCGCGGTCAGCGCCACCCTCAAACCCAAGGCGGACTGGAAGGCAACCATCACGCCCCATGGCATGACAGGGACCAACCAAAGCCTATTGGAACTTTCCAGCTTGCCCAATCTGAATCTGGAGCAGCGTCTGGATTATCTGATCCACTATCCGCATGGTTGTCTGGAGCAAACCACGTCGGCGGCGTTCCCGCAGTTGTACTTGCCCAAATTGCTCAAGCTGGACCCCGAACGACAAAACCAGATCGAACACCACGTCAAGCAGGCGATTGTCAAATTGGGCAATTTTCAGAGCAGCAATGGCAACCTGATGTACTGGCCAGGTTCGACCGAAGCCAACGACTGGGCGAGCCTTTATGCCGGGCATTTCCTGATCGAAGCGCAAAAACAGGGCTACACCATACCCCTGAGTCTGCTGACCGCATGGCAGGCGTATCAGGCAAAACAGGCGCAAGACTGGGTGGCCAGCGCCCAGGAAGACACCTCTTCCACCCAAGCTTACCGCCTGTACGTGTTGGCAGTGGCGGGCAAACCGCAACTGGGCGCGATGAACCGCCTGCGTGAATCCGGTAAGGCCAACCCGCAAGCCCGCTGGTTATTGGCCGCCGCTTATCTACTAGCGGGGCAAGCCGAAGCCGCGCAACAAACCGTCGCTGGACTGACGGCGACCGAACTGAACACACCCACTTCCGAGCAGACGTTCAGCCAAAAACTGGGGCAACTCGGTTTGCAACTGGAAACCTTGTTGGTATTGCAAAAAACACAGGACGCCGAGCGGGTGGTCCAGCAAATTGTGAATGACCTTCGTGGCGGCGCGGCCCACAACACCCATGACATCAGTTGGGCCTTGTTGTCGGTGGCGCATTACCTCGGTAGCCGTCAACAACCGCTGGCGGTGCAATACACCCTGGATCAGGGCGCGGCCACCCCGCTGACCAGCGCGCAACCGCTGGTCAGCCAATTGCTGACCGCGCAAGACGCCACTTTCCAGCTTGCTCTGCATAATGACGGCGACCGCACGCTCTACGCCACGGTCACCCAGCGCGGCATTGCCCCCGCGGGTCACGAACAGCCGGTGGCGGAAGGTTTGAACCTGCAAGCCGAGTTATTCGACAGGCAAGGCAATCCGATGTGGGATACCAACACCACCCCGGCGGAGCAGTCACCACTGCAATTGCAGCAGGGACAGGATTACGACCTGAATGTGACGATCACCAACACCCGTGGGGCGGCGCTCAAGCACCTTGCCCTATCCACGCTGTTGCCGTCCGGCGCGGAAATCGGTACGACCGACAACGACGATCTCAGCTATCAGGAGGTGCGTGACGACCGCGTGTTGAGCTACTTCGACCTGGCCGCTGGCGAAAGTAAAACCATCAAGATCAAGCTCAATGCCGCCTTCCTCGGCGAGTTTTACTTCCCCCCCATCAGCGGCGAGGCCATGTACCAGCCCAACACCCGGGCGCGTACCGCGGGTATACCCGTGCGGATCGTGAAGGTGCTGCCGGTTGACACAGACCAGGGCATCGAACCGAAAACGGAAACCAGTGGGGAAGAGGAAGATGAAGCTGACTCCGCGGATCAGCCGGGGTCTGAACAGTGAAACGGTTGACCCAGGGAACAGCCCTCTTCCTGTTCATCATCGGCGTGGTGTGGTGGTATTTCCTCAGCCTGCCCACCACGCTATTCGCCGTCTCTCATTCGCACCTGCTGCTGGACCGTGACGGCAGGTTGCTCAGCGCTCACATTGCGGCGGATGGGCAGTGGCGCTTTCCCGAACTGGAAAGCGTGCCGGACAAATTTGCCATCGCGCTGATCCAGGTCGAGGACAAGCGTTTCCGGCAACACAACGGGGTGGATTTTCTCGCTCTGGCCCGCGCGATCCACGACAACCTGCGCGAACAGCGCATAGTCAGTGGTGCAAGCACGGTGAGCATGCAAGTCGTCCGTCTGTCGCGCGGCAACCCTCCGCGCACCTTGAGCGAAAAGCTGCTGGAATTATTACGCGCGTGGCGGCTGGAAAGCCGTTATGGCAAGGACGAAATTTTTAAGTTGTACGCCAGTCACGCCCCCTTTGGCGGTAACGTGGTGGGGCTGGAAGCCGCGGCATGGCGTTACTTCGCCCGTGGCCCGGACCAGTTATCGTGGGCGGAAAGCGCGATGCTGGCGGTATTGCCCAACAACCCGGCTTTGATTCATCCGGGGCGCAATCGCGGACGCTTGCTCGCCAAACGGAACCGTTTGCTCCAGCAACTTTACGCGCAAAACATCCTGTCCAAACTGGAATACGATCTGGCGGTTGCCGAACCCTTACCCGACGCACCGCATCCCCTGCCCCAACTGGCCCCGCATTTGTTGGATACGCTGGCGGTACGACAGCCCGCGGGAGAGCGTTTCCGCACCACGCTGGACGCCGGTTTGCAGGAGCAACTCAATACCCTGGCGCAACGCAGCGGTGAGCGACTGGTCCTGGAGGGCATCCAGAACCTTGCCGTTGTGGTGCTCAACAACCGCACGTTTGAAGTACTGGCGTATATCGGCAATCGCCCGGTACTGAATTTCGGCGCGGATCAGGGACACGCGATTGACATGATCCAGCGTCCGCGCAGTACGGGCAGCACCCTCAAGCCACTGCTGTTCGCCGACGCCATCGAGCAAGGGCTAATCGTGCCGGATTCGCTGCTGGCGGACGTGCCTGTCAACTACAGCGGCTTTACCCCGCAAAACTACAACCGCCATTACCACGGCGCGGTCAGGGCGCGGGAAGCCTTGGCCCGTTCGCTGAACGTCCCGATGGTCAACCTGCTGAGCGCGCGCGGAGTTGAGCCGTTCCTGATGCAGTTGCGGCAAATGGGCTTTAGTCACATGCAACGTTCGGCGCGGGATTACGGGTTGAGCCTGATTCTGGGCGGGGCGGAAGCGTCCTTGTGGGATTTAAGCGTGGCTTACGCCAATCTCGCTCATCGGGCGATGCAGGATCAGCAACACCAGCAAACTGTTTGGCAACAGGGACGCTGGCTGCAAAGCCAGCCCGCGGATAGTTCGCGGATCGCCACGCTTTCCACTGCTACCGCATGGCTGACGTTGGATTCCCTCTTGGAAGTCGCCCGCCCCGGCGATGAAGGTTACTGGGAAAAATTCAGTAGCAGCCGCCAAGTCGCTTGGAAAACGGGCACCAGTTATGGCCAGCGCGACGCCTGGGCCATTGGCGCAACTCCGGATTACACGGTGGGCGTGTGGGTCGGCAATGCCGATGGGGTAGGCCGAGCAGGCTTGACCGGAACCCAGAGTGCCGCGCCGATCTTATTCAATACCTTCAGTTTGTTACCGCCGAATCGCGGCTGGTTCCAACGCCCGGACTGGCAAATGACCGAGGTCAAGATTTGCCGCGACGACGGTTATCTGAGCAATGGCGCCTGCGCCACTAAAATGGTTCGTATTCCGCTCGGTAGCCACTTTGCCTCCATGACCCCTTACCATCCGCGCATTCATTTGGATATCAGCGGGCAATATCGCGTCACCAGCGAGTGCGAACGCGTTGCCGCCATGCAAACCCGCGCCTGGTTCGTGCTGCCCCCCGATCAGGCGGAGTATTACCAGCAATTTCACGCCGATTACCAGCCGCTCCCGCCGTGGCGCGCCGATTGCCAAAACAGCGACGGCGGTTCGCGGGAAGCCTTGAGCGTGGTGTATCCGCAAAATCATACCCAGATTTACCTGCCCCGCGAACTGGACGGCAAGCTGGAGCAAACCGTATTCCGCGCCGTACCACAAAACCCGGAAACTCTGCTCTACTGGCATCTGGACAACCAGTTCCTGGGCACGACGCAAACCTTCCACCAGCAAGTCGCGCAACCCACGGCGGGCAGGCATTGGCTGGTGGTGGTGGATGAAACTGGAAACAGGGTCGGGCGGGAGTTTGAAGTGCTGATGACGCCAGGGAAACATTAGCGCATCTTAGCGCCTATCCCGAGCCTACTCCCCGTTCCAGACGGTCGTTCATTTTTGGTGAACGTAAGTTCCGGGCGCGTCGCACAACGGCTCGTAGCCCTTGTCCGGATCGCCCATGGGCGGTGGTGCCATGCTGCCGCTCGAATGCCGCGCCAGCCACTCCCGCCACGCCGGCCACCATGAGTCTTGGGTGACTGGCGTTCGCGCCTTCCAGGTCTCGGCATCGAGGGCGCGTTCGCCTTCCTTGCAGGTCGTCATCTGGAAGCTGCGGCGCGGGTGACCCGGCTCGTTGACGATGCCGACGTTGTGGCCGCCGCTGGTGAGCACGAAGGTCAGCTCGGCCGCATCGCTTTGCAGGTGCAGCTTGTACACCGAATGCCAGGGGGCGACGTGGTCGCCGGCCGCGGCGACCGCGAAGATCGGCACGTGAATGTCGCTGATCGCGATCGGGCGCCCCTCCACGCGATACTTGCCCTCGAACAGTTCGTTGTCGCCGTAGAACCGACGCAGCAGCTCGGAATGTTGGCGGTAGGGCATGCGGGTGCTGTCGGTGTTCCAAGCCATGAGATCGAATATCGGCTCGCGTTGCCCAAGATAGTATTCGCGCACCATCTTCGACCAGATCAGGTCGTTCGACTTAAGCAACTGGAAACCGCCGGCAGCTTGTTTCGGATCGAGATAGCCTTGCTGCCACATCATGTCCTCGATGAGCGTCACCGTGCCCGGCCCCATGAACACGGCGATCTCCCCGACCTCGGTGAAGTCGACCAGAGTGGTGAACAGCGTGATGCTCGCCAGCCGATCATCGCCGTCGCGCGCCATCGTCGCCGCGGCGATCGTCAGTAGAATGCCGCCCAGGCAGTAGCCCACCGCGTGGATCTTGCGGCCCGGCAGCAGCGCCGAGATCGCGTCGATCGCCGCCAGGGTGCCGAGCTTGCGGTAGTCTTCCATCCCCAAGTCGCGATCTTTCGGGCCGGGGTTGAACCACGAGATCATGAATACCGTATGTCCCCGATCCACCAGGTACTTGACCAGCGAGTTGTGGGGAGAGAGGTCCATGATGTAGTACTTCATCATCCACGCCGACTGCATCAGCACTGGTTCGCGCTGCACGCTTTCCGTGGTGGGGGTGTACTGGATCAATTCCATCAGGCGGTTGCGATAGACGACCTTGCCGGGGGTGACAGCCATGTGCTTGCCGACCTGGAAGGCTTCCGTGCCCGCTGGCGGCTCGCCGCGCGCGCGGCGTTGGAGGTCGTCGGCGAAGTACTCCAGGCCGCGCAGCAGGTTGGCACCGCCCTCCGAAAGCGTCGCTTGGACGATCTCGGGATTGAAGAACGGGATGTTGGAGGGGGACAACATGTCGAGCAGTTGGCGCGCGATGAAGGAGACGACCGCTTCGTTGTGCTTGGACACCCCCCGAATACCGGTCGTGGCGTTGTGCCACCACTGCTGATTCAACAGGAAGCCCTGGTGGATGATATTGAAGGGAAAGCGCTGCCAGGCTTCGTGCTCGAAGCGACGGTCCTGCGCCAGCGGTTCGATGCAGCGAGCGGCGCCGGGGTCGACGACGCGGGTCGCGGCGTAGCGAGCCAGGCGCAGCGTCTTGCGCGCGGCTTTGTTGCCGAGCTCGATCAGCTTGCCGGGCGAGGTGGCCAGATGCGCTATCCAATCGAAGTAGTCCATGGCGAGCCCGATAGGCGAGATGCCGCCCGTCGCGCGGGCGATGGCCGCGTTCGTCATGCGATCCACGCTCTCTAGCCATTCGGCCTCGTAAAGGGCGCGGTCTCCGATGCGCCGAGCGGGTCGGGCGCTGGGCGAATCCGCCTCACGGGCTGCGGCGGCCGGGTCGGGCGCCCCTCGCCTCGGCGAAGGCACGGCTGGTCCGTTCGGTGTGCTTGGCGCGTTCGCTCTTTGGACGTCGGTCGGGTTGGTCGAGGATGTCGGGTTCGAGGCTGGGTTCATGGTCGTTATATGGACGCCTCCCGTTTGCCGAGGACGACATGGGCGCGTTGGAACGGACAGGCGGCGAGTTTTATCTTTGGCCCGTGGTGCGGGCGGACGCCTGCCGGCTCCCATCGCGCGTCGATCAACCTCGCGCAACCTTTACGGCGACCTCTCCTGTCATCGAGATGGTTGATAGTTAAAGTCAATTCTGACGTACAGTCACGGTAAGCTTTCGACAAGCTGTTATTAGACATAATAAATTGTACTCTGATAACAACCCGAATTGGCTTATCGCAAACGCCATCACTGGCATCAACGACAGGCAGCCCTTTCTGGAGTGGGTGAATCCGAGCATGGCTTCATCTTCAAGCAAGACAAATGGCCTACGGGTACACCCGCCGGACCAGGAGCGGAACCCATCGACGATGACGTCATTCAGGTAAGCGGTGCGGGGGTGAGTCGGCGGGAGTGGGTTCTGCCTTGGGGGATGCTGGGTCGCGCAAGTCGCCCGGCGGTTGAGCGAGCCGGTAGAAACGAATTCGCGCCGCCGGCGGAAGCTTGCTGTCGGGGGCCGGGTCGCCGATGAACCGCAGGGCGGGACTGCTTTCCCAAGGCGCGAGCGGACCCAGCGCCTGGGAAGACTGGGGGTAGTAGAAATTGACCACCAACGACCGACCGCTTCGCTGTTCCCATGGCGTTTGGATGAACGGATTGTCCCGGCCACGCAAGGCCGCGCGGGCGGCGTCCGTGGCCAATCGCCAGCGGGCGGAGTCTTGAGGACAAAGGAAGTCATTCGAGAACGGCGAACGGAGCGAGACCGCCGGATTGAACTGCTTCGGTTGAAAGATCACCCCGGCGACTCCATCGCCGTACTGGCGGCGCGCGACGGCGGAGATCTCGCTCAACCGCGCCCGGTTCATCACTCCCCAGGCGATGCTCCGATAGACGCGGGGATCGTCGGGGAAGCCGGTGGAACGGCCTTCGGCGTAGGCCAGCCGGGCCAGCAGTTCCTCATCGGCCGGCGAAGTCTTCATCACGGCGGCGCGCGTCGTTTCGTCGGCCGCGCGGGTCAGGCAGGCCGGCAACTCGGCGGCGAACGCCGTTCCCGCCAGCAACAGACCGCCAGCCAGCCACCCGGAACCAGACTGCCAGGCCATCACTTGATCCGCCGCCACAACATGGCGTGTGTCACGATGTATTGATACTTGCGGGCGTGTTCGCGGATGACCAGCGGCACGTCGGCCTCGCGCAACAGCTCGAAGTTTTCGGCCCGCAGAAACTCGGCCAGCGCCGCCGTGCTTGTTACTGGATCGCCCTCCCGCTCGTAACCACCCAGCCACGCTTCCAGCGGCGTGAATTGTTCCAGCCAACTGTAGGGCGAGAAGATCGCCAGCAGACCGCCGACCTTCACCAACCCGCGCGGCCCGCCCAGCCGCCCCAGCAGCGATTTGGGGCTGGGCAACCGGCACAGCAGGTTGGCCAGCAACACAGCGTCGAAATCCACCAATTCGGCCGGCAGCGAGCAGGCGTCGGCCTGACGGAAACCGACTCGGCTCCGGTCGATGGCGGGATCGACCATTGCGCTCAGGGTAGCGCCCAACATCCCTTCGTCCTTGCGGAAATAGCGCAATTCACCGTCGCGGCGCAAAGTCTCCGCCGCGTCGATGAACGCCCGACTGAGGTCCACACCCAGCACGGTCGGATAGACGCGCGCCAGTTCGAAGCTGGCCCGACCCACCGCGCAACCCACGTCCAGCGCCGTGGCGGTCGGCACGCCATATTCTTCGGCGGCGTCGAGCAACCAGCGGGCGCAACGAACCGGAAACTCGACCGCGTCGCGCGGCCCGAAGGCGTAGGGCATCTGCTCCTCGGCCGCGCCGTAGTGCAGCAGCAGATACTCGTTGAGAATTTGCGGATCTTCGTAAACCTGGCCCGCCGAACCGGCCCGATCCAGCCGCACCGCGCCGCCGTCGCCCTCGCTCCGCACCAGCCGGAATCCGGCGTGCTGAAAAAAGTGCGGGCGGAAGTGAAAACGCGACCAGAGGCTCGCTTCGTCGCCGGTGGAGACCCAGGAACCGCCCAAAATCATCTGGTGCTGACCGTCGTAGCAGGGCGTGCTGAAGTCGTCGTAATAGGGATGCACCTTGGCGCCGGGCAGCGGGTTGAAATGATCCTCCAACCACTGCCAGACGTTGCCGAACACGTCGTGGAAACCGGCTTCGGTCGGTTGGCCGGCATCGACCGGTCTGGAAGAGCCATGGGCGAGGTTGAGATTCCAGCCGCATTCCCGCGCTAGAGTCGCGCCGTCGAATCGCATCACCGGGTCGGATTCGATGCCGACCGATGCCGCCGCGCGTTGCCGGGTGTCGCGCAGCGCCTGATGCTCGGCCTCGCTGGGCAGCCGATAGGGTGCGTTTTCCCGTTCGGTACGCCACGCGCAATACGCCTTGGCCTCGTGGTGGTTGACCTCGACCGGCCAGTCCCAGGGCATGTCGATCACCTCGAACAGGGTCCGCAGTTTGTAACGGTGCAGGCCGGCGGGACCGTCCAGAACCCAGAACGTCGGCCATTTGAGGTTGCGGAACGAGCGCCACGCCCAGCCGGTTTCCGACCAGTAGCGTGGCTCGCGATAGCCGCCGGCGGTCACGAAGGCGTGGAATTCGCCGTTGCTGACCAGGTAGCGGCTGGCCTGGAACGGCTGGACGGTGGTCTCGCGCCGGCCATATTCGTTGTCCCAGCCGTAGGAAGGCCAGTCGAACGGCTTGCCGAGCGTCACCGGCTGGCCCGGCACGCCGATCGGATCGTTGGTCGGACAATCCCACCCGACGCGGGGCGGAAAGCTCCCCGCCGACCGACCGGCCGTCGGATGCAGCGTCGGCCATTCGGCGGGACGTTGGACCAGCGCCAGCGGCAATTCGTGGATCAGCACCGAGGAGGTTTCCAGGTGAATCCGCTCGTGCTCGAAGCCCATGAACAGCGCCCACAGCGGATGATCTTGGGTGATGGGCGCGTGACCGGGCGCCAGGTCGGGATGGGTTTCGATCACCTGCCGCACGGTGCGGTACACCTGCTGGCGGTAGGCGTGAACCTCCTGGATGCGGGGCCAGCGCATTTCGTTCTTGGACAGGTCGTCCCAGCGCATCTCGTCCACGCCGGTTTCGAACAGCCGCTCGAAATAGGGATTCAGCGGCTGTTCGATCAAGCCGGCGACCCGCAGCTTGTTGATGTACAGCGCCGGCGGATGACCGAAATAGAAGATCATCGGATGGCGCAAGTGATGGTAGGGCGGGCGGAAAAAGGCTTCCTCGCCTTGGAGGCCGGAAAACAAGATCTCGGTCAATGTCCAGGTATTGTCGAAATAATCCGATACCTGTTGACGGGTGCAGGTCGCCAGATTCGGCAGCGGCAGCGAGGTCAACGTACCGTCCGGTTGCAAGCCGGGGCAATCTCGCGGTGGCCGGCCCGTCCACCACCCAGCGGGACGGGGGCCGGTGAGTTCCGTGTCAAGTTCGCCGCGCAGGTTGTCGCGCCAGGCTTCGGTCGTCGTATCCGGAATCGTGGTCGCCAGGGGTGGGGTCATGGATCGCTCCTGTTTGATTCGGCGCGGCCGGTGGCAAGTGGCCGTCGTGGGTATATTAGCCAATACCAAGCTCCGTCGGTGGTTTCTCGCCGCCCGTGAGCCGCTGGAACATGCGCTTGGCCGCGCCCTGAACCTCGGGTTCAAGCTCGTCCAGGCTTTGCGGACGGTTCGCGATCGCCGCCTCGAAAGCCAGCAGCAGCGGGCGGGCCGATGGCTCGAAACCCAGTTCGCGCAGCAGTTCGAGCAAAGCGCGGGCCGCTGTCCCTTTGGTCAAGGCCGGCGCTAGCACGCCCTCAACGAGGGCCTCGTCGACCCAAGTTCCCGCCTCGGTGGACTCCGCGCGCAGACGCCGCAACGCTTCGCGCAAGGCGGTCGGGTCGTTGGCACGCAAAGCCCGCTGGACCGATTCCACGAGCGCATGGTCCTTCAGGAATGCCGCCCACCGTTGAAAAAAGGATCGAAGCGGGGTGTTCCGCTCGCTGGCCCGGGCAAGGACTTTGATCGCTTCGTCGGGTCGGTTCTGTTGCTCCAGCAATTTGCCGAGTTTCATGCAAGCCCAATCCGCGTCTTCCACGGCCGGATCGAGTTCGATCGCCCGGCGGTAGGCCGCCTCGGCTTCGTCGAAGCGCTGGAGCGGGTCGGCGAGCAGGTTGCCCAGGTTGTTCCACGGCCAGGCATCCGCCGGATCGAGTTCGATCGCCCGGCGGTAGGCCGCCTCGGCTTCGTCG
>JARSSP010000013.1 GCA_029624675.1 Candidatus Contendibacter sp.
TTGACAAAATAAGATGGTATTTGGAAATTCCACAACCGGTATAGGAGCGCTATAGCAAAGCAACTACCACTGATGACATCATCTCGGGAGGCAGCACTTCAGGCATTAACACAAGCTTTAATACTCTACCATGAGTTTAGAAATACAGATAAGTCAGACCTTCAAAATTTATATATAAACCTCACTAGCCTTCTAAGGGCCGCTTGTGATTCGTGGAAGAGTCTTGCAGGATTTAGAGACTCAGTCAGTCGTCTCCCGCGAATGACAGGTGATCTAAATAGAGCAAAGCGCGCTGTGCTAGGGCAGCTCGATTTTATGTTAGGCGAGATTGATAGCACCCGACACAACATCAACAACATACTGAAGTCCATCGACACAATTCTCAAAGGTTAGGTGTGGTCCTGGGCGCAAAACGTCAACTTATATCCAATCACGATTTAGCGTTATACAATCTATTGGCTCCGGTTTACCGGCATCCATCAATTCCATCCAGGTGTCCCACGCGGGAAGAATCGGGAACGCGGTGCGAATCCGCGACGTGCCCAACGCTGTGAGGGGGACCGCCCTGGCAACACGCCACTGACTTCGGTCGGGAAGGCGCCACGGCGGGTCGAACCCGAGTCAGAAGACCGGCCTGGAAGGTCATCATCCGACGGCAAGGCCAGGCCGTCGGCGATCCTTCATCCAGGGGACACCATGAAGATCGAACTGCCCGGCTCGTCAGCCGACTCCGATCCCGCGACCGCGATCCGCGCCGCCGTTTACCAGACCATCTTTTCCCGCCGCGACGTGCGCGGCCAGTTCGTGCCGGACCCGATCCCGGACGCCGTGTTGTCGCGCCTGCTCACCGCCGCCCATTTCGCGCCGTCGGTGGGTTTCATGCAGCCATGGAGCTTTCTGCTGGTGCGCGATCCAGCAGTGAAGCGCCGGGTACACGATGCCTTCCTGCGCGCCAATGCCGAAGCGGCCGCGCTGTTCGAAGACGAGCGGCGGGATCGTTACCAGCGATTGAAGCTCGAAGGCATCCTCGACTCGCCGCTCAATCTCTGCGTGACCTGCGACCGGGATCGGGCCGGGCCGGTGGTGCTGGGCCGCACCCACAGCAAGGCGATGGATTTGTACAGCACCGTCTGCGCCGTGCAAAACCTGTGGCTGGCCGCCCGCGCCGAAGGGATCGGCGTCGGTTGGGTCAGCATCTTCCACAAAGCGGCGCTGCGGGAAATTCTCGGGCTGCCGCCGCGGATCATGCCCGTCGCCTATCTGTGCCTGGGTTACGTCAGCCACTTCCGCGACCGGCCGGACCTGGAAGCGGCCGGTTGGCGCGAGCGCCTGCCCTTGGAGCAGTTGGTGTTCCTGGACCGCTGGGGTGAAACCGGCGGCGACGCCACCGCCGGCTTGCGCGACCATTTGCGGCGAGATCAGCAAGATGCGACGGCGCTACGAAGTTTGCCAACCGTGGGTGGATAATCGGCTTGTTGGCCGCCCCTACTCCCCATTGATCACACCATATTCAGCCGGCATCTTCACGTAAAAGACCCGGACCTTCTCCCGTTCGATCAACGTCAGCAGTTGCGTCGCTTCCTCGTCGCTGACCATGAACACGACTTCCACCGGCAGATTGCCCGCCAATTCGAAAAAGTGATCCTCGTGCAGTACCCCATGCCGTCCGAACCCGGCGATCGCGCGAAATGCCGATCCGCCATGGATACCCAATTTTTTGGCGCGCTCCAGCAGCCATTCATAAACCAGAATACCGTGATGCCGGCGATGTTCGTGGACGTAAAATTTCAAATACACCCCGTTCATGACACCCCCATCGTCGTCAGCCATCGCATGACCGAAATCCCCAACAGGGTCATGGTGACCGAACCGATGACGTGCGTCAGGACGATGGCCAGAACCCAGAAATACTCCTCGCGCAGCAACAAGGTAACTGTTTCGGCCGAGAAGGTGGAAAAGGTGGTGAGCCCGCCCAAAAAACCGGTGGTGATGGCCAGCCGGAGTTCCGGGGCAAGGAGCGCATGCTCGATCAAAAATTGCATGGCCATTCCCATCAGGAAGCCGCCCAGCAGATTCGCGGCCAGCGTCCCGAGCGGCAAGGTGGGGAATACAGGGTTGAGCAGCAGACCCAATCCCCAGCGCAACCAGGCGCCCGACGCGGCGCCGATGCCGATGGCGAGAAAGGCGTGGAAACCCATGTTACCCCACGTTGATCAACAGCGTTGCGTGACTGGGAACGCGATGGCGAGGAAGAACGGAGTCCCTATCGGAAGGGCTCGGACAAAGCTTCGAGAGTGATCGACCGATCCAGCAGCCGGGCCATCAACCGCGCGGTCGGTTCGGGCAAGCCGCTGGTAAAATAACGCTCGCCGCCGGCCGCGCGATCATCGGCGAGCAGGCGCGCGGTTTCCAGTCGGCGGCGCAACTGCCGCGCCACCGCCGGGCTGGGATCGAGGATAGCGACATCTAGGCCAACCATCTGCTGGATCAACGGCATCAGGAACGGATAGTGGGTACATCCCAGCACCAGGGTATCGGCGCCGGCGGCGAGCAGCGGTTCCAGATAGCGCTCCAACAGGGCGCGAGGATGCGGGCCGCTCAATTCGCCGTGCTCGACGCAATCCGCCAGACCGGGACAGGGCTGCACCATCACCCGCGCCCGGTGGCCGTGCTGGTCAAGCAGAGCAGCAAATTTGTCGCTGCGCACGGTGTTGCTGGTGGCGAGGATGCCGACCACCCCAGAGCGGGTCTCGGCCACGGCCGGTTTGAGCGCCGGTTCGACACCGATGATTGGAAGGCTGAAATGCGCTCGCAGGTGAGCAATAGCCGCCGCCGTCGCGGTGTTGCAAGCGACCACCACCGCCTTGGCGTCCTGTTCCAACAAAAATTCGGTGATGGCGAACGCCCGTCGCGTGATGAACTCGGCCGATTTATTACCGTAAGGCGCATGGCCCGAATCGGCCACGTACAATAGCGCCTCGCGTGGCAGATCGGCGCGAATTCGCTGGAACACCGACAGCCCGCCCACTCCGGAATCGAACACGCCGATGGGATGATTGTTGTCGCCCATCCGATTTAGGGATCGGGTGACCGGCGGATGGGCCAATTGGCCATCAGGGGATCGGCGCTACTTGGAGAGGCATCCCCGACTTTCGGCGCGTCGAGGAACTTGAGATCAAGGAACACCCTCTTATCGCTTACCGCTTACTTGGAAATACCCACGGCCTCGGCGGCATCGAGTACCTTGACGGTCGGTTTCTCGCCGCAGTAGGCGGCCAGATTGCTGCTGAACTTTTCCAGATCTTTCCAATTCAACACGGTATCCCCGGAAACGCCGCTTAGATAGCCATCGATCCACATCATCACCACGCCGGCGTCCTCGGCGGAGCTTTGCGACAAATCCTGCAAAAATTGCCCACAAGTGATCGAACCGAAATCAATGTTCTGCATCTGGGCTTTTTTGGCGGCCACGGCAGGCGCCGAAACGAGCAGGCTGGCCGCAATATACACGGCGACGGTGGCAAGCGAAGGCTTCATGACGATCTCCGACGGCTGGAATGGAAGCAAAGGAAATTTCCGATCAAATCACTTTTTAAAGCTTAGCGAGTGAAGGTTCCAAAAGCTACGGAATCGTGCGTTGACCCTCGCCCCCTTTCCAGATGCCCATTGCGGAGGCATGAATTCCACGATGAACTTGAAACGACGATCTTTCATCATATTACTCGGCTGCTGGATGCTGATCTCCGGTCTGATCCCAGTCGGCGTCCACGCCGCTGAAACCGCGCTGGACCAGTACGTCGCCAAGCCGGATTCTCATTATGCGGTCAGGCATTACCACACCCAGGAACGAGCCGCCTACGCCGTCTATTTTCTGGAAATGACCTCCCAGCAGTGGCGCTCCGCCAGCGAGGTGGACCGTCCAGTGTGGACGCACGAGGTCGCGCTGGTCATTCCGCGCTTCGGGCTGGACAGCACCGACACCGCGATTCTGGTGATTGGCGGCGGCGGCAACGGCGGCGCGCTGATGACCGAGATCAACGACGCGGTCGGCGCGGCGGCCCTCACCACGGGCGCGGTGCTCGCCCTGGTCAATCAGGTGCCGAATCAGCCGCTGTACTTCACCGACGACGGGGGACGGGGACGCAAGGAAGACGAAATTCTGGCCTACAGCCTGGACAAGGCGCTGGACACCGGCGATTCGGAATGGCCGGTGCATCTGGCGATGACCAAGGCCGCCGTGCGCGCCATGGACACGGTGCAGACCTTCGCGGCCAGCAAGGGCGTCAACATCAAAAACTTCCTGGTGCTGGGCGGCTCGAAGCGCGGTTGGACCACCTGGCTGACCGCCGCCGTGGATCAGCGCGTCAAGGCCATCATTCCGGCCTCGATCGACATGCCCAATCTCGGCCAACAATTCATCCACCACTGGGAATCCTATGGCTTTTACGCGCCGGCCCTGAAGGACTACGTGGAATTCAACCTACCCTGTCGGGTGCAGACGCCGGAAGGCAAGGCCATGTTGGGGGTCGTGGATCCTTACACCTACCGCGACCGCTACACGATGCCCAAGTTGATTCTCAACGCCACCGGCGACCAGTTTTTCACCACCGATTCCTCGCGGTTCTACTACGCCGATCTGCCGGATCCCAAATGGCTGCGTTACACGCCGAACACCGATCACAAACAAAGCGAGGACGTGATCATCGAGGCGCTGTCGTGGATCGACGACATTCTGGACAATAAGACCAGTCCCCACATCGACTGGACGGTCGCGGACAATGGCTTCCTCTGGATCTGGCCCTCGGCCCAGCCCAAGGAGGTCAAACTGTGGCAGGCGACCAATCCCAGCGCCCGCGATTTCCGGCTGGAATCGCTGGGGCCGGCCTGGACCGGCCACGATCTGATCTCCTGGGAACCCGTCGTCCTGTCGTCGTTTTCCGGGGGAACCGGCTTTCAGCAACTGGCGCCGATGCCCAACGGTTCCTATGTCGGGGTGGTGTCGCGCCCAGCCGCCGGCTGGACCGCGTTCCTGATCGAGGCGACCTTCGACACCGCCGGGGTGCTCGAACCCGATCAGGTCTACAGCACCGGCGTGCAAATCTTTCCGGACACGCTGCCGTATGCCGGGACGGCCTGCCGGTGAAGTGGCGGCTGGGGTCTTACCCCCGCAGTTCCCGCCGCAGCACCTTGCCCGCCGCCGAGATCGGCAACGACGCCACGAATTCAACGTGGCGGGGAATCTTGTAGCGGGCCAGATGCTCGCCGAGGTGCGCCAACAGCGCCTCGGCGGTGGCGGTCTGGTCCGGCTTGAGCACCACGAACGCCTTGCCGACTTCGCCCCACCGGGGATCGGGGACACCGACCACCGCGCACTGGAACACCGCCGGGTGCTTGTAGAGCGCCGCTTCGATTTCCGTCGGATAGACGTTCTCGCCGCCAGAAATGAACATATCCTTGAGCCGATCCACGATGGTGAAATACCAATCCTCATCGTGGCGGGCCAAATCGCCGGTATGGAACCAGCCGTCGCGATCGATCATCTCGGCCCAGGCGGCGGGGTTGTTGAAGTAGCCGGAGGCGATGCTGGGTCCCTTCAGCACCAGTTCGCCCACCTGGTTGGGTCCTAGCCGCCGGTTGTCGCGATCCACGATCCGGGCGTCGATGAAGAAGTTGGGCCGGCCGATGCTGCCGGCCTTGCGGATGGCGTCTTCCGGCGCCAGCGCGAACAGCCCCGGCCCGAATTCGGTCATGCCGAAGCCCTGCTTGAAGCGCACGCCTTTTTCGCGGGTGTACTGCTCGACCAGCGGCACCGGCAACGGCGCTCCCCCGCTGGTGCAAAAGCGCAGCGAGCTTAGATCGGCGTCCGCCCAGGCCGGGGTTTGCGTGAGCATCTGGTACATGGCCGGGACCGCCGCGAACACAGTGACTCTTTCCCGTTCGATCAGCCGCAGCACCAGTTCCGGATCGAAGCGTTTCGTCAGGATGGTGGTCCCCCCCATGATGACTTGCGAGGAGGCATAGGCGAACAGACCACCGGCGTGGAACATGGGGAACACGTTCAGATAGATGTCGCCGCGCCCAAGGTCGTGAATGACGGTGTTGTGGCAGTTCCAGGCGATCTGGCGATGGCTGATCTGAGCGCCCTTGGGCAGGCCGGTGGTGCCGCCGGTGAACAGGATGGTGGCGATGTCCTCGCCTTCCAGCGTCTCGCAAACGCAAGAAGTGGTCGGAGCAGCAGCCAATAGCGCATCGAATTCCAGGCTGCCGGGGATACCGTCGCCGTCCAGATGAACCCAGTGACGCAGCGACGTTTTCGCCTGAGCCAACTGGGTGGCGGCGTCCTTGAACGCGTCGTCGTAGAGCAAAACGGTCGGGGTGACGTTGGCGAGGATCTGTTGGAGCTCGCGCCAGTGCAAGCGCCAGTTGAGCGCGGTGTGGACGGCGCCCAGCTTGCCGCAGGCAAATAGCGAATCGAGGTGTTCGACCCGGTCTTGAGCCAAGATCGCCACCCGGTCGCCCTTGCCGATGCTGGCCGTGGCGCGCAGCCAGTTGGCCAGCCGGTTGGCCCGCTCGTTCATCTGGGCGTAGGTCAGCCGTAACTCCGGCGTCTTGCCGGTATCCACGATGGCCAGCGCATCTGGGCTGTAAATCGCCCGCCGGCCGAGATAGTCGCCGATGTACATCTTGCTCCCCTTGGATGGATGGTCACTGAGCGCCGCTCCCCTCCACCACCGCGCCCGCCGGGGCGATGGTAGAGAGGATGGCCGGATTGGGTTGAAGTATACGACGTTACCCACCCTTGCCACGCGTCCGGGCGGACGATCACCGCCGACATATACTTATGACTTGCCGAAGCCGGTGATCCGCCTACCCAACCCTATCAAGGAGACATGCCCATGCCCATCAACTACCCTCCTACTCCCATTCCGCTGGACCGGCCCGAAATCTTGGCCTGCCTGTTTCATCCCCGCCCCGGTTATCGCCTGAGCCAAGCGAACAGTAACGACTTGCGCATCCCAGTCGGCGATGGCGTGATCGTCGGTGGGTACTGTCATCGGGCCGATCCCAAGGCGGCAACCCTGCTGTATTTTCACGGCAACGGCGAGATTGTCGAGGACTACGATGACCTCGGTCCGATTTACGTCCAGCGTGGGATCAATTTTCTGGTGGTGGACTATCGCGGTTATGGTCAGTCCACCGGCCAGCCAACCGCCTCGGCACTGCTGGCCGACAGTCACGCCGTGCTGGGATTCGTCACCGGCTGGCTAAAGCGCCAGGGTTTTACCGGCCCCCTGTTGGTGATGGGCCGCTCGCTGGGCAGTGCCCCAGCCCTGGAACTGGCTTCCCATCATCCCGAGGTCATCGCTGGGTTGATTCTGGAAAGCGGCTTCGCCCACACCGGACCGTTGCTGCGCCGGCTTGGAGTCAACCTTGCCACCCTGAACTTCGATGAATATCAGGGTTTCCGTCAACTGAACAAGATCCGGATCATCACCAAACCCACCCTGATCATTCACGCGGAACATGACCACATCATTCCGTTCAGCGACGGGCAGGCCCTATACGACGCCAGTCCGGCACCCGACAAGCGATTGCTCAGGATTCCCGGCGCCGATCACAATACGATTTTCGCCGTGGGCTGGCAGGCATATCTAGAGGCGGTCGAAACTCTCGCGGCTTCTCTCCGCTCCAGCGCTACTTGATTCGATGACCGCGTCCGCAGGTATTGGCCGAACTTCAAGCCGGGGCCTTGCATCACATTCCTGACTCTATCCTTGGTTGAGAACCGCTGCGACGGTCTTACCGCCGCTTTGGAGGACGCAATGAATCGAAACCTCCCTTTCCACTGGTTCGGTCTGTTTTTCCTCTTTCCCCTTGGGTGGTTGGTTGGCTGTGTGGTTCCCCCTCCCGTCCACGATCCGATTCGGGATTCAAATTTCCAGGGACCGCCGCTGGCGGTGGCGCGCGCCCGACCCGAGGCTTATCTTCAGACGTGGGTTCGTTGGGGCGGCGTGATTGCGCGGGTGGACAACCGGCGCGAAGAGACCTGGGTGGAAGTCGTCGAACAGCCCCTGGAAGCGAATGGATACCCTCTCAGGGCCGAGGCCAGCGCGGGTCGCTTCCTCGCCCGATTCCCCGGTTTTCTGGATCCGGCCATTTACGCGGTCGGTCGGTCGATCACCGTCGTCGGTCCGCTGACCGGCACGGTGCCGGGTCAGGTCGGCGACTATCGCACCACCTATCTGGTCGTGTCGGTGGAGCTTCATCGACTTTGGCCGGAACGCCGCCCGCCCGAGGTGATTTACATGCCGGACCCCTTCTGGTACGGCCCTGGTTATCCGTGGGGCTATGGGCGCGGGTTTTGGTAGAGACATGGCGCCAGCAAATAAGCTTCGACAGCGTCTCGAATAACATTCTTGGGAGCGGCTCTGGCAAACGGCCCAGTATGAGGGTATCTACCTCAACGCCATTCGAAAATGGGCACCACTTGTCCTAAGAACGGGGTCCACCTTAGAAGAAGGCCGCAGGGAAGGCCACAAGGAACTGGGATTATTATTATTGCAGGAGTTGCTCACCGAGAAATTTGGGCCGCTGGATGCCGCGACCCTGGCGCGGCTGAAGGCGACGGACAGCGAGACGCTGCTGATTTGGGGCAAGCGGGTGTTGAACGCCAAGAGTTTGGCGGAGGTCTTTCAGGACTCCGCCACTCACTAATGCCGCGCCCTTAGAGCACAAGGAAAGCTTCAAGCCGGCGGCAAGGGCGGCGGCAGATGGGCGAACAGCGCGTTCAACTCGGCCACCTCGCCGGCCGGGGTCCACTGGGCCATGCCTTGCGCCCACACCAGGGTAGCGCGGGTCAACTGACCGCCTTGCGCCTGGCGTTGCAGTTCGTCCATCGGGAACGGCCCGGCCTGCTGGTTGTTGACCGCCACGAAGTAGGGTTTGGCGGTCGGCAACGGTGGGGGCGCCAGCGGCGCCGGGGCCGGTTGCGGCGCGGGAGCCGCTGGCGCTGGTCGTGCCAAGGTCTCGTTCAGCCGCTGGGCCATCGCCAGTCCCAATCCCATGTTCAGCGCCTCGGAACCACCGCCCGGATTGGCCGCCGCGTCGCGCAGGGCCTCCGCCGCCTGGAACTGGGTGTACTGATCGAGATTGCCGACGATGCCCATGCTGCTGCGCTTGTCCAGCGCGGCCTCGACTTCCTGGGGCAGTGAGATGTTTTCCACCAGCAGATTGGTCAGTTCCAGCCCCACCGCCGCGAATTCCGGGGCGATGCGCTGCAACAGGAACTGGCCGAGCTGATCGTAGTTACCGGCCAAGTCCAGCGCCGGAATCTTGGCCTGGCCGAGAATGTTGGTGAAGCGCGACACCACCATGTTGCGCAACTGGTTGGTGATTTCGTCGGTGGTGAAGCGGCCGTCGGTGCCGACGATCTCGCGCAAAAAGGTCGGCGCATCCTTGACCCGGATCGCGTAGCTGCCGAAGGCCCGTGATCGGAGTTTCCGCTTTTCCAGATCGTTACAGCCTTTATTGTAACATTTTTTGACATACGATAGACTGAGCGCAAAGGAAGCGAAAATAGGTAGCGCCTTCATGGAGAAGCAACATGGCTTGGTTGCGGGATGTACCTGGATTTGGGGCTTTGGTCGATTGGTTGAGCTGGGTCATCGGTAGCTTTGATAACAAAGACTTAGCGTTTCTTATCGCCTTAACCATTCTCTTGATCGCTGTCTGGGTTTGGGTTTTCTACGCATCAAGGCGGCATCGTCGCTGGGTAAAGCCTATTCGCCGTCTGTCAGCGAAGTTGGAGAAGCTACGCAACAACGAATCGGATGCTGACGGGCGCTTGATCAAAGCGGGCGAGTCATTTGAATCTGAGGCCACGCTCGCGCCACTCTGGCGGGATTACCGCAAGCACCTGCAACCCAATCCGCAAACGCCCGGCTACTTGAATCTCATCGACCCGCGCCTCTGGTTCTCTGTAGATTCCCTTCCGGGGCGCGGTTACGAGCAGTGGTGCGCCACTTGGGCTGGGATTTTCCTGACCGTTGGTTTGCTCTTCACCTTCATTGGCCTGTCCGCCGCCCTGCTCAAGGTGGGCGGGATTGGGGCGAACTCGGCAGCGATGAAGGCAGCCATCACGGGGATTCTCGGGGTCAGTTCCGCCAAGTTCATCACCTCCATCGCCGGTCTCATCGGCTACATCGGGTTCAGTCTCCTCACCCGCCATTATCAGTCCAGTCAACAGGCAACCGCCCGCCAACTCGCCGATGCCGTCCAGCATCTCAGCGTACCCCTGACACCTGAGTTGGTCCTGCATGAACAGAACGACATTGCCCGCCGACAACTCACGCGGATGGAACGTTTGACCGACGATCTGGCGGTAGCGCTTGATGCAAAGCTGGAGCAACGGCTGAAGGTTCTCGCCGCTGACTTTGGCCAGTACCTTGGCACCATCAAGCAGGATTTACCCAGTGCGACTGCTCATCCTATTGTCGAAGCTATCGGGAACATGAGCGAGGCCGTTGCTCGGGAATTTTCGAACCAAGTTCAGCAGACCGCGGGTGGGGAGATCAATACCGTGGCTGAACGGTTCACTGCCCTCGCCAACGTGTTGGCCGGGATAAAAACCGGCATGGGCGGTATGGGCCGGGAGTTTGGGTCTGAAATCAAAGCGGCCGCTACCTCATTAGTTGAAGCCGCTGACCGCATGGGTAAAGGCGTTCAGGGCCAGTCCACCGAGCTGGAACAGAAAATCGATGCCTTCGGTAAGACGCTTGAATCAATCGACAGTAATTTGCATCGGGTTCCTGACCATATCAACAACGCCCTCAATACAACCATGAGCAAGCTAACCGAGGCCGTCGAAACACTGACAGCACGGCTGGCCCAAGGCGGGCAAGACGGCGGGGATGCACTCCGCAAGGGTGGCCAGCAGGCCGGTATGGAGATTGAAAAGACGGTGGGCCGGGCAGGTAGCGAGTTTGACCGTCTGGTCACGCAAGCCAGTGGTGAACTGGTCAAGAAATTCGCGGCAGCACAAGCAGGGCTACAAGACGCCATCAAGGACTTGACGAGCCGGCTACAAACCGTGGAATCGAGCCTCAAAGTGCTGCCTGACGCCGTCGCTGCCCAGGTCAAGCATCTTCATGCGGCCGGCCAGACCTTTATGACGGCGGGCCAAACCGTTACCGGCGCGAGTGGTGCCTTACAGCAAGCCACCCAACCCCTACAGCAGACCGCGGCGGCCCTGCGGACAAGCGTTGACCAAATCCGGGATGGGGTAGAAAAGGCCGCAGCGACTCACCGGCACGCCACCGAGTCCAGCCAGTTGGCATTGAACGGACTCAGGCAAGCGGCCGCCGCAGCCGAGCAAACCTTCAAGTCTCATGTGGAACGATTCGGCCGGGTAGATGAGGAGTTGGCCAAGGCCTTGACAACCCTGCGTGCCGGCGTGGAACAGGTGGCTAAGGAAACTCAGAAAGTCTTCAATGAATACGACACGCATATTACGAAAGCGGCCAACAGCCTTGGTACGGTAGCCGCAGACCTTCAGGAGGCGGCGGTAGAGATCGGTGAGTCGGTCAAGCAACTGGCTGAGGCGAGGCAACAGCCCCGTCGGCCGTACTGAGGGGGTCTACCCAGGTGTTCCAGCGCGCCATTCCTGCCGCCTACTCGGACGAAGAACGCAAGGACCTCTTCGGCCCAGTAGCCGACCTAATGGTGGGCGTGATATTCATTTTCATCATTCTCCTCATCGGCCTTGCATTGCACCTGCAACCGGAGGACTACCAGCGGCTGCGCGACCGCAATGCCGAACTTGAGGCTGAGAACGCCCGCTTGAAGGCATTCGCACGCTACGTGCGCGACCAGCAGATGAATGTCCTGATCGCGCGCATCGCCTCCGCCAACGAGGCCCGCGCCCAGATGTTGGAGGACATGCGGAAACGACTTTATGCCTTGGGTATCGAAGTGACCATCGACCCCACCAACGGAACTCTGAAACTCCCTGCGGGTGGGCTTTTCCTGGCCGGTCAGGCGGAACCAACCCCGCAAGGCCGAGAGACGATTCGTAAGCTGGGCGAGGTACTGGCCGCAATCCTGCCCTGTTACAGCAACATGCACGCATCGAACCAGCCCGCATCCGGATGCCCGGATATCAACGTTTACAGCACCTTGAGTTCGGCCTACATCGAGGGTCATACGGATATCGTGCCTTTTAGCGCGCCGACAGGGCGCTTCCGGGACAATTGGGATTTGTCGGCGGGGCGGGCCATCGAGACCTATAAGCTGTTGCGGGAGAGCCAAGCAGCTCTGCGTGAGTTGCGCAATCAGGATGGAGATATCTTGCTTGGAGTCAGCGGTTATGCCGAGACCCGTCCCGCCACCCATGAAACAGACCGTCTGCAAGATAAGGTGCGCGACCTGGACCGGCGCATCGAAGTCCGATTAACCATGACGGCCAACGAAGCCGCCGTGCGTGAGGCTATGGACGAATTTAACCGGCAACTGGAGGTGATCAATGACATCATCCGCTGATTGCGAGCAGACCCCCTGTGTCCCTTAAGGACGAATTGAAGCGGGCCGGGGCGTCCGTGCGGTTCGTGCGGCCATCCAAGTTGGCGATTCAGGAAGTGGCCGAGGAACTGGAGCGACGGTTCGGTGGTGCGCCGCCGCCGCTGGACCCATTGCCGAATGTGGTGGAGGAAGCCGAGAAGCGATTGATAGCAGGGCGAGGCGACATCTCCAAACTGGATCGTCGGCACTGCAAAGCCGTTCCCTATATCCTTTGGTCTTCTCCACAAGGATGGTCGAACAATGCACGATTGATTGGCGATTACCTGGCTTGGGCCGACCGGGAGTGGCGCACAGCGCCCAGGCAGCTCTGGCGGCATTATCTCCTGAACATGGATCTCGGCTCGCTGCCGACCCAGCGTTTAGGCATTTGGTTGGCAGCCAGGACGGACAAACTGCCGCCAGCCTTGCATGATTTTTCGGAAAAATGGTCGCTGTTTTCGCCTCAGCCAGCCATTCGCAAGTTGGCGGATTCTCTGCTCGGCGGTTCCGATTTTATTGCGGAGATCGAGAACTTGCGGATCGGCCGTAAGACGCTGATCGAATCGGCTTTTCTGTTGAGTGTATTGAAGGCGCTCGGGCAACGGTTGCAGGACTACCGCCAAGGATCAGACATCGCCATAACCCTGAAGTCGTTGCTCGCCGACTTGGGCGAAACCCCCACCTACAAGATGCAAGGCCCTGAAGACCTGCGTCGGAGTACCCTGAAATCCCTGGTGGAAGGCTTGGTCGCCTGGGCCGAACGGCAAGGGGGCATCGCCGTCGATCAGACGCTGGACCTTTTGCATTCGCTCATCGGCGATCCCCGCCTCTATCCGATTCGTTGGAAGGATATTGACCCGAACAAGCGTGAAACCGTGGAAAGATGGTTGACCAAAGTTACGCTTGATGCTTTCTTCCGGGTCATACGAGAACTACGTACTGACCGGGACGACATGGTGGAAGAGCGAGAACGGTTTTGGCGTGGGTTTGAAAAGTCAATATTGCGCGCTTGGTTGATTACGGCAAGCGACGGGCTCGAAATTGCGCGCAGGCTACTGGGTCAATCCTTTGGTAAATTTGAAACTGGGCTCAATGTTCAGCGTGACCATTTGGGTTTGATGCTGCAAATTGGCAACTATGCAATCCTGGAGATGAACAAGACTGGGAGTACCTTGTTTTGGCCGGTGGCCGACCAGCAAATGCCGGCATTTTTTCGCCAGAATTACTCCCGTTCTAAAATGCTATCCATATGTTCGGATGAGTTAAGGTCGGTAACCGGCCGTTTCCGGTTGAAACATCAACCTGGTTGGCAGTGGAGATATAGCAACGAACTCAGAAGAATCGGAGTGTTCCCCAATGGCTGAATGCACTTTCAAACACCGAACCCTGTTGGCGCGCAAGATTGGCTTTTGGTCCTCATGAAGAAGCCCGATAGCGCGCCATGATCACGTATCATCTGGCTTCCACGATGGATGGGGAGGGATGGTGTTTCACGCTCTCCCGAAAGCGGTCGCTACCCTTTGCCAAAAAAGCAACCCTTGCACTACCGCACTGGCCGGATGCCGCCCAATCCCACCCCGGTGTCGCCTTTCTGTTATCCCTGCTGGCCACCGAGGAGGCTCGCGGCGATGGTGAAGCAGTCTTCTTGACCCATGCCCGCATTGCCGCCCTGAGTCGTACCGAGGCGGCGCGGATCGAACTCCCTTCCGCCGCCCCCTTCACCCTCTTTCTCTCCCATGACGCTCCCATCGGTGATGTGGGATTTCGGCTGCGCATCGAATGGTTCCAGCGAAATGGGGTTGCCGTCTTCGGCTGGCGCCGGGAGGAAACCGCGCTGGTGGTCGGCGCCAAACGGTTTCTGCTGCTGGACCCTCTCTACTCGGCTCTGAAGGCTATCGATACGGTTAATTCAGTCAGCGGCGACCCCTCCCCAGCGGGGCTGGACCGGCGCATGGCGGCCTATGCCCAATTCAAGGAGTATCTGATCCGACTCACCGGAGACGTGCGGGCCGATGAGTATCTACGCGGCTTGACCATCCATCACGCCACTGCCATCGGCATCGATTTGGAACCAGGGGATGAATCAGCACCGTTCCTGCCGACCCTGTACGGTGATCGACCTAGCACTGCTGGAGAAGCGGAGCCAGAGGAGCAAAGCTTGGACCCCAGTCCCGGCCAGGAGCGCAGCCGGGAGCCACTGCTGCCGAAACACCACGCCGGCCGATTTGAGCAACGCTTTTTGAGTCAGGGGGCGCGGAGTCATTATGTACTCGGAACCGGCATCTACACGGTGCTGGATGCTCCGGTAGCCGCCGTGCTGCAAGTCCTGGAGCGGGTGAATCGCGCTGACACGGCCACCCGTCAGGCCTTCCGCCATGACCCCATGGCCTTCCTGACCCCGGCCATTGAAGAGGTCGGCGGGGATGGCGGCATCGTCTGCGAGTTGCGCGGCTATGGACCGCGAGTGATTGGCGTAGGGCCTTGGGTGCCGCCCAGCCTCTCGTTTCCCCTGGCGGTATCGCGGGACTGGTTCCCCGCCGAGGACGCCGAGGTCTTCTCCATCATCATTCCAGGCGAGGCGCCATTAGTGGTACGGGTCGAGGAGATTGGTCCCCTCAAGGAACAGGTGGGACAGGCCCTGGCGTCGGGCGAGGCGGCCTGTATGTTCAACGGCCGTTCTCTAACCCTGAACCCGGAACTCGTACAAACAATACAAGGTCTTGCGGGGCGGATTACGGTGGAACCACCGACTAAGCCTGTATCGGGTGAAACCGCCACAGATCGTTGGGCCGCCCTGACCAAGGACAACGAGGAACAACTTACCTTTCTTGCCAAGCGACGCAGTCAACAAGGGAACTTCACCCCAGGGATTCCGCAAACCCTGCGTTCCGCTCCCATGCCCCATCAAAAATTAGGCATCGCCTGGCTTCAGGCAGGTTACCTGGCGGGCGCGCCGGGCCTGTTACTGGCCGATGACATGGGCCTTGGTAAGACTTATCAGATTCTTGCCTTTCTAAGCTGGCTGCGTGAACAAACTTCCCCCATCCGCCGCCTCGGTCCCATCCTGATCGTTGCCCCCAAAACTCTGCTCGGCAACTGGCGCGACGAGTTGAATCAGCACCTGGCGGCAAGCACCCTAGGTCAGGAACTGCACGCCTACGAACGTGGGCTACGCGACATCAAACTGCACGCGGGGGGCGGCAACGACACTACCTTGCACCGGCAAACTCTCGATGTTGACAGTATCGCGGCGGCAGACTTGGTATTGACCACCTACGAAACCCTGCGCGATTACCATCTCTCCTTTGGCAAGGCGCGCTTTGCGGTCATCGTCTACGACGAGGTGCAGAAACTCAAAAATCCCACCTCGTTGATGAATCGGGGGGCTAAGGCTCAACAAGGCGACTTCACGCTCTTACTGACCGGAACCCCAATCGAGAACAGCGTACAAGACCTGTGGACACTGCTGGATATTGCCTGGCCGGGGTTCCTCGGACTGAGCGCGCGGGAATTCCTGAATCGGTACCGCAGTGATGATGCAAGATTACGGGAAGAACTGAAACGTCGCCTCATCGAGCCAACGATCCTACCGGACCAAATCAGGTCGGTTCCACCGATCATGCTGCGGCGCTTTAAGCAGGATATCCTCGAAGGACTACCCGAGCGGCACATTGAGGCGACCCAGGATCTGATGCCTCCAGAACAGCAAGCTGCTTATGATGCGGTGCGGGCCACGATCCACGACCGTTCACAGAGTACCCTGGAGGGATTGCAACAACTGCGGGCCATCTCACTGCATCCGCGACTGGGTCAACCACCCGTGTCAGCCGCCGATGATGGTCCTTTCATCGCTGCCTCAGCCCGGTTTAAGCGCCTGTTCGAGATTCTGGACCGGGTTCACGCCCACCGCGAGAAGGCTCTAATCTTCGTCGAGTTGCGTGAAGCCCAACGGGCACTCTACGACCTAATCCGCCGACGCTACGGCTTGCCCGCGCCTCTGCCCGAAACCATCAATGGCGCCACGGCAGCCCTGGTGCGCGACCGCATCCGCCACGAGTTTCAGACCCGCTATGGGTTCGATGTCCTCATTCTTGGCCCAAAGGCGGCGGGTTTTGGTCTCACCCTGACGGCCGCCAACCATGTGATTCACCTCAACAGGTGGTGGAACCCAGCCGTAGAGTACCAGTGCAGCGACCGGGTGTATCGGATCGGTCAGGATAAACCGGTGATCATCTATCTGCCCCAGGCGATCCACCCCGAACTCGGCGACCGGTCTTTCGACAGTTTGTTGCACAAACTTCTGGAAGAGAAGCGATCCCTGAGTCGGGAAATCGTCGTTCCCGTCCAGTTTGGCGATCAGGACCTACGCAACCTGTTCGAGCAAAGCCTGGGTCAAGGTGATACCCGACCTGACATTTCCGCTCGTATCGACCATATGGACTGGCGGGGATTCGAATTGTGGGTTGCCAATGAACTGAAACACGCCGGGTTCAGCGTCGAGGTGACATCGGGACAAGGGGACGGTGGAGTAGATGCTATTGGTGTTCCGTGCGGGGGTGGGCGCCCTGTATTCGTACAGTGCAAACACTCGGGTAAAGGAGCAAAAGCGCAGATCGACGAGAGCGCTATACGTGACTTAACTCGGGCTCGACAAGTTCATAGTCAAACCTACTCCCATCCGGTCCTAGCCGCAGCGACTAACGGTCGATTCTCCTTGGCTACTGAGAATCTAGCCTTGGAATGCGGTGTCCGCCTGTTCGACTCGATGCGATTGCATACCTTGGGACCCGTTCTTGCCGAGTTGAGCAGGGATTCGAGTCACTGAACGATAGCCATGCGGTGTACCGCCGAGAAGTTCTGTATCACCGACGTCGTCTAGCCTGACCCCAACAACCGCGCCACGAACTACGCCGTCCACCCATGAGTCTGGAAGAGAACCGTCCTATTGAAAAGCCCGCATGACCAAGAAAACCCGATCACCGCCCACCGCCCGCGCCCGCCGGACCGCTGCTAAGGCTCGACCCCCGGCCCAGCCGCACGATTCCGGCTACAAGCTGCTGTTTTCCCATCCGGCCATGGTCGCCGACCTGCTCAAGGGCTTCGTTGCGGAGGACTGGGTTCGGGAACTGGACTTTACCACCCTGGAAAAGCAGTCGGGCAGCTACGTCAGCGACGACCTGCGGCCCCGCGCCGACGACGTGGTCTGGCGGGTCCGCTGGCGCGACCGCTGGCTGTACGTCTATCTACTGCTGGAATTCCAGTCCGAGGTCGATCCGTTCATGGCGGTGCGCCTGCTGGTCTATGTGGGCCTGTTGTATCAGGATTTGATCCGGGCCAAGCAATTGAACCCGGACGGGCGACTGCCACCGGTGCTGCCGCTGGTGCTGTACAACGGTCGGCCCCGCTGGACGGCGAAGACCGAGGTCGCGGACCTGCTCGTGCCGCCGCCGGGCGGATTGGAACGGTATCAACCCCGCCTGCGGTATCTGTTGCTGGAAGAAAACCGCTATGGCGAAGCCGACCTGGCGCCGCTGACCAATCTGGCAGCGGCGCTGTTCCAGTTGGAGAACAGCCGGGGACCGGAAGAGCTGCAACAGGTGGTGGAGCGGCTGGTCGAATGGTTGCAGGCGGCGGAGCAGGCGAGTTTGCGCCGGGCGTTCGTGGTGTGGTTGCGAGATGTGCTCTTGCCGGCGCGCTTGCCGGGAGTACGGATCGACGCGGTACTGGAACTGAGCGAGGTGCGGAACATGTTGGCGGAACGGGTGATCGAGTGGACCCAGGAATGGAAACAGCAGGGATTGGAAGAGGGCCGCAAGGAAGGTCTTGAGAAAGGCCGGCAGGAAGGCCGGCAGGAAGGCCGGCAGGAAGGCCGCAAGGAACTGGGATTATTGTTCTTGCAGGAGTTGCTGACCGAGAAATTTGGGCCGCTGGATGCCGCGACCCTGGCGCGGCTGAAGGCGACGGACAGTGAGACGCTGCTGATTTGGGGCAAGCGGGTGCTGAACGCCAAGAGTTTGGCGGATGTCTTTCAGGACTCCGCCACTCACTAATTGGCTTCAAATCCAATCGGTCATTACCCCAAAATCGAAGTAACGGGTGAAAGAACACACCCTTGCCGCGCCCTTTGAGTCAAGGAAAGCTTCAAGCCGGCGGCAAGGGCGGCGGCAGATGGGCGAACAGCGCGTTCAACTCGGCCACCTCGCCGGCCGGGGTCCACTGGGCCATGCCTTGCGCCCACACCAGGGTAGCGCGGGTCAACTGACCGCCTTGCGCCTGGCGTTGCAGTTCGTCCATCGGGAACGGCCCGGCCTGCTGGTTGTTGACCGCCACGAAGTAGGGTTTGGCGGTCGGCAACGGTGGGGGCGCCAGCGGCGCCGGGGCCGGTTGCGGCGCGGGAGCCGCTGGCGCTGGTCGTGCCAAGGTCTCGTTCAGCCGCTGGGCCATCGCCAGTCCCAATCCCATGTTCAGCGCCTCGGAACCACCGCCCGGATTGGCCGCCGCGTCGCGCAGGGCCTCCGCCGCCTGGAACTGGGTGTACTGATCGAGATTGCCGACGATGCCCATGCTGCTGCGCTTGTCCAGCGCGGCCTCGACTTCCTGGGGCAGTGAGATGTTTTCCACCAGCAGATTGGTCAGTTCCAGCCCCACCGCCGCGAATTCCGGGGCGATGCGCTGCAACAGGAACTGGCCGAGCTGATCGTAGTTACCGGCCAAGTCCAGCGCCGGAATCTTGGCCTGGCCGAGAATGTTGGTGAAGCGCGACACCACCATGTTGCGCAACTGGTTGGTGATTTCGTCGGTGGTGAAGCGGCCGTCGGTGCCGACGATCTCGCGCAAAAAGGTCGGCGCATCCTTGACCCGGATCGCGTAGCTGCCGAAGGCCCGCAGCCGGATCGGCCCGAATTCCGGATCGCGCAGCATCACCGGATTCTGTGTGCCCCATTTGAGGTCGGTGAAGCGGCGGGTGCTGAAGAAGTACACCTCAGCCTTGAACGGGCTTTCGAACCCGTGCTTCCACGCCTGCAAGGTGGACAGGATCGGCAGGTTGTTGGTCTTCAGTTCGTACATGCCGGGCTGGAAGGTGTCGGCGAGCTGGCCCTCGTTGACGAACACCGCCACCTGACCCTCGCGCACGGTCAGCTTGGCGCCGAATTTGATTTCGTTGCCCTGGCGTTCGAAGCGATAGACCAGAGTGTCGTTCGAGTCGTCCGTCCATTGGATGACGTCGATGAATTCGCCCATCAATTTATCCCAAAGTCCCATGTCAGCGACCTCCGGTGGGTTGGCGGGTTCGGGCCTGGGCCGACGCCAGCGTCTGGCGCAACTCAGTTTCGCAAGCCTCCAATTGAATAGCGGCTTCCTGGCGGCGGCGGCGACCTTCGTCGGCGATGCGCAAGCTGTCCTCGATGGTGGCGATCAAGGTTTGATTGGCCTTCTTCACCGTTTCGATGTCGAACACGCCCCGTTCGATCTCGGCGCGGGTCTGGGCGTTGGCCTGGCGGAGATTGTCGGCGTTGGCTTCCAGCAGTTGATTGGTGAGATCGGTGGCGGCCTTGAGGGTCTTGGCGGCCTCGCCGGAACGGTAGATGGTGATCGCCTGGGCCAGTTGTTGCCGCCACAGGGGCACGGTGTTGACCAGGGTCGAGTTGATCTTGTTGATCAAGCCTTTGTCGTTTTCCTGCACCAGTCGGATGCTGGGCAGGCTTTGCATGGTGACCTGCCGGGTTAGCTTGAGGTCGTGGACCCGGCGTTCCAGGTCGTCGCGACTGGAGCGCAGATCGCGTAAGGTCTGGGCCTTGACCATGTCCTCGCTGGTGGTGACTTCCCGCTCCAGCGCCGGCAGTTCCTCGGCATCGACCTTTTGCAGCTTGGCCTCGCCGGCCGCGATGTAGAGTTCCAGCGTGTGGAAATAGTCGAGATTGGCGGTGTACAACCGGTCCAGGCCGGCGATGTCGGTGAGCAGTTGCGTCTTGTGCTTCTCCAGCGCGTCGCTGATGTCGTCGATCTGGTTGCGCACGGTCTCGTATTGCTGGACGATCTTGACCAGGGGCTTGGCCGCGCCGAACAGCCGGGCGAAAAACCCGGGCTTCTTGTTCGGGTCCAGTTCGTCGAGATTGAAACCGCGCAGCACCGCCACCATTTCGTTCAACGCCGAGCCGGCCGGACCGGTATCCTTGTTGCGCACCCCTTCCAGCATCTTGTCGGAAATGGTGGTGAGCTGCTCCTGGGCCTTGCTGCCGAAGAAGATGATGGAGTTGCTGTCGCGCAGGTCGAGTTGCGCCGCCAGCGCGGCGACTTGTTGCTGGTCCTGGGCCGGCGCCGGGGCGCGAGCGGCCAGGTCTTGCTGAACCTGCGGCAGGGCGGCGGCGAACGCCTCGGGCAATGCCGGCGGGGCGAGCGAGACGACGGTCGGGGCGGTGGGGGAAGTCGTGGTCATGAGGTTCGGGGCTCCTGGTTAGGCGGAAGGTCAAATCACCCCTTCCCGCTTCAGTTGAGTGGTCAGCACCTCGATTTGCACGTCGAGGTCGCTGACATCGGTTTCCAGCAATTTCTGCTGCTGCTCCGCGAAGACTTCCTCGATGGTGACCAGCACCCGGCGGAAATTGTCCTCCAGTTCCGGTGCGGACGCCCGCGCGTGGGTCCTGGCGTAACCCTCGGTGACTTGTCGGGCGCCGTCCAGATAGACATTGAGGAACTTGCGGGCGCGGCGCAGATCACGCGGGTCTTCCTCCAGCAGCTTCAGGATTTGCCGCGCCAGCCCGGCGATCCGCCGCAGTCGCCTGTTTAACTCGGCGTTGCGGATGTCGCGGGTGGCCTGCTCGATGGCGGCGATGCCGCGCTCGGCCTGCGCCAGCGTCTCCAGCATCCGATCGGTGACATCCACGCCCTCGTTGTCGGTGAAACGCTTGGCGGCGCGCGGGTCGAAACCGTAGTGCAGATAGCAGCCGAGTAGAGCGGCCAAGCCGAAGGCGGCGGCCACGGCCGGGTGCTGGCCAACGCCCAGCCAGGCGGTCACGCCGGTGGCCAGCGCGATGACCCCGCCACCCAGGGTCTTGAGCGGCCAAGGGGCCTGGGCGATCCGGCGCCGGTCGTATTCGGCTTCCGTCAGCAAGCCATGGCGCAGCGACAACGCCCCGACCAGAAACAGCGCATAACCGGCGGCGTTGCCGAGCAGACCACCCAGGTTGCCGCGCGCCAGCGCGACGATGGCGGCGAACAGCACCGGCAGTGGCAATAGGAACATCAGGATGCCCTTGGGCGAGGGAAATTGGCCGGGGGATTGCTGGTAACGTTCGGCCATGACGCGAATTCTCCGTTTTATCAGCAGAAACAAGGCGGTCAGCGCGGTCAGGACAGCGCCGACCAAGAACAGGAGGCGGCCCATGACGATAGGCCCCGCAATCAGTAACGCGGCGCCAGCGCGGCGGATGGAGTGGCGGTGGAGCAGGAAGCCACCACCAACGTCTGACAGGAGGCGACGCCGACGGCGGCGAAAATCAGCAGCAGGCCAATGAACTTGCGCAGAAAGTCGGGCATGGTGGCGGATTCGCTCGGTAACGATGGATACGATTAACTATAACTCAAGTCACCATCCTGGCGGATAGGGTAATCAAGTGGACCCAAAGTTGTTCACTAAACCGGCATCGAACAGGTCAACATTGACGATGTGGGGATCAGGTGGAATGAATTTCAGCTTGATGGAGCACGGGGAATGAACTGGTACAGCCACGTTTCCGAGAGCGCTCGATCACCCAGGCGCAAATAGGCGCGCAGGTTGACGGGTTCGCCGCCTTCCAGTTCGATCTCAAAATTCCCCCGCCAGCGGCGAGTGCCCGCCACCTGAAAGGCGCCGGGGTTGCGCAGGCTCCCGCGCGCGGCGCTGGCCACCAATTGAATGGACGCCTGTTTGTCGAGCTGTTCCAGCGGTCCCCCGGCAAAATCGATGGCGAACCAAGCGTTATGCACCGGTCGCGGGGGAGTCCTGGAGAGTGTGCTCCAACCCATACGGGTGGCGATCACCCGACCCCGGTCGGGCCAATAGGGTTCGTCGGCCGTCCAATGCAGCCGGTAGCGGTAGGTTCGGGTGGAACCGGCCGGCGTGGGCTCCCCCGGCACCCAGTAGGCGACGATGTTGTCGTTGATTTCGTAGTCGGTCGGAATTTCCACCAACTGGACCGCGCCCTCGCCCCAAGGCTCCAGTGGTTCCACCCACAAGGTAGGCCGCCGCTCGTAAAACACCAGGTCGTCCTCATAGCTTTCGAAACGGCGATCCCGCTGGGACAGGCCAAATCCCCTGGGATTGTGATCGACGAAATTGTTGGTCTGGACGAAAGACGGATTGTTGAGCGGCCGCCAAATTCGTTCGCCGGCCCCGGTCCACAGGGCCAGGCCGTCGCTATCATGCACTTCCGGCCGCCAGTCCCAACTGGGCTGGTGGTTGGTCTCGGAAAACCAGAACATGCTGGTCAGCGGTGCCACGCCCAGCCGGCGAATCGCGGTCCGAAAGAACAGGACGGCCTCAACGTCCATGACCACTCGTTCCCGGTGGTTCGCCCAAAACCGATAGGCGCCGGTCAGGCTGGGACCCTCCAGCAAGGCGTAAATCATCACCGCCTGGGGATCGGGCGCCGGCTCCAGCCAGAATTGGGTAAAGCGGGGAAATTCCTCGGCCGTGGGCAGGGCGGTGTCGACGGCGATGCCCCGCGCCGAGATGCCGTACTGATCCAGTTCTCCGGAGCTACGGAAATACGAAGCGCCCAGGAACGCCAGCCAGTCCCGCTCCTCGGTTTTGGAATGCAGGACCCGGAAGCCGGCAAAGCCGATGTCGTCCGGCAGGGCCGCCGCGAACTCCGCCTTGCCGAAGGTGAACAGGCGGGAGGAATAACGCACTTCGCGCGCCGTGCCCGCGCGCACGGCGTGGATCTTCACCGGCAGGGGAAACAGCCGCCCCAGATGGAAGAAGCGCACCGGATACGGTCCATCGCCCTCGCGCCAGAGCGCGGCTTCCGGCCGGGATCGAATCTCCAGATGAGCGTCGTAGTCGATGCGATCCAGCAGGTCGGCGTGGCGGATGACGGGAGTTTGATAAGGCTGAGCGGCCAGTTGCTGGGCCTGCTGGCGCAAGCCGTCGAAGCTGAACGACCGCGCCGGACCGAATTCCAGGCCCGCCGGCGGCGCATCGGCCCGGACGCCTCGCCCAAGGAGCGATAGCCACGGCAGGGATAGTGCGCTGGTGAGAAACGAACGTCGCGTCATTTCGCGCTTCATGAGATTCACCCCTTCAGCAGCCGCCGAACGGCTTCAAGGTGTTCGGGTTCCTGGTGACACAGGCCCTGGAAGCTGGCGGACACATCCAGGAAATCCTTCAGCTCCATGCGCTGAGCCATCTTCATCAGCCGCTTGGTCAGGCGCAGCGCCTTGCGCGGCTGACTGGCGAAACGGGCCGCCAGCTCCTGGGCGCGCGCCAGCAACCGTTCCGGCTCCACCACTTCCAGCACGATCCCGCACGCCCTGGCCTCGTCGGCATCGATGATCCGACCGCTCAGGGTCAACTCGAAAGCGGACTGATAGCCGATCAGCCGTTGCAGGAACCAGGCGCCGCCATCGCCCGGAATGAGACCCAGATTGAGAAAGGTTTCGCCGAATTTCGCCGTGCTGGACGCCAGGCGGATGTCCGCCATGTTGGCCAGGTCGAAACCGGCGCCGATGGCCGGTCCGTTCACGGCCGCGATGATGGGAATCTCGACCTGTTGCAACGCTAGCGGGATGCGCTGGATACCGCGCCGGTAGCGGGCGGCGATCTCGGCCGCGTCACCGGCGAAGTCGCCGCGTCGCTCGGCCATGTCCTTAACGTTGCCGCCAGCGCAGAAGGCGGAACCGGCGGCGGTCAGGATCAGCACCGATGCTTCGTCGCAACCGTTCACCCACTCGGCGACCGCCACGATGTCGTCGATCAGGCGCGTTCCGGTCAGCGCGTTGCGCACATCGTGGCGGTTCAGGGTCAGGGTGGCGACGCACCCGTCGATCTGGAGCAAGGCATCGGTCAAATTCGGTGGCTTCATCGCGTATTTCCTCTTTGGTTGTAATACTAGTCACGAGCCACCCCAATAGCGGGTGGTTTGAGGAAAGCCCCTAAAAGGGGCTGTTACTTTAGTTGTCGAAATCTAACGATTCTTGCTTATCCAACTCTTCCTGATCGCGCGCATAGGCACGAACCGTCGCCTCATCCAGGCCAACCGTGCTCACACAGTATCCCCACGACCAGAAGTGCTTTCCGGTGAAACCCCGTTTCACACCCAAGGCCTCCCGATGAATCGGGATCGCGGATTTGCCTTTCAGATATCCCACCACCAGCGCCACGCTGAACTTCGGTGGGATCCTCAACACCAGGTGGATGTGGTCGGGCATCGCATGTCCATCCAGGATTTCCACACCCTTTTGCCTGCACAACTGCCGCAGGATTTGCCCGATCTGCTTGCGCGTCCGTCCATACAGAACCTTCTTAGCGGTACTTCGGAACGAACACAATGTGATACTTTGAAGTGGACCCCAAAATTAGGACAGAGGTCTAAGCTCTGACTTCGTCAAACAAATCAGGAAACCTGATGAGTCAGAAGCGAAAGCAGTACGGTGCGGAATTAAGGCCAAGGTAACTTTGGAAGCGGTCCGGGAAGAGATGACCGTGGCGCAACTGGCGCAGAAGCACGGACTTCACCCCACGCTGATCAACCAATGGAAGCGGTAGTTGCTGGACCACGCGGCGGCGGTTTTTACCCGCGGCGCCAAGGCGGCGGATGATACCACGGGCACCATGGCCGAACTCTATCGGCAGATCGGCCAACTCAAGGTGGAGTGCGATTTTTTAGCCAGCCGGTCCGGCATCAGCCGCTTGCCACGAGGCGCGCGATGATCGACCGGACCCATCCGGACTTGAGCGTGGTCCGCCAATGCGAGCTGCTCGGCCTCCAGCGGTCTGGATGGTATTATCAACCGGCACCCGAAGCCGAAGTGAATCTGGCCCTGATGCGGCTCATCGACGAGCAGTATCTTCTAGGGCAGCCAGTTCACCAGCGGCGCGTTCGCTGGGGTGTTGCAAACCCACGGCATCCCAATCAGCATGGACGGTCGCGGGCGTTGTCACGATAACATTTGCGTGGAGCGGCTCTGGCGAACGGTCAAGTACGAGGGTATCTACCTCAACGCCTTTGAGGATGGGCGCCCCCTGCGGGAGGCCCTCGGTCACTATTTCGACGGCTACAACCAGGAGCGGCCACACGCGGCCCTCGCCGGCGCCAGTTCCGATACCCGTTACTTCGTCAGCGCGAACCGTCCAGCGCTGGTCGCCTGAGCCAGCTTAACAACCACGGGGCAGAGCTTATTTTGCCTCTCAGGCTGTCCTAAGAACAGGGTCCACCTCACTTACACTCCCATCTCACGCGGGCTAAGCTTTGCCATTCTTTCATCACTTACCTCCTGACTTCGGCCTTCGGGGCTTCCCTCAGAAGGCTTTTTTGCGCCGGAACGGCAGAGCCCGTTCTAGTCGCACTGGCAAGGCCGGTAGTTTGCTTAAATTTCAATTAAGAACTTTAAGAAATATACATCGAGAATTTTTATAATTTAAATAAAGAAAAACGCATAGCTTATCGTGGTGGGGCATATAAGCGCGGTTTTGGAACGATTGGATGGGTGGAAAACATTGGATTCTTGATGGGTTTTTACTATTTACTGCTACAATAGTTTCATTGATCAATAGTATGCTGACTTATACAGGAATGGCTACTTTACTTGACGTATATAGTTTACTCGATATATCCATTCGCGGCGTCAAGATACCGTCCGGCCCGCACGGGCCAGTTGACGGTACAACTTCTAATACCTAGTGGGAGAAAGCGCATGGCGGAGAAAAAAACCAGGTTCGCACTAAAAATCTTTCACAAGATTTTGCTGACGATGATCGCGGTGGCGGGCATTCCGCTGGGTGGTTTGTTGTATATCAGCGGATATCAACTCGAACAGGACTGGCGGCGAAACGTTCACTTGAATCTGGCCCTGACCGCCGAGGGTTTGGTAGGCAAGGTCAATGGATGGACGGACATGAATCTGCGGGTTCTGCGCGAAGCCGCTCTGTTGCCCGCCATCGCTTCCATGGATCCTGCCCAGCAAAAGCCGGTCCTCAAGGCCATTCAGAGCACCTATGAGTGGAGCTATCTGGTGTTCACCACCAACCGCGACGGCGGGAACATCAGCCGGAGCGACGACAACCCCCCGCAGTCTTACGGCGATCGAAACTACTTCAAGCAGGTGTTGGAGGGTAAGCCGGTTGGGCAGGAGGTGGTGATCGGCCGAACCACTCAGAAGCCGGCGTTGATCCTGGCCGGTCCGATCCGGGCGACCGCCGCCACAGGCTCAACTCCGGCGGGGGTCATGGCCATGGCCATGCATTTGGTGGATGTCTCCGCCGTGGTGACCGGGGTCAAAGTTGGTCAAACGGGATTTGCGATCCTGGTGGACCAGAACAATAAGGTCATCGCGCATGGCAAGCCGGAACGAATCGCCCAGGCTTTGCAGGATTTCAGCTCGCATCCGGCGTTGCAGGCGCGAGAGACAGCCCAGGAGCCAATCTTTTACGAGGAAGAAGGTCGGCGCGTCGTGGCTCATACGCAAAAGACCAACCTGGGCTGGACCCTGATCATCCAGCAAAATTATGACGATGCTTTTGCGCCCCTGCTGGAAGCAAGGCGCAACGCATGGATATTAATTGCTCTATCCTTAGTATTGGTATTGGGAGTGGCTTATGTGCTATCCCGGCAACTGGCCAGTCCGATTTGGAAACTGACCACCATCGCCGAAAACATCAGCCTTGGTGGGGGGTTCGACCAGAAAATTGTCGGTACCGAGCGCCGCGACGAGATCGGCGCCTTGGCGCGAGCCATCGAGCGAATGACGGTAAGCATCAAGATTGCCCTCGATCGGTTGCGCAAGACGTCGTGACGCGATGAGTATTGATGATATGCCCCCTTGATCGGACGGACGTACCCTGGAGGTACTGGATATGGTCCAATCACAGTCTTTCCATTTTGTGGAATTGATGCGTGGCGAGCTACCCAGGCTGTGCCGGGAAAAACGCACCGGCATGCTCTTCGTCGCAGGCAGCGATAACCGTTTGGCGCAGTTCGGCCTGGACCGGGGCGAGATCGTGTTCCTGGTTTTTCAGAATAAACGAGGTTTGGAAGCCTTGTCGTCGCTGAAGGGGCAGGACTTCAAGATTAGCGTTTGCCGCTTTTTCGATGGGCAGGCTTCGCCAGCCCGGCTGGCTTTACCCCCCACGGATGAGATTTTAAAACAGCTTGTGAGCGAAGCTCCTCGGTCTGCCGGTGTGGCCGATCCGGTGAGCGGGCGGACTCGGCCCACCGCGGCCGATCCGGTGAGCGGGCGGGCTCGGCCCATCGTGGCCGATCCGGTGAGCGGGCGGGCTCGGCCCATCGTGGCCGATCCGGTGAGCGGGCGAATGTTAAGCGACCAAACCAAAGCTGTGTTGAAACAGGAGTTGGCGGAGTTCATCGGACCCATGGCCGGTATCGTTTGCGAGGAAACCTGGGCCTCGGTCGGCAACCTGGCCCAGGCGCTAGACGTTTTGAGCCGGGAACTGCCTGACCCCAAGCAGGCAACGCGCTTTCAGCAAAACGTGTTCAAGCGTCTAGCGCCCTGAAGGTTGCTTCAGCAAGGGGTGGGAATGCTGGCGAATCGCGGCGCGACGACCCAATGTTTCCCGTCAGCGGACTTCTCGACAGTGGAATCGCCATGTACTCATCCACCGCCAACATTCGCGCCCTGATGGCCGATTTTCATGTCGCCGGCATGATGTTGCGTTACAGCAGCTTCATTCCCCGGCTGTACAACCTGTGTCGGGCGCTCGGCTTCGAGGCGGGCAAGATCATGCCCTCGCGGGCGTTTTGCTCGGACGAGAACCAGGGCTATCCGATCATCCTGATCACCAAGCATTTTGGAGTGTTTCCGTTCAATCATGGCCAGGTCGGCGGCATCGTGGCCACCGACCGCCACGCGCCCCACGCCGAGCATGGGCGGGACATGGTGATCATTCACGCCAGCCATGTCGGCTACGATCCGGAATGCCGTGTTTTTGGCGCCTACCGGCGGCTGCAAAGCGAAGACCGGCATCTGACCGCCAGTTGTGGCAAGATCGAAGCGGTGCTGCGCTGGTATCAGGAAGAGTACGCCTTCGCCCGTGACAACATCCTGTTGGAGCGCGAGGGAGAAAACGACCTCGTCACCATCGACAACCAGTTGCTGCGAGAGAATCGCAACGAGGGGCTGTTCCTGAACCTGGAGTGCTTGGCGAAACCAGATGCCGGTGGTGGATTTCGGCCGGTGCATTGCCAAAGCACGGCCAAGAGCCTGCTCGCCGCGCCCGAGTTGCGACGCCAGATGGAACAGGCCGGCTGGACGGAGGGACGACGCGAACCAATCGGCGACCGCCTATTGCCGGAATATTTCCGGTTCAAGCGCGATATCCAGGGGGACCTGGAGGGCCGCAGTCACCTGGAACAGAATCTGCTTGAGCCGATGGCCTGGATCGTGACCGCGCCGCATCCGCTACTGACCGCCGCCCAGGTCAACACCCAGGTGGAATTCGACCGCACCTTCCGCACCATCGTCCGGGAGCACGGTTATCAGGGCAAGCGGGTGCTGTATGTCTCCGGACTGCATATCGACATCTCGCCCAAGGCGGGTCAGCGCTTCCCACTGACCAAGTTCGTACCTTGGGCCGCCTTCGTGCAACAGCCGGATGGCTCCCATGAAACTTGGGAACAGCTTGAACTGCTGGCGCGGCTGCGGGAGCAGTCCAGCACGAACCCCGACCAGATCGACCTGGAAGGGGTGATCCATCAGATGGAGCAGACCGAGGAGGTTCGCATCGAGGCGTCCTGACCCAGTCGCTAGCGGACCGCGGGGTCAAGCGAAAGGCGAGAACGCCGGTGGATCGCAATCTGGCAGTCCCGCCTCTCGCAGAATCCGGCTCCACAGCTCGGGTAGGACCAGGTCGAGCGTCTGGCACGCCTCGTCCAGGCTGACATAGCGGTGTCGCGCCAGGAACCGGCTGGCGGCTATTTCGGTGGCGTGGCGGTCGTTCAGGGGCAAATCCTCGAAGCGCATGGCAGGTCCCGGTTGGGTGGGTTGGGCATCGCCCGCCATTTCATCCGACCCGTCTAGGGCTGTCCAGAAGTATTGCCACCGTTTAGCGCCGCGTCGCGTTCAACCAGTCCGAAACCTCGTCCCACCAAGCCGCCGTCGGCTGGACGGGCCAACTGTTGTGGCCCGCCGCTGGAAAGAGCCAGAGCCGCTTCGGCTCGCGCAGCATCTCGTACAGGCGTTGGCTGTGCCGCGCCGGGATGATCTCGTCCCGTTCGGCGACCAGGATCGCCACCGGTCCCGGATACTGGCTCAGGTGGGTCCGGTTGTCGTAGCGGTCAAGCAGCAACCAGCGTGCCGGCAAGTACCAATACAGCGTTTGAGCCAGCTCCGGCAGGCTGTCCCAGGGCGTGATCAGCGCCACCCCGGCGACCGGCAGCGCCTGATCGGCCGCCACCGCCGCCGCCACCCCGGCCCCGAGCGATTCGCCCCAAAGCCACAGGGGACCGCCGAATTCGGCCAGCGCCCGCCGGGCGGTCTCCCGGCCATCGGCCACGAAGGACGCTTCGCCCAGTTCCCCGGTCCGCCCGCCGTAGCCCGGATACTCGGCCAGGACCACCCGATAGCCCCGGCGTTCCAGCGCCGCCAGGTAGTAGCCCCGGTCGCGGGCGCTGCCGGCGTTGCCGTGGAACACCACCACCGTGCCGCGCGTCGGGGGATGCGCCGTCGGGTCAGCGCTGACATAACCCCGAAACGCGGGGCCACTGGCCGCCGGCCAGATCGCCAGCGCCGGCCCGCTGACCGGGCGCAAATTATCGACCGAGGGGGGTGCGGGGTCGGGAAAATACAGCATCCGTTTCTGGTTCAGGGCGATGGCCCCGACCAGCAGCAGGTAACCGACGATCAGGCAAAGCAGCAGGGTTCGCATCGAATAACCTCCGTCACGGTTGGACAGCCATCCGGCCGCGCGCGCGCCCACGAACGGATCGCCGCGCCAGTGCGGGGGCGGTAACCAGTTTACCGCCCTCACGGGATTTCATCGCCCTGGGCGCCAGGAACAGGGTTCGGCGGACTGTCCGCCAGCGCTCGCCGGTTTTGGTCACGGCAGCGCGATCCGGCACGGGTATGGGGTCAGACGGTTCGGTCGGCGTGGCCCGTCGACCCAAAAAGAACCGCGCGACGCGCCTGGCCCGAGCCGGTTGACCCGCTCCAAGGCATTCGGTATCGCGCGATCATCGCGGAAATCGGACGAAGGTGCTTCGGCGGTTTCGGTCATGGGTCGAAGCGCGAAAGATTGGCAACGAACTTGCATTTTTAAAGCTTGCCGAAGGCCATTGCCCCGCGACGGCGAACCTCCGAGGGACGGTCGGTCATCTGACCGAAGACCCTCGCCACCCGAACTTTATAATGAGACAGGAGCGATTCTTGCCGTGAACACGACCGATTGGGACCCTCACTACAAGCATCCCGGCAAAACGACGGTCAGACTGACCCTGTTCTGGGTCTCGAACTACTATCAGGACACCTCGCAAAAAGTACTTAAGAAGGCGGAGCAGATGTTGGCCGAGCACGGTCTGGGGCTGGATATCTACCCCAAGTCCCGCCAGAGCGCGCCCAACCACACCATCCAGATTCCCGGCGATCCCACCCAGCTCCTGGTCAACGATCCCGAAAACACTCCCTACACTTACAACTGGTTACGGAACCAGGCCGCCGCGATTTTCGACGACCAGGCCACCAAGGACAAGCGCCAGCGCCTCCCGGTGTTTTTTTGCCAGTTCAAGGCTTCCGGTTACGGCATCACGGTCTTGAACTCGAACTGGCTGCCCTATTGCCTGATCGGCGCTAACCCCGATCCGGACGGCTACTGCCTGATACACGAAATCATCCATGCCGCCACCAATAGCGCGATCCACTGCAATACCCCGAAGGGCAACGTGTTCGGAGACATCCCCGGCAACATCATGATCCGCACCCATGTGCAGGCCATTGCAAAAGCCTATTTTTCCCGGTGAAGCGGCCGCTCCTGGCGCGGTCGGCCCGCTCACGCTTCGCATCGGTTTCGGACCGCCAACGCCCAATCTGTGTAACATCGGGTGGGCTTTCGAGCCGGATTCGCCGCCAAGGACCAGCGAATCCGGTCCATATTCATTGGCGTGATCAGTACCGTCGCGCTCAAAAATCGGCCACCGGTGGATCCTCCCGCGTCGTCCTTGAGGTGATTTACATGACCAGGGCCATCGTCGCCAGCGGGTGACCGAACCCTTGTTCCTTACCGCAAATACACCCCGTCCACCCCGATCTTGCCCGGCCCGTCGAGCACGTAGATATCGGCGGAGTTGGCGCACACATAAGGATGGGTGCAAAATCCTCTTAAGGCGGGAAATACTACCGACCGGATATGGCCTCCCTCGTAGGCCAGCTAACATCCAGCACCCTTACAAAGATCCGCTGCCGCTCAACTGAACTAAGTTGAGCTTCCAAACGAGCTTGTAGCTCTTGCGGTGATCGCGGCTTATTTTTTCCACCTGTGGCGCAAGGCATGCCCTTGCCGCTAAACCAGAGCACCAGGTAGATACCGTGTCGGTTGGCTCGTGGTGCGATGGCGTATTGATCGATCAATTGGTTGCGTAGCGCGGTCCACAGCGATTCATTGCTATCGCGTTTAATCTCGATAGGCAACTCAAACTCGTTACGGTATGAGAGACGAATATCGGCACGCTTGTCGTTGGCGTAGTCGCCTTCCGGTTGGCACTCGATGCCCAGCGGATGCAAGCGCGCTCGCAAACGGGTTAGCAGCGCGTCGCGGCAAAGATTTTCTTCACGCTGACTGGTGGGTCGCTTTTTTTCGACATTCCAAAAGGCGCGAAAACCGTCGTCATTTTCTTGGCGGAGTTCTCTCGCAATGCCGTCCAGATGATCCAGCGTCAGCGCCGCCAGATCAGCCACGCTGGTGGGCGCTTGGTTGGCAAGCACCTGCGCGACCTCTCGCGGCGACAGAAATCGAAACTGGCTTTCGCGCTGATGGATCTTTTGTTGGTGGCGTGCGCTTTCGAGCAGCCATTTCAACTTTTCTAAATTCGGTTGCGCAAGCAGGCGTTCGATTTCCTGCGCCGCATCGGATGTTGGCATCGCGCCGAGGCGATTGATGAAGCCGCGCACGATGTCGCCACGTTGCCTTGCGTCAGTTATATCGCTAGCACCGCCATTTATCTGCCAATCGAGTTCAGCGTGCGGCGCTATCTTTTCGATTAGTCTGCCAATGGTCTTGACCGGCAAATTAAAATCACCAGAATTACTTACGAATTCAGCCAGATGCTTGATATGCACTTCTGACTCGCCGACGCAATCCCAAAGCGTAGCTTCATTCTGTGTTGGATCTAACAGCATGGCGGCAGCACGCCAATAGATTTGTTGGGCGATATCCATGTCTTTCATGCCTAGCTTTTTTCCGATAAGCGATTGCAGGATTTCCGGCGTATAGCGCAGCGCAGTTTTGAGCAAACTTTTCAGATAATACAATTGGCCCGTTTGTGCGCTTAATGGGAAACTTTCAAGTAGGCTTGACGCTGCCAAAGCTGCTACAGTGCGGTATTTTGGATCGTCTGCAAGCGGATGAATACTGTCGATATGTTCCTTGCCGGCTCGCAGGGCTACGCTTGCGTAGGCGATCAGCACTTCTGCAACCAGATCTGCACGCCACTGCACCAAGTACACGAACCAATCTGGCGTACTTTCGAAACCATAAGTCAAGCGGAAAGCAATCATTTTGCGCAGGGCTTCCTCGGGAAGACTCTCGATTCCTTCCGAGCCATCCTGCCAGCGTAATTCCATCCCAATGAGGCAAGGAAGACGAATAACGTGTTCTCTTTGCTTAAGACAGAGATCGATGATTTCCTCAACTGTCGGCAAAGCTGCACACGCAGGGCAAAGCCGAAATCCAGCTTCAGCAGCGTCCAAAATTTCGCTGCCGTTTTCACAGAAATTATTGAATCGCTCAATAGTATTTTCCCCTGATATATCATAGAAATGTCCCTTCCATACGCTTGCAAGATGGTGCATGAGATTAGTTGGCGCAGTGCCAAAACGAATTTCCGAGAGATATGGGCTCAAATCGATTGTATTTTTTCTTTTGATCTTGGAATATTTTTGTTTTTGAATAATTTCTCTTTTGGCTTGTCGCGTTCTCAAGTTTGGAACTTCAGAAACCAGTAATGAATCGAGCCATTGTTTCCGTTCAGGGTGAGTAATAGCCCATGCTTCAAGCAGGTCGAGTGATAGCCCACAGGAGCTGTGTCCGTCGATGAGAGTACGTACCGCTTGACCAAGATGTTCCTTGGCGAGAGTATCTTTATCGGTTAAGTCAACTTGTGTGAAGTGCCAAAGGCCGATATCTTCGGGAGGCGTTGCGCCATGTAATCGCATCAGCTGACTGTAGACGCAATTTAATGGATGTTCGTGCTGCTCGCATTGCTTAAAGCAAAGCGCCAGCAAGGATTTGTAGCGTTCCGGCCGCGCACTCAACCAATCCGCAATCGTTTGGTGTTCAGTTTTTAGTCTTTCAAAATAACCGTGTTCATCGCTACCAATCCCCAACCAAGTGAACAGGCGATCATCGGCAACTAGGTCACCATATGACACGATGCCTTGAACGAGAAGTGTGTTTGCTATTTGTTCAAGATGGTATTCGTGGGGATTGCATGATTTCAATTCTGGGTGATCCACCAATCCATCAAGCACAATCGGCAGATGTTCCGAGAGGGTTTCTCGCGGCAACTGATACTGCCAGAATGAAACGTAGCTACCCAATAGATTGGGTTTTTTCGGTTTGTGCAGGTGCCGCAACAGCGTTTTTGGATCAAGGTGCGTTGGATAAAGATGACGCAGCAGCACACCAGCTAACTCATCATCACTGTCGGTTACATGCCCTCTATTCACATCATCGAGTAGGTTCAGCGCTTCCTTCGGGTTGGCCGATAACTTGAGCCAAGCTTTAAGAGCATCTTTTCTCAAGACTGGCCATCGACTGTCATCGCGAACGATATCGAGCACGACAGATGCGAATTCAGGTTGCCCTTCGCCGTAAGCAAGGATATCGAGGACACAATCAGCAAGAACTTGACTGGCGATATTGCGCTCGGGTGCTTGCAGAATGGATAAGAAGTCGTCGCGCAGTTCCACATCGGCAAGTGCACCAAAGAGGTGCGCTGTCATCCACCCATCCTGGCGAAAGGCCGGATAGCGTTCTGCTTCACGACGCAATCCCGCAAGAATGCGCCTCTTGGCAGCAACCGCCATCGGCTTGACATCACCATAAACGATGACAGTCAGCGGATCGGCGTCGATCAAGCACGTCCGTGCGCTCAGGCAATGCAGCGCAAGCCAGCCGAAAAGTCCGCGCAATCCGGCGACGACTCCACCATCCGCGCCGAGTAGAAGATTCAAAACTCGCTTTAGCGGCAATCTTTCTCTGTCAATTCGTCGCCCCAGCCAGCGAGCCGCTAGATATTCCGCGATGCTGCGGTGGCTTGGAATGACGCGCTCTTCACCCTCGGGACGGAATAGTTTGCTACCAATCGCTTGACGTGCAGCCTCATTTTCGGGCGGAATGTAGTCGGCGAGTTCGGGAAAGCGTTCGGTGGCGCTTTCTCGATCAAGGGCAATGCCCGTCTTGTCGGAGAAAAGCAGGACGGTACAGAGTTGACCAGCGGCATCGAGCACTTTCTCGGCGGAAAGCAGTACATCGCGCTTTTTATCGCGATGGCGCCTGTTGGCCTCAGTCGCCAGTTTCTCGCAGGCAAGTTGGTAGGTCTCGTCACGTGTTTTCGGCCATTGTCCCCCACTCACCGCTGCAACCAAGAGTTCAAGTGTCTGCGGGTTGTCGAGCAAATCGGCAATACCGAATTTTTCAGCCTCGTGTACAAAAGCTTGTGGGTCGAGGATGCCGTGGTTCTCGCGCAGAATGCGGAGAATGTCTTCACGATTGAGAGGTTCGAGCAGCAGTACGGTGATCCTGCCGTCGGGAGCAGCGGCTTCGATATCAGCACGATCCGTCGATCCATACCAATCGGCGGCCCGACAAGCGATGCGGAATGGGAGATTTCCTAATCGCTTTAAGCGTTGGCGGAGGCGTAAAAGGATGCTGTCGCCGCTACTACCGGCGCGTACCTCGTCAAAACCATCGAGAAACAACGTCTTTTCTTGCCATTCGGGTTCAATGTCGAGATGGATGAACTCTTCGATGCGCAGATAATGCCCGCCGGTCGCCTCGGCCTCCATTTGAAACGCCGTCGTCTTGCCCGCGCCGGGCTCGCCGAGCAACACCCAAGCGACGTCGGTGCGAAAGCCGTCCAGGTTTTCTATCGGATTTTCGACCAACCCGCTCTTCGGATCGGGAATTTTTCTGACGCGACGAGGAATCCGTGTCATCGCCTCACTCCAACCCTCTTCCATTTGCGGAAGAGGGTATACCGAACCATCTTTATTACCGCAAATACGCCCCATCCACGCCAATCTTGCCCGGCCCGTTCAGCACGTAGATGCCGGCGGAATTGGCCTGTACGTGGAAAGACAGGCCGCCGTGGTGGACGGTGATTTCGTTGCCGGTCACGGCGTCGCGATAAACCCCGTTGCGGAGATTACCGACGCTGATGTCCTGTCCGCCGCCGATGGTCAGCCCCACCACAGCGTAGCTCTCGCCGTTGTTGTGGTCGCGGACGAAACTGATGCCGCTGCCCCACTCGTTGACCTGGCTCATCGGTCCTTTTTGCAGGGCGGGAATGGCGCGGCGGATTTGATTCAATCGCTTGATGTGTTGATAGAGCGGATGGCTTTGGGTCTGGCCGATGCGCCCGTCGGTCAGATGGTCGCCGAAATAGGCGCGGCCGGTCTGATCCAGCGTGTCGTCGTTGCCGATCACGTCCTGCGGCGCGCCCTTCATGAATTCGATTTCCTCGCCGTAGTACAGGCAGGGAATGCCGCGCACCGTCCACAGCAGGTTGTAGGCCGCCGCCGCCATCCACTGCTCGCCCTTGAAACGGAAGCGGAAATCGTTGTCGGGACCGACATCGTGGTTTTGCAGGAAAGTGACCAGGGTCGAGGGGTTGCCGAAAATCCAGTCCATGTCCAGCACGGCCTTGACGCCGCCGAAACTGCCCCGGCTGAGATTGTCGCGGAAGGTGGAGAACAGGCCGAAATCCAGCACCGCGAAGCCGGAGTCGCCGCCGGAGTTCGGATCGCGCGGGTCGTGGCCCAGCCGGGTGTACCACCACGGACGGATGAAGGACGGGCCGTTGTCGCCGCCGCCCAGATCGCCAAAGCCGTAGCCTTTCACCAGATTCTCGCCGAACACGAACAACCCCGGTTTGTGCGCCTTCCAGGCGTTGACGTATTCCAGCAGGTTGTCGCGCGGCACGTGCTTGACCGTGTCGATGCGCAGCGCATCCACGCCCATGTCGAGATAGCGGTTGATGGACCCAATCAGATAGTCCTTGACGTTCTGGCGGTCGGTGGCGAGGTTGATGCAATCGCCGGCGATGTGCTTCAGTTGCACAGCGGCGCTCTCCCAATCTCCGCCGCAGATGAAACCGTGCTGCATGTACCACTCGGGGTCAAGGTGGTTGGCGTCGATGCCAAAGAAACGGCCAGGATTGTAGCCCGACTTGGGCACGGTTTCGCCGGTCTTGGGATCGATCAGCGGAACCCTGCCTTCCGGGTCCATGACGTGCCGCTCGCGATACCATTCCGGGGCGACCGGGTTATCGATATCGTCGCGGTTCGGCCAGGCGTAGTTGCCGAGATTACCTTGATACGGTCCGTGGTTGACCCGACCCTGTTCGGAACCTTGCGGCACGTAGTATTTGATCGGCAGGTGGTCGATGTGGACCTTGCCGCGAATGCCGTACTGGCAGGAATGGTTGACCACCACGTCCTGAATGATCTTGATGCCGCGCTGGTGGGCCGCGTCGATCAGGTCCTGATAGGTCGCGTCCGGCGATTCCAGGCGGGGATCGATGCGGGTCCAGTCGTAGGCGTGATAGCCGTGGTAATCGAGGCCGCTGCGGTTCTCCACCGGTGGGGTGATCCAGATGGCGGTGAAGCCCAGATCGCGGATGTAATCCAACCGCTGGATCAGACCCTTGAAATCGCCGCGCCAATGCGGGTCTTCGGGCTGGCCGGTTTCGCGGTTGAACTTGATCCGGTCGCGGCAGAAGAAATTGGTGCTGGGATCGCCCTCGTAAAAGCGGGCGGTGAGCAGAAAATAAATGGTCTCCTCACGGAAATCGCCCAGGGGGCCAGCCGGGTCAAGCGGCGCGTGGGCGCTGGCCGGAGCGGGTGGACTGGGCGGAGAAGAGTGATGCACGGCGGCGGCGCTGGCTTCGGCCGCCTCCCGGCTGTCGTGCCACTGGCCGTTGGTGTAATAGCCGCTGCTCTCGCACCGCAGGTCGCCGGTTTGACAGCCGTGGTTGTCGTTGAACACCAGGTTCGCGGCCTCGATGCCGGTGAATCGGTAAACGAACCAGCCGTCGGCTTCCGCCGTCATCGGCACGCCGGGCCAAGTGGAGGCCTGAGAGCCCGGCCGGGTATCCCAGTAGTGGATGTGAACGGTGTCCGCCCAGTAGGCGGGTTTCTGAAAATAAACGACGAGATCGGGCATGACCGAAAGTTCCGGGAAGATGGAATTTGAGAAGTGGCGAGGATTGCTGAAGGATAGGCCAGAATTGGCCGAAGGCAGGGCGATTTTGCGCTTTTCAGGAAATACCGGCGCTATTCAGCGCGTGTGCCCGCCCGATGAAAGCATTGACCGTGGTCAATGCCATTTGCGCCGCCCAAACGTCGCCCAGGGGTTTGAGCCAGATCGAGCGGATCTCGCAGTCAAGGGTAAATGTGATGCGGCAGCCTCCTTCGGGCACCGGCGTGAACGACCAGCGGATGTCGAAACGGCGAAAGCCCCGGTCCGCCGACGTTACGAGGATGGAATGCGGTGGATTCAGTACGGTATGGGTGCGAAACCGGTAGGCAAGCAACCCTAGCGCCAGCACCTGCTCGGTTTCGTAGCCGTCGGCGGCGCGGTGGACGATCCGCGCCTCGCGCATCAACGGTAAGAACTCGGGGTAGCGTTCCACGTCGGCGACGAGGTTGAACATCCGCTCGGAAGCGATGGACACCACGCGGCTTTCGTGATGATGGGATGCCTTGGCCATCGCGCTTTACCCTTATTATCGTTATCGCCAGGGGTGGGGTAATGGTTCCATTGTACACCTTACCGCGCCCTCTCGCCGAATGTTGCCCATGTGGCAAGCGCGGATCGAGTGGGTCGCGCGGCGCGAAATTGAACCTGACGGCGCACGCCGGGCAATCGGTTGACGCCTTTGGTAGAGTGGTTCAATGTGACCCCCCGATGCCGGAATTGCACGGATTGGCGCGAAATTTTGGATATCGGCGGTAATGGGCGTTCGCAAATCGAGGACATGAAGACCATGCAAGTACGTATTTATTCCTCCGAATTGGCTCATGGCCTGTTCGTCGTTCTGCCGGCCTCGACCGATCCCGCCTCGCTTCCCGCGGCGGTGAAGCGTCTTCTAAGCGAAAACTCCTGGGTCAAGGAGTTGGAACTGTCGGTCGACAAGCCCACCATCGGCCTCGATGTCCATAAAACGCTCGGCGACATCGAGGCGCGGGGTTATCACGTCACCAAACCTCAATTTCTGGCTGAGGAATAATGGGATTGGCCGACAGGAAAATATCGGAGTCCAGGGTGTCGCTGGAGTCGGGTCCGGCAGGCCGGATCTGGATGGACGTGTCGCGCGCGGTCCAATACTCGGTAATTCCAGCCAGGGCGGCGCGCAGCCTTGAACCGGCGCCCGCGTGAACGAGGCGGCGGCCCTGTCGCAGGATGGCGATCTCGCGCGCCTGCCGCGCGGTGATGGCGCCGCGCAACTGGGCGCGACGGATTCGGAGCGTGGTGTTCATCGCATCTTCTCCCAAGCAAGTCGTCTTCCGTGGATCAAGGACCGCCACCTAGCGGACGACGCCAGGTCTGTCGAGATAAAATAGGCACGATGCGTGCCATGCCGTATGATGCGGCTCCGCCAACTAAAGTCCCCCGGTTCGGAATTTTCACTCGCCAAATCCCCGCCGCGTCTGACCGATGACCGGTTTTACCGGGAACTTGGGACCGGTTTTCGCGTACAGTAAGGCATGACCAAGAAAATCATTTTTACGATCGTGGGCCTGTTGCTCCTCGTGGGGGCGCTGGCCGGGCTCAAACTGTCCCAGTTTCAGACGATGATGGCGCAGGGCGCTCAATTCGCGCCGCCGCCGGAGACCGTCACCACCGCCGAGGTCAAGCCGGACCGCTGGCAGTCGACCCTGACCGCCATCGGTTCCGTCGCCGCCGTCCAGGGGGTCACGGTCAGCGCCGAAATCTCAGGCACGATCAAGAGCATCGAATTCGAATCGGGCGCGACCGTCAAGGCGGGCGACGTGCTGGTGGAACTCGACACCGCCATCGAGCAGGCGCAACTGCGGTCCGCCGCCGCCGCCGCCGATCTGGCCCGCGCCAACCTGGAGCGCGCCCGCGTCATGCGCGGCAAGAACATGATCTCCGCCGCTGATTTCGACGCTGCCGAGGCCCAGGCCAAGCAGACGGTCGCGCAAATGGACAATCTCCACGCCGTCCTGGCCAAGAAAACCATCCGCGCGCCGTTCGCGGGCCGGCTGGGCATGCGCCAGGTCAACCTCGGTCAGTTCCTCGACAACGGCGCGACCGTGGTCAGCTTGCAATCGCTCGATCCGGTGTACGTGGATTTCGCCCTGCCCCAGCGCTATCTAGCCCAACTCCGCGCCGGCATGACGGTGCGGGTCGCCACCGACGCTTTCCCCCAACAACCGTTCGCCGGCAAGCTCACCGCCATCAGTCCCGAGGTGGACAGCGTCACCCGCAACGTCCGCCTGCAAGCCACCCTGACCAATCCCGACGGCCGCCTCAAACCTGGCATGTACGTTGAGGTCACCGTCGTGCCGCCGGATACCGAACCAGTGCTCATGATTCCGGCCACGGCTGTGCTGTACGCGCCGTATGGCGATTCGGTGTTCCTGATCGAGGAGAAAAAGGACGACAAAACCGGCGCGGTCGGCAAGGTGCTGAACCAGAAATTCGTGCGGCTCGGTCCGACCCGCGGCGATTTCGTGGTGGTGACCTCCGGCCTCGAAGCCGGTCAGACCGTGGTCAGCACCGGCGTGTTCAAGCTCCGCAACGGGATGCGCGTGGTGGTGGACAACGCCCTGGCGCCCCAGCCTCAGCTCGCGCCCAAGCCGGCCAATTCCTGACCCGGTCATGATGAAATCTTCTTTCACCGATCTGTTCATCAGCCGGCCGGTGCTGGCCATCGTGGTCAACCTGGTGATCATCATCGCCGGCGTCCAGGCCATCTTCACCCTCAACGTCCGCCAGTACCCGCGCAGCGACAACGCCAGCGTCACCGTCACCACCGTCTATGTCGGCGCCAGCGCCGAACTGGTGCGCGGCTTCATCACCACGCCGCTGGAACGGGCCATCGCGGCGGCGGACGGCATCGAGTACTTGGAATCGCAGAGCGCACAAGGCTTGTCCACCATTCGCGCCCGCTTGAAGCTGAATCAGGACGCCACCAAGGCGCTGGCCGAAATCGGTTCCAAGGTGGATCAGGTACGCGGCGACCTGCCGCCGGAAGCCGAGGTGCCGGTCCTGAATATCGAGTCCGCCGACAGCGAATTCGCCTCGGCCTATCTCAGCTTCAGTTCCGACGTGCTCCAGCAGAACGAAATTACCGACTACCTGGTGCGGGTGGTGCAACCGCGCCTGACCGCCATCGCCGGCGTGCAGCGCGCCGACATCCTGGGGGCGCGCACCTTCGCCATGCGCATCTGGCTCAAGCCCGACCGGCTGGCCGCGCTTAACCTCAGTCCGGTCCAGGTCCGCCAGGCGCTGGCCGCCAACAACGTGCTGGCCGCTGTCGGCCGCACCAAGGGTTCGCTGATTCAGGTCAACCTCACCGCCAACACCGATCTGCGCTCGGTCGAGGAATTCAACAACCTGGTGGTGCTGCAAAAGGACGGCGCGCTGGTGCGGCTCAAGGATGTCGCCGACGTGGTGCTGGGGGCCGAGGACTACGACGCCGAGGTGCGCTTTTCCGGGCAGACCGCCGTGTTCATGGGCATCTTTCCGCTGCCCAACGCCAACGCGATTGATGTCATCCGGCGGGTTCGGGTCGAAATGGCGTCGATCGAGAAGGAATTGCCAACCGGCTTGCAAGCCATGGTCGCCTACGACGCCACCAACTACATCAACAACGCCATCGTCGAAGTGGTGAAAACCCTGGTGGAAACTCTGTTGATCGTGGTGATCATCATCTTCCTGTTCCTGGGTTCGCTGCGCTCGGTCCTGGTGCCGGTCATCGCCATTCCGATCTCGCTGATCGGTGGCGTCTTCCTGATGCAGTTGTTCGGCTTCACCATCAACCTGCTGACCCTGCTGGCCATCGTGCTGTCGGTCGGACTGGTGGTGGACGACGCCATCGTGGTGGTGGAAAACGTCGAGCGTCATCTACGCGAAGGGCGGACGCCGTTCGACGCCGCCATTCTCGGCGCCCGCGAACTGGTCGGCCCGATCATCGCCATGACCGTCACCCTGATCGCGGTCTATACGCCGATTGGGTTGCAGGGCGGATTGACCGGCTCGCTGTTTCGCGAGTTCGCCTTCACCCTGGCGGGCGCGGTGACCATCTCCGGCGTCGTGGCCCTGACCCTGTCGCCGATGATGTCGTCCAAGCTGCTGAACGCCGAGGACGAGCGGCACTGGCTGCCGGCCCATATCAACGCCGCATTCGAACGCCTGAAGCGGTTCTACGGCCGCCTGCTCGACGGGGCGCTGAGCGCGCGGCCGGCGGTTTATCTGGCGTGGGGCGCGCTGGCGGTGCTGGTGGCGCCGATGTGGCTGTTCTCGCCCGAGGAGCTGGCGCCGAGCGAAGATCAGGGCGTGATCTTCGGCATCGTCGAGGCGTCGGCCAACGCCACTCTCGATCAGACCAGCGCATTCGCCGCCGCCGCCAATCAAGTGTTCCTGGGCATGCCCGAAACCGAGTTCACCTTTCAGGTCACCTTTCCCACCTCCGGTTTTGGTGGGATGGTGACCAAGCCCTGGGACGAGCGCGAGCGCAGCGTGTTTCAGATCCTGCCGGAAGTGCAACAGAAGCTGCAAGCCATCCCCGGCATCCAGATGTTCCCGGTCACCCCGCCGGCGCTGCCGGGCGGCGGCCAGTTCCCGGTCGAGTTCGTCATCGCCTCGACCGCCGACACTGGGGAAATTCTCGCCATCGTCGAACAGTTGCAGCGCAAGGCGATGGACAGCGGGATGTTCGCCTTTCCGCCCATCATCGACGTCAAGCTGGACCAGCCGCAGACGGAAGTGGTGATCGACCGCGACAAGGTCGCCGCGCTCGGTCTCAACCTGCAACAGGTGGGGGCCGATCTGGCCGCGGCCGTGGGCGGCAACTTCGTCAATCGTTTCAGTATCGCCGGGCGCAGCTACAAGGTCATTCCCCAAGTGACCCGGAGCGACCGGCTCAACCCCGAGCAACTGGAAAATCTCCATGTGACCGGCCCGAACGGCCAGCTCGTGCCGCTGAGCGCCGTCGCCACCCTGCGCCAGAGCACGCAGGCGCGCTCGCTCAATCGCTTTCAACAACTCAACGCGGTCAAGCTCAGCGGGGTGGCCATCCGCCCGCTCGATCAGGCGTTGCGCTTTCTGGAGGACGAGGCCGCCAAGTTGCTGCCGAAGGGCTACGTGATCGATTACACCGGCGAGTCGCGCCAGTTACGATTGGAGGGCGGCAGCCGGTTCTTCGCCACCATGGGCCTGGCCATCGTCATGATCTTCCTGGTGCTGGCGGCGCAGTTCAACAGCTTCCGCGATCCGCTGATCATCCTGCTCGGCTCGGTGCCGCTGGCGCTGTTCGGGGCGCTGGTGTTCACCTTCCTGAAGATTCCCGATCCGAACACGCCGTTTCCGTTGACCGCCGGCTGGACCACCTCGCTCAACATCTACTCCAAGGTCGGGCTGGTGACCCTGATCGGGCTGATTGCCAAGAACGGTATTTTGATCGTGGAGTTCGCCAACAAGCTCCAGCGCGACGGTCTGGCCAAGCGGGCGGCGGTGCATGAAGCGGCGCTCATCCGACTGCGGCCGATCCTGATGACCAGCGCCGCCACCATCGCCGGTCACTTGCCGCTAACCCTGGTGACCGGGGCGGGAGCGGCCGCTCGTAATTCCATCGGCTTGGTGCTGGTCGGCGGCATGGCCATCGGCACGCTGTTCACCCTGTTCGTGGTGCCGGCGCTGTATGTCCTGCTGGCCAGGGATCACGCCCACGACCGGGAGGCCGAACAGGCGGCGGCGCTGACTCATGCCTGAACCGTTACCTTGCGCCAGCGAAAACCCGATACTCTTCCAGCCGCGCCCCGAACCGGCGCAGGTCGGTGGCGGCCAGTTCCCGCCCGCGCCACTCCGGCGGCAGTTCCAGGCTCAGGTGCAAATACCGTCCGCCGCGCTGGCACACCCGCGCCGCCAGGTGAATCGGCAACGTGCCGATGACGACATCGCCGGGCTGGACGGTTTCGGGATCGAGATGGGCGATCGCCGCGTCCACGGCGACGCCTTCTTCCGCCGCCCACTCGCGGGCGCCGGGATGGCGGGAGACGAAGAGGGTGGTCATGAATAGTCGGCTTCGATGGATGCCGGGAACAATGGCGCGAGGCGGCTGTTGGCTATTGCCCCATTCGGATCAAAAAAATACAGATTCCCAGTTTGATCGCACAGCCAAAATTCCCAAGCGCCACGCTCAAAATAGAGCGCCTGTTTTGCTCGCATTTCCTCCGCCGTATTGGAAGGCGAAAGAATCTCCACCACGATCTCCGGCGCTTCCAGATAAGGATTGGCGCGCTGGTTCCGCTTGAAAAACGCCGTGCTACCCCAGGCGACATCGGCAACCTTGACGCCTTCGGCGGTCTGAATACCGCATTCCACCAACGGCTCGCCGCCGTCGAGTAATTTAGCGAGCCAACGAATGATGCGTGCCTGATAAAGACCGTGCTGATTGGTCGCCGGACTCATTTCGATTTTGCCCCAGCGGTTGGTTTCAAACTTGAACGGCATGTCCCGAAACAACGGGTTATCGCAGATTTGCTGCCATTGCATAGGTGTGTGCTCCGGTACTCTTCATTCAATGCAAACCCTTATCCAGCCGATCAATCACATAACGCCCATCTTCATCATAATGCCCAAATAACCGCTTGGCATCTTGATCGGCCCAAGCATCGCACTCATGGGTGCTGCCTTTATAATCGCCACCTTTTAGCAGCTTGAAATCCAGCGAGCGCGGATTATAGCTTTCACCCTCCTCCAAGCGCCGCGCTAGTTGATCGAGGCGTTCGTTGACATGGCGAAAACGATCTGACGCTAATTCATCCAGGGTCTGCCGAAATTTAGATCCTAAAATCAGTTTGGGTGTGATCGGCTCTAACAGCCCCACGCCATAAATCGCACGATACGCCTCTTGCCAGATCAGTTCGCCCCAGGGAGAAAACACCGCTTGCCCATCGAGTGCGTTTACCAGCGATTCCGGTACATCGACCACTTCCGCCTCGCGGACTAGCAAACCCGCCGCGATTCGCCGAAATACCGCGAGATGCCGGCGCAAAATCGCTTCGGAATCGAGTTGCACCGGCAAGCGCGGCAACCGTAGCAGTTGTTCGGTACGCTCGAAGACATAGACGCTCTCATCGGCGTAAATCATCCCCAGCGCCTGCATGAAACCTTGCACGCTCTTGAAACCGCCGGTGAGGTTGAACACCACGCGATGGCCGGCGTCCCGGTAGCCTTTGAGGGTCTCGGCGCACCAGGCCACCAGATCGGACATGGCCCAACGAAAACTGGCCGGGTCGTCGGTTCGCAAATCCCGCACCCGCCTGACTTCAACGAGATGACCGTGGCGGTCGAGGACATCCGCCACGATGCGAGCTGTGGCTTCACCCAGCCAGGTATCCGTCGCCAACAGAACATGCTGGTCGCGGGCGACGCCGGGATTGCCGCCATAAAACCGGATCACGCCGTTCAATTCGGCGCTGAGATCCATCAGTCGTTTCAAATCGGTTTCCCGCGCGAACTCCCCGCGTCGCGCATCCAGGTGTTGCTGGATGCGCTGGCGCTGTTCCAGCGGCACATCCTCCGCTTTGGGTTGGTTGGCAAAGTCCGTCAGCAAGGTCCGCAGGTCGGAACCGACGTTGTTGGTCAGCAGACTCGTGCCGCAGGTGGAAACGATCAAACAAGGTTTGGGCATGGCGAATTCCTGTGATGGTTGTTGGCAGCGGTTGATCGGTATGATTCGCACGTTTCAGGCAAGATAATCTCGTGGTGATTCATGATCGCCCTTCCAATTCCAGCAGTAGCCAACCAAACGGCAGCGCCAAACTCGCACCTTCCGCGTTAGATCGACAGCGGCACAAGGTCCGGCTGGAACCCTCCTCGCCGGGTTTGAATGGCTGTTTCTTCTGGGCGTTCCAGCCTTGGCGCAAGTGATCCACCGATAGGGATTCAAAATGACTGAACCGTCCAATTCGAAGCAACAGACCACGTTCCTGAATGCTTTTAGTGACCAATACCTTGTCGGCATTGATCTTGATGAGTCCTTGCGCTCCAAAAACACATTCCGGCGGCTGGGCTTCAGCGAAGAAGCGTCGCCGTTCGGCCAGAATGCGCCCGGCGTAGAAGCTGATGCAGGCCAACCGGATCGTCTCGAAATCCAGCCGCCGACCCACCTTGACCCGTGCATCTCCAGCGGCCAGTTCGTCCAATTCCAACTCCACCGCAAACCCGCCGTCCTCGATGCCATCACCCCGGCTTAACAACCGCTCGAAGTGCATCTGAATCCCCTGGGTGTCTTCCTTGCCGTCACGCTTCACCGGCCAGACCTTATCGACTCGCGTGCGGTTGGCTGGCAATTCGGCATCGGCTACCTTGATCAGCCGGAACGGGTCTTCCTGGAGTCGCCGAAACTCAAAATTGAGCGCCTCGGTTTCCAGCGCCTTCCAGGCGTTTCGACGTTGGCTCGAATTCTCCAACAACGGCGAAACCACCTGCTTAATGCTAGCCAAATGCTTTTGGGTAAAGGCGTTGACCACCGCTGTGCGAATCGCGCCCTTGAGCGCTGAGCCGGGCAAATAAGGTTGCCCAGTCAACGGATTGCGCACGAAACCCTGCACCGCGCGCTGGCGGACCACCGGATCGAGTGGATTGCCCACGGCTTTCAGCAAGTCGGCTTTCGATTCCGCCCCGATCTGAATCCGGCAGCGATGGTGGCGAAGTTGAACGCTCTTGCGCAGGATTTCCTGAGCGGCCTGAAAATCGTTGCGGTCCAGCCGTTCCTCCAGTTGCCGCCGGGTTTCCGGCTTCATATCCCGCAAGGTCGCGGCCCGGTTGAACTGGATCAGATGATCGCCCTCGATCAGATAGTCCTCGGGAGCCAGGGAACTGCCATCGCCGACATGAATCGGGGTCAGCGGCGTGGCGCGGAATCGATAGACGGTCATCGCGGCATTCCTCAAGCGGCGGTAAACGGCAGGGAAAGATGCCAGGCGTTCTGGCGAATTTCGGGATGATGGGGATGCGTCCCGGCCAGCAGTGTCCCGAACGGCCCGGCGTCGGTGGGGCTGAAGGTTGCGCCCGGTCGGGTCAGCAACAGCGGATGCTTGAACGGCGACCGCTCTCCGCCAGCGTGCAGCCCACCCAGCTTGCCGTAATGGGTATGCAGCTTGTAAAACGGCGCGGCCATGTTGGCGGTCAGCACACCGTGCGACAGGCTCAGCCGGCGGTTGCCGTCGTGATCGAACAGGCGCGGGTCCGCTGGTTCCACGGTTGCGGAAAACCGGCCCCGTCCCAGATTGGCGTCGCGGCCAAAACCGAATTCGCCGACCGCATCGAATAGCACTTGCAATTCCTCGCCGCCGATCTCGCCTTGGGCGTACACATCCATGTCCGCCGCCGCGTCCCGCCGCCATTCCTCATCCATGAAGTACAGCCCGCCCGTTTCCGGTGTCGTGCCGGTTAGCCGGTCGATGGTGTTATGCGCTTGACGCACGGTCAGGGACAAGGGGCGGGACCGCTGGCGCGGCTGGGCGCGTTCGGCCCGTTCCCGTTCCGCCGCTCGCTGGCGCAACCGCGCCTGCAAACCGGCTTCGCTCAGGCCGGTGCGCAGTTCCAGAAAATCCGCCAGCGGGATGAAAGTGGTTTTGCGCAGTTTCTTGTCCTGTTGTAATCGTTGCAGAAAATCCCGGCGTGATTCGCCCACCGCCGGTTCCGGGCGGTCGCCGGGTTGCAACAGCGGGCGCGGCAGGGAATCGCGCGGCAGGGCGTCGGAAAGCAGCAGCGGCGAGCTTGCCAAAGCCGCCAGCCACGCCGTCAGCGCCGCGTCACTCTCGTGCAGCCGCTTGGCCCAGCACAGATGACCGAACAGCGTGCCGGAATGCAGCGGCGTGGCCAGCGGCCCGCGCAGGCGCAGGCGAATCCGATGGGCGGGCATGATCAAACTCCCGCCAGCGCCGCCGGTTGATCGGGGTCGAGGCGGACGATGGCGTCGAAACCGGTCTGCACGTCCCGCTCGTCCACCTTGAGGTTTTCCACCCGCACCCGGCCATAACCGCGCGAGCCGGAACCGCCCAAGGCATCCCGCTCCAGCAGTTTCAATCCTTCCAGCACTCGGTTCAGGCAGTCCCGGTCGGTTTTGCCGCCGTCGCCGTTCCAGTCGAACACCTTGAAGACCATGTCCAGATCGAAGCGCGCTCCCGCTGGCACCCGTTCGGTGCGGCGAATGCCACCATCCTTGGCCTTGCCCTGGATGCGATCAATGCTAACTTCCATCTTTTCTTCGGTGAACGCCAAGCCCTGGTCGCGGATGGACGCGGCCCAGACCGGGTCGAGATAGGCGTCGCGTACCAGTAACCGGGTGGGGCCGCCGCGCCATTGCTTGTGGGTGGTGCCGAAGGCGCGCAGGATCGGGTCATCGGCATGGTATTGGCCGCTTTTATTGCTGCCCCACACGTCGCCATTGCTCTCGACTCGGTTCAACGCCCATTCCAGCAGCGAGCGCAGCTTGCCCTTGAGGCTGGAGCCGGGAATGTAGGGTTCCTGAGTGAAGGGATGCTTGACCACCGGCAAATCCAGGCCGCCGATTTCGATGGCATCCTTGCCCGCGCCGATGTGCAAACCGCTCCGCAGGCTCAGCGTGGCGGTGATGCGGTGGGTTGAAAGCAGACTGTGCGTCATGTCGTAATCTCCCGGCGCGGTTAATTCTTCTCGCCATAGAACTTGTGAAAGGCCACCACGGCCTGAAAATGCTTGCAGAACGCTTCAAAATCGCGGGCGCTGTTTACCGCCGCGACGTGATCAATGAAGAACTGCAACAGCGGGCGAGGCATGGTTTTTTCGCTGCGTCCGTGGGCGTAAACCGCCTTGGCCTTGAGCATCTTGAAATCGGCCCGCAGATCGTTGAACACAGCCTCCTTGTCGCGGCCCTGGCGTTGTTCCGCCGCCAGTCGTTGGCGTAAGGTCAACACGTCATCGTAGAAGCGCCGCAGTTGGGTGGTGGTGACCTGGCTCAGCCGCTGGGCCAAGTCCTCGGCTTGATGGTCCATCAAGGTTGGAACCAGCGAGCCATCCGGCTGGAAGTAGACGACGGGTCGTGGAATCGGCAGGCTTTTCGGCTCGGGGGGATTACCGCCGAAGCCACCGCCTGAACCGCGCCCGCCGCCGCCAAAACCGCCGCTCGGCCCGCGCCCGCCCTGACCGCCGCGTTGAGGTTGATAAGATTGTTGCGCCATCTTGGAATCCTCCCGTGGTAATTAACGATTGCGATACAAGGCGATACTGACCGGGATGCGCGGCGAAACCCACTCCGCTTGCTTGCGGATGTCGGCATCCAATCCCAGCAATTGGTTGAGCACGGTCATCACCGTTTTCTTTTCCGGTTCTGGAATGACCCGGCTATCGCGGACATTGCGCGCCAAGTGATAAGCCCAGCGCGCCCGCCAGTTAGCGTGAACCAGGCTGAGGTTTCCCCGTTCGTCCGGCTGCTCGGCGCGGCGGCGTTCCTCGGCGAAGTGCAGCACCTTGTACACCAGCGCGGTATTTAACCAGCCGGCGCGCAACCATTCGTTCAAGGTCTCCGCCTGTCGCAATAGCGCAGGTAACTGGTCCCACGTCACCGGTTGCTCGTCCAGCAAGCCCACCCGATCCCGTCCGTCATCCTTGGCCTGCTCCAACCGTTCCTCCGCTTCCCAAACCGTGCGGTTGAGCGGCTGATTCGCCTTGCACAGCGCCAGCCCGGCGGACAGGGTGATATTCGGGTTGCCGCCGACATAACGCCGGAATTGTTCCCGCAACTCGGTCGCCAGCATGATCGTTTGCCGCCACGGCCCGATCAGCAGCAGATCGTCGCCACCGGCGTAAACGGTATAGGTTTGCGGATAGTCCCGGCGCAGCCGCTCTTGCAGATAGCCGGTGAAGAACAGATCCAGCATCCGCGACAGAGAGGCGAAACGGCTGAGGGTGGCGCGATCCTTTTTTGAGTCACTGGAATCGTGCAGCCCGAAGCCGAACAGAAACCCCAGCCGGTCCACGTCCGCCTTCAACACGGCCAGAAACGGCTTGCCCAGCGGCGAACCGTCGCGATCCAGTTCCAGCGCATCCTGGGCCAGATGCTCAAAGGTTTTCAGTTCGCCCGCCGCCACTTCTTGCGCCTCATCGCTCAAGCGGGCGTAGAGCGGATGACTGGCTTCTCCTTCGCCCAGACGCGGAACGTAGGCGGCCACGAAGCGCAACGGCCACGGTCCGGCGAGCGTATCCCGTTCGCCCCGGTACAGGCGGAATCCACCCAGCAGTCCCTTGGTGGAACGCGGCGGTTCCTCGTGCAGGGCTAGCCAGAGCTGGCTCGGCAGTTCCACCGCCCAGTCGCCGGACCGTGGTTGTGAAGCTTGCCAACTGACCGCGCCCACCTTGGGCAGCCAGCCGCCCACGCGGTGTTCGTCGTGGCAGACCTCGCAACGGCGGGCGTCGCCGTCCCGATGCCGGGCCGGACGCTTGCCGCAGGCGGTGCATTCTTCCTGCTCGTAGCTCACCGGCAAAATCCCAGTCGGGTAGTGCCGCAAGGCTTGCTGTTTGGCGGTATCCAGCGCCCGATTCAGCTTGGCCTGTACCCCGGAAAACTGATTGGCTTGCAGGCTATTCCCGTCGAATGCCGGCGACAGCGCCAGGTTCAGGGCCAATTCGCCCAAATAGCGCTCGCCCAGCCAGCCATCGAGTTCCGCTTGCAGGGCGGCGACCTGTTCCCGAACCTCGGGCAAAGCCGGCAGCAACAGCACGAAACGCCCACCGGCGTTCTGAATCAGATTGAACGCGGGCAGATCGAATGCACGGCGGCAGCGCAACGCGGCGGCTTCGACGGTCATCCCGAGCAGGAAGGAGCGAGCGCGGAGAATCTTGTTGACGCCCTTGACCTGCTGGTTGGCGAGCAGAAACAGCGTGTGCTGAATCCCAGACAGGTCGCCGGCCAGCAGGTAAAACTTTTCCGTCGCGCGGTCGCGGATCGCTTTTTCATCGTCGAGCGTACCGTTGGCCGCGTGCCAGCGATGCAGGCAGGCGGCGATGGCGGCGACGGTGCGGTTGTGATCGTGCAGCGACACGTCGGGCACATCCACCGTGGACGAAGGAATGGCGAAGGTGAAGCGCTCCGACAGCGACAGTAGTCCCTCGCAGAACAACTCGATGTTGTCGAGTCCGCACAGCGTCTTGAACTCCGCCGTAAAACGGTTCCATAAAGCCTGGTAGCGCTCTTGATACTGATTGGCGTCCAGCTTCACCACCGGCAACAACCGATCATCAGGAATCAGTTCCGCCAGTGGTTGCCGACAAAGCAGCGGATTGCCCAAACCCAAATCCACCGAGCCGAAGCTGCTCCGCAGCGGGGTTTTGATGAAAGCGTCCCAGCCTTTGTGCTCGGCTTCGGCTTCCGCCGTTTCGTAATCGCGTGGCTTGCGGTCCATGCCGGAGGAGAGCCGGTCGGCTTCGGCCGCCAGCCAGCCCAGCGCCCCGAACGTCTCCGGCTTATGGTGAAAAACCGCCATGTCGCGCACCCGATCGCGGTTGATTTCGGGAGGAAAATGCAGACCTTCCTGTTCCATCCAGTGAAAGAAGGCTTCGGTCCACAGAACGTGCTTGTGGGTATAACCGCCACGTCCGTCCGGCGGCAGGATCACCGGTTCGCGCGCTCGGGGTTGCGGGTCCATGTGGCGCACCGCGCCATGGGCACGCTGCATGAACTTGCCGATGTCCTGGAAAAAGCCGCCGAGGGCGGTTTCCAGCAGGTTGGGTTGTTCCGTCATGGCCATGCTTCCTGGTCAGGTTGCTCGAATGAAAAGTCTGGGGAATAAGCAGGGAGGTGTCCGCCCCGGCAAGCTTGCCGCTTCACTCTCCCGCCAAAGCCGCGAACCGAATCCGGTGCGGTTCCAGGCCCAGCGCGTGGCCAGCCAATCGCTGGCTTCCCTGTCGCTGAGGGGAGTAGCGCGCCGCCGTCGGTCCGCCCAGCACCCGGCTCAACTCGCGCTTAAGCTTGCTGGCGCGTTCCTCGAAAAACTCCTTGGGGATGCCTTCCTCGCGCCGAGCCGTGATCGGGGGATGCCGGTCATCAGCCAGTGGATCGTGCAGCGCCGCCTTGTGTTCGGCCAAGAACGCCTCCACCTCCGCTGGACCGATCCGCTTCCAGTGCAGCGGCGGCAGGCCCGCCAGCGCTCGCCGGGCGAACCAGGCCAGCCAGGCAAAGCTGATCGGGGTCAAGCGCAACACGGTTTCACCGCAGCGTACCCGGCAGGTCGCGGCGTCCAGCGTCAAGCTGGGCGCGGCCAGGTTGCGCTGGGCCTGGCGCACCACGTCACCGAAACTCGCGCCCGCGCGCAGCAACGCTTCGTGCAAACCGTCGCGCAGGCGGACGAATGGGATGTCGGCCAGCATCACCGTGGCGGCGCTGGCGTCGAGCGGGCGCTGATCGGGGCCGGTGGCGAAAATCACCCGTTCCACCGGGGCCGGATAGAAGAAATTCGGATTGGATTTGAATGGACCGGACACCAACACATGCGACAGCCGGTCTTGCGGTCGGCCGAACAGCGACAGCGCATAGCCAAGATAAAAGCCCATGGTCTTGCGCCCGCCGACGATGGACGCATGGATCGCGCCGTCCGGGTCGGCGGTCAACTCGCGCACCTTATTCGTGATGGCGTCGGCAATCGCTTCGTTGTCGGCCACGCCGCGAATGTCGTCCAGCGGGCGGCCATCGGCGGCGCGCAGGATATGCAGGCTATCGAGAGTGAAGCGAATGTCAGGCAGGCCGTAATCCCGCCGCAGCCGGTGGAACCAGCCCGGATCGTCGCCGAGCAGGGTCAGTCGCGCCCGTTCCGCGCCCTCGGCGGTGGTCAGCAGGTGGATTTCCGTCGGCACGAAGCGGGGTTCGCCGGTGACCGTCAGGGCGTACAGGGTCTCGGTGACGATCTGTGGCGACAGGCCGGCCACACAGAGCAGAATGCGACGAGAGTATTGTTCCGGGTACATGGCGAGAGTTTTCTTTTAGCATAGAGCACACTCCACCACAGTAAACCCGGAGAGACAAAAAATCTGGCTTGGCAAGCTTGCCGATCAAGCCATCACCAGCCGGTATTGTCCCAGCCCCATCATCGCGCCCTTGCCGGCATGGGTCCATTGGCCGAGCCACAGATACGGCCAGAATGGCTCCAGTCCGGCTCCATCCAGGTCAACCGTGCCGACCAGCCCGCCCATTTGCAGTAGCGCGTCCTGGCGCGACGAGTAACGGACCCACTCGTGCCAGCGTAGCCACGACGCCGGCCCCGCTGAGGTCTTAATCCCTTCTTCATCAGGGCAAGATTTCAAAGGTTATTAAAGGACGCTGGATTGAGGCTGAAGAGTCTTAATCCCTTCTTCATCAGGGCAAGATTTCAAAGGACATGGGAATGGTGGACAGACCGGCTGGAAGATGGTCTTAATCCCTTCTTCATCAGGGCAAGATTTCAAAGGGTGACACCTTCCAGGACTTAATGACCTTAGTAGCGTCTTAATCCCTTCTTCATCAGGGCAAGATTTCAAAGGCTGCGTCAGGCGTTGCATCGCATAGCGATGGATAGTCTTAATCCCTTCTTCATCAGGGCAAGATTTCAAAGGCGGCTCGGTGGACCAAGGGGCAGCAAGCGGCAGGGTCTTAATCCCTTCTTCATCAGGGCAAGATTTCAAAGTAGGAAGCGGACCATAGGCATCGATACGACAGTGAGTCTTAATCCCTTCTTCATCAGGGCAAGATTTCAAAGGGAAATTGAATGGGAGAATGGCGCAGGTTATCGGTCTTAATCCCTTCTTCATCAGGGCAAGATTTCAAAGTCTTACGATATCGACATCTCATGGTGAACGACAGTCTTAATCCCTTCTTCATCAGGGCAAGATTTCAAAGCCAATCCCCGCTTTTAAACGGGGGCTGGGCTGGCGTCTTAATCCCTTCTTCATCAGGGCAAGATTTCAAAGGTAGGCGTTCGGCCTGTTCGCGCGTGATCCAGCGTCTTAATCCCTTCTTCATCAGGGCAAGATTTCAAAGAGATGACGATGAACGAATTTGAAACCGATATCGAAGTCTTAATCCCTTCTTCATCAGGGCAAGATTTCAAAGACGGCATCGGCTGGCGCTGCCCGGCATCCTAGACCGTCTTAATCCCTTCTTCATCAGGGCAAGATTTCAAAGCACCACTCGCAGTGGCACTGAGGAAGGCGAGGTCTTAATCCCTTCTTCATCAGGGCAAGATTTCAAAGCGCGCAAGCCGGGCGATGTGGTGTACCAGCCGAATGGTCTTAATCCCTTCTTCATCAGGGCAAGATTTCAAAGAGGCCGGGATAGGACAGAAGGCCAAAAAATATTTCGGTCTTAATCCCTTCTTCATCAGGGCAAGATTTCAAAGAACACGGTAGGAAGTAACGATAACGGCGCTGTCGTCTTAATCCCTTCTTCATCAGGGCAAGATTTCAAAGGGGGCTATCACTGATGGCTATGCAGGAGCCACTGAGTCTTAATCCCTTCTTCATCAGGGCAAGATTTCAAAGAAAATGAACGACGAATACTCGGATTTTTTGGACTGGTCTTAATCCCTTCTTCATCAGGGCAAGATTTCAAAGACGCCTTCACCGTGGGCAACGGTTTTGTCCACGAGGTCTTAATCCCTTCTTCATCAGGGCAAGATTTCAAAGTATAGATATTTACGGAATTGACGATCTTAGTTGGGTCTTAATCCCTTCTTCATCAGGGCAAGATTTCAAAGAGAACTCAGGCAACTATTAGAGACTCCGATAAATGGTCTTAATCCCTTCTTCATCAGGGCAAGATTTCAAAGGATTGGAGGCTGATATATATGGGTATGAAGTGGCGTCTTAATCCCTTCTTCATCAGGGCAAGATTTCAAAGAGGGGATACCTTTTTGAATATGATGTTGCTGGTTAAGTCTTAATCCCTTCTTCATCAGGGCAAGATTTCAAAGCTAAGATGGAGCTTCCAAGACTAAAAAGGGAGCTATTGGTCTTAATCCCTTCTTCATCAGGGCAAGATTTCAAAGCCTACTACCTAGGACTAACTCACCTGGAAAAACGTCTTAATCCCTTCTTCATCAGGGCAAGATTTCAAAGACGGGCGCTGGTCTGAAGCAGAGGATGTTATCAAGGTCTTAATCCCTTCTTCATCAGGGCAAGATTTCAAAGTCCGCGACGCCAAAAATCCTTTCTGAACAACGCCTTAAAAAGGGGGTTGCCAGAAAATTTGTTGCGCGAAAAGTTATCATTTTTGCCATATCGCAACAACTGTTGTTCGGACGCCAAGGCGATTGAAACACCCGATCAGTATAGCTCAAAATCCATGCAGCTTCAAAGCGTTAGACAGCGACATTCACGGCGCTGCCAACACCCCCTCGTAAACGTCCGCGAGGGTTAAATCCAATCCAACACTGTGCAGGTTGAAATTTCCATCGGTTTCATAAACCTCCAAATCCCAACCAGTCTCCCGCCGGTAAACCTCCACCCGCCACACCTCCTGCGCCACCAGCACATACTCCTCCAGGCTTGCCAAGCGGCGATACGCATAAAACTTGTCCGAGCGGTCGTCGCGTTCGGTCGAACCCGACAGCACCTCAACAATGATTCTAGGCTGTTCAACCACATACGGATCGTTATCGCCAACCGCGCAACCGACCACCACATCCGGATAGTAAAAACGCTCGCGCCAGTCCCAAGCCACATGCACCTTGACATCGCCAATGAACACCCGGCACGGCGTACCGCGAAGACGAGCGCGCAGCAATCCATAAAAATTGCCGGCCAACTCGTTATGCGCCTTGGTTCCACCCGCCATCGCATATACCTCGCCATCCACGTACTCGTGGCGGACCTTGGCGATCTTTTCGCCTTCCAGATACTCCGCCGGCGAAACCGACGGTTTGCGCGCCAACTCGACCATAACCACCTCCACCATATTGACTATTCCCGATAATTTCATACCGTTCGCCATGCGGCAACCCCCAGCCGCCCCACGACAACCCCACCGCTACGTGACAAACAAATCCTCTTGCCGGGCTGGCCGCGCCGCGTCCGCCCCCAACCGCAACACGTTATGCCCGTCGCGGATCAACAAAATGTCATCGGGAAACATCTGGGGACCCATCAACACCACCTCCGCCCGCTCCGGCAATGGATAGCACCGCACGTCGTCCTTGCGCGGGTCGATAATCCCCTCCAGGCCGCGCAGCACCCCTTCCAGCGAATGCTCGAAAAAACTGCCCACGAACACCGAATACTGCACCCGCCAGGCAACCTTCTCCAAATACCGCGCTACCCGGCTCAACCGCTTCGGGTCCTCGGCAATGTCGTAGCAGATCAGATAAAGCCGCCGTTGCCTTGCCATGACTCAAATCTCCAACCATTGTTGCAAGCGGCCCAGCAACAGCCGCCCGAACTGAAATACCTCTTCGCGCCGCGCCTCGACCAGCGCCGTCAACTCCCGCTCGTCGTCCCAGACTGGCCCTGGCCGACCCTCGCCCCGCCCCGCCGTCAACAGCGGCGCCACCAGCGCCCAACCCAGCAACTCCGCCACATCGTCCACCAGATGCAACGGCTCCAAATGCGCCAGCCGCTCCGCGTTCAACCCCGCTTCCACCAGCAATTGCGCGCTCAACCCAGCCAACAACCCATGCAGCCGCCGCCAGACCGTCGCCTCCAGCGCCGCCCCCGCCCCGGCTGGCGTCAGGCCGCGCCACGCCAGCACCGGACCGGAGTCCACGCCCGCGCCCGCTCGCCGTAACTGCTCCGCCAACGCCCGCCGGGCGCGGCCCCCCATCTCTTGCCGCCAGTCCGCGTACCGGTCCAGGCCATCGGCACGGCGCAGATAGGCGCGCAACCGTTGATACAGATCATCGTCGCTGGCCGACGGGCCAAACAGATAGCCCCGCACCCCGCCGTCTCCATCCAGGAACACCACCGGAATCCCGGCATCGGCGCAGGCCAGCAGCGCGTCGCAGGTCCAGCGCACTCCACCCTTGCTCAACACCCGCGCCAACCGTGCCAGCGGATAAAACACCGCCGCCCGCTCCGGCTGCCGGACCCGCAGCGCCGGCCCGTCCAACTCCACCGCCAACCCGCTTCTCCCCTGCAAATACAACGGCTTGCGCGATCCTTCCGCATACTCGTCCAGCAGACCATGGAACTCAGTCCCCATCGTCCCCGCCCTCCGGCAACGCCGGCGCCCGCCCATTCAGCCCGTTCGCCAACCGATAGCTCTCCCGCCGCAGATAACGCCGCAACGGCGGAACCCAGCACTCATAACCGGCGTAAAACGCCTGCCGGCCCGCCTTGTCCAGCAAACAAGCCCCTTTATCGAACACGAAATCCTCCACCCGCAACCGCCGTTCCCGAAACAAACTCCATACCCACCCGTCCAGCCGGGGCCGCAGCGGCTCGATCAAATCACAGGCCAGCGACTCGCGGCCATACGCCGGTTCGTGAAAGAAACCGAGCAACGGATCGAGACCGGCGCCATGAGCGGCCCGCACCGCCTCGAAATGCAACAGCGTATAGCCCAGCGACAGACAGGCGTTGACCGGATCGCGCGGCGGCCGCCGGTTGCGCCCGGTGAAGTTCAGCGAGGGTGCGAACAGCGCGACCAGCCCGGCGTAATGCGCCGCCGCTCCCGCGCCTTCCAGCCCCAGCACCGTGGCCAGATCCGGCGCGTCCGCCAGCGTCGGCAACAACCCGCGTATCGTAACGATGCCATCATGCAAGGGCTTGCGAACATCGGGGCGCTGGGCCAGGGCGGTTTCCAGCAACCGCCATTGCGCCCGCAACTTGCCGGCGATCAGCGCGCGGGCCAGCGGCAGCCGGGTCGCCGGGTCCAACGCCAGTTGATACTGCGCCAGCCGGCGACGGGCGTCGCCGTGGCCCGGCCCGAGCACAATCGCGGTGCGCCGGCTGTGACGGGCGCTCAGACACACCACGCTGGTTCCCTGCGCCGCCAGCGCCCCCAGCACTCCGCTGTCCAACCGCACCAGCCCCCGCATCACCACCCGCTCCAGCAGCGCCAGCGGCACGCCGCGCGGCCGAGCGTCCGACTCCTCGATCACCAGCCGCTTGCCGTCCAGGCGCAGGTTTAGATTGCGACGATCCAGATACAACGTACCCATGACCCACCTCTCAGCCCACGTAATAAAACGCTGGATCGCTGGGCCGAACCGCGATGCCCAGTCCGCGAATGTTCTTGGCGTCCGGCAGCGGCAGCAACAGGAAACGATCCTCGCGCGTGTCGAGCACCCCGCGCACCTCGTCCAGCAGCGCCCGCCGTTCGCGCGCGGTCAAAAAACACTCGAACACCGATTTTTGGCCGCCACAGGCGTAACCCTTCAGGACGCGCAGCGCCGCCTGCAACCGATCGGCATCGGTCACATCGTAGGCGGCCAGGTAAAGATCGCGCTGCGGCATCGGCTTGACCCTCGCGGGATAACCGTCCGGGTTATACGCCAAAGTGCGGGCGCGGACGGGATCGGCAAGCTTGCCGACTCTCCATTCACAGATGAACCCGGATCAAGAAGAACCGCTAATACCGTTTCTCGATAGGTTCTATGCAAAGTCGTAGGGTGGGTTAGGGCGTCAGCCCGTAACCCACCGATTCGGCTATGGTTTCAGCGGGTTACGCTCCGCTAACCCGCGCTACACCTTGCCGTGAACGGACTAAAACCTACCAGGAATTCGGTATTAAGTTCGTTCGTGAATCGCCGCGCCCGCCCAGCCGAGATTCTTTTTATACAGTGTTGCTGTCTTAAATAAGTGTGCTAAAATCTCCCCCATCACCACGGGCAGCAGGCGCGTCGCGCCGCGAAGGGGGAACGATGAACGAGCGGGTTAAGCCACAAGGCTGCGTCCTGCGGGCCACCGCGATCAGCGGGCGGTTGCAGGGTTTGCTGGGCGAGATCACCATCGCCCAGACCTACCGGAACGCCGAGCCGGTCAACATCGAGGCGGTGTTCACCTTCCCGGTGCCGGTCGAGGCGGTGCTGTTGGGCGTGGATATCCGCATCGACGACCGGGTGTTGCAGGGTCGGGTGCTGCCCAAGCGCCAGGCCGAGAACGCCTACGAGGACGCGGTCAGCGGCGGCGACGGCGCGATCCTGCTGCAAGAAGCCGGGCGGGGTCTGTACACCGTCAGCGTCGGCAATCTATTGCCGGGGCAGACCGCCCAACTCCGTTACCGCTACGCGCTGCTGTCGGTCTGGAACGGCGACACGCTGCGCCTGCAATTGCCCACCACCATCGCCCCCCGCTACGGCGATCCTGGCCAGGTCGGTCTGCAACCGCATCAGATTCCAACGGTGGATCTGGACGCCGAAAATCGCTTCAGCCTGGAACTGGAACTGGGCGGGCCGCTGCGTCAGGCGACCGTGGAATCGCCTTCCCATCGGATCAGCGTCGAGGTTGGCGCTGAAGTTCTACGGGTGCGGTTGGCCGGTGGCCCGGCGCTCATGGACCGAGATTTCATCCTTAACATTCAAGGTTCCGCCGAGGCGCGAGCGGCGCTGGGGCTGTGCGCGCCCGACCGGGACGGCTGGGTCGCGCTGGCCAGTTTCCAGCCGGAATTGGCGGGCCATGCCGATGCTGGCGGCCGGGATTGCGTGCTCATTGCTGACTGTTCCGGCTCGATGGCCGGCGACTCCATCGCCCAAACCCGTGACGCGCTGCTGGCAATTCTGGACCGGCTGCAACCGACGGATCGGTTCAATCTCATCGCCTTTGGCAGTCAGCCCCGCGCGTTCTTCACCGGGCTGCATCCCGCCGACGACCGGAGTCTGGCGCAGGCCCGCGCGCTGGTGGCCGGGTTGGACGCCAATATGGGCGGCACCGAGATCGGCGCGGCGCTGCAACTGGCCTATCGACAGCGCCAGGGGCAGGCACTGGATATTTTGCTGATGACCGATGGCGAAGCCTGGAACGTCGAGCAACTGGCGGCCGAGGCTCATCAGTCCGGCTGCCGTATCTTCGCGGTCGGGGTGGGCGCGGCGGTGGCCGAGGGCTTGGTGCGCGGCTTGGCGGAGGCGACCGGCGGCGCCTGCGAATTCGTCCATCCCAACGAGGACATGGCGGCGCGCATCGTCCGCCATTTCGAGCGGATTCGCGCCCCGCGCGCCGAGGCGGCGATGACTTGGCCGGTCGAGCCGACCCGGCGGTTGCCGGAGCAAGTCGAACGCGTGTTCAGCGGCGACACCCTGCATTTGCTGGCCTGGCTGCCGGCGCGACCCGAAGGACCGGCGACGCTGAATCTGACGCTGGGCGACGGCCGACGATTGAGCCAGAACGTGACGCTGGAACCCTGGCCGGTGGCGGAGACCGCCGACACCCTGCCCCGGCTGGCGGCGGCCCGGTGCATCGCCCAGTTGTCCGCCGAGGACGCCACCGTGCTGGCGGTCCAGTATCAACTGGTCACGCCGCATACCCATTTCCTGATGGTGGACACGCGCGCCGAAGATCAAAAGGCGACGGAATTGCCGGAACTGCGCACCGTGCCGCATCGGCTGGCAGCGGGCTGGGGCGGCGTGGGGAGGGTGGCGGCGGCGGCTCCTTGCATGGCGGCAATGGAACCCCCGGCTTTTGAAAGAACGACTTTGCTGCGACGTCAGCCGTTGCCGTCCTCTCCGCCCGCGCCGCTGGCCGCGCCCCCACCCATGCCCGGAGCGGCGCAACCCTCTCTGTCCGGCGGCGTCCGGGCGATGTTCGACGCCTTGCGGGAGATGGCCGCGCCGGCGCCCAAGGCAGCGCAAAAATCCCTGTTGGGCCGGGCCAGGACCATGCTCGACGCCTTGCGGAAGGAAGCTCCGCCTCCAACTCCGCCGCTGGCGACCACCGCCGGCACGCCCGCCGACTTCGCCCGCTGGCTGGAAGCGAACGCCGCGCGGCTAGCCGATCCGATACAGCCGTTGCCGACGCTGGACGAACTGGCTCGCGCCGGCCTGCCGGACGATCTGCTGACAGGATTGCGCGACCTGGTCGCCCAAGGCGAAACCGAGGACGCCGTCGTGGCGGCGCTGCTCCATGCCTTTCTCCAGCATGGGCCGGAGGGCCGGTTGCCGCGCAACGCCAGTCGTAAGATCCGCGCCCGCTTCCAGAAACAGGTCTCGGCCACGCTGGCGGCGGCGGTCGAACCGCTGGTCAAGACCTGGTGCGCGACGGGGTGAGGGGCGATGGACGAAACGCTGGAACCCACCTTCGGGATCGAGGAACTGTGCGGTTTGACCGGCGTCACCCGACGCACCGTGCGGTTCTACACCCAGAAGGGATTGCTGGACCCGCCGGAGGGCGAGCGGCGCGGCGCGTACTATACCCGCCGCCATCTGGAGCAATTGCTGCTGATCCGCAAATGGCAGGCGGCCGGCGTGTCCCTGGAGCGCATCGGCCAACTGCTGCGGGGCGAATGGGTCGAGCTGCCGCCCGCGCCGGAGCCGGGAACCGTCGAGGTTTGGAGCCGGGTGACGCTGCGGCCAGGCCTGGAAGTGCATCTGGAGCCAGGTCGGCTGGGTTTGACGCCGGAAGAAACGCAGGAGTTGATTCAGCGCCTGGTGGCGGTGACGAGCCAGGGGTGAGCGCGCGAACCACCGCGTCGGCGGTGGTCAGGGCTGGACGGAGGACGAAAAGCCGACGCCCAGCGCCGCCAGCGCCCGTTCCGCCGCCAGCACGCCGCGATAATTGGCTTCCTCGAACACCGAGTAGCCGCTCAGGTCGGAATGGGCGAACAACACCCGATCCTGGCGATTCAGCAACCGCTGGCGGGCTTCGCCCCAGACGAAGCCAGGGCGCGGCCGGACCATGGCGTGACCCCAGCGCATCAAATCCAGCCGGCCGACCAGTCGCCGAATGTCGGGATGCGGTTTGGAGAGATCGCGCAGGATCATCTCCGCCCACACCGCCCACGGCGTGGTCAATAACCGCTGCCGCTCCCGCGCCGGCGGGCCATCGCTGAGAGCGTGATACCAGGTAAACACGGTCCGGTCCTGATGGGCCGCCAAGTGCTGGTGGGTGGCGACCACGTAGCCCAGCGCCTCGCTGTCGTACAGCACGTTGTCCCAACTCAACGGCGCCCCCCGGCGTTCCGTGGGAAAACCACGCAGGCTGAGATTGGCCACCAGCCAGGGCGCGTACTGAAATTCGCCGATGGCAACCGCCAACTCAGGCGACCATTCCCGAAATACCCGAGGCGCCTGAAACACCGGCGCGGCCCAGATCACGATCCGCGCCAGCCGCCGCGTCGAGCGATTTTCCCGAGGATGGTAAGCGTCCACCAAAACCGCCCGGTCCAGTTCCGACAGCCGCCAAGCGACGGCGTCGGTGATCAGATGGGCCGCCAGCCGTTCCCGCAGTTTTTTTACCAGCCAGCCGTTGCCCTCCGGCCAGGTCAGCACGTCGTCGCCGTCGGCGTCGCGGGCCAGGGCGTCGCGGCTGGCGAAGTAGTGAATCCCCATCCAGGCCGAGGTTTCGTCGGACCGACAGCCGTAGTCGTCGCGGCAGGCATAGTTGACATACCAGTGCAACGGTTCGGAATCCAGCCTGTGTTGCCGCAGGAAGTCCCGCATGGACAGCCGGTCCAGCGCCAGCAGGTCGGGATCGCGGGCGCTGAGGTCGCCGGGAATGGCGAACGCCTTGCGTCCCTCCATCCCACGCCGCCGTTGAAAATCCTCCATCAAATCCTGAAAGCGGCGGTATTGGTCAAGATCCCGTTGCCGAACGCCGACCTGTGGCCATAGTCCCTCGTGCCAGGCGCCATGGGCGTACAGCCGCTCCTGGGGCGCGAAGTTGATGACGCGCTCGTCGTAAATCGGTTCGGCAGCGTAAGGATCGCCGCGCAATACGCCAAAATCCGCCAGCAATTCCCGCACCGCGCGGGATTCCTGGGTGGGAAAGGGCAGGTAATGGGCGCCCCACGGATAAGCTGTAATGGAATTTTGACCGCTCCGGGCGTTGCCGCCGATTTCCGGTTCCAGTTCCAGAATCACGAAATCGGTAAAGCCGGCCTTTTGCAACTTCCAGCCGGCGGACAGGCCAGCGATGCCGCCGCCGACGATGATCACCGGAGTTTTCAGCGTCTCGGTCGGTTCCGGAAAATCCAGAGTCCACAGTCGGTGACCGAGAGCGTCGGATGCACCGATGATTGCGCCTTCCGGCAGGGATGGTGTGTCGGCGGAATGGGTTCGCCGCCAAGCGTAGATCCCGCCGACGGTCGCGGTGGCGGCGGTTCCCAGCGCGAGCAGGAATCGGCGACGGTTCATGAAGACGTCGGAGCGTCCGGCATGATCGAGGTCATCCCGCGAGAAGTTGGGCGGTAAGCCCTAAGCGCGGGCCGGCGTCAGCCAGGCGGTGGCGAAAGCCTCGGCCGGCAGTGGGCGGCTGAACAAATAACCCTGGGCCAAATCGCAGCCCTGTTCCAGCAGCAGGCGGCGCTGATCCTCGGTTTCCACCCCCTCGGCGACCACCGCCAGTTCCAGGTGATGGCCCAGCGCGACGATGGTGGCGGCGATGGCGCGGTCGTCGGGATTGGCTACCAGATCGCGCACGAACCCCTGGTCGATCTTCAACGCGGTCAGCGGCAGGCGCTTGAGATAGCTCAGGCTGGAATAGCCCGTGCCGAAATCATCCAGCGCCAAGCCCAGACCGAGTCGTTCCAATTGCCGCAGGGTCTCGATCGTGTCCGCGTTGGCGTCGAGCAGGGTGGACTCGGTCAATTCCAGCTCCAGCGCCTGGGCCGGCAGGTCGTGGGCATCCAGCAGGCCGCGAATGCGGTCAGTCAGCCCCGGCTGGCGGAAATGACGGGCGGCCAGGTTGACCGCCACGGTCAGCGGCGACCCGCCCTGGCGCCGCCAGGCGGCCAGTTGTCGGCAAACCTCGACTAGCATCCAGTCGCCCAGGGCCACGATCAAATCGCTGGCTTCCGCCACCGGAATGAACTGCCCCGGCGGGATCAGACCCCGATCGGGATGCTCCCAGCGCACCAGGGCCTCGGCGCCGACCAGGGTTCCGTCGCTCAAGCGCACCTTGGGTTGGTAATAGGCGCGCAATTGCCCGGCGGCGATGGCCTGACGCAACTCCGCCTCCAGCACCATCCGCGCCAGGGTGGCCGCGTTCATCGCCCGGTCGTAGAACACCCGGGTGTTGCGTCCCGTGTGCTTGGCCCGGTACATGGCGGCGTCGGCGTTCTTAAGCAGCTCGGCGAAGTCGGCGCCGTCATGCGGGTATAGGGCGATGCCGACCGAGGCGGTCGCGCTCAGGTCGTGGCCGGCCACGGCGAACGGCTGACGAAACGCCGCCAGCGCCTTGTCGGCCACCCGCAGCGCTCCTTCCTGGTCGGCTTCCGGCAATAGCAGCACGAACTCGTCGCCGCCCAGCCGGCACACCGTGTCCTCGACCCGGACCAGCGCCTGAAGCCGGGCCGCCACCTGCGCCAGCAGGGCGTCGCCGGCGGCGTGACCGAGCGCGTCATTGACTTCCTTGAACCGGTCCAGGTCGAAGAACAACACCGCCAGACTGTTGCGATGCCGCGCCGCCAGGGCCAGGGCCATAGCGGCCCGCTGGGCCAGCAACGTCCGATTGGGCAGATCGGTCAGGGAGTCGTAGTAGGCCAGGCGCTCGATGCGTCGCTCGGCGGCTTTCTGATCCGTGACATCGGTGGCGATGCCCACGTAGTGGAGGATTCGACCGCTCGCGTCCCGCACCGCGCACAGACTGGCCAGCGCGGCGCGGCGTTCGCCGTCCCGGCGCCGGGCCCAAAACTCGCCCTGCCACACGCCTTCGCGCGCGGCGGTTCGCTCCATGGCTTCGAAATAGGCCTCCGGCTGGCGATCGGCCCAGAGCAGGCGCGGACTTCGTCCCCGCACCGTAGCTTCGGCATAGCCGGTGAGGACGGTGAAGGCCGGATTGACGGCCAGGATTCGAGTCTCGGCGTCGGCCACGAAAATGGCTTCCCGCGCCGCCTCGAAGACCACCGCCGCCAGTCGCTGGCGCCCTTCCGCCTGCCAACGCTCGGTGATATCGCGAAAATTGAAGACCAGCGCGCCCATGCTCGGCTCGGCGAGCAGGTTGCTGATGGTGCTTTCCAGCCAGCGCCAGGAACCATCCTTATGGCGAAAGCGATACTGGGTTGTCACCACATGCCCCGGCTGACCCAGGAGGTCGTTCAACAGGGACAGCAGGGGCGGTAAATCTTCGGGATGCGTCAACCGGTCGGGATCGAGGGCCAGGGCTTCCTCGGGGGTGTAGCCCAGGAGGCGCTTAACGGCGGGGCTGGCGTAGCGGATGGTTTCGTTGAACAGCACGATACCGTCCGGAGCATGTTCGATCATCGCCCGAAAGCGTCGTTCGTTGGCGCGCAGGGCTGCTTCCGCCCGCAGCCGCACATGCGTGTGGCCAAGCGCAACCGCGGCGGTGCGCAGCATGGTTTCCTCGACCGGGGACCAGATTCGGTCGGTATGGCAGTCGTCGAAGCCGATGAATCCCCAGAAGCGGTCGTCGATCTGGATCGGCAGCAGCAGGAGCGAACGGATGGCCTGCGGCTCCATCATCGCGCGCACGGCTTCGGGCAACTCCCGCACCAGGCTCTTGATGGCCACGCCGTTGGTCAAGGTGGCGTCCCAGCCGGGAAAAACGTCGTAGGGCATGTTTTGCAATTCAGGATTGTCGATCTGCGGAGTCGCGCCCTCGGCGCACCATTCGTACCGCTGGCTCGCGAGTAGCACGCCGGTGGCCGGGTCGGCATGGTTTTCGAAGATGTACGCCCGGTCGACCCCCACCGCCCGGCCCAGCGTCGCCAGCGCCGCGCCGATGGTTTCGCCCAAGTCGCGCCCGGACAACAGCAGGGCCAGGGTGTCGGCTGTAGCCCACAGCACCCGGTCGTGCTGGCGCAGTTCCGCTTCGGCCCGTCGGCGTTCGGTGACATCCTGCATGACGAACAGCAGACACGATTCGTGGTCGATGGCGAGGGGGCGGGCGGAATAATGGCCGGCGCGCACGGCGCCGTCCTTGCGCCGGAAACTGAAATCGCGGTACAAAACCTGACCATAAAGGCGCAAGTCGCTCACCATCCGCTCCCGATCCGCCGGATCGGCCCACAATTCCAGGTCCAGGGAGGAACGGCCGACCGCCTCGGTTCGGGAATAACCGGTGACGGCTTCGAAACCGGGGTTGACGTCCAGCAGCAATCCGTCGCGCAGGCGAGAGATGATCACCACATCCGGGGTGGTGAGGAAAATCTTGGCGAATTTCTCCTCGGATTGGCGCAACTGCTGTTCGGCCCGGTGACGGTCGGTCACGTCGCGGCCCACGACCACCAGACTGTGGCGGCGGCCCTGGTGGTCGAATCGGGGAATCTTGATCACGTCGAAAATGTGTTCGGTCCCGTCCGACTGGGGGATGTGCTCGTCGCTCCGCGTCGGTTCGCCCCGCTGCCAGGCGAGTTCGTCCGTTTCCTCGCACTGTCGGTGCGCCGCGCGGCACGATGGCCTGTACTCGGTCAGTTCCATATCCGTCTTGCCCCGATAGTCCACGCCTTCCAGGCCGAACAACCGGACCGTGAACGCATTGGCTTCCAGCCAGCGCCCGGCGCCGTCCTTGAAGCACACGATATCGGGCATGGCGTCGATCAGGGTGCGCAACTGCGCTTCGCGTGCTTCGAGCGCCGCAGCCACCTGCTTGCGCTCGGTGACATCCTTCATGGCGCCCAGCATGCGGTAAACCTCTCCCTTGGAGTTCAGCAGAAAGGCGCCATAGTCTTCGATCCAGCGGTACGATCCTTCTTTCCGTTGTAGCCGATATTCGACATTGTAGGTGGCTCCACTGGCCATGGCCTGGTTCAGCCGGTCGAGCGCATCCGGCCGATCATCGGGATGGATCAACGCCGCCCAAGCATCAATGTCAACGGCGGCGAACTTCTCGGTCGGATAACCCGTGATGGTGGAGATAGCGCCAGCCCATTGAATTTGACCACTCGCGCAGTCGTAGTCGTAGATCATCTGACCGGTCATCAGGGCGGCGACCCGGTATCGTTCCTCGCTGGCTTGCAGTTCGGCGGTGCGCGCCGCCGCCAGCCGCTCCGCCCGCTGCCGCTGAGCAATGAGCGCGAACAGGTACCACGCCAGCAGCAGCGTGATCACACCACCCGCCAGCAGAACCTGGAAGTCACGCGGGGCGAGCAAACCCTGCCGGTGAAACTCCCAAGCCAGGCCGGCGCTCAAAGTCAGGCCGATCAGGGCCGCCAGGGTAGCGACGCTCCAGGCCGTCGCGCTCCTCGGGCCGTCGCGCCGGAGTCGATTCGACCACACGGATTGACCCAGCAGCAACGCCAGGGCGGCCAGCCCCAGGACGCTCACCAGGGCGCGGCTGGTCTGCCGCGCCGTCGCCGAGATCGCCTGTCGGATGGGGGTGCGCAGCAAGGCTGCCGGTTGGCCGGTCAGGTCCGGGAGAACCTCGTACACGAATCCGGTCCCGGCCGGACCCGGTCGCAGTTCGGGCGCGCTGGCGCGCGAGGTCGCCAGGTAGGCGCGTTCCGCCGGCGTCAGGCGGGGATCGCCCGCGGGCAGCAGCTCGAACGCGACCTGGGTTTGTTCGGCCAGCATCCGCAGCAAGGCCTTGTCCAGAAACCGGCCGAAGACCAGCAGGCCGCGCGCCGGTCCCGTGCCTTGCGTGGTCAGGATGGGGCGGGCTGCCAGCAGCAACAGGCCATGCTCGGTCAACAGCAGGCCGGAGCGGGTCTGTTGCCATTCCAGCACGGGCCGGAGCGAGGGCCAGATCGCCGGCGGGTCGCCGGCGAACGCCGCCGGGAGCACCGCCCCGCCCAGGTCGGAATCGTAGCCGCCGCTGTACAGAACCTGCCCGTCGCGGTCGAGGACCATGCACAGATTCAAATGGGTGTCTTTTTCCAGCACGCGCCAGTTGCCGAGGTTCGACTGGACGAAGGCCGGGTTCCGGCTGTCGACGAAGGCGTAGGCGTCGTCCCAGGCGGCCCAGTCGCTCAATTTTTGGTCCAGTTGCCGCAACTCGCCCTCGATCGCCGCGCGCGCGCGCGCGCCATCCTCCAAGGCTTGGGCCTGCTCCAGTTTCACGAAGGCCGGTTGGACAATGCCCTGGTTCACGCCCCAAATCGCTAGCAGCACGGCGGCGAAACCGGCGATGGCGGCCAGGACGGCGCGGAGGTTGGCGCTCATGGCGAAATCCCTGGGGTCCGGTCATCGCCGCCGGTCGGTTCCGATCCACGCGGGGGTAAATCAGGAGCGGCGCCGGGTGGGGGCGCCGACCCGGCGCCTGGATGGTCGGCCCACTCCACGTCGGCGGCGAGCGAATTCGTGGCGTCGGCATGTCGCGGCGTTGGAATCCAGTACGGGCGTCCGGGCGCCTCGGCCAGCGCCCCTGGATCGCCGGTCGCGATCTTGCGCCTGGTCGCCCAGTTGCCGGAGTGGGCCGGTCGCACAATTCCGATTCGCCATGGATTGAATTTCCAGCCGCGTTTCGGCACCTTTCTGGCGGGCGATCCGCTACCGATTTTTTGGATTAATTTCATTTAAAATAAATTTGTTATGGATTTTATACCGCTTTTTCATCAAGTTTTTTAATTTTACATTCAGGTTTTTTGATTTTACAGTCGGCAGGTTTGGTTTCAATCCAATTCCCTTGGGTGGATCTAGATTCGGATCGGCGTGACGATCATCTGGATTTCTCGCAGATGCAGGCGGCGTTGCATGGCGATCGCGGTGTGATTGTGCAGCCACGAGATCAACCAGCTTTCGTCGTCGAAGATCAGCTTGCTGCCCAGGCACACGCTGTTGGGATATTCCTCGACCACCTTGACCACCAGCTTCTCCAGTTCCGCCTCCACGTCGGCGCCATAGGCGGCGTGAGAGGTGGCCGCCTGACCATGGCTGTGGCAGTAGTTGACGTAATAGCGCAGGGCATTTTCGATCTGGTACTGCAACGAACGCAGCGCACCCTTGCCGCCGTAGCTCTCCGCATCCACCTCGCCGACGCTTAGGAAGATGAAGTTCTTGAAATGGCCGGCGAACACTTCGTTCAGCCATTTGAGGGTGTACATGCCAAGACCACGATTCTTGCCGACCAGAAAGATCGCCGTGGGCAGATCTGGGTTCAGCGGCGGCGCCGGCAAGTCCTCGCCCCAGCCCGGACGCGGCGCGTAGAGGGCGTCGATGGTGCGCAACTGCTGGCGAACTCGTTCGTAATGGCGCTTGACCAACGCGCAGGCACCGATGATCAGGCCCGTGATCAGGATGGTGAGCCAGCCGCCCTCGGTGAATTTTTCCACCACCGTCACCACCAGGATGCCGCTGGTGACCGCGAAGCCCAGCAGCGACAATGCCAACCGCGACTTCCAGTTGGTCTCGTCGTAGCGGCTGGTCCACCAGTGCCGGCATAAGCCGAGCAGCGACAGCGAGAACGTGATGAACACATTGATGCTGTACAGCACCACCAGCACTGACACATCGCCTTTGGTCCACAGTAGGATGCCGAGCGCTCCCAGCCCCATCAGAAGGATGCCGTTCTGGGTGACCAACCGGCCGGACAGGTTACGAAACTGGCGTGGCACCCAGGAATCGACCGCCATGTTGGCCAGCACTGTTGGCCCGCCGAGAAAACCGGTGTTGGCGGCGACGAACAACAACCCTGCTTCCAGAAACAGCACCATCGCCAGCAAGCCGTGACCGAGGATCGGGTCCAGTTGCCAACTGCCGATGATGGCGTTGAAGGCGACCGCGTTTAGCGTCTGATGAGCGACCGGCTGTACGTTCCAGAGCAGGTACAACAGGATGACACCGCCGGCGGTGAAGCTGAGCGCGCCGGCCATGTAGAGCATGGTGTACCGGCCGGTGCGAACGCGCGGCTCGGTCAGCATGTTGACGTTGTTGGAGACCGCTTCCAGGCCGGTGTAGGTGCCGCCGCCCAACGAGTATGCGCGCAAAAACAGGGCCGCCGCGAACGCCCAGCCCATTTGCTCGGTCAGTTGACGAGTTTCGTTGATGGTGTCCGGAATCAGGCGGGGCAGACCCTCGGCATGCGCGATCACGCCGTAGACGATCAACAGGGCATGAGTGACGAAGAAGCCGAGAAAGAGGGGCAGCAGAACCTTGATGGATTCCTTCATCCCACGCAGGTTGAGCAAGATCAAAAGGATGCCCAACAGGATTTCGGTCATCAGCTTGTGGGACTGGGCGCCAGGCGGCAGCAAGCTGAACAGCGCGTCCACGCCGGCGGCGATGGAGATGGAAATGGTCAGTACGTAATCCACCAGCAGCGCCGAGCCGGAGACTAGCCCGGCCTTGGAGCCCAGCAATTGGGTGGCCACCTTGTAGCCGCCGCCGCCCGAAGGGAACAGCTCAATGACCTGGTTGTAGGCCAGGGCGATGATGAATACGGTCAGGAAGGTGGCGGCGGCCAGGTACAAACCGAAGTGAGTGTACTGACCCAGCGCCAGAAAGGCTTCCTCGGGGCCATAGCAGGCGGAGGACAGACCGTCGGCGCCAAGGCCGACCCAGGCCAGGAAAGCGACCAGGGCCATGTTATGGCGGGTTTCGGGATGGAGCGGGTCGTGCGGTTTACCAATGACCGCTTCCCAAAGCTTGGCGAGGAACGGCATGGGAGATTCTCATCATTATTCTTAACGCCGGTTACTATCCCACAACCGAAGTGCCATCGCCATTTACGAACAGCATTCCGGCCCTTGCTCCTCCGACCGAAATCTCTCCTCACCCCCTTGGCGCGAGGGAGAAAGTCCAGCCGATCACTCGCATTTCAGGACTACCATCGCCTTACGCCGTGACCGGGAATTCCCGCTACTCCTCGATTCCCGCCGGGCGTCCGGCGGTGGCGTTGGTCGCAAGGGGTTTCGACCCGGCCCGGCGATGGTTTTCCCATTCGATCACCCTGCTTTGCCAGAGCAGGAACACCGCTGGAATCACCACCAGGGTCAACAGGGTGGCGCTGACCATGCCGCCGACCATCGGCGCGGCGATGCGGCGCATGACCTCCGAACCCGTACCAGCGCCGTACATGATCGGCAACAGGCCGACGATGATGGTGGCCACGGTCATCATTTTCGGCCGCACTCGCAACAGCGCCCCCTCGATCACCGCCTCGCGCAATTCGACCAAGGTGACAGTCCGACCTGCGGCTTGGGCGATTTCCTTGCGCCGCGCCAGCGCCTGATCCAGATAGACCAGCATCACCACGCCGGTTTCCGCCGCCACCCCGGCCAGGGCAATGAAGCCGACCCCGACCGCCACCGACAGGTTGTAGTCCAGCCAGTACAGCAGCCAGACGCCGCCCAGCAGGGAGAACGGCAAGGTCGCCATGATCAGCACCGCCGGACCCAAGCGGCCAAAGCTCAGATACAGCAGCAGGAAAATGATCGCCAGCGTCACCGGCGCGACCACTTGCAGCTTGGCCAGCGCGCGGGTCAGATATTCGTACTGGCCGGACCAGCGCAGCGAATATCCGGCCGGCAACGCGACCTGTTCGGCCACCGCCTTTTGCGCCTCGGCGACGAAGGAACCGATATCGCGACCTTGCACGTCCACGTAGGTGATGCCGATCAGCCGGGCGTTTTCGCTCTGCAACATTGCAGGCCCGTCGGTAATTTTTACATCGGCCACTTGGGAAAGCGGCACGGCGGCGCCAGTCGGCGTAACGATGGGTAGGGCGCGCAGCCGTTCCAGCGAGTCGCGCACCGCCTGTGGATAGCGCAGATTGATCGGATAGCGTTCCAGGCCCTCGACGGTTTCGGAGACGTTCATCCCGCCGACGGCGGTGTTGATGAGCTCCTGCACGTCGTTGATGTTCAACCCCAGCCGGGCGGCGGCCAGCCGGTCGATGGCCACGTCCACGTAGCGGCCGCCGGCCACCCGCTCGGAATAGACCGACGTGGCGCCCGGAATGGCGCGGATGACCTGTTCCAGCCGCTCACCGATTTGCTGGATGACCGCCGGGTCGGCGCCAGCCACCTTGACGCCCAGTGGCGTCTTGATGCCGGTGGCCAGCATGTTGATCCGGTTCTTGATCGGCATCACCCAGGCGTTGCTCAGGCCGGGCAGCTTGACGATTCGGTCCAACTCGGCAATCAAAGCGGCGGTGGTCAAACCGGGTCGCCACTGCTCGCGCGGTTTCAACTGAATCGCCGTCTCGATCATGCTCAGCGGCGCCGGGTCGGTGGCCGTTTCCGCTCGTCCCACCTTGCCGAACACCCGATCCACCTCCGGCACGGTCCGAATCAACTTGTCGGTCTGCTGCATGATCTCCACCGCCTTGCCGATGGCGACGGCGGGAAAGGTGGTTGGCATGTACAGCAAATCGCCCTCGTCCAGATCGGGCATGAACTCGACCCCCAGCCGTTGCAGCGGCCACCAGGCGGTCAGAGTCAACAACCCGGCCAGCGCCACGACGGGCCAGGGATGGCGCAGAATCAGATCGACGAACGGCCGATACGCGGCGATCAGTAACCGGTTGAGAGGGTTTTTTTGTTCGGAAAGAATGCGTCCGCGCACGAACCAGCCCATCAGTACCGGCACCAAGGTGATCGACAAGCCCGCCGCCGCCGCCATGGCGTAGGTCTTGGTATAGGCCAGCGGCGCGAACAACCGCCCTTCCTGCGCTTCCAGGGCGAATACCGGTAGGAAGCTGAAGGTGATGATCAACAGCGAGAAAAAGAGTGGCGGCCCGACCTCACTGGCGGCTTGCTGGACGATGCGCCAGCGTTCGGTGGCATTGTTGGGTCGGGTGTGCTCCAAATGCTTGTGCAAGTTTTCGACCATGACGATGGCCGCGTCCACCATCGCGCCGATGGCGATGGCGATGCCGCCCAACGACAGGATGTTGGCGTTGATCCCCTGCCAGCGCATGACGGCGAAGGCGGCCAGGATACCGATGGGTAGACTGATCAGAATCACCAGCGAAGAACGCAGGTGGAACAGGAACAGCGCGCAGACGATGACGACGACGACGAATTCCTCGACCAGCTTGTCGCGCAGGTTCACCACCGCCCGTGTAATCAGGCCGGAGCGGTCGTAGGTCGGGACGATTTCGACCCCTTCCGGCAAACCGCGCCGCAACTGTTCCAGTTTGGCCTTGACCGCTTCGATGGTGGTCAGGGCGTTTTCGCCGGAACGCATCACGATGATGCCGCCGACCACTTCGCCCTCGCCGTCCAGTTCCGCCGCGCCCAGCCGCAGTTGCGGGCCGATCCGTACCTCGGCCACGTCGCCGAGCAGGATCGGCGTGCCGGTGGGACTGACACCCAGCGGTACCCGCCGCAGGTCCTCCACGGTTTGCAGATAGCCGCGCGAACGGACCATATACTCGGCTTCGGCCATTTCGATCACCGAACCGCCGACTTCCTGGTTGGCGTTCTGGATGGCCATCCGCACTTGCGAAAGCGGCAGGCCGTAGGCGCGCAGCCGGTTGGGGTCGAGCACCACCTGATACTGCTTGACCATGCCGCCGACCGTGGCGACTTCGGCGACACCGTCCACCGACTGCAACTCGTATTTCAGAAACCAGTCCTGCAAGGAACGCAGTTGCGCCAGGTCGTGCCGGCCGCTCCGATCCACCAGGGCGTATTCGTACACCCAGCCAACGCCGGTGGCGTCCGGCCCCAGCGCTGGCTGAGCTTGCGGCGGCAGGCGCGGCGCGACCTGGCTCAGGTATTCCAGCACCCGCGACCGCGCCCAGTACAAATCGGTGCCATCGGCGAAGATCACATAGACGAAGGAATCGCCGAAACCGGAATAGCCGCGCACCGACACCGCGCCCGGCACGGCGAGAAAAGCGGTCGCCAGCGGATAGGTCACCTGGCTTTCCACCACCTGCGGCGCTTGGCCGGGGTAGCTGGTTTTGACGATGACCTGCACGTCGGACAGGTCGGGCAGAGCGTCGAGTGGGATGTGGCGGGCGGAATACGCGCCCCAACCGGCCAGCAGCAAGGTCGCCAGCGTCACCAGCAGCCGGTTGTGAATCGACCAGCGAATGACGGCGGCGATCATGGCGCCTTCCTCTCCTCGCCCTGTGGGAGAGGGGCCGGGGCTGAGGGGCCTATGGCGTCGATCTCGTACCGCCCATCCTTCCCCTCCCGAATCCGAAAACGAGCCTTGCCGTCCGGTTTCAGCCCGTCGAGCTTCACGCCTTCGGCGACGGGAAAGTCCATGGTCATGGTCGGCCAGTTCAACTCTGGGATCGGCGCGTGCGTCACGCTCAAGGTGCGCGAGCCGAGCTCGACGGCGTTGACCAGACCCTCGGTCCAAATTTCTGGCTTTGCCGGGGCGGTCAGCCGTTGCAGGCTGGCGCGCACACTGCCTTCGGAGTCGAGGAGGAATTGCGCCGACGTGACCACCCGCTCGCCTTCCTTCAGACCGGAGCGGATTTCCAGCCGGTCGCCGGACTCCATGCCGACTTCGACCGGTCGCGCCTCGAACCGCCCCCCGCCGAGATCGACGATGACTCGTTGTTCCGTTCCGGTGCGAATCAAGGCTTCGCGGGGAATGTTCAACACCTTGGCGCGCGGCGTGGCGTGGATGACCACATCGGTGAACATGTTGAACTTCAGCCGTTCGCCGGGATTGGGAAAGCGCAGCCGGGCGCGGACGGCGCGGGTCTTGGCGTCCACGTCGGGGTAGATGTATTCCACCACGCCGTCCCACTTGTCGCCGGGCGCGTGCGGCAAGCGCACCTCGGCTTTCTGCCCGACCGCCAGCCAGCCAGCCTGTTGCTCGAACACCTCGGCCTTGACCCAGACCGTGGAAACGTCGGCCAGCGTCATCAATTCCATTTCCGGGGTGACGTACATGCCCTGGCGGATGTTGAGGGCCGAGACGATGCCGTCCTGCCGGGCGTGGACGGCGGTCAACTGGGGCACGCGCCGTTCTCTTTCCACCTGCTGAATCTGGCTTTCCGGCACGCCCAGCGCCAGCAGGCGGTCGCGGGCCGAGACTTTCAGCGATTCCAGAATGCCGCCGAGCGCCTGAAGGTATTCCTTCTGGGCGTTGACCAGATCGGGGGCGTAAACCTCCAGCAGCAGATCACCCTTGCGCACCCGCTCACCGAGGGTGCGGACCTTCAGATTCTCCACCCACCCGTTGGCGCGCAGATGGACGTGGCTGAGCGCGCGTTCGTCGTAGTCGATGTAGCCGACGGTCTCGATCCGTCGACTGAGATCGCTCCGCTCGACCGGCGCGACGCGCACGCCCAGATTGTTAACCACTTCCGGGGCGATGGCGAAGCCGGGGCCGGCGGCTTTTTCCGCGCCGTCGGCGTAGACCGGAATGTAATCCATGCCCATGTCGTCCTTGGCCGGCGTGTCGGAAAAGATCGTGGGATTCATCGGATGCCGGTATTTGACCGGCTTGCGCTCACTTGTCGCCGTGGCGGTGGAAGCGGCCAGTGTGGGCGTGGCGGGGTCAAGAAGGGCGAGGAGGGGTTGCAGGCGGGGCGCCAGCGACACGCCAGCGCCGACCAGCAGAATGGCGGCAACAATGGCCAGAATCATTTTCATCGGACGGGCTACCTGAATGAGAACCGCGAAGACATTAGAACCTTGCGCCTGGCATCGTTCCCATGCCAGCGGGAATCCAGCGCGCCGTTGAGGAATTGGAAGCCGGTTGTCGCGGCGTAGCTGTGTACGTCAAACGCCCCTGATTTTGCAAGTGGGCAAGTACGTTTTCGTTCCCACGCTCCGGCATGGAAACGAGAAGAAGCGGCAAAAGCGACCGGACAAGAACCGATAGCTGGGAGAAATGGAGACTGAATTTGATTTAGGAGAGAGTTTTGGGTTTGCGGATGTTCAGCTTTTGCATTCGGGAGCGCAGGGTACTGGGATTGAGGTCCAGGATCGCCGCCGCGCCTTGCTCGCCCTCGATCACCCAGCGCGTGCGCTCCAACACCCTAAGGATATAAGCCCGCTCCATCTCCTCAAAGGATACCCACTGTTCGGAAGCGCTCTTCGTTTCTTGATCTTCCAAACGAAATTCGAGCGCGTTGTCGATTTCCAGCAGGGAACCACGGGTCAGAATGGCCGCCCGCTCGATCACGTTTTGCAGTTCCCGGATATTGCCAGGCCACGAGTAGTCCAGCAGCCGTTCGCTCGCCCTGGGCGAGAGATCGTGAATCGATTTGCCCATCTTCCGTGTGAACTTGTCCAGGAAAAACCGGGCTAGCAACGGGATGTCGGTCGGACGCTCGCACAGGGACGGCAGGCGAATGGGGAATACGTTTAGCCGATAATACAGATCGGCGCGAAAGCCGCCTTCCTTGACCATCTTGGCCAAATCGCGGTTGGTGGCGGCGACAAGCCGGACGTTGACCTTCAAGGTCTGAGTGCCGCCCACTCGCTCGAATTCCTGATCCTGCAACACCCGCAACAGCTTAGCCTGGGCACCGGCGCTCATCTCGCCGACTTCGTCCAAGAACAAGGTGCCACCGTCGGCCAGTTCGAAACGACCCTTACGCTGGGCAATCGCGCCGGTGAACGCGCCCTTCTCGTGGCCGAACAACTCGCTTTCCACCAAATCACCCGGCAGGGCGGCGCAGTTGACCGGCACGAACAACTTGTCCCGCCGGTCGCTCAAGTCGTGAATCGCCCGCGCGATGACGCTCTTGCCGGTGCCGGTTTCCCCGGTTAAGAGCACGGTGGAATCGGTACTCGCCACTTGTTCGGCGTGAGTGAATACATCTTGCATGGCTGGCGAATCGCCGACAATGTGACTGGGACTTTGCCGGGTCTTGATCTCTTCCTGAAGATAGACCTTTTCCAGTTGCAATTGCTTGAGGGTTTCCTCGGACCGCCAGCGCTCGGTTACGTCCCGCAGAATCACGGTGAAGAACCGTTGATTGTCGATTTCCAGGGGAGAGATCGTAGCTTCCACTGGAAACTCCTCCCCGTCGCGGCGACGGGCGGTTAGCCCCTCGGGCGCCCACAGTTGTCGAGAGCTTACGGTGGCAGGTTGGACCGCCAGGCAATATCCCTTGAGCAGATTGCCGAAGCGCTTGGAGAGCAATGGCTCGAACGACTGGCCGATGGCTTGGCTTGCCTGGCAGCGGAATATTTTTTCGGCGGCGGAATTGAATAAGGTGATGCGCTGTTCGGCGTCGATGGTGACGATGGCATCCATGGCACTGGCCAGAATGCTGGCCAACCGTTCCTCGCTTTTGAGCAGCGCCTGTTCGGCCCGCTTGCGTTCCAGTTCGACTCGGGCGCGGGCGGCGAAAATCCGGAGCAACGCCATGCCTCGAAATTCCTTGGCCATCGGCTGGTCGTGCATGACAGCTAAGTGGCCCATCATTTCGTTTCCCGATTCGGATACCAGCGGTACGCCAAAGTAGCTCTCAATCCCTAGTTCCTTGAGTTCGGGATGCCGGGGGAACATCTCGTAAACTTTGTTGGTGTAATACACCGCTTCGCCGCGAATGACGATTTCGCAGGGCGAACCACCCAGATCAAATTCGATATTTTCGACGGGCTTATCGCCGAACCAGAACGCCAACGTGCGCACGCGTGTCTTGCTTTCAAGTAGTTCGCTCACGAAAGCGTGACGCACATTCAGTGCTTGCGCCAGTTCTCGCACCAGCGCATGGAAAAACTCGGTACCCGTGGCGGTGACCGTGCCTTCGACGATGGAACGCAAGGCCACGTGCATGGCGTCCCGCTCGTTTGGAGGCAGGAGCGCGGGGTCGCTTCGTGGGGCGGATCGTCTATCAGCGGGCTGTGAAACGGCCTCATTCATACCCAGGGTCCTTTCGAGAAGATCTGCTGAAACAGGTATAGCAGGTTTCGCGGCTATTTTCGATCCGATTACGAGTTCCACGATTTACCCACGCTGTCTTCATTCAAGCCCTAGCGGGGTTTGTCGCGGCTAATTCTAGCTTAGCGGAGTTCAATTCCATGGCACCAGTCACGGCGGATGCTTCGAAAGATTGACAGAAGCGATATTGAATGCCAAAAGAACACGGATGGAAGGTTGACGACAAAAACAAAAAATGGAGTGGGTACCATTCCACTCCATTCTAGCTTGTTATCACCGCTGTTTTGGAAGCAACTCCAATGACGTTGGGCGATGACTGGGGTTATTTCTGGTTAAAACCAACCCTGATTTCCTTCGCGTCCAGCATCCCATCCTTGTTGGTGTCCATCTTGTCGAAAGACGCCATATCGTTGCTGTGCTTCATGTACTCTTCCTTGGTGATCATGCCGTCGTGGTTTTCGTCCATCACTTCCGCCGACTTCATGTTGAAGCCTTGAGCGAACGCCGTGCTCAGAGTCAAGCTGGTCAGCAAGGTTATGGTCAGTTTGGTCAAGGTTTTCATTGCAAGCGCCTCACTCGGATAAGGATTCAAATCATGGGTGATCGTGCTGCCGCTCGATTGGCGGTAGCGCTTCGGACGTGGATATCGTCTCCATCAAGCTCTCGATCATCAGTGGCCTCGGAATTTGGTTATCCACGTCGGAAACACTATCCATCAACAAAAATCGCCATTCACAAAAAACTGGAACCCATTCATTGGATAGTCAGTCAGATTTTTCATGGAGCTGTCGTTACCAAACTTCCTCCTTGACATAAAGCTTGCTCAACAGGGCCACTTGCAAGAGGATGGCCTTCAGGAACGCGAACTGCATTCGCTCGATTTCTTGATGCGCGAGATCCGCGCCAACCAACAGAGAACGCAAGGTGGCGACCAGCGGAAAGGACAGGGTGATGAGATAGCGAAAACCCGGCAACTTCGCCGATATCGCTTGCATCGGCCGTTCCGACGAAGGATTGGAATACAGCGAATACAACCGCTTGAGCCAGGATGGATCACGTGGGGTCAGGCAGGTTTCGAGCAGCCACTTTCGAAACAGGGGGCGAACGGTTGCGGAACCGTCCATCGAATCCCCCAGGTTCTCCCGGCAGGTTGCCGCCAGCGTCGTCGCCAACGCCGGATAGGCGGCCACCATGCCAAGCACCATGTCCAGATAGTCGTCGGTCTGCCCCTTCAAAACTCGCCAAAGCCTCCGCAAGGCCCGTTCGTCGTCCAAGGAAAACAGGCCGATTCGCCACAGCAATTCAATCTCCTCGGCCGCTGGAAAATCCGATGGAGCGACCACGGAGGTCACCGCGTCCTCGCCGACAAGTTGAGCGGGGTTATTCATGAGAGATCGATCTCGTCGGCTGGTGGAGAAGACGGCGGATCAGCGGCGAACCAAGCGGCCGATCAGATAATCCAGGGACAATTTGCCGGGACCATGGCAGAGCGTGATCAACAGCAGCAATCCCCAAACCTGATGATCCTTCAACCCCGCCTCCATCAGGTCCGGATAGGAAACGACGGCCATGATGTTGAACACGAACAGCGCAAATGCGGCGTAGCGGGTTCCTAGCCCCAGCAACAGGAAGACCGGCAACAGCAACTCCGCCGCCGTCCCCATATAAGCCGCCAACGCCGGCGGGAGCAGCGGTACGTGGTACTCGTATTCGAACAGCGTGAACGTACTCTCCGCCGGAAACACGCTCAGCGGATAGTTGAAGGTCTGCCCAAACAGCGTGAAGCTGCCGGTGACGGTCTTGGTCAGCCCCGAACCGAAGAACGCGGCGGCGACCCAATAGCGGGCTAATAGATCGGCGACGGGCGTCAGCCAATCCGCCGTCTTGTGGAACAAGGTGTCGGCTTTTTTGAGAGTGGGAGCGAGTTTTGCCCAGAACGAACGCTGGGGTGGATTGTCGAGCATGTCGGTGGCGGTCATCATGGATTTACTCCTTGGGTGGTTGAAATCGGTAAGTTGATCAAGAACCTGGCAGGTGAAAGGCAACCAGGACGCCCTGGGAAACATGCCGCTGAAAGCAGGCCGGCAAATCGAGCGTCGGCTGCGCGGCCATCGCTCGCTCGCAGGCCGTGGTGAAATCGCAAGCCCCGGCCAGAGCTTGCAACAGATCGAATTCCCCCTCTTCCAGGGGTTGAAATTCGATCTCCAGATTCTCGCGGCGGACGATCAGCAGCTTGACGCCGCCTTCGCTCAAATCCACCATCGAATCGTCGCCATCATCGTCCTGATTGACCTGCCAGATCCGTAGGATCGGAAAGGTCGATTTCAGCAGGCGGGCGGCGGGATGGAGTTCGAACCGCAGATCGCCTTGTCGCTCGGCGGACACGCGCGCCAAGGCCGCCACATCGAGCGGTCGATGATCGGCGGCATGGAAAACTCGGTGATACATCCATTCCAGCCGGGCAACGTCGGGCAGGTAGACCAGATCAGAGGCCGGCGCGAACGATTGGAGAAACGGCGGGAAATGCTCGCCGAATTCGTGCAAATCGCCCGAGCGGGACGGATGGCACGCGATGTATTGGGCCGCCGCGTATTGAAAGAATCCCTCCCCGACCACGCGACGCACCACCGGATAAACCGCTTCAAGCGCGCCGGTCAGGCCCAGCAGGGCGTTGTTACGGTAGACTTGCAGGCGACGAACGCCGCTCAGCCCCGCCGCCCGAATGTGGCGGTCGAAATCGCCCTCGGCGCCGTCCAGCACCGCGGCGGCAAAACCGAGTTGCAGTTCACGCAGCCCGTGCATGGCGTTCCTCCAAGATCGCGTCGGCTCGGCGCGCTTCATCCACCAGCACCGCCAGTTCGGGCAGGTCGGTATCCCACTCGATCAGCGTCGGGATTCGACCGAAGCGGTGCACGGCTTGGCGGTAGAGCGCCCAGACCGCCGGCCAGACCGGGCGGTTGTGGGTGTCGATCAACAGCTCGCCATCGTCGAACCGGTTCACCGTGAACCCGGCCAGATGAATTTCCTGGACGACGTGGCGCGGAATCGCCCGCAAATAGGCGCTGGCGTCGAAACCGTGATTGCGAGCGCTGACGTAAACGTTGTTCACATCCAGCAACACACCGCAGCCGGTACGGTTAGCCAATTCGACCAAAAACTCCCGTTCGGGAATGGCTGATTCGACGTATTGCAGATAGCTGGACGGATTCTCGATCAGGATTTGCCGACCGAGAACGTCCTGCACCTGGACCACCCGCGCGACCATGTGGTCAAGTGCCTCTTCCGTGTAGGGCAGCGGCAACAGGTCGTTGAAGTAGCGCCCACCGACCGAACTCCAGGACAAATGTTCGGAAACCAGCGCCGGTTCGAACCGCCGGATCAAGTGGTTGAGACTCGCCAGATGCCGCTGGTCGAGCGGATCGGTCGAGCCGATGGACAACCCGACGCCGTGCAGGCTCAAGGGATAATGGGCGCGGATACGCTCCAGGTAGTCCAGGGGCTTGCCCCCGGCGCCAAAATAGTTTTCGCTGTGAACCTCCAGCCAGCCGACCGGCGGGGGAGCTTCCAGAACCGCGGCGTAGTGTTCGGCCCGCAGGCCGATTCCGGCGCGAGCCGGAATCGAGCTGGGACCAAGCCTGGACAGGGCCGGCTTGGCGGTCATCGGAATCGCCTCAGGCCTTCGGCTGCAAGCTGCCGCCGACGATCTTCTCGCAGGTGCCCTTGGGGACGTAAACCCAGGAATCGCCCTGACCGTCCTTCTTGGCCTGACCGGCGCAGGCGTGGGCGCTGGTTTGACAGTCGTTCTTGCCGGCCTTGACGACGCCGTAGCACTTCTCGGCGTTCTTCTCCTCGGCGGCGACGGCTTGACCGGCGGTGGCGACCAGACCCAGGGCGAAAACGCTGGCGAGGGCGGAATTGACGAGGGTTTTGCTATTCATGAGCAGGGCTCCTATCAAAGTGGGTTGACAAACAGTTCACGACATCGAGTGATTTACGGGAGGTGACCTTCCCGCGATTGCCGGGCGACTGGGTTTGGCCAATCGCCCTGGCGCGTCTGGACATACCGCCGAACCGATCCGAACCCGCTAGGTTAGGTTGGTTGAGGGGTTTCGATCCGCGGCGGTGACCCGCGTGAACTGTTTTTCAAACTCCGTGCCAAGTCACGAATAAAAATAATAAATATTACTTATCAGATACTTATCACTGTAGAGACGAATTGGACAAAATGAGGAGACGGAAGAAGAGCCTCGTTATTTCACGGTTGCCGCGACATGACGCGGCGAAACGCGGGCTCTCGACCCGACTACCGCAAAGGATGAGATCGATCGGGACACCACAGGGGAGTTCTTCGCTCGAAAGCGGGCGAAGAATGAGAGTAAAGGCATCTTTTCAACAAGTTGACTTAAATAAGCCGTACAAAAATGCCTTCGGGATTTAGAGGATCGGATCGAACAGCCGCGCCGCGCGCGCCGCCCAGCGGAAGGGCCAGCTTCGATCTCGCAAATCGGCGGCGGAGGTTCGCCGGGATTGTTGGAAATCCCGCTCCAGCATCGTGGCGACCTGGCCGGCGAACGTCCGGTCCACCACCACCGCCATGACTTCGAAATTGAGCCGCAACGAGCGGTTGTCCAGATTGGCGGTCCCAACCGCGGCAACCTCCTCGTCCACCAAGATCACCTTCTGGTGCAGAAAGCCGCTCTGGTAACGATAAATCTGGATGCCGGTTCGATCCGCCACGTCCAGGAACGAAAACGAGGCGAGATAGACCAGTTTGTGATCCGGCTTGGCCGGCAACAGGACGCGGACATCGACCCCGCGCAGCGCCGCCAGTTGCAGCGCCTCGAACACCGGCGGGTCGGGCACGAAATAGGGGCTGGCGATCCACAACCGCCGCCGCGCACCGACGATGGCCTGGTGAAAAAACAGCGAGCAGGTTTCCAGGGCATCGGCCGGGCCGGTGGGAAAAATCAGTGCGATTTGGTTCCCTGTCGCCACCGATCGCCATTCCAGATCGGGTACCTGCCGGGTAGCCCAGTACCAGTCCGCCAAAAAGACCCGTTGGAGCGCTTGCACCGCTGGCCCCCTGACCCGCAGATGCGTGTCGCGCCAATGGCCGAGCGGGCCACGCCCCATATATTCATCCCCCACGTTCAAGCCTCCGACGAACGCCACCCGGCCATCCACCACCACGATCTTGCGGTGATTGCGGAAGTTGAGCTGGAACCGGTTACGCCGGCCGCGCGTGGTATGGAACGCCGACGCGGCGATACCGGCGGCGCGCAAGGTTTCGATGTAGGTTTTCGGCAGGGCGTGACTGCCGATCTCGTCGTACAACACCCGAACTGACACCCCAGCGGCCACCTTGCGTAGCAGTCGGGCGTGCAACTCTCGGCCCAGGTCATCATCCTTGATGATGAAAAACTGGATCAGGATATAACGCTCGGCTGCTTCAAGAGCGGTGAAAATGGCCTCGAACGTGGCCTCGCCATCGACCAGCAGTTCCAGGGTATTGTCCTGAGTATAGGGAGTGCCGCTCAACCGGGCGAGGATATGGAGATCGCCGGCCCGCTCGGGCGGCGGATCGACTTGATGGCTGCGCAGTCGCTCCAGGATCAGGGCAACTCCGCCATGATCGGCCCGCTCCAGCGCACCGCGCTGCAAGGCTTCGACGTAGCCATGGAAGCGGTTGCGACCCAAAATCCAATACAACGGCAGGGCAGCGTAGGGAAATGTGACCAGGGAAATGGCCCAGGCGATGGCGCTCTGCGGAGTTCTGACACTGGCCACGGCATGAACCGCCGACAGCACCCCCAGGGTGTGAATCAGCGCCACCACGGTCGAGATCAGCACGACGAGGTCCTGTTTCAACATCGCGGCGGTATCCTGGTGGGCGGGTAAACGGAGCTTGTTTTTCAGGCTTTCGGATTATGCACAATTCTGGATGACGGTTGGCGAGTTTGTTATTGGGATGGATGTCGATGGCTGGCCGAACATTGGGAATTATCAGCCCGCTTAATCGTGGTGGGGTGACCAAGCGGGCTGTATAAAAACGAATAGAACGGCTGGCGGTTAGGGAAGTGGGGAATCGATGCCACCGAAACAAGAGCTATCTATGAAACTTCATTGGACCCCCAGCAGCGCTAGCATGATCCCACCCGAGATGGCCGTTCCGAACACACCCGCCAGATTCGGCCCCATGGCGTGAAAGATCAGGTGGTTGTGTGGATTTTCCTGATTGGCCACGATGTGGGAAACGCGGGCGGCGATGGGCACCGACGCGATGCCGGCCGAGCCGATCAGCGGATTGATCTTCACCTTCATGAACAGGTTCATGATCTTGGCGGTGATCACGCCGGAAGCGGTTCCGAACAGGGAAGCCAGCAGGCCAAGCACGACGATCAAGATCGTATCCCAAGTCAGGAACTTGTCGGCCGCCATGGTGGAGCCGATGGCCACGGTCAAGGTGATGATGATGTTCATCAGCGCCCCACCCGCCGTTTTGGCCAGTCGCTCGGTGACGCCCGCTTCCTTCAGCAGATTGCCCAGCATCAACATGGTGATCAGCGGGGCAACCGGCGGAAAGAACAGGTTGACGATGACGGCGATCACGGCCGGGAAGACGATCTTCTCCAGCTTGGTCATACCGGTTACCGATAGATTTTATCTTTAGGTAGAACTTACGCATTGACGAACATCGTATAATGTGCATACCAAGTCAAACCTTGGTCGTGAATGTTGCCGTTAATGAGAACAATCAGCCGCCCACCCACCGCCCGTTGCACTTTAGCGATGTATGTATCTTTTATATTGAGCACTCCGCACTCACCGACCTGTTGTCGGTTGGGGGAAGTAATGACGATCAGCCACGACAGTGTCAATCGGTTCTTACTCCGCGAAGAGTATACTCCCCACGATTTATTCAATGCAGCCCGCACCGAACTGAATTTGAAGGGAGGTACCGTCAGTGTCGATGATAGCGTAGTGGACAAGCCGTATAGCCACCTTATGGCTTTTGTAGGTTATTTTTGGTCAGGAAAACATCATGGGGTGGTCAAAGGGATTAACCTGATTACGTTGTATTACACCGATCCACGAGGCTGCCATCAACCCATCAGCTACCGAATTTACGATAAAACGGAAAACAAGACGAAAAATGATTATTTTCAAGAGATGCTGGCTGAAGTATTGGGGTGGGGTCTGGAACCGGCGTTTGTGACGGGGGATAGTTGGTACAGCAGCTTGGAAAATCTCAAGATGATTAAAAACCATCATCAGGGATTTTTAGTGGCGCTGGAAATTAACCGTCTGGTTTACATGGAAAAATGTCAATGGCGACAGGTCCAACAGTGGGTGATTCCCGAAGACGGCTTACTCGTTCACCTCCCGGGATTCGGGACGGTCAAGGTCTTTCGGAAGTGGTTGAAAGACCAGCCACGCCATTATGCTTTGTATCAGCCGAATGACGACGAATGGGTTGCGGTTACTCGTCCCGTTTTTCTCAAGCTCCATGACCAGCACTGGCAAATCGAGCAGTATCATCGGGCGCTCAAACAAGTGTTTCATATCGAGCATTTTCAGGTCCGCCAACCGACTGCCATTCGCAATCATCTCTTCGCGGCGATCTGTGGCTATGTGCAATTGCAGCGATTACGAGCTACCGATGTAATTCGCAATTGTTATCATTTGCAGCGTGATCTGTTTAATGAGGTGATCGCCAACTTTATTCGAGTCTTCACCCCCAGATTGGAGCACCTGAACCCACAATTCTAACCTCCTGTCAATGCGTAAGTCCTAAGATTTTGTAAAAATCGAGGAGGGGCAACCAGCGCAGACCGGCCGCGCCGGGTCACCGGGTCAACGGAAAAAGCCGTCGCCAGGCACGAAATCAGGTCGGACAAAATCGATAACCGATCCCGGTTTCGGTGAGGAAGTATTGTGGCCGTGTCGGGTCAGCCTCCAGTTTCTGGCGGAGATGACCCATGTAGATGCGCAGGTAGTGACTGCGTTCCACGTAGGCGGGTCCCCAAACCTCGCGCAGCAGTTGGCGGTGCGTCAGTACCTTGTCCGGCTTGGCGATCAACGCGGCTAGCAATCGGAACTCGATGGGCGTGATATGGACCGGCTGACCGTCGCGCGCCACCTGCCGGCGTTCCAAATCCACGCTGACCTCGCCGAAGGTCACCAGAGCGGTACCGCCCGGTTCCCGCATGTGGCGCCGGCTCACCGCGCGTACTCGCGCCAGCAATTCCGCCACGCCGAACGGCTTGATCAGATAATCGTCGGCGCCGGCATCCAGCGCCTCGACCTTGTCGTATTCCTCGACCCGGGCCGACAGCACCAGCACCGGCACGCCGCTCCAGGCGCGCAAATCGCGGATGAAATCCACGCCGTCACCGTCCGGCAAGCCGAGATCGAGAATGATCAGATCCGGCTTGCGGGTGCCGGTTTCCAACAAACCGCGTTGCAGGGTATCGGCTTCGTGCACCCGACAGCCTTCGCCCTCCAGCGCGGCGCGCACGAAGCGGCGAATAACGTGCTCGTCCTCGACGATCAAAACGGTCAAAGAAGGTTCGGTGGTGACGCTCATGTTGGCTCCGGATCGGGCTCGTCGTCGGTTTTGAAGGGTGGCAACGGTTCCAGCGGCAGGGTGAAAACGAAACAGGCGCCGCCAGTTGGCCGGTTTTCGGCTTGAATTTGTCCCCCGTGGGCTTCGATGACCGATCGGCAGATCGCTAATCCAAGACCGACCCCAGGCACCGCCGATTCCACCTGACCTCGGGCGAATTTCTCAAACACAGCCTGTTCCCGCCCGGCCGGCAAACCCGGTCCTTCGTCCCAGACCTCCACGCTCAGCCAATCGGCTTCCACACTGGCAGTCACGCCGATCACGGTGCCGGGCCGGGTGTATTTGGTGGCATTTTGCAGCAGGTTCACCAACGCCCGCTCGATCAGCACGGCGTCGCAGTTGACCAACGGCAGTTCGGGATCGAGCACCAGCCGCAGCGGATGGTCGCGCAGCGGTTGTTCGAGCAGCCGCACCGCCGAGCCGACCAACTCTTCCAACGACTGCCAGTCCTTGCGCAGCCACACCCGGCCGGCTTGCAGCTTGGCCATGTCCAGCAGATTATCGACCAGCAGCGCCATTCGCTCGGCTTGTTCGCGGAGGAGGTCAACGATTCCTGGCAGGGCGACCGTTCGGCGATCAATTCCAGCGTCAGCGTTTCCGTCAGTCCGATCAGCGCGGTCATCGGGGTGCGCAGATCGTGGGACAACCCGGCCAGCAGCGAACTGCGCTCCCGCTCCGCTTCCATTTTCACCTGCGTGTCGCGAGCCACCGTGGCGAAATGCACCCGCTCCAAAGCAATGGCGATCAGCACGGCAAAAGTATCCAGCAACCCACGATCAGCATCACCGCGAAAGTCAGGATCGATTGCAGGGTTTCGAACGCGAACGCGAAATGCGGGGGCACGAAGACGAAATTGAACGACAGTACGTTGAGGACCGCCACCCACACCGCCGGGCCGCGCCCGTACCATGCCGCCACGCCGACCACCGCCAGCAAAAACAGCATGACGATATTGGCATGATCGAGATATAGGGAGCAGCGGCATGGCCGCCAGCGTGACCCCCAGGGAAACCAGCAACGCCACACCGTAACCCCACGGCAAACTGGGCGAATAGACCTGTTTCCCTGCCTCCGATCGCGGCCAGCGCCAGCCAACACGAGTCCGACTTTGTTCGATCTGGGTGTGGTCGGGCGATCGACCGGGTTCGGAACGATGATCGTTCATGTTGGACTTATCGAGCTGAAGCGTCCGCGGCGTCCTCGGTCTCCAGCGACGGTGGCATTTCCAACGGTAGCGCGAAAGTGAAGCGAGCACCGCCCGACGCCCGATTTTCGGCCCGGATTTGGCCGCCGTGGGCTTCGATGATCGCCCGGCAGATCGCCAGCCCGAGCCCGACGCCCGGCACCGCCGATTCGGTTTGGCCGCGAGCAAATTTCTCGAACAAAGCCTGTTCCCGTCCCGCTGGCAAACCCGGCCCTTCGTCCCAGACCTCAACCGTCAGCCGATCGGTGGCGGCGCGCGCGGCGATGCCGATCACGGTACCCGGTCGCGTGTACTTGGTGGCGTTTTCCAGTAGGTTCACCAACACCCGCTCGATCAGCACCGCGTCGCAGTTGATCAACGGCAGTTCCGAATCCAGCGCCAGCCGCAACGGATGCTCGCGCAGCGGCTGTTCCAGCATCCGCGCGGCCGAACCGACCAGTTCCTCCAGCGACTGCCAGTCCTTACGCAACCGAATTCCGCCAGTCTGCAACTTGGCCATGTCCAGCAGATTATCGGCCAGCAGCGCCATCCGCACCGCCTGTTCGCGGATCGCCGTCAGCGATTCCTGGTGGGGAGACTCCTCGGCGGCCAACTCCAGCGCCAGGGTTTCCGCCAACCCGATCAAGCCGGTCAATGGCGTGCGCAGATCATGGGACAACGCGGCCAGGAGGGAATTGCGTTGCCGTTCCGCTTCCATCTTCACCAGCGTGTCGCGGGCGACGGCGGCAAAATGCACCCGCTCCAAAGCGATGGCGATCAATGCGGCAAAAGTGTCCAGCAACCGCCGCTGTTCCGGAATCATCAGCAAGCGCCGCTGCTCGGGCGCCACGGCCAGCACGCCACGAGTGCGCAACGGAGCCTTGAGCGGTAGGTACAACAGCGACGCGGCGGGCAAGGTATCGGTGCCGAGGCCGGCCGGATTGTTGCGGTCGAAACACCATTGCGCGATGGCGAGATCGACTTTGGGCTTGCCGGGTTGCACCGGCGGCGCTTGCAACCGATCTTGATCGTCCGGCAACAACAACCGCGCCTTGACTCGAAAGCTGGCTTCGACGCAACGCTCGCTGATTTCGATCACTTGCTCGGCGGCCAGTGCCCCGGACAGCTCGCGCGACATTTCGTAAAGGTAGCGGGCGCGCTTCTCGCGAGCACGGGCCACCTGGGCCTGGTAACGGAACCGGGCCGTGAGTTGACCGACGGCCAAGCCAACGATCAACATCACCACGAAGGTGAGCAGGTATTGCCAGTCGTGGATCGCGAGCGAGAAGCGTGGCGGTACGAAAAAGACATCGAACGCCACCACGTTGACGACCGCCGCGAGCACCGCCGGGCCGCGCCCGTACCGCACGGCCACGCCGACCACCGCCAGCAGAAACAACATGACGATGTTGGCCAGATCGAAATGGGGCAACAACGGGGTGGCCGCCAACGCGGTCCCCAGGCAAACCAGCAGCGTCGCGCCATAGCGTCGCACCGTGGCCGGCAGTACGGTTTGCTCGTTTTCGGCCTTGGCGGCGGGGCTGATGGGGCGACGGGGTGCATTGTCTTGCGCCAACGCCAGCAGATTGAGGTCGGGCGCCAAGCGCGCCAGTCGGCCGGCGAGCGCCCGCCGGAACCAACGCCAGCGGCCCAGCCGATCCCGGCCGACCACGACTTGGCCCAAACCGTGTTGGCGTGCGTAGTCGACGATGGCCGGAGCGATATCGGCGGCGGCTTGGGTAGCGGTATGGGCGCCGAGGTCCTGGGCCAGCTTGAGGGTATCCAAAATCGCTCGGCGGTGGGCTTCCGGCAGGCGTTGCAGCGCCGGCGTTTCCACGTAAAGAGCGTGCCATTCGCCATCTAGTTTGCCGGCCAGCCGGCTGGCGGCGCGCACCAGTGCATCCGCCCCGACATCGGGACCGACGCATACCAGCAACGATTCGCGGGCGGATCGCGCCGGGCCACCGGCCTCCTGCCGATAGCTCTCCATCTGGTCGTCCACGCGGTCGGCGGTGCGTCGCAACGCCAGCTCGCGCAGGGCGATCAGATTACCCTTGCGGAAGAAATTCTGAATCGCGCGCTCGGCCTGATCCGCCAAGTAGACCTTGCCTTCCTTGAGCCGTTGCAGGAGTTCGTCGGGCGGCAGATCGACCAGCACCACCTCGTCGGCCTGGTCGAACACCCGGTCGGTGACCGTTTCCCAGACCCGGATGCCGGTGATACCGCCGACCACGTCGTTGAGGCTTTCCAGATGTTGGACGTTGACCGTGGTCAGAACATCGATGCCGGCGTCGAGCAGTTCTTGGACATCCTGCCAGCGCTTTGGATGCCGGCAGCCGGGGGCGTTGCTGTGCGCCAGCTCGTCGACCAGGATCAATGCCGGTCGTCGCGCCAAGGCCCCATCGAGATCGAACTCCCGCAGCACCCGATCCCGATAGGGAATCTCCTTGAGCGGCAGTTGTTCAAGGCCTTCCAGCAACGCGGCGGTTTCCTGGCGACCGTGGGTTTCGACCAATCCGACGATGACGTCCAACCCCTGCTCGCGCAACTGGCGGGCGGCTTGCAGCATGGCGTAGGTTTTGCCGACGCCGGCCGAAGCGCCGAAAAAGATCTTCAGCTTGCCGCGCCGGGCGCGGGCTTCTTCTTCCCTGATGCGGATCAACAATTGGTCGGGATCTGGACGTTGCTCGGCCATCTCGTCAATTAGTGATTTTAGTGATTAGCGTCATCTTCCAGCGCTAGATGGAGTTTGAGCATGTTGATTTACGTGCTCGCCGAAAGAAATTTCCGATCAAAGTTTTGTGGAGGTGATCCCCGCCCGGATGGCGAACTTGACCAGTTCGGCCAAATTATCGATGCCGAGTTTCAACATGATTCGACTCCGGTAAGTTTCGGCCGTCTTGGCGCTGATATCGAGCACCTCGGCGATTTCCTTGGTGCGCCTGCCTTCGACCAACAGTCGCAGCACTTCAACTTCCCGATCACTTAAAACCCGTTTGTCCAGTTCGGCGCTACGCTCTGAAATTGGATCACCACGCCGGATCACGGCGGGACTGACAAATCGCTCCCCGCGCAGGGCGGCCTGGATGGCCTTGACCAGGTCGTCGATGGCCTCGTTCTTCAGCACGTAGGCCGAGGCGCCCGCCGCGAACATCCGCGCCTGATAGTACGCATCCCCGTACATCGACAGCGCCACGATTCGGGTTTCCGGCGACACTTGCCTGATCTGGCGCGCGGCCTCGATGCCGTTCATGCCAGGCATCTCCACGTCCAGCACCGCGATTTGGGGTCGGCGCGCCTGAGCGAGAGTGACCACCTCCGCGCCGTCGCCGGCTTCGCCGACGATCTCCCAGTCTCCCTGATCGCGCACCAGCAGGGCCAGCCCCTGCCGGAACAGGACATGATCGTCGGCGAGCAGCACGGTGATGGTCATGACGCTCTCACCTCGAATCCCTCTCCCACGGGGATCGCCCTCACCCCCGGCCCCTCCCCCAAAGGAAAAGGGGAGTTATCAGCAGGGGGCGCGAGCGGCACCCGCAACGAGACACGGGCGCCGGCAGCGTCCGACTCGATAGCCAGATCCCCGCCCAGCAGCGCCAGGCGTTCACGCACGCCGAACAAGCCGTAACCTCCCCCAGCGCCCGGTTGCCGCGTGGCGGCGTCGGACGGGAAGCCCTGGCCATCATCGCTGACCACCAGCCGCACCGTGTTGTCTATCGCTTCCAGTTCGATCCGGCCCGCCGAGGCGCGGGCGTGTTTGGCCACGTTGTAAATCAGTTCCCGGGCGCACTGGAACAAAATGATGGCCAGATTCCGGTCGAGAGTGGGCAACGCCGGGGGTAGGGCCACCGAAAAGGCGACGCCGAAGCGGCGGGTGGCATGCGAGGCCAGCCATTCCAGGGCCGGGGTCAAACTCTCCTGATAGAGACAGGGAGGACTGAGTTCGAATTGCAGTGAGCGCAGTTCCCGTAGCGCTTCCCGCATCAGTTCCAGCCCGGACTCCAGTAAAGCCCCTGACTCGCCGTCGCGGCATTTTGCCGCCGATGCGATTTGCATCTGGGCCAGGGCCAGTTTCTGCATCGGGCTGTCGTGCAGATCGCTCGCCAGGCGCTTCCTTTCGCGTTCCTCGATCAACGACACCTCCAGGGCCAGTTGCCGGAGCCGGGTGTTGGCCTCGCGCAATTCCTGGGTGCGTTCGGCCAGGGCATGCTCCAGCGTGCGCGACAGCAAACCCAGTTCCACCTGGGTGCGAACCCGGGCCAACAGCACCTGCGCGCTGAACGGCTTTTTCACGTAATCCGCGCCGCCCGCCGTGAACGCGCGCACCATGGGTTCCTCATCTTCCTGGCCGGTGAGGAAGATCACCGGGATGGAGCGGGTACGGTCGTCGGCCTTGAGCCGCCGACAGATTTCAATGCCATCCATGCCTGATGGCATCAGAATATCCAGCAGAATGAGATCGAGCGGGACTTCCCCGGCAATCGCCAGGGCCAGTTCGCCGCTGTCAGCGGCATGGACCTGGTAGCCGGACTCCTTGAGCAGACTACCCACCGCACGGAGATTGTGCAGATCATCGTCCGCTATCAGGATGCTTCGCTGCCCATTTTCGCCTTGATCCCGCCACATGAATGCGTTACCTGTCGGGTTGTACCGCTACCTTGAGCGCCTCGATCCGCTGGCGCAGGCCCGCCACGTCAAACGCCTCAGCCTGGCGTAGCAGAAGCTGACCGAGGTCCCGCAGGGCGGGGTTTTCCCGCCGTTCGCCTTCCCGCGCCAGCGCGCGGCCAAATTCCTCCAGTTCGTTGATGGACGTAAAGGGCGGCCGCAGCGCTTGCAAGCGTTGGTACAGGGCCGCCGGAAGTCGCCAATTCTCGCCGCCGGGCGAGGTGTCAGTCGATTCGCGCCCAGCGTCCCGCGTCGCTACCGTCGCCTCGGAATGGGGAAGGAAACGCCGCAAGGTGGCGATGAGCGTGGCCTGGCTCACGGGTTTTCGCAGGTACGCCTTGCAGAGGGCGCGCACGTCCGCCTCCTGTTCCGGGGTCACCGAGGCGGTGACCGCGATCACGGGAATCCTCGCCGTCGCCGGATCGGCTTTCAGCCGCCGGGTGGCCTCCAAACCATCCAGCAACGGCATGGCGATGTCCATCAGGATCAGCGCCGGCTGATGTTGCCGAGCGTGCGCTAGCGCCTGGGCGCCATCCTCGGCTTCAATCAGCTCGAAGCCATAGGGTGACAGGTATTCCACCAGCAGCCGGCGGTTGGGCGCATTGTCATCGGCCACCAGAATCCGGGCCGGGGCAAAGGCGATATTCTCCACTGTGGCCATGGATTCCTCCACGACAACGGCCCGGCTGGCGATCGTCAGGGACGGCAAGACCAGAGTAAAGGTGCTGCCCTGTCCCGGCGCGCTGACCAGTCGAATCTCGCCGCCCATCAGCGCCGCCAGCCGCCGGCAGATGCTCAGTCCAAGCCCGGCGCCGCCGTAGCGGGCGGGGTTCTGGCCCCGGCGCTGGGTGAAGAGATGGAAAATCTCCTCCTGTTGATCCGGCGGAATGCCCGGTCCCGTGTCCGTCACCGCGATGCGCAGATGAAATTTTTCGTCCTCTTCCCGGCCCGTGGCCCTCACCTCGACGTGGCCGGCGTCGGTGAACTTGATGGCATTGCCGATCAGATTGACAAGGATCTGGCGCAAGCGGATTTCGTCGCCGAAAAATGCCGGCGGCGCCTCTTCCCCGACCACGACGCGCAAATCCAGACCTTTCGCCTTCGCCGCCTGGCCAAACATCAGTTTCAGGTCGCGCAGTAGGGCGCGCGGGTCGACCGGCCGGGTCTGCAATTCGATCTTGTCCGCCTCGATCCGGGAGAGGTCCAGGATGTCGTCGATGAGCTGCGACAAGCTCTTGCCCGCCGCATGGATCGCTTCCAGATAACCCCGGTCCTTCTCGCTCAGGGTTTTTCCCCGCAGCAGGGAGGCAAACCCGAGCACGGCGTTCAGGGGCGTCCGCAAATCGTGGCTGACGTTGGCCAGAAAGGCGCTCTTGGCGCGATTGGCGACTTCGGCCTGGTCCTTGGCCTGGGTCAGCGCCGCTTCGGCCTGGCGGCGCTGGTTCACCTCCTGGGTCAGTCGGCGATTCCAGTACACGATGACGAACAGGGCCAGCGCCGCCAGGGTCACCACCGTCCACAGCGTGCCGTAATCGACGCGGTGCTGGTAGTGGATCGAGATCCAGTCGTGGTAGATCGCGTCGCGCTCGCTTTTCGGGATGGCGTCGAGGCCCTTTTGCAGGATGCCGGCCAGCAGCGGCCAATCCTGGCGCACGCCCATCCCAACCTGGTAGACATAGGACGTTTCGCCGGCCACCTTGATCTGGGTCAGGCCGGATTGACCGATGTAATAGCTGGTGGTGACCAGATTGCCGACAAAGGCGAACGCTTCGCCGCTTGCGACCTTGCGCAGCGCCTCCTGGATATTGGCGACCGGCAACAGCGCCAGTTGTGGCCAGTCCCGCCGCAGCCAGTCCTGGATCGCCTCGCCCCGCACGATCGCCACGGTCTTCCCCGTCAGGGCGCGCGGATCCCCCAGATAGGCCACGTCCGCAGCGGAGAAGATCACGACGGGAAAGGAAAGATAGGGTTCGGTGAAATGGATCGAACGTTGCCGGTCCGGGGTCACCGCCATGGTCGGCAACACATCAAGACCGCCGTCGGCGATCCGCTGTTTCGCCTCGGCCCAAGCCAGACCCTGGACCCATTCGATCCGCAGGCCCAGCAGCTTTCCCAGACGTTGCAAATACACGACGGAAATGCCTTGGGGATTTCCCGCTTCATCCACAAACTCCACCGGCGCCCGGTGCGGGTCGATGCTCACCCGCAGGACCGGGTGTTCGGTGAGCCATGCCCGTTCTTCAGCGGTGAGCGCGGCCTGCGGCGCGATGCGGCTCAGGTAATCCTGCCCGAACCAGCGCCGGTAGAGTTCGGCCATCTCCTCCCGGGTGATGGCCGCGAGTCCCTTGTTCAGAATTTCGACCAGTTCCGGCCAGTCCTTGCGGATCGACATCACCAGGTTGGTTTGGCTCTCGGGCAGCATTCGCATCGGCGCGAAGCCCAATACGCCGTGGCTCACCCGCCAGTGTTCCAGACCGTAGGAGTCCACCACGGCGTCGACTTCACCCCCCAGCAAGACGTTGGCCAGCGCCTCCGTGCCGTCCAGCGGCATGGCCTGGATGGCGGGATGGGTGGCCAGCAGGTTGCGCAGGTACAAGATGCCCTTGAGGTAGCCGACCCGCCGACCCCGGAGTCCGTCGAGCCCGGCGCGCGGCGCCGGCTCTCCGGCTCGCAGGTAGATGAAGTACTGAACGGCGTGAAAGGACTGGGTGAAGAGAAACTGGGCCTTCCGCGCCTCCAGGGGTGCGGACAGGTTCAAACCGGCGATGCGGCCGGTCTCGGCCTTTTCGACCATCGCGCGCCAGGGTCCCGCCTCCAGTCGGATATGGGTCCCCAGCTTGCGGTTGAGCAGGTCGAGATGATCGAAGGCGAAACCGCCAAACCGGTCATCGGCGTCCTTGACGACCGCGGGCGCCCATTCCTCGCCGACGCCCAGCACGATCTCCGGGTGTTCGGCGAGCCAGGCCCGTTCGGCGGGAGTCAGCAATTCGGGGCCGGTTTCGCCGGCGGCGATGGTCCCCGCGAAGATCAGCCCGATGCACAGCAGCGCAAGCACGCGGAGGTTTTTCACCCGTTTGCCTGTTTTCGGGCAAGCGGTCGAACGCGGTGGGGTTTTCATCAAGAAATATCGTCACTCCAAACCCGGCATCGGGAAAATCCTTGCAGGAATATCCTGAAGTCCGATGCAATTTCGGCGTGGTCGGCGAGGGAGCACCCAGGGGGTGCTGGCGCCTCGTTGGTCAGAGCAGGATAGGGTTCGCCAGATGCTCGACGTGCGCGGGGCGATACACCGAGAAGTCGCGTCGATCCGTGGTCGCGACCGCTTTGCAGCGCAGACGCTCGGACATGGCGACCAGCGAGGCATCGGTAAAATCGGCCGGCAGATTGCGATAGCGATCCATCAGCGCATGAATGCGAGGAAGGTCCGGCGCCAACGGTTCCACCAGCCAACCGGGTTGCTGGAGAAACTCCAGGAACAACAGTTGATGATCGACTCCGCACCAGCGTCCGAGCAGATAAGTCACCTCCGTGATGACCGCCGCGTTGGTGACCAGCGGGCATCGATTCGTCGCAAACCAGGTGCGCACCGGGCCATGAAAGGCGTCGTCCCGATCGAACAGGGCGTACAACGGACCGCTATCGACGAGGACCGGAGCGTTCTGCATAGAGGTCCTGCAAATGGGCCTTGCGGTGAGCGGCGACGTGCGATTGCCCGCTGCCGGACAGTGCATCCAGGCGCGGCGCAAGCCAGTCATAGGCTTGAAATTCGCGTTGGTAGAGTTCGTAGAAATGATTCACCGCGCGGCGCAATACCTCCGACTTGTCTAGCCCCAAGAGCCCCGCCAGCTCAGCGACGCGCCGCTCCTCCGTGGGTCCGCGAAACGTGATCATGAGACTGCCTCTCTGTAATACGAATTGTCAGACTAAACGGCGAGGCGCGACTTGTCAACCGTGCCGACGTGCCGTCCAGCGGGATTGCCTCGACGGCGGACCTGCGGTTGAGCAGGTCGATATGATCGAAGGCGAAACCGCCAAACCGACCGTTGGCGTCCTTCACGACCGAGGGTGCCGATTCCTGGCCGACGCCCAGCACGATCTCCGGGTGCTCGGCGAGCCAGGCCCGTTCGGCGGGAGTCAGCAATTCGGGGCCGGTTTCGCCGGCGGCGAGCGATCCAGCAACCAGCAAGCCGGCGCACAGCAGCGAAAGCGCGCGGAGCTTTTTCACATGTTTGCCTGTTTTCGAGCAATCGGTTGATGAAATTGGATTTTTCATCAAGAAGATCGTCTCTCCAAATCCAGATGTCAGGAAAATCCTTACAGGAAAACTAGTATTTATGGGAAAAATTTCAACGTTATGATTTTACGTTAATAGCTCTGGGTTTCATCGGCTCGACCTCCAGCAATTGCTTCGAGCTTCTCTGTGTCCGACCCCGGCGCGGCGGAAATGGAAGTGAAGCCCTTTCGCGACTAAAGGCCTTGCATGAGGCTAACTCAACGATAAAAGGGGATTTGTATGAAGAAAAACCAGATTTTGATCGCCGCAACGATGGGTTGCACCCTGATGACGCCTGCATGGGCGGCCCAGGCTCCGGAGGCCGATAAGTCCAAGGAAGAGATCAAGGCCATGCTGACCCAGCACGACACCGCCGTGAACGAGCATAATCTCAAAGCGGTGATGGCCCTCTATGCCGACGATCCCACTGTGGCGATGATGGGGACCGGCCCTGGGGAGTTCTGGAAGGGCAAAGCGGATATTGAAAACGCTTACCAGCAGCTTTTCAAGGACTTCAAGGCGGGATCGCTGAAACATCAATGTCCGGACGCCTCCATCGGTCACCAGGGCGAGTTCGCTTGGCTGGTGGCCTCGTGCAACATGCAGGACGTTAGCTCGGACGGCGGCCAAAAGCGGGAATATGTACTGAATGTCTCGGCGGTGCTCCAGAAAGGGAAAGAGGGCTGGAAGTTTCAGACCCTGCACTTTTCCAACCTGACCGATGGCGGTGCTCCACCGCCGGAAGGCGCGGCACCGGCGGCCCCGCCCGCCGAAGCTCCGAAGAAAGCCCAGTGAGCGGAGAACGGCCATGACCGATCAACAGGATAAACTCGCGTTCGAATGGACAACGGCGGAAGTCATCTACGACGACCCGGCAAAGACGCTGAATGCGGAGGTGCGGAAGGACGATCTGCTCTTTCCCAAGCTGGTCGCAGGAATTGGCCGACCGGAGAAGCAGCTCGATCTCGTGTCGCCGTACTTCGTGCCGGGTGACGAGGGAACCGCGGCGCTGGCGGCGGTCGCGAGGCGCGGCGTTCAAGTGCGCCTCCTGACCAATTCGCTCTCCTCGTCCGACGAGAGCGCGGTACAGGCGGGCTACGCCCAGCGACGGCCAGACCTGCTGCGAGCCGGCGTCAAGATCTACGAACTCAAGCCAACGGCGGTGAAGGAGGCGCGCGAGAGGCATCGCAGCTTCGGATCGAGCTCGTCCGCGGGCCTGCACGCGAAGACCTTCGCCGTCGACGGGGAGCGGATTTTCGTCGGATCGTTCAACCTCGACCAGCGATCGCTGCTCCTCAATACGGAGATGGGCGTTCTGCTCGGCAGTCGCACGCTCGCCCAGTGGCTGGGTGACCAGTTTGACAATACGGTTCCCTTGGCGGCCTACGAGGTGACGTTGGCCGAAGATGGATACAGCCTGGTGTGGATTGAAAGGACCGCGGGCGGCCAGGTGAGACACGATACCGAACCCGGGACAACCTGGTTCCAGCGTACCGGCGTGGAGATGATGTCCCTTCTCCCGATCGAATGGCTGCTTTAGGCCGATGGCGAGGAGCGACAGGGACGCGCCGCGACCGGCGCAGACTGCGATCGCGTAGAGCTATAGGTTTCCCATCTGAATCGTGGTATCTGCGTTTCGAACCACCCCGGCGCTACGCGCCATCCCTCCTTAGCCAAGGAGGGGAAATTCCACAATCGACGTGGGAGACCTATATGCGACTTTTTCTCGTTTTGTTTCTGGCGAGCGTGTTCGCCGTCGCGGGCACCGCAGCACCGCTTTCGCCCGTCGCAAGATCGGAGATCGACGGGCTGATGTCCCGGCTCGAGGCATCGGGATGCGAGTTCAACCGCAACGGCAACTGGTACACGGGGGGCGAGGCGAAGTCGCACCTGCTGCGCAAGCTGCAGTACCTCGAAGAACGAGCTACGGTGCAGAGCGCCGAGCAGTTCATCGAGCTTGCGGCGACGAGCAGCAGCGTGTCGGGACAACCGTATCTTGTCAAATGCGGCAACGGCGCTCCCGTCCCAAGCGGGACATGGCTGCGCACTCAGTTGCAGGCGGTGCGTCTGGCGAGGCCAGCGAGGAACGCGCCGTAGCCGACAATCGAATCCCAGATTCCATTTCCACCCGGCACCTTCAGAGGGGGTACCGAACATGAAGCGGTCAATAGACTTGTTCCCAAATAAGCATCATAACCTATTAAACATAATAGCAAATTATGAGTTTGAGCAGGCCAGCCACCATTAAAATAATCTGGTCAGCCATATTTTCTTGAGGTGGTTCCGGAACTTAATAGCAATTGTCGGTAACACCGGTAACCGGCACCCTTGTGCCGGTTTGTCGAGGCACCAATAGCGGGGATTGTCACCTGTTTACTACCGGTCGACAGACCTGCGCTCATGATTGAAGAGGCCGAAGCGCGTCGCCAGCCATGTTCGCTGGGATTCGTCGATATCACGGATGCGCATTCGTGATCCTGATCGCCGCGATCGGACTCGCGGGGTGCGACGAGCCGGCCGGCGGCTACATCCCGGTAGCGGTGATCGCCCGCAACGGCTTCCTCGGCGACCAATGGGCGGCGGCCAAAGCGCGGGGGCAAGAGGTCAGACTGTGGGGATTCGTCGACCACGGCAACCTGTACGGGGACGCCGGCGCGAAGCGGATCCTGGAGGAATGGTGGGGCGGCGAAGGACCGGATGCCGACACCTGGCGCTTCAACCTGAAGGCCACCGCCGCCGCCGCGGTGGGGCATTCGTTCCCGGTGCACGTCCCCAACGATGCGGGCCGGGAGGACCTGCTCCGGCGGTTCGTGGCCGACGCGAGGGCCGGGAGACCCACGAAGGTTTTCGTGCAGGGCAGACTGCTCACCTTCGAGGCTCACACCCAAGTCAGCGACCTGACGGGCCTGTATCTGGAACTCGGATCATCCCGAGACATCCGGCACGACAACGGCAAGGCGCGTTCGCGATTCTGAACCCGGCGTTCGAGGTGGAATTCTGGAAGTATTTCCTCACCGATTCGATCCACTCCCTCTACCCGAAAGGCAGCCGGGAAGATGTGCGGGCGTTCGAGACACCCTGGTGGCTGCTGTCGATCCCTGAGAAAACGCCATGAAGGCCGTGCCGGGGAACGATCCGCGTGGCGTGGAGTGGATGCCCTGCTGATGCCGCAAAATCCAGGGCGCCAGGGCCATCGCCTGATCCAGGTTGGCTAACCGCCGAGGTCTGGTAATTTCTCCTCGTCCAACCCGTCGGCTTTGCCACGAATCCCGCTGTCAGGAAAATCCTTACAGGGAAATCCTGATTTTATTTGGAAAGATCACAGCGTATGGTTTTTCCGATTCAAATCCACCACCGGGAGATTCGCATGAACAAGCCTATGACGCGTTGCTTGAGCCTGGCGATTGCCGCCGCCATGGCCTCACCCACGGCCTTCGCCTACGACCAACGCGACGCCATCGAGGATTGCCAGGATAAGATCTTCGATGATTCGCAGTACTTCAGGTACTCCGACCCCCGTGGCGCGACCGCCCAGGAGACGGGCCGCAATTCCTACAAGGTATCCGGCTTGGTCAAGGATCGGGACAAGAAAGACCACCGTTTCAACTGCCAGATCGATCACCGCGAGGTGGTGAGCTGGAACGTCAGCCCGGAAGCGGTTTCGGATTCCGACAAAAAGACGGCGGCGGCAATCGGGGCTGGCGTTCTCGGCCTGGCCATTCTGGCCGCTGCGGTGAGCGGCGACAAGGATCATGACAACAAACGGAACGCCTACGAAAAAGGCGAGAGATCCCCGTTCGACGACATGGGCTACCTGAAGCAGGAATGCACCAACGAAGTGCGTCGCCATCTGGATCGGGATCACGGTCAGGTTCGCGATCTGGAATTGACATATCCGCATTTGAACGACCGCACCCTGACCGGCAACGGCCGGGTTTCCTTCGAGCGCGGCGGTCGCCGGGAACTGTCGTTCACCTGTGATTTCGACCGTCGCGGTCGGGTTCAGGACGGGCACTACAGCTATGCGGATGGCGGTGGCGATGACCGCTCCAGCACCTCTGGGGGTGGCCGCAGTGTCGATGTGTCGGATCTCGTTGGCGCCAAGGCCGCTGGTGTCCAGAGCGACCTGGAATCGCGAGGCTTCCGCAACGTTGATAGCTTTGAGTCCGGCAACAACGCTAAGGGCACGATTTGGTGGAATGGGCGCACTCGCCAGTGCCTGCAGATGATCACCGCCGATGGCAGGGCGGACAGCATTACCGACATACAGACCCACCCGCGCTGCCGCTGACGCGTAACCGCCGGGTTAGCCCGGCCTGATGTACACCGGCAAGCATGGCGCCAACGGCGTTTGCACGATCAAGAACTGATCCCGACCCTGCCCGAGCGGCAGGCCGAGCGCTTCCGCCACGGCCCGCCGCCCTCGTCATCCCCACCGGAGAGCCTCATGCGCCGTTTCCGTCTGTCTCCAACTCCCGGATGGCTGCATAAAGGGTTTCGGCTTGGAATGGAGTAGACACTATGGACTATCATCAGATCCTCGCATTGATCGCAGTACTCACCGGAAATGCGGGCGATGACTTCGCAACGCTGAAGTCCGGCGGAACTGACCCAAAGGCGCCCATCGCGCAGACTTTGTGTCCGCGCCCCTTGCCGGCCAATGAGATCGAAGGAAAAACGCTGTTCTGCGGCACGGTGCAGATTCCTGAAGACCATGCCAAGCCCGACGGCAAGAAGATTCCCCTCCAGTTCTCGATCCTCAAATCCTGGTCGCAGTATCCTGAGCCCGATCCGCTGGTCTATCTGCAAGGCGGTCCCGGCGGCAGCGCAATCAGCCAGATTCCATTGTACGCCCGCACCTTTGAGCCGTTTCGCAAAACCCGCGACGTGGTGTTCTGGGACCAGCGCTCCGCCGGTCTATCGGGCCAGTCGGTGAAGTGCTTCAATGCGCTTTCCGTCAATGCGGCCAAGATTGCAAAAAAGGAACACACCACCACCGACATCACCGGCGCGAACAAGGACAGCAACACCGTTGCCGACTGCTTGAAAGAAATCGAAGCGGCGGGCATCGCCATTGCCAAATACAACACTTTCGAGAACGCCAAGGACGTGCGCACCATTACCAAGGCGCTCGGCTATGAAACCTATAATCTCTACGGCATCTCCTATGGCACGAAGCTGGCGCTGGAGACCATGCGCGTGGCGCCGGAGGGCATTCGCTCCGTGGTCATTGATGGCGTGGCGCCACCCTGGGTTCATTTGTACGACACCTTTGCCCTCAAGCTGAGCGAGCCGATCGAGCATGTGGTCGAGCAGTGCAAGGCCGACGCAAGCTGCAACACGACCTTTCCTGATCTCGACAAGGTCATCATCGACACCTTGAAGAAGGCGAAGGAGGGCAAGATCATCCACCAGGGCAAGCCCGTCGATACGCTCACCATTTTCCGCCCCTTCGATGAGCGCAACGGCAAGTACGGCAACCAGTCGATGACGCCCTATATCCCGGCCTTCATCTATGAGCTGAACCACGGCAAGGAGATGCCGACGGTTGACATGCTGGTGGGCAGGAACTTCGTCATGCCGATGCCGGGCGATGATGATGTGTCTGCCGCTTCGGCAAAATTGCCGAAACAGCAGCGCGCCTTGATTGCCACCCTGGCCGACAACGCGGCGATTTCACAACGGGTCGATCGTTCAAATCAGAACGTGATGGAAGAACTGCGCGATGAAATCGACGCCAGCACGAATTTCGGACCCGTGGCCGCCTTGTTCGACTCTGAATTGGAAAAGGCGCTGATTGCCGCCAAAGGAAGCGACGCCTCCAAGGCCGAGAAGATGGTTTCCGATTATGTGGCACTTCAAAACACGAAAGCCTCAAAAGAAAGCCTGAGCGCCTTCGTCAAGGCCCACACCACGGGCGAAGCCAGCGCCCGGCTGCTGGCCCTGATCGAAAGCATGAGTGATGCAGAACTGGCAGGTTCCTTCGCCATCATCCGGCGCGATGTGGCAAAGTCTGAGGATGCCTTCTTCACGGACCTCTATCTCCTCAACTACGCCTGCCAGGAGGACATGCCCTTCAACAGCTATGCGGGCTATCAGAAGTTCACAGCAAGCCAGAAGTATCCCTATATCGGCGACCCCTATGACCCGCTTGCAAAGTTTGTGTTTGGCTCCTGCATTCCCTTCAAGCAGCACCAGCGCGACAACTGGCAGGTACCCGTGGTAAGTGACATCCCGACGCTTTCCATCGGCGGTCTCTATGACAGCCAGACACCGGCAAGCTGGGCCAAGGTGGCGGTGGAAAAGCTGAGCAACGCGCAAGTCTTCATGATTCCGGAAGCAGGGCACGGTTCGCTGCTTTATCAGCCCTGCGTCACCGACATGGGCGTGGCTTTCATCAACAATCCGCAGCGCAAGCTTTCGGATGCCTGCCCGAAGAGCATCAAGATCACCTGGCACATTCCAGACTGGGCGAAGGCGGCGAAGTGACGGCTGCTTGAAAGACTGCGCCATTGGCTTGAGAGGCACACATGATGGAACATCCGAACCCGGATAAGCCCCTGTGGCTGCGTGTCCTGCAATTTCCGCTTATTCGTCTGGTCCTGCTCGGCCCGCTCCTGTTCCTGATGATGGGCATCAGCAACGGCTTCTGGGAAGTTAAATTTGCCGATTCGCCGCTGATAGGCATCGCCATGGCAGCCTTGATGGCCGCTCTGGGCTTTGCCTTGTATATCGCCTTTGTGAAGCTCATCGAACAGCGCCCGGTCAATGAACTGGCCTTGCCGATGATGGGCTGTGAACTCGGGATGGGCATGTTGGCCGGTGCAGGTCTCTATACGCTGTGCGTGCTGGTTCTGATGGCGCTTGGCGTTTACCGCATTGAAGGAATCAACCCCCTGGCGCTGCTGCTGCCGTCTGTCGCCATGGCGCTGAGTTCAGGGGTTTTCGAGGAACTGCTGCACCGGGGGACAATTTTCCGCAATGTCGAGGAATTGCTGGGCAGTTGGATCGCGTTGTTGGCCTCGGCGTTGTTTTTCGGTTTCAGGCACCTGTCCAACGCTGACGGCAACATCGTCGGGGCCCTTGCCATCACCATCGAAGCGGGCCTGCTGCTTGCCGCCGCCTATCTGCTGACCCGTCGCCTGTGGCTGAGCATCGGTTTTCACATCGCCTGGAACTTTACCCAGAGCGGCATCTTCTCCGGCTCTGTGTCCGGTGCATTCGAACAACCCGGCCTGTTCAAGGCCACAATCGAAGGGCCGGAATGGCTGACCGGGGGCAAATTCGGGATGGAAGCCACTATTGTCGGATTGCTGATCTGCACCACCGCCGGCTTGGCGATGCTGGTCATGGCCATCCGGCGCGGTAACATCGTGCCACCGTTCTGGCGGCGCGCAAGCTGACTTGCATTTTGGTCAAGAGCATCAAGATCGACTGGCACATCCCGGATGTACTGATCCCGATCCTGCATGAGCGGCGGGCTGAGCGCTTCCGCGTCGGCCCGCCCCCATCGTCATCCCCACTGGAGAGCCTTATGCGCCGTTTCCGTCTGCCTCCAACTCTGGCGAGTCGCCTGCTGGCCGGATTCCTGCTGACCTTGGGCAGTGCGCCCTTGACCGCTCAGGCCGATGCTTCCGACCGCCCCTTGTGGCTGCGCTATCCGGCGGTTTCGCCCGACGGGCAGCACATCGCATTCGTCTACGGCGGGCAGCTCTGGCGGGTTTCCGCCGGCGGCGGCGAGGCGCTGCCGCTGACCAGCGCGGAGTTTATCGCGAGCCATCCGGTGTGGTCGCCCGACAGTCGGAGCATCGCCTTCAGCGCGAACCGGCATGGCAATGTGGACGTCTTCATCATGCCCGCGAAGGGCGGGGAAATCCGGCGGCTCACCACGCATTCGCAGGCGGACACGCCGCAAGCGTTCGCGCCGGACGGGAAGTCGGTGCTCTTCACTTCGATGCGCCTCGGCGATTCGAATGTGGCTTTCGGTGGCATTCTCAGCGGTTCATCCATTCAGCTTTATTCCATTCCCGTCACCGGAGGTCGCGAGCGGCTGATCATTCCAACGCCCGCGCTCGATACGAAGCCAAGTTCAGATGGCCGCTTCATCCTCTACACCAGCCTGAACGCCCCGGAAAATCAGTGGCGCAAACATGCCGTCTCGGAAGCCACCCGCGACATCTGGGCCTACGACACCACGGCGAAGACGCATCGCCAGCTCACGACATGGCGCGGCGAGGATCGCGACGCGGTTTTCAGCGCTGATGGAAAATCGGTCTTCTGGCTCAGCGAGCAGTCCGGCAGCTTCAACGTGTGGAAAATGGCCTTCGAGGGCGAAGCGAAGCCGGTGCAGATCACCGCGCACCAGACGCATCCGGTGCGCTTCCTGAGCCGCACCAGCCAAAACGATCTGGTGTACGGCTACGACGGCGAAATCTGGAGGCTGGCCCACGACGCGAAGGAGCCGCAGCGGGTCGAGGTGCGCATCAGCCAAGGCTCGCTGCTCGGCGGCACCTTCTTCGCGAAGATGAACGAGGAGGTTTCCGAGATCGCCGCGAACCAGGACGGCTCCGAAATCGCCATGATCGCCCGGGGCGAGGTCTTCGTGGTGGACGCGGCCAGCGGTCGCACCCGCCGCATCACCAACACGCCGCAGCACGAGCGCAACGTGAGCTTCCGCCCGGATGGCAAGGCCGTGCTCTACGCCTCCGAACGCGATGGCCGCTATGACGCCTACGAAACGACCCTCGACACGCCGGGCGCGACCTCGTTTCAGACACCGGGTGCTTTGAAGGAAACGCGGCTCACCAACACGACGACCGATGTCACCGAACCCGCTTACTCGCCGGACGGCCAGCGCATCGCCTACCTCGAAGACCGCACCCGCCTCGTGGTGATGGATCTCGCGACCAAGAAGACGGTCACCGCCATGCCGCCGGGCCTGTCCTACTCCTACCACGACGGCGACCTGCCGTTCGTGTGGTCGCCCGATGGGCGCTGGCTGGCGGCGACGATTGGCTCTGCGGTCACCAGCTTCAATATCGCGCTCGTCGACGCCAGCGGCCAGAAGCCGCCGGTGAACCTCACCCGCAGCGGCTTCGCTTCCGCCGGGCCGCAGTTTTCCGCCGATGGCAAAGTGCTGCTCTTTCTCAGCGGCCGCGATGGCTTGCAGACCGCCGACTCCAAAGACGCGGAGCTGGATGTGTATGCCGCGTTCCTCACGCAGTCCGCTTACGACGCCTTCGCGCATCCGGATGATCGCCTCATCGCGCCCGTTGCCGCGCCAAAAGCCGATGCGAAGTCGGAGGAAAAGAAACCCACGTCGGCCTGGGAACCCGAGCTGGACGATCTCGCCGCCCGCACCGTGCGGCTCACGCCGTTCTCTTCGGGCTTGCAGTTCTACAAGCTCACGCCAGACGGCAAATCGTTTGTCTTTGCCAGCGTGGGAGCTACCACCGGCTTCGTCGGTTACAAGCTGCCGCTGGGCAAGCCGGGGATCTCGCCGCTCTTCACCAAAGCTCCGCCCGCCGCGGAGAGCGTCGTCACCGATGGCAAGGGCGAGAACGTCTTTTTCCTCGGCGCGGGCGGCATCGAGAAGGTGAACCTCCTCACTGAAGCCGCCGCCACCCTTCCCTTCACCGCCGAGGTCGCCTACGACTTGCAGGGCGAAATGCGCTGGTTCTTCGAGCACGCTTGGCGCATGACCCAGCAGAAGTTCTACCGCAAGGACATGGCCGGGGTGGATTGGGAACGGTATAAAAAGGAATACGCGAAGCACCTGCCGCACCTCCGCCACGGCGAAGACCTTGCCGAGTTGCTCAGCGAAATGGCGGGCGAGCTGAATTCCTCCCACATGGGTTCTTCCTATCAGCCGAAGGTCACGACGGGCGACGCGACCGCCTCGCTCGGTCTCTACTACGATCACGCCCACACCGGACCCGGCGCGAAGATCGTGGATTACCTCAAGACCGGCCCCGCAGGCCGGGCCGACAGCCTGCTGCGTCCCGGCGCGATTATCCTCGCCGTGAATGGCGAGCTGATCCGCGCGGACATGGACATCCACACGCTGCTCAACAAGACTGCTGGACAGCCCGTGCGCCTTTCCATCCAGCCGGCGCAAGGCGGCGCACCGGTGGAGGAGATCGTCACGCCCGAGCCGTTCGTCAACGGCCTCCTCAAAGCGCACGACCGCTGGGTCGCGCAGCGCGTGCAACTCACCGATGAACTCTCCAAGAGCCGCCTCTGCTACATCTACATCGGCCTCATGGACACGAAGAACTACCAAGGTTTCATCCACAACCTGCGCGGGCGCTGCGCCGACAAGGAGGCCGTGATCATCGACATTCGCTTCAATGGCGGCGGCAATCTCTCCGAGCGACTCATCGCGGACCTCTCCGCGAAATCCGCCGGCCAGTCCGTGGATCGCGATGGCAACGTCCTCAGCGAAGTGCCCAGCTCCCGCTGGACGAAACCCAGCGCCATCCTCGCCAACTCCTGGAGCTACTCCGACGGCAGCCTCTTCCCCCACTACTACAAGCACGCAAAGCTCGGTCCCTTCGTGGGCGAACCGGTGCCGGGCACCGGCACGTCCGTCTGGTGGGTCCATCTGCTGCCCGGTGGTCGCCTCCAATACGGCATCCCCGAGATCGGCCGTAAGTCCGCCGACGGCCGCTTTTACGAAAACACCGAGGACCATCCCGATGTGCTCGTTCGTCGCAGCCCCGACGCCATCGAAGAAGGTCGCGACGAACAGCTCGAAGCCGCCGTGAGCACCCTGCTGAAACAACTCGATAATGACGCTCATTAAGCTGGGTAACCCTCGATGAAAATCCCTAATTTCACTCCCTATTAACTGGGCGGGGTGTATATGAACAAGCTTTTGATGATGGCTTTTGCGCTATGCGTAGCGGGGGTGGCCCACCCGCAATCGGAGGTGCTTTGCTCCGACGCCTGGTATCGGTCCATCGAGAAGAAAGTGCCAACAGGCGACGGCCAGGGGCACGGTCCGGATGTCGGGTCCGACGAATGGAAGTCGGTGGTGGAGTTCAAGCTCGGTATTCGGGGCCAGCCGGATGTTCCGGAGCGGGACAGCCAGGCCTGGTGTCGCCATATCGACCAAATCGTTCGGAGCCGCCATGCCTCGGCCACGGGGAGCGGGCATCCCGGTCGGGCGTTGAAGGGAGCAGGCCCTTCGTTTGCCTGTGACCAAGTCGAGGCGGGCAGCATTGAGGCGATGATTTGCGGAAACGCGGAATTGTCGGCTCTCGACCGCAAGCTCTCTGGCGTCTACGCCGCCGCATCCAGAAAAGCGACCAACGAGCACCCTCCACGGCTGAAAGCGGAGCAAAGTGGCTGGATCAAGGGCCGCAACGAATGCTGGAAAAGCGGTGATCGGCATGGGTGCGTCCGGGATGAATACCAGCGCCGCATCGCCGAACTTCAGGCCAGGTATCGGCTGGTGCCCGGCAAGGGACCGGTCCGCTTCCTGTGCGACGGCAGCCCGGTCAACGAGGTCGTTGCCACGTTCTTCCAAACCGATCCGCCGACACTGATCGCCGAACGCGGGGACAGCATCTCGCTGATGTACCTGCAACCGAGCGGCAGCGGAGCTAAATACCAGGGCCGCAACGAGACCTTTTGGGAACACCACGGCGAAGCGTCGATCACCTGGGGCTATGGCGCGCCAGAGATGCACTGCAAACAGGCGCCTTGAGCGATGTTCGGTCGGCCGATGGTTTGCGTGATTATTTTTGCGTGATTATTGAGGCAATCTTCATGCGGAATTCCGAAAAAATCCCGTACTCGGCACTGCTGCTTGCGGCGCTGGCTTCATGCTTGATCCTAACAGGTTGCGCCACCTACCACGCAACGGGGGCGCCGCATCGGGCGGAACAGGCGCCGCACCACGCGCCGATAGCGCGCCATGCCACCGAACACCCGGCGGCGACCACGCCAGCCGCCACGGCCCCGGACGTGCGCGACGCCGCCACCCTCAAACCCGGCGAGTTCACCTGGCATCCCGAACGCGCGCCGAGCGGACCGGTCGTGATCATCGTCAGCGTCCCCGAGCAGCGCGCCTACGTGTACCGCAACGGCGTCCGCATCGGCGCGTCCACGGTCAGCACCGGCAAGCCGGGCCACGAGACCCCGACCGGGGTGTTCAGCATCCTGGAGAAAGACCAGCAGCATGTCTCCAGCACCTATCAGGGCGCGGCCATGCCCTACATGGAACGGCTGACCTGGGACGGCATCGCCCTGCACGCCGGCAAGCTCCCCGGCTATCCCGCCTCGCACGGCTGCGTGCGGCTGCCGCTGGAATTTTCCCGGAAGCTCTACACGGTCACCCACGCCGGCACGCATGTGGTCATCGCCGACGCCCATTCGGCCCCGGCGGAGATCGTCCATCCGGGCCTCGCCGCCCCGGTCGATCCCAGCGCTAGCGGCAAGGCGCCTGCCTCCCCAGCGCTGGCGGGTCCGTTTCGCTGGGAACCGCACAAGGCCCCGCAAGGCCCGGTCAGCGTCGTGATCAGCGGCCCCGACCGCCGGATGTATGTCTTCCGCAACGGCGTTCTCATCGGCGAGGCCGCGGTCCAAATCCGCGATCCTCAGAAGCCGCTCGGGGCTGGCGTGTTCGTCGCGCTGGAAGGCTTCACCCACGCGCCCAGTCCCTTCGCGCCGGACCGGCCGCAACGGCGCTGGATGGCGGTGGGCTTGCCGTCGCCCGGCGGCCCGTTGCCGGCGCGGCTCGACCTCGGCGAGCGGGTGCATCCGCCGGCGCCATTCTCCCGGCTGGTGTATGAACTGCTGCAACCCGGCGCTTCGCTGGTCGTCACCGACCAGCCGGCCCGGCCGGAAACCCGGACCCCGCCCGGCTTTCGGATCATGGCCGACTCCTGAGCGCCACAGCGCCAAGTCAACTGCCAACACCATCAGGAAATGGTTTGCGACTATCCCCATGACCCGATCCGAAGCCGTTGTGAATCTGCAGGCCCTCTACGGCCCACCCAGTCAAGCGGGATTTGGCAGCGCCGTGTTCCGGGACCGGGTGGAACGCGGGGAAGACCTGGAAGCCGCCGCCCTCAAATATTACCGTTATTTCCTCGGCAAGGCCTGGGAGCAGTTTGGCGAGGAGGCCTGGATGGGACCCTGGCAACGGGTCTATCAGCGCCAGGCGGCGGACCGGCGCGACATCGTGACCGAGCTGCGGCGCATCACCGACCCGGCGGCGCAGTCATCGGTCACGATGGTCCTGGACGCCATCGCCGATCCCGAGGCCGGGCGACAGGCGCTGGCGGCAGTCTATGACGACGCCGATATGGACACCCTGGCGGTCTATACTCTGGGGGATGGCGCCGCCCTGTCCGGGTTGCTGATTGCCGGCCGGGATCGCCATGGCGAGACCACCCTGCTGGTCTTCCTGCTGGATTGACGCTCGGTCCGATCTCCGGATATTCAGCGAGCCAGGCCCGTTCCGCCGGGGTCAACAGATCGGGGTCGGTTTCACTGGCGGCGAGCGATGCGGCCAACATGGCCCGAAGCACAGCAGCAATAGCGCGCCGAGATTTTTCACCCATTCGCCTATTTTCGGGCAAGCGGTTGAGCGGGCTGAAGTTTTCATCAAGATCATCGTCTCTCCAAACCCGGCTGTCAGGAAAATCCTTACAGGAAAACCCTGATTTTTCTTACGAAAACCGTGAGTTATGATTTATTCCATTTAGGCCGGAATCCTGCTTGTCGCCAGGAAAGCGCTGGGGCGCGGAATGCGCAATCGGCATTCCCATTTTATCCCTTGGCGGGGTTGTAGTGCTCAAACTGGAAAGGTTACCCCTCAAACCCCGAGTACGCGACTCATCCAAAACGCCATCCACGTTGATCTGGAGAGCAACACCCTGCGCTACGCCATCTGGTTCCGGCTTGCACCATTGACGCTGGCGTTGAGTTCGGGCGCCGCAGCGGCGGATGCGGACGGTCCGGACTTCTACGTCGTGCGGGGTGTGGCCAGGGACGACGTCTTGAACCTGCGCGCCGCGCCGAACCCACGGGCGCGCAAAGTCGGCGCGATCCCGCCCGACGGCGCCTGCATCCGTAACCTCGGTTGCCAGGGCGGGCTAACCTTCCAGGAGTTCGCCGAGCTGTCGCCGGCGGCGCGGAAGCAGCGCGAGCGGGAGCATCCCCGCTGGTGCCGGGTAGAGTACGAGGGCGTCACCGGCTGGGTTGCCGGGCGCTACCTGGGTGAGGGCGACTGCCGCCGCTGAGGCCCACTCTCACGCGAAGCGTTGGACCTCTCATCCCCCGACGGAGAACGAGGAGAACGCCTTATGAAACTTTTCGCGAGCGCGGCGCACGCCGCGCGAATGTACAAAAGCTTTGACCGACATGAAGAAAGGAGCAACGAGATGACAAACGCAATCAAAATCGCCGCACTCGCGGTTGCGGGACTGACCCTCGCCGCCTGTGGCACGACCGACTTGGGTTACTCCAACAAGGAATCGAGCGGGTCCCGCCAAGCCACGAGCGCCGCCGAAAGCGCCTGCATGGCCGCCGTCAACCGCCAATACGGCGGCAACTACGACGTGCGGGTCATCAGTTCCGAATACTCCGAGGCCAACTCGCTGGTCATGGTGGCCGGCGGCCCCAACCGCGAGCGCTGGCGCTGCCTCGTTTCCAACGACGGCAAGGTTCAAGACCTGAGCCTCGCCCAGGGCAAGCCCGCCGGCGGCGGCGGCCAAAGTATGCAGGCCAATCCTCTGTCCAGCGAGGTCAGAGCCCTCCAGGGCATGCGGGCCGCCAACCTGGACTCCGAAATGAACCGTCTCGGCTTCCGCAACGTCGGCGGCTACCAGAGCGGCGGCGCCGCCTACAGCACCTGGTGGAACCCACGCGGCGAACAGTGCGCCAAGGTCGAGACCCGCGAGGGCCGCGTCGCCGACATCGAGGCCCTCTACGCCGGCAACTGCCGCTGAGCCTGAGCCTCCAGCGCGTAGGATGGGTAGAGCGCGGCGAAACCCATCTTTAGGCGGGTAGCGCAACTCCGCAAACCCACTTCATTCATTCAACCCAGCTATTAGAGACTGGAGAACACGATGAACAAGAGACTCCTGCTTGCCGCGGTCGCGGCCTTCGCGACCGGCGCCGCCAGCGCCGAGGTGCCCCTGTTCGCCGCCCAGTGCGGGGCCGGCATCACCGCCGATTCGAACCCGAAAGGTCAGGTCTACATCAACGGCAAGGTGGCCAGGGTCACCAAACGGCCGGACGGGCAGATCTCCGCCAATTCCGCCGGGGTCTGGGTCGATATCACGCCCCAGGGCGAGCGCGCGCCGCGGATCACCTACACGGCCAGGGACAAGACCACCGGCGAGTGCGAGGTGCTTTCGTTCAAGGCGCCGAGCGGCGGTGGCCACGCCAGCTCCGCCCCGTCCCGGGGCGACAGCTCCGAGCGCGCCGGCCGCGGCGACTTCGACGCGCACGGCCCGGTCCAGTGTGCCGAGGGTGCGGGCGCCCCGATGGTCCAGTGCAACGCCGCCGTGGCCCGCGAGGGCGGCGGCACCGCCACCGTGGTCGTGACCCGCCCCGATGGGCGCAAGCGCGTCATCTTCTTCAAGCGGGGCAAGGCGGTCAGCGCCGACCTCAGCCAGGCCGACGGCAGCCAGCGTTTCCGTGCGACCAAGCGGGGGGACCTGTACCTGATCCAGGCCGGCCGCGAGCGCTACGAGATCGTCGAGGCACTGGTCTACGGCGGCTGATACGCGCTGGCCGCCAGGACGCCGAGATGGCCGGTCGCGGCTTCCAAAACGTCGGCGGCGATCAGACCGCCGGCGCCGCCATCAGCACCTGGTGGAACGCCAGTTCCCGCGAGCGCCTCTCGGTCGAGACGCGCCAAGGCCGCGTCGCCAAGGCTGAGACCGTCGCCGAGGGTAATTGTCGGTAACTTGTAACAGGAGTCGCCATCATGAAACCCTTCGCGGCGTTCGCCGCCGCCCTCGTCATCGCCTTCGCGCCCGCTGTCGCGCTGGCGCAGGAGGCCATTCGCGAGGTGCGGGTCCACTTTCCCCACGGCGCGTCGAGCACGACCCTCACGGGAACCCTTCAGGGGCGCGAGATCATCGATTACAAGCTCGGCGCCGCCGCCGGCCAGCGGATGACGGTGACGCTGACCACGGACCACACCGGCAACTACTTCAACCTCCTCGCGCCCGGTGAAACCGAAGTCGCCTTTTTCGTCGGCTCGACCGAGGGCAATCGCTTTGAGGGTAACTTGGCCAAGAGCGGCGACCAGACGATCCGCGTCTACCTGGTACGCAGCGCCGCCCGCCGCAATGAGACGACTCAGTACCAACTGAAGGTGGCGATCACCGGCGCCGCGCCCGGGCGGGAGGCGCCGGCTCACAGCCGGGACGCGAAAGTCCCCGGAACCGGTTACCACGCGACCGGCGACATCCCGTGTTCCATGGGCCACGGCCAGCCGACCGGCTCCTGCCCCTTCGGCGTGAAGCGCGAAGGCAGCGGTTCCGGCGTCGTCACCGTGACCAAGCCCGACGGGCGGACCCGGGCGATCTTCTTCGACCGGGGACAAGCCACGGGCTACGACCGGAGCCAAGCCGATTCTGGCGAATTCCGGGCTTCCAAACAGGGCGATCTGAACATCATCCACATCGGCCGGGAGCGCTACGAGATCCCGGATACGGTGATCTTTGGCGGATGACGCGATCCGTTGTAGCGGCCCGGGACCCCAACCGTGGCCTTTATAATCAGAAAGAGGCGCAGGCATTCCAGACGTCCTGGTGGCTGCTGGCCCGGCCTTGAGAGGGGTCGTTTGCACAGCCGCGAACCCGGCTGTCAGGAAAATCCTTACAGGAAAACCCCAATTTTCGTTGCAAGGCCCACAAAGCTATAATTTTTTAGGGACCCTCTAACATCAAATCGGCGAGTCGAGCAAAAGAACCATGTCAACTCTCACCACCTACTTCGCATCCGCCCGAGGTTGGCGGCTGATCGGTCCCGCGCTCGCGCTGGGCCTGCTCTTACTGCTGGCGTTACTTGCGCGACCCGCCGCCGCCTCCTGCGGCGGCGTGACCCCCGTCGGCACTGAGAGCGCACTCAACAGTGCGATTGCCGCCTACAATGCGGTGACGACGGCTCCGTGCGTCTTCACCATCCAGTTGACTGCTAACATCAACCTGACGGCCAGCACCACTGGAATCCAAAATGGTACCAACAACACGGGCGTGAGACTGGTGATCGAGGGCGCCGGCAACACCGTAAACGGCCAGAACACGAGCGGCGTCCGGCCCTTTAGCCTGGCTTCGTCAAATCGTAGGCGGGTTAGGTTCAACCAGATCACGATCACGGGCGGTTATGTTCCGGGCCAAGCGGGCGGTGGTATTGAGTCCCAAGGAGGGACTCTGAGAGTAACGAATAGCACCATCACCGGTAATCATGCTGACACTGGCGGCGGCATCTCAAATTGCTCTACTAATTGCGAGCTGATATTGGAAAACAGCACCATCAGCGGCAATCGTGCAGATTCCAGTTACGGTGGCGGCATCCGCGTTGGCGGAACTGCAACCATCGATAGCAGCACGATCGTTGACAACCAAGCATGTAGCGCTTGCGGCGGCGCCCTCGCCGTAACAAGTGGCAATGCGACGGTGACCAACAGCATTCTCGCCAACAGCACTGACGGCAGCTCTAATGTCCCGGACTGTGCGTTTCCAGTTGGAGGCGCCACCGTCACTGACGGCGGCTATAACCTGGTCCAAGACCCCGGCAGATGCAGCTTTACCAACGGCGTCAACAACAACATCGTCGGCCAGGACCCGCAGCTCGATTCGCTGGCCAGCAACGGCGGCCCCACCCAGACCCACGCGCTGCTGCCGGGCAGCCCGGCCATCGACGCCGGCAGCACGACGCTGACGACGGATCAGCGCGGTGTGGACCGGCCACAGGGCGCGGCCGATGACATCGGCGCGTATGAGGTCGGCCCCCCCGCCGGTGACTACGGCGATGCGCCAAGCGGCGGCACGGTCGTCGGCGGCGTTGCGCGCAATTACGGCGCCCCGTCCCACCTCATTCCCGCCAGCTCAGTTCTACGGCTGGGCTCGACCTCCACCGATAGTGAACTGGGTCTCCAAGGCACGGTCGGCGCCAACGGCGACGACAACACGGGCGTCGACGACGAGACTGGCGTGATCCTGACCACCCGTTTCGGTAATGTGACCGCTCGCGTGACGGTTGAGTCGGGCTCCGGGAGTTTCGGAACGCTGTGCGGCTGGGTGGACGGCAGCAACGGCGGCGGCCTGAACGGGAGCTTCGACCCGGCCGAGGGCCAGTGTGTAGACCCTGCGACAAGCTGTGGCGCCAATAGCGCCTTTTCAAGAACATGTGATCTGACTTTTGACGTGAGCACGTTGTCTGCGGGCAGCATTAGCTACGCGCGCTTCCGGGTCTCGACCGATACGCTGACGACCGCCAGCGGCGGCGCCGGGACGGCAAGCGATGGCGAGGTGGAAGACTACCGCGTCCCCATCCAGGACCTGGACGCCGGCGATGCGCCGGGGACCCTCGGCAGTCCGGTCACCGTCGCGGGCGTCGCCAGAAGTTACAGTATAGCGACGCATGTCCTCTCGCCGAACCTCTATCTGGGCGCCGTCGCGCCCGACGCCGACGCCACCGATCTTTCCAATGCGACCGCCGACGGCGACGACACCACAAACACCGACGATGAGGAGGGCGTCGCGCTCGCCTACACGCCCGATGGGGTGGTCACCGCGGTGGTTACCGTGACCAATGACACCGGCGCGGCGGTCAGTCTCGCCGGTTGGATCGACGGCGCCAACTCGATCAACGGCGCCTTCGGCTTCAACGAGCGAAAGACCGCGACGGTTCCGGCCAGCGGCAACACCGCGGACTGCCAGGAGATCAGCGCCAGCCCGCGCCGGTTCCGCTGCACGCTCAGTTGGACATCGGGACAGCTCTCGGCCTTGGCGCCCGGCGTGGTCACCTTCGCGCGCTTCCGGGTCTCGACGGCTACCCTCAACCCTACCGGTGCTGAGCCCGACGGCGAGGTGGAGGATTACCGCATCGATATCGCCGGCGATTTCGGCGATGCGCCGGCCAGCTATGGCGACCCCTCCCACACCATCCAGGCCAGCCCGTTGCTCTACCTCGGCGCCGTCGCCCCGGACGGCGAATCGAACAGCCAGCACGGGTCTGCCGCCAACAACGACGACAACAATGGCACCGACGACGAGGATGGCGTCACCTTCTCGACGCCGGCGGGCGGGGGCGCCAACGTCATCGCCAACGTCACGGTGACCAACAACACCGGCGGCGCCGTGACATTGTGCGGGTGGCTGGACGCCGACACCAGTAACGCCTTCGACCCGGGCGAGCAGCGTTGCGTCACTGTAACCGCCGCTGGAGCCACCACCGTTGCCCTGCCGGAATGGCTGGTCAGCAGCACGACCACGCAGAATTACTACGCCCGTTTCCGGGTGTGCAGCACGGCCGCGCAATGCAACGTCCCGACCGGCGGGGCCAGTGACGGCGAAGTCGAGGACTACCGGATCACCTACAACCCCACGCTCGCCACGGTGGGTAGTTTTGAGGTGAAGCCCACCCGCGTGGACAGCGTGCTCTCGGCGCTGGCGGGGAAGAACGGCGACCCGGCGGCCCTGCGGGCGTTGCTGGCGGCTTGGGACCCGGAGCTGGCCAAGCGCCTGGAGGGCGCCGACGCTGAAACCCTCGCGGCGGCGCTGCGCCACTACCTCGACCCCGACGGCGACGGCCAGGTGGCCGTGGTGCGCTGGGACACCCTGCAAGAACACGGCACGGTCGGCTTCTACGCCGAGCGCGCCGAGGGCGACGGCTGGACCCGCCTCAACGGCGGCCTGCTGCCCGGCTTGATCGATGCCCCGCAGGGCGGCGAATACTGGCTGTTCGACCCCGAGGTGACATCCGGCGCGCACCGCTATCGGCTGGTAGAACTGGAAGCCTGGGGCAGCGAGCGCCTGCACGGGCCGTGGACGGTCCAGATCAGCCCGATCAGCACGGCGAGCGCCCGCACGCCGGCCCAAGCGACGCCGCCGTCGGCCGACGCGGAAGACGCCGACCGGTGGAGCGACTGGCGCGGCCTGGCCCAAGGGTTCGTCGCCCGCAAGCGGGTGCCGCCGCCCCCACCGGTGCAACCGCTGGCCGCGTCGGCTACCCCGCAAGCCGCGACGGCCCCCACCGGCGCGCTGTGGCTGCGCACCCAGGCCGAAGGGCTGTACCGGATTCCGACCGCCCAACTGGCCACGCTGCTGGGCGACAAGGAAGATCAGGTGCGCAAGTGGCTGAGCAAGGACAAGAAACTGGCGCTGGTCAACGCCGGCGCCCCCGTCCCCTGGTACTACGACGCCGCCAGCGACGCGCTGTACTTCGTCGCCCAGGAATACCGCACCCTGCACACCAACCACAACGCCTATCGTTTGGCCAAGGACAACGCCCCATCCCTGACCATGGCCGAGCGGACCGGCGCGGGACCGGCGGCCGGCAGTCCCGCCGGAACGTTCCGCGAAACGTTGCGGCTGGAACAGGACGAGACCTTCTCCCTGTGGTCCATCAAGGACGACACCGAGGCCGACTACTGGTTCTGGGATTACCTGTACGCCGGCACCACCCACGATGCCGTGACCGTACCGCTGGCCCTGCCCGGCGCGGCGACCAGCGGCCAGGGCCAACTGCGGATTCACCTGCGCGGCTGGACCGACTTCGAGCCAGGCAACGACCACCGGGTCTCCGCCACGCTCAACGGCACGGCCCTTGGCGTCCTGGAATGGGACGGCTTCACCACGGCGGTGCTCACCGTCCCGTTCGATCAAGCCTTGCTGGCGAACGGCAACACCCTGAAGCTGCTCAGCCAGAAGATTAACGCGGCGGCCACCAACAACCCCGGCCAGTGGCTGGACCGGATCGAAGCGGCCTACCAGCGCGAACCGAAGGCCGAGAACGGGCAGTTGTGGCTGCACGGTCTGGCGGCGGGCGCGCACACCGTCGCCGGCTTTGCCAGCAACGCCATCCAGGTGATCGAGGCGCCGGCCACGACCCAGGCGGTCTGGCGCCGCGATGTCACCATCGCCTCCGCCGGTTCCGGCTGGCAAGTCAGCTTCAACGCGCCGCAAGGGGGCGACTTCCTGGTGGTGGACGGCACGGCCCTGCGGACGCCGACGGCCGAGATCGATGCGACCTCGACCCTGGCCAAGGCCAACAACCGGGCGGATTATCTGATCGTCGCCCCGCGCGCCCTGGCGCAAACCGCCAACGCGCTGGCCGGCTACCGCGCCGGGAACAACCGCAAGGTGGAAATCGCCTGGCTGGACGACATCTACGACGAGTTCAGCTTTGGCCGCACCGACCCGCGCGCCATCAGCGACTTCCTGACCTACGTCTATCGCAACTGGAAGCGCGTACCGGAATACGTCGTGCTGCTCGGCAACGGCACCCTGGATCACAGGAACCGCAAGGGGTACGGCGACAGCCTGCTGCCGGTGCGGATGATGATGTCTCCTTGGGGGTTGCTCGTCTCCGACCACCGCTACGTTGACATCAACGGCGACGGCCGATCCGAGTACGCCTTCGGGCGCATCCCGGCCACCACCGACGCCCAAGGGTTGGCCTATGTCCAAAAGGTGCAGTCTGCCACGCCGGCCCCGCGCCGCGCCGTGGTGGTCGCCGACAACCCGGACAGCGGCGGCGACTTCCACGCCAACGCCGCCCGTCAGGCGAAGGAATTACAAGGTCTTCTTGGCCGCGACAAGGTCACCACGTTCTACCACCCCACTGATGCGGTACGCACCGCCCTGACCAACTCCGCGACTTGGGAAGCGGCTTACCTCAGCTACGATGGGCACGGCTCGGCCCTGCAATTGGGCAACAACAGCGAAAACTTCCTGAAGCCCGACGATGCTCCAGCGTTGCGCAATAGCGCGCTGCCGGTGTTCGTGGCGCTGACCTGCGAAGCCGGCAATGGCGCGGTGCCCGGCTGGGGCGGCTCCGTGGCCGGCGCGCTGGCGCTTAACCCGAACGGCGGCGCGCTGGCTGCTCTGGCCCCGACTGGGGTGTCCCTGGACGCCGATGCGCAAGGGATCGGCTCGGCTTTTGCCGACTACCTGCTCGGTGGCCGCCTCAGTGTCGGCCAGGCCGCCCGCGAGGCGCAAATGCAAAGCGCTGGCCGCGTCGCGCCCTTCATGCTCGGCATTTACCAAATCCTGGGCGATCCCGCCGCGCAACTGCCCTAATCGACCTGCCGCGCTCCCGCTCCCCACCCCATGGGGAGCGGGAGTCACACAGGTCATTTGATGAGGAGAAATCCCGATGACTGATCACCCGCGAACCGACCATCCAGCGCACCCGCTGGCGCCCGATGCAAATCACCGGCGGAAACCCTACACCGCGCAGAAGATTCTGAGCGTGGAGGCACTGGAGGCGGTGGCTGCGACCTGCAATCCCCCAAGCGGGGGTTTCGGGAAAAGCGTACCTATCCCCTGTGGAACATCAGGTTCTTAAATGCCGGTGGCTGCGATCCGGGAAAATTCCGCTGTCCCTACCGATGATTCGCCGGGGCTTGGGGTAACCGCCATTCGTTTGGCCAGTGGCATTTACCGTTTCGACGATTTGAGCGAAGCACAGGCAATCACCCTGCGCCAGCGCTACAGCCAGTTTTTTTCAATTTCGCTGCCCCCCGGGGACTTGGCGCTAGCCGTCGAGATGCGCGAACTCACGCATCCCCTCTCCACAAACCCCGAGGCGTTCACCGTCGCTGGCGAGTACACGCCGATGCTGGAGCGGACACCCGACCAACTCACCGTCACCGGCATCAATTTTCAGGCCACCCTGCAATGGGGCGAACCGATGCGGGCGACGCTGGCGGTGGCGCGCGGACCGGATTCCGCTCTGATCAACGCCATCGAGAACTTCCTGCGCGTCGTTTCCGCCTACCGGGTCTTGAGCAAGGGCGGACTGCTGCTGCACAGCGCCGGCCTGGTGGTGGACGAGCAGGCTTACCTGTTCGCCGGCCAATCCGGCGCGGGCAAAACCACCTTGACCGGCAAGGCGCACCAAGCCGGGGCTGGCATCCTCAGCGATGACATCAACATCGCGCTGCCGGGCGAAGACGGGCGCTTTCGGGCCTATCCGGTTCCCTTCGCCGGCGACTTCGGCCAAACGCCCGATCGGCTCGCCCCCGGCGGTTATCCGCTGGCCGCGCTGTGCGTTCTGGAACAGGGCGGCGCGGTGACGCTGGAACCGTTGTCCAACGCGGCGGCGACGGCGCGGCTGGTCGCCGCCAGCCCGTTCGTCAACGCCGACCCCCATAAGAGTTCCGATCTGCTGGAAGCGGCCGCCCACCTGGTGCGCCTGGTTCCGGTACGGAAGCTGATCAGCCGCCGCGAAGATGATTTCAACCGGATCCATGGCCTGCTGCGAGAACTGACCGATGACCGATGACCGTTTGACCCTGCGCCCCCAAGTCCGCTTCCGCGCTGTCGACGAGGAAGGCGTGATCGTCCACACCGAACGGGGGGTGGTGATCGTCGTCAATGCCCTGGGCCTGCGGACCCTGGAACTGATCCGGGAACAAGGCTCCCGGCGGGCGGTGATCGAGCGGCTCACCGCCGAATACGATGCGCCGGAAGCCGCCATCGCCGCCGACCTGGACGCTTTCCTCGACCAAATGCGCGCGCAGCAACTCCTCGAAGCGGCCTGACGGAGCCTGGGCCATGTACCACACCCTCCTCAGAAAGCGCATCCGGGAGAAGGGGCTGTTGCACGGCGCGATGCTTGAACTGACCTACCGCTGCAACCTCGACTGCTGCTTCTGCTACAACGACCAGGACGCCCCCGGCGAGCCTCTGGCTTTTGAGGACTACGTGAAGCTGTTCGCAGACCTCGCCCGCCTGCAAGTGCTGTTTCTGACCTTCACCGGCGGCGAACCCATGGCCCATCCCCAGTTCTTCGATCTGGGGATAGCGGCCCGCGAGCACGGCTTCGCGGTGCGCCTGCGCACCAACGGCCACGCCCTGCGGCCCCCGGTCGCGGCGCGCGTCAAGGCGGAAGTGGATCCGGTGCTGATCGAAATGAGCCTGCATGGGGCGCGCGCCGAAACCCACGACCGCCAAACCCGCACGCCGGGCAGCTTCACGCGCCTGCTCGACAACATCCGGGGCATGAAGGCGCTCGGCCTGCCCATGAACCTGGTGAGCACGCTGACGGCTTGGAACGAAACCGAATTGGACGCCATGTTCGCGCTGGCCGACGCCCTCGGCGTGCGGTTGCGCTTCCAGGGGCCGGTCGGCCCCCGTGATAGCGGCGACACCGCGCCGATGGCGCTCCAGCCTTCGGCCGCCGGCTGGGCGCGTTTGGGGGAGATCACGGCCCAACGCCGCGCGGAACAGCCGGAGACGGCGTCCCCGAGTCCGGGCGACGAGTGCGCTCCCCCGGCGGCGGACGCCACGGATCAATACCACTGCGGGGCCGGCAGCGAGGAAATCCACGTCGATCCCTTCGGCAACGTGTTTCCCTGCCTGCACTTGCGCTGGCCGGCGGGCAATCTGCACCAGCAGTCCATCACTGAAATCTGGCAGGGTTCGCCGGTGTTTGCCCGTGCGCGCCACCTGTCCGCCGCCACCGCTCGGCGGTGGGCCGGACAACAACCGACCCAGTTCGGCGCTCCCCTGTTCTGCCCGGGACTGGCGCTGACCTGCGGCTCGGACGCTCCAGCGGCCAGCGGCAGCAAAACCGTTCAGCCCATCTTTTTCAGAGCGCGAACCCAAGGCGGGTCAGCCCAAAGCGGATCAATTGCCACGCCGCGCGCCAGCGATCGGCGAGCGGCACCCGAATCAGCCGTGCGGCGCAGTCCCCGCCGCACACCTTGCCGATAATCCGTTCCCCCGGCACGGCGGCGTCCGGCCAACGGGCATTATCGGCCTGGGTCAACCAGCGCCAGCCCCGCCCCCTGGAATAACAACCCAGCAGGCGGTGAACCAGCAAACGACCGTCAGCCGCGTGGACGACCAAAGGATCGCCCGGCCAGTAAACCCGCTGGCGGATCACCTGGATCATCGCCCCGTTCGCCAGCAGGGGCGCCATGCACTCGCCGCCGACCCGCACGCTCACCCGCGTCTCCGCCGCCAGTTCGCGCAACATTCGGGCGACCGTTGCTGAAACAGCCGGCGTCATCGTCGTATCGCTCCTTTCGCTATTCGAACCAAAACCTTGTTAACGGACTCGTCGTTCGCTCGCGGCTCGCGGCTCGCGGCCGGCACCGTCGAGACCAGGGTGTCCACGGGGACCGCACCCTGCCATCCTCTCACCACCGCTTGGGTTCAAACCCCGGGCGGTTCTTCACCTCCATCACCTCATCGCCCACCGCCAGCACCAGAAACCCTGCCTTCTCGGCGTCGTTCAGCACGCTCTCGTCCACCGCCAGCGTGGCTAGTATCCCCACCACCGGCAGCGCCCCATATTCAGGCAGAAATTCCCGAAACGCCGCAATGTCGGCAACGAACCAATCCACATCGGTGCTGATCAGCGTCGCCTTGGTGCTGTTCAGCCCCACCAGGTCCGCGGTCACCGCGACGGCGTCAAATTCCTTCACCCGCCCGTCGGCCAGCCGCCGCTTGCGGCGCACACCCAGGTCGAGGATCTCCCGCCCCAGCGTGTCCCGGATGATACGTGGCAGGCTGGGGTAGACCAGGTCCTCCACCAGGGTGCCCAGCTTGTTGGCCAGGTCCCCCACTGGCGGTTCATCTCCCGCGTCTGCCGACGGCTCTCCTCCTTGTAAGCGCGCATCTCCTCCTTGAATTCCCGCATCTCCTCCTTGAACGCGCGCAGTTCCGCCTCGGTGCGCAATTGCGAGTTGTACACCTTATTGAATTCAATGCCGACGCTGGTGATGAAATTCGCCAGCGCTTCCTCCAGCCGGTCAACCCGGTCGATCACGGTGGCCATGATGGCGTGTCCTCCGCAAGGTCAAGTCACCCTTTCCATAATAACCCTTCCTCCCTCCAACCGCTCCGGGGAAGGGGCGAGCCAAGCGCTGTCAGGATTTTCCTTTCTCCGCTCAGGCCGAGGTCTTGCGGTCCCAGGTATTTGAATTCCAGCAGCAGATCGAGAGCCTGAAACCGGCGTATGTCCGGCCGCACGATCAGGCTCAGATCGACATAGCCGTGATCCACTTCGGTTTCCGACACCATCATGTACAGCCGGTCGTCGAACAGCAAGGTCAGAAAGGCGATCTTCACCAGCAGTTCGTTGGTCCAGCGGTAGTCGCGATTGGACAGCACCGGGAAATAGCGCTGTTCGATGAACGCGCACAGCGGCTCCAATTCGCCCCGGAGATAGACGGCCTCGGCGAGACGGACCCTCCTCGTCTGGCGGTCCTCGCAGGTGGGCAGCCACAGCTCCCGCAGTCGCTCCACGTACAGCGACCGGGCGACCAGATTGGGAATCTGGAGAATCGCTTGCCCCAGCACGCCCCGGCCGGCCAGGGTCAGCACGCCGAAGTAGTACAACAACGAGGCCATGAACGGGGGATCCTTGACGGCGGCCAACACGTCCTGCACCCCGAAGCGCTGGGCCAGTTGCGGAATGATGACGCCTTGGTCGCCATCGAGCGCCTGAATCAGCAGGTCCTCGCCGTGGGGCAGATGAGAGATGTAGACCAGTTTGCCGCGATCCATGGCCAGATTCTCGTCGAGCAGGCGCTCGGGGTATTCGCCCTCGTTTGCGCGAATTCCTGGATGCAGTCATTCAAATGCTGATGCAGCGCCGCCTCGATATCCTTCACGTCCCCCTGGGCCTTCACCAGGGAAAAATCCCACTTCATCACGAAGTACTGGTTGTGCAGCGGGGTGGGATTTCGGCCGATGGCCAGATGGCCGAACAGCGCCTCAAATTGCCCGGTCCGGTTCACGTCGTAGTAATGCTCCAGCACCGACAGCAGCAGGCTTTTGCCGAACCGGCGCGGGCGGATGAAGATCAGTTGCCAGCCGGCCTCTTCCGACTGGGGAATCCGGTCGGTACGGTCCTGATAGAAGTAGCCTTCCTGAATCAGGGTGGCGAAGTCGCTCAAACCATAGGGAAATTTCGTAGAGCGTCGGTTCCCAGGGCGTGAGGCGCTGAAAGGAGTCCCGCTTTGCGCAAACCCTCAACGCAGTGCGCGACCAGGGCCGGATCGAGGACGATAATGCCGATCACCTCGGCGGCGGCCGTCGCCAGGTCGGGGCGCAGCGCCAGCAATCGCGCCAGGGCGGTTTGCGCTTCTTCCGCCCGCCCCAGTTGGCCGCAGATCATGGCGATAAACAGGTGTTCCCAGAAAAAGTTGGGCAGATGGAGCCGGCGTGCCACGCGCAGCGCCTTCGGTGTACTGGCCGCGCCGATAGTGGTCGAGCGCATAGGGGAACCAGTACCAGCCGGGATGGAGGGGATTGAGTAGCCGCGCCTTGTCCAGCAGGGCCAGGCCCCGTTCCCACTGGCCGTCATAGGCCAGGTGCAGGCCCAGGTTGGCGAGGATGTCGGACCGGTTCGGCGCCAAGTGTAGGGCGTGCTCGGCGGTCTCCCGGAACAGCGCCAGTTCGCGCCGGTAGTAGTCGCTCAAGGCCAGCCAGTTCGTTGCGCAAATCCCGCGCCGTCGCATGCCGCTGGCGATAGTGACCCATGGTGTCCAAAGCCAGCACGTACAGTTCGGGGCATTGCGTCAGCCGGTGGATAAGCTCCTGCGTCAGGCCCTCACCGAGGGCAGCGGATCGATCATCGCCACTTGGATGGCGGCAGGGCGCCACCGCCAGCACCGGTCCGTGGGGCATACGCGGTACTTCGCCCGCCTTCGGGAAACCTTCCGTCGGTGGGGTTGCCGACGGGGCTTGGAATTGCACGGCATAACCGCCCTTGGGAATGATGAGGCGCAAGGGATCGGCGTGGTCGTCCTGCTGGTAATAGCGGTCGAGCAGAGCACGCAACCGGCCCGCCTGCACCCGGACCAGGGCGCTGGTTTGCGGATCGAAGGAGGCGGGCTGACCGAGAGCTTCGACGGCGAGGGTATAGGCCTTGAGCCGGTCGGCTCACCCCGCCAGGGTTTCTTCCACCAGATACCGCAAGAGCCGCGCCAGATTCGGCGCGGCCTGGAAGGCTGCATCCTCCAGCATCCGCTGGACCTGGTCCCGGACGTGCATCGCCCAGGTCGGCTCGGCAGGGGAGAAGGTCATGACACCCTCTAGGCGGGAAAATAACCAGACTTATTATAGCGCGTAACCTCAAGTAACCGTTACATGCTCCACGCCCGCCATTGATTTATAAATTGAAGTTCGGATCGTTGCCCGGGTCACCTGTTATTTGTGAGTGACGAGACAAATAATCGCCGCCAAGCTGAAGCGGGCGGGTTGCAGCGACTTTGCGTCGGCTGGAAGCAGACTCCACAGTTGCCAGACAACCGCGCTTCGTCTGCGAAAACGACGAAACCCGCCAAAGTTCAATAGCGCCAATGGCTGCCGATCGCGGTGATCGGCAGCGTGCTGACGCCTTCCGCCAGCGGATAGGCCCGGTCGCCGGGATACACCACCCACAGATGCGCCAGTTCCAGATCCGCCATGGCGCTGACCATCGACCGGGTGAGACGGGGCGCATCGGCATATTTGACCTCAACCGCCCAGTTCCGGCCATGCTCCTGCCAGAACAGATCGACTTCAGCCTGATTGTGCGTCGCCCAGAAGGCCAGTTCTTCATTCCGCTTGCCAATGGACCGGGCGGCGACTTCCAGCGCAAACCCTTCCCACGACACCCCCAGCTTGTTATGGGCGGCCAAGTCGCGCGGCGAATGGATCGCCAGCAGCGTGTGCAGTAAGCCGGAATCGCGAAGATAAAGCTTTGGCCGCTTGACCAGCCGTTTGCCGATATTGATATGCCAGGGCTGAACCAGCCGCACCATGAAAGCGCCTTCGAGGATGTCCAGATAGCGTCGCACAGTCATGTCGGAGATGCCGAAGACGCGGGCCAGTTCCGCGTAATTGAGGACCTGACCGTGATAATGACAGAGCATGGTCCAGAAGCGCCGCAACGTGGCGGCAGGGATGGTAAAGCCGAGCTGGGGAAGATCGCGCTCCAGGAAAGCCGCGACATATTGTTCCCGCCAGAGATAGCTCGCTGCCTCGGTAGCGGCGGTATATGCCAGCGGCAGAGCGCCGCGCAACCACAACTCCCGCCAGTGTTCGGCGCCAATGTCGGTCAGTCGGAATCCGCCCAGTTCGTGATAGGCCACCCGGCCCGCCAGCGACTCCGAGGACTGCCGGATCAAATCCCGGGAGGCGCTGCCCAGAATCAGATAACGCTGCTCTGGATGGGTGTCCACCAGATACCGCAGCAGCGGAAACAACTCCGGCTGGCGCTGAATCTCGTCGATAACGATCAAACCCAACAGGGATTCCAGCGCCAATTGCGGCTGCGCCAACATCGCCATATCACGCGGATTTTCCAGATCAAAGATATGGTCGGCGGCGAAGGCGCGGGCCAGCGTGGTCTTGCCGGACTGGCGCGGCCCCAGAATGCCAGTCACGGGAAAGACCGCCATCAGGTCGGTAATGGCGGCTTGATCGACAGGTCGGTTGATCATTCTGGCAAGATTAACTTTTTATCCATGAAATATCAAATTAAAGCGATGAGATTTCATGGTTAGCCGCTGGGTTTTCGACCTGATAGCAAGTAACCTGAAGTAACCGTTACATGTCCAACGCCCGCCATCGCATCCTAGTTTTATCTGTTAACTTTAGAAATTCTTGCTTGGTCATCATGTATTTGGTGGGCCACTGGATAAATAACTTTTAAATTTCAAAAGGATAAAAATGATCTATCGGCGACCAGCGCTTCGAGATTCCCAAAGCCGCGTTCGTCGGGGGCTGACGCCGGATGGATGGAGTTGAAGCGATGTTAATGACCCGATTCACCCGTGTTTTCGGCCTGCTCTTGGGGCTGGCGATGGGTCTGGGTTCGGGGGCCGCACCCGCCGAGGTCGACGGGCCGGACTTCTACGTCGTGCGGGGCGTGGCCAGGGACGACGTCCTGAACATGCGCGCCGAGCCGAACCCGCAGGCGCGCAAGGTCGGCGAGATCCCGCCCGACGGCACCTGCATCCGTAACCTCGGTTGCAAGGGCGGGCTGACCTTTGCGGAATTCACCGAGCTGTCGCCCGCGGAGCAGAAGAAGCACCAGCGAGAGAATCCCCGCTGGTGCAAGGTGGAGTACCAGGGGGTCGCCGGCTGGGTCGCCGGGCGGTACCTGGGTGAGGGCGACTGCCGCCGCTGAGGCCGGTCCGACCCGTCGCTTTTGCCGCGAACACCGCTGTCAGGAAAATCCTTACAGAAAAACCCTGATTTCCATTGAAAAGTTAGAACGTTATGATTCCGGCCAACCCGCGTGATGTTCGGTTATCGTTTCCCAAAAGCCATACTCCCTCAAATCCACTTAGGAGTTCGCACCATGAAACCTCGTGTCATTGGCTATTTCGCGGGAGTGCTCGCCGCCGCGCTCCTCTTGACCCAAACCGCGCGGGCTCAGGACCCCGCCCCCGGTCTGCAAGACCTCGTCGGGGTGCGCGGCAGCAGCGGCGAACAGGTACTCCAGCAGCGAGGCTATAAATACGTCAAGGGCGAAAAGTCCGGTGGCGACAGCTACACGAACTGGCGTAACACCCGCAGCGGGCAGTGCATCATCGTGCGCACCGCCAACGGCCGCTACCAATCCATCGTCACGGCGCCGGACTTCGATTGCCAAGGCGGCGCGGCGGAGAGCGCGCCCGTGCCGGGACGCGGCGGTTTCGCCACGGTGTGCGGCGTGATCGTCGACGGCAAAACCTACCGCTACCAATGCACGGTCGAAGGCGCGGCGCCCGGCGGACCGGGCAAGACCGTTCTCCATTACCCCGACCAAAAGATTACCCTCACCTGGCGCGGCAAGAGTCGGGGCAGCGTGACCTTTGAGGGCATGAAGCCCCAGCCGGTGACCTTCAGCACCGCCGAGGGCAATACCCAGTTCATCTTCGAAGGCAAGACGTACTTCTACGTGTCCGACCGGGGTGCCGCGAGATGGGAGGTACGGAATTTTCGCAAGTAGGGCGCTGGTTTCATAAGCACGCAACCCAGGAGAGCCCATCCATGGAATCCGATCTCGAACCCAAGATTCGCAACCTCGCCTATCATCTCTGGCAAACGGCCGGCCGCGAGTTCGGTCAAACCGCCCTCGATTTTTGGGCGATGGCGGAACGGATGGTTGTCGAGATGACGGTCGATTCGATCCGCCGGGCCAATGCCGCCACCGCCACCGCCGTCGAGAACGCGGCGGTCTGGCCCTCGGCTCTGCGCGCCCTGTATCACTACCGAGTGCGCGAGCTGGCCCAGGGCATGTGGGCGGCCAGCGCCGAGCAGCGCGACCGCGCGCTGGATTTTTGGCTGGCCGCCGAGCAGCACCTGCGCCTGCTGGCGGAATCGGCGGCGCGCACCGCTGGCACCGCCCTCGGGCGCGAGGAAACTCTGGCCCGAACTTTCGAGATGTTCTCGCCGGCGGATTACCTGGAACAGATTCGTAAAGCGGCTTACCAGCTTTGGGAAACGGCGGAGAACCGACACCAGTCGGCTCTGAAGTTTTGGCTGGCGGCGGAGAACCAGTTCATGGAGTCGCTGGCCGCGGGCGGAGCCACCGTCGCCTCGCCATGCGCCCATTCACCGGTGGGAACGTCAACCACCTGATTGCATTTCAGCTATTCAAGCAACCAAGAGGAGTTCACCATGGATGTACAAAGTCTGATCATTTTCTTGGTCATCGGCGCCGTGGCCGGCTGGCTCGCCGGGTTGATCATGAAAGGGCGCGGCTTTGGCCTGATCGGCAACATCATCGTCGGCATCATCGGCGCCGTGCTCGGCGGATTTTTGTTCGGTGTGTTGAGCCTCGCCGCCGGCGGCTTGATCGGCTCGCTGATCACCGCCGTCATCGGTGCCGTCGTATTGTTGTTCCTCATCAGCCTCATCAAGAAGGCTTAACCGTTTAGGAGTATCACCATGAGCGATCCCAAGATTGACAAGGCCAAAGGCCAGATTAAGGAAGCGGTGGGTAAAGTCACCGGCGACAAGCAACTGGAAACCGAAGGTCAGCTGGAGCAAGCCAGCGCCACTGTGCGGGAAAAAGCGGCGGACCTCAAAGCCGAGGTGACCGAGGCGGTCGGCAATGTGATCGAGCGGGTCGGCTCGGTCGCCGCGGACCTCAAGGACAAGGTGACCGGCAAAGGCTGAAGCCGCGTTCGGGTTTCATGTTTAAGTCAGGTCGCCGGCGCTCCCGCCGGGCGACCGAATCAACATCCCCACCCCCAACCCCTTTGGAGGTTTGCAATGCAAAACCTGCGTGGCATCGTCACGGCCCTGGCCGTAATTCTCGGTCTGGGCGCGGCGTCCAGCGTCCGGGCCGCCCTGGATCAAACAGCCCAGAAATCCTTCGACAGCGTTGATGTGGACGGCGACGGCAAGGTGTCCTGGGAGGAATACCGTAATCGTATGCTGCATGTTTTTCATCAAATGGATCACAACGGCGATGGCCGATTGACCCCGGACGAAACTCCGCCCGTTAAGGATAAAAGCGGTCAGCCGGTCAAGGGCGGCACAGTGACCATCGAGGCCTACACCGCCTCGATCGAAACCGCCTTCAAAAAGGCCGACACCAACGGCGACGGCGCGCTGAGCCCCGACGAATGGGCCGGCGCTCCCACCAAGTCCGCTAAATAACCCCCTTCCCTGGTCAGGAGATCGGCATCATGCGTAAATTGGTTCTTTCTTCCCTCGTGGCCGCCGCCGCACTGGCTACCAGCCTGAGCGCCGCGCCGGTTCGGGCGGATACCGTCGTCTGCGAATCCCGCGATGGGCAAACCAATCACTGCCCCGCTGACACCCGCGGCGGAGTGCGGTTGGTGACGCAGTACAGCAAGCACGGCTGCTATCAGGGCGATAGCTGGGGCTACGACCGGCGCGGCGTCTGGGTCAGCAACGGCTGCCGCGCCCAGTTTCAGACCGGCGAACCCTACAGCGAACCCAACGATCATGACCACAAGCACGCCGCCGCCGCCGCCGCGGTGGCGCTGGGCGTTCTCGGCGCGGTAGCGCTGGCTAACCGCCATCACGACGATAACGAGTACCGCTACGAACCGCCCCCCAACCACGATTACGGTTACGCGCCCGAACAGGTGGTTCGCTGCGAATCCATCGATAACGCCGATCAATACTGCGGAGCCCGGATTGGCCGGGGCCGGGTCGAGATCCAGCGCCAACTGTCCCGATCAGCCTGCCGCTTCAATTCGAGCTGGGGCTACGACCGGAACGGCATTTGGGTCAATCAGGGCTGCCGCGCCGATTTCGCCGTGCTGCGGTGAGCGCGGATTGAAAGCACCATGGTGGTCTTTGTTCCAATCCCATGGAATCGTCGTATCCCCCGGCATTCCATGGGCGCGGAGGGGATAGCCGGACTATGTCGCGCGTCTACCGGCTATTCACGCACCTCGCTTGAAGGCTCTGACCGAATCCAGGTCGTGGACATCGAGCTGGCTGATCGCCACCACCAACCATTCCGAAAACAGCATCAGGGCCGCTTTCTGGAAATGAGCGATCAGATTGACGACGAAATACTGATGGCGGAACTGACCCAGCAGGCCAGTTTCGGGATCGACGAAAAAGGGCTGGCTGGCCTTGCCGACCACCACGAAGGCATGGCCGCGGCACAAGTAACGACTGGATAGCGCCGGGTTGTCCGTCAAGCCAGCCCTGGGCCAGACTCCAGGCGGTTGGGCGGGTCGAGTCCACCCAGCGGATCGGTGACCAGCCCCCCTATCGAATGCTGGTATTTTCCATGCTCGTTTCTGGCCCCAGGGCGGTTCGCCGCCACAGTACGCAGCCATTGGGCGATTGAGAACGACCAGCATCGGGTATTGGACGGGCGATTGGGCGAGGATACCGGTCGCACCCGCCGCGACTACTCGGCCACAATCCTGGCCCTGACCCACCACATGGTCCTCAACCCCTTGGACAGGGCAGAAATTTTCATGGAGAACCCAGCGGACTTTCGACCGGCGCGGCCTCAAACTCGCGCACGTATTGATCCAGGCCGCCAAGCGTTCCGCAGACGAACAAAATGTCATCCGGCCTTACCCGGAAAGCGTCGTCGAATTTGACGAACACCTCCTGATCCCGTTCCACCGCCACCACCGCCGCGCCGGTTCGCTCGCGCACCTGGGCACGCCATGGATGCAATCCCGCCAACGCGCCCGCCGCCAGCCGAACGAACTTGATGCGTTGCTCGACCGCGACCGCCTGCTCGCCGAGCAGATGATAGGCGAGGATTTCCCCAGCCATCTGCCCGACCGACAGCGCGAAGTCCGCCCCGGACTGATACAGCCGGGCCACGTTCGGCGCCCGGTTGACCCGAACGATCAGAGGCACCTCGGGCGCGTAATCGCGGACCACCGCCGTGGCGAACACGCCTTCGCTGTCGTTGCTCAACGCCAGCACCACCGCGCTCGCCGCGCGCACGTTCGCCCGATCCAGGGTGGCGTGCTCGAGCACATTGCCGACGATATCCACCCCCGGCGCGAGTTGCTGATCGATGACGATGGTCATTTCCTTGGCGTCGCGCAGCATTTCCACCACCTTGCTGCCGACCGTACCGTAACCGGCCACCACGATGGGACCGGTGCGACGAATTGGCGCGGCCAGGCGCTCGACCTGAGCCAGATTGGCGTGCGCGCCGACCGCGACCAGGATCGCGCCCGGCTCGATGCGCGTATCCGTGCCAGCGGCGACGGCAAAGTTGCCGCCCCGCCATTGCCCGATCACGGTCACGCCGTGGCGTTCGCGCAACTGTAAATCGCCAAGCCTTTGCCCGGCCAGCGGACTGTCGGGGCGGACCCGAAATTCGGCCAAGCCCACCTGCCCGCCGAGCAAATGCAAGCCTTCCGCCGGGGGACGGATGCGGGCGCTGGCACGGGCCGCCAACGCCGCGCCCAGGACATGGGTCGGCGTGAACACCGCCGACGCGCCTACCTTCACCATCGGTGGCCGATACAGGGGATTGTCGGCGAGCGAGTAAATCGGACCGTCGAAGCCCAACTCACGGGCCATCAGGATGCAAATGGCGTTGGCGTGATCGTCGGCATTGGTCACCAACGCTCGCGCCGATTGCACGCCCGCCAGGGCGGCTGGATTTTCATCGAGGTTATTCAGCACCACGGGATAGCCGCGATCGCGCAGACCGCGAGCCAGCGCCATGTCTTCCTCAAGGATCACGAACGGCGCACCGACTCGTTGGAACTCCTCCAGCAGGGAATCAATCGCTGGACCATAGCGGTAGAACAGCACTCGTCCGCCCATTGGCGGCAACACACGCGGCAAGCGCGCCTCGAACCGTTCCTCGAAGTAAGGCAGCACGTAGATGGGGAAGACCAGAACCAGGAAAAACATGCCGACGAACTGGGTCAGGATGACCAGCAGGATCATGAGCGGGTGGTGCCAGGGCGCGTAGGCGCCGTAGCCGGTGGTGGTCAACGTCTCGGAGGCCCATTCCAGACTCGCCCAGAAGGTGGTCGGCTTGCCTTCCAGATAGGTGGAGCCAAGCATGTAAATGCAGCCGAAGATCAGAACCGCCGTCGGCATGCTGACAAGCAGCGCGATCAGGCGCCAAGTCGAACGTTGAATTCCCTGGAGCATGTTTTTTTATCCCTGGCGGGTGGCTGGCGAAACTGCTCTGACGAATAGGCCGCATCGGCATTCGATGAGCGGGAGAGTTTTGTGCGCCGCACAATTTCTTGCTATTATTTTAATCGTTCGTTATCCACGGGATCGACCCGCGAGAAAAATCATGTACATCGCTGATGATCCAACCCTGGCGCTGATCACCCGTTTTGTGGGGGAGGCCGAGAATCTGGATTTGTCCGACGCTGAATTTCTGCTCCAGCAGATCGCGGCCATCGAACGATACGTGGTGTCGTTTCCCGACGAAGAACGGCAAGAGCGGGCGTTGGAATGGATCGAAAGGCATGCCCGTCACTATCGCCAGCAGTGGCAAAAGCAAGCGGCGGTCGGGGTTCTGACCCACGCGCGCTGTCCCGACTGTCCGCTGACCGGCGGCGACCGAACGACGCCGTGCGCGATCCACGCGCGGTGGCTGGAGCTGTTGCGTCGCTATGCCACCGCCGAGATTTCCTCGCGCGAGTATGTCGAGGACTCCCTGAAACTCCTCGGTCGGTATAAGAACCAGTTGAAGGTCAGCCGAACCCGCCAGCGCCGAAGCGTTGCTTCGGTGCTCGATCCCGGCTGAACTGGTCAACCGCCGACTTTCATCTTCACCGCGTCGCCCGCAGAGCTGCCTTGACATCGGCGACGAACGCCCGCACGGTCGTTTCCTCGGTATCCCAGGCGCACATCAGCCGCGCGCCGCCCACGCCGATGAAGGTATAAAACAGCCAACCCCGCTGGCGCAGGGCCGCGATCACCGCCTCCGGCAACCGCGCGAATACCGCGTTGGCCTGACGCGGGAACATCAATTCCACTTCCGGCAAGGCGCGCAATGCTTCTTCCAGCAGGGCGGCGCAATGGTTTGCGTGCGCGGCGTGGCGCAACCAAGCACCGTCCTTCAACAACCCCAGCCATTGCGCCGCCAAGAACCGCATCTTGGACGCCAGTTGTCCAGCCTGCTTGCAGCGATAGGCGAATTCCTCGGCGGCGGCCAGATCGAAGAACAGCACCGCCTCGCCCACCGCCAGACCGTTCTTGGAGCCACCGAAGCAAAGCACATCCATCCCGCATTCCACGGTGAGGGCGCGCGGCGGCAGACCGAGCGCGGCCACCGCGTTGGCGAAGCGGGCACCATCCAGGTGCAGCTTCAGATCGTGCCGGCGCGCGACCTGGTGGATACCCTGCAATTCGGCGGGGGTGTAGACCGTGCCTAGCTCGGTGGCCTGGGTCAGGCTGACGACCCGGGGCTTGGGGTAGTGAATGTCGCCGCGTCGGGTGACGATCTCTTCCACGCTGGCTGGATCGAGCTTGCCGTCGCGCCCATCGGCCAGCAGCAACTTGGCGCCGTGCGAAAAAAACTCCGGAGCGCCGCACTCGTCGGTTTCGACGTGGGCATGGCGGTGGCAGATGATGCTGTGATAGGACTGGCATAGGCTGGCCAGCGCCAGGGCATTGGCTGCCGTACCGTTGAAGACGAAAAACACCTCGCAGGGCGTCTCGAACAAGGCGCGAAACTGGTCGCAGGCCTCGGCGGTCCAGCGGTCCTGGCCGTAGGAGGGAGCATGGCCCTGATTGGCCTGTTCCAGCGCCGCCAAGGCTTCCGGGCACAGGCCGGCGTAGTTGTCGCTGGCCAGTTGCTGCCGCATGGGCCGGTCCTGGATCGTCATGGTTGATCTCTCTTCCGGGTCATCGCGTTGCCACCCTGGCAACCGCTTTCAAGTCTTTTCAGGTCGTGGCCACGACATCGAACCGGCGCGGCTGAAAGTCCTCGGGGACTTGCAATTCGAACAGGTCGTCGTGAATGTACGCAAGGTACAACCCCTGCGCCAACACTTGCGGAATCAGGGCGTCGGGGATGTCCACCGCGGCCAGGATCCCATAGAGCGCCTTGTTCCGGTGCTCGGGGAACCAGTCCGGAAACCGCTTGAGGATATTCAGCAACTGCTCGATATCCTTCTCCCGCAGATGGCTTTTGACTTCCACAACATAGGCGGCGTTGACTGTCCCGTTGGCATAGGCCAGCACGTCGATTTCCAGGTGTTGCCCTTCGCGAGACAGTCGCACGCTGGGGCTGATCGTATCGACGCCAAAGCGCTGCCGGAGAATCTTTTGCA
>JARSSP010000014.1 GCA_029624675.1 Candidatus Contendibacter sp.
TCAGGCATGTACTCGAAAAGGACTTTGGCAAAGTCGAGGGCGTGGTGCGCGCCAAACGGAAACCTTATATCCCGGTGGTGTTGTCGCGGGAGGAAGTGGATCGCGTCATCGCGCGACTCGATGAACCCTACGCATTGGTGGTGAAATTATTGTATGGATGCGGTTTGCGACTGTTCGAGTGCTTGCAACTGCGGGTGCAAGACTTGAATTTTGCGATGCGGGTATTGACCGTACACGATGGCAAAGGGCAAAAGGATCGCACGGTGCCGTTGCCGGAGGCACTGGTCCCCGAACTGCAAACCCAACTGGACCGTGTCGCCCAAGGGCATGAAGCGGACCTGGCCGCCGGCTACGCCGGGACCTTTTTACCCGCCGCGCTGGGGGAAAAATACCCGCGGGCCGCACGGGAACTGACATGGCAGTGGTTGTTTCCGGCCATGACGCTGACCCGCGTACCCGATACCGACGAGCGTCGGCGCGCTCATTTGCACGAGACCCTCGTGCAAAAGGCGATCAAGGAAGCGGTGCGGAGAACCCGGATTCCCAAGCGAGCCTCCGCGCACACTTTCCGCCACAGCTTCGCCAGTCACTTACTGCAAGCCAACTACGATATTCGCACCATTCAGGAATTGCTGGGGCACAGCGACGTGCGCACCACCATGATTTACACCCATACGGTGCGGAGCATCACCCTGAAGGAAGCGAAAAGTCCGCTGGATTTTTAAAGGCCATGCGCCGAGGCTGGCGGTTCGCCATCCATCATGGACCGCGCGCGCCGGCCTGATTACGGCGCGATGCGCGTGCGTGTATATTGGCCGCCCGTAGCCCCATGCCGAGGAACCGCCATGACCCTGCCCGATCCCAATCCCACCGTCGCCCTGGCGTTGGCCGAGGATGTCGGCGGCGGCGATTTGACCGCCGCCCTGATCCCGGAAGACGCCCAGGCCGAGGCCACCGTCGTCAGCCGCGAACCCGCCGTGCTGTGTGGAACCGCCTGGTTCGACGCCGTGTTCCACCAACTGGACCCACGCATCCACATTGAGTGGCGCGCGGCCGACGGCGACCGCATCGAGCCGGACCAACTGCTTTGCACCCTCCATGGTCCGGCCCGCGCCCTGCTGACTGGCGAGCGCACCGCGCTGAATTTCCTGCAAGCCCTGTCCGGCGTCGCCACCCTGGCCCGGCGCTACGCCGATCTCGTGGCCGGCACCGGCGCGACCATTCTCGATACCCGTAAGACCCTGCCCGGCCTGCGGTTGGCGCAGAAGTACGCGGTGCGCTGCGGTGGCTGCCAAAATCACCGCATCGGCTTGTTCGACGCCGTGCTGATCAAGGAAAACCACATCATGGCCGCCGGCTCGATCACCAACGCCATCACCACGGCCCGCCGTCTGCATCCGGGCGTCACGGTCGAGGTGGAGGTGGAGAATCGGGTCGAACTGGAAGAAGCGCTGGCTGCCCGCCCCGACATCGTCATGCTCGACAACTTCGATCTGGCGACCCTGGCCGAGGCGGTACGGATCACCGCGAAGCGGGTCAAGCTGGAAGCGTCAGGCAACGTCACTACGACCACCGTCCGCGCCATCGCTGAAACCGGGGTGGACTACATTTCCGTTGGCGGCTTGACCAAGGACGTGCGCGCCGTGGACCTGTCCATGCGCTTCAAAACCCGGTAACGCGCGCTCATGAAACTTTGGCTCCATACAATGGTGCTCGTCAGCGCCTGGGCGCTAGGCGAGTTGGCGACCGCCGCCGACGGTCTGCCCGTCACTCCCTATCAGGCCCGTTACGAGGTTTACGCTTCCGGGTTCTCCGTCGGCGAGGCGGTGATCATCTTGACCGCCGCCGGGCCGGGCGCCTACCGGATGACGTCCGATGTGCGTCCCAACGGACTGGTCACGTTGTTGGCCGCTGGCCGTATCCACGAGCAAGCCAGCGGCGAGATCCGCGAGGGCGCGATTCAGCCTCGCCAGTATGAACGGGTGTTGGATACCGGTCGCAAATCCGATCACGTGCAACTGCGGTTCGACTGGTCCGCCGGCCAGGTCCAGGCCCGCCACAACGCGGACCAGGCGACCCTGCCGCTCACGCCCGGCGTCGTTGATCCGCTGAGCCTGCAACTGGTGGTGATGGCGGATTTGCGGCGCGGTCAAACGCCCAGCCAATACAGCCTGGTGGACCGGAACGAGATCAAGACCTACCAGGTCCGCAACCAGGGACGGGAAGTCCTGGAAACCCCGCTCGGCAAGCTGAACACCGTCCTGATCAACCAGTACACGCCTGGAAAAACCCGGATGACTACCTTCTGGGTCGCGCCCGACCTGCAATACCTGCCGGTGCGCATCGTGCAGGAAAAGAAAGGCAAGGAGGAGTTGCGCATGGAAATCCGCGCGGTCGAACGCTAGCCTTACCGTACCCGCGCCAACGATTTTACCAGCGCTAATCCTCATGAACCGCCTGATCCGCCATCCCGCCCGCCTGCTGGTTTTCAGCTTCGCCGCCACCATTTTCGTCGGAGCCGTGCTATTGGCCCTGCCGGTCGCCAGCACCGGCGCTTCGCTCGCCTTCGTCGACGCCCTGTTCATGGCCACCAGCGCGGTGTGCGTGACCGGATTGGCGGTGGTGGACCCCGGCAGCGCGTTGAGCGGCTTTGGCCAGGCCGTGTTGCTGGGGTTGGTGCAAATTGGCGGCCTGGGCATCATGACCTTGTCGAGCAGCCTGCTGTTGTTGATCGGCCAGGACATCTCGCTGTCCAGCAGCGATGCGGTCCAGGACAGCTTTTTCACCAGCCATCGCCTCAGCTTGGGGACTTTGCTGCGCCTGGTGTTCCTGTGGACGCTGACCATCGAGGCGTTGGGCGCCCTCGTGCTGTTCCTGACCGAGAGTCAGCGGCTGCCCCTGGGACAAGCGGTCTGGGTTTCGGTGTTTCACGCGATCAGCGCGTTTTGCAATGCGGGATTTGGGTTGCGTCCGGATAACCTGATGGCGGATCGGGCCAATATCGGCGTCGTCTTGCCGATTTCCTTGCTGATCATCCTCGGCGGGTTGGGGTTCGCGGTGCTGGCGGAACTGGCGCGCTGGTCGCGGCGGCGCTGGCGGCGGCAACGGACCCCGCTCAGCCTGCACACCAAGGTGGCGTTGACCATGACCGGAGCACTGCTGGTGGTGGGGATGATCGGGTTCATCCTGCTGGAGCGCGCCAATCTCCTAACGAACACGAATCTCAAGGAAACATTGCTCATCGGCTGGTTCGCCTCGGTCACGCCCCGCACCGCCGGTTTCAACACCGTGGACTACGGTCAGGTGACGGCGGCGACCCTGTATTTCACCCTCGTGCTAATGCTGATTGGCGGCTGCCCCGGTTCGACCGCCGGAGGCGTCAAAGCCACCACCCTGGGCGTCTTGCTGGCCTTGGCGCGAGCGCGGTATCGCGGCGAACGGGGAGTGCGATTGTTCAATCGCAGCGTGCCGGAGGCCAACATCGCCAAGGCGACCTGGGTGGTGGCGCTGGCGTTTGTCATCATCATGGTGGGGACCATCCTGCTGTCGGCCGCGCAAGTGAGCGGCCAGTTTCACCCGCGCACGGTCGAATGGTCGCTGGGACTATTGTTTGAGGTGGTTTCGGCGCTGGGCACGGTCGGATTGTCCACCGGCATTACTCCGCAGTTGAACGATGGCGGCAAGGTCCTGATCATGTTGCTGATGTTCGTCGGGCGGCTAGGACCGTTGACTATCGCCGTCGCCATTGCTCAACAGAAACACCGTCCGGCGGTCGCCTACGCGGAAGAACAGGTCATGATTGGCTGACTGGGAGAAGAGGAGCAACCATGCGCATCGCGATACTGGGATTGGAAGACTTCGGCTTTCATCTGGCGTGCACCCTGAGCGAACTGGGCGACGATGTGATGGCGGTGGACCGGGATGCGGACAAGGTGCAGGAGATCATGCGCCATGTCGGCAAGGCGGTGGTCGCCGACGTGGCCGACCGGGAGGCCCTCAAGGACTTGGGCATCCGGCACATGGACGTGGTGGCGGTGGACGTGGGCGAGCGGTTCGAAACCAGCGTACTGCTGACCCACTACCTGCGGGAACTGGGCATCCCCCGGGTGCTGGTCAAGGTCGCCAACGCCGATCAGGGCAAGATTCTGAACCTGATCGGCGCCAGCGACGTGGTGCAGCCGGAACGGGAAAGCGCGGTCAAGACCGCTCATCTGATTCATTATTCCCGGTCGAAGCTGCTGGACGCGATGACACTGGGCGCCGGCTACTTCGCGCTCACCTTGCGGACCCCGACCGGGCTGGTGGGGCGAAAGGTGGCGGACCTGGAATGGCTCGCCCGTTATCATGTGAATTTGCTGGCCATCAAGCCGGCGGCGGAACAGTCCGCCCCCTTCGTTCCCGACGCTGATTATGCATTGGTGCAAGATGACGTGCTGGTGGTGATGGGCGAGGAAACGCAGTTGATCGAGCTGCACCAGAAAGTGAAATGATCCGCCTTGCGCCGGCGTCCGCGATGACCCGGAAAAACCCGGCGCCCGCGTGATTCACCACCAACCCAATTCCACCACGCGAGGAATTTTCGTCATGTCCGAATCCAGCCAGTGCATTTTCTGCAAGATCGTCCGGGGCGAGATCCCGGCGGTCAAGGTCCACGAGGACGAGCGCACGCTGACCTTCATGGACATCCAGCCGGCTAGTCCGGGTCATACGCTGGTGATTTCCAAGGTGCACGCGCCTAATCTGTTGGAAATCACCGAGTCTGATCTGCTGGCGGTGGCTGTGACCGTCCAGCGCGTGGCCCGCGCGGTGCAAAAGGCGCTGGCGCCCGACGGCCTGCGCATCGGTCAGTTCAACGGCGCCGCCGCCGGCCAGACCGTGCCACATTATCATGTGCACATCGTGCCGATGCGGGAGGGACAGCGCGCCGGCGCCCACGGCCGCGCGCCCGCCAGGATCGAGGAGTTGAAGGTGGTGGCGGCGCAAATTCGGGAAGCGCTGGCGGATTAGTGGTCCGCCAGTACGGTGCAAATTACCCGACGGTCCCGCCGCGGACCGTCGAATTCGCAGAAAAAGAGATTCTGCCAGCGCGACAGGCCCAGTTCGCCGTCGATGATCGGGATGGTCTCCGACGGCCCCACCAAGCCGGCCTTGAGGTGGGCGTCGCCGTTGCCGTCCTGCTCGTCGTGCAGCCAGACCCCGCGCGGAATCAGCTTGCGTAGCAGATGGATGACGTCGGTTTGCACGCTCTCGTCCCAATTTTCCTGAATCATCAGCGCGGCGGTCGCGCCCTGGGCGTAGACTGTCGCCACGCCCTGGCGCACGCCGCTGGCCTTGACGATGGCGGCGACCCGCGCGGTGATGTCCACCAATTCCTCGCGGTGCTGAGTGGTTAAATGAATGATGTCGCGCATCAGACCTCCGTGGCCGGTGGGTTTTCCACCACGCCTTGGAGCACGACGCCACTGACGCCGACGATGCGCAACCGGGTTCCGGCCGGGCAATCCCGGTCCACCGCGACTTTCCAGGTGCTGTCGTCCACCCGAATTTTGCCGTGGCCATTGATGATCGGCGCGTCCAGGGTGAACACCCGACCGACGTACTGATGGCCGCGGCGGTTGAGCAACGAGTCGGCGGTTGGCGTGGGATGCCGCCGCAGCCGGATTTGCCAGGCGACGATGGAACCCACCGACAGCACCGCGAACAACAGGACCTGCCAGGTCCAGTCCATGCCCGGCCATACGGCCAGCACCAGGCCCACCAGCAACGCGGCCACGCCCATCCATAAAAAGAAGAAGCCCGGCAGGATGGCTTCGACCGCCATCAGCGCCACTCCTAGCACCCACCAGTTCCAATAGACCGGCTCCAGCAGCCAGGCGCTCATGAACGGGATTCCGCCCTGCTCAGCGCCTCCCGCGCCAGTTCGGCGACGCCAGCGAGCGTGCCGACCAGGCCAGAGGTATCCAGAGGCATCAGCAACACTTTCTGATTGGGCGCCGCCGCCAGCTTGGCCACCGCCTCGACGTACTTCTGCGCCACGAAGTAGTTGACCGCCTGGACGTTGCCCTTGCCGATGGCCTCGGACAGCATCAGGGTGGCGCGGGCTTCGGCCTGAGCCAGCCGCTCGCGGGCCTCGGCGTCGCGATAGGCGGATTCCTTGCGGCCCTCCGCTTCCAGGATCGCCGCCTGCTTCTGGCCCTCGGCGGCCAGAATCGCTGCCTGCCGCTCGCCCTCGGCGACCAGGATGGCCGCCCGCTTGTCGCGTTCCGCCTTCATCTGCCGGGCCATGGAATCGACCAGGTCCTTCGGTGGCGAGATGTCCTTGATCTCGATACGGGTGACCTTGATGCCCCAGGGCGTGGTGGCCTCGTCCACCACCGCCAGCAGCCGGGCGTTGATCTCGTCGCGCTTGGACAGCAATTCGTCCAGGTCCATCGAGCCCATCACCGTGCGGATGTTGGTCATGGTCAGGTTGAGGATGGCGAATTCAAGCTGGTTGACTTCGTAGGCAGCCTTGGCGGCGTCCAGCACCTGATAGAACACCACGCCGTCCACCTGGACCATGGCGTTGTCCTTGGTGATGATTTCCTGCGAGGGCACGTCCAGCACCGTTTCCATCATGTTGATCTTGCGCCCGATACGGTCCACGATCGGGATGATGAGGTTCAAGCCGGGACGCATGGTCTCGGTGTAGCGACCAAAGCGTTCGACCGTGTATTCCATGCCCTGCGGCACCGATTTGACGCCCAGAAAAATCAGGATGATGGCGAAAATCGCCAGTCCGATCGCAAATGTGGCGAAACCTCCCATGACGCGGCTCCTCTCTTTGCAAAGTAAAGGGATCAGGTCTCCGGCAGGATGGCGCCCGAACGGGCGTCCACCCTCACGTGCAGCGGTGGGTCGTCCTCGCCGTTCCAGGCCACTACCTGCCAATAAGGCGCACCGTCTTCGTTGCCGTAGAGCGAGGCGGAATCCAGCGTGGCGCGTCCGGTTCCAGCCTGGGCGTCGAGCGCCGCCAGGGCCGCGGGCAACACGCTGTCGAGGTCGCTAAGCCAGGGACCGAGCACGAGCGGAACCAGCGGTGAGCGAGCGGTCAATTCCGCCCATTCGGCGTCATCGGCCGCTTGCTCGAATTCCCGCTCCATGGCGGTGACCGCCAACTCACCAGCTTCCGGATCGAGCACGATGTCGAAGCCACGCAATCGGCGAACCCGTCGCTGGTTTTGGTCGGCGCAGCCGCGAAACGAATAGCGCAGTTCGAGGATCAGCACAGCATCGCCGTTGCGATCCAGTTCCGCGGTTACGGCTTCCAGCACCGCCTGGGGATCGGTGCGCCGGGCCAGTGGCAGAACCTGCTCGTAGCCGGCGCGCGCGGTGTCGATGGCGATGGGCGCTGGCAACAAGGGCTGGCGGGCGACCACGATGCTGGGAGCGCCACCGACGAAGGCTTCGACATCGATGCCATGCTCGGCTAGCAAACGGCGCGCGCGGCGGTCGGCGGCGCGCAGATGCAGGCTGGCGAGCGGCCAGGCTTGGCGCCAGACCCCCACCAGCGCGCCCCATGGATTCAGGCGGGCCATGCCCGCCGCCGCGTCGGGTCGCAGCCAGCCCTGGGCGATCAGGGCCTGGATTTCCCGGGCGTAGCCGTCGGCCAGTAGACCGACGGGATCATGAACGGCCTGTTCGATCTTGGCCAGACTGATTGGTTGACCCAAGGCGGCGATCAGATCGCGGTGCAGAACGTACAGCGCCCGGGCCTCCCACACGTCCTTGAGTTGTATGCGGGCCAGATAGTTCGGGGCCGGTAGACTGTAGGGCAGGTTCAGATTGTTGGTGGTTAGTACCCGGCGGTCGTGAAATTCGGTGGCGAACTCGATGAAACCGCGCGCCGGGCGGGCACCACCGCTGATTTCGATCCACACGGCGATGGCGCCGATGCCCTGCTTCGGCTGGCCCAGCAGGCGCAGCCACAGCACCGCGTTCTGGATCAGGCCTTCGCCGCGAAAATCGCCGTAATGGATGAAGCCATCAGCGGCCAGTGCCTCGGCGGCATCGGTCAGCGCGATCCAGGCGGCGTCGGGCAGCTCGGCCTCCTCGATCGGAATGAAGCGCGGCCGCAAGGGCTGGCGGACCTGGAGCAGCGCTAGCGGGACTCCCAGCGACAACTGCAATAGCAGCGCCAGGGGCGCGATCAACCATTTGAGCACGTCGATCAGCAGGACTAGGGCGAGCGAGGGTAGCAGCACGAGCGTGCGCAGCAACGACCACGGGAAGCGGCGCATGGCTCAGGTCTCGTCGTCCAGCCGACCCAGACTGAAGAACTGGCTCTGACTCCATACCCCGTAGTCCCGCCCTGGCGCGTCTGCTCGTTCCTCACCCAGTTCGATCAGTTCCAGGAATACCGCTCGGGTCAACAAGGCGCGCAACCGACCACGCACGTGCAGATAGGGCGCGGGTTCGCCGCCCGGCGTGCGATAGTTGACCGTAAGCGGATGGTCGGGACCGGCGACGACGACATCGCCGACGTTGGTGGTGAAGGCGAGCGTTTGACTGCGTCCTTGACCAGACGCGTCAAGCCGCACCGCCAGAAAAGGCGCATCGTCGACTTGGATACGCCATTTTTCCACAGGGGTGACCAGATAGTAGCAACCATCCGCGTCGCGGCGCAGGATGGAAGCGAACAGTCGCACCAACGCCTCGCGCTGGAAGGGTGCGCCTTCATGGAACCAGGTTCCATCGCGGGCGATGCGCAGATCCATCTCGCCGCTCAATGGCGGATGCCAGCGTTCCACCGGTGGCGAGGGGGGGGCGATTGGCGGTTGGGTCGCCAGGATGGCGAGATCGGGTGGGGAAGGGGACATGGATTCCAGTACGGCGGTCAAATGCACTCATATTATTATGAATGATTGGAGCCGGCGATGAGGAACCTTTGTCCAAGCCATACCCCAACCCCCGTCTCGCGATCAGCGAGGGTTAGGGGAAGAACTAGCCCTCGACCGTGGCCCGCCGCAGGTCGCGGTAAATCCGCAGGACCTTTTCCGGGAAGGACGAACGGGTGCCCAGGCTGCCGTTGTAGCTGAGCAGCGCTCGTCGCAGGTCGCCGGAGTGGTCGTCAAGATAGCTGGCCAGAATCCGGGAGCCGGTATGGATGTTCGTGGCGGGATCGAATAGAGCGCGGCTGCCGCCGATCTCCCGAATCTTACGGGAATGGGAACCGGGCATGACCTGCATGAGGCCACGGGCGCCGACCCGGCTGACGGCCCGCTCCTTGAACGTGGATTCGACGGCGATGATGGCGAGGATCAGTTCTGGATCCACTTGATGGGTTTCGCCGCTGCGGATCGCCGCAGCCACAATTTGCTGCGCTTTATGCTCAGGAACCCGGTACCGGTTCTGGATGTGCCCGCTGAGGCGGGTAATCTTGCGCTGGTGGGCCAACGTGGCGGCGCTGGCGGTATCGGCCGGGATGAGGTTTACCCGGGGTTGCTCGGTGGTAGCCGTGGCTACCGTTACGCTATTAGTGATGCTTGTGGCTTCCTCGCCACGAGCCGTCTCCAGCGATTGAGCCAGAACCGTGGCTGGCATCAGCGTGACCGCGCACAACAGACCTGACTTAAGGGTCAGAGTCAACTTGTCCTTGACGCATTCCGTAAATTCCATGAGACCTCCATCGTTGATCAGTACGAACTGATAGTGCTCGATGGATTCGTATTCCACATCGGCGAAGGGCTTTCCTAAGCCGGATCGGATGATTCCGATCCCCGCGAACCCGACCTAAGCAACTCCGGGCCGAAGCCTGCCGAGCTTGGCTTCCGGTGTCGCCTGACGTTCCCAGGGCAGTGTCCACAACGTGACTGGCCTATGGCAGGAACATATTGCAATACAGCAATATGGCGATATGAAAACATGGCGACAAAATGTTTTGCAAGTATCTAATTGGCAAATGAATAATTATTGCTCCCATCAATAATGGTTTTTAATCAACGATCATTTTTATTTTTTTACTTTAATAATAATAAGTTAAAAAATTTTTATCTTTTTTGATGAAAAAAGGAAATGTTGTTTTAAAACAAAAACTTAAAATTTTTTTATTTTTTATGAATGAGATTGGTTCTCAGGCAAGAAGCGGCCACAAAGGAAAGTGGAATGTCATTGCGAAAAAAAATGACGTTAGATATAAATAATTTAATTAATTCAGTATCTTATGATTACCTTAACAGTTCATGTTAACCAATTGATTTATTTTATCAAATATTTGATAAATAAAATTTTTTAAAAATCGCTTCTAAATGGCGCTTAGCGGAGAGCCATAAACAAGGGGCGCAGCCACGCGCCGCGACGCGCGGGCGGCGACAGGGGTAGGGTATGATGAGCATGGCGTCGGCTTGCGCGGGGCGTTGGCTCGTCCAACCGCTTGGCCGGTGATCGACAGGGGTGAGGCCGATCTGGAGAAATCACGATGGGTAACCGACTTTCCAAAATCTACACTCGCACCGGCGACGGTGGCACCACCGGGTTGGGCAATGGCGAACGAGTCACCAAGGATTGCCCGCGCATCGAGGCCATCGGTGCGGTGGACGAATTGAACTGCGCCGTCGGGCGGGTCCTGGCGCACGACCTACGGGAGGAGATTCGCGATTGTCTGCAGGAAGCACAGCACAAGTTGTTCGATCTGGGCGGGGAACTGAGCATTCCCGGCTATCAGGCCGTGCGGGAGGAAGACGTGACCCGGTTGGAAACGGTGTTGAACGAGTTCAACGCCCAGTTGCCGCCGCTCAAGGAATTCATTCTGCCGGGCGGTGGGCGGGCGGCGGCGGATTGTCACATGGCGCGGGCCATTTGCCGCCGCGCCGAGCGACGAGTGGTGTCGCTGGCGCGCGAGGAAGAAGTCGGCGATTCGGCGCGGATCTATCTGAACCGGCTGTCGGATTTGCTGTTCGTGTTGTGCCGGATCCTGGCCCGCGACGATGGCGGGGTGGAAGTGTCGTGGCGTAACCCAGGTCGGGCCAAGGGCTGACCTTCACTTTTCCAGGACGTACCGCCCCGGCGCCGGTTCCAGGGGCGGATAGTCGGCTCCGCCGAACGACGGGGGTGGTCCCAGGGGGCCACCATGCGCGCTCAGCCAGCGCGTCCAGTCTTCCCACCAGGAACCCGAGGTTTTTTCGGTTTTTTTCCGCCACGCTTCCGCCTCACCCTGGCTGGTGGCGTCGCCGACCCAGTAGCGCCGTTTAGGTGGCGTGACTGGAGGATTGATGATGCCGAGAATGTGGCCGGATGTGGCCAGCACGTAGCGCGCCGGCCCGCCGATCAGGCCGCACAGCCGGAAGGTCTGTTTCCAGGGCGCGATGTGATCCTGCTCCGCCCCGACCGCGTACAACGGTTGCTGAATCGCGCCCAGGTCCAGCCGGCGGCCGCCGATCTCCAAACTGCCCTGGACCAGCCGGTTGTTCAGATAAAGTTCCCGTAGATAAAACTCGTGCATCGCCGTCGGCATGCGGGTGGTGTCGCAATTCCAGAACAGCACGTCGCTGGGTGGTAGTTCCTCGCCGTACAGATAGCTGTGGATCACGTAGTGCCAAATCAGGTTGTTGGGCCGCAACAGGCGGAAGGCGCCCGCCATGTCGGCGCCTTCCAGGTAGCCGGCCTGATTCATCCGCTGCTTGAGAAATTCAAAACTGGATTCGCTCAGAAACGCGCCGATTTCACCGGGATCGCTGAAGTCGACTAGGGTGGTGAACGTGGTCCAGTGAGCGACGGGATTGACGGCGCGATCGGCGGGATCGGCGTTGACCCAGGCCAGCAACATCGCCAGCGCGGTGCCGCCTAAACAGTAGCCGGTGGCATGGACCTGGGGAACGCCGCAAATGGCGCGGGCTGCGTTCAGCGCCGGTCGCAGCCCCCGCAGCAAATAATCGTCCAAGGTGGTGGCTCGCGCGTCGGGTCCGGGGTTTTTCCAACTGGTGACGAAGACGGTGAAACCCTGGCTGACCAGATAACGGACCAGGCTGTTGTCCGGGCTCAGGTCCATGATGTAGTACTTGTTGATCCAGGGCGCGACCAGCACGATCGGCACGGCGTGAACCCGGTCGGTGGTCGGCGCGTACTGAATCAGTTCCAGCAGTTCGTTACGCAGCACCACTCGACCGGGGGTGGTGGCCAGGTCGCGGCCAACCTGGAACGCATCCGGCTCCACCATCCGCACGTCGTGGGCGGCGGCGTCGCGGAGCCAGTTTTGCAAGCCCCAGAGCACGCTACAGCCATGGCTGGCGATGGCGCGTCGCAGCGCCTCGGGATTGGTCCAGAAAAAATTGGAGGGAGCGATGGCGTCCAACCATTGCCGAACCCAGAAAGCCGCCCGCTGGCGCCGGGCTGGGGCGATGCCCTCGGTGGCGTGAATGGCGTCTTCCAGCCAGCGGCCATAAAGCAAGTAAATTTCCTTAAGGTAAGCGAATCCTGGATGGTCGGTCCAGGTCGAGTCTTGAAAGCGCTGGTCGTGGATGACGGCGGGCACCACGGGTTCGCCCGGAACGCCGAGGCTGGCTCGGGCGAAATGGTTGTGAACCTGGTGCGCGTCCAGGGCCAGTCCCTGCAAACTGGCGGCCAACCGTTCGGGCTGGCGCAGCCAGGCCTGTTGCACGGCCAGGCTGGAACCAATGATGTCGAACGGGTCAAGCTGCGATCTGGGCGACGGGGGAACCGTGGGGGTGTCGAACAGCGGGGCGTTCATGCGAATCCTCCTGCGCCATGGAGCGGGGGCGCGGTCGGGCAACACATTCCACATATTTCATATCATTATTGTACTCCTTATGGCTGGGTGAGACGCCAGCATTGGTGAATTTTTGGATCGCGGGCGAAGTCGAGCGGCAGGGTGCGCCGGCTCCAGTCCTCGATGCGCAGATCAGCCAGCGCGGCCGCGTCCAGACGGAACTTGCGCGCGTTGGTGGAGAAAATCAACGTACCGTTTGGCGCGAGCAGTCGCACCGTCTGGCGGATGAGTTCGACGTGATCCCGCTGTACGTCAAAGGTGGCTTCCTGTCGTTTGGAGTTGGAGAAGGTCGGCGGGTCGAGAAAGATCAGGTCGTAGCGGTCCCGCGCCCAAATCAGCCATTGTCGGCAATCGGCCTGGATCAGTTGGTGTCGAGGACCGTGGAGACCGTTCAGGTCCAGGTTGCGCCGCGCCCAGTCCAGGTAGGTGGCCGACCAGTCCACGGTGGTCGTTTGGGTAGCTCCGCCCAGCGCGGCGTGGACGGTGGCGGCGCCGGTGTAGCCAAACAGATTGAGGAAGCGCCTTCCATTCGCCAATTCCCGCAACGCGCGCCGAGTAGGGCGGTGATCGAGAAACAGACCGGTGTCGAGATAATCGGTGAAATTGACCAGTAGTCGGGCCGGTCCCTCGCGGACTTCGTGAAAATGGCCTTGTTCGGCTTGCTTTTGATACTGGCTGGCGCCTTTCTGCCGCTGGCGCACCTTGAGAAACATCCGGTCGGGTGGAATCTCCAGTACCGCTGGCAGCACCGTCATCACCTGCTCCAGTCGCTCGCGCGCTCTGGCGGCATCCACGCTCGGCGGCGGGGCGTATTCCTGGACGTGCAGCCATTGTTCGTAACGATCCACCGCTACTGCGTATTCCGGCAGGTCGGCGTCGTACAGGCGGTAGCAGGTGATGCTTTCTCGCTCTGCCCAGCGGCTCAGATGGCGCAGATTCTTGCGCAGACGGTTGACGAAGTCCTCGGCGCCGGTGGCCACGGCCCGCTCCAGGGCGGCGGCGCGGGCGCGCTGGTCGGCTGCCGCGCGATTCACGAAAAATTCCGGTTCGATCCGAAATTGCAGCAACCGGCATTCCAGCGGGCCGTTGTGGAAAACGTTGGTTTTGACGGCGCGCAGGCCCATGCGCTTACCGAGTTCGGGGTTGCCGGTGAACAACGCCGCTCGCCAGCCGGGAAACCGGGTTTTCAGCCGGTCGCCCAGTTGGGCGTACAGTTCGCCCAGTTCGTCCTGGTCGCCCAGCCGTTCACCGTAGGGTGGGTTGGCGATCCACAGTCCCGGTGGACCGGCAGGCGGTTCGACGCGGATCCATTCGCGGCATTCGATCCGAATCCGGTCGACCACGCCGGCCCGACCCGCGTTGATCCGTGCCGCGCGCACCGCCTTGGGATCGCGGTCGCTGGCGTGGATCGGCGGGATGCGCGTCCGGCCGGCGTCGCGCCGTTCCCGCGCCTCGGCCAGCAGCCGGTTCCACAACGCGGGGATGTGACCCAGCCAGCCGCTGAATCCCCAGTGTTCGCGCAACAAACCGGGCGCGTGGTCGCCGGCGATCCAGGCGGCTTCGATGGCTAGGGTGCCGGAGCCACACAGTGGATCGAGTAGGGGGCCGCCGACAGTGGCGATGGCCGGCCAGCCGGCTTTGAGCAACAGAGCGGCGGCCAGCGTCTCCTTCAGCGGCGCGGCCACGGTGGCCTCGCGGTAGCCGCGTCGGTGCAGGCTATCGCCGGATAGGTCAAGGCTGACCACGGCCTGACCGTTGTGCCAGCGGGTGTGAATCCGCAGATCCGGTTGGCGCACATCCACGCTTGGCCGTCGGCCAAACCGTGCTCGAAACCGGTCCACGATGGCGTCCTTGACCCGTTGCGCGCCGTAATGGCCGTGGTCGATGCCTGGACCGTCGCCGCTGAATTCGATGCTCAAGGTTCCATCCGGAGCCAGATGCTCTTCCCAGGGCAGGTCGTGGATACTGGTGTACAGGGCATCCGCGTCGGTGGCGGGAAACTCGGCCAGCGGCAGCAACACCCGGCTGGCGGTGCGCGACCACAAGCAGGTTCGGTAGGCCAGTTCCAGGGTCCCTTCGAACGCGACGCCGCCGCGCACGGGGCGGGGCGTCGCCGCGCCCAGTTTGGTCAGTTCCGCCGTCAGCAACGGTTCCACCCCGGCTGGAGCGGTGGCGATAAAGCGCTGTTCGTCCATTGATTATTCCTTGATCGCGACTTGAACCAGCGTGGTTTGCAACAGGCGCTGAATCTCGGTCGGTGCTAGACCGATCAGAAAGCCCCGCTTGCCGCCGTTGAGGTAGACGCGCGGCAGATCAAGGATGCTGGCTTCCAAGTACACCGGCATGGATTTGCGGGTCGCGAGCGGCGAAGTGCCGCCGACCAGATAACCGCTATGTTTGTTGGCGACGGCGGGGTCGCAGGGGGCGACAGTCTTGGCTCCCCGTAGCCGCGCCAACTCCTTGGTGGAAACCTTGCGGTCGCCGTGCATCAGCACGATCAGGGGCTGTTTGCGGTCGTCTTCCATGATCAGGGTTTTGATGACCGCGTGTTCGTCTACCCCCAGGCAACGGGCGCTGTGCGCGGTCCCGCCATGTTCTTCATAGGGGTAAAGGTGGCCGGTGAAAGTGATGTTGCTTTCTCGCAACAGACGAATTGCGGGCGTAACTGGAAATTTTTCCTTGCTCATAAATGCCTTACTAAAAAAGTCGTCGTTAATTTGCCATTTTGATAATTTGTTGTGTTAAATATAAAAATTATTATTATTTTAATAATAACAAAACCGTAATATAAGGATAATTTAGGATTAAGTATTATTTAATCAATAAATTTTGATAATCAGGATGAATTTTGTCCATTGGTCATTAGTGCAGGTATTATGTTGCATTAAAGATAATAAAGACAGTTGGAAAAAATAATGCAATGGGGTTTTTGTTGTTAAATGGCAAAAGGGTATTGGTACAACTGATTCTTGATTTAAGAAACTCGGTTTGGCTAGAGTTTAATAAACTCAAATGACTGGGAGGATATCTAGAACATGCGAACCGACGTAGCGCTGCAACCAGGCAAGAATGATCCCAATAACGAGGAGAAACGGCCTGATTTGGGCCGGCGAGGGTTTTTGAAGTGGGCGGCTGGCGGCATCGGCGCGCTAGCCTTGGCGCCAGGGTTGTCCAAGGGGGTGGTCCTGCGCGAGCGCTACCTTCTGTTCCATAATCCCAACACGGGCGAGAGTGTCCGTCAAGTTTATTGGACGCCGCGCGATGGCTACATCCGTGAGGCGGTCAATACCATCAGCTGGGCCTTGCGCGACCATCACAACGACCAGGTCCGACAGTTCGATTCCAACGTGCTGGACCAGCTCTATGCCTTGCAGTTGCAACTGGGCCTGGGCCAGCCGGTCAACGTGATCAGCGGCTACCGGTCGCCGTCCACCAACTGGATGCTCTGCGAGGGTAGTAGGAGGGTGGCGCGTCGGAGCTATCACATGCATGCCATGGCGCTTGATATTCGAGTGCCGGGCGGGCGGGTGTCGGATCTCCACCGGGCGGCCCGTTCGCTGGGCGCGGGCGGCGTCGGCTACTATCCCCGCTCCAACTTCGTCCACATCGACAGCGGGCCGGTGCGCTACTGGAGCTGAGCGGGCGAAGGATTGAGAATCGAAAAGGGCGGCTTGGCCGCCCTTGTTTATTGTCCCAAATCAGTTCGTTTAGAACAGCAGCCGGGGCAGGAACAGGCTGACCTGCGGGATGTAGGTGACGATGATCAGGAAGCTCAGCATCACCATCAGCCAAGGCATGGCGGCTTTCACCACGTCCCACAGCGGCATCCCGGTGATCCCCGAAGTCACGAACAGGTTCAGCCCCACCGGCGGCGTGATCATGCCGATTTCCATGTTCACCGTCATGATGATGCCCAGATGGATCGGGTCGATGCCCAACTGGACGGCGATGGGGAATAGAATCGGCGCCAGGATCAGCAGGATCGAGGACGGCTCCATGAAGTTGCCGGCGATCAGCAGGATAACGTTGACCACGATCAGGAACTGCCAGGGCGCCAGACCCCAGCCGATAATCGTCTCCGCCATCACCTGGGGGATGCGCTCGGTGGTTAGCACGTGGGCGAACAGCATGGCGTTGGCGATGATGAACAACAGCATCACCGTGACCTTGCCGGCGTCGCCGAACACGTGGGGGATTTGATGCCAACCCATGTCCCGGTGGACGAACAGGGCGACGATGAAGGCGTAGACCGCCGCCACGGCGGCGGCTTCCGTCGCGGTGAAGATGCCGCCGTAGATGCCGCCCATCACCACGAAAATCAGCCCTAGCCCCCAAATGGCGTCGCGGGTGGCGACCATCAATTCCGAAAATGACGCGCGCTGCTGGACCGGAATCTTGAACTTGCGGGCGCTGAAATAGATGGCCGCCATCAGCATCAGGCCCAACAGGATACCGGGCACGACGCCCGCCATGAACAACTGGCCGACCGATTGCTCGGTGGCGGCGGCGTACACCACCATCACGATGGACGGCGGAATTAGAATGCCCAAGGTGCCTGCGTTGCAGATCATGCCGGCGGCGTAGGGCAGCGGATAACCCGCCTTGACCATGGCGCCGATGACGATGGAGCCGATAGCGGCCACCGTGGCCGGCGACGAACCCGATACCGCCGCGAACAGCATGCAGGCCAGCACCGAGGCGATGCCCAACCCACCGGTGACATGGCCGACCACCGCGATCGCAAAGCGGATCAAACGCCGGGCGACGCCGCCCGTGGTCAGAAAGGCCGAGGCCAAGATAAAGAACGGGATCGCCAGCAGCGTGTAATGCTCCATGGTGTCGAACAGCTTGAGCGACATGGAGGCCAGCGAATCGTTGGTGAAAAACAGAATGGTCAGGATGCTGGACAGGCCCAGGGAGAAGGCGATCGGCACCCCCATCACCAAGAATAGAAACAGCAGGGTGAACAGGAACAGGGAGGTCATGGCGCGTTCTCCTTGCGGGCAGCTTGGGCGGCTTGGGCGGGTTGGGCGGCAGTGGGGTGCAGGGTCTCAAAACTTTCAACCGCCTCGACCACCTCGATACCCTCGACCGCTTCGATGGCTTCGCGAGCCTCATCGGCCAGCCGTAAGCCTTCCTGCTCGCCCAGCACGGTGCGCCAGGCCACCTGCAACAACCGCAGCAGGGCCAGCGCCAGACCGATCGGTAGCATGATGAAGGGAATCCAGCGCGGGATCGGCAAATCCTGGGCTTCGATGCCGATAGCATAGAGTTTGTAAACGTAGCCGACCGCGCCGACCAGCAGGATGATGCAGTAGGCGCAGCAGCACAGCACGGCCGCGAGACCGACGATGCGGCGCAGGTGGTGCGGGAACTGGCGCACCACGACGTCGATGCCGATATGAGCGCCGACCTTGATGCCGTAGGAAACGCCGAACAGGACCAGCCAGGCGAAGAGGTACGTGGTCAATTCCAGCGCCCAGCCGAAGCCGGTCTCGAAGATATAGCGGGCGACGACCTGACTGAAGGTGATGAGCGTCATCAACGCCAGCAGCAGCGCGATGAATCCCTCCTCCAGATGATGAGCGATGCGGATCAGCATGGGGGACTCTCCGAACGGAAGCTCAAACAGCCACCCCAGGCGGACATGGGGCGGCTGGGTCGAGAGGAGGGGGTTTACGGCTTGTTGGCCGCCATGGCGGCGTCGACAATGTCCTTACCGATCTTGGGCGTGAACTGATCCAGGACCGGCTTCATCGCCGTCTGCCAGGCAGCGCGCTGCTCGGGAGTCAGTTGGAGGATTTGGGTTTTGCCAGAGTCCTTGATCTTCTGGCGATCGCCTTCGCTGAAGGCCGTGGCCGATTTGTTGACCTCCGCCGTCACCTCGGCGAGGATTTTTTCAAGCACCGGGCGCACGTCCGCCGGCAGGTCTTCCCAGAATTTGTTGTTGGCCACCAACATGTAGCCCAGATAGCCGTGGTTGGACTCGGTGAAATAGGGCTGCACTTCGTAGAACTTCTGCGAGTAGGCGTTCGACCACGGGTTTTCCGCGCCGTCCACCACGCCGGTTTCCAACGCCGAGTACACTTCCGAGAACGCCAGCTTCTGCGGGATGGCGCCCACGGCCTTGAACTGGGCTTCAAGGATGTCGGAGGCCTGGATGCGGAATTTCAGGCCCTTGGCGTCCTCGGGCATCTTGAGCGGCTTTTTGGCGGAAAGCTGTTTCATCCCATTGTCCCAGTAACCCAGGCCGATCAGGCCCTTTTTGGTCATCGACTTGAGGATGGCCTGGCCGGTGGGACCGTTCTGGAAGCGGTGGATGGCCGCAATGTCGTTGAACAGGAAGGGCAGATCGAAGACCTGGATCTGGTTGGTGTAGCGGTCGAACTTCGACAGCGACGGCGCGATGAGTTGCACGTCGCCCAGCAGCAGGGCTTCCATCTCCTTGCCGTCGCCGAATAACTGGGAGTTGGGATAAACCTCCACCTTCACCTTGCCGGGCAGCCGTTCCTCGGCCAGTTTCTTGAATTTCAGGGCGCCCTGGCCCTTGGGCGTGTTCTCCGCGACCACATGTGAAAACTTGATCACGATTTCGGCCTGAGCGACGCCGGTCAACAGGGCGAGCGCGGCGCTGGCGAGGATGGCCTGGATAGTGGACTTGACGTGCATAAAGCGATGTCTCCTTCGATGGTTTTATTGGGAACCGGGCCGGGAAGACCCGCGCTCGAACAAAGTCGCGGCGCGGATGCCAAGCCTTGACCATTAAAGATAGATGATGCGGTCGCGAATGCACGCAACCCGCACCACGGCGATTGTTGCGTCTTGGCGATGGGGCGGGGTCATCAGTTGCGGATGCCGGTTCCCCGCCGCAACAGCCACAGGCTGTAGCCGAACAGGGCGACGATGAACAACAGGATGATGGCGAAGGCAACGCCAACGTCGATGTCCGACACGCCAAGGATGCCGAAGCGGAAGGCGTTGATCATGTACAGGATTGGATTGAACAATGACACCTCCTGCCAGAACGGCGACAGCATCCTGATGGAATAGAAGATGCCGCCGAGATAGATCAGTGGAGTCAGCACGAAGGTCGGGATGATCGAGATATCGTCGAAGCTTTTGGCGAAGATGCCGTTGATCAGTCCGCCCAGGGCGAACAACATCGAAGTCAGGACCATCACCGCAAAGGTGATGAAGGGACGTTGCCAGTGCAGGTCGGCGAAGAACAGCGAGACCGCCGTGACCACGATGCCGACCGTTAGTCCCCGCGCCACCCCGCCGCCGACGAAGCCCAGCACGATGATGGCGTTCGGTAGAGGGGAGACCAGCATTTCCTCGATGTGGCGCTGGAACTTGGAACTGAAGAATGAGGACACCACATTGGAGTAGGCGTTGGTGATCACCGCCATCATGATCAACCCCGGCGCGATGTACTGGGTGTAGCTCAATCCCTCCACCGGCCCCAACTGGGCGCCGATCAGCTTGCCGAAGATGATGAAGTACAGCGCCGTGGTGATGGTCGGTGGCAGGATAGTCTGAATCCAGATCCGCAGGAATCGCAGGGTTTCCTTGAGCAAGATCGTTTGTAAGGCTATGTATTGGTCACTGATATTCATTGTAAAGGCAGGTCTTGGAAGATCTGGCGAGTCGTTTTCCCTGGCAAACACAGGGGTGCTTACTATACTGCAAATGAAGTGTTTTCTTGGCCCAGAGGGAGGCGCGGGCATGGCGGCGCAGGCGGGAAAGCAGGCGAGATCTGGCGATCGACCACAGGAGGAAACCAGCATGTCCGATGGGCAAGCACAGACTGAAACGACGATCACCGAGGACGAGGAGCTTTCTGAATCCCACGGGCACGGCTTGGAGCCTAGATTGCCGATGACCGGCGTTCGAGTGTTGGATCTGGGCACCTTCCTGGCGGGTCCCCACGCCGCGTCGGTGCTGGGTGAATTCGGCGCCGAAGTCTTGAAAATCGAGCATCCCATCGCTGGCGATCCGATGCGCCGTTTCGGAACCCCGACCAAGCGCCACGATGCCACCTTGGCCTGGCTCAGCGAGGCCCGCAACCGAAAGTCCGTCACCATCGACCTCCGCCAACGGGAGGGCGTCCAACTCTTCCTCAAGCTGGTCGCAAAGGCGGATGTGCTCATCGAAAATTTCCGGCCGGGCACGATGGAGGAGTGGGGCCTTGGCTGGCCAGTGCTGAGTGAGACCAATCCTCGTTTGATCTTCCTGCGGGTATCGGGATATGGCCAAACCGGGCCATATCGCCGCCGCTCCGGCTTTGCCCACATTGCCCATGCCTTTGGCGGCCTGTCCTATCTGGCCGGTTTTCCGGGCGAAACGCCGGTGGTGCCCGGCACGGTGCCATTCGGCGACTACTTTTCGGGCCTGTATGGCGCGATCGGCATCATGATGGCCTTGCGCCACCGAGACAAGACCGGCCGCGGCCAGATCATCGATATCGCTATCTACGAGTCCGTGTTTCGCCAACTGGACGAGATCGCTGCTTCCTATGGACTGTTCGGCAAAGTGCGGGAGCGGGAGGGCTCAGGCAGTTTCGTCGCCGTACCGCACGGTCATTTCCGCACCCAGGATGACAAATGGGTCGCCATCGCCTGCACTACCGACAAGATGTTCGAGCGCCTGGCCGAGGCGATGGAGCAGCCGGAGCTGGCGTCGTCCGCTCTGTACGGCCAGCAACTCAAACGGCTGGCTGCCCGCAGCGAGGTTAACCAGATCGTCATCGAATGGGTGGGATCGCTCCCACGTGAAGAGGTGCTGAACCGTTGTCTTGCCTGTGAAGTCCCGGTCGGAAAGCTCAACAGCATCGCCGATATTTTCGAGGACGAACATTTCCAGGCGCGGGGCAATCTGGTCAAGCTGGAGGAACCTGGACTGGGTGAGGTCGTGATTCCTGGTGTCGTGCCTACCCTGTCGGCCACGCCGGGCCGGATCACCAATCTGGGTCCGCCCCTCGGTAACGCGACTTACGAAATCATGCGCGAACTGCTTGAGCTTTCGGCCGACGAAATCAAACGACTGCGCCAGCGCAAGATCATCTAGCCATTTCGTTCGAGTAAAAATTTTTCGAGAACACGGTCATGACAAGTCAAACGGATGAGGATGCTCTGCCGCTGTCCGGTATTCGGGTCATCGATGTGGCCACGGTGATCGCGGCGCCGTATTGCGCCGGCATTCTTGGCGAGTTTGGCGCCGAGGTGCTCAAGGTGGAACATCCGATAGGGGGCGATATTTGCCGGAAGTACGGTACGCCCACCCAGCGCGGCGATACCCTGGCCTGGCTCAGCGAGGCGCGCAACAAGAAATCGGTCACCATCGACCTGCACCGCCGCGAAGGGGTGGAAGTCTTCAAGCGGCTGATCGAAAAGGCGGACGTGCTGTGCGAAAACTTCCGGCCCGGTACTCTGGAAAAGTGGGACCTGTCATGGGATGTGCTGCACGAAATCAATCCCGGATTGATCATGCTACGGGTGACCGGCTACGGTCAGACCGGCCCCTACAAGGATCGACCTGGCTTCGCGCGTATCGCCCATGCCGTCGGCGGTATCGCCTATCTGTCGGGAATGCCCAAGGGCACACCGGTCACACCGGGTTCGACCACCCTGGGGGATTATCTGACCGGCTTGTACGGCTGCCTCGGGGTGCTGATGGCGCTGCGCTATCGCGAGCAAACCGGCATCGGCCAATACATCGACGCCGCTCTTTATGAAACTGTGTTCCGCTGCACCGATGAACTGGCATCGGCTTACGCCATGTTCGGCATGGTGCGGGAGCGGCACGGGCCGACGCATAACGACTTCGCCTGTCCCTATGGTCACTTTCCGACCAAGGAAGAAGGCAAATGGGTGGCCATCGCCTGCGCCACCGACAAACTGTTCGCGCGGCTGGCCGAGGCGATGGGCCGGCCGGAACTGGCCTCGTCCAGCCTGTACGGCGAGCAGAAAACCCGGCTGGAAAACCGGCATGACGTCAACGAAATCGTGCGTGACTGGTGCGGTTCTCTGACCCGCGATGAAGTGTTGAAGCGCTGTTATGCAACCGGCGCCCCGGCGGGACCCCTGAACAATATCGCGGATATTTTCGGCGACCGACAGTTCCACGCCCGGCGTAATCTGGTTTCCATCGATGTCGAAGATTTAGGCGAGACCGTTATCGTGCCGTCAGTCATTCCCCGTCTGTCCGAAACATCGGGGAAGATCCGCCATCTGGGCCCCAGGCTTGGCGAGCACACCGACGCGGTTCTGACCGAGCTGTTGGGTATGAATCAAGAGGAAATCGGTGAACTGAGAAAGAAGCGGGTGATATGACGCTCCTCATCTCATCAGCAAACTCTCCGGTCAAGATGCCATTGCTTTTCGCAGTGTAGCCAGAAAAGGTGAACGAGAAATGAGCACAACCATTGGCCAAATTCTAGATAACTTTTTCTCGCCATTTTCCGTTGAAAGTCTCTGGGTGATGCCTGAAACGGATAACTATACGACGATTGTTCGCAGGTGGCAGCCTGTCATTGACGCTGTCAACCAGGCAAAAGCGAATCTCGCGGCAAATTGCCCACTCTGGAAAACCAGTCATAAGACATCCGCGTCATGGAAGCCTGGGAAGACGGATCCTCCGGCTACTGATCCAAATGCTTATAGTATCTGGGTTAGTAGCCCGCCAGGGACGGATCCAGATACCTGTAGGGATGCATTCATCGTTTATGCCAGTTCAGTAGCCGCCCGTGCGGCTGCTCGTGCGCTGGGTGGCGTAATACCACCACTAAACTCGATACCATTACCTACCGTTCAAACATGGGAGCTGTACACATGTTCGATTGGATCATTCGGAATATCCGTGACGGTCGACACTATTGATTGTGCCGCAAAAACGGCCAAAATGAATATTTGGATGTATAATATAATGAGTAAGAAGTCTTTTGGCCGATTTGCGAGCCATCCAGCTTTTGCGGCGTCTGGGATGAAAAACCAATATATGTGGTGGAACTGGTCGGAATCTTATGCATGGGGTTCTGCGGGTACCGCTAGTGGTGGTCCTGGTGGTCCTGGACGCGGTACAGTCGACTGGTAAATCTGGCAATTACCGGACTTTTCGCAAATTCGCCGTGAGTGTTTTATTTCCATATTGAAGGTTAAAACCCCCGCCTTTCAGGCGGGCAGATTTC
>JARSSP010000015.1 GCA_029624675.1 Candidatus Contendibacter sp.
GGTGGCCATCCGCCAGCGCGAGCAAGACCTCGCCACCAGCGAGGCGCGCTATCGGATGCTCAGCAACTGCAACCAGGCGTTGATTCGCATCGCCGACGAAATCGAGTTGCTGACCACAGTCTGCGCGATCACTGTCCAGGAAGGAGGCTACCGAATGGCCTGGGTGGGTTACGCCGAATCCGATGAGTTCAAAACGGTGCGGCCGATGGCGCACGCTGGATTTGAAGCGGGTTATCTGCAAAGCGCCAACATCTCTTGGGCCAACGACGAGCGCGGTCGCGGCCCCATCGGCACCACCATTCGTACCGGACGCCCTTGCTCCATTCAGAACATTGCCAGCGATCCGCGCCTGGCATCCCGACGCGTGGAGGCAGCCAAGCGGGGCTACGCGGCCGTATGCGCTCTTCCCTTGATCGACGGCGACCAAGTCTTCGGGGCCATAGGCATTTACTCGTCGGCACCGGACGCGTTCGATATCGGCGAAGTCACCATCCTGAGCGAACTGGCCAACGATTTGGCGTTCGGCGTCACCATGTTGCGCACCCGGACCGAACACGAACGGACTGAAACGGCGCTCAAGGAAAGCGAGCGTAAATACCGCGAGCTGGTCGAGAACGCCAACAATATTATCCTGCGCTGGAATCCCCAGGGTGAGATTACCTTCATCAACGAATTTGGCTTGAAACTTTTCGGTTACTCAAAAGAAGAACTGATCGGCCAGCATGTATTGGGAACCATCGTACCTCTGGATGAAACCACCGACCGGGATTTGCGCCCGCTGATGGAAGATATTCGTCTTTATCCCGAGCGATTTGAACACAACATCCACAATATTCGCCGCAACGGCGCGCGACTTTGGATCGACTGGACCAACAAGGCCGTGCTGGACGAGCATGGTCAAGTCGTCGAAATCTTCAGCGTCGGTTCGGATATCACCGACCGCAAGTGGGTCGAGGAAGAACTGGAGCGGCACCGGGAACACCTGGAGGAATTAGTGGCCGAACGCACCGCCGAGTTGCGCCAGGCCATGGCCCAACTGGTTCAGACCGAAAAGCTCGCCGCCCTGGGCAGCCTGGTGGCCGGCGTCGCCCACGAACTCAACACCCCCCTGGGCAACGCCCGCGTGGTCGCCGGCAGCCTGGGCGAGCACCTGCGCGAATTCGCCGCCGCCGTCGAGTCCGGCACCCTGCGCCGCTCTCACCTGGATGCCTTCCTCGGCCGAAGCCAGGAAGCGGTCGATCTGCTGGAGCGCAACACCGCCCGCGCCGCCGACCTGATCGGCCATTTCAAGCAGGTGGCGGTGGACCAGACCAGCGCCCGCCGCCGCCGCTTCGACCTGCGCCAGACCGTCGAGGAGCTGCTGCTCACCCTGCAACCCCAGTTCAAGCACACCGCCCATCGGGTCGAGCTGGACATCCCGCCCGGCATCGAGCTGGACAGCTACCCCGGTCCGCTGGAGCAGGTGTTCGCCAACCTGATCGACAATTCCCTCACCCACGGCTTCGCCGGGGTGGAGACCGGCCGCATCCAGCTTCAGGCCCAAGTGGTCGATCCGACTCGAGTAGCCCTGCGTTACGCCGACGACGGAACCGGTATCCCAACCGCTATCCTCAACCGCATTTTCGAGCCGTTCTTCACCACCCGGCTGGGGCAAGGCGGCAGCGGGCTGGGGCTGTATATCGTCTACAACCTGGTCACAGGCGTTCTGGGGGGGCAGATTCAGGTGCAAAACGCTCCTGGTCGCGGCAGCGCTTTCGAACTCACCCTGCCGGTGATCGCGCCAAGCTCCCGGCCCCAAGCAACCAACGAGATCACCCCATGACTTCCCCAGCAGACCCGTTCCCCGCCGACCCGATCACGAATACCATCTTCTGGATTGATCCGGACGGTCGGATTCTCGACGCCAGCGATAGGGCGTGCCGCGCGCTCGGCTACGTTCGGGACGAAGCCATGTATCAGGCCAAGCAAAGCGGACGTAACACCTATCATCTTTACACCGAGACTGGTCCACCGATCACGGCCTCGCTAGACGCGGAGCATTCGCCCGCCACCGGATAACTCCGGAACATGGATGTGATCCTCATGCGTGACTTATGTCAGCATATTTGGCGCTGACCCTGTGCGGACCGACCCTGCCGATAACCAGGGCGCATATCCCGGAAACCATACAGGACCATCCCTTCGACTGCATCCTTAATCACTAAAACCAAGCGGTGCTAACAGTAGCCTAAATTCGTATATTGTCTATAATCCGGTCACCGGAGTGCTCGGTGAGACCATTCAGGTTCACGGCGTCCCCAAACGGCGACTCCATCCCCTGACCCCGCCCCAGCGCCCCGACCGGCCCGCTTTGGAACCGCTCGCATGATCAACGAATTGCTCGATTGGAACGATGCCGCCGAGCCGGTCGAAGCGCATCAACCGGGTGACGCCCTACCGTGGAAGCTGCTCGTTGTCGACGACGACCCCGAGGTGCACGGTGCCACCCGCTTCGTCCTCCACGATCTGCGCATCTTCGACCGCCCCTTGCGCCTGCTGCACGCCCACAGCGCCCAGGAAGCCCGCGAGCGGTTGCGCCAGCACCCCGACATCGCCGTGGCCCTGGTGGACGTGGTCATGGAAACCGACCAGGCCGGCCTCGACCTGGTCGAGTACATCCGCGACCAATTGGGCCTGAGGGAATGCCGCATCATCCTGCGCACCGGCCAACCCGGCTACGCGCCGGAACTGACCGTCATCCACCAGTACGACATCAACGACTACCGCACCAAGGCCGAACTGACCCACACCCGGCTGATCACCACGGTCAGCGCCGCCCTGCGCGCCTACGAGCAGTTGCGCGCCCTGGCCGAGAACCGGCGCGGTCTGGAACTCATCATCCACGCCACTTCTCGCCTGACGGAGCAACGCACCATCGCCAGTCTGGCCGAAGGCATCCTGACCCAACTGGCCGCCTTGCTCAAGCTACCCCTGGACGGCGTCGTCTGCGCCCAAGACAATTCATCGTTCGGCGGGGCCGTCAAGCAGCGTCATGTGGTCGGGGCCGCCGGTCGTTACGCGCCCTATGTCGCCCAACCGCTGGACGCATTGCCGGATCGACGGATCGTGGACGCCATCCTAGACAGCGTGACGCGGCGCCAGCACGTCTTCGGCGCCGACCATATCGTGCTATGCCTGAACGTCACCCCCTGCCAGGAAACGGCCATTTTTCTTGATGCCGGCCAGGCGCTCGCCGCGCTGGACCATCCCCTGCTCGAAGTGTTCGTCACTCATATCACCACCTGTCTTCGCAACGTCAACCTGATCGAAAGCCTGCTGCGCGCCCAACGGGAAATCGAGCGACAGCGCGCGTTCCTCAGAACGGTCATCGACGCCGACCCCCATTTCATCCATGTCAAAAACCGGCGCGGCCAGATCCTGCTAGCCAACCAGGGGCTGGCCGGCAACTTCGGTCTTACCCCCGAGCAAATGGTGGGACGCACGCTCTTCGACTTGACCGTCGATCCCGCATGGGCGCGGGCGCTGCTGGACGACGACATGGCCATTCTCACCCAGGCGCGGGATCGCATCGAACGGGAGGTCAAATTCGTCGATTCCACCGGCCAGACGCGCTGGACCTACACTGTCAAGGCGCCCCTTAGGAACGAGACCGGCGAAGTCGAACAGGTCATCGGGGTCAATATCGACATCACCGAGCGCAAACGTGCCGAGGAGGCGCTGTTCGAGGAAAAGGAACGGGCCCAGATCACCTTGCATTCCATCGGCGACGCGGTGATCACCACCGATGCGCGTGGCGTCGTGGACTACCTCAACCCGGTGGCGGAAACGCTCACCGGATGGACCACGGTCGAAGCTCGGGGCAGATCCCTACGCGACGTGTTTCGAATCGTCAACGAGCAAACCCGCCAGCCAACCCCGGACCCGGTGACGCACTGTCTTCGGGAAGGAAAAATCGTCGGCTTGGTCGATCACTCCGTGTTGATTCGCCGCGACGGGTCGGAATACGACATCGACGATTCGGCGGCGCCGATTCGCGGGCGGGACGGCCAGGTGTTGGGAGCCGTGCTGGTGTTTCACGACGTCACCGAAACCCGCCGGCTGACTCGGCAGTTAGCCCACGATGCCACCCACGACGCCCTGACTGGCTTGATCAACCGACCCGAATTCGAACGGCGGTTGGAGCGGGCGCTGGCCAGCGCCCGGCAGTATGGCGCCCGCCATGCGTTGTGCTATCTGGACCTGGATCAGTTCAAGGTCGTCAACGACACCGCCGGGCACGCCGCCGGCGATGAACTGCTCAAGCAAATCAACATCATCCTGTCGGGCATGTTTCGCGAGCGCGATACCCTGGCGCGCCTCGGCGGCGACGAGTTCGGTTTGCTGCTGGACAATTGCCCGCTGGATCGGGCGCAGGTCATCGCCCAGACCGTGGTCAGCAACATCCGCGACTACCGATTTCACTGGGAGGGCCGCAGCTACCAGATCGGAGTCAGCATCGGGTTGACGCCCATCACGGCGGAGACGCGCGACACCGTCCAACTGCTCACCCAGGCCGATGTGGCCTGCTATGTCGCCAAGGAGTTGGGCCGCAATCGCGTCCATCTTTATCAGCAGGAGGACAGCGAAACGGTGCTGCGCCACAGCGAGATCCTGGGCGCGGCGGGTTTGCGGGACGCCTTGGAGCAGAATCGGTTTCGGCTCTATTATCAACCGATCGTGCCTCTCAACGTCCCCGACCCGCGTCCGATCCACTACGAAGCCTTGCTCCGCGTCGCCTACCGGGGCGATCCGGACGAAGCTAGCGAGTTGGTCTTACCAGCGGCCTTCATTCCAGCGGCCGAACGCTACGGGTTGATGGGCGCCATCGACCGTTGGGTCATCCAGATGGCGTTTCGCGACTATGCCCGCGGCATCGGCCAAACTAGCGCCCGGATCGCCATCAACCTGTCCGGCAACTCCCTCAGCGACGAGTCCCTGCTCGGCTTCATCGAAGCGCAGTTCGCCGAATACGCTCTTTCGCCGGAACGAGTCTGTTTCGAAATCACCGAAACCGCCGCCATTCAGAACCTACGGCGCGCGGTCGAATTGGTGACGGCGCTCAAACAGCGCGGCAGTCAATTGGCTCTGGATGATTTCGGCAGCGGTCTGTCCTCGTTTCACTATCTCAAAACCCTGCCGGTCGACTATCTCAAGATCGACGGCAGTTTCGTCAAGGACATGATTGCGAACGCCAGCGACGCCACCCTGGTGGCGGCGATCAACCAGATGAGCCATACCCTGGGAATCCAAACCATCGCCGAGTACGCCCACAATCGGGCGACTGTCGAACGCCTGCGCGAACTGGGGGTGGATCATGCCCAAGGCTACTTTTTCGGTCAGCCCACGCCATGGGGTGAGATAGCTTGCGAATAAGGCGATTTCCAACCGCGAAGCCAGTCGGCCCAGCGGCTTCCAGACCTCGGCGCGCGCGTCAGGGACGACTTTTGGCGTTGGGTCATCCGCGACATTGCTGGCCGTGCCCACGCCCGCTCGACGGCGCGCGCGCAGCGGATTTTCTCGCATGACGCCCGCCGCGCCGGAATCCCCGCCGATGCCCGACGCAACCAACGCCGAAATCTTGGTTGTGGACGACACGCCCGCCAATCTCAGGCTGCTTGCCAATCTTCTCACCGAGCACGGTTATCGCGTCCGTCCAGCTTCCAGCGGCGCTCTGGCGCTGCGCTCGGTGACGGCCAAAACCCCGGACCTGATTTTGTTGGACGTGTGGATGCCGGACCTGGACGGCTACGCGGTCTGCCAGCGGCTGAAGGCCGACCCGCGCACTCACTCCATCCCGGTGATCTTCATCAGCGCCCTGCACGAGGCCCCCGACAAGGTCCAGGGATTCGCCGTCGGCGGCGTCGATTACATCACCAAACCTTTCGAGCCGGTGGAGGTGCTAGCCCGGGTCCGCACCCATCTGGAACTGTGGCGCTTGCAACAGCGCCTGGAGCGGCGCGTGGAGGCCCGCACCGCGGAATTGGCCAAGGCCCATCGCGCCCTGCGCCAGAACGAGGAGCGCCTGCGGCAAGTCATCGAAGCCACCCGCGACGCCGTGTGGGACTGGAATCTGCGGACCGGCGAATTTTTCGTCAGCGACCGCTGGTACACGATGCTGGACTACGCGCCCGGCGAGTTCGTGGTCGATTACGCCGGTTGGCGCGACCCGGTCCATCCCGACGACCTGGCGGCGCTGGAAGCGGCCCTGCGCGCGCATCGGGAGGGTCGCCTGCCCGAATTCAGCGTCGAATACCGGATGCGCGCCAAGACCAGCGCCTGGCGGTGGATTGTCAGCCGTGGGAAAGTGATCGAGCGGGACGCGGCCGGCGAGCCGTTGCGGATGGTCGGCGTCAACACCGACATCACCGCGCGCAAGCGGGCGGAAGCGGAGCTGGAACGGCACCGGGACCACCTGGAGGAACTGGTGGCCGAACGCACCGCCGAGTTGCGCCAGGCCATGACCCAACTGCTTCAAGCCGAAAAACTCGCCGCCCTCGGCAGCCTGGTGGCGGGCGTCGCTCACGAGCTCAATACCCCCCTGGGCAACGTCCGCACCGTGGCCGGCGCTCTGGGCGATGAATTGCGCCGGTTCGCCGCCGCCGTCGACGCCGGGGCCCTGCGCCGCTCCCAGGTCGCCGGCTTCCTCGGCCGTAGCCAGGAAGCGGTGGACCTGCTGGAACGCAACGCCGCCCGCGCCGCCGACCTGATCGGCCACTTCAAGCAGGTGGCGGTCGACCAGACCAGCGCCCGCCGCCGCCGCTTCGACCTGCGCCAGACCGTCGAGGAGCTGCTCGTTACCCTGCAACCCCAGTTCAAGCACACCGCCCACCGCGTCGAGCTGGACATCGCCCCCGGCCTGGAGCTGGACAGCTACCCCGGTCCGCTGGAGCAGGTGCTCGCCAACCTGATCGGCAATTCGCTCGTCCACGGCTTCGCCGGCCGGGACGCGGGCCTGATCCAGATCCGCGCCGTGATTCTTGACAGTGGCGACGTGCAAATCGACCACGCCGACGATGGGCTCGGTATTCCAGAAAAGATACAAAATCACATCTTCGACCCGTTCTTTACCACCAATCCCAGCGGCGGCGGCAGTGGTTTGGGTTTGTATATTGTCTATAATCTAGTCGCCGGGGTGCTCGGTGGGACGATCCGAGTCCACAGCGCCCCCGGGGCGGGGACTACTTTTACCTTAACTTTGCCCCGTAGCGCCCCCGACCGGCCTACCTTGGAATGACCCCTTATGATCGACGAACTGCTCGACTGGAACGACGCCGAGCCACCCCAGGCGTCCCAGTCGGTCAACGCCTCGCCATGGAAGCTGCTGGTGGTCGACGACGACCCCGAGGTGCACGGTGCCACCCGCTTCGTCCTCCACGATCTGCGCATCTTCGACCGCCCCTTGCGCCTGCTGCACGCCCACAGCGCCCAGGAAGCCCGCGAGCGGTTGCGCCAGCACCCCGACATCGCCGTGGCCCTGGTGGACGTGGTCATGGAAACCGACCAGGCCGGCCTCGACCTGGTCGAGTACATCCGCGACCAATTGGGCCTGAGGGAATGCCGCATCATCCTGCGCACCGGCCAACCCGGCTACGCGCCGGAACTGACCGTCATCCACCAGTACGACATCAACGACTACCGCACCAAGGCCGAACTGACCCACACCCGGCTGATCACCACGGTCAGCGCCGCCCTGCGCGCCTACGAGCAGTTGCGCGCCCTGGCCGAGAACCGGCGCGGTCTGGAACTGATCATTCAGGCTACCGCGCAGTTGATGGAGCAGCACGCCATCGCCAGTCTGGCCGAAGGCATCCTGACCCAACTGGCCGCCTTACTCAAGCTACCCCTGGACGGCGTCGTCTGTACCCAGCGGGGTTCGCCGTTCGGGGTCGATACCGAGCGCTACTACGTGGTCGGCGCCGCTGGTCATTACGCGCCCTATATCGCCCAGCCGCTGGAACGATTGCCCAACCGACGGATCGTGGACGCTATCCTGGAGAGCGTCGCCAAACACCAGCATGTCTTTGGAAAGGACTACACCGTACTGTATCTAAAAGCCGCCCCGGGCCAGCAGCTAGCCGTTTTTCTCGATTCCGGCCAAGCGCTCACCGCGCTGGATCGCCCGCTGGTCGAGGTATTCACCGCCAACATCACCGCCTGCTTTCGCAACGTCAACCTGGTCGAGCACCTCAACTACATCGCCTATCACGACCCGTTGACCCAGCTCCCTAACCGCCTGCGCTTCGTCGCCGATCTTGACACGGCCGTCCAGGCGCGAACCGACGCCGTGGCGGCGCTGTTGGACATCCACCATTTCGCTGATCTTAACGATGGCCTGGGCGAGGACACCGGCAACCTGCTGCTGGTGGCGGTCGCCGAACGGCTTCGGGCCCGGCTGGAGTCAACTTGCCGCCTGGCCCGCATCGGCGCCGATCTTTTTGGCGTGCTGGGGCCGGAGGCCCAGGTCAATCCCTTCGGTCTGATGGCGCTGTTCCACGCGCCCTTCAAGGTCGGCGAATACCAGTTGCCCGTCACCATCGCCCTGGGCCTGTGCCGCACGCTGGACAGCGCCAAGTCCGGCCTCGATCTGCTCAAGCAGGTCAACGTCGCGCTCAACCACGCCAAGCGCAATCTTTCGACCCATCACGAGTACTATCTGGCGACCATGGAAGAAAATACCCGCCAACGGGTGGAGATCATCCGACGCCTGCGGCTGGATTTCCAGGCGGAGAAATTGCAAGTCTGGTACCAGCCACAAATTGCCCTGGCGACCGGCAACGTCGTCGGAATCGAAGCGCTTTTGCGCTGGCCGGGCGAGGAGGGGTTCGTCCAACCGCCCGATGTCTTCATCCCGCTCGCCGAATATTCGGGCTTGATCATCCAAATCGGCGCCTGGGTGCTGGAGCAGGCGTGTATCCAACATGCGCGGCTCGCGGCGGCGGGATTTGAATCGCTGAAAATCGCGGTCAACGTTAGCATGCCGCAATTTCGCAAGGTCGATTTTGTGGAAGAGATAGCCTGTATCCTGGCGAATTGTCAGATACCGCCCTCCTTGCTGGAATTGGAAATCACCGAGAGCATCGCCATGGACGAGCCAAAGGCGGTGGTGCAACGTTTGGGAGCGCTCAAGCGGCTGGGCATTCTGATCGCCATCGACGACTTCGGCACCGGCTATTCCTCGTTGGGGCACCTGCAATCCCTGCCCATCGACTGCCTCAAGATCGATCGGCGCTTCATCAGCGAGATCGATCAGAACCAGGGTGGCCTATTCGCCGAAGCCATCGTCGGACTGAGCCAAAAACTGCAAGTGAACTCGATCGCCGAGGGGGTGGAAACCGAGGCGCAAGCGGAATTCCTGCGCGGTCTGGGATGCACGATGGCCCAAGGCTATCTGTACGCCCGACCCATGCCTTCCGACCAACTCCTGGCATGGTTGCGCGCGCGCGCCGCGCTGCAATCACGGGAATCCACCGCATGATCAACACCGCCATCGCCTTCGATCCCACCCTGGTCCGCAAGTACGACAAGGCCGGTCCCCGCTATACCTCATACCCGACCGCCGTGCAGTTCCACGATGGCTTCGGCGAGGCCAAGTACCGCGAACAGGCTCTCGCCAGCAACGCCAGTGGCCGGCCGCTGTCGCTGTACGTCCACATCCCGTTCTGCGACACGGTCTGCTTCTATTGCGCTTGCAACAAGATCGTCACGAAGAATCGCCGCCACGCCGCGCCCTATCTCGACCACCTTCACCGGGAAATCGCGCTGCAAGGCGCATTGTTCGACCGGGCGCGACCGGTCACCCAGTTGCACTGGGGCGGCGGCACCCCCACCTTCATCAGTGCCGAGGAAATGCGCGAGTTGATGCGGGTCACCGGCGAGCATTTCCGGCTGCTCGACGACGACAGCGGTGAATATTCCATCGAGGTGGACCCGCGCGAGACTGACGATCACACCGTTGCGCTGCTGCGCGAACTGGGTTTCAACCGACTGAGTCTGGGGGTGCAGGATTTCGATCCCGACGTGCAAAAAGCGGTCAATCGCATCCAGTCCCGCGAAATCACCCTGAAGGCGATGGAAGCCGCTCGGCGCGAGGGTTTCAAGTCCATCAGCGTGGACCTGATCTATGGCTTGCCACTCCAAACTGTGGGGAGTTTCGCGCGCACCGTCGACGACATCATCGCCCAGAGTCCCGACCGGATTTCGGTGTTCAATTACGCGCACCTGCCGGACCTGTTCAAGACCCAGCGCCAGATCGACGCCAGCGCCTTGCCGCCGTCGGCGGTAAAGCTGGAGATTCTTAAGACCGTCATCGAACGGTTGACCGGGGCCGGCTACGTTTACATCGGCATGGATCACTTCGCCAAGCCGGACGACGAGTTGGCGCTGGCGCAACAGGCTGGGACGCTGTATCGCAATTTCCAGGGTTACAGCACCCACGCCGACTGCGATCTGATCGGGCTCGGCGCGACCTCCATCGGCATGGTCAGCGACAGCTACAGCCAGAATTTGAAGGGGTTGGAGGACTATTACGCGCGGATCGACGAAGGACGGCTGGCGGTGTTCCGGGGCGTGCGGCTGGACGCCGACGACCGGCTGCGGCGTGCGGTGATCACCGACCTGATCTGTCATTTCACCCTGGACTTCGCCGCCGTCGAACGTCGATTCGGTATCCGCTTCGGGGATTACTTCGCGCTGGAACTGGCGGAACTGGCTGATATGCAAGCGGATGGATTGCTGGCGCTGTCCGAGACCGGGATTCAGGTCTTGCCGCCGGGACGGCTGCTGATCCGCAACATCTGCATGGCGTTCGACCGCTATCTGCGGGAGCAGAAGCAGCAGCGGTTCTCGAAGGTCATTTGACATAGAGAAGATAAACATTTTTGTGTATTCTTGATCTATGAACAGTAACCAGTTCAAAGCCTGGCTGCGCCAACAGGGTTGCACGTTCGAGACCAAACCGGGTGGTTCCGGTCATTTGGTCGTGCGGCTGGGCAGCCGGAAATCGGAAATCCCGATGCATGGCTCCAAGGAATTAAAAAAGGGGCTGGTCGAAGGCGTGAAAAAGCAACTGGGCCTTAAATAGGCGGGAGGCGCGATGTTGATTTATCCCGTGGTCTTGGAACCGCAGCCGGAAGGTGGCTTTGTCGTCACTTTTCCAGATATACCCGAAGCGATAACCCAGGGCGAAGACGCAGCCGAGGCGCTGCTGATGGCCGAGGATGCGTTGTTGGTGATGCTCTCCGCCTACATGGACGACCGTCAGCCCATTCCCGAACCTTCCCCGCTGAACGGCCGGCCCGGCGTGGCGCTGAAGGTCGCCGCCGCCGGCAAGGTCGCCCTCCACAACGCGATGCTGGCGGCGGGCAAGCGCAAGGCCGATCTGGCGCGGATGCTCAATTTGGCGCCCACCCTGGTGGATCGGCTGTTGTCGCTGCACCACAAAAGCCGCATCGAGCAGATCGAAACCGCGCTGGCGGTCTTGGGCAAGCGGCTGGTGGTGGACGTGCGCGAAGCGGCTTGAAAGGCAGTTTTGTCCGGCATGCAATTCGATATTGCGGACCAGCCAGCGGTTGCGGCAAATTTCACCCCCTATAATTTCATTCGTAACAAATCCATCACTGAGGAGAGGAGTCGTTTGATGAACAAGATCAGCCGCAATGTTCTGAGTGTCGCCGTCGGCGCGGTCATCCTGGGTCTGGGAGGTTTGGCGCACGCCGACACCATCAAGATCGCCGTGGCCGGCCCGATCACCGGCCCGGTCGCCCAGTACGGCGACATGCAGATGAGCGGCGCCAAGATGGCGGTCGAGCAGATCAACGCCAAGGGCGGCGTCAACGGCAAGAAGCTGGAAGCGGTGTTGATCGACGACGTCTGCGAGCCCAAGCAGGCGGTCGCCATCGCCAACCAGATCGTCAACCAGAAGATCAAGTACGTGGTCGGGCACCTGTGTTCGGGCTCCACCCAGCCGGCTTCCAAGCTGTACGAGGAGGAAGGCATCCTGATGATCACGCCAGCGGCCACCAACCCCGCCATCACCCAGCAGGGCTACAAGATGGTGTTCCGCACCATCGGCACCGACGACCAGCAAGGCCCGACCGCCGGCAAGTACATCGCCGGGACGATCAAGCCCAAGAAGCTGGCGATCATCCACGACAAGCAGCAATACGGCGAAGGCATCGCCAAGGAAGTCGATAAAACCGTCAAGGCTGCCGGGATCACGCCGGTTTTGTTCGAGGGCGTCAACAAGGGCCAGACCGACTTCTCCGCCCTGATCACCAAGATGAAGAAGGAAGGCGTGGATTTCGTCTACTACGGCGGTTACCACCCGGAACTGGGCCTGCTGCTGCGCCAGTCGCGCGAGCAGGGCTTCGACGCCAAGTACATGGGTCCCGAGGGCGTCGGCAACAAGGACATCAGCGCCATCGCCGGCCCAGCCTCGGAAGGGCTGCTGGTGACTCTACCGGCTGATTTCAGCACCGATCCGGCCAACGCCGCGCTGGTCAAGGCGTTTCAGGACAAGAAGCAAGACCCCACCGGTCCGTTCGTGATGCCGGCCTACGCCGCGGTGCAGATCATCGCCGACGCCATCAAGGGCGCCAAAACCGAGGATGCCGTCAAGCTGGCCGACTACATCCACAAAAATAGCTTCCAGACCCCCATCGGCAAAGTAGCCTTCAAGGATAATGGCGACCTGAAAGAATTCCAGTTCGTCATCTTCACCTGGCACGCCGACGCCACCAAGACGCCGGTCAAATAACCGGATAACCGCCGAGGGCGAGGTTCAAAAAATCCCGCCCTTTGCTTTTCATGGCGCTTTGCATGCCTGCGCTCTGCCTTCCACCACTTCAACACGGCGGCCATGTCCGGTTTCTCCCTCCTTGAATTCATCCAGCAGATCATCAACGGCCTGACCTTGGGCAGCATCTATGCCCTGATCGCCATCGGCTACACCATGGTGTACGGCATTATCGGCATGATCAACTTCGCCCACGGCGAAATCTACATGATCGGCGCCTACGTCGGTCTGCTGGTCATCACCGCGTTGGGGTTGTTCGGCGTGGGCAACATCTCGGCGATCCTGCTGGTGACCTTGGCTATCAGCATCCTGGTCACGGGTTCCTACGGCTGGACCGTGGAGCGGCTGGCGTACCGGCCGCTGCGCGGCAGTCCCCGGCTGGTACCGCTGATTTCGGCCATCGGCGTGTCGATCTTTTTGCAAAACTATGTCCAGCTCGGCCAGGGTGCCCGCGATGTGTCGATGCAGCCGGTGCTGACCGGTGGTTGGCGTTTTGGGCCGGCTGATGGGTTTCAGGTCTATCTGTCCTACATGCAGGTATTGATCGCGGTCGTGACCGTGGCATTCATGACCGGCCTGACTCTGTTCATCGCCCGTTCGCGGATGGGACGAGCCTGCCGGGCCTGCTCCGAGGACCGGGCCATGGCCAACCTGCTCGGCATCGACACCGACCGAGTGATCGCCTTGACCTTCGTTCTGGGCGCGACGTTGGCGGCGGTGGCCGGCGTGCTGGTCAGTATGTACTACGGCTTGGTCAATCCCTTTATCGGCTTCATCGCCGGCCTGAAGGCGTTCACAGCGGCGGTGCTGGGCGGCATCGGCAGCATACCTGGCGCGATGCTGGGCGGGGTGGTGCTGGGACTGGCCGAAAGCTTTGCCTCGGCCTATCTGCAAACCGAGTACAAGGACGTGGTGGCGTTCGCATTGCTGATTCTGGTGCTGCTGGTCCGTCCCACCGGCCTGCTGGGCCGTCCGGACGTGGAGAAGGTGTAATGCGCCGCACGTTCTCCGATGCTCTGCTGGCGGCGGTGTTGACCGCCGTATTGCTCGTCCCGATTTTCGGTTTGCGCATCCATGTGGACGGCGTCAACGTCTCGCTGAACCGCACGCCGACGCCGGTGATCGTCGCCGTCGTGGTCGTCTTTTTGCTGCGGCTGTTTCGTCGACCGTTGGAGCAGGCTTGGGCAACGCTGCGCGTCCCGGATTCGTGGCGCCAAAACCGGCTCGCCGACGTCTGGAACCGCGCCAAACAACAACCGCGCTATCGGTTGGCGCTTTGGATTCTATTGCTGGTCGCCGCCGTGATTTGGCCGTTCACCGCCTCGCGCGGCGCGGTGGACGTGATGACGCTGGCCCTGATCTACGTGATGCTGGGACTGGGCTTGAACATCGTGGTCGGTTTCGCCGGTCTGCTGGTGCTCGGTTACGCCGCGTTCTACGCGGTCGGCGCCTACGCCTACGCTTTTCTGGCCCAGCAATATGGCCTGTCGTTCTGGTTGTGCCTGCCGGTCGCCGGTGGGCTGGCGGCGCTGACCGGCTTTTTACTCGGTTTGCCGGTGCTGCGGCTGCGGGGCGACTATTTGGCCATCGTCACCCTGGGCTTCGGCGAAATCACTCGTCTGTTGCTGAACAACCTCAACGCCATCACCGGTGGCCCGGACGGCATCGGCAATATCCCACGCCCCACTCTATTCGGACTGGAGTTTAGCCGCCGGGCCAGCGAGGGCGGCACGACGTTTCACGAATTCTTCAGCCTCGACTACAGCGGCGATTACGCGGTGATCTTCATGTATCTGCTGGGACTGGCTCTGGTCCTGACGATCCTGTTCGTCATCAACCGCCTGTTGCGAATGCCGTTGGGCCGGGCCTGGGAAGCACTGCGCGAGGACGAAATCGCCTGTCGTTCGCTGGGTCTGAGCCCGACCGTGATCAAGTTGTCCGCGCTGACGCTGAGCGCCGCCTTCGCCGGTTTCGCTGGCGCGTTCTTCGCCGCTCGCCAAGGCCACATCAACCCGGAGTCATTCACCTTCATCGAGTCGGCCATGGTGCTGGCCATCGTCGTGCTGGGCGGGATGGGCTCGCAAATCGGCGTGGTGCTAGCGGCCGTCGCCATCACCGCGTTGCCGGAACTGGCGCGCGAATTCGACGAATACCGGATGCTGGCCTTCGGGCTGGTCATGGTGTTGATGATGATGTGGCGACCGCAGGGCCTGGTACCCGCCGCTCGACCCCGGCTGGAAATGCCGGAACACGCGGAGGGCGCACGGTGAGTCTGGACCTAGCAAAAACTCCCATCGCCGAACCCGCCGCGCCTCCATTGCTGGCAGTGCGCAACCTCAGTATGCGCTTCGGCGGCCTGTTGGCGGTGGACAACGTCCATTTCGATGTCCATCGCGGCCAAATTTTCGCCATCATCGGTCCCAACGGCGCCGGCAAGACCACGGTATTCAACTGCGTTGGCGGTTTCTACCGGCCCACCACCGGCACGGTGGCGCTGGATGGCCAAGCCATCGACCATTTGCCCAGCCATCGCATCGCCCGGTTGGGCCTGGTGCGCACCTTCCAGAACGTGCGGCTGTTCAAGACCATGACCGTGGTCGAGAACCTGCTGGTTTCGCAGCACGTCCAGTTGGAAACGCGGCTGTTGCCCGGTTTGTTCAAAACCCCGAAGTATCGCCGCGCCGAAGCCGAAGCGCTGGACCGGGCCGCGTTCTGGCTGGAAAAGGTCGGCTTGTTGTCCGTCGCCAACCGCGAAGCCGGCAATCTCGCCTACGGCCAGCAACGGCGGCTGGAAATCGCCCGCTGCATGATCACCCATCCCAAGCTGCTGATGCTGGACGAGCCGGCGGCCGGCCTCAACCCGCAGGAAACCCGCGATCTGGATCGGCTGATCAACGAACTGCGCGCCGAACACAACGTCGCCGTGCTGTTGATCGAGCACGACATGAGTCTAGTGATGGGCATTTCCGACGAGATTTTGGTCATGGAATACGGTCGACCCATCGCTACCGGCAACCCCGCCGCCATCCGCAGCGATCCTCGCGTCATCAAGGCTTATCTGGGAGAAGAGTGATGATGCTGAAGCTGGAAAACGTCCATACCTTCTACGGCCAGATCGAGGCACTCAAGGGCGTGTCGCTGGACGTGCATCCCGGTGAGATCGTCACCCTGATCGGGGCCAACGGCGCTGGCAAAAGCACCTTGTTGATGACGATCTGCGGCTCGCCGCACGCCAGCAAGGGCGCGGTCCTGTTCGAAGGGCAGGACATCACCCGCAAGCCGACCCACGTCATCATGCAATGCGGGTTGGCGCTGGTGCCGGAAGGACGGCGCATCTTCCCCGGTTTGACCGTGCAAGAGAATTTGCAAATGGGCGGGTTCTTCGCCGACAAGGCGCGGCTGGACACCGATCTGGAGCGGGTATTCGCCCTGTTTCCGCGCCTCAAGGAACGGCGCAACCAGCGCGGCGGCACCCTGTCCGGCGGCGAGCAGCAGATGCTGGCCATCGGGCGGGGGTTGATGAGCCGGCCCAACCTGCTGTTGCTGGACGAACCGTCGCTGGGGCTGGCGCCGATCATCATCGCCCAGATTTTCCAGATCCTGAAGGAAATCCGCGAAGAGGGTGTAACGATCTTCCTGGTCGAACAAAACGCCCACCGCGCCCTGCAACTGGCCGACCGGGGCTACGTGCTGGAAAACGGCCGCATCGTGCTGGCCGACACCGGCGCGAATTTGCTGGCCAACGATCAGGTACGCAAAGCGTACTTGGGGGGCTAAACGTGCTCGATCCGGTCGCGCTCAGGGCGCCGTCAACAGCATCCCTTCAACCGGCGTGACGCCGCGCCCGTCGGGACCGGCGAACTCGAACGGCACGGAAACCAGTTCCATCCCGGTGTTGCGCTGGATCGCGAAGTGCAAATGTGGGCCGGTGGAATAGCCGGTATTGCCCGAGTTGGCCAGCCAGGCACCCCGCTCCACCCGTTGCCCGGGACTGACCCGCACCGAGTCCGCTTGCAGGTGCGCGTACACCGCCATGGTGCCGTCGGCGTGGAGAACCCGCACCGCGTTGGCCCGCTCCCGATACTTTTCATCCGGGCCGCCGTCCAGGAAATCGGCGGCGAACTCCATGATGACCCCTTCGCGGGCGGCGCGAATTGGCGTGCCCAACGGCATCCCGATATCCACCGCGTAACGGCTTTGCGGGTGCTGGTGACTGAAGGCCCCATTGAAAGCCTGACTGATCGGGAACCGCTGTCCCGGCGCGAACGGCGGGGCATAAGGCCGGTCGGGTTTATGCGTGGCGGCCGGATCACCCAGCACCGCTCGGACCTGGTAGGCGTAGCGCCAGCGCGGGCCGGTCGACCGGAGATTGACCACCGGTGTTTCCGCGCGCCCTGGCGCCACCACCCGCGCCGGCAACGATGGACGGACCTCCATGTTTTCGATCCTTTCGCCACGGATCTCCACCTCGATGGGACCGTAATAATCGTTGATCACCGTCAGTATCGGTGCGTCCGTGGTACCGCGATTGCGAACGCTGACCTTGGCCGGCAGTTCGCTGACCGGCAACTGTTTTACTTCGACCGGAGTGCTGGCATTTTCGGGTGGCCGGTCGGTGAACACCCAGGCGCCGGAACCGTCCTGATATTTGTACAGGCTCTTGGTCAGCGCCGGTCGCGCGCCCGACACGCTCAGCAACACAATCAGCGCCGCCGCTTTCAGCCCGGTCAACCGTCGGCGCCGCCGTTGGGATCTCGGGTATCGTCCGCTCATGCGCGTCATCGGTCGTTGAAATAGTGAATGTGCATGCCTTCCTGATCGCTCTTGGCCAGCTCCACCATCCGGGCGGCGACGACTTCCGCCGCGACCGGCCGATAGCGGCTGAAAGACCCCCACAGAAGCAGCCCCCAGAGCGGCGCGATGGACTTGCTCCAGTCCTCGGCTGGACGGGGTTCGGAACGCTCGCCCAGCAGCAACGAAGGCCGCAGAACATGCACAGCCTGGAACGGCAGTTCGCCAACCGCCGCCTCGGCGCGTCCCTTGATCCGGTTATAGAACACCGGCGAACCGGGATCGGCGCCAACCGCCGACACCAGCACGAATCGGAGCACGCCCCGCGCCGCCGCCAGTCGAGCCAGCTCGGCGACATAAATATGATCCACCTTGGCGAACGCCTCGGGCGAACCCGCGACCCGATGGGTCGTGCCCAGGCAACATAGCGCAACGTCGGCGTCGATGGCCTCGGCGTGACGATCAAGATGGTCGAAATCCACCACCTGCGTCGTCAATTTCGGATCGGTGCGCGCCAGAGGGCGGCGGGTGAAAATCGTCACCCGTCCGATGTCCTCGTCCGCTAGCAGTTGGGTCAGGCAATGTCCGCCGACCAGGCCGGTCGCGCCCGCCAGCAAGACCCGAAGTTCCGTTCGCCGTTGCGCTGTCATCGTTCTCTAGTCCTCCAGTTGGAAACGCACGATTCGACCGTCTGCCGGATCGCCGTGGGGCGAATGGCGATATCCCCGCTCCGCTTTCCCGCTTTCCCGCTTTCCCGCTTTCCCGCTTTCCCGCTTTCCCGCTTTCCCGCTTTCAAGGATAGTCACCCCCGGTGGATTTTCGGGGAAGACCGTGGGTTCCAGGGCCGGGAACGCTGCTACACTGGCCATGCCCGTCCCTTTCATGGAGAACCGCGACATGCTTAGATTCCTGCTCGCCGGCCTGCTGCTGTTGAACGGCGCCGCCCTGGCCGCCGACCAGACCCTGGTGGTTTACAACTGGGCGGAATACCTGCCCAAAAAGGTGCTCCAGCAATTTACCCAGGAAACCGGCATCAAGGTGCGCTATTCGACCTACGACAGCAACGAGGCGATGTACGCCAAGGTCAAGACCGTCAAGGGCGATGGCTACGACGTGCTCGTGCCATCCACCTACTACGTGGACCGGATGCGTCGGGAAGGGTTGTTGCAAAAGATCGACAAATCCCGGCTCAGCCACTTTGGCCATCTCAATCCGCGCCTGCTGAACCAACCCTACGATCGCCAGAACGATTACAGCATTCCCTATCTGTGGGGCACGACCGGCATCGCCTACAACGCCGCTAGCCTGCCGCCAGGCCAGTTGACCCGTTGGGCCGATCTCTGGGAGCCGGCTTATAAAAACAAGCTGCTGTTATTGAACGACATGCGCGAAGTATTCTCAATGGGATTGAAACTGCTGGGTCACTCGATCAACACCACGGACGACAACCAGATTCGCGCCGCTTACGAGAAGCTGGCCGAATTGATGCCGAACGTGCGGATCTTCGACGCGGAATCGCCCAAGACCAAATTCCTGGCGCGGGAAGTCGTGGCGGGGATGCTTTGGAACGGCGAGGCCTACATGGCGGGCCGGGAAAACGCCAACATCAAGTACGTCTATCCCCGGGAAGGCGCAATGATATGGATGGACAATCTGGTGATTTCCGCCGGCGCCAACAACGTGGACGGCGCCCATCGGTTCATCGACTTTGTGTTGCGGCCAGACATCGCCAAACAGATCAGTGAGGAAGTGGGCTATTCCTCGCCCAATTTGGCCGCCATTCAACTCCTACCCGAGAAAGTGCGGAACAATCCGACGGTCTATCCCTCCGACGAGGATCTGAGAAACGCCGAGTTCCAGGCCGACGTCGGCACGGCCCTACCGATTTACGATCAGTACTGGCAACGCTTGAAGACCCGGCGTTAAGGCATGGCGGAATCGATCCCCCCTCGATCAAGGGGGGGCAATAGCGCTGGGGAAATTCAGGCCGCGCTGGTCAACTGCTCGTACTTGGCCTGCAACTGCTCGGAAGTTTCCGGATGCTTCGGGTCCGGGATGATACAATCGACCGGACAAACCTCAATGCACTGCGGGGTGTCGAAGTGCCCCACGCACTGGGTGCAGAGACTCGGATCGATCTCGTAGATCTCATCGCCCTGGGAAATCGCTTCGTTGGGGCACTCCGGCTCGCACACGTCGCAATTGATGCATTCGTCGGTGATCATCAGCGCCATGGTTGGCTCCTCGTTCTGTTTTTCGCAATTCACGGTCGGCGGGTTCCCGCCGACGACATACGCTCAAATCCGACCTGCCCGCGACCGGCCAAGGCGAATTTCCGAGCATTTTACTCAATTAGTTTCGCGATGCGAATTTTGCCGCCAGCGCCGCCTCCACCTTGGGGTGAACAAACGGCGCGATGTTACCGCCCAGCTTAGCGACCTCGCGGACTAGGCTGGAGGAAATGAAGGCGTACTGCTCGGCGGGGGTCAGGAAAATAGACTCGACCTGGGGATCCAGCCGGCGGTTCATACTGGCCAACTGAAACTCGAATTCAAAATCGGCGACGGCGCGCAAGCCACGCATCAAAACGTTGGCGCCGATGCTCTTGGCGTAATTCACCAGCAAGATATCAAATCCGCGCACCTCGACATGAGGTAAGTGCGCCACCACCTCGTTGACCAGCGCCACCCGCTCTTTCAGTGAGAACAGCGGCTGCTTGTTAGGGTTGGCGGCGACGCTAACGACCAGCCGGTCGAACATGCGGGCGCCGCGCTCGATCAGGTCGGCATGACCGTTGGTGATGGGGTCGAACGTGCCGGGATAGATGGCGGCGACGGACATGGAAGTTCCTGGCGGTGCGGAGAGTACATCGATTATCGGGAAAGCCGACCGGCAAGGCAACCGCGAACTGGCTACTCCCATGCGCTGAATCAAGGAAAGAGCCGGGAGGCGAGGTTTGAACAGGGTTTGGCTCCCACGCTAGCGTGGGAACGAGAACCTCCTCAAAATCTTACTAACATTGTTGGGTAATCATTCAGTATCCCACTGATCCCCACGGGGCTACCAGACACCCACAACAGATCCACAGTTCTGCCTTGAATCTCATGGCTGTTTCTCCTAATCTTTTTTGTTGACAGTCAGACCCCATTTTGTTGCAAAATATTACCTACTGGAAATTTTCCTGTGATAGCGAGGGTTCGTGAGTGGGCTAGACCGTAAACTCACCGTTCAACCTATTGATCCTGCTGATGGGCGTACCCTACGATTACCCGAACCGCAGCTCGGATCACAGGAAAATTTACAGCAGGAAATATTATGTCGATTTGAAGCGTATGCCGATTAGCCCCGGGTGGGCGCGAGTCGGTGGGGGCTTCTTGCGACGCCAGTCGACGTGGACGCGATGATGAGGACGGTGGGAAACCCACGACAACTGAGAGTGTAATGCCATAACAATCGCTTGTTATGGCGTTGCAGTTGGGGGGATGGCTGAATAAGCGGTGGTAAATATAAATCTGCTGACTAAAAATGGTAATGAAAATGACTGCTCCTGAAAATCGCTCTACAAAGATGGTGAAAATTTGGTCAACTATCTCATCAACGAAAATTGTCAATCGAAAGTGGCCACTTCCTGAATCTAGCTTCAGTCTGCTAGAAGCTCTCAAGTCGTTGGATGACGGATATGAACAGCTAGAAGCTCTCAAGTCGTTGGATGACGGATATGAACAATTACCTTGGGGCTTCAAGAAATTAGCTACTGAAATTGAGAATGATTATAAATTGCTTGAATTGGCGGATAAAATTAACAATACACCAATAGTAATGATTACTGGAATGTTGAATGCCGGGAAATCAAGTGTTACGGCGAGTTTTCTGAGTCAAGATGGCCAGCAGCGGATTCCTCGAGGGATAGGAAGGGACCAAGGCACTCATCGCTTCGTACTTTGGATGCCGGAAGATTGGCAACCACAAGTTAATAATATATGTCAAATAATCGAGGCTTTGTTCACTGGTAGTCAGCTCTTATCTAAAGAAGATGTTGAGGCGAAAAAAGAGTACAATGCCACTGATACAGAGAATAATCTTCTCAGCATTCCGCTGTTAGCATTTGACTCCCAATTAAACGATATCGCTATCCTAGATTGCCCAGATGCACAACGAAAGCATCTAGGTCCCAGTGGGGAATATGACCCTAAAACGATTCGAGAAGAATTTCTTCTCAAAGCGGTGAAAATGTGCTGGGCTATACTATTTGTCACAACTATCGACGAAATCGAAGCCACAGGTACTAATGAGTTATTAACTAGATTGAAATTAGTTAGGTCATCTTTGCCTCTATTCCTCCTTATTAATAAACTAAACAACCACCGGCTAAAGCCGGTGGGTTCTGCGCCGGGTGCAGAGGACTAAAAGTCCACCCATCAATGCACCCGGCGCTTTAAAAACATGACGATTGCAACAATAGCATCCGGCACTCAATTAAGACCAATTTAGAGCGCATCGGAATCTGCTTGGAGAGTCGTAGCTGAAAGCTGACCGGCTAAAGCCGGTGGTTTTAACCTTGGATATTGAAATAAATCCAGAACAAAACTTGTCTCCTGAGAGCGTCATCAACATCTTTAAAAGGAACTTGGATGACCTGCATGCAAACGAGTATTATCTCGCTTATAATTTCTGTCATAGGAATATCGATTTATGGCGTAGCTATACCCCGGGAAATTTACATTCGATCCTAGATCAGCAAGATGAGAAGCAGCTACCCGGATTCTTTAAAGTACCTGTCGAAAACCCACCGAAACTCCTTAACGAGTATCTGAAAAATATTACCAGAAGCAACCCAGCAGATAGTTTATTAAAAAACCCTTTATCAGAGGGTGAAGAGAAGTTCAAAAAAAAGATTCAAGATGCTATTGAACAGCTTGAGAAGTACCTTGAGCAAACAACAGAAGATAGAAAAAAAGCTTGGGAAGCAGTTGCCATAGCTGTAAGTGAATGCGTAATCGATGATAAAGGTAATCCAAGAATTCCAATAACGAAAAGTCTGAAACAGGCTTTGGAAGGTGCTTTTATTAAGACAGCGCCCTTCTTATTAAAGATACCTCTCTATGCTAATAAAGTACAACAATTAGCTATAAATTTTCTTGAGAAACTTAAGATTATAAAACCAGGATTTGAGCTAACCCTTACACCGGAAGCTTTTGCGAAATTTTTGCGACTCTCTTCTTGGCCAAAGGATCATCCTAATGACCAAGATTTTAAGAATGCCTCTGAAATAATTTTACATACCATAAAAGAAATAATACCATCATCACCTTATGATGATGATGGATTTAAATCTAAACTCGAAGAAGCATGCAGGGAGTACTGGAGTAAAGTTCCGACTTGGAAAAAAATTCGCCTCTCACTATCGGCTAGTGTTAGCTTTCTAGCTCTTTTTGCTGCTGTCTTATTGATTCCAATTGACGGTGGTACTGCTATCATTTTACAAGCGTCCATCCAAGAATTAATCGGCGCAGCAGCAATAGGAGCTTTGGGTTTGACAATACTTGATGCAACCTATCTACTGAATCTTATATATGAACAGGTTTTTTATCCTTATGCCTCAGACATGTTTGCGATTACCTGCGATGCTCTAAATATTCCTAGGCCTTCGATAGATCAACTACCAATACTAAAGAAAAACAACGATAGTTATCCACTGCGGGAATCCAATACTCAACGAATAAAACCCAATATTTGTGAATGGATTTACTGGTTTGAAATCAATAAAGAAGCGTTACACCAGCTTAAATCAATTAACTTGCCAGACGAGCAAGATACTAGTGTCATTGATCGTCTTATGTCTTTTATAAAGGCAAGTCGATTTTCGAAGAATGCTAATAACTACCGAGGATTATGAATCGTGAACGAGCAAACTGTGGTATATTCTCAAGAGTTAGATAATCTCGCAAAGCATGTTCAAATTCTTTTTGGTACTCGAGATGCCGAAGGGTTCAGAACGCTTATTTCTGAGACTAAGAACGACATCGAGCGACTGTCAAAGCGCGCTGGATCTGTTCCCATAGTGGGGTTCTTCGGCCCTAAGGATCACGGCAAGTCGACGCTAGTAAAACTTTTATTTAAAAAACAATCGGATGTAGAGGATATACCTTCAGGCTATGGATCCGACGGACAAACCAGGGAGGTTTCCTGGTATGGATCAAGTTCACCAATGGGTCTCGATACAAACTTTGAGCGTTACCGTCGGGCCGAAACCACCTCTCAAACCTGGATTGAAAAAGACGTAATCATTGGTGATATTCCTGGTTACTCGGATGCAGACTCTTTCGCTAGAAACGCTGCGGAACACGCACTTAAAAGCTGCCAGTTAGCCATACTGGTTATAACTCCAGACCAGTACGAACGAAGTGAGATCTGGCGGGAGTGGCATAAATCCTATGGGGCGGCTCTTTTACCTGTTATCAACAAATGTCCGCCTAACTTTAATCAAAAGGAAATAATCCAATACTTTAAAGAAGAGTCTGAAAAACTAGGGAAAGAACAGATATTACCACCAGTGTTTGTTCCAGATTGCAAAAACAAATTCAACCAGGAGTTTGATGAAGGAAAGGAAGGCCAAAAGCTTGCCCAACGAATCTGTGATGCCTTGGCAAGGATAGAGCCAGGAGAAATAACAGATCGAATCGAGAACAGAATGAATAAATTCCGAGATAATTTTCGCAGAAGGTTAGATAATAAAATCAGTAATATCAAAGCGCCTATGAGAATGTATAATGAGAAATTTAGCGGTTTACCGCAACTACTGGCGGATAGAGTAGGTGGTGACCAGGAGACGATCTTATCGACGATTCAACTAACTGTCCTCCGGCAGGTTCTCTATAAAACTTCCCCGATTTGGTTTCCATATCGGCCTTTCCTAATGTTGCTAGCCCTGATTCGTGGTGCCACGCTCTCGTTCACCTTGGGAATCCTTGGCCGGCTGCCATCCTTAGCCCTGTCTGCGTTCCAAGCATTTCGAAATTTGAAAAAGATTTCCATAGCTGATGCAGAAATTAGCCAACGACTGGAGCAACGTTGCGAACACATCATCTTAGATGAGTTGCGTGAACCCCTCAATATCCTCCATAACCGGTTTCAGGAGCTTGAAAAAGGGCCTATTGCAGCTAAGAAAGCTGATCTGCTTTCTTTTAATCTGCTTTCTTTTAAGGTTATCGGTATTGACCCCCTTCTTGACTATAGTAAGGAGCAATATGCGCGGTTAGCACAGAAGTACACCCCCTCTCTACTTTGGCTTCAGGTGACTGCCTTGCTAGGGACGGCTCTCTTTTGGGTATTAATTGCTGGTCCTCTCAACGCAATGTACGGTGAATATCTGATTACTAGTTGGAAGTCATTTCAAGCTGGCGAGAGCTTAACATTTAAAGCGTTTCAAACTGTAGAGCTATCAAAATTTATCGCCGCTATTATTCTCAGCAGTGTACCAGTTTTTCTGTTTGGAATGGCCATGCTTTGGAGTTTCACTCAGGCCAAGCGCTTGAGATACTGTGCATATGAAATTATTGATGGCTTGAAAGATGAGTTGAAGAAGCGACTCAATAATGGATCCCTCTGTGTCCAATCAAACGATATAAAGCTAAACACATTACAAGAAATGATAAGATTAGGATTCGTTGATATTAAGGAAGACTCAACAAAGAGTCTTCCTGTCACTTCGGTTACCATTAAATAACCGTAAAAAACCTCCCCCAAAACTGCTTGATATGCCATTACAACGTTTTGTTATGGCGTTACGGACAGTAAGTGGCTACTTCCTGTAGCAGACTACAGGTAGAATTTACTCGACAGATACTTTGGAGTTTAATACGATGATTAAAAATAGCAAGATTGTTATATTCTCCTTGTCTATCTCTCTTTCTTCATGGGCATTAGCCTGTGACCTTTTAAAAGGTGGAGGCTGTAATCCTATCAAAGCTATACAAGAAGCGACTCAAAAGGTTGGCGAGAATTTAAATCAAGCTGGAAAGGAAATCGAGAAGGGTGTCAATAATCTAGGTAAGGAAATCGAGAAGGGTGTCAATAATCTAGGTAAGGCTGCTGCTGACGTAGTAACACTGGGAGAGGTTGGTAGAGAAAGAGATCGCGAACGTGCTGAGGCTGATGAGAAGGTTAAAGCTGCACAAAGAGAGGAAACTGAAAAATTACGAGAACGTGAGATTATATCAACCAAAGATCAAATTGCTTTAATAAAACAAATAGATCATTATTTCAATGACGCTCAGGAATTGGTGAATGAAATGTGGACCTATTACGATAATATTCTTCAACTTGGAGTTAAAGAAATCAAAAACCGAGAGGCGTCGTCTAAACTGATTGACTGGTTAGCTGACTCCACAATAAAAAGTGATATAGATACAAGAAACCTATCAAACACGCTTTTCTTTTTGCAAAGCACTAATGATAAACTCTTAGATGCTTTAAGTAAAAATAAAAATAATGATCTTCAAAATTCAGCTCAACAATCTTCTAAGGAATATATTGAGTCGGCAGCCAAACAGTTGCGTACTGCATCAACTCAGCTTGAAACTTCCAAGCTTTACTTATCGGAGTTAAATAAATTGAAAACCGAAGTACTTTTATCCTTAGTTAAGGATATCGTCAATGTACGTAGCCTTATCGCGGAGTTGCGGACCAAGATTGAAAAGCAGCGTGAAGATTTCAAACTACAACTTGAGGCACAAGAAAAAAGATTGAAAGAATTGGAGCCCAAGCCAAAATCTTAGAGGCGTTTTTGGACAGCCTCTGGCGAGCTAAGCAATTGAAAAGAAACCCCACCCCTGCCCCTCTCCCTCCTGCGAGCGAGGGGTCTTTAGGTAGTCTTTTAAGTAGAATCCGGAAAATTCGACTTTTACTGATTGTTATATCGCTATTTTTTACTTACCAAGCGCGTGCTGATGATAAACAGATTATCTCGGAGGCTACTACCGCTGCGGCCATAGAAGGAGGAAAAATATACTTTAAGAACTGGGCTGATTCCTTAGGCAATGTGCCAGGAACCTCAATAGGCATAGGTGCATCTGGATTAGCGATTGTAGATTTATTGCTTGCGATTGATAATTACAACAATGCACGGAACGATAAACAAAGATTTCATGTAGGCCTCAATGCTTCTGTTGCGGTTTATGTCTTGGCAAGTGGGCCAGGGGCGCCAGTGGTAGCTGCCGCTGTTGCAGCAGCCATGCTTGTTGAAGCAGGTCTAGATGCACGACATGCAGTAACGATGTTAGATATTTATCAACGTATCGAACAACACCAGCAACGTATTATTGAAATCAATACGATGTTAGCTAAGGCTGATGGTATAGCTCTAGAAGCATTATTATCCCAACTTAAAATTTTTTCAGCCACTATGGCCTTAGCAGTAGATAGTGCAAAGTCTTGCGATAAGGCTGAAAAAATAACAACGCTTGATCAACTCGATCAATGTATATTTTGGGTTAATAGTTACTATTCCAGCGCACAAGTTTTTGTGTATACCTCGGACCGATTATTGGAATGGATATCCAATAAAAAAGAATATCAAAAATTATTTGAGCAGATAAATATTTCACCAGATTCCATTCGCAAATCACGAGATTATTTTTTTAATAAACTTCAATTTCAAGAAGATCGTATTCGTTTAACTAACGCTTACTCCGACTATTTATTTAAGCTTATCCAACAGAAACCATTGGATACGCCCACTTTTTCGAATCGATTATTTCTCTCTAAAGTCTGCATTGATAAAGCGGGAGAAATTGTGCGGAGCGCCAACTTTATCGATTTAAATCAACTCCAACTCACGACTGAAATTCAGAAAGACATAATTAAAACAAGGATAAAAATTTTACTTGAAGTAATCGAAAAATACACTGATTCAACAATCTGCTCGAAGCTTGTTGAAAATTCGGATCTGCCTGAATCAAAGGTATTATCTGAATGGTTAACCTTGGTGGCTGAATCAAAAGCATCCCTTGAAAAGGGTTTGAAAAGGTAAGTGATTAACATGTATCATTATCACAGAAATATTTTACTATTAGCATTGATGCTTTTTTCTTTCCTACTTGTCGTAGTAGAAGAAGCTACCGCTTCTGAAGAAGCGCATAAAAAGTGGGATTTAACAATCGAATACGATAAAATTCTGCAAGCAACCCCAATCGGTAGTCGCATAAGCTTCAACGCAGATGGGAAATCTTACACTGCTATCTATAAGGGTGTAATTACAATTGATGGTAAAGAGTGGCATCATGCAGCTAACACGGAGGAAATATCTGCAACTACAGTAGAAAATGTAGAAAAAGCAATACCTAATGGTAAAAATTCATCTAATCCTTTGCCACCCCAAGCTTCCGATGATAAAGCTGTTAGTGCGTCAAATGCAGCTATGACAGCCGCTGCTACTAAAGTTATCTATCGAATGTTTTTTGTGTCTCCTGAATTGGATCAAAGAATCTCACAAGGACAAGTAAATCTTGCTAAGGCGCAAGCTGCGACGCAGGTTGCAATAACAAACTATAAGTTGGAAGTTGATAATTCTGTTCAGAATGCTGCTACTGCATTGGCAAATCTTGCAAAAGAATTAAATGAAGCTTCTAGGCCACTACTAAAATCCTCGGAATTCCTCAGCAATACTTCATCTATTGACTTCAGTACTAGTGATCCTGCCATTCGGCAAAGTCTTACTAGTTCCTACTATAAAATTGCTAATGCTGAAATTCGCACTCGTATCGACCAGGAGGTACAACAATTAGGTGTTGCTGCTTTATCTGTAGCTGAGTTTGAAGCTTCTAATGGTGATATTGGCGCAGCCCGCTCCGCGGCTGTAGCCGCTAATGCATACGCCGAATTTTTAACAAGCGCTGCGGATTTGCTAATTGGAATAGACCCAATTAGTAGCTTTGTAAGGGACAGCTATGAATTATTTACTGGTACTAATTGTATTACAGGAGAACTTCTAACAGATTTTGAACGTGCGCTTAAAGCAGTGAATGCTGGAGCAACACTCGTCACGTTAGGTGGAGCTCCAGTTGTGATGGCCGGAGTAAAAACTATCTCAAAAATATCGCAACATGTTAAAAAATCCAGGAACCTGGAAAAAATATTTCAGACTGCCGAACATCTTCCAATAAGTTCTATTGAAAATCATATACCGAAAATAGCTAGCAAAAAATTACCAGAGGAGGCGCTTAACACAATAAAAAATATCGATAGAGGGCCGCCATTTCCCTATAAACAAGATCACACTATTTTCGGTAATAAGGAAGGCAAACTTCCAACTAAAGATCCAGGGCACTATCGTGAATATACTGTTGAAACCCCAAATTCAAAAGATAGAGGCCCTAAGAGAATCGTAGCCGGAAAAGATGGTGAAAAATATTATACTAATGACCATTATAAAACCTTTCAGGAAATAATGGAGGAGATATTGAAATGAACAACTCAAATATAACTGAGTTGTCAAGTCAGTTTATGGGCTTTATTCAAAGCTCTTTCACGAAATTTTTTCTTATCAATGGGGATATTATTGAAGATAAAATGACATTTTTAAAGGAATTTTCTGATAAATTAAAATTTCCTGGCTATTTTGGCTTCAATTGGGATGCTTTTGATGAATGTATTACCGATCTTTCATGGCATGATTTAGATAAAGGATTTTTAATCATTTACAAAAATCCACATAATTTTAGAACAAAGAAACCAGATGAATGGAAAATTGCGAATGATATATTATTTGACGCTATGCATTATTGGGATAATGAAAAAACACCTATGATCTTAATTTTTTTATAATATTTCTGGACAGTAAAACTTTATTCAACTAGATGATTAAAAGAATGCCATGATTAATTGGCACCGCCTGTTTGGCCTGACGCTGGCCGATTATTTCACCGGGACTAGCTATCAGGTCGAGATGGAAAAGGACGTAGCCCGCAAACGGCAATTGCTGGATATCGTGATTATCCGGGCAGTAGCCAATACTTCACCACTCCTCGAACCCTGCGATGGGCTGGAACACTTGCGGGCGCACAATCTGCTGACCTACAAATCGGGCCAAGAGGCGCTGGATGCCTGGGCGCTGGAAGAGTTGATCGGCCACTACGTCAACTACCGCAAGAGTTTTGCGCCCCGGGAACCGGTGACGGCGTTCGGATTGTACGCCGTCGCCACCCGCCATCCGAGCGCACTGCTGCGGGAGGTTGAAAACCAACGGGTCAAAGCCGGAATCTATACCGTTCGAGCGTTGCGGCAATCGATCACGGTGATCGTCCTCAAGGACGTCGCGCGGGCAACCCGCAATGCCTTATGGGCGCTGTTCAGCTTTGAAGCGGAACGAGTGGCGCAAGGCGCGCAAGATTATGTCTGGCGACAGGCCGATCATCTGCCGATCTTGCAAGAACTGTATCACCGCTACCAACAACTGGGGATGACCATGGCCTACACGTTTGAGAACTTTCGTCAGGATTTAGCCCGGGAACTGGTTGTCGAACTGCCCCCGGAAGAGCGGCTGCGCGGCCTGCCCCCGGAAGAGCGGCTGCGCGGCCTGCCCCCGGAAGAGCGGCTGCGCGGGCTTTCGGAAGCGGAGTTGCAACAGCTTCAACAATGGTTGCAAGGAAAGCTAAAGCATTGAGAGGCTCATGGGGTGGCCCGCCGCCGCGCCAGCCGATAGCTGACCGCCCCAGCGGTTTTTTCCCGCTGGATCGTCCATTGGACAGGCAGCGACGGTGCGAGTTGATCCATCGCCGCTTCCAGGTAAATCCACGCGGGGGCCGCCAGCCAACCGTTTTGTTCCAGCATCGCGCAGACGGGTTCCAGCAATCCCTGCCCAAAGGGTGGATCGAGGAATACGATCTCGAACGGTGTCGCTGGCTGGCGCAGCCAGGCCAGCGCATCGACCATTTCAACCCGCGCGTTTTCGGCCTTCAGCCGCGCCAGATTGTCGTGCAGAGCGTGCACCGCCAGCGGCTGATGTTCGACAAAAACCACTTCCGCCGCACCGCGCGATAGCGCCTCGATGCCGAGCGCGCCGCTACCGGCGAACAGGTCCAGACAGCGGGCGCCGGGCAGGACAGGCGCTAGCCAGTTGAACAGAGTTTCCCGTACCCGATCCGGCGTGGGACGCAACCCCGGCAGGTCCGGAAACTCCAGCCGCCGGCCGCACCACTGGCCGGCGATGACGCGCACCCGATTAGCGCCGCCGCGCCGGTTCATGAACCGGTGGCGGGTTTGGGGGCAGCCTGGCCACCGCCGACGATCACGGTAATCAGCCGGTCGGGCTGGACATGGCGCTGCCAGGCGGCCTGGGCCTGCTCCAGACTGATGCCGTTCATCGTGCCAATGTAGTTTTGCAGGTAATCCAGCGGCAGCCCATAAAAGGCGATCACGCCCAGCGCGCCGACCAGTTTGCCGTTGCCGGCGAGATCGAGGGCAAAGCCGCCGGTAATGTTCTGGCGGGCTTCCTCCAGCGTTTGCGCGGCGGGGCCGTGGGCGGTGAACTCGCGCAAGGTCGTTTGGGCGACTTGCAGGGCGGTGTCCGCCTGATCGTTACGGGTTTGCAGGTTCAGCACGAAGGGACCTGCCTGGCGCATCGGGGAAAATCCGCTATAAGCGCCGTAAGCCAGCCCGCGCTTCTCGCGGATTTCCTGGGACAGTTGCGAAACCAGCCCATTGCCGCCCAGCACATGGTTGCCCAGATAGAGCGCGTAATAGTCAGGATCGGCGCGGCTGACCCCGACCTGACCGATCAGGATATGGCTCTGGCTGGACGGATGGGGAATGCGGATGGTCTGGCTGGCCGTGATCGGCGGAACTGGCGGCGGCGGCGCAATCGGTTCGCCCTGGGGTAGACCCCCGACCAACGCATTCGCCAGTTGCTCGGCGGATGGCCGGTCCAAATCGCCGACGAGGGCGACGACGGCATTCGCGGCGGTATAGTGTCGGCGGTGAAAATCCTGAATCTCCGCGCGGGCGATGGCGCTCAGGCTAGTTGGCGTCCCGTCGGGCGGCGAGCCGTAGGGGTGCTTGTCATACAGGGCCTTATAAAAAGCGTCCTGGGCAATGGCGCCGGGTGATTGGGCGCGCTCCCGCAGCGCCGTCAGCATTTGCTGGCGCACCCGGTCCACGGCATCCGGAGCGAAGGTTGGCTCCTTCAACAATCGGGCGACGGTTTCCACCGCCGGTTGCAGATAGCGTGGATCGACGAGACTCCGCAATGCAATCGTGGCCGAATCGCGCCGTGAGCTAGCGCTGAATCGGGCGCCAACCCGGTCCAGCCGGTCGGCGATGGCGTCCGCCGACCAGTCGCCCGCGCCTTCCTCCAACAAGGCATTGGTCAGCTTCGCCAGCCCCGGCCGTTCGCCGTCGCGCGCCGAGCCGGCGTTGAACAGGATTTGGGCGTCCACCATCGGCAGTTCCCGCGCCGGAATGAAATAGACCGGTACGCCGTTGGTGGTGCGCCAGTGTTGGATTTCAGGCACGGCGGCGGCCAGACCAGACGCCAGGAGTAGAGCGATAGCCAGAACGCTGGAGAGTAACGACTTCAGAGAAAACATGGCGGGGAAATCCTTGAACACCCCTCTCCCCAGGTGGGAGAAGGGTTGGGGGTGAGGGGAGATTCAGCGAATCGCATGATCCATTCCAGCGGCGGGCGCGCTTGGCCGGCGACCATCCAGCGGCAACGGCTCCAGGGTCGCCACGGTCAGCCGGTCGTCGACCAGATACTTGCGGGCGACCGCGCGCACCTGCTCAGGCGTCACCGCCTGAATCCGCTGGACATAGTCATCGAGCCGGTTCCAGCCCAGCCCGACCGTTTCCAGCGTCCCCAGCCGCATCCCCTGATAGAACAATGAATCCTGCTGGTATACATCGGTGGCGGCGACTTGGGCGACGACCCGCGCCAGTTCCTCGGGACCGATCAATTCCTCGCGCAGTTTGGCCACTTCGGCGCGCAAAGCCTGTTCCAACTCGGCGCTGTTGCGACCCGGCGCGGGATTACCGGCCAGCACGAACAACTCTTCCAAGCGCGAGACCGGGCTGTAGCTCGTACCGGCGGCAGCGGCCACCTGCGAGCCGCGAATCAGATGGCGACTGATGCGCCCGCTGTTGCCGCCGTCGAGAACGCCATCCAGCACGTCCAAGGCGTAAGGTTCCCAGTCCTCGGTCGCGGTCTTGAAGGTCGACGCCTTGTAGCCGAGTATGACGTAAGGCACTTCCGCCGGGGTCTTGACCACGAGGCGCCGCTCGCCCAGTTGAGGGATTTCCTGATCCAGGCGGGGCGAGGTCAAATCGCTGGGCGGCAACGGGCCAAAGTGTTTCTCCGCCAGTTCCCGAACCTTGGCCGGGTCCACGTCGCCGACCACCACCAGGGTGGCGTTGTTCGGCGCATACCACCGCTGATACCAGCGCTGCAAATCGTCGAGACGAATGGATTGAATATCCTGCATCCAGCCGATGATCGGCTGACGGTAGGGGCTGGTGACGTAGGCGGCGGCGTGGAAGCGCTCCTGGGTCAACGCATCGGGCTGATCGTCGGTGCGCAGCCGCCGTTCCTCGGCCACGACTTGCGCTTCCTTGGCGACTTCCTCGGGCTTGAGCAGCAGATGGCGCATCCGGTCGGCCTCGAGCCGGAAACTGAGTTCCAGCCGCTCTTTCTCCAAGGTTTGGAAATAGGCGGTGTAATCGCGGCTGGTGAAGGCGTTTTCATCCCCACCGTTGGCGGCGATTAGACGGGAAAACGCGCCGCCGGGCACGGTTGGCGTGCCCTTGAACATCATGTGCTCCAACAGATGGGAGATGCCGGTCAGCCCGCTGGGCTCGTAGCTGGACCCGACCTTGTACCAGACTTGCGAAACCACGACGGGAGCGCGGCGATCCACGCGCACCAGCACCTTGAGGCCGTTGGCGAGGGTGAATTCGTGAACGGGGGCCGCCGCGAGCGCCGTGGGGGCCAGCGCCAGCCCAAGGACGGCGACGACGATTCGAGAACTTGGCATAGGGTCTCCAGGTGGGGTGAGTTCCAAGGATCGATTCGGTCGTTTGGCAACCGACCGGGAGAAGGGTTCAACCCAGCGCCGCAATGGCTTCAAGCAATGCAGCTATACGTTTATACTTGAAACAGGATAAATTTTTGCCATCCTCTTGCCGACTGTCAAAGCCATTGAATCACCCTGGAAGAAATCAATCCATGTCGTCGCGCGGTGAAGTGCTCGTAGCGATTGTCAAAGATCAGCGTGATTTCGAGATTGCGCTGAAGCAATGTTGGTATCGCATTCCGGTTGATAGCGTCCATAAATTTCTCAAGAACCGCTGGCCTCCGCAATGGCTGGCGTTTTATCAAACCAAAAAGTTCGCGGGCGAGGCTTATGCGGTCAATTACTATGCGCCGGTGCTGGAGATACGGGAAGCGCACCGCGAACAGCTTTTCCCGGACGAGCCTCCCAATTCGAAGAGCGGCAAGCGTTATTATCAACTCCTGCTTCAGCCGCCGCGAAAACTACCCAAGCCCATTTTGAGCCGCCGGTGGCGACGGATTTTCTTTATCCCAACAACGACCGACAAGTTTTTCAACGCAATTGAAATCAATGACCTGTACGATGAAAGTCCCTTGGAGGATCGGCTCTGGGCCGAACTGAAGCGACAGCGGCTCTGGGCCGAACGGCAGGAAGACGTCAAAGTCAACAACCGAAACTATAAACTGGATTTCGCCATCCACTGTTGCAAGGGCAAAATTGACGTGGAAACCGATGGCGATACGTATCACGCCGATCCCAAGAAAACGATTGCGGATAACCTGCGCAACAACGATTTGGCATCCGTGGGCTGGCAGATTCTGCGTTTTTCCACCCGACACATTCAAGAGGAAATGCTGGAATATTGCACTCCGATCATTAACAGGACGGTCGAATACCTGGGTGGATTAGATAAAGACGGACTCATACCTTATCGAGTCAGCCCGCAGGTCTACGTGGCGACGAGTTTTCACCCCGTCAATTCTCCCTTTGGGTAAGGCCAGAGGAAGCACCGAAAAATCAGGACCGGCCGCGAACGAAGCCCAGACTTTCCAACTTCAGCAGAACGCGCTGGGCCGCCTCGCCGGGGGTGCAGTCGCGAGTATCGAGCACCAGGTCGGGATGTTCCGACGCTTCGTAGGGGTCGCTGACGCCGGTGAATTCCTTGAGGACGCCAGCCCGCGCCTTGGCGTACAGCCCCTTCCGGTCGCGCGCCTCGCAGGTCTCCAGCGGCGTGGCGACGTGAATCTCGATGAAGCCGCCGAGCGGCGCGATCATTTCACGCACCTGGCGGCGGGTGGCGGCGTAGGGCGCGATGGGCGCGCAAATGGCGATGCCGCCGTTCTTGGTGATCTCGCTGGCGACGTAACCGATCCGCAGAATGTTGAGGTTGCGATGCTCTTTGGAAAAGCCGAGTTCGCTGGACAAATGCTTGCGGACGAGATCGCCGTCCAGCAGAGTGACCGCCCGCCCACCCAGTTCCAGCAGCTTGACCCTTAGCACATTGGCGATGGTGGACTTGCCCGATCCAGACAGGCCGGTGAAGAACACGGTGAAACCCTGCCGGTGACGCGGCGGATGGGTGCGGCGCAGTTCCGCCACCACTTCGGGGTAGGAAAACCAGTCGGGAATTTCCAGCCCCTCCCGCAAGCGGCGACGAAATTCGGCGCTGGAAAGATGCAGCACAGTTTCACCGGCTTGCACCTCGCTGCTGGGGAGATACTGGGCGCGTTCCCGCGCATAGACCATTTCCGGCAACGGCACGATCTGGATGCCGAGCTCATGCTGATGGCGGAGCGCCAGTCGTTGAGCGGCGTAAGGATCGTAAAACGCTTGGCCCTGCTGGAGGTTCGGGCCTGGCCCGGTAGGGTCCCGACCCACGATGAAATGGGTGCAGCCATGATTTTGCCGAATGATGGCGTGCCAGAGCGCCTCGCGCGGTCCAGCCATCCGCATGGCCAGATTGAGCAGGCTGAACGCCGTGGTCTGTTCGGGATAAGTCCCCAACACATGTTCGTAACACCGCACCCGCGCGTAGTGATCGACATCGCCCGGCTGGGTCGCGCCCACCGCCGGATGAATCAATAGATTGGCCTCGGTCTGCTGAACGGCGCGCAGAGTCAGTTCCCGATGGACGCGGTGCATCGGGTTGCGGGTCTGAAAGGCCACCACCCGCCGCCAGCCCAGCTTGACGAAACGGTCGCGCAGTTCGCGCGGTGAGTCGCGCCATTGTGGGAAGTCGTAATGAGTGGGTGGCTCGATACCATGCAGCCGGCCGCCCACGTACACCGGCCCGGTCCGATGGAGCAGGTGGAACACGCCGGGATGCGCGTCGTCATCCGTGCCGAACACCCGCCGCGCTTCGTGGAGCAGGTCGGGCCGCCAGACATCGCCGACCTCCAACACCGCCAGCAACACCCCCTCGGCGTCGCGCAACGCCACCCGACCGCCACGCCCGATTTGGTCGGCGAACGCCTCCGATACGTCCAGGGTGATCGGGATCGGCCACAAGGTTCCCTTGTTGAGCCGCATCTCCGTAACCACCCGGTCATAATCGGCCTGGTTTAGAAAACTATCCAGTGGCGAAAATCCGCCGTTCAGTAACAATTCAAGGTCGCAAAGCTGGCGTGGGGTCAGGTCCCACGAGGGGTATTCCTGAGCTTGGATCTTGAGCGAAGCCGCCTCGGCAGCATTGAGGTACAGATTTTTGAGAATGCCGCCGTGGGCTTCGATTGGGTGAATCATGGGGGTCCGCTTCTGGTTGGGCTGACAGGGTCAGCCATTGCTTTATATTTTCTTGTAACCAAGAAGCGGTATACAAATAATTATAGGTTATAAATTTATGGGATATTGAAACCGAGACGGGCTCAACGATACCCATAACCGCCGCCTGGCGGGGGCGCGTAATAGCGCGGCGGACCGTAGTAGCGGCGTGGCGGCGGCGGAGCATAACCGTCATCCTCGTCATACGAAGAATACGGCCGCTCGTTGTAGTAGTAGCCCTGCGACTGCCAATCCATATCGTTACCGATCGCGCCGCCGATCAGCGCGCCGGCCAGAGCGCCGGTCGCGGCGCCGCCGGTGGGATCGATATCATGACCGATGGCCGCTCCCGCCATCGCGCCGAACAGCGCGCCGCTGGTCGCGTAATAGTTGGGGGGAGCCCCAGGCGGAGGCGGAACACAGGCTGTGCTCAGGCCCAGCGCCGCCGCCACGATGGCAATCTTGAATGACGCGCGCATTGCGAATTCTCCCTGGTCAATTCATCGGAGTAGCGAAAATGGGTAAAAAAGTGGCGGCGGTCCCACGCAAAGCGTCGGCGCCACCGCCGCAACGCCCACATGCACCCACCCTGGTCAAGATGCAATATCCCATCCACCAGGTGAATGATGCCTGAACATCCCTTGCCAAGCTGGGGTTCAAGGGCAGCAATCTCGCTAGCAGTGGCCACCCTCAGCCAACCGCGCCTGCAATTCCCAGCCGATCAAGGCCGCCCGCCAGCCTTGCCGCAGCGGCGAATCCACCCCGACCAGCAGGTTCTCCACATCCCGCCGGTCAGCGCAGGCCGGCGGCGGAATGCCCTGCTCACGTGCCCGGGCCGCGATCAGCGCGAGCCATTCATCCACTTGCGTGACCTGACTCGGTGTCAGACGCGGTCGCGCAGGCCGGGCTGGCCATTGGTCCGGTGGCTCGGCGCGAGCGGCCTCGATACGCTCCAGCAGGTCGGCGCCGTGCCGTTGTACCGTCCCCGCCGACAGACCGCGAACGCGCTGTAACTGTTCCACATCCCTGGGCATCCGCCGGGCCAGTTCGACCAGCACGGCGTCCTCCAGAATCCAGCGGCGCGGCCGATCGTGAGTGCTAGCCCGCTCCTCGCGCCAAGCCGCCAGGGTTCGCAGCACAGCTCTTTGCACACCGCTCAGACGCCGATGCTCCCGAACCCGCCGCCAGGCTTCCCACGGTTGCAATCGATAACGATCAGGATGACAAAGCGCCTGAAAATCCTCGCTCAGGGCATCCAGCCACCCACGCTCCTCCAGGGCCGCATGCTGCCGTCGGTACAATTCCGGCAGATACCGCACGTCGTCGGCCGCATAGCGCAGCCATTCCGGCGCCAGAGGTCGATGGCGCCAGTCGGCGCGAGTGTGCGCCTTGCTCAGCTCCACGCCGAGCAGTTGTCGCACCAGGGCCGCATAGCCGATCTGATGGCCCTGACCCAGCGCCAACGCCGCCAGTTGGGTGTCGAACACGGGCGCGGGCGCCGCGCCGCGCAAGTGAAAGAAAAGTTCCAGGTCCTGCTGCGCGGCGTGCAGTATCTTCGTAATGGCGGGATCGTGGAGCATATCCAGCAGGGGGTCCAGCGAGGGGAGCGCCAAGGGGTCGATGCAGGCGACCTCATTGGCGCTGGCAATTTGGATCAGACAGAGTTGCGGGTAGTAGGTGCGCTCGCGGATGAATTCGGTATCGAGCGCCAGCCAGGATTCGCCGCGCAACCGGGCGCAGAAATCGACCAACGCCGGCTGGTCGACGATGTAAAGATCGCTCATTCACGCCGCCAGGGGCCGGATTTTCCGCCAGTCTTTTCCAGCAAGCGGATATCGGTCATGGTCATGCCCCGGTCCACCGCCTTGCACATGTCGTAGATCGTCAGCAGGGCTATCTGAACAGCGGTCAAGGCTTCCATTTCCACCCCGGTCCGACTCTGTGTTTCCACGGTGGCCCGACAGCGAACGGCGTTGCGTTCCGGTTGCGGTTCCAAATCCATCGCTACCCGAGTAAGGGCCAGCGGATGGCAAAGCGGGATGAGATCGGCGGTGCGCTTGGCACCCATGATGCCGGCGATGCGGGCGACACCGAGCACGTCGCCCTTGGCATGCGCGCCGGCCACGATTCGCTCCAACGTGGCCGGCTGCATGAGAATCCAACCCTCGGCGACGGCCGCCCGGCGAGTGACCTCCTTGTCGCCCACGTTCACCATGTGGGCCTCGCCGGCGGCGTCGAAGTGGCTCAGTTCAGCCACGGGCAGTTCGTGCTACTTCATCGCCACCAGCAACGGGACGATGAGCAAAGCGACGATGTTGATGATCTTGATCAACGGGTTGACCGCCGGGCCAGCGGTGTCCTTGTAGGGATCGCCGACGGTGTCGCCGGTGACCGCCGCCTTGTGGGCTTCCGAGCCCTTGCCGCCGTGGTTGCCGTCCTCGATGTATTTCTTGGCGTTGTCCCAGGCGCCGCCGCCGGCGGTCATGGAGATCGCCACGAACAGGCCGGTGATGATGGTGCCCATCAACAGGCCGCCCAGTGCCTTCGGTCCGGCCTCTGGACCCATCAGCCACGCCATGCCGAATGCGACCACGATGGGGGTCAGCACCGGGAGCAGCGAGGGGATGATCATTTCCTTGATCGCCGATTTGGTCAGCAGATCCACCGCCCGGGAATAATCAGGCTTGGTCGTGCCTTCCATGATGCCGGCGATTTCCCGGAACTGCCGACGCACTTCAAGCACCACCGCGCCGGCGGCGCGACCGACCGCTTCCATCGCCATCGCCCCGAACAGGAACGGGATCATGCCGCCGATGAACAGACCGATGATCACCACGGGATCGGTCAGGGAGAAATCGACCTTGATGTGGGCGAGCTCCAGCTTGTGCTCGAAGTCGGCGAACAGCACCAGCGCCGCCAGCGCCGCCGAGCCTATGGCATAGCCCTTGGTGACCGCCTTGGTGGTGTTGCCCACCGCGTCCAGCGGGTCGGTGATGCCGCGAATCTTCTCGTCCATTTCCGCCATTTCGGCGATGCCGCCGGCGTTGTCGGTGATCGGCCCGTAGGCGTCGAGGGCGACGATGATGCCGGCCATCGACAGCATCGAAGTGGCAGCAATGGCGACGCCGTACAACTCGGCCCAGTGATAGGACAGGCCAATGCTTAGGCATACGGCGAGCACCGGCAAGGCGGTCGCTTTCATCGACACCGCCAATCCAGCGATGATGTTGGTGGCGTGGCCGGTAGTGCAGGCCTCGGCGAGCTTTTGTACCGGGCTAAATTCGGTGGCGGTGTAGTACTCGGTGAGAACCACCATCGCGGCGGTTAGGCCCAGCCCGACCAGCGCCGAACCCCAGAGACCCCAGGTATGCTGGCCGCCCATCAGCAGCCAGATGACAGGCAGGAAGACCACGGCGGAAATGCCGCCGGCCACCGCCAGGCCGCGATAGAGCGCGTTCATGATCTTCTCGCCTTCCCGCGCCTTGACGAAGCCGCAGCCGATGATCGAGGCGATGATCGACACGCCGCCCATCACCAGCGGCAGGACGACGGCATTCTGGGTGAGGTTTCCGGTGAACATCAGGCTACCCACCAGCATGGTGGCGATGATGGTGACGGCGTAGGTCTCGAACAGGTCGGCGGCCATGCCGGCGCAGTCGCCGACGTTGTCACCCACGTTGTCAGCGATCACGGCTGGATTGCGCGGATCGTCCTCGGGAATGCCGGCCTCGACCTTGCCGACCAAGTCGGCGCCGACATCCGCGCCCTTGGTGAAGATGCCGCCACCCAGACGGGCGAAAATCGAGATCAGCGAGCTGCCGAAGGCCAGCCCGACCAGTGGGCCGAGATCGGGAACGGCGCCAAACCCGCCGAGCAGCACGTAATAGCCAGCCACGCCCAGCAGACCGAGGCCGACCACCAGCAGGCCAGTGATCGCGCCGCCGCGGAACGCGACTTCCAGCGCCGCGTTCAGTCCCCCGTGCGCGGCCTGGGCGGTGCGGACGTTGGCGCGCACCGAGACGTACATGCCGATGTAACCGGCGACGCCCGAGCAAACCGCGCCGATCACGAAGCCGATGGCCGACAGCGCGCCCAAGGTGAACAGGATGATCACGCCGACGACCGCGCCGACGATGGCGATGGTGGTGTACTGCCGGTTCAGGTAAGCGCGGGCGCCTTCCTGGACGGCGGCGGCGATTTCCTGCATCCGGGGATTGCCCGCATCCTTGGCTAACACCCAGTTGACTGACTGAAAACCATAAACCAGGGCGCCAATGGCGCAGACCAACGCTAAGATCAAGCCTAACGTCGCCATGATACGAACCCTCCCTGCGATGCGAATCCTCCAGCCTGTGGATAAATGAACCGCATGGTTCCTCCTCGTTGTAGTTAGGGGTTGGGGGTTGAGATAGTTGGTTTTTTTACAGCCTCTGAGCCCGCATGCGCTGGAATGTTGGTATGACCTCGAACTCCTCGGGAAGGTGGTAACCGACGTCCACTTTGTCCAGAATCATGGCGGCGACCTTTGATGCGGCGGTTAAGACATGAAAGAGTGCCTATACTACCGCGAAGGTCGAACGCTTGACAGCCACGCCCCCGCAATCGCCGCGTGCGTAGGGCGGATGGAACCGCTTCGGCCCCCGTGGATTTTCGCTGAAATTTTAATGTTTTTCCGCCAAAATTTTTATAGAGTGCAATCGCCATGAGAATTGTTCTGCTAGGTGCCCCCGGTTCGGGCAAGGGCACGCAAACCGACGCCATCATCGCCCGCCATGGGGTCTCCACGGTCGCCACCGGCGATCTGCTGCGCGCCGAGGTGGCCGCCGGCACCGAACTGGGGCAACGAGCCAAGCCCTACATGGACGCCGGCGAACTGGTGCCCTTCGACATCGTTCTGGGTATGATCGAGAACGGCCTGAAAACTCTGGCGGTGACCAATCCCAGGGGATTCATGATGGACGGCTTCCCGCGCGATCTGGCCCAGGCGGAGGCGCTGGACAAACTGCTGGCTAAGATCAACCAGCCACTCGATCTGGTGTTGTTCTTCGAGGTGGACTACGAGGAGATCGTCAAGCGCCTGCTGGGGCGTGGACGCGCCGACGACAACGAGGAGACCATCCGCAACCGGTTGCGGGTCTTTGAGGAGAAGACCGCGCCGCTGATCGACTATTACACCCGGAAGGGCCTGCTGCGCACCGTCAAGGGAACCGGGACCATCGAGGAAATCGGCGCTCGTGTCCGCACCGTGCTCGACGAGATCACTTGAATTCATTCAACCCCTGGTTGACGCGGACACTTTGCGCCCGCGCCAACTAGGGGTGGCGGCTTTTCGGTCATGCGCTTTAGCTTTTAGAGACTCTATATAAAAGCGATAAAAGCGCGTTGGACAGCCTTAAAGGCAGGCTGCCCATCTCGAATCAGGTAATTCGCACACCATATGTCGATTACCTGATGATCTTTATGCTGCACTGCAATATAAACCCAGCTATAATGCCGCTCGCGATTCCCACATGGAGCGGTCATGTCGAAACAGCATCCCATCATCGCGATCACCGGATCGTCCGGCGCCGGCACCTCGACGGTGCGAGTGGCGATGGAACATATTTTCCGGCGAGACGGTTTCAAGGCCGCCATCATCGAGGGCGACAGCTTCCATCGCTATGATCGACTGGAAATGCAACGGCAAGTTGAGCGCGCGCTTCGGGAAGGCCGTAACTTGAGTCACTTTGGTCCCGAGGGCAATTTGTTCGACCGACTGGAGGCGCTGTTCATGGAATACAGCGAGCGCGGCGGCGGACTGCGGCGCTATTATCTGCACGACCGCGAAACCGCGGCCCGCCATGGCCGGGAACCGGGCGCCTTCACGCCCTGGGAACCGGTGCCGCCCGATACCGACCTGCTGTTCTACGAAGGACTGCACGGCGGCGTCGTCACCGACAAGGTTAACGTCGCCCGCTATGTAGACTTGCTGATCGGGGTGGTGCCCATCGTCAACCTGGAATGGATTCAGAAGGTTCACCGCGACACCGCCGAGCGCGGCTATAGCCAGGAGGCGGTGACCGAGAACATCCTGCGGCGGATGTACGACTACACCCACTACATCGTGCCCCAGTTCTCGCTGACCGACATCAATTTTCAGCGGGTGCCGACGGTCGATACCTCCAATCCCTTCACCGCCCGCGACATTCCCACCCTGGACGAGAGCTTCGTGGTGATTCGCTTCAAAAGCGCCAAGCAGAAAATTCAACCGGATTTTCACTATCTGCTCAGCATGATCCATGACTCCTTCATGTCGCGGCCCAACACCCTCGTAGTGCCGGGGGGCAAGATGGGATTCGCCATGGAGCTGATCCTGCAACCGCTGATCGAGCGATTGGCCCGTCGGGAGCACTGAAGCGCGCTACGAGGCCGCGGCGTGGCGGTTCGCCGCCGACACGGTGATGACGGCGATGCCCGTCAGGGTCAGGATACCTCCCAGCACCAGCTTCCAGGTCAACACGTCGCCCCACAGCAGCACGCCGAAAACCACCGCCAGCACCGGCGCCAGCAGCATCAGCGGAGTGGTGACGCTGACCGGATAGCGGCCGAGCAGGTGGTAGACGATGCCGTGACCGACCAGGGACGCGCCCAGGGCCGAATAGACCGGAGCAGCCAGTTCCAGCCCGGTCGCGGTGCGGATGGCGGTCCACTGATCGTGCTCAAACAGCAGCGACAGCAGTGACAGCGCCGCGGTGGCGCACAACGCGATCCAGGCTTGCAGCGCGAACACGCCCACCCCACGCAATTGCCGCATCTGGATGGTGGCGACCGCCATGGCCACCGCGCCAGCCACGATCAGCAGCAAGGCGTCAAGGTGCCGCAGGACGATGGGATCGAAACCGATCACCAGCACGCCGCCGAAGGCTGAGGCGATGCCGGCCAATCGCCGCCCGTCCAGGGTTTCCCCCAGCCAGACCACCGCCAGCAGCGCCGAGAACGGGACGTACAACTGGCTGGCGATGGCGACCGAGGCAATATCACCGCTGGCTTCCAACCCGGCGAACACCAGGCTGAAATGTAGCACGCCCTGCACCAGGGCGATACCGAGCACGCCGCGCATCCGGCCCGGCAGCCAGCGCAGGAACGGCAGCAACACCAGCAGCAGCACGGCGAAGCGCAGCGCCGTGAATAGGAACGGTCGGAAATGGGTTACGCCGGCCTTGCCAGCGACGAAGTTGAACGCCCAGGCGGCGTTGGCCAGCAGCGCCAGCAACAGATCGCCCGGTTTCAGGCCCGGTGGGGCGCCGCCGCCGGACGGCTTCAGGCTTCCTCCCGCCGCCGCCAGGCATCCAGCGCCCGCAAGAAGCGGGCGTCCAGCGCCGCCTCCGCCTCGGCGGGCAGCGCCCCGGTCAGGCACCATTGTTCCTGTAGTCGGCGGGGGTCATAGATCGCGTCGGACTTGACGGCGGCGCCGGCCAGCGATGCCGACAGCCGGGCAACCTGATATTCCATCCGCAACGCGGCGAACTCGGGCGGCGATTCCACCCCGGCGACAATTTCCATGCACACGCACCAGATGCGCTTGCGTTCCAGGTTGTGTTCCAGGCCGGCGCGTACCGCCGATGCTGGAGCGGGATCGGCATCGCTCAGGGCCTGAACCACAGCGGTAAAGCGTTGCCGCATCGGTTCCAGCAATGCCGCTGGCGGTTCCGGAAGGGTTTCCCAGGTCTCCCGCGCCTCGACCAGCATGGCCTCCCTGTCGGTGGTTGGGTCAGCGAGCAGGGCTTCCAAGCGGGCGCACAGCCTGGCCCGCTGATGCAAGTGCTGGAAGGCTTCCCGAACCTTGGTTCGACGCAAGGCTTGCTCGTGATGGGCGAATTGACGCATGGCGGCTTCAAACCGCTGGTCAAGCGCGCGCTGCTCGGCCTTGGGAACTGAGCCCACCGCTTCCCATTCGTGCTGGATGGCTTGCAACCGAGCGCGTGCTTCGGCTAGTTGCTCGGGACCAGCGGTAGCCAGTGCCTCGATTTCCGCGCACAGATCCCGCTTGCGCCACAGATGGTCCTGTCGCTCGCTATCGGCACTCTGCTGCTCGGCCTGACGGCGGGCGAATACCTGGTCGCAGACCGCGCGGAACTCTTTCCAGAGCGCCTGTTCCTGCCGGGGCAGGGCCTGCACGGTGGGATGCCATTCCGCTTGCGCTTTCTTGGCGGCTTCGATGGCGGCGCGCAGGTCGGCGCCTTCCGCCCGGGCCCGCACTTGCTGAATGAGTTGTCGACGCCGCTGAAGCTCGCGGTCGCGCTCAGCGCCGAGGCGGTCGTCCAACTGGCGCAGAACCCGCTGGAATCGGCGGTCCAGGGTCTTGCGGTCGGCGCGGTTGACGGGCCCGAGCTTGTACCACTGTTCCTGGGCGCGGCGGCGTAGCCGGTCGGCCTCGCGCCAGTCCACCCGCTGCCAGTCGGTGGTGGTTTCGAACTGCTCCAACTGCGCGCACAACGCCTGCTTGTCTTCAAGATTCCGCCGCCGCTCCTGGGCCTGGGCCTCAAAGTAGGCCTGACAGGGCGCGTAGGCGCGCTCGCAGGCGGCGTTGAAGCGTTTCCACAACGTCTTGGGCGCGGCCCCTTCTTGATGGTCCAGCGCCTTCCAGGCTTCGCGGACCTGTTGGATGCGCTGGGCGATCTCGGTCGATTCGGCCGCCAGGTCGATCAGACTTTCGGCGGTGGCGCACAGTTGTTCCCGGGCCTGGTGGGTGCCCCAGCGACGCCAATCGCGCAGTTCGCCGAGGCGGCCCGCGCAGGCTTGCAACCGTTCCTCAATTCCCGCCACCTGCGCCCGACTCAGACCGATGTTGTGCTTGAGGCGGTGGCGAACTTGGTCCTGAAGCTGAGTGGCCTGTTGTAACTCACCATCCTCGGCCGCCGTTTCAAGCTGCCCCGTCAGTTCCTGCAATTCCCGCCATTCCTGGTCGCGCTGCTGAACCTGCCGTTGCAGGCGGGCGCGTAATTGGTCGAGCAGGCTGTCGAAGCGGCTTTGCAGTTCCAGGGTCAGGGCGTGCGCCTCGGGACGCTCCAGGCCCTCCCAACGCTGGCGCAACTGTTTAAGGTCGTGATCGTGAACCGCGCTGGGTTGTTGAAGCAGGGCCTCGCCCTGTCGCAGCACATCGCGCAAGTGCTCGGCGCGGGCGTGGTTGCGGTGCAGGACGCGGTCCTGGTCGCGGATATCCTGCTCCATCTGCCGAAATCGTTCGTTCAGCCGCCGGCCCTCGGCATCCTGGGGAGGGCCACAATGAGTCCAGGCCATCGGCGCCTCGTGGGTGGCATATTGAACCGCCGCGTCGAGTTCGGCGCTTGGTTCGGCCGCTTGGCACAGCCGTTCCAGCAAGGCGTCTAGCGTCGCAATCAACTCCAACCGCTGGCCGCGGCGACTGGCGCTGGCCTGGCGCTCGGCCAGAAAACGGGCGCGCGCATGGACATAGCGTTCTCGCAGTTCGGGCGGCGCGGTGGCTTCTTGGTCACGCCATTCCTGTTCCAGCCGAGGAAATCGCCCAGCGTTGCTTCCGCTCTCGCCGTCCCAGCGCAGGCTCTCCATCTCGACGCACAACCGCTCGCCGCGAACGGCGCGCGCCTGTTCGGCCGCCAGAGCGTCCAGGCGATCTCGCGCCCGGCGGTGCAGCCGCTTGTCGCGGTTGCGACTGTGGCGGGCGACCTGGTCGAGCAGTTCGGGATCGTGGACCCGCTCCAGCGCAGCCAGCCGCATGTCCGGATGATAATCCCCCATTGCGATTCCAGCCAAGGCCGGTTCGGCGTCGATTCGCTCCAGCAGGGCCAACCGCAGTTCCGGTTCGGCGGCATGGCGCAACAGGTAGTCCACCAGATCGGCGTCCGGCTCGCGCCGCAGTCGCTCCAAACGATCGGCCAGCGTCAGGCCACCGGCGATTTGTCCCGCCATCAGGGCGCGATAACGTTCCTCGGCGCTGGCGCGCACGCCAGCATCGCTATCCTCACGGGCGATGAGCCGTAACAGGTCGAGATCGCCGATGCGTTCCAACACGGCGCGACGCACGCCCGGGTCGGGATCCTGCTGGGCCAGTTCGCGCAGCGTTGGGTCGGTGACTTCCAGCTCCCGCAAGGCCTGTTTACGGGTTTCGGGATCGGCGTGTTGCCACTTGGGCTTGAGGAAGCGGCTCAGGATCATGGGATGGCTGCGAGGTTCTGGATATGGTTTGGCTCCGCCGGTCGCGGCGAAACGCGCCGTCGGATCGGAAGTACATCGATGGATTACTCTATCATAGCGGTGGAGCGGGGGGTGGTCGGGCCGCTGGCTGAACGAGACTGGATAAAACACCGCTTAGGGTGTTTACACTAGTTTTCGTCGCTAGGATGAAAATCATGATTCATTCATGGCAATTGCCCAGAAGGAGTACGACATGAGCAATGATACCGAAAAACAGGCGCCCGAATCCGTGGCGCATCAACTTAGAGCCGCGGTGGACAAGGCCCAGGAAGAAGCGGGCAAGGTGATGGATTCGCTGGTCAAGGAAGGCGGGAAATTGCGCGATCAGACGCTGAGACTGGCCGGAGAAAAAGTCGAGGAAGTAAAGGAGCGGGTGGATGAGGTGCGCGGCATGGTCGAGGGCGTCAAAACCAGAGCGGTCGATACGCTAGACAACTTGGAGCAACTGTTTGAGGAGCGAGTGGCTCGCGCCCTGAAACGGCTGGGCGTGCCGACCCGTGACGATTTACAGGGCATCGCCAAGCGCCTTGAAGCGATGAACGACCTGATTCGGGGGTTGGCCGAGGATCGACGGGCCGCTGGCTTGGCCACCTCGCCGGCGGAGAAGGACGATCTGAAGTTGATCAGCGGGATCGGTCCAGTATTGGAAGGCAAGCTCAATGGCGTGGGCATCAATACTTACCGGCAGATCGTGGCGCTGACCGACGACGAGATCGAGCGGCTTGAATCGGAGGTGATCAACCTCAGCGGCCGCATTCACCGCGACGACTGGATCGGTCAGGCCAAGAGTTTGTACCTTAAGCAGTACGGCAAGCCCCTCTGAACGAACGAAGGGGTGAGGTAACGGGGCCGCCTCGGACCGCAAGGCCGGATGGCCCCCTGCATTCGTTGGGATGGGCTCAGGCGTTAAGGTCGGGAATCAGTTTACTTTCTAGATGGGCGATCATGTCCTTGAGCAGGAGCTTGCGCTTTTTCAGCCGCTTCAGTTCCAGCTCGTCAACCAAAGGGTCCTTGGCAAGGCGGGCGATGACGTCATCGAGATCGCGATGTTCGAGGCGCAGCTCGACAAGCCGGTGTCGGTAATGTTCGATGTCACGGGTCTCCATGGTGGGAGGTCTCCAGGGAAGGGCGGGCGGTGCGGGTCGGCGGGCTGGGAACGGGAAGCGCCAGCCTGCGGTTTGAACGATAACGATCGAGGCAGCGGGGGAGTTTAGTCCCCCGCCCCGCGTCCGGCAAGGAATGAACTTGGCGCGGCCCAGTCCGAATTCGGGTAAAGTCTTCCGCCGCGCGGGCAGCTCCCGTAAGGAATGACAACGATGACGGCGGTTAGGAAACAGACCATCCACTTCAACAAGCTTCAAAAGCGTCTGCGGCGGAGCATGGGCCGCGCCATTCAAGATTTCAATATGATCGAGGACGGCGACCGAGTGATGGTCTGTCTGTCCGGCGGCAAGGATTCCTTCGCCTTGCTCGACATTCTGCGTAATCTCCAGGCGCGGGCGCCAGTGCGGTTCGACCTGGTGGCGGTCAATCTCGATCAGAAGCAGCCCGGCTTTCCCGAACACGTGCTGCCGGATTATCTGCGGAGCATCGGCATTCCTTTTCACATCATCGAGCAGGACACCTACCGCATCGTCCAGCGGGTGATCCCCGCTGGCAAGACCACCTGCGGGCTGTGTTCGCGGCTGCGGCGCGGGATTCTCTACACCTTCGCCGCCGAGCACGGCATGACCCGGATCGCGCTGGGCCATCACCGCGACGACATTCTGGAAACCCTGTTTCTGAATCTGTTTCACGGTGGCAAGCTCAAAGCCATGCCTCCGAAGCTGCTCAGCGACGATGGCCGCCACGTGGTGATCCGGCCACTGGCCTACTGCCGTGAGCGCGATATCGCCGCCTATGCCGAGGCGCGGCAATTCCCGATCATTCCCTGCAACCTGTGTGGCTCGCAGCCGAACCTGCAACGGCAAGCGATCAAGGCCATGTTGCGACAATGGGAGAGGCAGTTTCCGGGGCGGGTGGAAAACCTCTTCGCCGCGCTTCAGAACGTGGCGCCCTCGCATCTGGCCGATGCCCGGTTGTTCGATTTCGCCGGACTCGGTTCCCGCACGGGGGGTCGGACCTCGGCCTGGCTGCCCGGCGGAGGCGATGAGGCGGAAGACGCGGGCATGGACGACGAGGATGAGGCCCGCGCGCCGATGGCCGCCGCGTCCCTGACGGAGATCAGGATACCCTTCCCACCGGTTCGGCGAGTTTGACGCTGTTTGAAATTCGCTGCTATCGTTGCCCCTTCCCAAATTTCGCCAGGAGGATGCAACCACATGAAAAAGCAACTGTTGACCTGGGTCGCGGCGGTCGGTTTGGCGCTGGGCGGCGGGATGGTTCAAGCGGCGGACACGGTCAAGATCGGCCTGATGGCGCCGCTGACCGGGTCCTGGGCCAGCGAAGGGCAAGGCATGAAGAAGATCGTCGAGCTGCTGGCCGAGCAGCAGAACGCCAAGGGCGGCGTGCTGGGCAAGAAGATCGAGGTAGTGACCGAGGACGACGGCGGCGATGCGCGCACCGCTTCGCTGGCCGCGCAACGGTTGACCACCAAGGGGGTAGCGGCGGTGGTCGGCACCTATGGCTCCGCCGTGACCGAAGCCAGCCAGAACATCTACGACGAGGCCGGCATTCCCCAGATCGCCAACGGTTCGACCGCGATCCGCCTGACCGAGAAGGGCTTGAAGAAATTCTTCCGCACCGCGCCGCGCGACGACGAGCAGGGCCGCATGGCGGCGCAAACCATCGAAAAACTGGGTTTCAAGAAAGTCGCCATCCTGCACGACAGCAGCGCCTACGCCAAAGGTTTGGCGGATGAAGCCAACGCCCTGCTGAAGAAAAAAGGGACGGAAGTGGTGTTCTTCGACGCGCTGACGCCCAAGGAGAGCGACTACACCGCGATTCTGACCAAGCTGAAAGGCGCCAACCCGGACGTGGTGTTGTTCACCGGCTATTATCCGGAAGCGGGCCTGCTGCTGAAACAGAAGAAAGGCATGAACTGGAACGTGCCGTTCATCGGCGGCGACGCCACCAACAACGTCGACTTGGTCAAGATCGCCGGCAAGGCGGCCGAGGGCTTCTATTTCCTCAGTCCGCCGCAGCCGCAGGACCTGGATACGCCCGACGCCAAGGCGTTCCTGGCCGATTACCAGAAAAAATACAATGAGTTGCCGCCCTCGATCTGGGCAGTGCTGGCCGGCGATGGTTTCCGGGTGATGGTGGCGGGCATCGCGGGCGCCAAATCCACTGATGCCACCAAGATCGCTGACTATTTGCACAAGGACCTCAAGAATTTCTCCGGTCTGAGCGGCCCCATCGCCTTCGACGCCAAGGGCGACCGCGAGGGCGAGGTGTATCGGGTCTACAAGGTGGATGCCGACGGCAAGTTTGTGATGCAGAAGCTGTAAGGCGGCCAGGCGACCTTCTTTCTTGCTGGAGGGAGCCGCCGCAACAGTGCGGGTTGATCATGCTGACTTACAAGGCGATGTACAAGTTCGTGGATGGCGGCGTTCATGCCGAGGTGCTGGATTTTCCCGGGGCGATGACCTGCGCCGAAACGTTACCTGAGGCAAGGCGATTACTGGCCAGCGCCCTGGTGGACATGGCGGAGACTTGCCTGTTATTGGGTGAGTCCTTGCCGCGCCCGGATTTGACTCTTACCAATCCTGAAGCGGATATTGAAGAACCCATCTATCTGCTGTTGACGGCGGCTTCCCGCGTCAATGTGACGCCAGGGGAAACGGTTGCCGCATGAAACGCCGTGATCTCTTGCTTCATCTGCGTCAACAGGGTTGCCAGTTGTTGCGGGAAGGTGGCGAGCACTCCATCTGGGAAAATCCGGCCAATCATCGTCGTACCGCCATTCCCCGCCATCGTGAGATCACCGAATTCACGGCGGCGAGCATTTGCCGGCAACTCGGCGTTCCTCTCCCTCCAGCCTGAATCCCAGCGACATCATGGAAGAATTCCTCCAGCAACTCACTAACGGTCTGGCCGTGGGCGGCATCTACGCCCTGATCGCTCTCGGCTACACCATGGTTTATGGTGTGCTCAAGCTGATCAACTTCGCCCATGGCGATTTGTTCACCTACGGCGCCTATCTCGGCCTGACCCTGCTGACCTCGCTGGCGCTGACCGACCGGGTCGGCTTCGCGCTGGGCGTGCTGGTGCTGGTGCTGATGGTGATGGGCCTGGTGGCGATACTGGGCGCGATTCTGGAACGAGCCGCCTATCGTCCCCTGCGCGAATCGCCGCGCCTGTCGGCGGTGGTGTCGGCGCTGGGCGCGTCGATCTTCCTGCAAAACACCCTGATGCTGATCTACGGCGCACGCTTCCAGGTCTATCCCGACGACATCCTGCCCGCCGCCACGCTCGACATTTTCGGCCTGTATGTCCCGTTGATGCGGGTGCTGATCGTGCTGGCCTCGGTGGCGATGATGATCGCCCTGTACCTGTTCATCCAGAAAACTCGAATCGGCACGGCCATCCGCGCGGCGGCGATTGACCAGGGCGCGGCGCGGCTGATGGGTATCGACGTCAACCGGGTGATCTTGCTGGTGTTCCTGCTGGGACCGGCGCTGGGCGGCGCGGCGGGGCTGATGGTGGGCCTGTACTACGGTCAGGTCAATTTCACCATGGGCTGGGTTTACGGCATGAAGGCTTTTACCGCCGCGATTCTGGGCGGCATCGGCAACATCCCCGGCGCGATGGTGGGCGGTCTGCTGCTAGGGGTGATCGAGGCGCTGGGCGCGGCCTATGTCTCCATCGCCTGGAAAGACGCCATCGCGTTTTGCGTGTTGATTCTGATTCTGATCGTGCGGCCCACCGGATTGCTGGGCGAGCGGGTAGCGGACAAGATTTGAGGCGAACGGTGAAAGGGAAAAGAGATGAACCGGTTTAAGCCATTCGTCGTTGCGCTGCTTGCCGGTCTGTTGCCGTTCGCACCGCTGTTTCTCAACACCTATCAGGTGGACGTGCTCAACAGCATCGGCCTATACGCGCTGCTGGCGCTGAGCCTCAACCTGATCCTGGGCGAGGCCGGACTGTTCAACATGGGCCACGCCGCGTTCTACGCGATGGGGGCCTACACCGCCGCCATCCTCAACACTCGCTACCAGATCCCGATTCTGTGGACGCTGCCGCTGAGCGGGCTGGCCGCCGGACTGTTCGCGCTGGCGGTGGCGCGGCCCGTCGTGCATTTGCGCGGCGATTATCTGTTGATCGTCACCATCGGCGTCGGTGAGATCGTCCGCATCGCCCTGGTCAACGACGTGTTCGGCATCACCGGCGGCGCTAACGGCATCTTCGGCATCAGCCGCCCCCGGCTGTTCGGCTGGGTCATCCGCCGGCCGGAAGAATTTTTCTATCTGATCTGGGGCTTCGTCGCGCTGACCATTTTCCTGTTCCTGCGACTCAAGCAGTCGCGGTTCGGGCGGGCGCTCAACTACCTGCGCGAGGACGAGGTGGCGGCGGAGGGCAGCGGGATCAACACCGCTTATTACAAGCTGGCGGCGTTCGGCCTGGGCGCGGCCTGGGCTGGGATGGCTGGAACACTCTTCGCCGCCAAGATGACCATCATCTCGCCGGAGTCCTTTAGCTTCTGGGAATCGGTGGTGCTATTCATGATCGTCATTCTCGGCGGAGCGGGCAGCATCCCCGGCGTACTGCTGGCGGCGTTTCTGGTGGTGGGTCTGCCGGAACTGTTCCGCGAGTTCGCCGGCGCCCGGATGCTGGTGTTCGGGCTGGTGATGATGGTGATGATGGTGATCCGTCCGCAGGGTTTGCTGCCGACCCGGGGCCGGCGCTTTTCGCTGGCCGCGCGGGTCAAGGAAACGGGGCGGTGAGCGACGCGCTTTTCCCTGGTCCGGGGATTTAATCCGTGGGCTGACCCCACAACGCCGCAAGGGCGTTTATGGTTATACCGATCCATTGCATTTTCTGGAGGCGATAACCCATGAACCGAACCCGATGGCTGTATCCGCTAGGCGTCCTGCTGGTGCTCGGCGCCGGGCCGCTGGACGCACTGGCCCGGATCAAGCTCACCACCCTGCCGGTGCGCGAGCGGGTGGAAATCCAGCTCGATCATCCCCAGATCGCCCTGGTCGAGGAGGAGCGCATCGTTCCCCTGGTCAAAGGCGTCAACCAGGTGGATTTCTCCTGGGCCAATACCCGCATCGACCCCGATACTTTGGTGCTGCGCATCCTGCCGCCGCCCGCCGATCAGCCGCTGGACGCCAAGGTACTCTCGGTCAGCTATCCGCCCAACGAAACCGCGCTGGTCTGGGCGGTTGCCGCCAGTGCCTCCGGCGCGGCGCGGGTGCGGATCAGCTACGTTCTGGGCGGTCTGGGCAAGAATTTTCACTACCGCGCCGTGGCTGACCGCGACGAGAAGACCCTGAGTCTGGCGCAATACCTGCGGGTCAATAACAACGCCAACGAAGCCTACGACGCCGCCGAATTCTGGGCCGGCGTCGGCGAACGCTTCGGCAAGCCGCTGGGCCTGAGCGAGACCAAGGAAGTGCAACTGAGCCGTTTTACCGCCGTGCCGGTGCGCAAGACCTACACCAGCCATCCAGTGGAGTTCGGCTATCTCGACCGCGCCCAGGACAAGCTCAACGTGCCGATGCACTACGTGGTCAAGAACGCGGGCGGCGCTCTCGGCAAGGAACCGCTGCCGGAAGGCAAGGCCCGCATCTTCCAGGACGACGGCAAGGGCGGAACCGCGTTTCTGGGCGAGGACCGGGGCAAGTTCACCGCGCCCGACGACGAGTTGAAGCTTTATCTGGGCTTGGCGCGCGACATCGCGGTGCGGCGCACCGTGGACCGCAACGAGCGCCAGCGCATCGCCGGCAATCTGTACCGCTACGACGTGACCCTGAAATACGAGATCGAGAACTTCAAGGACACGCCGGTCACGCTCGACATCACCGAGAGCGTCCGCCAGATTCGCGACCAGATTCGCGGCGACAGCGGCCGCGACCCGGAATGGCAACTGGGCGACGGCAGCCTGCGCAGTCCTGATCCCGAAAAGAGCGACGCCGACAAGTTGCTGTTTCACGTCGATCTACCGGCTCGCCCCGCCGACGGCCAGGCGCAAAAGCAGATTCATACCCTGCGGCTAACCCTGAATAACGAGTGGTGAGCGCCATGACTTCCAACCTGACTGTTCGTTGGTTGCTGTGCCTGTTGGGGTTGCTGCTGCCGCTGGCGCTGTCGGCCCGTAACGTCGATCTCGCCACTGTCCCCGAACGGCGGATGGTGCAACTGACCATCTACAACTCCGAGGACCTGACCCTGGTCCGGGAAACGCGGGTGGTGACGTTCAAGCAGGGCGTCAACCCTCTGCAATTTTCCTGGGCCAACACCCTGATCGATCCCACCTCGGTGGAGCTGAAATTCCGCGAGCCGAAGACCGGTCTGGAAGTGCTCGACACCACCTTTCCGCACGACAAGCCGCAGATGTTGTACTGGAACGTGCACAGCGACGCCAACCGCGAGGCGACCATCGAAATCAGTTATTTCACCTCCGGCATTTCGTGGGCGGCGGACTATATCGCTATCGCCGACGCCGACGAGAAGACGTTGCGGCTGGAAAGCTTCGTGCGGGTGACCAATCGCTCCGGCGAGGACTACGAAAACGCCCAGGTGCGGCTGGTGGTAGGCACCATCAACCTGGTGGAGAAGATCGCCGAGCTGGCGAAAGTGCCGGTTGGGCGAATCGGCGAACTGGATAAGAACGAATATCGGGACATGCGCCAGAAGGCCGCCCGCAAGATGATGGCGCCCGCCGCGCCGCCCGCGCCGATGATGATGGCTGGGGCCGCCTACGACGCGGCGGCGGAAATGGAAGCGCCCAAGGAAATCATCAAGGAAGGGTTGAGCGAGTATTTCATCTACACCATCGAAGGCACCGAAACCGTACCCAACGGCTGGGCCAAGCGGTTGCGCAGTTTCGAGGCAATGGGCGTGCCGATGACGGTCGAGTACCGTTACCGGCCCCGCGAGTACGGCGAGCAACTGACGCGGCTGTATTTGCTAAGGAATGACGCGGCCTCGAAACTGGGCACCACGCCGCTGCCGGATGGAATGCTGCGGGTGTTCCGCGCTAACCGTGACGGCTTGAGCTATCTGGCGGCGCAAAATCTGAAATATGTCCCCATCGGCGACAAGATCGAACTGAACCTGGGTTCCGACCCGGCGGTGGTGTTCGAACTGCTCAGGCAAAAGGTCTACCGCGACAACCTCTGGTTCCAGATCAAGGGCGGCAATCTCTACCGCAAGCTGGGCGAGGACGGATTCAAGCTGGAACTGGATAGTCAGGTCGCCGGCTGGGACGAGCATACGGTGTATCGGCAGAAAATCCGCAACTACACCCGCAAGCCCATCAACGTGCAAATCCGCCGCGAATACGCGGGCGACATCGTGTTCCGCGGCCGGCTGAATCCGACCCTGCACGATTTCCAGACCGTGCAGTTTGAGACCTCGATTCCCGCCGGCGGCAAGGCGGAACTGGATTATGAGGTCATCGCCCGGATGGGCTACAACCAGAAGCAGAACCGGGTGGAATTGCAGACCGGCGAGGTCAAACCCTGAATCGACGCGCGCATCGCCGCCCAGCCTTCAGGAAGTGATTCCCTGGGTGGCGAAATCCAGCGCGTCGTCGAGCCGGTCGTTGCCCCAGAACATCTCCCCGCGCACGAAAAACGTCGGAGCACCAAAAACGCCCAAGGCTTGCGCGGCCTCGGTGTTTTCCCGAAGTCTGAGTTTGTTCGGTTCCGACTGCGCCAGAGCGATGATCTCGTCCGCTGGAAGCCCAAGATCGGTCAATACGGCGCCGACCGCTTTGGGGGTGTGGATGTCCTGATCGTCGACGAAATTGCGCCGCATGATTTGCCGGCAATAGTCGCCGACCCACGGCTGGTCGACGCCGATCAGCGCCACCCGCAGAGGCAGCACCGAGAGGCGGGGAAACGCGGTCGGCCGCCGCCACGGCACGCCGTACTTCGCGCACTGGCGCTCCATGTCCTTCCACATGTACGCCCCCATCGCCGGATGCACGATGAAGGGCGAGGTGTTCCAGCCCATTGCCTTGAAGATGGGGCCGAGCAGAAAGGGTTTCCAGATCACCCGGACGTTGCGCCCGGCCGCTTCCCGCTCGATGCGCATGACGCTGATATGGCTGTAATTGCTGGCAAAATCGAACCAGAAGTCGATATCGGTCACCAGTTACTTCCCCACCCGCAACAACCCGCCCAATCCATGCTGTTCCAGAAAGGCGTTGGCGCGGTCGCGGATGGCGGTGGCGCTGTCGAGGTCGACCACCTCGGCTAAGAGCGTCTGAGCCTCGCAATAGGGAACGCTGCGGATCAACCACTTGATCTTGAGCAGGCTGCCGAGGTTCATGCTCAGGCTGTCCACCCCCATCGCCATCAGCAGCAGAGCGCCCGCCGGATCGCCGGCCATTTCGCCGCAGACGCCGATTGGCCGACCCGCCGCCCGCGCCTGCTCGACCACATGGCGGGTCGCCGCCAGCACCACCGGATGCAAGGAATCGTACAGCTTGGCCACCCGGTCGTTGTTGCGATCCACCGCCAGGAGATACTGCGTCAGATCGTTGCTGCCGATGGAAGCGAAATCCACCATGCGAATCAGCTTCTCGATCTGGTAAACCGCCGACGGCACCTCCACCATGATCCCCACCCGCGGCGTCCTGACCACTACCCCGTCCTCGGCCAACTCCGCCTGGGCTTCGCGCAACAGCTCCAGCGCCTCGCTCAATTCGCCGATGCCACTGATCATCGGCAACAGGATCGACAGATTCGGATGGGCGGTTCCCGCGCGCAGCATCGCCCGCAACTGGGTCTTGAACAAATCGGGCTGATCCAGACTGATGCGGATGCCGCGCCAGCCCAGAAACGGGTTCTGCTCTTCGATCGGAAAATACGGCAAGGGCTTGTCGCCGCCGATGTCCAAGGTGCGCAACACCACGGGATGCGGCTCCATCATCCGCAACACCCGGCAATACAAGGTGGCCTGTTCCTCCTCGCCGGGGAAGCGGTCGCGCAGAAAGAAATGCAGCTCCGACCGATACAGTCCCACGCCTTGCACCCCACTGTCGCGGGCGGCGGCGATATCGGCGAACAAGCCGGAATTGGCGTGCAATTCCAACCGGTGACCGTCCAGGGTTTCCGCCGGCAGATCGCGCAGATGCTGCAAATCGCGCGACAGCTCAACCTCGTCGGCGATCAGCTTCAGGTATTCCTGGCGCAACGCTGGGCTGGGCTGGATGCAGACTCGCACGGTGTAGCCATCCACCACCACTTCCCGCCCGTTCAGCCGGCCCGGCGGCAGATTGCTGACCCCGAACACCGCCGGCACCCCCAGGCCGCGCGCCAGCAGGGCGACGTGCGAGGCGCCGGTGCCCCGCACCGACACCAGACCCTTGAGATTCTCCGGCGGCACGTCCAGCAACTGAGAAACGCTGATTTCCTCGCCCATCAGGATGGTGTGATCGGGATAATGACGGTTGATCGCCTGCGCCTCCTGCAAGCGATTCAGCAACCGCTGGCCAAGATCGAGAATGTCGGCGGCGCGCTCGCGCAGGTACGGATCGTTCATCTCGGTGAAGATGTTGGCGTATTCCAGCACCGTGGCGCGCAGCGCGCCCGGCGCCCAGTTGCCAGCGTAAATCCGCTCCAGGGTGCCGTTCACCAAACTGTCGCTGCCCAGCAGCAGCGCGTAGGCATCGAACAGCGCCCGGTCACCCGCCGACAGCAAAAGACGCATCCGCTCGCTGAGCCGTTGCAACTCGGCCAACTCCGCCGCCACCGCCTGCCGAAACCGCGAGGCCTCGGCCTCCGGATTCTCGATGTCCTTGTCCGGAACTCGATCCAGCGCGGTGGCCGGAAACACCACCACCGCCTCGCCGATCGCCAAGCCGCGCGCGCTGGCCACGCCTTCCAAAAACAAGGTGTCCACCAGCGCATCGCCGCTCAGCCGGTCCAGCGCCTGGCGGATTTCCGCCTGATTGATGCAACCGGCCAGTTGCGCGGCCAAGGTCACCAGGAACGATTCCTCGTCGGCGGTGTACTTGCGCTGCTCGCGCTGCTGCGCCGCCAGCACGCCCAGTACCTTGCGCCGCCGGATGATCGGCACGCCGATAAAACCGTGGAACGGGGCCTCGCCGGTGGCGGCGATGTAGCGGAAGGCGGGATGGGCGGGCGCGTCATCGACATTGACCGGCTCGGCCCGGCTGGCGGCCAGCCCGATCAGTCCCTGCCCCAGCTTCAGCCGCACCTTGCCGACCGCGCCCGGCCGCAGGCCATCGGTGGCCATCAGCACGTGTTCGCCGCGAACGGCGTCGGTCATGTACACCGAGCACACGTCGGTGTGAATGGCGGTCTTGACCTCGGCCACGATCACGCCAAGCGCCTCGTGCAGATCGCGGGCGGCGTTGATGTCCTGGATGATGCGCCGCAAGATATCCAGCATGGAACCAGCCTCGGCTAAAGACGACAATGGGTGGGGACAGCACTCAGCGCCGGGAAACCCGACGCGAGCGCGGTGTCGGTGGCTGGGGAACGCGCGGCCCATCCAGGGTCGATGTCACCGTCGCCGCTTCTCGAGTTGGCGTGGTGACCACTGCCATGGGTTTGAGGATTCCATCGCGTCGCGCCGCGACGACCATGCGGGTGATGACCGGATGCGAATAGGTCCCCGCCGAGCGCAAAGGCAAAACGGATGGGGGTTTGCACGCAGCCACGGGGTGCGCCGGCTCCAGTTCCCGTGGGTGGGAGACCGAACGGGTGGCTTCCATGGCGATCTCCATGGCCGCCGCAGCCACCTCCACGGCCATCTCCAACGTCCGAACCGGCGTCGACAGGCCGTCGAACCCGGAGTCCCGCCGGGTGGGTCGCTCGGGCGCCTCGTCGCGACGCTGGGCGGGAAACGAACGCTTCGGCAGACGAAGGGGAGGCAACAACGGCGCCAGTTCGCGCAGGGCGCGCCAATATACATGGCGCTTGAAGGGCACCACGGCCCGCAACGGATACCAGTAGTCCACCCACTGCCAGTGATCGAATTCGGGGTGCCCGGAGGAATCCAGACGCACCGCGTCCTCCTCGCCCAACATCCGTAGCAGGAACCAAACCTGCTTCTGACCGATACAGGTTGGCTGGTTACCCCGGCGGATCAAGCGCTTGGGGAGGCGATAGCGCAACCAGCCCTTGGTGCAGCCGATCACCTCGACATGCTCCGGCCGCAAGCCAACCTCCTCGGCCAGTTCACGAAACATGGCCTGCTCGGGCGACTCATCCCGCCGAATGCCGCCTTGGGGAAACTGCCAGGAATGCTGGCCAATTCGCCTCGCCCAGAACAAGCGGCCATCGGCATTGCACAGGATGATGCCGACGTTTGGTCGATAACCCTCCGAATCGATCACGATGAAAACCAGTATATTGCAATAAATGGTTCACTATTTTTTCATAACGAACCACGTTTCGCCATGGTGGGAACGCGAACCACCCTTCGTCGGTCAACCGGGCCGGAACCGGCTATCATTAACACAATCGTACTCCTGTCCTGGCCGCCCTTCCCGATTCGGCCCAAACCCTCGCAAGAACCGCGATCCCAGCCGGTTGCCCCCAAGGAGTTTCTCATGCGCCTTTCGTTGTCGCTGCTTGCCCTGTTGGCGCTCCTGCTGTCCGCCAGCGCCCACGCTTTCGAGGATACGCCGCTCGCCGTGGCGGCGGCCCAGTATCAGCAACTGATCCGCGACGGTCGCGCCGCCGCCGGCCAGTCGCCCGACGCCTTGTTGCAGCAGGCCGGCCAGCAGGCGGCCCGCAAGGACTGGACCGCCGCCATCGCCAGTCAGGAAACCGCCATTGCGGCGGGCGCCGATCCGGTGGGGGCATGGCTGGGTCTAAGCCAGATCTGGCAAAGTCGGACCGACCAGAGTCAGAATCAGGATCGAGAGCGCGCCCAGGAACGGACCCGACAGGCCGCCTGGAACGCCTATCAGGCGGCGCGCGTCCCGTTCGAGCGTGCCCGCGCCCTGTTCCGGCTGGGCGAGCTGTACGACCGCGCCAAGGAGCCCAAACAGGCCCTCGCCGCCTTCCGCGAAGGGCTGGAACTGGAGGACAACCCCCGGATCGCCAAGCGCTACCAGGAACTGGCCGACGCCAATGCCTTCCAGATCAAGGGCGTAGAGGTCGAATCCGACAGCGCCACCCCGAAAATTTGCCTCAAGTTTTCCGATGACCTTGCCAAGGGCCGGCAAGTTCATTACGAGGATTATCTGGTCGTCGAACCGGCCATCCAGCCAGCGGTCAGCGCCCAGGGCCAGCAACTCTGCGTCGAGGGCGTCCGCCACGGCCAGAGCTACGCGATCAAGGCCCGCGCCGGCATCCCGTCGGCGACGGGCGAAAAAACGCGCGCCACCCAGGATTTCACTGCCAAGGTCGAGGACCGCAAACCGACCCTGGGCTTTCGCGGAACTGCCTACGTGTTGCCCAAGGCCAGCGGCCAGCAGTTGCCGTTGATCAGCGTCAACCTGGACCAGGCGCGGGTGCGGGTGTTGCGCGTCAACGACCGTAACCTGCTGCAACAAATCCTGGATCGCCACCTGAGCAATCCCCTGGATGGCTACGACATCAATCGGGTCGCCAAGAATTCCGGCGAGCTGCTGTGGGAGGGAACCCTGACCCTGGCCAGCGGCGAACGCAATCAGGACGTGACCACCGCCGTGCCAATCAACGAAATTCTGCGTGACCCGCAACCGGGCATCTACATCGTGGCCGCCGAACCGGTCAAGGAAGACCCGGACAGCTACGAAAGCCGGGCCACGCAATGGCTGGTGGTTTCCGACATTGGTTTGTTCACGATGCGTGGCAACGATGGCCTGCACGTCTTCGCCCGCTCGCTGGCCACCGCCAAGCCGCTGGCTGGCGTCGATGTGCGGCTGTACGCCCGCAACAACGGTGAACTGGGCAAGGCGGTCACCGACGGCAAGGGTTACGTCCGTCTCGATCCCGGTCTGCTGCGCGGCGGTGGCGGGCGGGAGCCGGCGTTGCTGATGGCCTACGGCAACGGCGACTACAACTTTCTCGATCTGACCAAGCCGGCCTTCGACCTCAGCGACCGGGGCGTCGAGGGCCGGGCCGCGCCGGGGGCGGTGGACGCCTTCCTCTACACCGAACGCGGAGTCTACCGGCCTGGCGAGACGGTGGAATTGATGGTCCTGGTCCGCGACAGTCGCGGCTACGCCCTGCCGGACGCGCCGCTGACCCTCAAACTGTTTCGTCCCGACGAGGTGGAAGCCGGGCAACCGAAACCGGGCCAGCCGGCGCTGGGCGGCTATCACGCCCAACTGCCGCTGGCGTTGAACGCCCGCACGGGAACCTGGACGGTCAAGGCCTATGCCGATCCCAAGGGCGAGCCGGTCGGGCAAGTGGGCTTTCAGGTCGAGGATTTCGTGCCCCAGCGGCTGAAACTGGAGCTGAGTTCCACCACGCCGGTGCTGCAACCGGGTGAGCCGGCGGTGGTGGACATCAATGGCCGTTTCTTGTACGGCGCGCCGGCGGCCAATCTCAAGGCCGAGGCCGAGGTGGTGCTGAACGAAGATCCCAACCCCTACCCCACTTTCCCTGGTTATCGGTTTGGGCTGGCGCAGGACAGTTGGACCGCCAAGCGTTTCCCGCTGGCGCTGGCTGGCACCGACGCCCAGGGCAAGGCGCAGGCGCGGGTGACGTTGAGCGAGACGCCCGACACCAGCCGGCCGTTGCAGGCGCGGGTGCGGGTGTCGTTGTTCGAACCCGGCGGTCGGCCGGTCACCCGCAGCCTGAATCTACCTTACCGCGCCCAACCGTTCGCCATCGGCGTCAAGCCACGTTTCGGCGACGACGGCATCCCCCTGGGCCAGGAGGCTGGCTTCGACGTGATCGCCCTTGATCCGTTGGGTCAGCCGCTGGCCAAGAGCGGGCTGCGGGCCGACCTGGTGCGCGAGGATCATCAGTATTATTGGTACTACGGCGATAACCGCTGGGATTACAAGCTGGTGATCCGCGACAGCGCGCCGGTCACCAGCCGAACCCTCAACGTCGCCGCCGGCCAGCCGGCTGCGTTCACGCACCGCATCGCGGAATGGGGCAATTACCGGCTGGACGTGATTGACCCGACCACCGGCGTCGCCTCCAGCGTGCGCTTCACCGTCGGCTGGTTCGAAACCCCGGACGAGAACAGCGACACCCCGGACCAGATGAAAGTGACGCTGGATCAGCCGCGCTACCAGGCGGGCCAGACTGCCAAGGTCTTCGTCCGGGCCCCGTTCGCCGGCGAGGTGTTGCTGAATGTGGTCGGCGACCGGCTGTGGTCGAGCAAAACGGTCAGCGCCCCGGCGGAGGGAACCACGGTGGAGTTGCCCATTCCCGCCGAATGGGGACCGGGCGTATACGTCGCCGCCACCGCGTTCCGGCCGGCGGACAACGCGGCCCAGCGCGGGCCGGGGCGAGCCATCGGCGTCGCCTGGGTCGGGCTGGACCCCGCGCCGCGCACCCTGAACGTCGCGCTGACCGCGCCGACCGAGTGGAAACCGCGCCAGACCGTCGATCTGCCGGTGACGGTGACCGGTCTCGATTCCGGCCAGCCGGCGTATGTGACCGTGGCGGCGGTGGACGAAGGCATTTTGCAACTGACCGATTTCACCAGTCCGGACCCGACCCGCTACTTCCTCGGCAAGCGCCGGCTGGGAATGCAACTGCTCGACCTGTACGGCAGGCTGATCGAAACCGGCGGCCGGCCGGGCCAACTCAAGGTCGGCGGCGACGCCGACAGCCGGCAACTGGACGGCTCCGGGGTGCGCACGGTGAAAACCCTGGCCCTGTTTTCCGGGCCGGTGGCGCTGGACCCCAGCGGTCAGGCGAAAATTCCGCTGGTCCTGCCCGATTTCAACGGTCAGTTGCGACTGATGGCGGTGGCCTGGGATCGCAACCGGCTGGGCCGGGCCGAGGCCGCGCCGCTGGTGCGCGACCCGCTGGTGGCCCGCGTCTACCTGCCGCGCTTCCTGGCGCCGGAGGATGAAGGTCGCGTCACCGTGACCGTGCAGAACCTGAGCGCCCCACCCGGCGAATACCGCATCCGGCTGAGCGCCGACGGGGCGGCGGCGGTGACCGAACCGGCGACGTTCACCTTCACCGTCGCCGACTCCGCCACGCAGAATTCCGACAGCCGAACCTTTACCCTGCGCGGACTGCAACCCGGCATCGGCCAAGTGCGCTTGCATCTGGACGGGCCGAACGGTTTCCAACTGGTGCGCGAATCCGAAATCGGCGTGCGCCCGGCCCAGGCGATTACGACCAGCCGTACCGCCAAGCGCCTGAATCCCAGCGAGTCGCTGCGAATTGGCGACGATTTGCTGCGGGACTATCTGCCCGGCACCGGCCAAGCCCGACTGAGCTTCAGCAGCCGACCCAATCTCAATGTGCCCGAACTGCTGGCGGAATTGGATCGTTACCCCTACGGCTGCCTCGAGCAGACCACCAGCCGCGCCCTTCCCTTGCTGTACTTCAACCAGGTGGCCGAGGTTTGGGTCGGCCAGAACGCGACCGAGGCGGGGTTGCGGGCACGAGTGCAGGACGCGATTCAGCGTATCCTGACCTTGCAGGACGCCAGCGGTGGTTTCGGGTTGTGGAGTCCCGACAGCAACGTCGAAAATTGGCTGTCGGCCTACGCCATGGATTTTCTGGTCCGCGCCCGGCAGGAGCAATACCTGGTCCCGGAATCGGCGTATCAGCACGGCCTGAAGTATTTACAGGAGCAGTTGAACACCGATGAATTCGGCGAAGCGCAACTCGGCTGGCGGGCTTACGCCCTGTACGTGCTGGCGCGGGTGCAACAGGCCGCCATTGGCGATTTGCGCTACCTGCACGACAACCATCTGCAAAAACTGCCCAGCGCGCTGGCCCAGGCGCAACTGGGCGCGGCGCTGGCCCGCTACGGCGAGCTGGGCCGGGCCAGGGAGGCGTTCACCGCCGCCTTGAAACGGTCGGGCCGGGGCGAGGGACGCGATTACGGCAGCCCGCTGCGCGACCGGGCGGCGCTGTTGACGCTGCTGGTCGAATCGGGGCTGTTGCCGGAGCGGGTTCCGCAACTGGCGGAAGAAGTGGCCGCCGAGTTCAACCAGCGCCGCTACGCCAGCACCCAGGAACAAGCCTGGCTGTTGCTGGCGGCCCAGGCGCTGCTGAAACAGCCCGGTCGGGTCCAGTTGGCGGTGGATGGCCAGACGACCACCGCCGATCCGTTCTATCTGACGCCGACGGCGGCGCAATGGGCCAAGGGGCTGACCGTGGTCAATCAGGGCGCGCAGGCCGCCTGGTACACCCTCAACCTGAGCGGCGTGCCGGTTGCGCAGCAGCCACCGGCGCGGGAGGGCTTCACCGTCAGCCGCCGCTACTACACCCGCGCCGGCAAGGACGTGGACCCGGCCCAGATCCGCCAGAACGACTTGCTGGTGGTGGTCATCACCGGCGAGGCGCTGGGTCGCGAGGAGCAGCAGGCGCTGGTGGTGGATCTGTTGCCGGCGGGCCTGGAAATCGAGAACGCCCGGCTGGCGCACAACGCCTCGACCACCGAAATCGCCTGGCTGCCCGCATTGACGGAGACTTTGCACACCGAATTCCGGGACGACCGCTTCGTGGCGGCGCTGGATTTCGAGGCCGGCGGCGAGCGGAAATTCACCCTGGCCTATCTGGTGCGGGCGGTCACACCGGGCGTCTACCGGCAACCGGCAGTGTACGTGGAGGATATGTACAAGCCGTGGCAATTCGGGCGCGGGGCGATGGGGACGGTGAAGGTGGAGTAAGCGACATCACCTTCCAAACCCGCCCCCAGCCTCATGCGATAGGGCCGAACGGGGCGGGTTTGGGCTGGTTACGCCAATCCTCGGCGGGTTTTGCGCTTTTTCTCACCGTTGCGGTGAAAAGAAGCCAGCTAAAGCATGGGAATCCGGGAGGGGCCGGTGGTGATCAGGGAATCCCCCGCGCGGACCACGGTGGCTTCCGGCACATTGAGACGGATTTTTCCCGAAGCGCTGACCCCAAGGGCCAGGTGCTGCTTCTCCCGGCAGACTTGGGCCAGCTCGCCAAAAGACGCTTCCCGACTTACCTTGACGAAATAGATCTGCTGGCCGCCGCGGGCGCTTAGGAGGTCGCCGATGACTTCCTGCACGCCGGGGTTGAGCAGTTCCTGGCTGAGGAAGTACGCATCAAAACGAGAGGTACAGACGATCTTGTCGCAGCCGGCCTTTCTAAACAGCTCTTCGGAAGCCGGGTCCACGCACTCGACCACGGTAGTCGTGTTGCGGTTGCGTCCTTCGATCGCGAGAACGATGGCGATATTGAGAGTGTCCGAAGCCGGGTCCCTGGGATTGCGGCAAAGGATCACAGCGTGGCGGGCATGGTCAATATCAGCCCGCGTGAGGGTTTGATCCCGGACTGGATTCCCCCGCACGTAATGAAGTCCCCGCTTCTGTAATTCCGCAGGCAATTCCTCGAGCAACTCGTCCACGAGGACGACCGGGGTAAAATTTCCAAAGGCCGGGTCCAGGAAAAGCTCCTCAAGGATGCTTTCAACCTTGGCGAGTCCTGGAAAATTGAAGATAACCAGATGATCTTTCAGTTCAAAGGATGACATGCCCCTGATTTCCCTGCTTTTTACGGTGACCAGGGTTACGGCGATCACCGACAGGGCGTAACCGAGCAGCCCGATGCCGAACGCCATGACCGGCCACCCCACCAGAAACCGTCCGCCCGGCGTTTTGGGAAAGAAATCGCCGTAGCCCACGGTGGTCATGGTAACCATCGTGTACCAGAGTCCATCCGCCCAGCGCACCTCCGGGTTTTCAGAAAGTTCGAAATAGACGAAGCCGGTAGTCCCATAGAGCAGAATTGCTCCCAGCAGGATAAGAATACGCATGGGAACAGGAGGATTGCGCCAGACGCGGAGCAGCAGGTACTGGATGACCTGGATCATTCCCGGTTCCGCCCCTGCCATTCACGAATGAGCGCCAAGGCCCTGGCGGCCACCTCCTCGTTGGCCCACAGGCCGCGCCGCCCAGCCCGCGCCAGTTCCTGTTCATGCAGGTAAAGCGACAGCGCTGGAAACGGATAGGCCGTATAAACCATTACCAATCCTTCCTTGACCAAGTGCAGCCCGATATCCTGATCATGGATGTAGAGCGTGCCAAGATATCTGCCATGGCGGTCTCGGGGTGGCGTATGCAGGAGTACCCGCGCCGGCTGGTTCGCCATCAGGCGATTGAGCGTATCCACCACTGCCTGTCCATAGGGGGCCACCACATCCTTTTCAATATTGGCATCAAAAGCCTTGATCCCAAGAATGCGCAGGGCTGCCGGCTGTTGTCCCTCCTGAACCACGATCACCGAGTCCCCATCAATCACCCGCGCCAGCGTAACGAGGCTCCCGCTATCAATTTTTCCTTCGCTTTTCAGCAGGCTGTGCCGCATGCTCTCGGCGCTCAATCCGTAAAAAAGCGAAGCGCCAAGCAGCAGAGCGATACATCCCCAAAAAAGCAGCGGTTGCAGGTCTTTTTTCCAGATCATGTTAAAGCGTGTTACTCAAAATGCCGGCGATCCCGTATTTGGGTCGCCGTTTCGGGAACCCGCCAAAACTGCCCTCAATATGTCATGCAGGCCGCATTGATAATGCCGATTACCAACGAAATGGCGCCAAGGAATATTCCCTTGCTCACCTGATTGTTTGGAATATCCTGCGCAATCGAAGGAAAAATCATTCTGATGACGCCGAACGCCGCAAGTTGGACGACCAGCGCGACGATGCCCCAAATGATCATATCGAGAAGCCCGACACTATGCGAAACCGCGCTCGCCAGCGGAATGGTAAAGCCAAGGATCGCCCCGCTGTAACTGCTTGCCGCCGCGACATTGCCGTTGGCGATCAGGTTGATTTCCCGGTAAGGGGTCACTTTCGCATACGCCAGCGCGAAAAGGGCCAGCAGTGCAACCGACGCCCCGAAATAGGAGACAAATGCCCCCAGCCCCGTCAGCAATGCGATCAGCTTTTCTTCCATCTCTGGCGTTTCCCCTCAATTACAGTCGAAAAAAATGCGGCGCAAACCGGCTGGTATTGCTGGTGATTGGCGTACTGTCCTCACGTATGCCGATGCCAGCAGCGCGCCCGTTTACAACCCACGATCCTGTTACGGCATAGTTGCCGCTGAAGTTTGGCAATGGATGCGCCTGTTGGTAGACATAGCCTTCAGCGCCATAGCGTGCGTCAATGCCCTCAAATGTCTTCCCCCCGGCGCGCATTGAAATATTAGCGCCTTCTCGGGAGAAAAACGGTTTTCTGACCCTATCGCCCTTGACGTGTCCGGCGTCAAAGAAGGCTGGTAAAAGATTCTGATGGCCGGGAGCCAATTCCCAGAGCACTGGAAGGATGCCTTTATTGGAGAGAACCATTTTCCATGCCGGTTCAAAAAAATGAACCGACCCTTGCAGTACCTGCGCGCCAAATTCATCAGCCAACAGCCATTCCCAAGGATAGAGTTTGAAAACATAATGAATAGGGTGATTGTCGAGATCACAGAAATACCTGAGTTTGGCGTCGAATCCAATATCTTCGATAAAGATATGCCGCCCATCCAGTCCACATTGCAAGGCGACATCCCGCAGATATTCAACCGTTACAAAATCCTCTTCATGATCCTTAATGCAAGTAAAATAAAATGGTTGTTTTAATGACAGGGAACTTCCTAGGGCGTGAAAGGCATCCTGGAGTTTTTCATGGATTGAGTTAAACTGGTCACAGTCCGGGTAGGTATCTTCGAGCCAGATCCATTGGGCGATACTCGATTCAACCAGTGATGTTGGCGTATCGGCATTATATTCAAGGAGCTTTGGCTCGCTCTTGCCATCGTATGAAAAATCAAAACGGCCATAAAGGGAGCGATCACCGCGTTTCCATGAATCGGTTGCAAACGCCGCCCATTGATCGGGGATGCCCATTTTATGGAACAAGTTCCGATTAATCACATCATCAACTGCTTGTAAACAAAGCCTATGCAGCTCATCGGTTACCTCTTCAAGGTGATCAATTTCTTCACTGCTGAATTCATAGCAGGTGCCTTCGTTCCAGTATACGCCGCCCATCGAATGAAAAGTAAAGCCAAGCTGATCAAATTTCTGCTTCCAGCCGTCGCGTTTTTTGACCATGTGGCGCTGCATTTACGACCCAGATCCATGAAAAGATGATGAGTGGCCAAATCCACCCCGGCTGACGTTGCTGTGCGTCGAAGCGATGGAATTGGAAGATGGATCGCCTTGGGGCATGCTGGCAAAGCGCCCTGTGCTGACCGGCTGCGCATCGCCACCGCCACGCGGAAAATAATAGGGTCTGCCAGAACGCCAATAGTAGCGCGGGCCTAAATAGCCAGAGCCGCTGGACTCACACCGATCCTCGGAGCCCCAGTCTTCGACACAGCGTTCTTTGGTCCTGTAAACCTCCCGCTTGTTTTCCTGGCTATCGCTACACGCGCTTAGCAAGCCCGTAGTTGATGCCAGAAGCGTGAGCGCAATTGATCGTGAACGTTTTATAGTCGCTCTCCTCAATCAGTTCGTTGCTCGCTCCGGAGCATATGGACAATCCTTGAGTCTGGTTACTCCAGTTACGACAACAGAGGATGTCCGCCCTTCAAGCATTCCAGGCACCGCGCACGCAGACTGCCGACCAAGTCCGCGCCAGCACACCGCGCGGAGGATGAGGAAGCACACCACTGAAAAACTCGCTAACCAGCATCCAGAGCAGCATCATATAGAGGATCATGAATTGGTACCAGGCTTGCGCCGCCACGCGGCCAACCTGGTATCGGCCAGGGCTAATGGCCCGGTAACCAGGCCCATGCCAGCCCTTATGGCAGACGCCGCCCTGTTCTCAGACTGTCATGGCGGTAGGCTTGCAAATCGTACTGACGGTCATGCCGGCCTTGAACCGCTCGAAACCGTACCGCACCGCCGGAGGCCGATTTTATCTCCGGGTGGGTCGGACAAGCAGGACGCGACCGGACGGGAACTGGCGCGGATCGCCCAGGCGGCGGGCGAACTGCATTACGACGAAAGTCCGGTCTGGGGGACCACGCTGAACGACCTGTCGCGGGAGACGTTCGCCGCTTATCACGAGGCGCAATTTGGCCTGCCGCTGGCGGAGCAACTGGAACAAAGCCGGCTACCCCTGGAACAGTTGCTCCGCCATCTGCGCCTGGCGAAAGCAGTGGATGGCGAGTGGTTGCCGACGGTGGCGGGTTTGCTGATGTTCGGCGCCGAACCACAACGGTTCATGCCGCAAAGCCGGCTGTCGGCGGTGGCCTTCGCCGGCCTGGACGAGGACGCCGACATCCTGGACCGGCGCGAAATCGTCGGGCGCCTGCCGACGATCATCGACGATGCCCGGCTGTTTCTGGAGCGCAACATCCGCCAGCCGGCGCGAGAACTCGGATTCCGGCGCGAGGACATCCTGTTGTACGACCGCAAGGCGCTAGGCGAGGCCGTGGTCAACGCCGTCGCCCACCGGGACTACAGCCTGAGCGGTTCGCAAATCCGGCTGTTCGTGTTCCCGGATCGCGTGGAGGTCCGCAGTCCGGGGCGGTTGCCGAATTCGGTGACGCTGGACAACATCCGGCTGGGCGTCCATGCCGAGCGCAATCGGCGACTGGCGACGCTGTTGACGCAACTGGGCTACATGAGCGCCATCGGCACCGGTATCCCGCGCCTGATCATCCGCCTGTCGCGGTTGTTGTCGGGGCGAGAGCCGGAGTTCGAGCTGGTGGGGGAGGAGTTGCGGGTCAGAATCTGGGCCAGACCGGAAATCCGGTAGCGCGCGCCATGCGCAATTTTCATTCCCACGCCGCCAGATCGGCCCGCAGGACGCGCACCCGCCGCAGAATCGCCTCCCGCTTGAGACTGAACAGCACCATTCCCACCGTGATCGCCGTTCCCAACCCCAGCAGGATCAGCGCCCGGCTCAGGGCCTGCTCGGGATAGAAGCGGATCAGTTGTCCGGCGACATTCAGCACCAGAAACGCCACGCCGGCGTAGAGAAAGGCGCGAATCCGCAGGGCGACGCCCGCGACGACCCCCAGCAGCGCCAGCCCCAGCGCCAGCACGAACACGCTCAACTCCGGCCGCAGGAACACGTCCAGCCCCGCGCCGGCGTAGAGCGCGCTCAAGGCCGCCAGCCGCGCGCCGTTCAGCACATTCGGACGCAGTTCCCGCCGATGCAGATGGAGCAGCGCCAGCACCGACGCCGCCGCGGGCGCGATGTAGAATTGCCACAATCCATGGCGCTCCGCCCACAGCGGCGCCCAGAGGTAGATGGCCCCGTTCAACGCCAGCACGCCCAGGTACAGCGGCCAGGGATTGCGCAGCGCGCTGGCCAATGACAGATACAGCACGGCGGCGGCCAGCAGGGTTCCGCCGGTCCAGACCGAGGCGAGTTGCCATGGCGCGGTCGCCAGCGCCAGCAGCGGCAACCCCAGGGCCAGCCGGTACAGCGGCGGCGAACCGGTGAACTGATGCAGCAGGAAGGCGACGTAACCCGCCGCCATGACCGCGACGGTATCGACGACCGCGAACGGCGCCAGGCCCAATGCCAGCAGTCGCCCATAACCCGCCAGCAATCCCAGCAACAGCGCGGTCGCGTAGACCCAGTTCGGCTCGTCCGGCCACCGCCAGGCGCGCGTCAGCGTCAGACCCGCCAGCATCAGCAACGCCGCGCCGGCCGCCAGCGGATCGGCGGGGATGCCGAAATGCCATGGCGATAGCCTCCAGCCGGCCAGGTGCGCCGCCACCGCGCCACCGTGCAATCCCAGCCAGAGGGCGCTCAGCGCCAGCAACCACGGAACCAGCCCGGCAACGGTCTGTTCCAGATCGCCCAACCGGCCGAACCGCGCCGAATCCGCTTCAAGATCGGCACGGTCCAACCAAGCCGCCAGCCGCCGCCGAACCGCCATCGACGCCAGCAGCAGCAAGACCGTTTGCGCGGCGTACCAGGGCGCCAATCCGACCAGCGGCGACCAGGCGAACCCCGCCGCGCCCGTCAGCCAGACCGTGTAGCTGCCGGCCAGGGCTAGCGTCAACCCCGCGTTCAACCAGAACAGCCGTCCCTGCCACCAGCCCCGCGCCAGCATCGCCGCCGCCAGCACGAGCAGGGTTGCGGTGCAAACCGTCCAGTGGGAATCGGCCACCAGCGGCAGCAAGCCCAGGCTTGCCGCCGGCAGCAGGCTCAGCCATCCGTCCAGCGCCGAACGCCAGACTTCCTGGTGACGCGGTCCGTACCGCCACGCCAGCAACAGCGCGCCATCCCACAGCGCCACCGCCAGCGGCAATCCAACCAGCGGCGCGCTCAAGTCCAGCCAAGCGGCCAACGCCGTCATGCCAAGGGCCACCAGTAATACATGCGCGGTCAATGGCGCTGGCCGCAGCCGGAAGGCATGGCCCGCCGTCGCCGCCAACAACAGCGCTAGCCCGGTCAATGCCCAGGCCGACCGTTCCAGTCGGAACGCACCATCCCACAACAGGCCGCCGGCCTCCAGCAACAGCACTCGCGCCAGTAACAGGATCAGCACGGCGAACGGTATCCAGAACAACGGCGATTCCAGATCGGCTTGCCGCCAGCGCAACCCGCGCGCCAACCACTGGCCGTGCCGCCGCCACAGTGGAACCAGCAGGAACAGCAGGTTCAATTCGGCCACGGCGACGACACATCCTCGGATCGTCGCGGCTTGACCCTGGCCGCGACCCCACCAACTCCATTCCAGCGCGCCGCTGGCCAGCAAGCCGCTCGCCGTCAGCGCCGCCACCGCCAGCCAAGCCATGCCGGGCCACGCCGTGTTGCGCAACAGGAGGAACAGATACAGCGCCAGCGCGGCCAGCAGGGCAGCGGGCGACAGCGCGCCGGCCAACACGCCGACGACTCCACCGCCCAGCACGCTCGCCAAACCCAACAGCGGCCACAATACTGGGTCCACCGCCCAACCTGGCCAGCGGGCATTCCAGCGCGGCAATAGCAGATTGCCGCCACCCCAGAGCGCGTAACCCCAGGCAATGGCCAGCCAGGTGTTCTCCCGCGCGCTGTAACCCGCCCAGTCCGCCAGACTGCCGACCAGGACGCTCAACAGCACCGGCAAGCCCAAACCGCGCCAGTCGGCGGCATTCGGCCAGGGCCGTGCCACCGGGAACAGCGCGACGCAAAGCAGCGCCAGCAGGATCGGCAGGCGAACATCGGTGGGCAAAAATCCCAGCGGCACGACGCCGGCCAGCGCCAGGCCATAGAGCACGCTGCTGGTCACGGCCAGCGGCGCGCGCCAGTACGCCACCGGCGCGGCCCGTTTCGCTTCCAGCCCGACCGCCGCCATCGCCAACGCCAGGCTCAACAGAACGTTCAGCATCGGCTGATCCAGGCCGAACAGCGCGGTCGGCGCCAGCCAGTCACTGGTCAGCCAGACGCCGAGCGTCAGCGTGATCAGGGCGGCGTAGGTGCAGGGCGTGGACCGGTCTTCCCAACTGGCCAGGCCGAACAGCCACAGGCTCAACGCCAGGGCCGGCCACAATTCCGCCGCCGGCCACCCCAGCCCCGCCAGCGTCGGACTGGCCGCTACGGCCGCCGCCGCCACCAGCAGCGCGCCCCCGCGCAGGCTCTCCTGAACCTGCTGGCGACCCCCCGCCCCGCCAGGCGTGGTGAAACCCAGCATCCGCGCCGCGCGCCAAACCGACCGTCGGCCCAACGCCACGATCCCCAAGCGCCAGACCAGCAGCGCGTACAGCACCGCCACCGCGCCCAACCACGGCGGTGTCCATCCGATCCGGTCCAGACCGACCAGCAACCCCGCCAGACCCAGCAGCATCGGCAAGGCCGCCCAACGGAACTGCTGGAAATGACCGATGAGCAACAACCCGGTCAGCGTCGCCACGCCCGCCGACCACGGCCACGACCAGGCCATTCCGCCGCCCATCCACCGCTGGCCGAGATGAATCAGTCCAACCAGCCACAGCAAAACCATCGCCTGTTCCAGCGGCGCGTGAACCAGGGCAGTGAACGCGGGCGGAGTCGATTCCTCATCCTCCGCGTTTTCCAGCAGCGCCCGGCGGACGCGCAAGGGCCGATCCAGCCACCACAGCAGCGCCCACAGCGCCAGCACCCCGGTGAACTCGCCCAGGCCGGTGCTCGGTCCGGGGAACCAGCCGCGCTTGATTAGGACACCGATGCCGCCCGCGCAGGCCAGCACCCCGTAGAACAGCGCCTGCTGGCGCAACCCCCAACTCAGCCACAGTAACAGCGCCCCCGCCAGCGCCAGCAGCAAGATCGGCTCCCACCGCCCCAGCAACGTCGGCCAAAGCGCTAGCCCCCCCAGGACCAAAGCCAAGACCACGTTCACCAGCGCGCCAACGACGAATACGGTCCGGCTGATCGGCGCTTGCCGGCGGTCGTGCAGACCCAATGTGGTCCACAACGCCGCCAGCGCCAGCAACCCAAAAGCGGTTCGCAGGGGCCAGCCGAACGGCAGCCAGTCCGGCGCGTAGCTGGCCGCCGCCATGGCCAGCAGGACCACCGCGCCATCGGCCCAGGCCCAGCGTGGATCGGCTTCCGGCAACGCCAGCGCCAGCCGGACCGAGATATACGCCAGCAGCGCCGCCGTCGCGGCGGTGGCGAACCCAAGCCAGCCTGGCGAAGCCCAGACCAGACTCCAAACCGTCAGACCGGGCAACAACAATCCAAACGCGATCAGGCATTGCCAGGCGATGGCGCGCGAACGGGAATTCGCCCAGCGGCAGAGTCCCAGCAGCGCCAGCAGGCCCGGCAGACTGGCCAGTTCGTGCCAGGCCAGCGGCAGCGACTTCAGGATGACGTAGCCGTACAGGCCGGCCACGCAGCCCAACAGCAGATACAGCGGCGGCAGGGTCCGGTAGCGCCAGGTCACCCAGCCATACAGCACCGCGCCCAAGGCCAGCGTCAGAATCGCCGTTGGCGGGGTCTGGACCGCCACCGCGACCGCCGCCGCCGACAGGCCGTAGAGCGCGAAACTGAACCGGGACAGGAAGGCGTATTTGTGGACCCAGTCCTTGAACGCGGCGTCCACCGTGAACAGCAACCCACACAGCGCCATCAGGAACGGTCCGGCGTAGCCCGCCGGCAACGGCTCCGGCCACAGCCAGGTCAGATGGACGAACGAGACCGCCGCTGTGTAGACCAGCAGGCCGGCGGCGTAATAGGTGATCAGCCACCGGTCCACGAACAGCCGCCGCAGCCACTCGACGGCGAAGGTCCACAGACCGTAACCGAGCACTCCCAGCAATACGCCATGCAGCACCGCCAACCCAGGCCAGCCCGGCGCGACCGCCGCCAGCGGCGCGGCCAGTTGCACCGCCGCCAACGCCGTCACCAGCCACGGATAGCGTCCCATCAACGCCCGGTCCATCAGGCCGCTGACCAGAATCGCGGTCCAGGCGAACGCCGCCAGCGCGCCGGCCACGATGAGCAGGCTGACGGCCAACAATAAGCCGTTGCCCGCGCTGGCGTCCGCCAGCCGCACCGCGACCGCCAGATCGAGCGGCGCCAGCAACATCCCCAGCGTCAATAACATGCCGCTGGCAACCACCAGTTCCGGGCGTTCGCGGCGGAACCGGTAGCCGGCCCAGATCAGGAACGCGGTCGCGCTCAGCAGGCTGGCGAACACGGTCAGCGCGTTGATGAAACCCTGGGTGTTGGCGATCAGGAACAGCGCGCCGGCCACGAAGCAGAATCCACCGATGAACCAGCCGATGTTCTGCGCCAGAAACGGCGCGATCAGCCTCGGCCAGCCGGACAGCGCGCGGAGCGCCTTTTCCAATGGGCTTGGCGCGGCGGGACGCCAGTCGGCGGCGGGAGCCGCTTGCTCCCAGACCGACTCTGGCGTCGGCGCTTCGACTGGCGCGCGGCGGCGGGCTGGAATCGACGCCGGTGGCGGCAATGGCGGTTGGGATTCCGCTGGCGCGGCTGGCAATGCCAACGGTTCCAGCGCAACTTCCCCTCGCCCGCTGGCGGGAGCGGGGCCGGGGGTGAGGGTGGCGGGCTGCCAGGGCGGCGGCCCCGGCGGCGTCTCCACGCCTTGCGCCAGCAGGTTCCAGGCCATCGTCCGCCGGAGCCGCCACGCCTCGCCATCCGGGGATACGCCGCCTTTGCGCAGATGCCGCTCCCATAACCGATCCAGGTCGTTGCTCAGTTGCCGGTGGCGCTCCCCCTCCAACGTGCCCGCTTCGGCCAGCCGGCGCAATTCCAGCCGCAACAGCAGCAGATTTTCCAGATCGGCGGGCCCGTAACGGCCACCGCCGCTCAAGGACGGTGTGGAATGAACCGGCGGGGGTTTATGGGACGGTTCCGGGACGCTCCGGGTAACCAGTTGTCGCCGCAGTTCGCGGGCCTGGCGGCGTGCGACGACGAGCGCGATCAGCAGGATGATCGGTGAAATCAGCCACGCCAGCGCCAGAAACCCCAGCATCACCCATTCCACGACCCGCCCTCCCTCCGCCGAATTTCACTCCACCGTCAATCAGGCCGACTGTTCCTTGTGGATTTCCTTTTTGAGGACCGCCAATTCCGCCTCGACCTCAACGTCCACTTCCATCTTCAAAAACTCGCGCTCCACCGGACTGTAGTCACCGTACACCTCGGCGCGGGCCTCCATTCGCGCTTCCATCTCCCCAACCTTGTCCGCCATGCGCCCAAACGAGTTGTTGAGGTCGAGTCCGGTCTGGAACCGGTCGGTCACCCGGTCCATTTGCTCGCGCGCCTGGGCGGCCCGTTGCCGTGCCACCAGGCTGCTCTTCTTCAACCGCGCTTCTTCCAGCTTGGTTTCCAGCGCTCGCAACTGCGCCTTGAGCCGTTCGCTAGTGCGGCGGGACGATTCCCAGGACGCTTGCAAGCCAGCAACGACATCGTCGTGTTCCTTCTTGCGCGCCAGCGCTTCGCGCGCCAGCGCTTCGTTGCCGGTTTCCAGCGCCCGCCGCGCCCGGTTGTACCAGTCCTCGGCTTGTCGGCGCTGACTGTCCAGCTCCTTGGCCAGTTGTTTTTCGCTGGCCAGGGCGTCGATCACGCCTTCGCGGGCGCTGTTGACGTTCTCCTCCATCTCCCGGATGAGCTGCTTGACCATCCGTTCCGGGTCTTCGACCCGATCCACCAGATCGTTCAGATTGGCGGTCAGTACATCGCTGATGCGTTTGAACAAACTGGCCATGGGATGCCTCCTCGATCATTCGTGGCCGTGGTAAGGATGATGTCAGTATAGTCGGGAAAAATTCTCTTGAGCAGTGTTTAATTAAAGTTCCCCAGTATTTTCTCGAAATTCACGCCCGTTCGTGGCAACGCCACCATATCGTACAAGCAACTTGTTCAAATCCTTGATGAACTGTGCATCAGAGCGTGGGATTTTCCGAACGTGCCCCACGCGTCCCAGCCTTATCTGAAAAGGAGAGCCCCATGGCCACCGTGAATTCCATGCACACCCCCGGCGAGCGCGTCGCCATCGTCGCCGGCCTGCGCACCCCGTTCGCCCGGCAACTGACCGCCTACAAGGATTTGAACGCCATCGAACTCGGCGTCCTGGTCACCAACGAACTGCTCAACCGAACCCACCTGGACCCCGCTCTGATCGAACGGATGGTCTACGGCTGCGTCGGCCTGATCCCCGAAGCGCCCAACGTTGCCCGCGAAGTGCTGCTCGGTGCCGGCATGAATCCGCGCACCGACGCCTACACCGTCACCCGCGCCTGCGCCACCAGCTTTCAGTCCACCGTGGACATCGCCCAGGCCATCCTGCTGGGCGAGATCGAAATCGGCCTGGCCGGCGGCTGCGATTCCACCTCGGTATTGCCGATCCAGACCTCGAAGAAACTGTCGCGGGCATTGATCCACTCCACCAAGGCCAAGACTCTGGGCGACAAACTGGCGCTGTTCAAGGCAATCCGCCCCGCCGATCTGATTCCGGTCTCGCCGGCGGTCAAGGATTACTCGACCAACCTGGGCATGGGCGACATCGCCGAGCAGATGGCCAAGAACCACGGCATCGGCCGCGAGGAACAGGACCGCTTCACCCTGCGCTCGCATCAACTCGCCCAACAGGCCTGGGATGCCGGCAAGCTGGACGGCGAGGTGATGCGCGCCTTCGTCCCGCCGTTCAAGGACACCATCGAGCGCGACAACAACATTCGCGGCGATTCCACCCTGGAGCAACTGGCCAAGTTGAAGCCGGCCTTCGACCGCCGGCACGGCACCGTGACCGCCGCCAATTCCACCCCGCTGACCGACGGCGCCTCTTCCATGCTCCTGATGCAGGAACGGCGAGCCCGACAACTGGGATTCGAGCCGCTGGGCTTCATCCGCTCCTACGCCTTCGCCGCCATCGATCCGTTCAACGACGGGCTGATGGGGCCGTCCCACGCCACCCCCATCGCCCTCGACCGGGCCGGGATCAAGCTCGGCGAGCTGGCGCTGATCGACATTCACGAAGCCTTCGCCGCGCAAACGCTGGCCAATTTGAAGAACTGGCCGTCGCGAAAATTCGCCTGGGAACAACTGGGCCGGGACGAACCCATCGGCGAGGTGGACCCGGACAAGCTCAACGTGCTGGGCGGCTCGCTGGCCTACGGTCACCCGTTCGCCGCCACCGGTGGGCGGATGATCATGCAGACGGTGAACGAGTTGCGCCGGCGCGGCGGCGGCTTGGGGCTGGCGACGGCTTGCGCCGCTGGCGGTCTGGGCGTGGCCCTGGTGCTGGAAGTGGCGTAATCGAGAGGAGGCCAACCATGACAACCGAACTAAAGCTGACCGTTTTTCAACTCGCCACGCGCGAGGACGGCATCGCCGTGGTTACCATCGACCTGCTCGGCGAGAGCCAGAACACGCTCAAGGCCGAGTTCATCCACGAGGCCAACGCCCTGCTCGACCGACTGGAGCAGGACGCCAATGTCCAAGGTGTGGTGTTCATCAGCGGCAAGCCCGGCTCGTTCATCGCCGGGGCCGACATCCACATGCTGAAAGCCTGCCGGACCGCCGCCGAGGCGACGGAACTGTCCAAAACGGGCCAGCGCTTCTTCGACCGGCTGGAGAATTTCAAGGTCCCGGTGGTCGCGGCGATTGACGGCGCCTGTCTGGGCGGCGGGCTGGAACTGGCGCTGGCCTGTCATGGCCGGATCTGCACCGACAACCCGAAGACCGCGCTGGGCCTGCCGGAGGTGATGCTGGGCGTGTTGCCGGGCAGCGGCGGCACCCAGCGCCTGCCCCGGTTGATCGGCATTCCCACCGCCCTGGACCTGATGCTGACCGGCAAGCACCTGAACGCCCGCAAGGCGCAACGGCTGGGGCTGGTGGACGATGTCGCGCCAGCCACCATCTTGTTGCAAGCCGCGCTGGACCTGGTGAAAAAGCTCCAGCACAACCGCGCCGCCACCCGCAAGACCGGCAGCCTGTTCTCGGTCAAGGGCCTGACCAGGCTGGCGCTGGAGGACAACCCGCTGGGCCGGCGCGTTCTGTTCCAGAAAGCCCGCGAGCAGGTCTTGGGCAAGACCAGGGGCAACTACCCCGCCCCGTTGCGCATCATTGATTGCGTGGAAGCCGGCGCGGGCCAGGGTTTCAAGCAGGGCCTGGAGGCGGAAGCGGTCGGCTTCGGCGAACTGGCGGTCACGCCCCAGGCGCGGCAGTTGATGAACCTGTACTTCGCCACCACCGCGATGAAGAAGGATACCGGCGTCGCCGACGCCAGCGTGCAACCGCGCCCGGTCCGCAAGATCGGCGTACTGGGCGCGGGCCTGATGGGCGCCGGCATTGCCTACGTCACCACCAACAAGGCGCGGGTCCCGGTGCGGCTCAAGGATAAGGAGCCGGCGGGCCTGAATCGCGGCCTGGCCACCATTGACCGGTTGGTTCAAAAGCGCGTGCAACGGCGCTCGATCACCCCGTTCGAAGCCGGTCAGGAACGGCATCGCGTTACGCCCACCCTGGATTTTTCCGGTTTCCACAACGTGGACCTGGTCATCGAAGCGGTGTTTGAGGACCTCAAGCTCAAGCATCAAATGATCGCCGACGTGGAGGCGAACTGCCCGCCGACCACGATTTTCGCCACCAATACCTCCTCGATTCCCATCGTCCAGATCGCCGAGGCGGCGCGACGGCCAGAAAACGTTATCGGGATGCACTACTTCTCGCCGGTGGAGAAGATGCCGCTGCTGGAAATCATCGCCACCCCGAAAACCGCGCCGGAGGTCATCGCCACCACGGTCGAATTAGGCCGCAAGCAGGGCAAGACCGTGATCGTGGTCCAGGACGGGGCCGGGTTCTACGTCAACCGTATCCTCGCTCCGTACATGAACGAGGCGGGCTATCTGCTAGCCGAGGGCGTGGCGGTGGACACCATCGACCAGGCGCTGGTGCAATTCGGCTTCCCGGTCGGGCCGTTCACCTTGCTGGATGAAGTGGGCATCGATGTCGGCTCCAAGGTCGGGCCGATCCTGTACGATGCCTTCGGCGAGCGGATGAAGCCGGCCGGCGTCGTTGACCAGTTGCTGGCCGACGGCCGTCTAGGGCGTAAGGGCAAGAAGGGCTTTTACCTTTACGAAGGCGTCAAGAAAGGTGAGAAGCGGGTGGATAAAACCGTCTACGGCGTCCTCGGCGTCAGCGGCGACAAGACCCTGGACCCGAAGGAGATCGTCGAACGCTGCGTGCTGATGATGTTGAACGAGGCGGCGCGGTGCTGGGACGAAGGGTTGATCCGCGGCCCGCGCGACGGCGACATCGGCGCGGTGTTCGGCATCGGCTTCCCGCCGTTCCTCGGCGGCCCGTTCCGCTATGCCGACAGTCTCGGCATCGCCGAACTGTTGGCGAAGCTGGAGCAGTATCGCCAGCGGCTGGGCGAACGCTTCGCCCCGGCGGAAATTCTGTTGCGCATGACGAAGGAAAAGCGGACCTTCCACACGGATTGACCGTCGCTGCGACCCTCCCTCTTCGCAGGAGGGAGGGCATGGGGCACAATGGCCTTGGGTCACCGAACCGCCGAGGCAGCGCCATGAACCCGCAACTGAAACCCCGTTTGACCCCCGAAGACTATCTCGCCATCGAACGCGGCGCCGAGTTCAAGAGCGAATACTTCAACGGCGAAATCTTCGCCATGGCGGGCGCCAGCAGAGCGCATAACGCCATCGTTCTCAACATCGGTTCCGAAATCCGGCGACACCTAAAACACCGCCCCTGTAAAGCCTACGTCAACGACCTGCGGGTCAAGGTCAGCCCGACCGGCCTATATACCTACCCGGACCTGATGGTGGTTTGCGGCAAGGAACAATTCGAGGACGCCCATCTCGACACCCTGTTGAACCCGACGCTTATCATCGAGGTATTGTCGGCTTCGACTGAAGCCTACGACCGGGGCCGCAAGTTCGAGCATTACCGCCATCTGGACTCGCTGGTCGAATACGTCCTGATCGCTCAACACCGGCCGCATGTCGAATCCTACCGGCGGCAACCGGATCATCAATGGCTGCTCACCGAATGCAACGGCTTGAATGGGACGCTGCGGTTGCAATCCATCGACTGTGATCTGGCGCTGGCGGAGGTCTACGACAAGGTGGAACTCAGCGAGGATTCGCTGGATTGAACGAATTCTCATAGCCCTATTGCGGTTTAGGTTGGTTTGTAGGAAAATGCGAACCATTCTCATTTATATGGTTTTCTCACATGACCATGGTGCGCCTTTCCGAACTGGCGATGGGCCAGCAGGGTATCATCGAAGACATGGACGCCGAGGAGCCTTTCCGTCAACGGCTGCAAGCCCTGGGTTTTCGCGTCGGCAAGGAAGTACGCCCCATCCGCCAGGCCCTGTTCGGCGGGCCGCTTCAGGTCCGGGTCGGCAGCGTCAACGTCATGCTGCGCCGTAACGACGCCGCGTTGATCCACGTCTGGGCCGAGTGTTGAAACGCATCGCCCTGTTGGGAATGCCCAACACCGGCAAATCCACCTTTTTCAACCGCCTGACCGGGGCCAGCGCCCGCATCGGCAACTGGCCCGGCGTCACCGTGGATCTGCTGAGCGCGAAGATTCTGCTCGGCGCGGAGATGGTCGAGGTGGTGGACCTGCCGGGCCTCTACGATCTGCACGGCTTCGCCGAGGACGAGCAGGTGGTTCGGCGGTTCCTGCAAAACAACCCGGTCGACCTCCTCTGCCTCATCCTCAACGCCACCCAGATCGACCAGCAATTGCCGCTGACCCTGCAACTGTGCCGCTTGGGACTGCCGGCGGTGGCGGTGCTGAACATGGCCGACGAGGCGGAACGGCTGGGCATCCGCTTCGATACCGAAGCGCTGGCGGCGGGGCTGGGTTGTCCGGTTTGCCACGTCAGCGCCAAGTACGGCCAGGGCTTCCCGGAAACCCGCGACACCCTGCGCCGGGTTCTAAGCCAATCTCCATCCACCGATCTCCAGGCGTTGCGGGCTGATTTCGCCGCCGACGACGCCCTGATCGCGGAAGCGGAAAAGCTGCTGGCGCGGTCGGTAACGATACCACCCGTCCTGGAGTATGGCCTGACCGAGCGGCTCGACCGGATCGTCCTGCATCCGCTGTTCGGCATTCCATTGTTTCTCCTCGCCCTGTTCCTGCTGTTTCAGGCGGTCTATACCCTGGGCGGACCGTTGCAGGACGGCATGACCTGGCTGCTGACCGAATTCCGTGACCTGGCCCTGGCGCCCCTGCAAGCGATTCTGCCCGGCTGGCTGTATGGCCTGTTGGTGGAGGGACTGTACGACGGGCTGGGCACGGTGGCCTCGTTCGTGCCGATCATCGTACTGTTCTTCCTCGGCATGGCGCTGGTCGAGGACAGCGGCTATCTGTCGCGCATCGCCTTTCTGATGGACGCGCTGATGGCGAAGCTGGGCCTGGACGGGCGCGGCTTCGTGATGCTGTTGATGGGCTTCGGTTGCAACGTGCCGGCGCTGATGGGCACCCGGGTGATGCGGTCGCGGGGCCTGCGCCTGCTGACCATGCTGATCATCCCCTTCTCGCTGTGCTCGGCCCGTTTGCAGGTGTTCGTCTTCCTGACCACCGCGCTGTTTTCGCCCGCTCAAGCGCCCGTGGTCCTGTTCGCGCTGTACGTGCTCAGCTTCCTGACCGCGTTCGCCACCGCCTTGTTGTTCAAGAACCGGATCGGCGCCGCCGCCGAACCCTTGCTGATCGAACTGCCACCCTACCGCTTACCGACGCTCGGGCAGGTGGCCTTGCGCGCCTGGCGCGAGGTCTACCATTTTCTCAGCCGCGCCAGCCGGTTCATCATCGCCGGCGTGGTGATGATCTGGCTGCTGACGCACCTGCCGCCCAGCGCCGCGGTCGGCGGTCCCGATACCCTGGCGGGGCTGTTCGGCGGTTGGCTGGAACCGCTGTTGCGACCCATCGGCATCGACCAGCGGATGGCGGTGGTGCTGTTGTTCGGCTTCGTCGCCAAGGAGATCGTGCTGGGGGCGATGGCGGTGGTCTACGGACTGGAAGGCGACGCCCTGGCGCAATTGATGACTCAGCAAATGGACTGGGTCCAGGCGTTCAGCTTCATGCTGTTCACGCTGCTCTACACGCCCTGTCTGTCCACGGTGGCGACCCTGCGCGGCGAATCGAGGAGCCTTGCCTTTACCGGCTTCAGCATCGCCTGGTCGCTGGCGCTGGCCTGGCTGGTCAGCCTGGTGTTCTATCAGGGCGCGCGGCTGTTGGGTTTTTGAGCGCCACTCAACAATTGAAGAAATACGCCAGCGCATCCCGTAACCGCGCCTCCTCGGCGGCCAGGCCGGGATGTTCGAAATGGCCGGCTTGCAGCACGAACAGTTCCCGGTGACCCGCCAGCGCGTTGTAAATGGCGAACTGGCCAGGCGGCGGCACCGCCGGGTCGAAGCGGGCGGCAGCGACGTGCATCGGAATGCGCAGATGGCGGGCCGCGACCGCCGCGTCGAAATAGCGCAGCGTCTCCAACGCCCGGCCGGTCCGCCGCTGGTAGGTCCGCACCGCCTCGCCGCTGCCGACGCAGGGACAATTCAGCCGCAGGGGATGATGGCCGAAGCTGGGCACGTTCAGGTGGGCGCGGTGAAAGCGTTCGTCCCACGGCAGGGCCAGCGCCCCCACCCCGCCGCCGAAACTGATGCCCAGATACTCCAGCCGCCGCGCCGCCATCGGAAACAGCTCCAGCAGGGCCGAGGCAGCGCACCACACGGTATCCGCCGCGCAGCCGCCGAGAATGTAAGTCTCGCGCTGGCGAATCCCGTGCAGCACGTGGCGGAGGGGATTGCTGGAAAAATCCGGTCGGGCGCTGCGGGAGATGCCGCGCGCGCAGGGAAACAACAGCGCCGCCCGTTCGAACGGCAGGTGAAAATCGGGCCCCTCTCGTCCGCCGTAACCGTGGCCGACGATCACACCGCGCTCGATGGGTTGATCGCGAGGTCGGGTCAGCCAGCCGCCGATCCGGACCCCATCCACCGAAGTGAACGCCATCTCGAAGACCTGGATTCGCGGTTGCGGGCTGGCGATTTCCCGGACCCTCGGCGCGACCGCCACCTTGCGACCCTGGGCGTGGAGGTCGCGCCAGAACGGCGCGAAATCCTCCGGTTCTTGCGGCGCGGCAACCGCCAGCAAAGCGTCGAGATCATGGCCGTGGCGGGGATCGAATGGATAATCGTGAAGGAACATGACGCGATCAGGAACTAAACTTGGGTCATAGCATGACAACAGGCATTTTATGTTGTTCACGGCTTGGAGACTGCTTCAAGCTTGGGTTAGACTCAAAAAGTAGCAGCCCCGGCAAGATGTAACGTCGTGTGTTGGAATTCACCAAGCATTTACGAGGAGTGATTCATGCCGAAGAAAAAAGAGCCGACCGAAACCCCGGTCAAGAAAGCACCCAGCAAGACCGCCAAGCAGGTTGAAGGCGCGGCCCCGGCGCAAAAGACAATGTCGCTGCCGGTGGAACCCGCCAAGGCGGAACCCGCGCCGACGCCCGCCAAGGCCGAAAAACCCACCACCCCTGCCCCCGCCAAGGCGGAACCCGCGCCCGCCCCCGCCAAGGCTGAGAAGCCCGCCGCCCCCGCCAAGGTCGAGTCCGCCCCCGCCCCCGCCAAGGTTGAGCCCGCGCCCGCCCCCGCGCCGGCCAAGGCTGAAAAGCCCACCGCGCCCGCCAAGGTTGAGCCCGCGCCCGCCAAGGCCGAGAAACCCGCCGCGCCCGCCAAGGCCGAGAAACCCGCCGCGTCCGAATCGGTGGTTACCGTCGTGGTTGCCAAATACGACGTCGGTCATGGTAACAACATGTTCATTCGCGGCGAAGGCGCCAGCCTCAATTGGGAATCCGGCATCCAGATGGAAAACGCCGGCAACGACGTGTGGGTGTGGACGACGAACGAATTGAAGGAAGGCGCCGTGTCGTTCAAGTTCCTGATCAACGACGTGGGTTGGTCCGCCGGCGACAACATGACCGCCCCGGCGGGCGAAACCACTACGCTCTATCCCGCCTTTTGAAAGACTGCGCGAACTCCTCTCTCTCCCAGCGAGAGAGAGGGCGCGGACCGTTCACAGTCCCTGTCGCCGCAACCGTTCGAACTCCCGCCGCGACCGCGTCACGCAATCCTCGATGGCCACGCCGACGAAGTAATTGCCGGTCAGCGCCAGGCGATTCCCAGCCAGCGCCCGATCCACGGCGCTCACCCAGTCGCCATGCCCGACCCGCAACGCGGGCAATCGATTGACTTGGCTGACCACATTCCCGGCATCGAAGGCATCGCGCGGCGCATTCAACACCTGGGCAATGCGGTTCAGTTTCCCCTCCTCGTCCAAAACGCCGGGCCGGAAATGGAAGGTAAATCCCCGATGGCGGGCATCCGGCGCGGTATCGCGCGACACCACCGAATAGAACGTTTCGTTCCGGCCGATCAATCCCGCCACGAGTGGCAATGACACTCGATCGGCGGGCAGCGCCACGCCGACCGATTCCACCGTGGCGGTTCGAATCCGCGCCAGGGCGGCGGCCAGTTCCGGGAATTCCGCCCGCAACAACTCGGCCGCGACCGCCACCGGCGTCGCCAGGCACAGAGCGCGGGCGGCATACTCGCCTCGATCAGTGCGGACCCCGAAATCCTCGCCCGCGCGCCAGACCTCCCGCGCCGCTTGACCAAATTCGATGGGAATATCCGATTGCCCGGCCAAAATATCCGCGACGGTTTGCAACCCATCGGGCAGGGTAAAGCCGCGCGGCACGTCCTTGCGGCGGGGCCGGGGCCGAAACAGGCAGTCGGCGGGAAACTCGGCGGCCGGCTGGCAAATCACCGCGTCGAAGGCTGGCTCGAACACCGCCGCGTAATTGCGCGGGCCGACGATGCGACCGTAGCAGTCGGCGACGCTGTGGCCAGCTTTCTTCGCCCTCAACAGGCGGAACGGGGCCAACAGCAGTTCCGAAAAATTCAATTGGGAAGGAATGCTCCTGACCGCCCCGTCGGCGAACAGCCGAAAGCTGACCTTGGCGCGAGGTTGCAGCCGGTCGAGCGCCCGAACCGACTCCAGGATGGCCAGCAGATTGCCGTAGGAGTTGAAACCACTGTGCGCGCCCAGTTCCAGCCAAAACCCGTCCAGCGCCCCGCCGAAGCGATGCGAGCACAGACAGCCGCCCGGCCGCTGGTCCGCTTCCAGCACTTGCACGCGCCAGCCCGCGCGGGCGGCGTCATGAGCCATGCTCAGGCCGCTGATGCCGGCGCCGATAATCAACAGATCGTGGTCGGCCATGACGAATCCCTTGGAGTGACGACAGGCGGCGATTCTCGACAAGGATCGCGGGGCGGTCAAGTCAGCCAAACCGTGCTAGGTTCACCGACCCGATTTTGCCTAGGCTTGAAGGGCTTACTACTCCAACCTTAAAGGAAGCGCCATGAACATCACCTCCTATTTCGCCAAGGACCTGTTCCAGGGCAAGACCGTGTTCATCACCGGCGGCAGCAGCGGGATCAATCTCGGCATCGCCCGCAATTTCGCGGCGGTCGGGGCGAATCTCGGCATCGTCGGCCGCGCCCAGGAGAAGCTCGACGCGGCGGCGGCGGAATTGCGGGCGCTCGGCGCCCAGGTCTCGGCGCATTCCGCCGACGTGCGCGACTATCCGGCGCTGGAAGGCGCGATGCAACGCTGCCGCGAGGAACTGGGGCCGATTCACACCCTGGTGTGCGGCGCGGCGGGCAATTTCCCCCTGGCCGCCGAACGGATCAGCCCCAACGGCTTCAAGTCGGTGATCGACATCGACCTGCTCGGCAGCTTCCACACCTGCCGGGCGGCGTTCGAGCAACTGAAGGAAACGCGCGGCAACATCATCTTCATCTCGGCGGGCCAGGCGTTCATGCCGTATGCGTTCCAGGCGCACGTCGGCGCGGCCAAGGCCGGCATCGACAACCTGATGCGCAATCTGGCGCTGGAATGGGGCCGGTTCGGCATCCGTTGCAACAGCATCGCGCCCGGCCCCATCGAGGGCACCGAGGGCGTGCGCCGGCTGGTGCCCGAGGGCAGCGTCGACAAGCTGAAGCGGATGATCCCGCTGGGCCGCTTCGGCACGCCGGACGACATCGGGCAGCTCAGCGTGTTCCTGGCCTCGCCGCTGGCGGCCTACATCACCGGGACGCTGATCGTCGCCGACGGCGGCCAAAATCTGCCCGGCTCCGGGGCGTGGACGCAGATGGTGCTGGCGGAGATGGCGAAGGCGAAAGGTTAGAAATACGTAACCATTCAGATCTCCTAATGATTTCGCCTCGTATGGATGGGTTTCGTTCCTCAACCCATCCTACAACCCATTGTTTTTCGTAGGATGGGTTGAGCGTAGCGAAACCCATCGCCTACAACCCATTAGTTTTTCGTAGGATGGGTTGAGCGTAGCGAAACCCATCGCCGCGCGGGACGAGGGGGTCTGAACGCTGGCGGGAATACCCGCCGCGCGCCCTTCTCCTCCGCCACGTTCTTCCCCGCGAAATCCGGTCCGGCTGGACAGAACGAACGAGGGGAATGATCATGTTCGTCATTCCTCCCCACCCTGATCAGCAGAGTCTCTCGCGGAGAAACCGAATGCGGAGCGAATTACCGGATTTCATTCGCTGTGGCCGGGCGTTATGCGGCGATCTGGCGCAGGCGGAACGGCGCGAATGGTGGTTGGCGAACGGGCTGGGCGGTTACGCCGCCGGCACCGTGGCCGGCACCCTGACCCGGCGTTATCACGGTCTGCTGATCGCGCCGACGCGGTCGCCGCTGGAGCGCCGGCTGATCTTCGCCAAGGCCGACGCCACCCTGGTGGACGACGACGCGCGGGACATTCCGCTGTTCGGCAACCGCTGGGCCGGCGGCGTGGTGCATCCGGCGGGGCATGTCCATCTGGAGTCGTTCCGGCTGGAGGGGCGGATGCCGGTCTGGCGTTTCGCGGTGGGCGATATCGTCCTGGAACAACGCATCTGGCTGGAACCGGGCGCGAACACCACCTACGTCGCCTGGCGGCTGATGACGGCGAGCGCGGGCCACGACCTGCGCTTGCAAGTCCGTCTGCTGGTGAACGGCCGCGATCATCATGCCCGCACTCGGATGGACGATTTCCAGCCGGTGCTGGAGGCGCCCGATCCGGCGCTGCGGCGGGTTCGGACCGATCACTTCACCCTGCGCTTGTGGGCGGTGGGCGGCGTCATCGCGGACGACGTGAGCTGGTTCGAGAATTTCGACCTGCCGGTGGAGCACGAGCGCGGCCTGGCCCACCGTGACCATCATCTCAGCCTGGGCAAGGCGATGCTGACGCTGCAACCCGGCGTCTGGACCGGCGTGGTCGCCAGCTTGCACGAGGACGTTTCCCTGGATTTCGCGGCGGCGCTACGGCGGTTTCTGGATCGCGACGCGGAACTATTGACCCAAGCCGAGGCGCGGGTGCCGGAACTGCGGGCCGCGCCGGACTGGGTGCGGCAACTGGCGCTGGCGGCCGACAGCTTCCTGTTTGCCCGGCCGCTCCCCGACCTGCCGGAGGGCGAGTCGGTAATCGCCGGCTATCCCTGGTTCGGCGACTGGGGCCGCGACACCATGATCGCCCTGCCGGGACTGACCCTGGCCACCGGGCGAAGCGAGACCGCCCGTCGCATCCTGCTGACCTTCGCCCGCTTCGCCGACCGGGGCATGTTGCCCAACCTGTTTCCCGCCGCCGCCGAACCGCTGGCCTACAACACCGCCGACGCCGCGCTGTGGTACGTCGAGGCGTGGCGGGCCTACGTGGAGGCCAGCGCCGATACCGAAACCCTGGCCGAGGTATTCGCGGTCTTGCAGGAAATCATCGCCTGGCACGCCGCCGGAACCCGCTACGGCATCGGATTGGACGAGGCCGACGGTTTGCTGCGCGCCGGCGAACCCGGAACCCAACTGACCTGGATGGACGCCAAGGTCGACGACTGGGTGGTGACGCCGCGCGTCGGCAAGCCGGTGGAAATCAACGCGCTCTGGTACAACGCGCTGCGGAGCGTGGCCGGGTTCGCCCGCCAACTCGGCCGGTCCCCGGCGTTTTACGACGATCTGGCCGACCAGGCCCGGCAGGGTTTTCATCGCTTCGTCAAACCGGACGGCGAGGGATTGTTCGACGTGTTGGACGGCCCCGACGGCGACGACGCCCGCATCCGCCCGAACCAGATTCTCGCCGTCAGTTTGCGCCACAGCCCGCTCGACCTCGTGACCCAGCGGGCGGTGGTGCGGTTGTGCGGGCGGGAACTGCTGACTTCTTACGGCCTGCGTTCGCTGGCGCCGCGCCATCCCGAATTTCGGCCCTATTACCATGGCGATGTCCGGGAACGGGACGGCGGCTATCATCAGGGGCCAGCCTGGGCCTGGTTGCTAGGCCATTACGCTCTGGCCGACCATCGCGTGCACGGTCAGGCGGCGGCGGCGCAAGCCTGGCTGGAACCGATCCGCGATCATCTGCTGGATGCCGGCCTGGGCACGGTCAGCGAGATTTTCGACGGTGCGCCGCCGCATCTTCCCCGTGGCACGCCGGCGCAGGCCTGGTCGGTGGCCTGCGTGCTGGAAGCCTGGCAACGGCTGGAACGGCTCAAAGGTGAGACGGGTTCCCTACCGCCGCCGGGCTGAAACCCGCCTCAACAGCGGGCGGCGGGCGCAGTCGGGTTGTGTAGGAAAGCCCGAATCTCGTCGATCACCCGCTGTGGGTCCTTGCAGGCATGGAATGCCCATTGCCCAAGTTGGCCCCAGTAGTTCACCGCGCTGACCCAGCGCCGCGCCGCCTGATGCTTGGCCCGGTCCCGCTCGCGTTCCTCGCCCTTGATTTCCAGCAACAGCGTCACCTCGTTGCTCAAGCGCACGACGAAATCGGGAAAATAGGCGTGGACGACGCCGAGATATTCGTAGGGAATCGAGAGTTCCAGATGGTCGTTGCGGGCGTAGAACGCGACGAGATCCCGCGCCTGCTCCAGTCGAAACACCGCCGCCTGCTCCCAGGAATCGGTGTCGGCAACCACCTGGTTGACGTGGCTGCGAATGGTCGGCACGCAGGGGCGGGTAGTTTTGAAATTCACCTCGGCGGTGGAGCCGATGGGTTGGTAGCGATTCAGCCGGGGCAATAACGGCGGTTCGCCGCTGGCCGCGTCCGGTTCGATGGCGGCGGTCAGGCGTTCGACGATGCGGCGCACGTAGATTTCCAAACCCAGTTCGCAAGGATGGCAACCCCGGAAATCGACCTTGCGGGCGATGTACTCGTCCACGATGCGGTAAACCTGGGGAAAGAGCTGGTGACGGCCTTGCAGCTTGAGCTTCGGCGTCGCGCCCTCGATGCCTTCGCTCAACGCGGCGGTCACCAGCCGGGCAATTTCGAACTGGATGGTTTGCGGGTGGGTGCTGGCGTAATAGGCTTCCCGATCCTGGGTGGCGGTGTCGAAGCCGCCAGCCACGGACGGAGCGCCGACCTGATAGCCGACCTGCGGTTTGACGAAAACCGCCGTGGGCGTCGCGTCGGGCGCCAGCACCAGTTTTTCGATGGCTGCAACGTCGGCTTTGATCGCGTTCTGGCGCAGCGCGAAGGCATAGCCTTCCACGATGGGAAAGCGGATTTCGTAATGCCGGCGGGCGTCGTCCGCATGGACGTGATTCTTCGGCTTGTCCTCCGGCGCGGCGGCGGACGTGGAGCGGCCCCGAAATGGAATCACCGAGAACGGCACGCCGTAAATGTCCACGTATTCCTCGGTCAGCAAGCCGGTGGCCGGATCGACTGCGTAATCCATCCGCCGCAAGCCGCGCCCGACCACCTGCTCGCACAGCAATTGGCTGCCGAAGGCGCGCAAGCCCAGAATGTGGGTCACATTGCTAGCGTCCCAGCCCTCGGTGAGCATCTGCACCGACACCACGCAGCGGATTTGTTCCCCCGGCTGGCCCGGCTTGCCGACCGTGTCCACGATCCGCCGCAGCGTTTCGGCCGCGTCCTGGCGGGAGGTCTTAGCGTCTTCCGACTCAGCCTCGGCCAGTAGTTTGGAGTCGATGCGCAGCGTCGGCCGGAAACCCTCGCGGTTGGCGAACAGTGCGGGGAACAGTTGGCCAGCGCCGAAGGTGGTTCGGGTCTTGGATTTCTTCTTTCCGGTTGCCTCGTCGTCGTCGTTCTGGTCGACGACTTCCACCGTTTCCTCGCCGGAGAGGTTCCGGTAGAACAGTTCGGCGATGGCGGTATTGTCGGCGACGACGATCAGGACCGGCGGAATGTGCTCCTGTCCGGGTTTGGCGGCTTGCAAGTATTCGAAGCGTTCTTTCCACTGGCTCGCCAGCGTGATCAGCGCGTCTTGCGCTTCCCGCCACACCGCGTCGGGTTTGGGTTTGCCGCCCGGCAGCTTTTCGCCCGGCTGGAGGCCGGCGACGATGGCTTGCCACAGGCGGAAGAATTTCGGCTCGGGCCGGCCGGTGGTGTCGGAAACCGGCAAGCGGGGAATCTTGACGATGCCCGATTCGATGGCGTCCACCAGCCCGAAATCGGCCACCAGCCAGGGAAAGGGCGAACCTTCGATGGTGCCGCTACCGGCCAGATAGAACGGCGTGGCGGACAGATCGACCACGAACCGAATCCCGCACGCCCGGTTGATGCGGTCCAGCCCGGCGATCCAGACGGTGGCTTCCTCGCGCTCGGCCTTTTCCTCGGTGGAGAGTTTCTCGTTTCCCGCCAGCAGTTTCGGGCGATAGGCGTGGTGCGCTTCGTCGTTGAGCACCATGAGCGGCGCGCGGTCGTACAAATCGCCCAGCACCCGCCGGGCGAAGGCGTCGGCGCTTTCCTCGCCCTTGTCCACCACGGCGTAGCTCTTGCCGCTTTCGACGTGTGGACCTTCCGGGGCGAACTTGTGCCAGTTGCCGATCAACACCCTGCCCTTTTTCAATTCCGGCACGAGCGGCGCGGGCACGAGGTCGAAGGTCTGGTAGTAGCTGTCCTCTCGGTCGGTGCGCAACACCTGCAAGCGTTCGTAAATGGTCAGATTGGGGCAGACCACCAGCACGGCGTGGGGAAAGCGGTCGTCGCCGGGCGCGCGGCCCCGGTTGCAGAAAGCCCAGGCGATCAGCATCGCCATGACCACGGTCTTGCCGCTGCCAGTCGCCATCTTGCAACCGTAGCGGCGCAGCGGCGGCAGGCCGGGTTCGTTTGGTTGATCCACCAGCGTCGGGAACACCTTCGGTTCCCGCTCCCGCACGAACGCTGGTTTGCCGCCCTCGGTCAATGCCCGGAAATCGTCCGGTGAGAGCTTGGGTTTGAAGCCGGGATGCTTGCCGGCGGCGAGAATTTCGTTGAGGTAGATGACCGTTTCCACCGCTTCGCGCTGGCAAAAGAACAGGCGGCGGGGCCGGTCGGCGCGCGACCAGTGCGCCAGCAGTTGCCGGGTGACGGGCGTAGCGTTGCGGTAGTTCGCCTCGCGCCAGCGTTTCACGTCCTCGCGCAGCAGGTTAACCAGCGGCAGATCGTCGCGTTCTTCCTCGGCCAGCAGCGCCAGTTGGGCCGAGCCGGTGCGCTGGGTCTTGTACCAGTACGACGCCGGGCGGCGGCCGGTTTCCTGGCGCGCGTCGCCGGTTTGCGTGTCGTAGACCCAGTGCCGGTCCGGCTCCGCGAACGGGCTGCACAGGATCGGCTTGGCGACTGGCTGGATGGGGATTTCGGTTTGTTCGGCCAGCGGTAAAGGTTTTCTCGCCATCATTCCCCCGCTTGGGTTAGCACGTCGCGAACCAGCGATTCCGATAGCCAGATATTCTAATGATCAGAGCTTTTACCAAGTGCATTCGCCACATCCTCGGCCAATTCCTCAGGAGGAGTCTGAATCGGTGAAACACCGTAGCGATGCAAACTCATGATGAAATCGACCCGTTCCATTCCCGCCAATCGGGCTGCATAACCCGACGAAAGTTTGCCCATCTCAAACAGTTTCACCGCCATAGCCATTCGAGCTTCCCGCTCGAATTCGTCGCGGCTCATTTGCATGGCGTCCGGCAGCAAATCCGGGTATTCCACGATCATTTGTATGATTCAACCTCCGCTTCGGTATTTTCCAGGCTCATCCAACCGATGCACCCGCATGACTTCGTTGCCGCGCGGGTCGATGACCTTGACCGCCACCCGCCGGTTCGGGCCAGCGGCGAAGGGCAGCGACACGGCGCCGGACAACGCGGCGAAGGCGGATTCGTCCACCACGGTTTTGAGCGCACGAGCGAGTTTGTCCCAGGCGCTTTTGTCGGGGAAGAAGGCTTGGGTGATGCAGAAGGTCCGGCCGTCGTAGTCGGAATCGACGAACCAGGCCGCGACCTTGTCGATGCGGGTGGCGAGAATGGCGTTATCCACCGGGTTGTAGATGTCCACGCCTTCCAGGGTGACGGTGAACAGACCGTCGGGGGTTTGGTCGAGCCGGGTGCGCGGGCTGCCGAACACGGTGAACAGTTGGGCGTTGGGTGTGTCTTTCAGCAGTCCGCCCATGTTCACGTCGGGGCGAATGTGGGCGAGATGGCAACGCACCCGCGGGTTGGGGTCGTCTTGGATGAGCGCCTGCGCCGCCGCGTCGAAGGAAAAGCCGGCCACGACCAAATCTTCGTACACGCGCCGCCGATAGGCTTGGGTCAGGGCGTTTTCCACCTGCCACGCGGTGACGGGACCGAATTCCGGGCCGATGGTGACGGCGACCTGGCGCGGCGGACCGTCGTCGTTCGACCATTCGCCCTCGGCGTGCAGGAAGTCCTCGCCGATGGGCGACAGGCGGGCGAACGCGGCGGTTTTGTTGTTGGGGAAACGCACGCCGTCCTGCGCCAGCAGGCGGATCATGCGGTCGAGAAAAGCCTCGGCGTTTTGCGGCGCATCGGCGGCATCAAACCTATCCAGTTCGTCCGCGACGCCTTCGATGGGCGAATCGTCGTGCAAGTTTTGCTCGGCGGGCATCACCGCTTCGACCGTGAACGGGCCGGACACCCGCACCACGTTGCGCCGAATGCCCGGTTTGTCCACCAGTTCTTCGTTGTCGGCATTGGCGGCGATGGCGGCGTTGATTTCGTCCATCTTGGCCCGCCACGCAGCGCGGTAATCGGTCAGTGCGGTTTGCAATGCTTCCGGCCAGTCGGGATCGGCGTCGAACGGCACTTCCCATTCGTACCAGCCGACAAAGCGAGCATCGACGGTCAGTTTGACTTTGGGATCACGGTGGGCGGGCGGCAACAGCCAGCGGCGGCGGTCGGCTTCGGTGATGGCTTTCTTGCCTTCGGTTTTTTCCTTGGCGGCGAGTTTGGCGGCGAGTTTTGTTCGCAGGTTCTCGCAGCCGACCAGCGCCGCGTTCAGCGCCGCTAACTTCTCGTCGAGAATAGGCTGATGCTTGGCGAAAATGGGATCAAGCGCGGCATTCTGGGCGATGGATTTAAGGGTGATGTGCGGGACGGTTTCGCAATCCAGCGTCGCCAGACCGGCCATCACGCCGCTGCCGTCCTTGAGCCACGCCCCGTTGGGATTGCGCCGCAAATCCTCCTCGTTGACGGGCCGCAACTGGTAGTAATCGAACTTGGCGGTGATGAGCCGCTGGCGGGCCAGCGCCAGCGCGACGCGGGAGGTGTCGATGGTGATCCAGCGCCGGCCCCATTGCTCGGCGACGTAGGCGGTGGTGCCGGAACCGCAGGTCGGATCGAGAACCAGATCGCCGGGGGCGGTGGTCATCAGGAGGCAGCGGGCGATAACCCTAGCGGATGTTTGAACAACGTAAACTTTATCTTCGGAGCGGCTAGAAAATCTGGCGTCAGTCCAAAAATTTGAAAGCGGCTTAACTGGAAAATCTTCAAGGAACCGTACATAACTAACCATCCGACCGCGCTTCTCGATCCTGCCCGCGCCAATCAAACGCCCCATCCCTTCTATACTAGTTTTCCAAAAACCCGTTATCGGTCTATAGGTTTCTCCATTAAAATCAACTGGAAAGTTACCTGGGGGTCTTTGCGAAACAATATTGTCTTGGCGATAGCTTCGAGCGCCATCCGGCCAAACTCCCACGTTTTGTTCTTCCTCCAATGTCATCCGTCGTCGTACATAGCCGCTCAATTCCAAGCGATTGTATTCAGAGGTTCCTGCATCCGAACTGGCTTTTTCCAGCCAAAGAGCCTGATATTTCATCTCCGGCAAATTTTTACCGTACCAGAGCAAATAATCGCAAACAGATGGTAATAAGTTGTCTTCTTGCGCTGAAGTTTTGACTATCGTGATAATTGAAACAAAATTCTCCGCTCCAAACACCTCATCCATCACGCATCGCACCCGATGCAAATTCTCGTCGGAAATCTGCACGAAGATGGAACCGGAATCGGCCAGCAACTCCTTCGCCACCATCAGCCGGTCGCGCAGATACGCCAGATAGGAATGCACGCCCAGCGTCCAGGTATCGCGGTACGCCTTCACCATTTCCGGCTCGCGGGTCAGGTCGGATTCCTTGTCCTTCACGTCGCGCTTGCCGACTTCCGGCTGAAAATTCGAGGCGAACTTGATCCCGTAAGGCGGATCGACGTAGATCATCTGCACCCGCCCGGCCACGTCCTCCCGCCGGGCCAGCGACGCCATCACTTGCAGGGAATCGCCCAGAATCATCCGGTTCGCCCAATCGATGTCGTGCTGATAAAACTGAACGGCTTCCCGATAGCTCAACTGCGGATCGGCGAACAAATCGCGCTGCACGTCCTGCCGGGCCGCGACCTTGACGATGGCCTGCGCGGCGATGCGCTCGTGAATGTGCAACGCCACCGGCTCCACTTCAAAAAACCGCTGCTCCCGCTTGCCCGCCCACTCCAACCACGGCTGCCGATCCCGCAGCGCCTCGGCCAATAGCCGCGCTTCCTGCTCGGTCAACGCCCGTTGCCGCGCGGTTTCCAGCAATTCTGGTACGCGATCCGCCGCCCCGCTGGCATCGAAGCGCAACAGCGGCGGCCGGTGCGGATCGTAGTCGTAGCGGATGCGCTTCGGCTCGGCCAACTTGCCCTGCGCCGCCAATCCCGCCGGCGGAATGTTCTTGCGCGCCGCGTCGAACCGATAATCGGCGACGGGTTCGGGCGGATCGGACAGCGGGGTTACGGTTTTCCTGACGCGGGGGGCCATCGGCGTTCTCCTTGGCGACACTATGCACGGCATAATATCGGGACCACAGCCGTTTGATAAAGGAACCGTTGCCATGTCACTTTCCCGCGTTCTCTGGCAAGCCAACGCTGATCTGGCCCAAGCCTGCCTCGATCAACCCTTCGTGCGAGGCATCGGCGACGGCTCGCTGCCCCGCCCGCGCTTCGCTGGCTACATCGGGCAGGATGCGTTTTACCTGCAAGCCTTCGCCCGCGCCTACGTTATCGCCGCCGCCAAGGCGCCCGACTGGACCGGCTTCCGGGAATTGCACGAACTGGCGGGCGGCGTCCTTCAAGAATTGGAACTACACGAAGGCGTGGCCACCGCCTGGGGACTGAATCTGGACCAGATAACGCCCGGCCCGACCACCCGCCGCTACACCGATTTTCTGCTCGCCACCGCCTGGGGCCAGGAAACCGGCGTCACGGTCGCGGCCATGACGCCGTGCATGAGGCTGTACGCCTGGATCGGCCAGCAATTGGCCGGCCGGCAACGAGGGTCGCACCCTTACAGCGACTGGGTTCAGGCTTACGGCAGCGCCGATTTCGAGCAACTGGCCGCGCGGCTGGAACGACTGCTGGATCGCTACGCGCCGGACAATCCCACCATCGCCGACGCCTACCGCTACGCCATGTACTGCGAGCGCGATTTCTTTCAAGCGGCTTGGGATGCGGTCTGATAAACCACACACCCCCCCTCGCCCGCTGGGAGAGGGGCCGGGTGTAAGGGCTGTCTTCTGCTTCGCCTTGATCCGCTTCAATCGCGCAACATGCACGAGAAGCCCTCTTGCGCGAAGTGGGCATCGTTCGTCAGCACATCGTTCAGTCCTTCTCGACGCATCACCTCCATCGAGATGCAGTCGGTCAGGCTGTAACCTTTGTCCGGGCGTGATCGGTAGAGGCGACAACCGAAGAGAAAACCCTCGCGGGTTTGCGGGACGACCACGATGTTCCGGTCGGCGTGCATCCGCTCCACCAGGAGGGCAGCCGCCCTACGAAGGAAATGCCCGCGCCCGGCAAAATAATTAAGAAATTCGGTCAGCACCTCGTCGGTTGTCACGATCCGGGCCGAACTCAAATTCTTGCTAGCGGTGACGACACGATCATGCGCCTCGTCGTTCGGATTGAGCAAGGCGATCCAATAGAAGGTATCGGCAAAGACGATCTGCATTTCAAGGCCGTTTAGCGGCGCCGTAAAGGTAGTGATCGTGCTGCGCGGCGCCGTCGGTGGGGAGGACGCTCAGTGCGTCATGGGGGATATCGCGAACCAGTTCCGCCGCAAATTCCCAGATGGGCCGATCCGCGTCGGCGCGCGGCCGCGTTTCGTCGGACGTTTCCAGCAGCAAGGTCACTTCTTGGTGCTCGGCAAGTTGGACAGGCTCCAACGGACGAAACACGCCGCCTTCGTAGATGGCTTTAAGGTGCTGGGTCATGGCGAAATCGGGTCTTGCTTGGAGGATATCCGAATCATAGGTTCCCTATCCTAGCCAAATCAACGTCGCCATCCGCCCGATGCGATTCTCGCGGCGGTAGGAAAAAAACCGTTCCGGTTCACTGAACGTGCAAAATCCTCCGCCGTAAACCGCCGACACATCTAAGCCCCGCAACTGCCGCCGCGCCAACTCATAAATGTCCGCCAGCCAGCGACCCGCCGGCGAGGGCCGAAAACAAGCGACATTGCCGGCATCCAGCGCCAGAAATGCCGCGCGCACTTCCTCCCCGACCTCGAAGACATCGGGACCAATCGCCGGCCCCAGCCAGGCCAGCAATTCCGTCGGTGGCGTATCCATCCGCGCCACGGTCGCGGCGATCACCCCATCGGCCAGCCCGCGCCAGCCAGCATGAGCGGCGGCCACCACCGTCCCGGCGCGGTCGCACAGCAATACCGGCAAACAGTCGGCGGTCATCACCACGCAGGGCCGGCCTGCTTCGCGGGTCCACGCCGCATCGGCGAGGACTGGCTCGCGAACCGTCTCGGCGGGCACCACTCGATGACCGTGAACCTGTTGTAACCAAGCCGGCTCAGCGGGATAGCCGGCCGCCGCCGCCAACCGCCGCCGGTTCTCCGCGACGCGGGCCGGATCGTCGCCGACGTGATCGGCCAAATTCAGGCTGGCGTAGGGCGGCGGACTGATTCCGCCGTGCCGGGTCGTGCTGATGGCGCGCACTCGAACGGGCGCGGGCCAGTTGGGGAAAATCAAGTGTTCGGTTCGCAGTTCATTCATGTCACCGGTCCGCGTCTTCGCTCAATACCGCCAGCAGTTCCGCCAGATCGGCGGGGATTTCCGCTCGCCATTCCAGCCGCTCCCCGGTCACGGGATGGATCAAAGCCAACCGCTCGGCGTGCAACGCCTGCCGCCGAAAATTCTGAATGATCTCGATGCAGCGCGGCGACGCTTGCAGCGGCAATCGCGGCCGTCCCCCGTACACCGGATCGCCCAGCAACGGAAACCGGATATGCGCCATGTGGACCCGAATCTGATGGGTGCGGCCGGTTTCCAGCTTGACCCGCAACAAGGCATGGGCGCGAAACCGGCGCATCACCCGATAATGCGTCACCGCCGGCTTGCCGCCGGGCGTGACCGCCATCCGTTGCCGATCCACCGGATGGCGGCCGACGGGCGCGTCCACCGTGCCGCCGGCCACCGGCACGCCGTTGACCACCGCCAGATACTCCCGTTCGATGCGCCGCGCCTGCAACTGTTCGACCAGCGCGGTATGCGCCCGCAGGCTGCGCGCGACCACCAGCAGGCCGGTGGTGTCCTTGTCCAGCCGATGCACCAGTCCGGCACGGGGCAGGGTCGCCAATTCCGGCGCATGGTGCAGCAGCGCGTTGACCAGGGTACCGTCCCGATTGCCGGCGGCGGGATGCGCCACCAGTCCGGCCGGCTTGTCGAGAACCAGCAGATCGGCGTCCTCGTGGCGGATGTCCAGCGGAATGTCTTGGGCAGTCGCGGCGGTTTCCGTCTCCAAAACCAGTTCGCCGCTGACCGTTTCGCCGCCGGCGACCGCATCGCGCGACCGCCAAACGCAGCCATTCACTCGCAACTGGCCGGTCTTCAGCCATTGTTGCAAGCGACTGCGGGAATAGGCCGGCAACAACTCCGCCAGCGCCTGATCAAGCCGCATCCCGGCATGATCGACGGGTATTCGACAGTCAATCCGTTCGGTCGGCGGCATGGTGGCTTTTACCATCTCCGGGTTTATACTGGAATTCATCACTCATTCTACTCGCGACCATCGCCGTCCCATGTCCTTATCCATGCGCCGCCTATTAAAACTGTTCTTCACTGGCCCGTTCCTGGTCGCCTTGCTGGTCGGCTGCTCGCTGCTGCCGGAGCAAATCGACGAAACCAAGGGCTGGTCGGCCCAGCGCCTTTACAGCGAGGCCAAAAGCGCCATCAGCGATGGCAATTACAAGACCGCCCTCCAATATCTGGACAAGATTCAAGCCCGCTATCCGTTCGGCCGCTACGCCCAGCAGGCCCAACTGGACACGATCTATGTCCAGTACAAGGATAATGAGCCGGACGCCGCCCTGGCCGCCGCTGATCGCTTCATCAAGGCCAATCCACGGCATCCTTACGTGGACTACGCCTACTACATGAAGGGACTGGTGAATTTCGAACGCAGCAACACGATCATCGACCGGCTGGCGCCCAACGACCGCTCCAAGACCGACACCGCGACCGCTCGGCAATCCTATAACGACTTTTCCGAGCTGACGCGGAAATTCCCCAACAGCAAATACGCCGAGGACGCCCGCCAACGAATGCTGTTCCTGCACAACAGCCTGGCGGCCTACGAGGTCAACGTCGCCGACTTCTATATGCGGCGCGGCGCTTACGTCGCGGCCGCCAATCGCGCCAAATACGTGCTGGAAACCTACGCCCGTACCCCGGCGGTGGAAGACGCGCTCGGCATCATGACCGAGGCTTACGTCAAGATGGGAATGCCGCGACTGGCCGCCGACAGTCTGCGGGTGTTGGAACGCAACTATCCGCAATCCCCGGAGTTGCCCAAGCTGAGCGCGCTGGTCAAGAGCGCTGGTTGAACCGTCCACCGCCCCCTCACCCCCGACCCCTCTCCCGCAAGGAGAGGGGAGTTTTCCCCGCTCGATCATCCGAGGGCCGAGTCATGTGGGATTTTTTTGAAACTGTCCGTCATCGCCATTCCATCCGCAAATACCAGCCGGACATGCTGGTTGAGACCGAAAAGCTGCACGCCATTCTCGAAATGGCCTGCGCGGCGCCGTCGGCGGGCGACTTGCAATCCTATCGCATCCTCGTGGTGCGCGACCTGGCCGAACGCCAGGCGCTGGTCCACGCCGCCCACCACCAAACCTTTATCGCCGAGGCGCCGGTGTGTCTGGCGTTCTGCGCCGATCCGGCCCGTTCGGCCACCGCGTTCGGCGAGCGCGGCGCCAGCCTGTACGCCGTGCAGGACGCCACCATCGCCGCCGCCTATGCCCAACTGGCCATCGTCGCCGCCGGCATGGGCTCCACCTGGGTCGGTTACTTTGACGAAGATCGGGTGCGCGCGGTGCTCGGCCTGGAACCGGGCCTGATTCCCATCGCGCTCATGAGTTTGGGCTACCCGGCGGAATTGCCCGCGCCCAGTTCACGCCGACGGCTGAGCGAGGTCGTGACGTGGCGGTGAATCCCTGGCCGCGTCATGCCGACCGACGTTTCAATCCAACCATCTCTACAAGACGCTGAGGACGCACGATGAAGGCGAACCATATTTTGGAGACGATTGGTAGCACTCCCATAGTCCGCATCAACCGGCTGTTCGCCGACCGCAAGGTCGAGGTCTGGATGAAGCTGGAACGGGCTAATCCCGGCGGCAGCATCAAGGATCGTATCGGTCTGTCGATGATCGAGGACGCCGAACGGCGCGGCCTGCTCAAATCCGATAGCGTGATCGTCGAACCGACCTCGGGCAATACGGGCATTGGCTTGGCCATGGTGGCGGCGGTCAAGGGTTACCGGCTGATCCTGACCATGCCGGAGTCCATGTCGCTGGAGCGGCGGCGCTATCTGGCGGCATTGGGCGCGGAGCTGGTGCTCACGCCCAAGGAAAAGGGAATGCCCGGCGCCATCGAAAGAGCCCAGGAACTGTTGCGGGAAATTCCTGGCGCCTGGATGCCGCAGCAGTTCGAAAATCCGGCCAACGTCGAAATCCACCGCCGCACCACCGCCCAGGAAATCCTCGGCGATTTTCCCGACGGGCTGGATTATCTGATCACCGGCGTCGGCACGGGCGGCCACATCACCGGCTGCGCCGAGGTGTTGAAGGAAAAATTCCCGCATCTCAAAGTATTCGCGGTCGAACCGACCGCCTCGCCGGTGCTGAGCGGCGGCCAGCGCGGTCCCCATCCCATTCAGGGGATCGGCGCCGGGTTCGTGCCCAAGGTGTTGAACACGGCCATCCTGGATGGCATCACGCAGGTTGCCCATGAGGATGCGTTCAAATTCGCGGTGCGGTGCGTCAAGGAGGAAGGCATTTTCATCGGCATTTCCTCCGGCGCGTCGCTGGCGGCGGTGGCTCAAAAACTGCCGGACATCCCCGACGGCAGCCGTATATTGACCTTCTGCTACGACACCGGCGAACGCTACCTGTCGGTGGCCGGGCTGTTTGAATAGGGAATTAGGGAACGGCAGGCGGAGAGTGGGCAATGCCCTCACTAGACATCTTAAGGTGTCGCCGGGCATTGTCCACGGATCGCGGGAGGATCACCCCTTGGCCAGATGGGCGCGAATGAATTCATATTCCGCCTGGGTGCTCTTTTCGGCGTCGCTCCCCACGAAATCAGCCAGCTTGCCGCCGATCAGCGGAATCCCGCAGTTGACTTCCAGTTTCACGTCGTTGACGCAACCCCCGTCCTGGGCCCGCAACTCCATGACACCCTTGACGGTGACCGGCACGCCCGCGATATCGACCGCGAACTGGCAACGATAGGGACCTCCGGCCTTTCCCTCCCAGGTTTCGCTCTGGACAATCGTGTTCCAGGGATTGAGGAACTTCTTCAGCAGCGCCGGCACATCGGCGGGCACTTCCCGCTTGATCTTGACGCTATAGCGGCCCTCGCTCCCGGCGCATTCCAACACCTCCACGTTGCGCGCCCCGATGCCCTCATATTTGACCTTCATGAAATCGGGGTCGTGAAACAAGCCGAAAACCGTATCCACATCCTTGGTATACTGATGCAATACTTTGATCTTCATGGATTCTCCTCGACAAAGGGTGAACTGGAAGCTATAAGAAAATCAACCGACCGATTGTGGGGACGGGCATGACCGCGATGGCCGCAACGCCGCACGGACCAGCCCGATCCTCAACCGGGTTACCTTAAAAATAGCGGATCCTTGACCGCTTCCTCGCCGGCGAGCATACCGACAGCCACGCCGATCCGCTGGCACGTTTTAGCGATTCGCGTGTCCGCCGTCGTGTTCTATTCCGGCATGAACTCCTGCAACAGATCGTTCAGAAACCGCAACCCCAGTTCCGTTGGCCGCAACCGGTCGCCGTCCATCGCCATCAGCCCCCGTTCCCGCGCCCGACTCAGTCCCGGTTCGAGCGCCGCCACAGCCAGGCCAGTCCGCTCGGTAAACAACTCGGTCGGGACGCCTTCGACCAACCGCAGCGCGTTCATCAAAAACTCCACCGGCAGATCGGTCTCGCGAATTGGCGCGTCGCCGCCGATGCGGGCTGGCGTTCCCGCCGACGCCAGGTAATCGCGCGGGTGCTTGCGCTTCCACAGCCGATGAATTCGCCCGGTGGCGGAGTCGGTGAGCTTGCCGTGCGCGCCGGCGCCGATGCCGAGATAGTCGCCAAACTCCCAGTAGTTCAGGTTGTGCCGACAGCGCCAACCCGTCTGGGCGTAGGCCGATACCTCGTACCGCTCGTAGCCATGCCGCGCCAGTTCCGCCTGGACGCGCTGTTGAATGATGTCGGTCGTCTCGTCGTCCGGCAGGGTGGGCGGCGATTGGTGAAACGCCGTGTTCGGTTCGATGGTGAGCTGGTAATGGGAAAGGTGCGCCGGTTGCAGGGCCACGGCGGCGGCGATGTCGGCCAGCGCCCGCGCGACCGTCTGCCCCGGCAGGCCGAACATCAGGTCCAGATTGAAATTGTCCAATCCAGCGGCGCGGGCGGCCTCGGCGGCGGCGAACGCCGCGCGGCGGTCGTGAATCCGCCCCAGCCGTCGTAACTGCTCATCGTCGAAGCTCTGCGCGCCGATCGAAAGCCGATTGACGCCAGCGGCCCGGAATTCGGCGAATTTTCCCCGCTCCACCGCGCCCGGATTGGCCTCCAGGGTGAATTCCGCATCCGGGCGCAGCGACAACCGGGCGCGCAGACCTGTCACCAGACGCTCTAGCGCCTCGGGAGAAAACAGGCTGGGCGTGCCCCCGCCGACGAACACGCTTTCGACGCTCCGTGCTCCAGCGCAAGGCAAATCCTGCTCCAAATCCATCAGCAACGCATCCACATAGACCGATTCGGGGATCGAACCGCGCGCTTCGTGGGAATTGAAGTCGCAATAAGGACACTTGCGAACACACCAGGGAAAGTGGACGTACAGGGCCAGCGGGACCGAGCGGATCTTCATGAACCTGTGCACCATGACGTTCCGAGCTGGGCGACTCATGGGCCTCAAGCTCTCGACTTGGCTGGAAATCAGGAACAAACATTATACATCAATGGGTTGAATTCACTTGTAGCGCCGACTAGGCGAAATCCATGGGGATGTTCAAGCAACCGTAAAAATTATCCGGCTAGTGCGAATCAACCTAAAAAACTTCGACTATCATTTAAACAATAGCCCTGACAGTCGTCGAAACAGTTTGTGGGGGATAGAAAACATGCTTCAAAATCAAATTCCCATCAAAACCACCAAGGGGTTACAAGAAGTCGGAAGCCGGACGCATGGGCTGTCACCCGCAATGCGCCGAATCCTGATCATGGTCAACGGCCATGCAACGGTGGCGGAGCTGGTTAAAAAACTGACCGGATTCGGCGAGATCGAGTCGATATTAGCCCAATTGGAAATTGATGGCTTTATTGCGCCCAACCCAGCTTTCAACCCACCGCCCGAAACATCCCAGCGCCTGATCCCCGAAACCTCCAAACGGCCCGTCGAAACCTCCAAACGGCCCGTCGAAACCTCGCAGCGGCTTACCACCGCCGCTCCGCCACTCCACGGCCCTCAACCGGAATTCAACATGGAAAAGGCCAAGGGGTTTATCCGCTTCGTTCTGTTGGGCGCCATGGGGCCCAGCGCCGAGCGTCGAATCAATCGCATCGAGGCGACCACCACGCCCGAGGAATTGCGCGTCGAGCTTGACGCCATTCACGATATGCTGCCCAAGGTGCTTTCCAAGAAAGATGCCCAGCAAGCCTGGCACCAATTGGAGCCGATCATGGTTTCGCTTCAGACGTCGTCACCCTGACTATTTTCTTTCACCAGACGGCGGCATCCCACAACCGCTGACCCAAAAGCGTAAGCGCCCGACCACGGTGGCTCAGGCGGTTTTTATCGGCGGGGTCCATCTCGGCGGCGGTTCGTTGGACGCCGGGCACGAAGAAAATCGGGTCATAGCCAAAACCGTTCGCGCCGCGCGGTTCGGCCAGAATGACCCCCTCCCAGCTTCCCTGGCAGATCAGCGGCGTCGGATCGGCGGGGTGACGCAACCACGCCAGCACGCAGACGAAGCGGGCGGTGCGTCGTTTCAGCGGAACCTCGCGCAGTTCGACCAGCAGTTTATCGATATTGGCCCGGTCGTCGGCATTGGGGCCAGCGTAACGGGCGGAACGAATGCCCGGCGCGCCGCCCAGCGCGTCCACCACCAGCCCGGAATCGTCGGCCAGGGCGGGCAATCCGGTATGTAACGCGGCATTGCGGGCCTTGAGCAGCGCGTTCTCGATAAAGGTCAGCCCGGTCTCGTCCGCTTCCGGAACGTTGAAAGCGGACTGCGGCATGATTTCCAATTCAAGTTCCGCCAGCACGGCGGCGAATTCTCGAAGCTTACCGGCGTTGCCAGTCGCCAACACGATCTTGCGCACGGTCTTAACCTGGCAGGCCCAACGTTTCCCGCTGCCTGCGCAACAGGTGCTCGATCCCGCTCCGCGCCAGATCCAGCATCGCCAGCAACTCCTCCCGGCGGAAGGCGTGGCCCTCGGCGGTACCCTGAAGTTCGACGAAGGCGCCGGCGTCGTTCATCACCACGTTCATGTCGGTTTCCGCCTCGGAATCCTCGGCGTAATCCAGATCCAGCACCGGCACACCCTGGTAGATGCCGACCGACACCGAAGCCACCTGGCCGTGCAGCGGGTTTTTCCTGACCAGTTTCCGACCGACCAGATAACGCACCGCGTCGGCCAGCGCCACAAAGCCGCCGGTGATGGCGGCGGTGCGGGTGCCGCCATCGGCCTGAATCACGTCGCAATCCACGGTGATGGTGCGCTCGCCCAGCGCCTCCAGGTCCATGACCGAACGCAGCGCCCGCCCGATCAACCGCTGGATTTCCATGGTCCGACCCTCCTGTCGGCCGCGGCTGGCCTCGCGGCCCGAGCGAGTGTGGGTGGCGCGCGGCAACATGCCGTATTCCGCCGTGACCCAACCCCGCCCCTTGCCTTTCAGAAACGGCGGCACCCGCTCCTCGACGCTGGCGGTGCAAATCACCCGGGTATCGCCGAATTCCACCAATACCGAACCTTCGGCGTGCTTGGTGAACTGTCGGGTCATTCGGACCTGGCGCGATTCGTCGGCGGCGCGGGCACTGGGGCGCATGAATGGCTTCCTGTGGGCTGGGCGTGGGAGATCATGGGGAGCGGGCGGCACTATACCAGAACCGGCCGAGGCCACGGGACTGCCACCCGCTGACGAAAAAGACGGTGGGAACGCGCCAGGGCCGCCAATTCGACCTAAGCTTAAGGACCACCCACCAGAGGATCAATCCATGTTGCGCAGCATGACGGCCTTTGCGCGCTGTGAACAGCCGAGCGCCTGGGGCACTATTACCTGGGAATTGCGGTCGGTGAATCACCGCTATCTGGAAACCACCCTCCGCCTGCCCGAAGCCTTGCGGGGCCTGGAATCGCCGGTGCGCGAGCGCATCGGCGCGATGCTCAGCCGCGGCAAGATCGAAGGAACGCTCAAGCTGCAAACCACCGGCATGGCCGCAACCGCCATCACCTTGAATTTTCCCATGGTCGAGCGCTTGCTCGATATCGCGGCCGAGCTGGAGCACCAGATGGGGCCGGGCACGGGTCTACGGCTGATCGACGTGTTGCGCTGGCCGGGCGTGGTCAACGAAACCGAACCGGACCTGGATGAAATCAAGATGGTCATTCTTGGCGCGCTGGACGCGGCGCTGGCGGAACTGATCGCCACCCGCGAACGGGAGGGCCAGCGTACCGCCGAACTGCTTTTGCAACGTTGCGAGGCGATTCGAACCCAGGTCGCGCGGGCGCGAGCACGCCGCCCCGAGGTTCTAGCCCGCTGGCGCGACAAACTACTGAGCCGACTGGCGGATATTCCAGCGGAGGCCGATCCCGGCCGCCTGGAGCAGGAACTGGTGCTGATCGCGCAGCGCCTGGATGTGGAGGAGGAACTTGATCGGCTGAATGCCCATATCGACGAAATTCAGGCGGTGTTCAAACGGGCCGAGCCGGTTGGTCGGCGGTTGGATTTCCTGATGCAGGAACTTAACCGCGAGGCCAACACCCTGTCCTCGAAAGCCGCCGACACCGACACTACCCGCGCCGCCGTCGAACTCAAGGTGTTGATCGAACAGATGCGCGAGCAGATTCAGAACATCGAGTAGGATTTCACCCCGTTTCGCCTTTCCCAGGAAAGCCGCTAAAGCCCCGGCGAGCGGACCAAGACCAGGGCGGACTTGGATATTCCCTTGCCCGCCGCCGTGACCTGCCTGCGCGAACCGCATCGGCTGGCGACGGGGAACGAGTGGGTGCTGCCGGCGCGCAAGGCGCAAGGCCGGATGTTGCCGCACATCCACGAGAACACGCTGAAGGTCCTACCCACCAGAACCTGGCCCATGCCCCTCACCCTGCCGCAACTTGAACGCCATTTGTTCAAAGCCGCCGACATCCTGCGCGGCAAGATGGACGCTTCCGAATTCAAGGAATACATCTTCGGCATGTTGTTCCTGAAGCGGTGTTCCGACGTGTTCGACCAGCGCCGCGAGGAGATCGTCCGGCAGCAGCAGGACCAAGCCGGCAAATCGCCGACCGAGGCCGCGCACATCGCCGAGATGAAAAGCTGGTATGGGGCCAGCTTCTACGTGCCGCCGGAGTCGCGCTGGCGCTCTCTGCTCGACCATGCCCACCACAATGTGGGCGACTACCTGAACAAGGCGCTGGCCGGGCTGGAAACCCACAACAGCAGCCTCGACGGGGTGCTGGAGCACATCGACTTCACCCGCAAGGTCGGCCAGAGCAAGCTGCCGGACAAGAAGCTGCGCGAACTGATCGTGCATTTCGGCGAGTACCGCCTGCGCAACGAGGATTTCGAGTTTCCCGACCTGCTGGGCGCAGCTTACGAATACCTGATCGGCGAGTTTGCCGATTCCGCCGGCAAGAAGGGCGGCGAGTTTTATACGCCGCGCTCGGTGGTGCGGATGATGGTGCGCTTGATCAAGCCGGAGCAGCGTCACCGCATTTACGACCCCTGTTGCGGATCGGGCGGGATGCTGATCCTGGCGAAGGAATACATCGACGAGCAGGGCGGCGAAGGCCGCAAGGCCGACCTCTACGGGCAGGAAGCCAACGGCACGGTCTGGTCCATCGCCAAGATGAACATGCTGCTGCATGGGATCAGTACCGCCGACCTGCAAAACGAAGACACCCTGGTGGAACCCCAACACGTCGAAGGCGGAGAGTTGTTGCGCTTCGACCGCATCCTCACCAATCCACCGTTTTCGATCAACTTCGGCCCCAGCGACAAGGACAGCCAAAAAGCCTTCGCGCCGAAATTCCCGGAGCGCTTTCACTACGGCCAAGTGCCGCTGGGGGCGAAAAAGGCCGACCTGATGTTCCTGCAACACATGGTGCATGTGCTGCGCGGGGGCGGGCTGCTCGCCACCGTCATGCCGCATGGCGTGCTGTTCCGGGGCGGCGAGGAGAAAACCATCCGCGCCGGGATGATCGAAGACGACCTGCTGGAAGCGGTGATCGGTCTGGCCCCGAATCTGTTTTATGGCACCGGCATCCCGGCCTGCATTCTGGTGCTGCGCCAGCGCCGGGGGAGCGAGAGCGGCAAGCCGGAATCGCGACGCGGCAAGGTGCTGTTTATCAATGCCGACCGCGACTACTTCGAGGGTCGGGCGCAGAACTATCTACTGCCGGAACACATCGAGAAGATCGTCACCACCTTCGACGCCTACGCCGAAGTGCCCGGTTTTTCGGCCATCGTGGAGAACGCCACGCTCAAGGCCAACGATTACAATCTGAACATCCGCCGCTACGCTGACAACGCCCCGCCGCCCGAACCGCACGACGTGCGCGCCCATCTGTTGGGCGGAGTGCCCAAGGCCGAAATCGCGGCCAAGACGCCGCTGTTTGCCGCGCACGGCTTCGATCCGCTGGATTTGCTGGTGGAACGCGACGCCGCCTATCTGGACTTCCGCGCCGACATCGCCAGCAGGCCGGCGCTCAAGCCGCTGATCGAGCGCAACCCCGGCGTCACCGGCAAGGAAACGGCCCTGCGCGCCCAGTTTGAACGCTGGTGGCGAGAGCATAGCGGCCACATTACCGCGCTGGTCGGCAGTCAAAGCCTGGTCGGCTTGCGGCAGGAATTGCTGCGCAGCTTTAGCCAGTCGCTGGAAACGGTCGGCGTGCTCGATGCGTTTCAGGTGCGCGGCATCATCGCCGGGTTCTGGAACCAGACCCAGTACGAATTTCTCACCCTGATGGCGCGGGGTTCCAAGGGCGTGGTGGACGCCTGGCGCACCAGCATCGTCACGGCGCTGGAGGACAAGGCCAGCAAGAGCAGCCCGCTGGAGCACAAGCTGGTCAAGTTGCTGATAGGGGGCTTTGTCGAGGAACTGGCGGAACTGGAGGCGAAAAAGGCCGAACTTGACAGCCAGATCAAGGCGGTTACGCCCAGCGAGGACGAGGAAGGCGACGGCGACGCGACCGCCGAGGTGGACGATGACAACGCGGTGGACGAGGCCCAGCTCAAGGCGTGGAAACAGGAATTGGGCGAGGTGAAGAAAAAGCTGAAGGTGAAGAAAGCGACGTTCGAGGCGCATTTGAATCAGGGAGTGGCCGGTCTGAGCGAGGCACAGGCCGCCGATTTGCTGCTGACCATCTTGCACGACGACATGCGCGCCATCGTCGAACGCTATATCACCCAGCAGCGCCAGCAGATCATCGCCGCCGTGGAGAACTGGTGGGACAAATACAAGGTGACGCTGACCGAGATTGAGCAGGAACGGGATGCGGCGGCGCGGGAGTTGCGGCGGTTTCTGGAGGGGTTGGGGTATGTCTGATCTACGCCGATTAGACGAGATCGTCCAGAAGGTTAACGATAAGATCACTTTCAAGAAAGACTTATCGAAACCCTATGTCGGTCTTGAGCACATTGGAACAAGAAGTTCTTATCTTTCTGGTTTTTCTGAGGCAAATACGTCAATAAGTACTAATGCCGTTTTCTCAGCCGGAGATGTGCTTTTTGGAAAATTGCGCCCAAATCTCAGAAAGTGTGTTGTGGCACCCTTTGATGGCTATTGTTCGACGGATATTCTAGTTTTAAGAGCAAACAGCGATGTCTGTAATCGTTTTGTTGGCAGAGTCTTTCAAACAGAGAAGGTAGGCAGTGCAGCCGAGATGACCGCGATTGGCACCAAGATGCCGAGAACATCGTGGACACATCTCAAAGAAGTTGAGGTGTATTACCCCGACCGACATAGCCAAGAGGTAATAGCCAATATCCTCGACACCCTCGACACCACTATCCGCCAGACCGAGGCGATCATCGCCAAGCTGCAACAGGTGAAGCAGGGGTTGCTACATGATCTGCTGACCCGTGGCATCGACGCCAACGGCCAATTGCGCCCACCCGTCGAACAAGCACCGCATCTCTACAAGGAATCGCCGCTGGGGTGGATTCCGATGGAGTGGGAGGTTGGTCCCCTATCTTATTGCGTTGCTTCTCTTGATGCTGGGGTAAGTGTGAATGCGGAGGATCGACCACATGGGAGTAGTGAGATTGGTGTGTTGAAAACTAGCGCGATTAGCAATGGAGTTTTTTATCCAGAGCAAAATAAAACAGTGATTTCTAGAGAAATTGGATTGGTTCGTGAGCCAGTTCGGGCAGATTCTATACTCGTAAGCCGCATGAATACTCCATTGCTAGTTGGTGAGTCCTGCTACGTCGATGTCGATTCGCCAAGTTTGTTTTTGCCGGATCGTATTTGGCAGTTAAAAATAAGAGACTCATCTGTTGTGCAAACGAAATGGCTTTCTTACATTTTCAGAACCTCACGCTACAGAGCATACGTTGAAATTCATGCTACTGGTACTAGCGGCAGTATGAAAAACTTGCCCAAAAGCAGATTACTCGGAATGCCTGTGGCCTTTCCTAAATTTCGCGAACAACTACAAACGTCAAACCGCATGACTGCTATTGATCAGCGAATCAATGCTGAGAGAGCGAATTTGAGAAAGCTGATAAACGAAAAATCCGCCCTCATGGATGATCTTCTCACTGGCCGCGTGCGTGTTACGTCGTTGCTTGCCCAAGTGGACGCCAGCTCATGACCCGCATTGTGCCGCCGCGTGAAACTCTCCACGTTGAATTCAAGAGTGATCGCAGCAGACTCTCGGATCGCGAGTTGGTGGAAGCGGTGGTGTGTCTGGCCAACACCGAAGGCGGCGAATTGTGGTTGGGAGTGGAGGACAACGGCGCGGTAACCGGCTTGCATCCCGAGCACGCCCTGCTGGAGGGATTGGCCGGGCTGATCGCTGGGCGCACCTCGCCATCGCTGACGGTGAACGTCGAGGCCGTGCAGGTCAACGGGGTGACGGTGGCGCGGATCGCGGTGCCGAAAGCGGCCTCAAGCACGGCAACCACCGGCGGTGTCTATCTGAGAAGACGGCTCAAGCACGACGGCAAGCCCGAATGCGCGCCCATGCTACCCCACGACATCACCAGCCGCGCCACCCGCTTCGGGCAACTCGACCTCTCCGCCCAACCGATTCCCGGCGCCCGGCTGGAAGACCTCGATCCGCTCGAACGCGAGCGCCTGCGCCAAGCGGTGGAGCGCTACGGCGGCGACCGGGTGCTGCTGGAACTGGACGATGAGGCGCTGGATGGAGCGCTGGGCCTGACGTTCCGCCCCGCCGACGGCGACCGGGTGCCAACCTTGCTGGGGCTGTTGCTGCTGGGCCGGGAAGCGCCTTTGCGCCAATTGGTTCCCACCCATGAACTGGCTTTTCAGGTGTTGGAGCGGGAAGAGATACGCCTCAACGAATTCCGCCGCGATCCTCTGCTGAAAGCGCTGGACTGGCTGGAAACCAACTTCCGTCCGTACAACCCGGAGCGAGAGTTGCAGGTGGGCCTGTTCCGCGTCCCGGTGCCTCGGGTGGATATCGCGGCCTTTCGTGAAGCCGTTGCCAATGCGGTTCAGCATCGCGACTACACCCGCCTGGGCGCGGTGCATGTGCGCCTGGACGACGACGGGCTGACCATCAGCAACCCCGGCGGTTTGGTGGAGGGCGTAACCCTTGCCAACCTGTTGACCACCGAACCCCGCCCGCGTAACCGAGCGCTCGCCGACGCCCTGAAACGCATCGGCATCGTCGAGCGTTCCGGTCGCGGGGTGGACCTGATTTACCGGGGACTGCTGCGTTTTGGCCGCCCGGAGCCGGATTACGGCCGTACCGATGCCCACAGCGTGGTCCTCAGGCTCAGCACGGCGGAAGCCGATCTGTCGTTCCTGAAGCTGGTTCTGGATGAAGAAAACCGTCGCGGCGGCAAGCTACCCATCGACGGATTGATCGCGCTGGCCGTTCTTCGCGGATTCAAGCGCATTACCTGCGAGGAACTGGCTCGCCATCTGCAAAAAGATACGGATCAAGCCAAGCGGACCCTGGAAGCTCTGCACGAAGCCGGCCTGGTGCAGGCGCATGGCGCCACCAAGGCACGCAGCTACACACTGTCCGCCGGGTTGTACCAATCCATGGGGAACAAGGCCGCCTATACCCGACAACTGGGTTTTTCTGCCCTGCAAAACGAACAGATGGTCTTGAATTACATACGCCAGCACGGGCAGATCAAGCGTGCCGAGGTAATGGAGTTGTGCAGGCTTTCCGAAGACCAAGCGTGGAAGCTACTCAAGCGTTTGATGGACAACGGGAAGGTGCGGAAGCACGGAGAGCGGCGCGGAGCGTACTACACTCTGGTCGACGAGCACTGAAATACGTCGTTATGCGTCGTTATGCGCCGTTATGCGCCGTTATGCGCCCCGATGAGTTAAATGGGCTGGGAACTGGCTCCGCGCCAAATTAGCGGACTCAACCCCCGCGACGGCCGACCTTGGCTGTACCTGGAACCTGTTTGATGTTGAACGCCGCGCCACCATACCCGACAAGGCTTTACCGCCTCGTACATGTGGACAATCTCACCACACTGTTGACGCGGGGTGCTTTACACGCTCCAAACTGCACCCCGAACGACGGATTGCCCTACCGGACCATTCACAGCGCGGCGGTTCAGGCCAGCCGACAGGTCAAACCCGTTCCCTGCGGGCCAGGCGGTACGGTTCACGATTACGTGCCCTTCTACTTCGGCCCGCTGTCGGTGATGCTGTTGAACCTCAAGACTGGGCGGGTGCCGGATTACCATGAAGGTCAAGCGCCGTTGATCTATCTGGTGACGACCGCGCAAGCCGTGCAGCAGGCGGGATGCCGGTTCGTATTTTCGGACGGTCATGGTTTGGCTCGTTTCACCCACTGGTACGACGACTTGACCCGGTTGGATGAAGTGGATTGGGCTATCGTCGGCGCGCGTTACTGGTCGGATCAACCGGACGACAACGACCGCCAACGCCGCAAGCAGGCGGAATTTCTGGTCTGGCAAGCTCTTGATTGGTCATTGACTCGCGGCATCGCGGTACTCAATAACACGATGCGGCAGCGCGTGGAGACAATACTCGACCAGTTTCCGCAGCGGGCACACCCCACAGTGTCGCCCAAACCGGACTGGTATTACTAAGAGGCGTTTTTGTACAGCCTCTGGTGAGCTAAGTCGTTGAAAAAAGGCCCTCACCCCCAACCCCTCTCCCGGAGGGAGAGGGGAGTTTTTGTACAGGTTCTAAGAGAGAGGATGGCGATGATTGAACTCGCGCAGGGCAATTTGTTGGAAGCCGAAGCCGAGGCGCTGGTCAATACGGTCAACTGCATCGGCCACATGGGCAAAGGGATCGCCTTGCAGTTCAAACAGGCGTTCCCGGCCAACTTCAAGGCGTATCAGGCGGCTTGTCGCGCGGGCGAAGTCGCGCCCGGCAAGATGCTGATTACCGACAACGGTAGTCTGATCAGCCCGCGCTACATCATCAACTTCCCGACCAAGCGCCATTGGCGCGGCCAGTCGCGCCTTGAGGACATCGCTACCGGGCTCCAAGCGCTGGTGGTCGAGGTGCAGCGGTTGGGTATTCGCTCCATTGCCGTGCCGCCGCTGGGCTGCGGCTTGGGCGGGCTGGACTGGGGTGTGGTACGCCCGATGATCGAACAGGCTTTTTCAGCGTTGCCGGATGTTCGGATTTTACTGTTTGAACCCACGGGCGCCCCGGACGCCAGGGCGATGCCGGTGCGAACCGTTCGCCCGCGCATGACCCCGGCACGCGCCTTGTTCATCAAGCTGATGGATGCCTATTCCGCCCTCGACTACCGCCGCACGCTTCTGGAAGTGCAGAAACTCGCCTATTTCCTGCAAGAGGCCGGCGAACCGCTGCGTTTGCAGTACCAGGCGGGTCACTATGGTCCTTACGCCGCTAACCTGAACAAGGTCTTGGAAATCATGGAGGGGCATTTCATCCGGGGTTACGGCGATAGCCAGAAACCAGAGGCCGAGATCGACTTGCTTCCCGGCGCGGTTGAGGAAGCGACCGCTTTCCTGGCCGACAAAGACGAATCGCTGGCCCGGCTTGCGCGAGTCGCCGAACTGATCGAAGGTTTTGAAACCCCTTATGGCATGGAGTTGCTGGCCACCACCCATTGGGTTGCCCATCACGGCGGTCCCCGTGGTGAAGCCCCGGCAACAACTCCCGAAACAGCCATCCACTGGGTTCATGCGTGGAACCCCCGCAAGCAGCGCGTGTTCAAGCCGGATCACATCCACACGGCATGGACGCAATTGGCGGAAAAGGGTTGGTTGCACTGAGTTTGGAGATATCCGAATGGGCTGGGAACTGGAAACCGTCGAAAAACCTTTTGTGGCGCAACTGGTCGGCATGGGCTGGCGACACATACAAGGCGACATCGACGACCCGGCGGTGACGGGACGCGCCCGCTTCGCCCAAGTGGTGCAGGAAAGCGTGCTCCGCGCCAAGCTGATGGAACTCAACACCCGCGATGGCCGGCCCTGGCTGGACGACGAACGGATTTCCCAAGCGGTGAGCGCCATCACCCGCATCGGCGCGGCCAAATTGATGGAAGCCAACCGGATCGCCACCGACCTGCTGCTCAAGGGCATCACCGTGGACGGCCTGCCAGACTGGGACGGCGGGCGCGGCCAAACCCTCCAGTACATCGACTGGGCGCATCCCGACCGCAACCAGTTCACCGTCATCAACCAATATCGGGTGGATTGCCCGCCGGGCTACAACAGCGGCAAGGTGTTCATCGTTCCCGACCTGGTGTTACTGGTGAACGGCATCCCGCTGGTGGTGGTGGAGTGCAAAAGCCCGGCGGTGCAAGAACCGCTCGCGGCGGCGGTGGATCAACTGCGCCGCTACAGCAACCAGCGCCGGGCCAATTTCGAGGTCCAGGACAACGAAGGCAACGAACCGCTGTTCCACACCAACCAGTTGCTGATCGCCTCCAGCTTCGATCAGACCCGAGTGGGCTGTATCGGCGGCCTGTTCGAACATTTCGCCGCCTGGAAAACCGTCGTCCCGCGCACCGAGGCCGAAGTCGCGGCCCATCTGGGCAAAACCGCGCTCTCCGAACAGGAGCGCACCATCGCCGGGATGCTGGATCCGTCCAACCTGCTCGACCTCATCCGTCACTTCATGCTGTTCATGGCGGTGGGCGGACAAACCCTCAAGGCGGTCTGCCGCTATCCACAATTCCGCGCCGTAAACAAGGCACTCGACCGCTTACGCACCGGCAAAACCCGCATCCAGGACGGCGAACACGACCGCCGGGGCGGCATCATCTGGCACACCCAAGGCTCGGGCAAAAGCCTGACGATGGTGTTTCTGGTCAGGAAGCTGCGCACCCAGCCGGATTTGCGGCGCTTCAAAGTCATCGTGGTCACCGACCGCAAGGACCTGCAAGCGCAGCTTGCCGCCACCGCCGACCTGACCGGCGAGCCGGTGGAGGTGGCGGCCAGCGCCGACCAATTGAAGGCGTTGGTGCGCCGCCAAGGACCGGGACTGGTGTTCGCCATGATCCAGAAGTACCGCGCGAGCGACCTGGCGGGAGAACCTCAAGCCACTCCCGCGCGGAAAGCGGCGGAACCCGCCATGCCGAGCTACGTCGCCCCGCTCTCGGCCGTCTTGAACGGCGACGACGCCATCCTGGTGCTGGTGGACGAAGCGCATCGCAGCCACGGCAACGACCTCCACGCCTACCTGATGGCCGGCATCCCCAATGCCGCCAAGATCGGCTTCACCGGCACGCCCATCATCATGGGCGAAAAGAAGCGCACCCACGAAATCTTCGGCGAGTTCATCGACCGCTACACGATCCAGGAGTCCGAGCGCGACGGCGCGACCGTGCCGGTGCTTTACGAAGGCCGCACCGCCCAAGGCGCGATCAAGGACGGCGCCAGCCTGGACGAACTGTTCGAAGACCTGTTTCGGGAATGCAGCCCGGAAGAACTGGAAGCGATCAAGCGCAAATACGCCACCCGAGGCCAGATTTTCGAGGCACCGGCACTGATCGCCGCCAAGGCGCGCGACATCCTGCGCCACTACGTGACCTGCATTCTGCCCAACGGCTACAAGGCGCAACTGGTCGCCTATAGCCGGCTGGCCGTAATGCGTTATTTGGATGCCCTGGAAATCGCCCGAGCCAAATTGCTGGCCGAGGCCGAAGCGTTGCCGCCGGAAGATAAAGCGCTGGACGACGAGGCCCTGTGTCGGCGTCCGCCCCCCATCCAGGCACGGGTGCAGGCGTGGCGCTACCGTGAAACGCTGCGAACCATCGAGTTCGCACCGGTCATCTCGGGCGGCAACAACGACGACTCGGCGTGGAAATCCTGGACGGACGGCGCGGCCCAGGAACTGCGCATCAAGCGCTTCCGACGACCGTTGTTTCACGCCGACCCGACCAAAACCGACCCGCTGGCGTTTCTGATCGTGAAGTCGATGCTGTTGACCGGCTTCGACGCGCCCATCGAGGGCGTGATGTATCTGGATCGCCCGATCCGCGAAGCCGAATTGTTGCAGGCCATTGCCCGCGTCAACCGCCCCGGCTTCGGCAAGCAGGCCGGCATCGTGGTGGATTACTACGGGGTGGCCCGCCACCTGAAGGAAGCGCTGGCCGCGTACAGCGATGAAGACGTGCAGGGCGCGCTGCAAAACCTGAAGGACGAAGTACCGATCCTGCGCGACCGTCATGCGCGAGTGGTGAATATATTCCGCAGTCGAGGGATCGAGGTGCTGGACGATACCGAAGCCTGCGTGGCGCTGCTGGCCGACGACAAACTGCGCGCCGAGTTTACCGTCAAGCTCAAGCCGTTCCTGGATTCGCTGGATTTGGTGCTGCCCCGCCCGGATGGACTGCCGTTCACCAAGGACGCCAAGCGGTTGGCCTTCATCCACGCCCGCGCCCGCAATCGCTACAAGGACATGCCGGTGCTGGGCAAGGATGTCGGCGGCAAGGTGCGCAAGCTGATCGACGATCATGTCATCGCCCTCGGCATCGACCCGAAGATTCCGCCGATTTCGCTGACCGACGCCCATTTCGATGCCCACGTCTCGCGCCAGGCCAACGACCGCGCCAAGGCGTCGGAAATGGAGCACGCCATCCGCTCCCACATCCGCCAGCACCTGGACGAAGACCCGGTGCTCTACCGCAAGCTCAGCGAGCGCCTCAAGGACATTCTGGACCAGCTCAACGAGCAGTGGAATGCGCTGCTCGCCGCGCTGCGACAGATCATCGACGAGTTGCGAACCGGCCAAGCGGCGAAAGACGGCAACGCGCCGGACCTGCCCGATCACTATCTGCCCTTCCTGCGCCTGTTGCTGGAAACCGCCGTCGGCAATACCGCGCCGGACGAGACGACCCGCACGCGGCTGGCGGATGTGACTGTGGAGATCGTGGACCATATCGCCAGCGAACTGACTGAGACTTTTTGGAAGCCGAACAAGAAACCGGCCCAGGATGCGTTGCAATGCGCGATTTTCGAGCGGCTGATCGCGTCCGAGTTGATTGAAATGGGTCGGGTGGAAGCGCTGGTGGACAAACTGATGGAGCTGGCCCGCGCCAATCATCACCGGTTGATGCAGGCATGAACGCCCTGCAAGTGGATGATCTGCGCTTCGAGGTGCGCCGCAGCGCCCGGCGCAAGACTTTGGAGATCACCGTGGATCGGGGCGGCGAACTGGTGCTGGCCGCGCCGCCCGAGGTGGATGAGGATACTTTGCGCGCCTTTGTGCGGGAAAAGCGCTTCTGGATTTACACCCGGCTGGCCGAAAAAGAGCAACTGCAAAAAACGGCGCCACCCAAGACTTTCGTCAATGGCGAGGGGTTTCTGTATTTGGGTCGCAGCTATCGCCTCAAGCTGGTGGACGGACAAACCGAGCCCATCAAGTTACTCAATGGCCGCTTTTGTCTGCACCGCGAACTGGCCGACACGGGCCGTCAGGCGCTAATCCGCTGGTACACTGAAAAGGGTAAAGATTGGCTCTGGCGCAAGGTTCGGGATTACGTCGCCCGCATGGAAGTCGCCCCGGCTGGGGTGAAGGTGCGAGACCTTGGCTACCGCTGGGGCTCCTGCGGTAAGGACGGCTGGCTGTACTTCCATTGGAAGGCGATCTTGTTGCCGGCCCGCATCGCCGAATATGTGGTGGTGCATGAACTGGCTCACCTCCACGAACCGCATCACACCCCCGAATTCTGGCGGCGCGTCGAGCGCGCTTTGGCCGACTTCGAGCACCGCAAGCGTTGGCTGGCGGAACACGGCATGGAGGTGGAGGGCCTCTGATGCGCCTTATATCATTTCTCGATAGATTTTATGCAAAATCGTAGAGCGGGTTAGGACGTTCGCCGCGCCACGCCGAATCGGTGGTCTTCATCCGCTGGAAATCCGAGATCCGCGTACATGAGCCCGCTTGAGAAGCGGGTCAAAAAGTTGGAAGATCGAGGCGGGCACACCACCCAGCTTCGCATCATGACCGACGAGCAGTTAAAACGCATCGTGCTAGCGCATTTGATCGTCGCGACGTTGGAAGAGATTGAAACCGATCTGGTCGAACATCCCAAGTCCGTAGCGAATTTTCATTTTAAAATCAACTACTTTTTCTTTCAATGTAGATTCAAACTCATCCCGTTCACTCCGCTCCACCCTCCCCGTAAAGCCGCCATTTCATAGTGCCCGTGGTCCACCCACTACTTGCTGGTCTCCCCCACGACCCGGCCGGCGGCCAGCAGCATCACCTTCGACAAGCGGGTGCGCTGATCGGCGGTCAGCTTGGTCTTGTTGGCCAGCATCAGTCCGCGGGTGCAAATTGTGTCCACCGTGGTGTCGAAGCCCCACTTCTTCTCGGCCACGGTTATGTTCTCGAAGGTGTACACCGCACTGCCATCGGGCAGCTTGTCGTTCAAGTCCCAGTCCTTGACCGGAACCAGTCGGAAGTCCTTGGGGTTCTCCAACACCACCTGCATTTCGGTGGACTTGGCCATGGGCTTCTGCACCACCATCGCCGCCTGAATCTTGCTGGCCTTGCCACCGCTCTTGATCTGCAACAGCGCCTCGGCGCCATCCACGAAGGCCGGCGCGGTATTCTTGAACGCCGGCTCCAGCACGGTCATGTATTCCCAGGTCACCGCCACTCCGCTGTTGGGCGACTGCACCGCGATCAGCCAGTTTCTGCCCTTTTGTTGCAAGTCGCTGTCGCTGTGAATGTCGCTGTCCTTGCCGGTGACGATGAAGACGCATTCCTTGCCGATCTCGCCCAGCCCGATGAACCGGTCGGCGAAACCGGGATGACTTTTGAGGTAATACTTCAAGGCGTCGGCCTGGGTCAGCCCGACGCTGACCGGGCTTTGCGGATCGTCAAGGCGAGTGAGGTTCTCGATCGAGCCGGCGCTGGTCAGGACCTGAGCGGGTTGATCCTGCTCGGCCAGCACGCTCTTCAATCGCTCGCCGATGGTGTAATAGCCGCCGCCGCTCTTGCCGGTGCTAATGACGATGGGCGGGTCGGCGGCTTGCGCCAGACCAGCGGCGAACAGGAATACGCAAGGCCAGGCCGATTTGCAGTTCATGTCGATTTCTCCCAGTGGTGCCTCAGTACAGTTTGGATTGGCCCGGCGGGCGCGTTTTGAACCGTTTGTAAATCCACAAGTATTGGGTCGGCAGGGTCCGAACCGCCGCTTCCACGCCCCGGTTCAGGGCCGCCGCCGAAGCTTCCAGCGTCGTGGCGGTGGTCACCTCCGGTAATGCCCACAGACGCAGCGCGTAACCCTGGCCACGGGGCAGGCGTTCGGCCCAGGTCAGAAACACCGGGACGCCGGTTTTCAACGCCAACCGCGACACCAGGGTCATGGTGCTGGCGGCGATACCGAAAAACGGCGCGAACACGCTGCTTTCAAGGCCAGGGTCCTGATCGGGGAGAATGCCAAGGATTTCGCCATGGCGCAGGGCGGTCAGCAGGGCGCGCACGCCGCGGGCGTCGGTGGCGACCACCTGACCGCCGAGCCGGCCACGCCCCCGAACGCTCAGTTCGTCCAGTCCCAATCGGCTGGGGCGGTAGAGGATGGCCAGCGGATAACGGCTGGAATAGTACAGACCCGCCATCTCCCAAGCTCCCAGGTGTGGCGTGAGCAGGATCGCCCCCCGCTTGCGTCGCGCGGCCTCGGCCAACGCCTCCTCGCCCGCCACCGAACCTTGGACCAGCGCCAGCACTCGCGCGCCAGGCCACAGCCACAGCGGTCCCAACTCCAACACCAGCTTACCGGTTTCCATCAGATTATCGCGGAGCAGCCGATCACGGTCGACGGCCGCCATTTCGGGAAACGCTAAGGCTAGATTGCGGGCGGCGACGCGCCGCATGGGGTTGGGAATCCGCCCTAACAGCCAACCCAGCGCCGCGCCGCTGGCGTGCGCGACCGGCAGCGACAACCGGGCGGTCAGGCGCAGCAGGCCGGTCAGCAACGCCCGCCGGTTCATGGCCCGAACTCAAGTTCTCCGGAATAATCCCGCGCCAGCACGACCCGCGCCGATTCTTGTTGCGCGGCGGGAACCTGGAGCTCGATGCCGTCGGCGACCAGCCCCAGTGGCCACAGCGAGCGGTCCGCCAGCAGGCAGGCGATGCCCTCCACCCGCAAGCGGCCACGGACGATCTCCGCCGCCGCCGGCGTATCGAATACGGCCAGCGTGACCCAGGACCCGTTCATTGCACCGGATTGTCCGGTTCAACTTCAAGTTTGAAATCCGGCTTGGGCGGATTGCCGTCGTAGACCAGATTGCGTCGCATCTGCAAGTAGGCGCTGCGCTGGAACGAGTAGGGTTCGATCTGATCATCGGCCAGGGCCCGTTCGATTCGCAGCAACGAGGAACGTCGATTGATCAAATCCAGCCCCCACAACCCCCAGGCGACCGCATCGGAATCCGTCGCCCAGGTAATGGGATTGGTGAAGAAATTGCCGACCAGGCCCACGGCGTCGCGCGCCGTGCTCGGTCCCAGCAAGGGCAGCACCAGGTAAGGGCCCTCGCCGAATCCCCAAACCCCCAGGGTCTGGCCGAAATCCTCGTTGTGCTTGGGCAACTCCATCCGGCTGGCGACATCGAACAGGCCCGCCACGCCGAAGGTGGTATTGAACACGATGCGGCTGCTATCCATCGCCGCCAGATGCAGCTTGAATTGCAGCAAGTCGTTGACCAGCACCACCACGTCGTTCAGATTGCTGAAAAAATTGCCGATGCTGGTCGTCACCGGCTCGGGCAGCACGCGCCGATACACCTTGGCGACCGGTTTGAAAACGGCTTTGTCCACCGCGTCGTTGAACGCAAACATGGCGCGGTTGTAGCTTTCCAGCGGGTCGGCATCGTCATCCGAAAGTTCTGAGGTCGACGCGCAGCCGACCAGCAGGGCGATGGCGGTGATCGTCGGAAGACAGCGGCGAAACATGTTCGTGATCTCAAGTGGGTGGCAGCGCGAATACGCCAGTGTAATCTTACTCCAACCGCTGGCGCCGCGCCGAACGGACCGTCAGGTTCTCTCGCGCAGCAGCAGTTGGGCGACCAGGATCAGGATCAGGGTCGCCCCGAGCATGAGCGTGCACAGGGCGTTGATTTCCGGGGTCACGCCCAGCCGCGCCATCGAATAGATCTTCAGCGGCAGGATTTCGAAGGTCGGGCCGGTGACGAAGAAACTGACCATCACATCGTCCATGGACAACGTGAAGCTCAACAGCCAGCCGGCTGCCACCGCTGGCATCAACAGCGGCAGGACGATGCGGCGCACGGTCTGAAACTCGGTCGCGCCCAGGTCCTTGGCGGCTTCGAGCAAGTGCCGGTCGAAGCCACTGATCCGGCTCAGCACCGTCACCACCACGAACGGGATGTTGAACGTGATGTGCGCCAGCAACAGGGTCCAGAATCCCAGCGGCAGGCTCAGGCTGGCGAACAGGATCAACAGCGCGATGCCCATGACGATGTCCGGCGTCATCATCAGCACGAAGATCAGCCCCTGAAGCAGCGGCTTGCCGAAAAATTCGTAGCGGTACAGCGCCACCGCCGCCAGCGCGCCGATCCCGGTCGCCACGGTCGCCGACAGCGCGGCGATCAGGACCGAATTCAGCGCCGCCTGGAGCAGGTCGGGATCGTCGAGCAGGTTCCGGTACCACGTCCAGGTCACGCCGCGCCATTCCAGCGAGTACTTGGCGTCGTTGAAGGAATAGACGATCAGCACCAGGATCGGCAGATACAGAAAGCCGTAGATCAGCACCAGGTAGGCGATCTGGATGGCGCCGCGCGGCTTCACGGCAATGCTCCCTGGTTGGCGCGACGGGCGCTGAGGTAATAGGCCCATAGCAAGAGTCCCATGAGCACGGTGAGCAGGACGCTGGCCGCCGCGCCGAACGGCCAGTCGCGGGCGGACAGGAACTGGTCGCGGATCAGATTGCCGACCAGCATCGCCCTGGCCCCGCCCAGCAGATCGGCGACGTAGAACATGCCCAGCCCCGGCAGGAAGGTCAACAGGCAACCCGCGACGATCCCCGGCAGGGTCAGCGGCAGGATGATCCGCCGGAAGATGGTGACTCGGCCGGCGCCAAGGTCGCGGGCCGCCTCGATCAACCGACGGTCCAGCTTCTCCAGCACGGCGTACAGCGGCAGGATCATGAACGGCAGCAACGCGTAGAGCATCCCCGCGATCACCGCCGGTTCGGTGTAGAGCAGTTCCAGCGGCTCGGCGATCCATCCCAGGTCCAGCAGGAGCTGATTCAACCAACCGTTGGTTTGGAGGAGGATGACCATGGCGTAGGTTCGGACCAGCGAGCTGGTCCAAAACGGAACGATCACCAGCAACAATAAAAGGGGCCGCCGGCGCGTCGGCATTCGGGTCAACAGGTAAGCGAACGGATAACCCAGCAACAGGCACAGCAGCGTGGTCGCCGCCGCCAGCCATAGCGAATCCAGCAGCACCCCCAGATAGAGCGGGTCGAACAGGCGCCGATAATTATCCAGGGTAAGGATCAGCGCGACGAACTCGTCGCCGCCTCGTTCGAGCAAACTGGCGACCACCACCAGCAGGTTCGGCAGCAGGGCAAAGGCCATCAGCCAAAACCCGATGACGCCGACGGCGGTGAGTTTGAACGGTTCCTTGATTCTCATGAGACAGGATCGCTTTTCGCCTTGGGCCTTTCGCCTCATTCCTCATGAGGCAGGATGGTCTCCCAGTCACGCACCCAGTCCACGAACACCCGCTCGCCTTCGCGGAAGTCCAGATTCATGAGCGCCTGGTCGTCCTCGTTGAAGAACTGGGTGGTGGACAGCGTATCGCCGCTGTCGAGGCGGATGGCCAAATCCACCGTGCTGCCCTTGTAGACCACGGCCTCGACCACCGCCGGGAACAGAGCGGCGCGTTCCTCGGCGCTACCCTCGTGCTCGCGCCAGATGCGCACATCTTCCGGACGCACGAGCACATGGACCCGATCACCGACCCCAAAGATATATTGAGACTTGAGATTGACCACCCGGTCATGCAGGCGGATGTCGTAACGCGGCGGCGCGGCGGCCACCACCCGACCGGACAGGTTGTTAATTTCGCCGACGAAGCGGGCGACGAACAGGTTTTCGGGCGCTTCGTAAATCTGGCGGGGCGTGCCGAATTGCTCGATCCGGCCGGCGTTCATCACCGCCACGCGGTCGGACATGGACAGCGCCTCTTCCTGGTCGTGGGTCACGAAGATGAAGGTGATCCCCAGCCGGCGCTGCAACTGCTTGAGTTCAAGCTGCATCGCCTTGCGCAGCTTGTAGTCCAGGGCGCTCAGCGGCTCGTCCAACAACAGCACCCGCGGCTGGTTGACCACCGCCCGGGCAATCGCCACCCGCTGTTGCTGGCCGCCGGACAATTGCCCCGGTTTGCGTCCGGCGAAATCCTCCAGCTTGACCATCCGCAGCGTATCCATGACCCGGTCCCGCAACACTGGGCCCTTGACCCCCTTGACGCGGGGACCGAACGCCACGTTCTCAAACACGGTCAAATGTGGAAACAGCGCGTAGCTCTGAAACACGGTGTTGACCTGGCGTTGTTCGGGCGGCAAGGTTCGCATGTCCTGGCCACCGATCAAAATCTCGCCACCATTCGCCGGTTCGAATCCCGCTAGCAACCGTAGGATCGTAGTCTTGCCGCATCCGGACGGTCCCAGCAGGGTCAGAAACTCCCCCACTCGCACTTGCAAAGTGACGTTGCGCAGCACCGCATGGGCCGCGTAGGCCTTGGAAACATTCCGCAGTTCGATCACCCACTCGCTCATAAGACCCTGCGTTCGTGGCTGTGGCAATAGACCTGGACGGATGAAAGCGTTGTCATACGGACAACCGCGCCGCAAGCGAAGCCCTCATCCCGGCGCATGGCTATAATATCGAAAATCCCTTCCATCCTTCCCGACCGGGAAAAAAGGATTGCTCATGCATCCCTCCCACTCCAAAGATCCCTTGCAGTGCTTGGACCAACTCAACCGGATCGGTATCGCATTGTCCCGGGAGCGGGATACTCCGAAGCTGCTGGAAATCATCCTGACGGCGGCCAAAAACCTGCTGAACGCCGACGGTGGCACTCTGTATCGACTGGACGAAGACCATCGGCAACTGCATTTCGAGGTGCTGCGCAACGACTCGCTCCAGCTCCACATGGGCGGGGCCGCCGGCGCGCCCATCCCCTTTCCGCCGATTCCCCTGTACGACGCGACCGGCCAGCCCAATAACAACATGGTGGTCACCTACGCCGTGCTGCACGACACGACGGTCGTGATCGACGATGCTTACGCGGATCAGGCGTTCGATTTTTCCGGCACGCACCGCTTCGACCAGAAGACCGGTTATCGCTCCCGCTCCTTTTTGACCGTGCCGATGAAGAATCACGAAGGTCGGATCATCGGCGTGTTCCAGTTGATCAACGCCCTCGACCCGGAAACCGGTCAAGTGCGCACGTTCTCGCCCGCCGACCGACACTTGGCGGAATCACTGGCTTCCCAGGCGGCCATCGCCTTGACCAACCATCAGTTGATCGCCCAGCTCCAAAATCTGTTCGAAGGACTGATCGAGCTGATCAACACCGCCATCGACCATAAATCCCCCTACACCGGCGCGCATTGCCAACGGGTTCCGATCCTGACCATGATGATCGCCGAGGCGGCCCGCCGCTCCGACCGGGGGCGACTCAAGGATTTTCGTCCCACGCCCGAGGAATTGTACGAAATCAAGATTGCCGGCCTGTTGCACGACTGCGGCAAGATCACTACGCCGGTGCATGTGGTGGACAAGGCGACCAAGTTGGAAACCCTGTTCGACCGCATCACCCTGGTGGACACTCGCTTTGAGGTGCTCAAGCGCGACGCCGAGATCGCGTTTTTGAACGACAAACTGGCGGCGCTGGAACGCGGCGACGCGGCGGCGATTCCGGTGCTGGAACAGCGGTTTCGGCAACGACTGGCCGAGTTGGACAGCGACCGGGAACACCTACGTCGCTGCAACACCGGCGGCGAGTTCATGCACCCCGAGGCGCAGGAACGGGTTCGGCGCATCGCCGCCTACCGCTGGGTTGGACCGGACGGCCAGGAAACCGATTTTCTGTCCGGGGACGAGGCGCGCAACCTCTGCATCGCCAGGGGCACCTTGAATCCGGACGAGCGCGCCGTCATCGAGGAACACGTCGCGCTGACCCTGCGCATGCTGACCACCCTCCCCTGGCCCAACACGCTACGCAACGTACCCGAATACGCCGGCTGCCACCACGAACAACTCGACGGGCGCGGCTACCATCGCGGCCTGGGCGAAGCCCAATTGCCCACGCCCGCCCGCATCATCTGCCTGGCCGACGTGTTCGAGGCTCTGACCGCCAGCGACCGCCCCTACAAGCCCGGCAAACCGCTGAGTGAAGTCATGCACATTCTCGGTCAGATGGTTCGGGATCATCGAATCGATCCCGATCTGTTCGATGTCTTCGTCCGCGACGGCGTCTGGCTCGATTACGCTCGACAGTACCTCCGGCCCGAGCAGATCGATGCGGTGGACGTGAGTCGGATTCCCGGTTACGTCCCCTGACCACCCACCATCGGCGGCAATCGGCCCATGGCATCCCAGGATGCCGCGCCACCCGACTCCATCCCCTGGAGTCGCTTCGATGGGCAAAGTCACGCGTTCCTTTTTCCACGCTTGCTTGCCGCCAGGAAGCGTGGAATGGCTCCGCTGGCTCCACCCACCACGCCAACGACCAAATCCGCCGAGTCCGCCGAGCCGGCGCCCATGGAATCGGGTTAGCGCTGGCAACGCGGACAGTAGTACGTTGCCCGCTGGCCCACCCGGCACCGCTGGATCGGCTGGCCGCAAGCGACGCAGGGCACTCCATGACGATCATAGACACGCAGGGATTGTTGAAAATATCCCGGCTCCCCATCGCCGCCGATGAAATCCCGCAAGGTCGTACCGCCCTGGCGAATCGCCTCGGTGAGAATCTCTCGGATCGCCACCGCCAGTCGGTCGCATTCCGCCTCGGTAAGCTGGCCCGCCGGTCGCAGTGGGTTGATTCCGGCGGCGAACAGCGCTTCATTGGCGTAGATGTTGCCCACCCCGACCACGATATGGCTGTCCATGATGAAGGCTTTGGCGGCTGAAGTACGGCCTTGCGCTCGCTGGCGCAGATAGGCGCTGGAAAAAGCGGCGTCGAACGGCTCCAGTCCTAGCGCTTGGAGCAATGGATGCTGTTCCGGTGGCTCGGTGGTCCACAGCAACGCGCCGAACCGACGGCTGTCGTTGAACCGCAGGCATTGGCCGTTGGCCAGCGCCAGATTGACATGGTCGTGCTTTTGCAGCGGCGTGGCGGCGGGCAGGAGGCGCAGCCGGCCGGTCATCCCCAGATGGAGAATCGCGGTCCCCGCATCGGTCCGCAACAGCAGGTATTTGGCCCGGCGTTCGACCCGTCGGATGGTTTGCCCCGGCAGTTGCGCCGCCAGTTCGTCCGGCACCAGCCAGCGCAACCGGGGTTGCCGCACCACCACCCCAGTAACGATCTGGCCGGTCAGATGCGGCGCGAGACCACGACGGACGGTTTCGACTTCAGGTAGTTCGGGCATGGAAGAACCTTTATTTGACCGTCCAACCCTTGAGCGCCAACTTGGAAATCCGATTGCAGTCGCGTTGGTTGGGGTAACCAGAACTGCATCGTGATGCAATGCAATGGCCGCGATTTTGAGGTCCCGCACACCGACACCAAGTCATCGGACGACCGGTAGTCTTGAAATTCGAATGATTAAATGATTTTTAACTGATAACCTTAAGGAGGTTAATGAATACAATGAATACAATGTGCTTACATCATCAAGGCTGAACAGGAGGGCCAATCAATGGTGCGCCAACCGGCGCGGCGAGACCATAGAAAGTGAGTACACCGTTACCACCACATCCCATGGTCTGTTTTTCTTGCTTAACCGAAATCGGCGCATCCAGTGGAATTGCGGTATCACACAGTGGCTGGCTGTTATTGTTGTTGGTGACCAGAACATTTCCTGCCTGATCGACGGCGATGCTCGTCATATGCTGCAATCCACCCGCTCCACCATAGCCCGTGCTAGATGAAATCCGGTCACCGACCCGATGCTGCTGGCTGGGACAATCCTCGGGCACCCCACAGAGCTGCACGACCCGAGCACCCCAGAAATCGGCAATCCAGACATTGTCCTTGCCGTCAACCGCGATGCCCCATCCGCCGACCAGGCTACCGCTAGCGTCGTAATCCGTTTTTCCGCCGGTGGCGGGCTGATAGAGCGTGACATACCCCCTGGCAAAATGGGTAATCCAAAGGTTGCCGATGGAATCAATTGCAATCATTTGCGGCGCACTACCCACATCTACTGTGCCTTCTGGGCATAACTCTGGATTATCGAGAACAATTTTGGCAATGGTGCTGCTGCCCATATTCGCTATCCAGGGATAACCATGATGGTCAATGGCAATACCGAACGGTTGATTGAAGCCACACTTTGGATAAGTTGCGCTATCAAATGTCACCCCATCTCTTGGGCGACCCACAGGGAGAAAACTTACCGAGTTACCGCCTAAATTCGCTGCCCAGACGTTGCCGCTCTGGTCAACTACCGTTCCCTGAACCTTGTTCGTTCCCCCATTTGCGGTATAGCCGGTTTCGTTTGCAGGACGCGCATTGGCATCAAGTTCAGAAACGCTGTTGCCTGCAAAATTTCCAACCCAGATATGACCTCGCTGATCGATAGCGATACCAAAGCCTGCGCCGTTGATGCCCGCGCCCTGGAACCCAAAAGGCGGTGAAAGAGGCTTGCCATTTGGAGCCAGTTTCGTCACACCCAGGCCGCTAAATCCTCGCTGCCGTAAAAATGACTGGGAACCGACCAGAAAATTGTTATTTGTCCAGATGAAACCTTTGGCGTCAATGGAGACCCCACCTGGCGCATCAAGTCCACCGCCGGTGTAAATCAGAGAGAGCGTCCAGGCTGTTGGTGCGTAGCGCAGAATTGGTTTGAAGTAAGCACTGTCCTGATCAGGCAGTAATCTGAAAAGCGTTTCAATATTATGCCAAGGGTTGCGGGCAATATTGAGGGCGGCTTGCAAAGTGTTCGTTGGTAGCGAACCAGTAGGAGGTGTGGCGGCTTGAAAGAGGCCGCTACAATCATTTTTACTCGCGCACGCTCCCAACAAATTGCCAAGCGAGTAGAGAGTTGAAAGTGTGGTGGTCTGTATATTGACACCATCCATAACCAGTGGCGCGACGTCACCTGTCGTAACGTCAATTAGATTATTGGCGTTGCCTATCGCGTTGTGGAGACCGACGATGTTGCCTGTAAGCATATCGCCATCCAAAAATTGAGCAGTGACCCAAACGGCAGCGACAGTAGTCAGCTCATTAATCACAATCTGCCTGATATAGCTTGAAGTCGTCTTGTCGGGGTTGACAACCGCCATCAGCGCGATAGGACTGTTTTCGGCTCCCCGCGCAATCAGATAAAGTGGTGATTGTCTGCCATTCTCCTCACGGAGAATGAAAAATTCCCCCTGGCTATCTGTAATAGCCTTACCAACAGCACGTGAATGTGTTTCTTGAACCTCGTATAAAGTCACTGATAAATTGGAGATTGCTTTACCTAGTAGATTCACTGTACCTTTGAGCAAGAAAGGCAGCTTGGCCGGCGGCTGCTTGACCATTGGAGACGATTCTAACTGGAGCGCTTGAATACTTGAGGTTCCAAATACTAATAATGATATGACCATGATGAGAGATACTAACCTTGCCCATCGCATCCTCATGTTCATCGTTTGCATCTTTATTTCCTCGTGGCTCATATTGGGTTTTGAGGACGTACTCTGTACATGACAAAAATTAGATTCTTCAGGGATTTTGTGGAACCAACACGTAGGTTGGGCAAAAGCCTAGCATTGCCCGACAGAGATGTCCATGTCGAGCAATGCTAGGGCAACCTCATTAAAAATGTTATTTAAAATAAATAAGTTATGGAGAATTGTTTTCGAGGTATTTTAACAATTTTGCTCTTTAATAACGGATTCTAAGCTTTCTGGTATCAACGTTTTTGGAAATTCTCTAACGGTTTCATCAGAAAACCAGCGGCGGCGCTAGTCAACAACGGATACCACCGGTCGGGACACAGATGGACGGTCCCACCGATCCGCAGATAACGCTGGCCATCGGTCGGGGTCGTATCGCCGAAGTGAATTTCCCGCCCGTTCAACCACAGCCGCAGGCGGGGCGGATCGAGCCGTAAGCGGGGCAAATCCACTCCAGCGACCGCGTAACTCGGTGCGCAGCGCGCTTCGGCCAGTCGCGGAATCGGGCGGATCAACACCGCATTGGCCAGTCCCTGCGCCGGTGCGGTCATCCACCATTGATCCTCGCGCCGCTCGAACGCCAACTGTTCTTGCCCTGGCCGTTCGACCGTGATGCGCTCGATGCGCTCGGCGGTGAATTCCAGAAGGGGTGGAATCGTCGTTGCTTGTTTCCGACCGGGTTCGATCACCACCAGCGCCACTAGCCCGCCGACCAACCCCAGCAGACTTACATTCAGCCAGCGCCGACGTACTAGTGTGTTCACGCCTAACGCCGCCGTCGCCGGAACCAGATCAACCAACCGCTGGCTAACAGCGTTGCTGGCAAGCCAATCAGGAATACCGCCGCCATCAGGGCCAGCGCGCCTTCCGACAGGTTCAGATCTGGATCGGGCGTCATCCGGGGCGGAATGAGAATCGGGGCTTCATCCAGGGTCAACCAATTGAAAATGTTCAAGCCCAGTTCCAGATTGGCGCCGTTGCCCAAATAGGTGTTGGAGAGAAAGTCGCCATCGCCGATGACGACGATCCGCTGCTGATGGACGGTGGATGGATTGAAGTCTGGGGTCGGGTCGGGTCGGGGTCGGATCAGCGCCACGCCCACGGTCAAGGGTCCAGACCGTTCGGCGCGGTTAGGATCGAACCGCAACGGACCATCGAGCGGACCAGTCTCGGCCCAGCTCCGGGGTTGGCTTTCCAGCAGCGTCGCAGCCGTCCAGCCGGCGCCAGGCTGGACCTTCAGCGCCGCCGCCATGGGCAGCAATGCGGGGGTCCGCAGCGATTCGGTGATGGGATGCGGGCCATAATCGGCGATGGGAATAAAAGCGGAATTTTTAATGCCCAGGCTGAGTGCGTCCGCGTCCACCACCACGCCGGGCATCCGGGTGACGCCCAGCAACGTCGCCAGAGGTTGCAGGTTGGAAGGATCGTCCGGCTCCAACAGCCACAGCAGATGGCCGCCTTGCCGCACATACGCCAGAATCGCCTCGACTGCGTCCGGCGGCAGAGGCAATTGCGGTCCGGCAATGACCAACGCGGCGGCTTCGGTGGGAATGCGCGCGTTCGCCGCTAGATCAAGTTGGCGTGGCTGAATCCCGATCTTTTCCAACTCCCGGCCGAACGCTCCAAGATCGTGATTGGCGATACCAAGGGGCTTGCGTTCGCCATGGCCATCGAGAAACAGCACGATTTGTTCTTGCGGACGGCTCAGGCGCTGCAAAACCTGAGTCAGGGACTGTTCGCCGAGTTGTTGGAGTTTCGCGCCGTGCCCACGGTATTCCACATACAACTCGCCCTCCTGGGTAATGCCCAGTTCGCGTGCCCGATCCGGCGCCAGATCAGGGTTGACGAAGTGCAAGGTTAGATCGGGCTTATGGCGCTGATAGCGACCGATCAACCGAGCAATGGCGGCGCGCGGGGCCGACTGCTCACGGACATAGGCGGTGATTCGAATCGGCCCGTCCATGCGGCCCAGGAGGGTTTGGCTGGCTGCCGACAAGGTATTGCGGCTGTTGGCGGTCCAGTCGACCTGCATTGGATAACGGGTGCTCAGCCAAGCCAGCAGACCAATCACCAGCGCAAACAGCAGCGTGAACATCTGGTTTTGCAGCCACAGCCGCCGCCGCAGGGAAAGATCGAACCGCATGGGTCAACCTCGCAGTCGGAGATTGTCGAGCCGACGGATGGTCAATCCCAGGAACGCCATGCTGAACAGCACGTAATAGGCTACATCCTCGCTCCGCACCAAACCAAGCAGTAGGGCGTCGTTGTGTCGCGGCAGCGACAGGTAACCGAACAACGCGCTGGCCGTTCCCTGACCAGCGCCCAAATCCACAACCCAGAACGCCAACAATAATCCAAAAGTCGCGGTCGCCGCCACCACTGGCTGCGCGGTCAGCGACGACAGGTACAGACCAGCGGCGGCGCAACTGGCGGCGAGCAGGCCCAGCCCCAGTAACCCAGCCAACACCTTGCCGCCATCAAGCGTCGCGCCCGCCATCAACGCCAGCGGCATCAACGCCATCAACGCGACCGTGCTTAGAAGGAACACCAGCACACCCAGATACTTGCCCAAGACGATCTGGCTCGCGCTCACTGGGGCGGACAGAAGAAGGTCGAGAGTGCCGGTACGCCGCTCCTCGCTAAACAACCGCATGGTCAACAAGGGGATCAACAACAACAACCCCCAGGCGGCGACCCGAAACAGGGGCGCAACCACCAGATCCGTCACGCCGGGCGCATATTCCAGCACGGTCAACCGTCCCCGCGTGTTCTGAAAGTCCTTCACCAGAAGGATAAAGACCCAAGCCAGCAGTGCCTCGTTGACCGCCAGCAACGTCCAGGCCAGCGGCGACAAAAACAGACCGCGCAACTCACGGGCCGCGATCACCCGAATCATTCGACGGTCTCCCGTCCCAGGGTCAGTTCGACAAAAACCTGCTCCAAGCTTGCCTGTTCCGGTATCAGCTCCCACAACTCCCAGCCATCGGCGCGGGCCTGCTCAAGCAATGCTTGGGTAGGCGCAACACCAGCGGTGTGCCGCAGCCGAAACCGGCCACCACCTAAACTTTCAACCTGCGTAATCGTCGGCAATCGCGCCAGTTCCGCCACTGGCGGCGGCGCGTTCAACCCGATGCGCAGGCAGGCGGATTGCCGTTGTCGTTGTAGTTCGGCCAGTGCGCCCGCGAACACCAACCGCCCGGCCCGCATGATCTGAACGTGACTACAAGTCGCCTGAACTTCCGGCAGCAAATGCGTGGATAAAATCACGCCGCGCTCCCGCCCCAGCTCGCGAATTAGGGCGCGGATCTCCCCGGCCTGGATCGGGTCCAGGCCCACCGTTGGCTCATCCAGAATCAGCACTGGGGGATCGTGCAACAAAGCTTGAGCAATACCGACTCGTTGTCGGTAGCCCTTGGAAAGATTGCCAATCAGTCGCTGGCCGACATCCGCCAGCCCACAGCGAACCTTGACCCGCGCCACAGCCCGACGACGGGTCGCGCGGTCAAGTCCATGCAGGCCGGCGCTGTAGCACAACTGTTCGTCCACGGTCAATTCCCGATAGAGCGGCGGCTGCTCGGGCAGATAACCGATGGCCTGCTTGGCCCGTCGCGGTTGGTCCAACAGATCGGTCCCGTTGATCAAGATACGTCCAGCATCCGGCGCCAGGATACCCGCCAGCAGCCGCATGGTCGTGGACTTACCCGCGCCGTTGAGTCCGAGAAAACCAAGAATCTGGCTACGCTTCAGAGTAAAGCTGACCGCCTCAACCGCCTGAGTCTGGCCATAGCGACGGCTCAGCCCCTCGACCGCTATCAACGTCTCACCGGTCATGGTGCTTTCGACAAGCCTTGGCGTTCGAAGGGCGATAGGATGAAAATGGTCATTGACCCGAGCCACTCCTCCCGCTCGCCGCCGGAGCCACCACCATGGAAAATCCATCCAACCATTCCACGCCACCCGATCAAGACCCTGCCGAGGGTCTGCATATCAATGAAACCGAGGAACCCTTAATCCACTGGCTGCATGTAGTCATCCGCCTTTGCGTGCGGGTATTGGCCGTGTTAATGACACTCGTGATCATATGGAGCGTTGCCGATGTGGCTTGGGTGCTTTACGAACGTGCGACGACATCACCCCTCGGGCTATTGAATGTCAATGACATTCTGGTTTCGTTTGGCGCTTTCATGGCTACCTTAATCGCCATCGAAATTTTCCTCAACATTGTGTTGTACCTGCGGGACGACGTGTTGCACGTCAAACTTGTATTGGCCACGGCACTGATGGCGATCGCCCGCAAAGTCATCGTACTGGATTACAAGACCGTGGAACCGGAGTATATCTGGGCAACGGCGGCCGTAGTCTTCGCGCTGAGCATCGGCTATTGGCTGGTTGTAAAAAAAGCTAACTGAATTTCAAAAACTCAAAACCCAAGAACCCGCCTGATGGCGGGTTCTTGGGTTTGGTTACCGACAACAATCGGCACTAGCCCTCACTTGATCTTAGCTTCCTTGTAAGGAACGTGCTTGCGGACGACTGGATCGAATTTTTTCATCTCCAACTTCTCGGGCGTCGTGCGCTTGTTCTTGGTCGTAGTGTAAAAATGCCCCGTACCCGCAGTGGAAACCAGCTTAATTTTGTCGCGCATGGCAGTTGCTCCTTAAAACTTTTCGCCTCGACCGCGCAATTCAGCGAGAACAGCGTCGATCCCCTTTTTATCGATGATGCGCATCCCATGGCAGGACACGCGCAGGCTCACGAAACGCTGCTCGCTTTCAACCCAGAACCGGTGGACATGTAGGTTGGGCAAAAAGCGCCGGCGGGTTCGGTTATTGGCGTGAGAGACATTATTTCCAGTGATGGGGCGCTTACCCGTCACCTGACAGACTCTGGACATCGGATTACTCTCCAACGGGTCATGACCGAATTCATGACGCTTGCGGGCTTATAACAAATTTTTCCCATAAATGCCAAACCCCCTGTGCGGGGGTTTGGAGTATAGGAGCCTGGCGATGACCTACTTTAGCGTGAGTGATGCTCACACGATCATCGGC
>JARSSP010000016.1 GCA_029624675.1 Candidatus Contendibacter sp.
CGGTCTTTCAGACCGTTACTCAAACCCACCGGCTTTAGCCGGTGGTTGTTTAGTTTTTTATACAGCTAATCAAGCCAAAATAAGTAGCGAAGTAGGTGGAATACTTATGCTGGTATTTCCTATTATTTATGGTGGATTATTAGAAGGTTCTAATTTACAAGGTACCTTGGGAAAGAAGGTTTTTCAAATTAAGGTCTTTAGATATAAACTTTAAACCTGTTTCTTATATTAGAAGTATAATTCGGAATATTTTCAAAGACCTTTTCTTTATATTAACTTTTGCTTTATATGTATATTTGGTCCATGTGCTAGGCCCATTTAAGGCTAGTTCTTACAGTGAAGTAAACAAAATTGTTTTCAACCATCAAATAGTTCTTGTTTTTCTGATAATTGCATTTTTAATTTGGGCTTTCCTGCCAAAAATTTTACTCCATAGAGAAGATAAAAAGCAAATGTTGCACGACCTTATCTCGGGGTGCATTGTAGTCAAAGAATGAACAAGCCACGTAGGATACGTACTGCGTACTTTACCTTGGGGCATAAACGCTGGCCGGCACTATGGTTGGTGATGCGATGAATGACGGTATGCGATGTGTACCCTACGTGGCTATCCCTTAAAATTTTCTGGAGACCTGATATTGGATACAACAGCCACTCCTCAAAAAAGTATATCCTCGGATAAAAAATTCGAGGAGAAAGGTGAAGTCATGCCATCCCTCAATCATAGTTATATTTGTCTACAAATCCTAAAGCAGTTGATATCTAATGAAAGCATTGAGCCGTTACCAGAACTAACTCTGGATATTGCTAATGGATTGACACCGGATATTTCTGTTTTTCCAAAAGCCGAAATTCGGCCCAATCCATTTCGTGATGTTCTTCGTTTTCAGGAACGCCCTATCCTGGCTGTTGAAGTGGTGTCGTCCAGTCAGACCATTCAGGAAATGCTGCAAAAAGCCACGCAATTGGTTAATGAAGGCGTGAAAGTTGTTTGGACCGTGGAGTCTTACAGCCGAACCGTTTTTGTCACAACTCAAGCGGGAGAAACCCTGTTTCATGAAGAGTTGATTGAAAACGAAGGTATTCAGGTTGATTTCGCCAAGGTGTTCCCGAAAAGAATCAACTAGCGGGATAGACATAACCCGAGCAGAGCAGCAATGCTTTACAGTACTTTTTCCTTCGACCAGATAAAGCTTCTGGGCATAGAAATAAAACATCAATTGGGTCTGTTCGCTGATCTGGCTGCGGTGGATGTCCCTGAACCGTTCTATCGTGAAATGCTGGAAGACATTGTTCCTCTGGCTCTCTCTAATAACACAGAAAAAGCCAGATCGGAACTCATCATCTCACCTGTTCTGCTACAACTGAGAAAAATTGAAAATAAAAAAATTAGCCTTTTCTCGGGGATTGACTTTAATGTCGATGAAGAAAAAGGCTTAAAGGGTGCTTGTGACTTTATTATTAGCCTTTCGGACGAGCAACTGTTCCTTGATGCGCCTGTAATCGCTTTGGTTGAGGCGAAGAAGGAAAACATCATACAAGGCGTCCCGCAATGCATCGCTGAAATGAAGGCAGCCCAGATATTCAACCAAAAAAGAAAGAGGGGAATCGATAACATATTCGGCGTGGTAACGACCGGAATTCAGTGGCAGTTTCTGCGACTAGCTGATGACGTGGTGTCGCTCGATTTGGATCAATACTATATCAAGGAACTCGGAAAAATCTTGGGCATTCTGCATTTCATGTGTACCAGCGTGGCCTGGATAGAACATAACGAATAATCCTGAAAAATCAAAGTGGACAAACCCCAGACAATTCACCGTCGCACACCAAAGAGGCTCCCATGACGACCCCAATCAAACGCGATAAACCCTGGCTGATGCGGACCTATTCCGGTCATTCCTCCGCCAAGGCATCCAACGAGTTGTACCGCACCAACCTCAGCAAGGGGCAAACCGGCCTGTCGGTCGCTTTCGATCTGCCGACCCAGACCGGCTACGACGCCGACCATCCGCTGGCGCGCGGCGAAGTCGGCAAGGTCGGCGTGCCGATCTGCAACATCGGCGACATGGCGGCGCTGTTCGACCAGATTCCGCTGGGGCAGATGAATACCTCCATGACCATCAACGCCACCGCCGCCTGGTTGCTGGCGTTGTACGTCGCCACCGCCGAACGGCAGGGCGCTTCCCCCGCCCAATTGCAGGGCACCACCCAGAACGACATCCTCAAGGAATACCTGTCGCGTGGCACCTACATCTTCCCGCCCGCGCCGTCGGTGCGACTGACCACCGACATCATCGCCTACACGGTCAAGAATATCCCCAAGTGGAACCCGACCAATATATGCAGCTATCACCTGCAAGAGGCCGGCGCGACGCCCACCCAGGAACTGGCCTACGCCCTGTCCACCGCCATTGCGGTGATGGACGCGGTGCGCGATTCCGGCCAGATCGGCGCGGACGGTTTCGAGCAGGTGGTCGGACGCATTTCCTTCTTCGTCAACGCCGGCATCCGCTTTATCGAGGAAACCTGCAAGATGCGGGCGTTCGGCGAGATGTGGAACAAGCTCACCCAGGAGCGCTACGGCGCGCAAAGCGAGGAAATGCGCCGCTTCCGCTACGGCGTGCAGGTCAACTCCCTGGGTCTGACCGAGGCGCAGCCGGAAAACAACGTCCAGCGCATCGTGCTGGAAATGCTCGGCGTCAGCCTGTCCAAGAAGGCCCGCGCCCGCGCCATCCAGCTCCCGGCCTGGAACGAGGCGCTGGGTCTGCCCCGGCCATGGGATCAACAATGGGCGCTGCGGATGCAACAGGTTCTCGTCCTTGAAACCGACCTGCTGGAATACGGCGACATTTTCGACGGCTCGCCGGTCATCGCCGCCAAGGTCAAGGCGCTGGTGGACGGCGCCACGGCGGAAATGGCCCGGGTCCAGGAGCAGGGCGGCATGGTGCAGGCCATCGAGTCCGGCTACGTCAAGCGGCAGCTGGTCACCAGCCACACCGAGCGGATGCGCGCCATCGAGCGTGGCGACCTGAAGATCGTCGGCCTGAACTGCTTCAAGGAAACCGAGGAGTCGCCGCTGACCGGCGGCAAGGACAGCGGCATCATGAAGGTCGATCCGCGCGCCGAGCGCGAGCAGATCGAGCGGCTCAACGCCTTCCGCGCCAAGCGCAACAACGCCGAGGTCAAGGCGGCATTGGCCAATTTGGCGGAGACGGCGCGCAGTGGGGCGAATATCATGCCGGCGTCGATTCTGTGCGCCCATGCCGGGGTGACGACCGGCGAATGGTCGCAGACCCTGCGCGATATTTTTGGCGAATATCGCGCCCCAACCGGCATTGATATTCCCGCCAATGACGACGCGCGTGGCGCGCGGGCGGTGGCGATTCGAACCGAAGTGCTCAAGACCGGCGAGGCAGTGGGCCGGCCGCTGCGCCTGCTGATCGGCAAGCCGGGCCTGGACGGTCACAGCAACGGCGCGGAACAGATCGCGGTCAAGGGTCGCGACGTCGGCTTCGAGATCGTCTACGAAGGCATCCGCCTGACCCCGGAACAGATCGCCAAGGCGGCGCTGGAGGAGGGTGTCCATCTAATCGGGTTATCGGTGCTGTCGGGTAGCCACGTCGAGATGGTCGAGGACGTGTTCAACCAACTGGACAAGGTGGGTTTGAAGGGATTGCCGGTGGTGATCGGCGGCATCATCCCGGAAAATGACGCCAAGATGCTCAAGGAAAAAGGCATCGCGGCCGTCTATACGCCCAAGGATATCGACCTCAACGGTATCATGGTGGACATCCTCAACCTGATCCGTAAGGCCCATGACCTGAAGCCGGTCGCGGCGGCATGACCCTCGCGCTTCCCGAACCGGCGGCGCTCGCCGCCGCCGTCAGCGGGCGCGACCGCTTGGCGCTGGCTCGCGCACTCAACCTGCTGGACGATCGCCGGTCGGCGGCCCGCCAGTGCGCCGCCGCGTTTCTGGATGCGTTGCCGGCGGAGAAACTGGACAACGGCGGTCACTTGATCGGCATCACCGGCCCGCCGGGCGCGGGCAAATCCTCGCTCACCGCCGCGCTGATTCAGGTGTGGCGGCGGCGCGGCCTGAAGGTGGCGATTCTGGCGGTCGATCCGTCCAGTCCGATCACTGGCGGGGCGTTGCTGGGCGACCGCTTGCGGATGCACGCCAGTGGTGCGGACCGCGAAGTGTTCATCCGTTCGCTGGCCTGTCGCGGCGAGTTCGGCGGCCTGAGCGCCGAGGTTTGGCCGATGAGCCTGGCGATGCTGGCGGCGTTCGACATCGTGCTGGTGGAGACGGTCGGCGTCGGGCAGAAGGAAATCGACGTTTCCAAGATGACCGACACCACCTGCTTCGTCGCTCAGCCGGCCTCCGGCGACAGCATCCAGTTCCTCAAGGCGGGTATCATGGAAATTCCGCACGTCATCGTCGTCAACAAGGAAGACATCGGCATGGCGGCCCGCAAGACCCTGTCCGAGCTGAAAAATACGCTGCGGCGGCAGATGGATCCCGAAGGTTGGCAGGTGCCGGCGCTGTCGGCCAGCGCCGCGCTGGGTAGCGGCATCGAGCAGTTGGCCGATGCGCTGAACGGCCACCGGGACTGGCTGTTGGCGCGGGGCCAGTTCAACGCCCGCCGCCAGCGCTGCCAGGCGGAATGGCTGGTGAAGCACTTGCGGGAAGAATTCGGCCGCTACGGCATCGGTCTCTTGGGCGGCGAAGATGCGCTGTTCGCGACGCTGGCCGAGGCGCCGCGTCGTTCGCCCATCGCCGAATACGAAGTTTTGCGCGCCCGTGTGATTCGAGAGATCAAGGCTAAAGGCTAAAGACTTTTCTCGTTAGCGCCTTAATTCAAACAACAACCCCAACAGAGAGCAACGAAGATGGCCAAAGAACTGTACGATATCGCCGAACAGCCGCCGCTGGGCGTGGTGCCCCCCAAGATGCACGCCTGGCTGATTCGCCCGGAACGCTTCGGCACCCCGATGCAGGCGTTCCAAAAGGAAGTGGTCAATACCCCGCCGATCGCCGACGACGAGGTGCTGGTCTACGTGATGGCGGCGGGCATCAACTACAACAACGTCTGGGCCGGGCTGGGGATTCCGGTCAACGTCATCGGCGCCCGCAACAAGGCCGGCGAGAAAGAAGAGTTCCATATCGGCGGCAGCGACGCCTCCGGCATCGTCTACAAGGTCGGCAAGGACGTCACCAACGTCAAGGTCGGCGACGAAGTGGTGATGCATTGTGGCCAGTACAGCCGCGACTGCGAATGGGTCAAGAGCGGCGGCGACCCGATGTACTCGCCGACCTTCAAAATTTGGGGCTACGAAACCAACTGGGGTAGCTTCGCCCAGTTCACCAAGGTCCAAGCCCAGCAGTGCATGCCCAAGCCCAGGCACATGACCTGGGAAGAGGCGTCCGCCTACACCCTGGTGGCCGCGACCGCCTGGCGGATGCTGCACGGCTGGGGCGTCAACGCCGTCAAGAAAGGCGACGTGGCCCTGATCTGGGGCGGCGCGGGCGGACTCGGCTCCATGGCGATTCAGATCGTCAAGGCGGCGGGCGCCACCCCCATTGCGGTTGTATCCGGCGAGGACAAGTTCGACTACTGCATGAAGCTGGGCGCCAAGGGCTGCATCAACCGCAACGACTTCGACCACTGGGGCATGTTGCCGCACTGGAAGGACAACGCCGGCTACGCCAAGTGGCTGAAAGGGGTGCGCGCCTTCGGCGCCAAGATTTGGGAGGTGCTGGGCGAGAAGCGGGCCCCGAACCTGGTGTTCGAGCATCCCGGCGAAACCACCATCCCCACCTCGATCTTCGTCTGCGAGACCGGCGGCATGGTGGTGGTCTGCGCCGGCACCACCGGCTACAACGCCACCGTCGACCTGCGCTATCTGTGGATGCGGCAGAAGCGGCTACAAGGCTCGCACTTCGCCAACACCGAGCAATCCAACCAGATGAACGAATTGGCCCTGCGCGGCTTGCTCGACCCCTGCCTGTCGCGGGCGTTCACCTACGAGGAAATCCCGGTCGCCCATCAGTTGATGTACGAGAACAAGCACCCGCACGGCAACATGGCGGTGCTGGTCGGCGCCCGGGACTTTGGCCTCGGCGCCCATGGCAGGCCCCCCGTGGCCATCGTCCACCCGACCCTGCCCAAGGGTGACGTGCACACCACCCCGCATCCCTACCCGCTGTCCGCGCCGCTGCCCAGCATCGCCGAGGCCGAAGCCATCACCATCGCCGACGACGGCACGCTGGTCAAAGACCTGATGCATCGCGGCATCATCGCCTGCGCCCCCGGCGACACCGTCGGTCAGGTGGCGAAGATCATGGTGGATCACGAAATCCACGCGGTGGTGGTCATGGACGGCGGCAAGGCGGTCGGCGTGGTGTCGCAAACCGACATGGTGTTGGCGCGGCAGGGGCGGACCCCGGAGCAGGCGCGGGCGATGCTGGCCCAGGACATCATGACCCCCGGTTGCGCTACCTGCGACGCGAATATCTTGCTGAGCGAGGCGGTCAGCCTGATGACCAGCCGGCGGATGCACCGCCTGGTCGTCACCGAAAATGGCCAGCCCACCGGCGTCATTTCGATGACCGACGTGGTCCGCAAGATCATCGGGGAGTGATGGAGTGAAGAAACGGGGGCGTGTTCATCACGCCCCCGTTTTTTTCGAACCGATTGGGGAGCGATCCATGAAAGCCATCGTCTGCCATGAGCTGACCGGGGTTAACGGATTAAGCCTTGAAGACGTTCCCGCACCCGCGCCCGCGCCGGGACAGGTGCGGGTGCGGGTGCGGGCCTGCGGGGTCAATTTCGCCGACAGCCTAATTACCCGGGGCCAGTATCAGGCACAGCCGCAACCGCCGTTCAGCCCCGGATTCGAGGTGGCGGGCGAGGTGCTGGAAGTCGGCGAGGGGGTGACCCGTTTCAAGGCGGGTGACCGCGTCATCGCCATCACCCCCCACGGTGGTTATGCCGAGCAGGTGGCGGTGAACGTCAATCGCTGCGTGGCGATGCCGGCGGCGATGCCCTGGGAACACGGCGCGGCGTTTCCGGTGGTGTTCGGCACCTCGCACGTGGCTTTGTGGCATCGGGCGCGGCTGCGGGCCGGCGAGACCCTGGTGGTGCATGGCGCCTCTGGTGGGGTCGGGCTGACGGCGGTCGCCATCGGCAAGCAACTGGGGGCGACGGTGATCGCCACCGCCAGCAGCCCCGAAAAGCTGGCTGTCGCCCGCGAACAGGGCGCGGATCATCTGATCGATAGCAACCGCGAGGACGTGCGGGCGAGGATCAAGGCGTTGACCAGCGGGCGCGGCGCGGACGTGGTTTACGATCCGGTCGGCGGCGATCTGTTCGCGGCTTCGCTGCGCAGCATCGCCTTCGAGGGCCGGATTCTGGTGATCGGCTTCGCCGGCGGCACGGTTCCGCAAATTCCCGCCAATCACCTGCTGGTCAAGAACGTGGACGTGATCGGCCTCAACTGGCCGGCCTACGCCGAGCTGAATCCCGACATCATGACCGAAAGTTTCCGCACCTTGCTGCAATGGTATCTGGAAGGGGCCATTCAGCCTTATGTATCGGCGATCTATCGGCTGGAGCGGGCGGTTGACGCGCTCGGGCAAGTGGTCGCGCGCAAGTCCACCGGCAAGGTGGTGATTACGATGGATGAGTAGGGGCATGGCGTCTGAGTTGACGATCCATCATCTGGGACGGCTGACGCGGGCAACGGCGCAAGGCGGCGACGCCGGCTTGAAGAAATTACGTAGCGCGTTGTTGCTCAAGGATTTCATTGTCACCGCCGAACGGGAGAATCTGCTGGAATTTCGTCGTCGCGCTTACCTGACGCAGGACGACTGGCCGATGCGGGTGCTTGTGCGTCGCGATGGCGCCCAGTTTGAAATCGATTATTACCTGTACATTCCCTGGGGCTGGATTACCGCCTTCACGGTGTTGATGTGGCTGGTGCTGCCGTTCGCCGGCATCCCGAACGCACCGCTGGCGTTTGGGTTGGCCTCGGTAGTGGCGGCACTGGCGATCTACAAGCAAAAGTTCGATTGTCGGCCCGATGCGCGATTTTGGCAGGAACGGCCGCGCCAGCGCTGGGGCGAGATTATGGAACGACTGGTGCGGGAAGCGTTCGTTCGTTCTTAGAGGGAGAAATTTCATAGCCGGTAGGGGAGCGCTAGCAGTTCGCGCAAACCTTCAAGAGGAACGGCAACCCAGTCGGGACGGTTATCGAGTTCGTAGCGCAGTTCGTAGCAAACCTTCTCCAAGGCGAACAATTCCAGCAAGGCATTGAGTTGCTCGGGATCGGCGGGATAAGCCGGACTGTTTCCAACAGCTTCGGCGTAACTGTCCAGAAACGTGGCGCGGGTTCGTTGTTCCCAGTCGCTAACGTAAGGAACCAGCCCCGCCCGGTCGCCGGTGCCATCGGCGGTGGCCTGGCGCAGGGCGGCGTGCGCGGCGTAGTTGAACGAGCGCAACATGCCGACCACATCCCGCAACGGCGAGTGCTTGGCGCGGCGTTCCGCCAGTGACCGCGACGGCTCGCCTTCGAAATCGATGATGATCACGTCGTCCCTGTTCAGCAACACCTGACCGAGGTGATAGTCGCCGTGATAGCGGGTCTTCATGGCGCGCGGGGTCGTCGTCTCGACTAGCGCCACCCGCGCGGAGGCCGCGCCTCGAAGTTTCAGCATCTGTTCGGCCAACGACTGGACCGATTCCGAGAGCTGGCTTCGGGCCTGATCCAGCCGCTCGAACGTGGTCTCCACCTCCGTGCGGACGCACTCCGACCATTGCGCCATATCAGTCGCCGTGATCGGTTCGGGATCGAAAGCTGGATCGCCGGTCGTTTGCGCCAGCGCCCGATGCAGTTCCCCGGTACGCTGGCCCAGAGTCCCGGCGAACAACCGGTAGACCGCGTGCACCTTCTCGCCGGCCTCTCGAACCACGTTGGGCTGCTCGATGCAGTCCGTCAGAAACCGTTTCAAGTAATCCAGGGTGAAGCTCCACGCATCGCCCTGGTTGGCGACGAAGCCTTGCAGCAACACCAACGTCGTGCTGTCGTTTCCCTCGCTTTCATATTCGAGCGCGCCGGCCAGCGGCGCGATGTTGGGGAAAGCGATTTCCGTCAGGAACCGGCCCATTTCCAGTTCGGGGTTAATTCCGGGTTGCAAGCGGCGATAGGCTTTCATCAGCAGTCGGTCGCCGAAGGCGATGGTGGTGTTGCTGCTGTCCAGCGCCAGCCGCTTGGCTGGCAACGCTTCCGGGGCGTCGCCGGCCAGTTCGGCGAACCGCCGCGTGGCGGAGAATCGCAGCCAACCCTGGCCCAGCGGCAGTCGGGCGCCGCGCCCGATCATGCCGACCAGGTATTGACAGAACCGCTCGTCGGCGAAGGCACCGTAGAGCAGCCCCATCTTGGACCGCATCCGCACCTTGGCCAGCGCGTGGGGCCACAGGGGCCGGAGTTTTTCGTCGCTGTCGTCCCCCCACGCCAGCGCCAGCGGCAGCCCGTAGTCCTGCGGTTCCGGTCGCCCGGCCAGCCAGACCCGGATGCGCGCCAGCAACCACTCGTTGCGGTCGGGCCAGAGATCGTACTGCTCGAACTCGATCTTTTCGATCCGCCCGCCCTTGCCGGCGAACCAGCGCTGGGTCGGAAGAAACTCCGGCAACACCTGCCGGACCAGCCGCTCGTGCAGGGCTGCGGCCATCGCCCGCCGCCCTGGTTCGACCTGATCGGGGAAAAAGCTTTTCCAGCCGTGGAATAGAACTAGCGTCTGCATCGGGCGATTTCCAGGGTTGGTAGATTCTGGAGATAGACGGCGGGACTGGCTGGAAAATTGACTTTCAGCGGTAAGCGTTATTTACCTTCACCTGCCGCCATGCCAACGCCGAACTACCTTTGGTCAGGCGGGCGACATCATGGAAATTGATGAATAGAACGCTTATGGTGTTCTTGGATCAACTATCCAAAATTCTTTTATGTAATCTATCTGCTGATCAAGGTCAGGATACATACTGCCCGCATTAAATCCAATTGTTTGTAGTTCTTTACGGATCTCGGTCTTTTTATCTTTTGGAATTTTTACCGATACTATCACCTTTCTCTCATAGAAATTTGAGCAAGCATCCGTATCCCAATCGTCTAGATGAATCGGTTTTGGATTTCTACATTCAAAATTTCCTGAATTTTTCCTAACCAGCTTATCTGGTAAATAATCTCCGCCAGCTAGAGTAAACATGCCACTTTGTGCAGCAATACGTATATTTTTTCTTTCTGGAAAAACAGCCACGGGCTTTCGAATAGAGAAAATAAAACTGAAAAGCCAGCGTTTTGCTGCTTTTACTATCCCTGCGTCACTATTTTCGACAGGGATGTACTCACGCTGTAACCATATTGGCATCATGTTATATAAGCTTACAAATTGACAATCATACTCACTATTATCAAGAAAATTGTGAGGAACATTATTAAGTTTACTTCGAAATATTTCATCCCAATTCGTTTTCTCAACCTCTTCAATTAATTCAATATCTTTTTCTGTAAAATACGCTGTTATTTTTAAGAGCTGTTCCCAGAAATCACTTGAAAAACCAACTGTTGACGCTGCTGCCCTTACGGGTGGCCTGGATAATAGCTCATCCAGATAAGCGGTCTGGGATAATTCACTACGAAGGACAACATGAAATTGTTCTGGGCCATAAACAAAATGCTCTTTTCTTTGATAATGCATAAATTCTACACTAGGGCACAATAGCCTTGCATTTAAGGCAAAAATTTTCGCTTCTTTATCATCATGGTTTTTGTTTTCTTCAACCGCAAACCACAAAGCAATGAGAACGTTTTCTGTCCAATCAAGTAATCGACAAGGTAAACCATAGTGCTTCATTAAGGACAAAATATCAAATGTCGAATAACAGTTATCTCGATAATGTGGGAAGCGTCTGATTAGCTGCATCAGCATACCTCCTTCTTCATAAATTTTTTCCACATGGTCGGGGATTTTACGGAAAATCCCAGGTATAAGATGGTGTTTGATATCCTTATGGCCTCGATACCATACATGTATTGGGGCTTGTTGATCATATGGTGAACTAAATCCGAAATCATTTAATACTTGCTTCGCCCACTCAATAGCATCGCTAACAGATGTGATTTTTTCGATTCTTTCAGGTTGTGTAGCCATTACTTCACTCCTCAATCATTAAGTGTCAGAAATAGTTTGGCTAAGCAGACTGTGTTAGCGAGCATCTCTCATCATCAAACCAGTCTGTTTGCCCAGAGCGCAGAGCGTAAGCAACAGTGACAACAAGTATAGCAGTGAATGAGGTTATCGCATGTCTCGTAGGATAGCCCACCATTCTTCCAATCACCGTCAGCCTAAAGGGACCGGCCCTTGGCATCGCTCATTCGTCGGTCGGCCTCGCCGGAACCGTGGGCGACCCAGACTCCGCCGCAAGCTTGCAGCACCGGGTCCAGCGCCGTCACCAGCCCGCCGGCGGGCATGATCAGTCGGGGTTTGCCATCGCGCAGTTCGTGCATGTACGGCTCGCGGTTGCTGATCACCAGCAGTTGGCCACCGCGCAGGCAATCGACCACATGGGCGCGCAGCCGGTCGCGGGTCCAGAGGTTGTCGGCACGCACCACCGCCCGCGCCTGCGCCTGATGGGCGGTACGGGCCGCCCGGAACGAAGCCGCCAGCCGGTCGCTTTCGCTGGCCAGCCGCGCCACGGGCAAGGCGATGGGCGGCGCTTCAGCGGTGTCTCCGGTGCGCAATTGCCGCATCCATTCCGCCAGCCGGTTGAGCGGCTGGTCATACAGCAGCCAGGCGCCGGCCGCAGTCAGGAGCAGCAGGGACAGCACGATGAAACCGATCCAGAATCCGAACAACGCCTGCCGGTGCGTGGCCCGTTCGTCCAGACCCACCAGATCGTGCAGCACCGCCAGCGCGCCCTGCGGTTGGCCATCGGGCGCGCGGATCACCGAGACGAGCAGGTGAAGGTGGGCATCGGCCGTGCGCCGGGTTGCGACGGTATCCTTCCCTTCCACCAGGGTCTGGCCAACCGCCTGTTGCAGCACGGCGGCAAAATCGGCGACGCCCTTGCCAGCGGCGACCAACCGGCCATCGGTGCGGTAAACCGCCAATCCGATCAGGCGCCGATAGCCTTCCAGCATGGAGCCGAACGCGGTTGCCGCCTCGCCGTCCGGCAGTTGCAACGCCACTTGCGCCGGATAGGCCATCTGATGGGCGATGACGTAGGCGCGGCGATCCATCTCCTCCAGATCGCTGCGGCGTTCGCGTTCGATCTGAAACCAGGCCAGCGCGGCGATCAGCAGACCGACCAGCGCGGTGATGAGCAGTCCCATCCGTAGCGAGTTGGGTAGGTAAAGCAAGGACTTTGGCAACATAACAAGTGTTTCCCGGATGACCATGCACAAAAGGACTGGCATCGGATTCGACGCCGGTCGACTATGGTTTCACCACCTGCGGCGAGCAACCGCCCTTCACAGGGGAAGGGCACGCTGGCGGGTGCGTTCGCTTGCTAGCAAAGCGGAGCGTTTAGCTCCCCTTGGCGCATGGCGGATGGGGAAGGTCATCGAACTGGCTCAGTCGCGCCATATCCTGCACGACGATGCGTCGGCCATGCACGGTAATCAGCCCGGATTCGATCAGGCTGTGCAAAATCCGTGATAGCGTCTCCGGCGTCAGGTTCAGCCGCGAGGCGATGATGTGCTTGCTAGCCGGCAGTTCGAAGATGACGGGGCCACTGGCGGGCGTCCCGGCCAGTTGCAACAGAAATCCGATCACCCGCTGCGTGGAGGAGCGCAGGGAGTAGTTCTCCACATCCTGAATCAAACCGTGCAAACGCATACTTAACCCGGCCAGCAGACGGCGGGCGAAGGCGCTGTCGTGATCGATGGCCGCGAAGATACCCTGCTTGGCGATGTACAGCAGGCGGGAATCCTCCAGCGCCTGGGCCATCACTGGGCAGGGCCTTTCCATGAACATCACCGCCTCGCCGAAGCTTTGCCCCGGCCCGACGAGGGACACGACTTTTTCGTTGCCCTGCGGCGAGGAAAACGCCAGCTTGATTAGGCCGTGCACGGTCACGTAGAAACCGTCCAGCAGACAGCCCTTCTGAAACAGGACCTGCCCTTTGTTCAGGCCGATTTCGCGCGTTCCCGCCGCCAGGTTGGCGATTTCGCTCTCGCGCAACTGCTGAAACAGCGGCAGGTTGGCGAGCACTCTGCCGATGTCGATTTGCTTGCTCACCTGTTTTGCCGTTCCTCGCGCTCGATTAACGACCGAGTATTGCCACACTCTACCTGGTGCAATTATTTCGGGAGTTTGATGTAAATCAAGGCACGTCGATAGCGGTTGCCGTATTTCATAAAGCAGTTCAAACGACAACCGAGGCCATGCCGCCACCCGCCGCCTCGTAGGGGAATGCAACATGCCACAGATCCACCCAAAACTAAAACAAGTGACCGTCACCTTGGCCGCGCTGCCGCTGACCGTCGGCATCGCGCTGGCCGCCAACCCGCCGGAAGCCAAGAAGGGCGTTACCGAAGCCGAGATCAAGTACCAGGCCGGCGGTTCTCCGTTGGCCGGCGAGAAGATGCACCAGAACGTCGATCCCAAGGCGCCGCCGATGACCGAGGCCGAATTCGTCAAGGCCCGCCAGATTTATTTCGAGCGCTGCGCCGGCTGCCATGGCGTGCTGCGCAAGGGCGCCACCGGCAAGCCGCTGACGCCCGACATTACCCTCGCCAAGGGCACCGAATATCTCAAGGTGTTCATCGCTTACGGCTCGCCGGCGGGTATGCCGAACTGGCAAACCTCGGGCGAGATGACCGCCGAGCAGGTCGATCTGATGGCGCGCTACATCCAACAGGAACCGCCCACGCCGCCGGAATTCGGCATGAAGGAGATGAAGGCGACTTGGAAAGTGTTGGTGCCGCCGGACCAGCGGCCTACCAAAAAGATGAATAATTACAATATCGAAAACATCTTTTCCACCACGCTGCGCGACAGCGGCGAAGTCGCGCTGGTGGACGGCGACACCAAGCAAATCATCAACATCGTCAAGACCGGCTATGCGGTCCACATTTCGCGGCTGTCGGCCTCCGGACGCTATCTGTACGTGATCGGCCGCGACGGCAAGATCAACCTGATCGATCTGTGGATGGAGAAACCGGACAACGTCGCCGAGATCAAGATCGGTTTGGAAGCGCGTTCGGTGGATACTTCCAAGGCCAGGGGTTTCGAGGACAAGTACGCCATCGCCGGTTCCTACTGGCCGCCGCAGTTCGTGTTGATGGATGGCGATACCCTGGAGCCGCGCAAGATCGTGTCCACGCGCGGCATGACCGTGGATACCCAGGATTTCCATCCCGAGCCGCGCGTCGCCTCCATCGTGGCCACCCACGACAAGCCGGAGTTCGTGGTCAACGTCAAGGAAACCGGCAAGATTCTGCTGGTCGACTACGGCGATATCGACAATCTCAAGATCACCGAGATTCCTGCCGCGCGTTTCCTGCACGACGGCGGCTGGGATTCCAGCAAACGGTATTTCCTGGTCGCCGCCAACCAGTCCAACAAGGTCGCGGTGGTGGATACCAAGGATGGCAAGCTGGAGGCGCTGGTGGATGTCGGCAAGGTTCCGCACCCTGGTCGCGGCGCCAATTTCGTCCATCCCAAGTTCGGCCCGGTATGGGCGACCGGCCATCTGGGCGACGAATCCGTTTCCCTGATCGGCACCGATCCGGAGAAACACAAGGATCAAGCGTGGAAGGTGGTGCAAACCTTGAAGGGTCAGGGCGGCGGTTCGCTGTTCATCAAGACTCATCCTAAGTCCACCAATTTGTACGTCGATACCCCGCTGAACCCGGATGCCAAGATCAGCCAGTCGGTGGCGGTGTTCGATCTGAAGAATCTGGATAAGCCCTATCAGGTGTTGCCGATCGCCGAATGGTCCGGGCTGAGCGAAGGCGCCAAGCGCGTGGTGCAGCCGGAGTTCAACAAGGCCGGCGACGAGGTCTGGTTCTCGGTGTGGAGCGCCAAGGACAAGCAATCCGCGCTGGTGGTGGTGGACGATAAGACCTTGAAGCTGAAAACGGTGATCAAGGATCCCAAGTTGATCACCCCGACCGGCCACTTCAACGTCTACAACACCCAGCACGACATTTACTAATCAAAAAGGGGGTTTGTCATGCGTATGAAATACTTGAGTGCGCTAGCCCTGGCTTTGCTGATCGCGCCGGCGGCGCAGGCGAGCGAGGAACTGGCCAAGAAATACAACTGCTTGGCCTGCCACCAGACGGACAAGAAACTGCTTGGCCCGTCCTATCAGGACGTGGCCGCCAAGTACAAGGGTCAGGCCGACGCCCCGGCCATACTGGCCAAGAAGATCAAGGAGGGCGGCGTGGGCGTATGGGGGCAAATCCCGATGCCACCGAATCCGACCGTACCCGATGCCGACCTCAACGCTCTGGTCGCCTGGATTCTGGGGATGGCCAAATAAAAGACTATCCAAGCCCCCCCTCTCCCTGTGGGAGAGGGGTTGGGGGTGAGGGTAGTTCCTTGAGAACGGCGGCTAGCCGGACGCTGATCGCGCTCTCCTTGTTTGCTGCGACAGGTTGATGCCCAAGATAACGACAATGCAGCACATGTTGGCTATGCACCCTCGTCGGTGGTTGTTCGAATTTTCTCCCCTTGATCCGAAGCCGAGCCGCGAGGGTGTTTTTTTCTATGGCCCTCACCCCCAAACCCTTTCCCAAAGAGAGAAGGGAGTTATCGAGCGGCTTTCTCTTTGGGAGGAGGGAGTTTTTGCGCGGCTCCCGACCGTTCTTCTATTGTTAGGCGGTTTTGTCCTTGCCCCCTTGGCGTTGGCGGAAGAGCCGCCCACGCCGCCGCCGCAACGTAGTCGAGAGCTTATCCGCATGGTGCGCCAGGATTGTGGTTCCTGTCATGGCCTGACCCTGCGCGGTGGCTTGGGGCCCGCCTTGCTCCCCGAAGCCCTGCGCGACAAGCCACCCGCTGGCTTGAAATACACCATTCTGCTGGGTCGGCCCGGCACCGCCATGCCACCCTGGAAAACCTTTTTAAGCGAAGCCGAAGCCGATTGGATCGTGGCGCAATTGCTGCGGGGTTTCCCGGAGGAATCCAAGTGACGATGCCGAAAACATTATTGCTCGGGCTGTGGATGCTGTTTCTCTCGTGGCCGCCGCTGGCGTGGAGCACGGAGCCGACCTTGCGCGGCACGGGCGATCTCGGCGTCATCATCGAACGCAGCGCCGGGCGCGTCCTGATCGTCAGCACTAGCAGCAACAGCATCGTCGGCCGGGTGGACGGGCTGGGCGATCTATCCCATGCCTCGGTGGTGTATTCGCGCGACCAGCGTTATGCCTACGTGTTCGGGCGTGACGGTGGCCTGAGCAAGGTGGACATCCTGCGCGGAATGCTGGAAAAGCGCATCGTCCAGGGCGGTAACAGCATCGGTGGGGCGATTTCCCAGGATGGACGGCTGGTGGCGGTCGCCAACTACGAACCGGGCGGTCTCAAGGTGTTCGCCGCCGACACGCTGGAGCCGGTGGCCGACATTCCCGCCGCTTACGGCGACGGCAAGCGGTCGAAGGTGGTCGGCATCGCCGATTTGCCGGGCGACCGCTTCATTTATTCCCTGTTCGACGCTGACCAAATCTGGATCGCTGATTTGCGCGACCCCAAATCGCCCAAGGTCGAGAAATTCAACAACATCGGCAAAGCACCCTACGACGGGTTGGTGACGCCGGACGGTCGCTATTACCTGGCGGGATTATTTGGTGAGGACGGTATCGCGCTGCTCGATACCTGGCAACCGCAACAGGGCGTCAAGCGGATTCTTGCCAACTATGGCCAGGGCGAGGAGAAGCTACCCGTCTACAAGATGCCCCATCTGCGGGGGTGGGCGGTCGCCGGGCATCACGCCTATCTACCGGCTATCGGCCGCCATGAAGTGCTGGTGACGGATACGATCAACTGGAAGGAAACCGCCCGCATTCCGGTGCGCGGTCAGCCGGTGTTCGTGGTCGCCCGGCCCGACGGCCGGCAGATCTGGGTCAATTTCGCTTTCCCGGACAACGGGTTCGTGCAGGTGATTGATACGTTGACTGGGCGGATCGTACAGACGCTGGAGCCGGGCAAGGCGGTGTTGCATCTGGAATTCACGCCGCGCGGCGAGGCGGTCTGGATTTCGGCGCGCGACGACAACAAGATCGTTGTTTACGACACTGCCAATTTCGCCAAGCGGGCCGAATGGCCAGCGGAAAGTCCCAGCGGCATTTTCTTCACTTCGCGCGCCCACCGCATCGGGTTCTGAGATGAGCGACGCCGACCTCGAAGGACCCTCACCCCCAACCCCTCTCCCGGTGGGAGAGGGGAGTTTTGCTTTTAAGAAGAACATCGCCGACCTCGAACTCCTCAACCGCTTCCAGCGCGATTTTCCGCTGACGACGCATCCTTTCCGAATGATCGCCGAGCGTTTGGGATGGAGTGAAAACGAGGTGCTGGCGGCGTTGCGCCGGTTGAAGGAAGAAGGCAAGGTCAGCCGGGTTGGCGCGGTGTTCGCGGCTCGAAAGCTTGGCGCCAGTACGCTGGCGGCGTTGGCGGTTCCGCTGGAGCGGCTGGAAGCCGTTGCGCAACAGGTCAACGAGTATCCCGAAATCAACCATAACTACGAGCGCGAGCACGATTTCAATCTCTGGTTCGTGTTGACCGCCGCCACGGTGGCCCGCCTGCGCGCGGTGCTGGCTGAAATCGAGGGTGACACCGGCTTGCCGCTGCTCGACTTGCCGTTGCTGGAGGAGTTTCACATCGACCTTGGTTTCGATTTGCGCGACGGTGGACGCGCTAAATCCATCGCTCCAAGCTTCTCGCTGGTGTCTGGAAGAGAGGGGAAGGATCGGATGGATCCCGATGAGACCGATCGAAGCCTGTTAGCGGCGTTGCAGGAAGGTCTACCGCTGGTCAGCCGCCCTTATCAGCTCCTAGCCCGGCGATTGGGCCTGTCCGAACAGACGGTTTTGGAGCGGCTGCGGTACTGGCTCGACCGGGGCGTGATCAAGCGATTGGGCGTCATCGTCCGCCATCGCGCGCTAGGCTACAGGGCCAACGCGATGGTGGTCTGGGACGTTCCCGACGCCGAGGTCAGCGCGGTCGGGCGAGCGCTGGCGGCGGAAGCCGGCGTCAATCTCTGTTACCGGCGACCACGCCGTTTGCCACACTGGCCCTATAACCTGTTCTGCATGATGCACGGCCGCAAGCGCGAGCAAGTGCTGGAGCGGATCGAGCAAGTGCGGATCGATCATGGATTGGCGGCCTATCCCCATGCCGTGTTGTTCAGCACCCGCTGTTTCCGGCAACGGGGCGCGTATTACCTGCCGCTGACTATGCCAGCGCCGCCGGCCCCTCTTAAAAGCGTGGCATGGACGACTTGAAACGTCGCTTGATCGACGAGTGGCAAGGCGGATTCCCCCTGTGCGAGAGGCCGTTCGCGGTGGTAGCCGAGCGGCTGGATTCCAGCGAGGACGCCGTGCTGCAAGCCCTGCGGGAATTGTTGACCGATGGCGTGCTGACCCGCTTCGGGCCGCTGTATCAGATCGAGCGGCTGGGCGGCGCGTTTTCGCTAGCGGCCTTGCAAACGCCGGAGGCGGACTTCGACCGAATCGCGTCCATCGTCAACGGCTTTCCGGAAGTCGCGCACAACTATCGGCGCGAGCACGCCTTCAATATGTGGTTCGTGCTGGCGACCGAAACGCCCGCCGGCATGAACGATGTCATTGAGCGGATTGCGGCGACGACCGGGGTGCCGGTGTTCAATTTTCCCAAGAAACGGGAATATTTCATCGAGGCGCGGTTTGCGGTGGGAACGCGGCGGGTTGAAGGCGCAGCGTTTCCAGCCCAAAAACCCTCACCCCTGGCCCCTCTCCCCCTTGCGGGCGAGGGGAAGGCTGCCATGCGGGCGTTGAAGCCGCTTGTTCTTGCCACCCAGGCTGGTTTGCCGCCGATCCCGCAACCCTATCACGCCGTCGCCGCACAACTGGGTACCGACGCGGCGACGGTCATCGCCGGTCTCCGAATCTTGCTGGACGCCGGGGCGATCCGCCGCATCGGGGTGGTGCCGAACCATTACCGCATCGGTTACGCCGCCAACGGCATGACGGTGTGGGACGTGGCTGACGAGGCTGTGGACGCTTTGGGCGAACAGGTCGGGGCGCTGGAATTCGTGACCCATTGTTACCGCCGCCCGCGCCATCGCCCGGACTGGCCCTACAACCTGTTCGCCATGGCGCACGGCGCGAGCCGCGACGAGGTCGCCGCCAAGGCCGATCGTATCGCCGAAATTTTGGGCGATGCCTGCCGCGCCCGCGACATCCTGTACAGCACCCGGATTCTCAAGAAAACCGGCTTGCGCCTGCATGGTTGAAGGAGGTCGCTCATGTTCCGTATTACCCAGTTCATGCAGGAAATCGCCCGGCCCACGCCGCTGACGCCCAAGCGCAATCCGCCTGGCCCCGTGGTGATTTGGAATCTGGTGCGGCGCTGCAATCTGGCCTGCAAGCATTGTTATTCGATTTCCGCCGATACCGATTTCCCCGGCGAATTGACGACTGACGAAGTGTTCGCGGTTATGGACGATCTCAAACGATTCCGCGTGCCGGTACTGATTCTGTCCGGCGGCGAACCGTTGTTGCGCCCGGATATTTACGCCATCGCCCGCCGCGCCAAGGACATGGGATTTTATGTCGCGCTGTCCTCCAATGGGACGCTGATCGATAAAACCAATATCGCCCGTATCGCCGAAGTCGGTTTCGATTACGTCGGCGTTAGCCTGGATGGCATCGCCGAAACCCACGACCGCTTCCGCCGTCGGTCAGGGGCGTTCGCCGCTTCGCTGAATGGCATTCGGCTCTGTCGGGAGCACGGCATCAAGGTGGGGGTTCGCTACACCATGACCGAGGATAACGCCCAAGATTTACCGCGCCTGCTGGACCTGCTGGAAACGGAACGGATCGACAAGTTTTATTTTTCCCATCTCAACTATGCCGGACGCGGCAACCGCAACCGCAAGGACGATGCCCACCATCGGACAACCCGCCAAGCCATGGATTTGCTGTTCGATACCTGCTGGCAGATGGTGCGCGAGGGACGGCCCAAGGAATTCGTGACCGGCAACAACGACGCCGACGGGGTGTATCTGCTGCTCTGGGTCCGCCGGCATTTTCCGGAGTTGGAAAGCCACATCCGCGCCAAGCTGGCGCAGTGGGGCGGCAACGCTTCCGGGGTGAACGTCGCCAACATCGATAACCTCGGCAACGTCCATCCCGACACCATGTGGTGGCATCACGCGCTGGGCAACGTCCGCAAGCGGCCGTTTTCGGAAATCTGGCCGGACACATCCGATCCGCTGATGGCCGGCTTGAAAGCCCATCCGCGTTCGGTCAAGGGTCGCTGCGGCCAGTGCCAATACTTCGATATTTGCGGTGGCAATACCCGCGTGCGCGCCCAGCAACTCACCGGCGATCCCTGGGCCGAAGATCCCGCCTGTTATCTGGACGACGAGGAAATCGGCATCGCGGCGGGCGGCGAGCGGCTGACCGTGACCCCGTATCGAACCGTTCGCCGGAGGGTCGCGTTATGAGAAAAAACCTGTTGTTTGCCGTTCTGATGGGGCTTGGCGTTGCGGCTGGCGCTGCCCCCGACCCCGCGCCGCTGTACCAGCAACATTGCGTTTCCTGCCACGGCGCCGACCGGCTGGGCGGATTGGGGCCGGCGTTGCTGCCGCAGAATCTGGAGCGGCTGAAGAAACCGGAAGCACTGGCGGTCATTACCGCCGGCCGACCGGCGACCCAGATGCAAGGTTTCAAGAACAAATTGAAACCGGAGGAAATCCAGGTGCTGGCGGATTTCATTTACACCCCGCCAGCGACGCCGCCGCAATGGGGCGAGGCCGAAATTCGGGCGTCCCGCTACGAAGCGGTCAAACCCGGTAGCTTGCCGGACAAGCCGAGCTTCAGCGCCGATCCACTCAATCTGTTCGTGGTGGTGGAGGCGGGCGACCATCACGTCACGGTTCTCGACGGCGACAAGTTCGAGCCGATTCATCGGTTCCCGAGCCGCTTTGCCTTGCATGGTGGACCCAAATTCACCCCGGATGGACGCTACGTATTTTTTGCCTCCCGCGACGGCTGGGTCAGCAAGTTCGATCTTTACAACCTGAAAACGGTGGCGGAAATCCGCGCTGGCATCAACACCCGCAACATCGCGGTATCGGGCGACGGGCAGTGGGTGATGGTGGCCAATTACCTGCCGCATACCCTGGTGCTGTTGAATGCCGCCGATCTGAGCCTGGAACGCATCATTCCAGTGGTGAACGAGGCCGGCAAGAGTTCGCGGGTATCGGCGGTATACGACGCCGCGCCGCGCAAGAGCTTCGTGGCCGCGCTCAAGGACATTCCCGAAGTCTGGGAGTTGAGTTACGACCCCAAGGCCGGGCCGGTATTTAAGGGCTACGTTCACGACTACAAGATGGGCGAAGCCATTGCCTTGCCGGGGATGTGGACGCCGCGCGTGACTCCACTCGACGCCATTCTCGACGACTTCTTCTTCAGCCAGGATTACGCCTACGTGCTGGGCGCGGCCCGGCCTCCTGACGGCAGCGACAAACCCATGTCCGGCGGCCAGGTAGTGAATCTGGACGTGCGGCGCAAAGTTGCGGATCTGCCGCTGCCCGGCCTGCCGCATCTCGGCTCCGGCATTTCCTGGTCGTATCAGGATCGTCCAGTCATGGCCACGCCCAACCTCAAGGAAGGCGTGGTCAGCGTCATCGACATGAAGGACTGGAAGGTCATCAAGGAGGTCAAGACCGCCGGCCCGGCGTTCTTCATGCGCAGCCACGAGAACACGCCCTACGCCTGGGTGGACGCGATGATGAGCAAGGACAAGGACACCATGCAATTGCTCGACAAGCGGACGCTGGAAGTCGCCAAAACACTCCGTCCCGAACCCGGTAAAACCGCCGCCCACACCGAATTTACCCGCGATGGCAAATACGCGCTGGTCTCCGTTTGGGAGAACGACGGGGCGCTGGTGATTTACGACGCGGAAACCTTGAAAGAAATCAAACGGCTGCCGATGCGCAAGCCGGTGGGCAAATACAACGTCTACAACAAGATCACCCGTTCCGAGGGGACGAGTCATTGATGGCTAAGCCAGTGCCAAAACTCGCCGTGCTGAATCTGGGATTCAGGCCATTTTTTCTGGGCGCGGCGATTTTCGCCGTCGTTTCGATGCTGCTCTGGATGGGCGTCTATGTCTTTCAACTGCCCTTGCCGATCGCCCGGATTTCCTCTTTCCAGTGGCACGCTCACGAAATGATTTATGGGTTCGCGATGGCGGTCATTGCCGGATTTCTGTTGACCGCCGTCAAGAATTGGACCGGGGTACAGACGCTTTATGGGTTCGGTCTGCTGGGACTTTTCGGTTTATGGGCGTTGCCAAGAATCCTTTTTTTGTTTGGGACCCCATGGATTTTTGTTGCCGGGTTTTTTGACCTGCTGTTCGCGCTGTGCCTGATCGCTGCGATTCTTCATCCAATTGTGAAGGTCAAGCAATGGCGGCAACTGGGAATTATAGCCATTCTGGCGCTGTTGGCGGTCGCCAATGGCTGTTTCTATCTTGGAGCGGCTGGATTTGTCGATCAGGGTATATTTTTTGGCATCCAAGGCGGGTTATTTTTGATCATTGGACTGATTCTTTTCATGGGTAGGCGGGTCATCCCGTTTTTCATCGAGGTCGGTGTCGGCTATCCGGTCAAGCTTTTTAACTCAAAGCGGCTGGATGTGGCAATTATCGTATTTTATATGGCTTTTCTGATTGCGGAAGTCGTGGCTCGCAATTCATGGATGGTCGCGCTGACAGCGCTGTGCTTGTTGGTGGCTAATTCCGCCAGATTGGCAGGTTGGCACACCAAGGGGATTTGGAAAAAGCCGTTGTTGTGGAGTCTGTTCATCTCTTTTATATGGATTAATCTCGGCTTTTTCCTGCTGGCGCTGAATGCTTTCCTGAATTTTCCCAATGTCGTCGTGATCCATACTTTCAGCGTCGGCGGCATCGGTCTCGTCATTCTGAGCATGATGGCGCGGGTCACGCTCGGCCACACGGGAAGGAACGTACAAAATCCCCCAAAGACGGTTACCGTCGCTCTGATTATTCTCATCGCCGGGGCTGCCGTCAGAGTGATAGCGCCGTTGATCGCCGAAAGCCACTATGTCATCTGGGTAGCGGCTTCCCAGATTTTATGGATTGCGGCGTTTTTGATCTTCATCGTCACCTATTTTCCCATGTTGGTTAAACCGAGAATCGACGGCCAGTTTGGCTAGCCCGCCTTGCGGATGCCATGGAAAGGCGGTGATGGCTACTCTCCCAGCAAGTTAGCGACGCCAGCGGCACTGTCCCAAGAGCATCAAGCTGGCGAGCCGCGCCGCACGATAAAGCCCACCAGCGCAGGGCGCCTGACATGGATTTGGATGTCGGAGGGTTTGCCACCGGGCGATCTCACCTTGGTACAATGGTACCCGCTCGTCATTTTGTGGTACGTTTCCCACATCTTTATCCACGAATAATTGAGCTTAAGCCTATCTCTACGGTCTCAGCCGCGCAGGCCCATGCCACACCCTCGATTCCGCATCCATCACGGGCAAAGATTGCCCGTCCGACAGCTTCCTCATGCCTTATGTTCGAGAACAACGAGGAAAAGGAATCGTACCCAACGGCTAGCGGTGGCGTGGAATACATTGGAACGAGGTGATTTGGCATGAGCATCATCCAATCCAAATATCAACAACTTTCTCCACGAGGCGAATTTCTGACCGACGCGGTGGTGTTGGCGCAGGCATGGAAAAAAGCGCACGCCTATATCCGCAGGCACAATTGGTACGCAGATGTACTTGAACTGGATTGTTCGGTGATCGACCTTGAACGACGTCTTGCTGAGTGGGCGGCCGTGATAGCGAGCGATGTATTTGCGCCCGAGCCTATGATGTTGGTTCCAGCACCGAAGAACGCTCAGTGGGATTTTCCCAACCTGCCCGGCAAAGATGGCGGTGAGAGGTTTGAGGCTTGGGGTGTCGCCGAAAATCAGCAAGGAGAACGTATACAGAAACTCAGACCCCTGGCCCATCTATCCATCCGGGATCAGTCATTAGCGACGGCTGTCATGTTGTGTTTGGCCAATGCGGTGGAATCCGCTCAAGGTGACACCTCGGAACGCAATGGACTCAAGGCACAGCAACAAGGCGTCTTCAGTTACGGCAACCGGTTGCACTGCCGCTGGGATTCGAGCACCCGTCCCCGCTCAAGGGCATTCTTTAGCTGGGGCAACTCCCACACCTACAGTCAATACTTTCAGGATTACCGCACCTTTCTGGCCCGCCCACGCGGCGTTTGCGCCGATTTATCGGCGCGGCTGGCCGCAGGGCGCGAGCTTTATATTGTCTCCCTGGACATCAAATCCTTCTTTGACTGCATCGACCGCTCGGCTCTGATCGGGCAATTGCAGATGCTTTACAGTGAGTTCGCCAAGGATTTTGGGTTGCCCGAGAAATTTCATGCCAACGAGGATTTCTGGCGCAAGGCCGAGCAAGTGTTTCGCTGGAGATGGCGGCAAGATGACCGGCAACTCGCGCCACTGCTCAACGGTACTGATTCACCGCCGACGGGCCTACCTCAAGGGTTGATTGCCTCCGGTTTCTTCGCGAATGCCTACATGCTGGGCTTTGACCGCCTGCTTGGCGCAGCCATCAACGCGGATTTAGAGAAAGAATTTCGCATCCGGGACTACTGTCGCTACGTGGACGATATTCGATTGGTGGTCGAAGCTGAGTGGCAAGACGATGCAGGGGTACTGGCTACCAAGGTTCAGCAGTTTGTGTCAGAAATTCTCCAAAATCACTGCAAAGCGATTGGTGCCGACAAGGAGCTTACGCTAAATGGGGACAAGATGACGGCGACCCCGTACCGGTCTACCTCAACGCAAAGCAACTTGTCCGCTTTGATGGAAATGCTTCAGGAGGCGATCAGTGGAACCTTTGACCTCGATTCACTCACACAGGCCGCCGGAGGGCTTGACGGTTTGCTGTGGATGTCCGAGCAGTTGGAAGACCCTCAGTCTCGCAAGCCATCGTCTTTGCAACTGGCCAATATCGCCGTACCGAACACGGACGTGCGCGATGATACAGTCAAACGGTTCGTCGCAACGCGCATCGCTTCGGCGCTCCGGATGCGCCTCGCCATGACGGATACGGAAGGTACGCCGGATTGGGGCGACGCGGTCAACGACGAAGCGAATGCGGGTATGGCGTTCAGTCATGAGTTCGAGGCCACCGCACGCAAATTGATCAAGTGTTGGGCGGACAACCCAGCCTTGGCCTTATTGCTTCGGGTTGGGTTAGACCTGTTTCCGCACCCAAGGCTGCTGGGACCGGTACTGGATGCGCTGCAATGCAAGCTCTATTTGCTGCCAGCAATAGAGGACGATCTAACCGCGCAGGAGTTACTGGCTGCTGAGTATGAGGACGATGTAACCGCACGGCGGGAGATACTGGTTGCCGAGTATGTCGCCGCTGACTTGCTAAGAGCCGGCGCTATGGAAACCGGTTACCGGGACGATGCCGAATACCCGGATGCAATCGAAATTGGGAAGTACCGGCAGGAACTCGCCGCATTCGCTCGGAGAATCCTGCTGGAGCGAAACCAATCACCTTGGTATCTCAAGCAGCAAGCCCTTCTGTTTCTAGCATCCGTTGGCGATCACTCGGTGGCGGCTGCTGGGGAGGATGCCCTGGAAAGCTACCGTAGACTACATCAGTCCCTGCTGTATTTCCCGTGCAAGGATTCCGAGCTGGAGAAGACGCTTCCACTTTCACTCGTCGGCCAGCAACTTGCCCCCGATCCAGACCGGTTCGCGGCCTGGTTGGTTGAAAGCTTGCGCAGCACAAAGGAACCAGAAGTCGCCAAGCGTTGTGTGCTCACTGTTGCCCTGAATCGACCCGATCTGATGCTTCTCGCCCTGAAGACACGCTCGGGCAGGGCGGCCAGTTGGAAGCAATTCGTCCCTTCCTCATTGATGAGCCTGCACGCTACGCCGAGCAGAAGAGCGCTCCGTTTGATTAACGACACCTCCATACCCCTGCATTGCGTGATCTCTGATCGGTTCAATCCCTTCGCGCAGGAAAACGCATTGCTCGCCTTGGCTAAGGCGTTGCTCGGTGCTCCGAATATCGAAGCAGTCTTGGAAGCCGGACTGCATGTCGGTAAAATTGAGATTCGCTGTAAGGACTGGGCGCGGATTCAATCGCTGCCAGATGAAGCGGATTTCCTCAACATCCAGTTCCAGCCGGGCGCGGAGGCCGACCCGCTTTACAAGAACCCTGCGTGGGTAGATGAACAATCAGCATGGCTCTATGGCTTGGGCAGAATCCTGCGCTCATGCATCACGGGCGAGTTCGATTTCACCGCAGGCCGGTATCTTGTGACCGAAGAGGTGTCGCGATACACCGGGTTACGTTCCACCTGGTTCAAGCGACGGTTTGGATTGCTAAACACCGCAAGGGGCTTGCTGGATGAACCGGCGCCAGTTTCCTCATGGCTTTCGAGCCTGCTATCGGTGCTGCTACGATGGCCTGGCATCGACATCAAGGGTGCGAGCGCCGCCAAGTTGGCCAGCGCAAAGACTAAGGTGGAACTTCTGGAGGCGATTCACGACCGCATTGCCGAACAACGGCTTCTGTACGGTAAGCGGTCTGGTGCGCCGATGTATGTCGTGCAAACGCAAGAAAATCGAGAACTGGCTGAGAGACCGATACGCATCGCGGTCGTTCAACCGATGCTCCCCCGTCGGGATCAGTTTAATGACAAGGAGCCGTGCCGTTGGACCAAGAAGCTGATGGCGCAACATCGCCGCCATCTTGCCGAGGTGTGCCGGTTAACCTACCAGAAGCTGCGCACATGGGCTACTGCGCAGTATTCGAGAGATGAAGGGAATAATCGTATCGAGCCGTTAGTCGACTTGATCCTGTTTCCGGAACTATCCGTCCATCCCGAACATGTCTTCCATCTCCGTGTCCTTTCGGACAAGGTGAAGGCCACAATTTTTGCCGGCTTGACTTTCATTGACTCACCGAAACATTTAACCCCAATCAATCAGGCGCTTTGGTTGATCCGGACAGAAACCCCAGGCGGCAGAACATTTCAGTATGCCTGGCAAGGCAAGAAGCACCTAACGAAGCCTGAAGAAAAGATGGGTGTGAAAAGTTACCGACCACATCAAGTGTTGGTCGAATTCCCGATTGGTGTAGGTACGCCGACGCGCGTGGCAGGAGCGATTTGCTACGATGCGACGGACCTGGCGCTGGTTGCTGACTTGCGGGAGCGCTCGGATATTTTTCTGGTTGCCGCGCTCAATCAAGATGTTCAAACATTCGATAACATGGTCGCCGCACTTCACTTCCACATGTACCAACCGGTGGTGCTGGCGAATATGGACGAGTTTGGGGGCTCTACCGCGCAAGTACCGCTGCTAAAACACGAGCGACTTATTGCCCACATCCACGGAAACAATCAAGTTGCGGTCAGCGTGTTCGAGATTGACCCCACGCCATTCAAATTGGTTGCGAAACCAAAACCAGCACGGGATTTGAAAACCCCACCTGCTGGATACAAGGGCCGGCCACTGTATTGAACAACAACAAAGGAAACGAGTTCGGCGAGTACCGCACCCAGCGGCTGGTACTGGCGGCGTGAGATGCGCTGGAGCGCGATGAACTGGCTTGATCGATGGAAAAGACGCATCTCCGCCCTTTCGACCAGAGCAAGCATCCAGTCGACAATCCACGCTTCATGAGGAACCACGGCATGGCCTCTCCCATCTTCCTGACTCGCGTGGTGCTGCGCAACTACAAGAGCATCGCCGCCTGCGACGCGCGCCTGGGGCCGCTGACCTATCTGGTCGGCGCTAACGGCTCCGGTAAAAGCAACTTTCTCGACGCCCTGCACCTAGTCCGCGACGCGCTGACGGGCACGCTCGACCACGCGCTTAACGAGCGTGGCGGGCTGTCCGAGGTGCGGCGGCGTTCCAGCGGCCATCCCACCCATTTCGGCATTCGCCTGGAGTTCCGGCTACGCAACGGCCAAACGGGTTACTACGCGTTCAACGTGGGCGCCTTGTCGCGCGGCGGCTACGAGGTGCAAGCCGAGGAATGCGCGCTGGGCGGCATGGGTCAGGGACCGTATTTCCGCCTGGAACGCGGTCAGATAAAGGCCGGCAGCGAACTGACGTTTCCAGCGGTCACGGCGGATCGACTGGCCCTGGCCAGCGCTTCCGGCCTGGCGGTATTCCGTCCGGTATTCGACGCGCTGACGACCATGGGTTTCTACAACCTGAACCCCAAACTCATCCGCGAGTTGCAAAAACCCCAGGACGGGCGACTCCTCAAACCGGCGGGCGAGAACATCGCCAGCGTGATCGGTCACTTGGAGCGGACCGCGCTGGAAGCGATGCCGGTGATCCAGGAGTACCTGCAAATCGTGGTGCCGATGATTCACGGCGTCGAACGCAAGCAGATCGGGCCGATGGAGACGCTGGAATTTCGGCAGGACATGGCCGGTTCCAAACACCCCTGGCGCTTTCTCGCCCAGAACATGTCGGATGGCACCTTGCGGACGCTGGGCGTGCTCACCGCGCTGTTCCAGGGAAACCAGGATTTTTCCCCCTCGCTGATCGGCATCGAGGAACCGGAAACCGCGCTGCATCCGGCCGCTTCGGCGGCGCTGCGCGATGCCCTGCAACGCGCTTCCGAGCATACCCAGGTCATCGTCACCAGCCACAGTCCCGATCTGCTGGACGATCTATCCTTGCCCGCCGAGACCTTGCTCGCGGTGGTGGGCGAGGCCGGTGTCACCCGGCTGGCTCCCTTGGACGAAGCCTCGCGGGGCGCCCTGCGGGATCATCTCTTCTCGGCGGGGGAACTGCTCCGGCTCAATCAATTGGCGCCCGACCCGGCAGCACTGGCCGAATTGGACGAACATCAGCCGGAACTGTTTGGGGAGATCCCTGCGTGACGGCGGTGGTCGTGATCGTCGAGGGCGATGGTGAGGTGGCGGCGCTGCCGATTCTGCTGCGCCGCCTGGGCGAATGGCTGTCGCCCGAAAGGCCGGTCATGGTGCCCACGCCGATCCGTGTGCGCCGCGACCGGTTCCTGAACCGCGACGAGGAGTTCCGGCGCATGCTACTGCTGGCCGCCGCCAAGTGCGGCGCGGCGGGCTGGATTCTGGTGCTGCTGGACGCGGACGACGATTGCCCGGCGGAGTTGGGACCACGGATCCTGGAGCGGGCGCAACGCGTGGCGCCGCATCGCCCGATTTCCGTCGTCCTGGCGAATCGGGAATTTGAAGCCTGGTTTCTCGCCGGAGCCGAATCCCTGAATGGCAAGCGGGGTTTCACCTACGCCGAGGCCAAGGAGTTCGACCCGGAAGCGACCCGCGACGCCAAGGGATGGCTCAGCGAACGCATGAGCGGCCACCGCTATCGAGAGACCACGGATCAACCCGCCTTTACGGCGCTGCTGGACCTGCAATTGGCCCACGCCCGAAGCCGCTCGTTTCGCAAACTGTGCGACGAGTGGACGAAGCAGATGGCATAAACGTTCAGCCAAACCACCACCGGATCTTCAATGCACGCCTTTCCCGAACGGCAGTGATATTCGATGGTCGTGCCAGATCGAAAGATTTGACCGTCACGAGTAAATCTTCCGGGTGGCGGGGATCGGAAGGTCATCCAGCCCATCGAGACTTGGTATCATTTGCGAATATCGGATGCATTCCATAAATTTATCCGTTTTGCACCATCGATCCGAGAGGAGGCGCCGTGCGCCAGCAGCAAATCGCCGTGATCGGCGCGGGAATTACCGGCTTGACCCAGGCTCTGTGGCTACAGCGCGAGGGCCATCGGATCAGCCTGTTCGAACGCGGCGACGAGCGCCTGGATCACCACTGTAGCCATGTCGGGGCGGGAATGTTGGCTCCGTATTGCGAGCTGAGCGAGGCGGAGCCCGAGGTCGCCCGATGGGGCGCGGCGGCACTCCAACTATGGCAAGCAATGGTCCCGACGCTGGCGCGGCCCGCCCACATGACCTGCACCGGAACGCTGGTGGTCGCGCATCATCGGGATCGGGCGGGAATGCAGCACTTGGCCGAGCGTGTCGACCGGGTCGGTCTTGGCGCGCATCTGCGATGGTTGCGCCGCGACGAACTGCGCGCGCTCGAACCGGAACTGGAAAGCCGCTTTGCCGAAGGGTTGTACTTTTCCCCCGAAGGCGAGATCGATCCGCGCTCGCTGTTGCCGACCCTGGTCGAAACGCTGCACCAAAACGGCGCGACGCTGCATTTTGACACCGAGGTCGAAAGCCTGGCGCCGGGCGAGATCGTCGTGCGAGGCGCGCGTCAGGCGTTTGACTGGGTGCTGGATTGCCGGGGACTGGCGGCCCGCGACCAAATGCCGGATTTGCGGGGAGTGCGCGGTGAAATTCTGACCCTTCATACTCGTGAGGTCCGCCTGCATCGCCCGATTCGAATGATGCACCCCCGTTATCCTTTATATATCGTGCCGCGTCCGGGTGATCGGTTCGTGGTCGGCGCGACCAGCATCGAAAGCGACTCGTCGCGTCCGGTCACCGTCCGTTCGGCGTTGGAGCTGCTGTCGGCGGCCTACGCCTTGCACCCGGCCTTCGCGGAAGCGGAGATCGTCGAAATGAAAACCCAGTGCCGGCCCGCCTTTCCCGACCACCTGCCCCGCATCGTCCAGCAAGAAAATCTATTGTGTATCAATGGCCTGTACCGCCACGGCTATCTGCTGAGCCCGCTGCTCGCGGAAACCGTCGCCGCATTTGTCCACGACCAGCGCCGGTTGACGGAAACACTGCGGCTATGGCAACACTCGCGCCTCGCAACTGGAGAATCCGCATGATCATCGAAATTAACGGCGAAAGAAGAGAGTTGGACCGGTCACGGGTTCTAGCGGATGCGATCAGGGACTGGGGTTACGAAGGCCAGCCCATTGCCGTGGCCTACAACGACGAATTTGTACCGCGCGGGCGCTACGCCGAGATTCGGCTTCAGGACGGCGATCGGCTGGAAATCGTCGCGCCGATGCAAGGAGGCTAACCGGTGACCACCGCGCCATTTTGGGAGATTGGCGGCCGCCAAGTGCGTTCGCGACTGTTGTTAGGAACCGCCCGCTATCCGTCGCTGGCGGTGTTGCAACAAGCCATCCACGCGTCCGGCGCGGAAATCGTGACGGTTTCGCTGCGCCGGGAGTCCGCCGAAGGACGCGCCGGCAGCCAGTTCTGGACCACGATCAAGGAATTGGGCGTTCAGGTCTTGCCTAACACCGCCGGCTGCAAGACGGTGAAGGAAGCGGTGACGACTGCGGAAATGGCGCGCGAGATTTTCGAGACCTCGTGGCTGAAGCTGGAAGTGATCGGCGACGATTACACCTTGCAACCGCATCCGTTCCTGCTGGTCGAGGCGGCGGAAGCACTGTGTCGGCGGGGTTTCGAAGTCTTCCCGTACACCACCGACGACTTGGTGCTGGCGGAGCGGCTGGTTCAGGCCGGCTGCAAGATCTTGATGCCGTGGGGATCGCCGATTGGTTCGGGACAAGGATTGAACAATCCGTATGCGTTGCGGACGTTGCGCGCTCGCTACCCGGAAATCCCGCTGATCGTGGACGCCGGTATCGGCAAGCCCTCTCACGCCATCGCGGCGATGGAAATGGGCTACGACGGGGTGTTGATCAACACCGCCGTCGCCCGCGCCACCGATCCGGTGTCGATGGGCCGCGCCTTCGGGCTGGCGGTCGAGGCCGGGCGGTTGGCGTACCTGGCCGGCGCGATGCCGACGCAGGAAATGGCCGAACCCAGTACGCCCGTCACCGGAACCCCGTTCTGGCATTCGTCGCCACCGGAGAACCTGAAATGAACACCGCGGGTGTCCACGGTTTCTATCCGGTGGTGGACGACGCGCGCTGGGTGCGGCGCTTTCTGCCGCTGGGCGTGCGGACGATCCAGCTTCGGATCAAGGAGCGGCCCGCCTCCGACGTGCAACGCCAGATTCGCGAGGCGTTGGCCATTGCCGCCGATTACGCCGACTGCCAGTTGATCGTCAACGATTATTGGCGGGAGGCGATTACCTTGGGCGCACGCTGGCTGCATTTGGGGCAGGGGGATTTGACGGTCGCGGATCGAGCGGCGATCCGGGCGGCGGGAATCAAACTGGGTGTCAGCACCCACAGCCCCGAGGAACTGGCGAACGCGCTGGATGCGCGGCCTGACTACATCGCGCTGGGACCCATTTACGAAACCACCTTGAAAAAGATGCCTTGGTCGCCGCAAGGTCTTGACCGCATCGGCGAGTGGAAGATGCGGTGTGACATTCCGCTGGTCGCCATCGGCGGGATCACGCTCGAACGCGCGCCGGCGGTACTGGCGGCGGGGGCGGATTCCATCGCGGTCGTCTCGGACGTGTTGAACGCACCCAACCCTGACGACCGGGCGCGTGCCTGGCTGGATTTGTTCCGCGCAACCACCGAGCGCGCCGCACCTCCCCAGCGATCACCGGCCCATTCTGGATGACCTTTCCTCCCGATCCAGCCGTATTCAGCTCTGCCGAACAATTGCGCTATGCCCGGCATCTGAGCCTGCCGGAGATCGGCTGGGCGGGGCAAGCCAAACTGCGACAAGCGAGCGTGTTGGTGATCGGCGCGGGCGGATTGGGGTCGCCGGCCCTGCTGTATCTCGCCGCCGCTGGTGTGGGGCGGCTGGGAATCGTCGATCCCGACCGGGTCGAGCTGAGCAACTTGCAACGGCAGGTTTTATACACCACGGCGGCTTGTGGCGTGGCCAAGGTCGAGGAAGCCCGCGCCCGTCTGCTGGCGCTCAACCCGCATCTCCAGATCGATATTTATCCGGAGCCCTTCGCCCTCAACAACGCCGCCCGCCTGATCGCCGATTACGACTGGATCATCGAAGGTTCCGACCAGTTCGCCGCCAAGTATCTGGTGAACGATGCCTGCGTGCTGGCCGGCAAACCGTATGTCGGGGCCAGCATCCGCGCCTTCGCTGGGATGCTGGCGGTCTACGCCGCCCCGCAAGGCCCTTGCTACCGTTGCCTGTTCCCGGAACCGCCGGACCCCGCCACGATCCCCTCCTGCGCGCAAGCCGGCGTGCTGGGAACGGCGCCCGGCCTGTTTGGAATCTTGCAGGCGCACGAAGCGCTCAAGCTGATCCTGGGAATTGGCGAGCCGCTGATCGGTGTGTTGCTGACCGTCGATCTACTGACGATGCGTTTTCAAAAACTGAAGCTGCCGCGCGATCCACACTGCCCGGTGTGCGGCGAATCGCCGACGATTTACTCGCTGGCCGAAATTCCATTCGTCTGCGCTACCGCCGCCGACCTTGGCGCGGGCGACGATTCCCTGCCGTGGCTCAGTGTGGCCGCCAGCCGGCGACGCCCCGAATTGCGTTGGATCGACGTTCGCACCCCAGTGGAATTTGCCGCTGGCCATGTTCCGAGCGCCATTCATGCGCCGTTGGACCAGCTTGAGGAATGCGCCGCGCAAATCGGACCGGATGACCATTGTCTGCTCTATTGCCAGAGCGGCGTGCGCACCGTGCGGGCGTACCACCAACTCAAGGCGAGGCTGCAAGGGCGATTGTGGCTGCTACGCGGTGGATACGAAGCCTGGTTGAACGACCGGCTTGGCGAGTAGGGCATCCAATCGGTCCCCGGCTTGGGGCTGTAACGAAACTAACCGGTGTCCCGGGTGGATTCCGGATTCCGCCTGGCCCACGTCGTCACGACCGCCGCTACATCCAGTTGCCGCAGCGTGGAAATGGCGTATTCCCAGCGGCCCTCGGCGCACAGGCCAAGAACGCCACCCTCCTCATACGCTTCCAGCGCCGCCTTGACACAGGCGGCTCGAACGTCCTCGGCCAGTTGTCGTTCGTCGGGCATTGACGCGCTCCCTACCAGGAACCGGCGGACTGAGCTCCATTCGCCGGACTCCAACTATTTCTTGCGCAATTCATGCAGCAGTCCAGTCATTTTCTTGAACCGGTCTGCTTGAATGCCGCTGGCCAACCCCTTAGCCTTGGCTAGGTCGTCAGCGTAGAGGGCCGGAATGATTTCCTGGTCGCGGGTCGCCTTGAACTGATCCCAGACGCTCTGAAGCTCTTTCAACTTGGTGGCATTCGTGGTTTGTGCTGGATCAGCCATGGCGGTGACCAGCGCGGTGTCGGCTTTTTGGGTGGCCTCGGTCACGAAAGCGCCTTGCTTGTCAAGTGCGGCCTTATTGGTGGCATCCATCATGGTGAGCAGATAGGCGCGCGCCTGGAGGATGTAGCTGTTCACATCGTCGATCGCGGCGGCTTGCGTCAGCGAGGACACCGCTGTCAGGACAATGGCGGCGAATAGAGTGGTAACGGTCTTACGCATGAAAACCTCTTGAGAATTGAGTACGCCAGGTGCGGCTGGCGACCCATCCTAGGACGGGTTTGTAAAGCGGTGATCGACCGAATGTGAATTATTGTAACCTTCGGGAGTTTTCTGCCCTGGGGGATGGCGGGGCGAACGCGCGTCGCTCGGGCGTAACCGAGGAAAGCGCCCCGGACGGACTGACGCGGGCAGGGCGGGAACCGAGGAACGAAACCCCTGACGATCCGATTGGGCAGGCCATTGCCTGCCCAACCGAGAAGCTTCAGGGGCGCGGCACTTCTACTTGCAGGTCCCTACCTCTTTACCTGTGGGAATCTCGCATTTTTTGGAGGCGCATACCGCATCCCGCTTGCAGGGCTCGCCCGTTGGTTGCGGTGCTTTACATACTGGAGGTGTCAAGGCCAAGATGCAAACTTTCCCATCCTTGCAATCAGCATCGCTCTTGCACTCTTCCGCCGCGAAAGATGCTTGCGCTAAAGACACCGCTGCGATCATTGCCATTGGTAATAGAAATTTTTTGAACATGCTTTTCCCCTTTCTTCGTGGTTTGAGGATGGAAACCATCCCGTCGATTGGCTTGGATTTTGTTAATCTCTCTCGTTGCGTGATTGCTTGCTCTCCTGTGGTGTGGTGGGTTGAAGAAACCGCGATGTCGCTATCCCGTTAACCGGGTGTACAGCAACAACAACTGGCGCGGCAGATCCTCGGGATGACGGATCAGCACGAAGCCGTCCTTGCCGAACAAATAGGGTAGGTAGTCGTCCGCTTCCTGATCGATGGTCACGCAGAACGGATGCAGCCCCTCGCGGCGGGCTTCCAGCAATGCCATGCGCGTATCCTCGATGCCATACCGCCCCTCGTACTGGTCGAGATCGTTCGGCTTCCCGTCGGTGAGCAACAGCAACAAGCGGCGAGCGGCGGGCTGTTGCCCCAACAAGCCGGTGGCATGGCGCACGGCGGCGCCCATGCGGGTGTAGTAGCCGGGCTTGATCGCGTGGATTCGCCCCCGTATCGAGGCGGTGTAGCGTTCGGCGAACGCTTTGATCCGATGCACGCGGACGTGCTGGCGCTTGCGGGAAGAAAAACCATACAGCGCGAAGCGGTCGCCCGTGACCGCCAGCGCTTCGGAGAACAGGAACAAACTGTCGCGGATCACCTCGATCACCCGACCCTTGTTGTTGACCCAGGCGTCGGTGGACAGCGACAGATCGGCCAGCAGGAGACAGGCGAGATCGCGCTCCTGTCGCGCCAATTGCCGGTATAAACCGCGTTCTTGACCGTGCCCGGCGGCGGCGCAATCGGCGGCGTGACGAACGCAAGCATCCAGGTCCAGTTCCTCGCCGTCGGGCTGGGCGCGGCGCCAGCCGCGACCGGGGCGCAAAATTTCGAACTGCCGCCGCAAGCGTTGGGCGTCGCGACGCAGCGGTGGCGGCAACTCGCAGGGCGCGGCGCGGCGGGCGAGCATTTCCTGCACGCAGCAGTAATCCGGCACGAGCAGTCGCTTGCGATAATCCCACTCCGGGAGTTTGATCCCCGGCCCCAGCGGCAGGTCATCCTCGCTGGCGGAAGGCAGGTCGAGATCGAAGCGCACCCGCGACGCGGTGCTGGCGCCGTCGCGGGTGACACTGAGCACGTCCATATCGTCCGCCGCTTGCGCCGCGTTCGGTTCCGGATCGTCGTCGGTGGGCCGGTTGACTCGCACGAATTCGGCCCAGGACAACAGGCTCTCGGCGCGGAACGGCAACAGAAAACTGTTCTTGCGTGCTGGCAGGTCTACGTATTCGGCGCGGCGGCGCTGGCGGTCGCGTTCGGTCGAACCACCACCCGCTTTTGCACCGCCCGCGTCCCGTGGCTGGGACCGGGCGACGGTTAGAGCCGGGGCAGGGTAAAGCCAGAGCGGTATGGGTTGAGGCGGGCGGCGGGCGGCGGGCAAATCCGGAACGCTGCCGGGGTCGCGCAGGGCCTGCCGCAAAGCGATTTCCCGCGCTGCTTCGTCCGGCGGCAGCCGCTCCGGCGAAGTTCGCGATTCCAGCACGGCGGTTACCAGGCGGCGGTAGCGGGGTTGCAAACCGGGATAGCGATGCAAAGCGATCAGTGTTCCCTGCTGGTTTTGTCGCCACCAGGGGGCGTCGGGGTCAACGGCGTCGTGAGCGGCGGCCAGAGCGATGAGCCAGAGATACAGATCGTGGTTCAAGTCCCGTTGTGGCAATAGCGCCAATTGCGCCGGCAGTTGCAGCGTTTCGGCGTCGCGGCAGGCCAGTTCGACCTTTTCGCCCAGCCCGGCGACGCGCGCCAACCAACGCCGCCGCGCACCGTGGCGGGTAGCCGCCGCTGGCGCGACCCGCAAACCAGGATCGCCGCCGAAGGCGCGGAACAACAAACCGGCGGTTTTCTCGAGCTCGGCCAGCGCGACCGCCGCGTCCGGGTAATGGTGTTGCGCCGCGCGGGTGATCAAGCGATGCCAGAGTGCGCCGATGTGTTCTTCCATGGTGGGCGGTTCTCTCCCTCACCCAGACCCTTTCCCGGAGGGGGAGGGCGCCATCAGTTTCAGAGTCAGTGGTTTGGATACAGCCCCGGGCTGCTGGGAGTGGGAGGTAGAGTTGCCGACCAGCAGGCCCTGCGAACCATCCGTCTGCAACGCCCGTTGTCCGGCGATCCAATGCAGAAGGCTGCCCTCCGGATGGTTTCGCTGCACGGTTTCGCAAGCATCGATGCACTGGCCGCATTGGGTGCAGGCGAACATCAACCGCTTGATGTAGCGCGGCTTGAGCCGCATCGGGCAGACGTGATCGCAGAACGACTGGCAACCGGCGCAATCGCGAGCACGTTCGCGCTGGTAGCCGACCACCATCGCCTTGCGGTTCGCCATCCAGGCTAGGCTTTGGAACATACCGACCGCGCAGGCGTAACGGCAGAACAAATGCCGGGCCAGGGTGAACTCGATGAACAGCAGCACCGTGCCTACCCCGACGAACAACGCCTGATTGCGGGTCGGGTTCAGATTGAACAGGTTGCCGTAAACCTCCGCCGGCGGCAGCAGATAGGTCAGCAGCGCCACCGCCCATAGGAAGGCGAAAACCAGCGCGAAGGGAATCGCCAGCAGCCAATAGCGGGCATCGCTCGGCGCGGGCGTGCCGTCGGGATGCCAGGGCGGTCCCGGCTTCTTGTCCCAGACGCTCTGTTTACCGCTGGCCTTGCGCACCAGTTGGTTGATGGTTTCCACCACCGAGAAATGCGGGCACAGCCAGCCGCAATACAACCGGCCCCAGCGCCAGGCGATGCCGAGAAACGCGGCGGCTAGCAGCAGGATCGGCGCGAACACCCGCAGCAGGATATTGATCGCCATTTGGCTGGCGTCGATCCGGCTGGCCAGATAATCGTCCAGACCCAACGTCCAGGGTTGTCCGAACACGATCAAATGACCTTGCGTCAGATCGAAGCGCAGCAGATCGAACACCGGGGCGAACAGGAACAGGATGAAGAAACCGCCCTGATAGAAAACTCGCTTGCGTTGAAACGGGGTCATGGCAGCAGTTTACCCACCAGGGGATAGCGATACGGTTGTCCGGCCAGCGCCCGCGCCAGCCCCAGGGTGCCAAGGACGACCAGCGTGGTGTGGGCGGTGGTGAAGTACAGGATGACGATCACCCAGGTCCAGGCCGCATCGTAGCCACCCAGGGCGACGATGAGGAGGTTGACGATCACCAACAACGCGCCCGCCCACAGGCTGGCGGACAGAGTTTGCCGCATGTGGCCGCAAGCTAAAGCGGGCGCATCGTCGCGGTGGCGAAAATAGAGCCAGAGCAGCGCCAGAAAGGCCAAACCGGGCAGCAGCAACAGATTGACGAGATACAGCGACTCCGCCGCGATGGCGAGGCCCTGGCCGGGAGGCGCTTCGTCGTCGGATGCTGGCGCTTCAGGCGAAACTGGCATTCACCACCTCCAGCAGGGCGGCGGCGGTCGGTTCGTCGTCGGTCAGCGCCTCCACCAGCGCGACCCGGCAGGCGGTGACCCGATCCATGCCGCCGCGAATCAGTTGCGCCGCGTAGACCAGCAAGCGGGTGCTGGGCGCCTCGTCCAGATCGTGTTCCTTCAAGGCGCGGAACGCGCCCGCGAGCTTGACCAACTGGCCAGCGGTGGTGGCGTCGCAGCCCGTTTCACCCATCACGATAGCCCGTTCCCGCTCGGGGTTGGGAAAGTCGAAACGCAAGGCGAGGAAGCGTTGCCGGGTCGAGGGTTTCAAGCTTTTCAGCAGGTTTTGGTAGCCGGGATTGAAGGACACCACCAGCATGAAGCTGGGCGGCGCCTGCAACACCTCGCCGGTGCGCTCGATGGGCAACACGCGCCGGTCGTCGGCCAGCGGGTGCAACACGACCGTCGTATCCTTGCGCGCTTCGACCACTTCGTCGAGATAGCAGACGCCGCCCTCGCGCACCGCCCGAGTTAGCGGCCCGTCGCACCAGACCGTCGCGCCGCCGTGCAGCAAATGTCGCCCCACCAGATCGGCGGCGGACAAATCGTCGTGACAGGCGACGGTATGCAGCGGCAGGTCCAGTCGTGCCGCCATGTGGGCGACGAAGCGGGTCTTGCCACAGCCGGTCGGACCCTTGATCAGCAGCGGCAGGCGGTTGCGCCAAGCTGCCTCAAACACCGAGCATTCGTCGCCGAACGGTTCGTAATAAGGAATTGCCGGCGGTGGCGTGAGATGTGGCTTCATGATGACTCCCTCCCCCTTGTGGGGGAGGGTTGGGGTGGGAGGCTGAAAGGTTAGGTCGCGGCCGGCTGGGCTTCTCCGACTGCGGCGGTTTGCGGCTTGTCCTTGGCGAAGAAGCTGTACAGGTAAACCACCAGCCCGGCCATGAATACCAGTCCTGCCAGCCAACGCATCCAGTAGAACATCGCCAGTTGGTCCTGCACCGCCATGAACGCCTGCGGGTTGGGGATAATGCGTTGCAGCCACACTTGCAGGATGCCGGCGGCGGTCAGGAACAGGGTGATGAACACCATGGAGACCGTCATCAGCCAGAACGACCACATTTCCAGTACCTGCGCGCGTTCCGGGTTGACTTCGCGCCCGCGCAGCATCGGCATGGCGTAGGAAATGATCGTCAGCACCACCATCACGTAAGCGCCGTAGAACGCCATGTGACCGTGCGCGGCGGTGATCTGGGTGCCGTGGGTGTAGTAGTTGACCGGCGCCAGGGTGTGCAGGAAGCCCCATACGCCGGCGCCGAGGAAGGCCATCACGCCGGTGCCCAGCGCCCACAGCGTGGCGGCCTTGTTGGGATGCTGGCGGCGACGGCGGTTGACCATGTTGAAGCAGAACACGGTCAGGGCGAAGAACGGAATTGGCTCCAGGGCCGAGAAGACCGAACCCCACCACTGCCAGTAGCCGGGGGCGCCGATCCAATAGTAGTGATGGCCGGTGCCGATGATGCCGGTCACCAGGGTCAGGGTGATGATCACGTACAGCCATTTCTCGATCACCTCGCGGTCCACGCCGGTAATCTTGAGCAGCACGAAACCGAGGATGGCGCCCAGGATCAATTCCCACACGCCTTCGACCCAAAGATGCACCACCCACCACCAGAAGTATTTGTCCTTGACCAGGTTGGACGGATTGTAGAAAGCGAACAGGAACAGCACGGCCAACCCGACCAGGCCCATCAGCAAAATGATGGTGATGGCGGTCTTGCGGCCCTTGAGGATGGTCATGCCGATGTTGTACAGAAAGGCCAGCGCCACCACTACGATGCCGAGTTTGGTGGGTAGCGGCTGTTCCAGGAATTCGCGGCCCATGGTGGCCAAGATGTTGTTGCCGGTCATGTCAGCCAGACTGGCGTAGGGCACCATGAGATAGCCGACGATGGTCAGCGCGCCGGCCACCAGGAAAACCCAGAACAACAGGTGCGCCAGCAACGGGCTGTGCAACTCGGTTTCGGTTTCTTCCGGCACCAGGTAGTAGGCCGCGCCCATGAAGCCGAACAGCAGCCAGACGATCAGCAGGTTGGTGTGGACCATGCGGGCGATGTTGAAAGGAATGGCCGGGAACAGAAAATCGCCGACCACGTATTGCAGGCCCAGAATCAGGCCGAACAGGATTTGTCCGACGAACAGGGCAATGGCCGCGATGAAGTAAGGCTTGGCCACCGCCTGGGATTTGTATTGCAATTGCATGATAGCCTTGTCCTCCGGGATGTGCTTCGGTTCAGCCTTCGATGTTCGGCGGCCATTTTTCGGTGTTGATTTCCGAGGTCCATTTCAGGAACGCCACGATGTCGTCCAGTTGCTGGTCGCTGAAATTGAACTGCGGCATCTGCCGGCGCCCCGGCGCCTTGGTGGGTTGCGCCTTGATCCAGGCCTTGATGAAATCCGGGCCGCGCCGCTGGTAGACGTTGCCCAGCTCTGGAGCGAAATACGCCCCCTCGCCGAGCAGGGTATGGCAGCCGATGCAGTTGCGGGTCTCCCACAAATGCTTGCCGCGGGCGACCTCCGGGGCCGGGGTCGCGGTGGGAATTCGTCCCGGCAGTTGCCAGGTGGTGTGGAAGGTCAGGGCGAGAAACAGCAGCACCGAGAACAGCGTGCCGCCGTAGAAGATGTTCCGCGCCATGGATTTGGTGACGAATGCGCTCATGAAAACCTCTTCTCAACGAGAGTGCGAACCACCCTGATTAAGTCCAATCAAGTGGAGACGATAACCATGTTCCAGGAACAGCGGATTTTGTGCCTTGACAAAGGTCAAGGAATGCTTGTCTCGTGCTGGGCACAATCGCTGCCAGTGATTTGAATTTGCAGGAGGAAGGCATGACCACGATCACCGAATTCCTTGTCGCCGAACATCGCGCTTGCGATGACGGGTTTGCCGCCGCCGAGGATGCGGCCCACGCGGGTGATCTGGCCCGCTGTCGCGCGAATTTCCAACAATTTCTGGCCGCGATGGAACACCATTTCCAAAAGGAAGAAGCGATGCTGTTTCCCGCTTTCGAGCAGGCGACCGGCAATGCCATGGGGCCGACGCGGGTAATGCGGCTGGAGCACCAGCAGATGCGGGAAACGCTCGCCGAAATGAGCGGCGCGCTCGCTGGTGGCGACCTGGAGAATTTTCTGGGCCAGGCGGAGGCGCTGCTGATCCTGATGCAGCAGCACAATATCAAGGAGGAGCAGATGTTGTACCCGATGTGTGATCGGTTTCTCGGCGGGGCTGTCGGGTCGGTGATCCAAGCCCTGCGCGACTTTCCAGCGGGCGGGTCGCCATGAGCGAGTCCAACGTCATCGTGGTGGACGGGCGGGGATTGGAACCGCCGGAACCGATGGAAAAGGTTTTGGCGGCGTTGGACGCGCTAAAACCGGGGCAACACGTGCGGTTCCTGATCCACCGTCAGCCCTATCCGCTTTACGATATTCTGCGCCGTTATCACTATCGCTATGAAACCACGGCGGTCGCCGATGGTCATTTCGAAGTTCTGATTTGGCCGCCATGAACTCGGCTGGGCTGTCGCTCGAACAGGCGCCGCCTTTCAGTGTACCGCTACGGTTTTTTCTGACCGCGCCCTGGTTTCTGGTATTGGCGGCGGCGTTGCTGGCATGGCGAGGGCCGGAGGTTTTCGCTAGCCGCTGGCTGCCGGCTACCCTGGCGCTGACCCATCTGCTGACCCTCGGCTTCATGGCGCAGGTCATGCTGGGCGCGCTGCTGCAAATGTTGCCGGTGGTGGTGGGCGTGGTCGTGCCTCGCCCCCGACTGGCGGCGGCGTTGATTCATATTCCCCTGACGCTGGGCGCGTTGGTCTTGGCCGTTGCCTTTCTGAACGGTAGTCCCGCCTGGTTTCAGGGCGCCCTGGGATTGCTCGGCTTGGGCTTTGGCACGGCTTTGATCGCTGTGCATCTCGCCTTGTGGCATGCGCCGGTGGTCAGCGGCACGGTGATCGCGCTGCGCTGCGCATTGGGGGCGCTGATGGTCACGGTCGGGCTGGGGCTAGCGCTGGGCGGTTTCTTCGGTTGGGGATTTTCGTTGCCGGTCGTGATCGTGACCCACCTGCACACCGCCTGGGGTCTGGTGGGTTGGACGACACTATTGGTGGCGGGCGTGGCCTATCAGGTGGTGCCGATGTTCCAGATCACGCCGCCCTATCCTTCGGCGTTCGTGCGTGGATTCGCGCCACTGATGGCGGTATTGCTGGTGGCGTGGTCGGTGTTGACGTTCGGCGATTGGGAGACAGCGGCGCGACTGACGGGCGCGGCGCTGGCGCTGGGCGTCGGGCTGTTCGCCATGACGACGCTATATCTGCTAACCCAACGCCGTCGCAAGATCGGCGATCCGACCCTGGCTTACTGGCGAACCAGCATGGCTAGCCTGCTGGCGGGCGCGCTGTTGTGGCTGTTGACGCCGTGGGTCCCGGCCCTGGCGCAAGCGCCGCAAGTTGAATGGCTGCTGGGCATTCTGTTGATTTTTGGCTTCGCGGTCGCCGTGATCAACGGGATGCTTTACAAGATCGTCCCCTTTCTGGCGTGGTTCCATTTGCAGGCGCAACTGCTTGGGCGAGCGAAAGTGCCCACCATGAAGCAATTGTTGCCGGAAGTACGCATCCGGCGGCAGTTTTGGGCTTATCTGGCGACGCTGCTACTGCTTTTGGTCGCCGCTGTCCATCCCTCGGTTTTGACCTATCCCGCCGCGCTGGCCCTGGGCGTCACCGGCATTTGGCTAGGCGTCAATCTGTGGGCTGTGGGGTGGACTTATCGCCGCATTCTGCAAGATGGACTGGCCATTGCGCCGGTGAGGGACAATCAGGTGATGCGGGGGTGAACCTGGTGACTCCGATGCACTGGCGTATAGTAAGCCATGACTTCGCGGGAGATGCGCCATGCGTTTTTTCAACACCGAAGGGCCGGTTCGCAGCGAAAAGCATTACTGTTTGCCCCCGCTGCAACGCTGGGACTTGGAAGAGATTCTCGGCCTGATCGAACGAGAGAAGTACTTTCTGCTGCACGCCCCGCGCCAGACCGGCAAGACCACCTGTCTGCTGGCCCTGGCGGAGTATTTGAACCGGGAAGGCCGCTACCGGGCGCTATACGCCAATATCGAACCGGCCCAGGCCTATCGAGAAAACGTCGATCAAGGGATGACGGTGGTAGTCGAACAAATTTCCCGAGGGGCGCGCGATCAGCTTGGTGATGTTGAAGCCACGGCCCTGGGGCGGGACATCATCGCCTCGTCCAGTGGGGGTACGCGGGTCGAGGAGTTTCTGACCCGCTGGTGCGAGGGATCGCCGCAGCCGCTGGTGCTGCTGCTGGACGAAGTGGACGCCCTGGTCGGCGACACGCTGATTTCGCTGCTGCGGCAGTTGCGGGCTGGCTACCCGCAACGGCCGCAACGGTTCCCACAGACGGTGGTGTTGTGCGGAGTGCGAGACCTGCGTGACTACCGGATTCACGCGAGTTCCGAGGCGGCGCCGATTACCGGCGGCAGCGCCTTCAACATCAAGGCCAAGTCCTTGCGCTTGGGCGATTTCATCCAGTCCGAGGTCGAGACTTTGCTGTTGGAGCACACCCGCGAAACGGGACAGGCGTTCGAACCGGCGGCGCTGGAGCGGGTCTGGACGCTGACGCTAGGCCAACCCTGGCTGGTCAACGCCCTGGCCTACGAAGCCTGTTTCGAGATGCGGGACGGGCGGGACCGGAGCCAGCCGATTCCGGTCGCGCGGATCGACCAGGCCAAGGAGAACCTGATTCTGCGGCGGGAGACCCATCTGGACCAGTTGGCCGACAAGCTGCGCGAGGACCGGGTGCGGCGGGTGATCGAACCGATGCTGGCCGGCACGGCGCTGGGCGAGGTCCCGGATGACGACATTCAATATCTGCTCGATTTGGGCCTGTGCCGGATGGCGCCCGGCCAAGGCTTGGCCCTCGCCAACCCGATCTATCGCGAAGTGTTGCCGCGCACCCTGGCGTTCACCCCACAAGCGTCGTTGCCCCAGATCGCCCCGACCTGGCTCAATCCCGACGGCAGCCTCAACCCCGAACAATTGTTGATGGCCTTCCTGCGGTTCTGGCGCCAGCACGGGCAACCGCTGCTGGGCAGCGCGCCCTACCACGAAATCGCCCCCCATCTGGTGCTGATGGCTTTCCTGCACCGGGTGATCAACGGCGGCGGGACGCTGGAGCGGGAATACGCCATCGGGATGGGCCGGATGGACTTGTGCCTGCGCTACGGCGCGGTGACCCTGGGGATCGAACTGAAGGTCTGGCGCGAGGGCGAGCCGGACCCGCTGGCCGAGGGCCTGGAGCAGTTGGATGGCTACCTGGCCGGGCTGGGGTTGGAGAGCGGCTGGCTGGTGATCTTCGACCGCCGCGCCGGCCAGCCGCCGATCCGGGAACGCACGGCCAGCACGGAAACGGGCAGTCCCCAGGGCTGGCGGATCACCGTGATTCGGGCCTGAGCCGTCCCGCCCCCGCGCGAACGGGGGCGGGTGGCGCGGGCGCGCTAGCGCCGGGCCATGCCGTGGCGGCGCCAGAGCAGGATGGAAAAGACCAGGCTCAGGAGCAGCAAGGCCCATTCCGACAGGGTGGGAATCCCCGTTGCGCCATCCCCAGCGCCGGGCACGCCCGGTCCGCCCTGGTCGACGATGGTGCGATTGGCGCTCAGGTCGTCGTCCCCCAGACCGCCGTCGGTGATGCTAAAACTGGCGGTGTTGCCGCCGATGGTCGCCGGCAGCACGTACCAGTGCGGGGCGGGCTGGCCGGGGGTCGGGCCGAATTTCCAATAAAGAGTCCCCGGTGGCAGTGCCGGGGTCGCCGGATAGGTGATGGTGAGGGTGACTGTTTCGCCAGGGTTGCAATTAGCGAGGGTGAAGCTGAAGAGACCGTGGGGGAAGGTATAGCCCGCCGGCGGGGGAGCCGGCACGCTGGCCACCGCCACGAATTGTGGGGTAGGGACGAAGCCGCAGGTGTTGCCACCGCCGGTTACCGTGGCTGTGGCGTTGCCGGTCCCGGTGGCGGTGGGGCCGGTGAAGCTGGTGACGGCCGGCGCCAGCGTGTCGGTGTCGGTGGCCGAGTTGTTGCCGGCGTTGGGGTCGGTCGTCGCCGCGGTGATGGTGGCGGTGTTGCTCAGGGTGCCGGTGGCTCCAACATCCACCGTGCAGGTGGCGGTGTAGGTGACGCTGGCGCTGGGGGGCAGGGTGATGCCCGTGTCGTTGAGATTGCCCACCGTGGGGCCGGGGTCGTGGCCAGCGGTCCCGCCGACGGCGACGGCGATGGTCGAGCAACCGGTCAGGCTGGCCGGGAAGGTGTCGCTGACCGTCACGCCGGTGGCGGTGCTGGGGCCGGTATTGCTGGCCACGATCGTATACGTGGTCGAACCGCCCGGCGCGGCCGTGGTCACGCCATCGGTCTTGGTGATCGACACATCGGCTTCGGGCGTCAGGGTATCGCTGTCGGTGGCCGAGTTGTTGCCGGGCGTGGGATCGGTGACCCCGCTGGGCGCCGCGACGGTTGCCGTGTTAGTCAAGCTGCCCGTCGCCGACGGCGAAATGTTGCAGCTTGCGGTGTAGGCCACCGAACCGCCCACCGGCAAGTTGACGGTATCGTTGAGATTGCCGGAACCCGCTGCGGTGCAAGTCCCGCCGCCCGCGCCGACGCAGGTCCAGTTGCAGGTCAATGCCGCCGGGAAGGTGTCCGTCACCGTGGCGCCGTTCACCGCATCCGGGCCGGCGTTGGTGGCGGTGATGGTGTAGATCACCGAATTGCCGGGTACCGCCGTCGCCATGCCGTCGGTCTTGGTGATGGCGAGATCGGCGGTGCTGGGGCCGATCTTGGCGACGAAGACATCGAAACCGGTATTATAGCTGAGATCCGGCCCGTTCAGCACCGGGAAGCTGGCCTCGGTGGAGGCCGTGCCGCCGATCACATAGGCGTTGCCGGCGCTGTCCACGGCGATGCCGTGACCTTGATCCCGGTCCGTGCCGCCGATGTAGCCGGCGTAGATCAGGGCGCTGCCCGCTGGGTTGATCTGGGCCACGAAGGCGTCATCCAGGTTGCCGTTGTAGCTGAGGTCCGGCCCGTTCAGCACCGGGAAGCTGGTCTCGGTGGAGCCTGTGTAGCCGGCCACATAGGCGCTGCCGGCGCCGCTCACGGCGATGCCGTTACCAAAGTCATCGTTCGCGCCGCCGATGTAGCCGGCGTAGACCAGGCTGGCGCCCCCCGCGCTCACCTTGGCGACGAAGGCATCGAAGCCGCCGTTGTGGGTCAGGTCTGGCCCCACGGTCACTGGGAAGCTGGTCTGGGTGGAGTTGGTGTAGCCGGTCAGATAGGCATTGTTCGCCCCGTCCACGGCGATGCCGAGACCTTGGTCGATGCCCGCGCCGCCGATGTAGCCGGCGTAGATCAGGGCGGTGCCCGCCGCGTTCACCTTGGTGACGAAGGCGTCGGTGTTGAAGCCACCCGAGTCATTGTAGGTCAGGTCCGGCCCCACGGTTACCGGGAAGGTGGCCTCGGTGGAGGTCGTGTACCCCGTCACATAGGCGTTGTTCGTGCTGTCCAGAGCGATCCCTTGACCAAAATCGCCGCTCGCGCCGCCGATGTAGCCGGCGTAGACCAGGGCGGTGCCCGCCGCGTTCACCTTGGCGACAAAGGCGTCACTGTTACCGTTGTGAGTCAAGTCCGGCCCGCCGCTCACTGGGAAGCTGGCCTCGGTGGAGAGCGTGTTGCCCGTCACATAGGCGTTGCCGGCGGCGTCCACGGCGATGCCGCGACCGACGTCGCTGCCTGCGCCGCCGATGTAGCCGGCGTAGACCAGGGCGGTGCCCGCCGGGTTCACCTTGGCGACGAAGGCGTCAGCGCCGCCGTTATGCGTGGTATCTAGCGCGCCGATGGTCACCGGGAAGCTGGCTTCGTTGGACTGCGTTTCGCCGGTTACGTAGGCGTTGCCGGCGCTGTCCACGGCGATACCGCGACCGAAGTCGTTGCCCGCGCCGCCGATGTAGCCGGCGTAGACCAGGGCGGTGCCGGCCGCGTTCACCTTGGCGACGAAGGCATCAAGGCTACCGTTGTGAGTCAAGTCCGGTCCGACGGTGTCGGGGAAGGTGTTTTCGTCGGAGGAGGCGTTGCCCGTCACATAGGCGTTGCCGTCACTGTCCACGGCGATGCCGTTACCGTCCTCGCCGGCCGTGCCCCCGATATAGCCGGCGTAGACCAGTACCGGATCGATGATCAGGGGCCGCGCCCGGTCGTAGGCGGCGATCTCGAAACCGACGCCGCCGTCCGCCAGCAGCCGGTAGCGCCCCGCCACCGCCACCCGCTGGCCGTCGGTCTCCTGGTAGAGCACCGGCGCGGTCTCGCGCAGCTCCCCACCCGGCACGCTCAGCACCAGGTCGCCGTTGTCGGCCAGGGCGAGCTGGTCCTGGCCCCGGTAACGCAGGCGGATTTGGTCGGGATCGGCGCCGGGAGCGACGACGTAGAAGGATTCCAGCCGGCCGCCGGTGCCCCGATACTGCACGTCGATGCCGGTCCACGCCTCGCGGTAAACGATGGCCTCGGCGGTGGGGATGCCGGTTTTCCACTGTTCCTTCGGGCCTTTGAAGTAACTGACGATTCCGTCGGCGGCGATCAGGGTGTCGATGGCGCGCGGCGCGGCGCCGACCAGCTCGATGTCGATTCGCTGCGCCCGTGCGTCTTCCCCCTGGCCTTGGTTCAAAACGAGTCGCTGGCCTTGCGGCATGAAGGCGATATTCAAGCCCGGCCGCTGCACGTACCAGGCGATGGGGGCGGGCGCCTGGCCCTGGTTGTGGATGAAGCTCAAGGGCAGCTTACCGTACTGGTCTTGGACCCGCTGGCGGGTCTCGGCGTCGACCGGCGCGGCCGGCGTCGGCGCCAGGCCGTCGGGCCACGCCAGCGGCCAGGCCGTCGGCGGCTGGATCAAGCCAAGCAGGCAGGCTGCCCAAAAAACCAGGCGACACCAGGAGCGGCGCGCATCAGGGTGCGGCGTGTTCATCGTAAAACCTCCATCCGTAAATCGAGTCGGGCGATCGGTGGGGCGGTCTCAGGGGTGGCGCGGTCGCGCCGGTCCCCTTGTTTCCTGCTCGTGCCAAAGAGTATAGCGCGCTCGTCAAATACCCTAGCGAGCGAGTCAACAGCCCGACTGCCCCCGAATGATTTTTCCGGCCCGGCCGGCGGGTGGACGAACGCCCCCTTGTCCGGAGCGGCGAACGCCCGTACCGTAGCGATTAGCTCCCCTGGCCCGTCCGGGGGAGCGCGAACAGTTGCCCAACCACCGCCGGAGATGCGCCATGCGTTTTTTCAACACCGAAGGGCCGGTTCGCAGCGAAAAGCATTACTGTTTGCCCCCGCTGCAACGCTGGGACTTGGAAGAGATTCTCGGCCTGATCGAACGAGAGAAGTACTTTCTGCTGCACGCCCCGCGCCAGACCGGCAAGACTACCTGTCTACTGGCCCTGGCGGAGTATTTGAACCGGGAAGGTCGCTACCGGGCGGTATACGCCAACTTGGAGGGCGCCCAGGCCTACCGCGAGCAGGTGGACCGGGCGTTGGCTACGGTGGTGACCGACATCGCCGCGTGGGCGCGCGACTGGACGGCGGACGCCGGGGCGCCGGAACTGGGGCGCGAGGTTTTGGCGATGACGCCGCCGGGTTCGGCGCTGGGCGTGTTTCTGACCCGCTGGTGCGAGCGCTTGCCGCAACCGCTGGTGCTGCTGCTGGACGAAGTGGACGCGCTGGTGGGGGACACGCTAATTTCGCTGTTGCGGCAGTTGCGGGCCGGCTATCCGAAACGCCCCACCCAGTTTCCGAAAACGGTGATTCTGTGTGGAGTGCGGGACTTGCGCGACTACCGGATTCACGCCAGCTCCGAGGCTTCGCCGATCACCGGCGGCAGCGCCTTCAACATCAAGGCCGAATCGTTGCGCTTGGGCGATTTCATCCAAGCCGAGGTCGAGGCTTTGCTGTTGGAGCACACCGCCGAAACCGGGCAGGACTTTACCCCGGATGCCCTGGAGCGGGTCTGGACGCTGACGCGGGGCCAGCCCTGGCTGGTCAACGCCCTGGCCTACGAAGCTTGCTTCCGGATGCGGGACGGGCGGGACCGGAGCCAGCCGATTCCGGTCGCGCGGATCGACCAGGCCAAGGAGAACCTGATTCTGCGGCGGGAGACCCATCTGGACCAGTTGGCCGACAAGCTGCGCGAGGACCGGGTGCGGCGGGTGATCGAACCGATGCTGGCCGGCACGGCGCTGGGCGAGGTCCCGGATGACGACATTCAATATCTGCTCGATTTGGGCCTGTGCCGGATGGCGCCCGGCCAAGGCTTGGCCCTCGCCAACCCGATCTATCGCGAAGTGTTGCCGCGCACCCTGGCGTTCACCCCACAAGCGTCGTTGCCCCAGATCGCCCCGACCTGGCTCAATCCCGACGGCAGCCTCAACCCCGAACAATTGTTGATGGCCTTCCTGCGGTTCTGGCGCCAGCACGGGCAACCGCTGCTGGGCAGCGCGCCCTACCACGAAATCGCCCCCCATCTGGTGCTGATGGCTTTCCTGCACCGGGTGATCAACGGCGGCGGGACGCTGGAGCGGGAATACGCCATCGGGATGGGCCGGATGGACTTGTGCCTGCGCTACGGCGCGGTGACCCTGGGGATCGAACTGAAGGTCTGGCGCGAGGGCGAGCCGGACCCGCTGGCCGAGGGCCTGGAGCAGTTGGATGGCTACCTGGCCGGGCTGGGGTTGGAGAGCGGCTGGCTGGTGATCTTCGACCGCCGCGCCGGGCAGCCGCCGATTCGGGAACGCACATCCAACGCGGAAACGGGTAGTCCCCAGGGCCGACGGATCACCGTGATTCGGGCTTGAAACCCGGCTGGGCCGTGCGCTCCAATAACGAAAGGGCGGGGCAAGCGAACAAAGCCGAAAACCGGCGGACCGCGTCCAGACAGCCCGCCGGGTGAGAGAGGATCAGCCTTTCGGCATCAGCAACGCGACGTAGACCGCCGCGAAGATGGCGGTGGTGATGACGCCGCAAATATTGGCGCCCAGTGCGTGCGGCAGGATGATGACCCCTGGTCCCACCGATTTCTGCGCCACCTTGGCGGTGGTCGGCACGCAACTGACCCCGGCGATGCCAATCACCGGGTTATATTTCTTGCCCGACCAGTAATACAGCACATAACCGCCCAGAATCCCGCCGATACCGGAGATCAGCAGCGCCAGAATGCCCAGCACCAGCAGTTTCAGGACCACCGGATTCAGGATGGTATTGGCCTCGCACAAGATGCCCAGCAGCAACCCAAGGAAAAAGGTCGCACCATACAGCACCGTATTGGAGAACAGTTCGTAGAAGTTGGGCAAATCGCTCTCGCGGATAACCACTCCCAGGAACAGCGACAGCAGCAGCGGAGCCGCCACCGGAAACAGCAGGCTGAGCAGAATGCAAGCGGTTACGGCGAACACCAGCTTTTCGTTGGAGGTGATGGTCCGGGTCTTCTCCATCGGCATGGGCAAAGCGCGGAGCCTTTCGGGGATCATCAGCTTGATCAGGTAGGGATACCCGCCATAGGTCAAGCCCAGGTACAGGTAGGCTACCACCGTGATCGGCACGAACAGCGGCTTTGCCAGCGACAGCGAGGTGAACAGCACCATCGGGCCGTCCGCGCCGCCGATGATCGCCACTGAAGCAGCTTCCCCCGGCGTCAGGCCCATGCTCACCGCTATCGGATACACCAAAGCAGTGCCCAACTCCGCGAACAGAGCGATGATCATGCTCTGAAACGGCCGGGCCATCACGAAGCCCACGTCCAGCAGGGTGCCGATGCCCATGAACACAAAGCAGGCGATCAGGCCGTTACTGAACATGAAGGTGTAGATCGGTTGCAACCAGTCGATCTGCAGGATGTTCATCAACGCATTGGTGTCCTGCGCCAGTGGGGCGACGTGCAGGGTGCCGGGTATCTGGCTGGGAACCGCCTGTCCGGCTGCTTTCAGCGCCTCGAACGTCATACCGCTGGTCGGATCAAGGTTGTAAAAGAACATCACGCCCGCATTGACGGTGGCCATGCCGAGACCCATTGGGATCATCAGCAAGGCTTCCAACACGCCCTTGCGCCCCAGATAAAACAGCAAAACGCCCAGAAAGATCAGGAACACGCGTCCAAAAGCGATCTTGGGGTCAGTAGAGAACCCCTGTATCAGCGTGTTGATCCCCTGGAACAGGTCGAGAAAGTTCAGGGATTCCATGATGGAGTGCTCCCGGCGCTCAGCCGATGGTCAGCAGCACCTGCCCGGCATCCACCGGATCGCCCGGCTTGACCGCGATGCTGATGACTTTGCCACCCCGACGGGCGACGACGTGCGTGACCATCTTCATGGCTTCCAGCGAGACCAGCTTGTCGCCCTCGTTGACCGCCTGGCCGACGCTGACGTGGATCGTCTGCACCACGCCGCCCAACGGCGCGACCTCATCGCCCGGCCCGGCCGCGCCGAGGGGGGAAGCGACGGCCGGCGCGGGCGCGGCGGCCACTGGAGCCGCGGCAACCACGGACGGCGGAGTCGCCACGACCGCCGTGTCCTGGTAGAAGCCTTGGGCGCTATCGGCCGTAATGTCCTCGACCGCGACGATATACTGCTTGCCTTCGACGGTGATGCGGAATTTCTTCTCCATGGGGTTGTTCTCTCGCAAAAGGTGGAATGGAAAGGGATTCAGATTTTCAATGGGATGCGCGCGGCGCGTGCGAGGTGTGATGAGTCGTGCGCGCCTCGGCGGTCCAGCCGAAACCGCGGCTCGCCATTTCGATGCGGACGATGCGATGCGCGCCCATCATCGCGGCCACCGCCGCAGTGATGACAGCAATATGCTCTTGCGGGATGCCGGCGAGGGCGGGTTGCGCGGCGGGCGCGGGTTTGGCCGGCGCCTTGACCGGTTCCGCCTTCGCCTGTCGCGACAGCACCAGAACGATGCCGCGAATGATCGCCGCGACCAGCATCGAGATCACGATCACGATGCCGTAGATCACGAACATGTCGCCGATGGCGTCCCAGGTGGTGTAAGTCTTCATCGATCAATCTCCCTTGGCTTGGGGGTCGGCGGTCGGATCAGAGCGGGATATCGCCGTGCTTCTTGGCCGGGCGCAATTCGCGCTTGGTCAGCAGCTTGCGCAGCGCCAGAGCGATAGTGGCGCGGGTATCGGCCGGCTCGATCACGTCGGTGATGTAGCCGCGCGAGGCGGACATGTAGGGCGAGGCGAACTTGGCCCGGTATTCCTCCACCAGTTCCTTGGCCTTGGCCTTGCGATCCTCGGCGGCTTTCAGTTCGCTGCGGTACAGAATGTTGACCGCGCCTTCGGCGCCCATCACCGCGATTTCGGCGGTCGGCCAGGCGAACACCATGTCGGCGCCCATCTCTTGCGCGCACATGGCCAGATAGGAACCGCCGTAGGCCTTGCGCAGGATGATGGTGATCTTCGGCACCGTCGCGGAGGCGTAGGTGTAGAGCATCTTGGCGCCGTGGCGGATGATGCCGCCGCGCTCCTGTTCGATGCCGGGCAGGAAGCCGGGCACGTCCACCAGCGTCACCAGCGGGATGTTGAAAGCGTTGCAGAAACGGATGAAGCGCGCGCCCTTGTCGGAGGCGTCGATATCCATCGCCCCGGCCCTGACCAGCGACTGGTTGGCGAGAACGCCGACCACGATACCCTGAACGCGGGCGAAGCCGACCACGATGTTGCCCGCCCAGCCGGCGTGGACTTCCAGAAACTGACCGTTGTCCACCAGTCGATAAATGATCTGCTTGACATCCATCGGCTCGGAAGACGTTTCCGGGATCAGATCATTGATGCCCTCGTCCGGGGACAGGTCGAGATCGGGATAGGGCCGGTGCGGCGGGTCCTCGGTGTTGTTGGACGGCAGATAGCTGAGCAACGCCTTGGCGATCTGGATCGCGTGGCGGTCGTCCTCGGCGACGAAATGGACGTTGCCGCTGACCGTGGCGTGCATCTCGGCGCTGCCGACCTCGTCCAGGCTGGTGGTACGGCCGGTGACCGCCTTGATCACCTCCGGGCCGGTGATGAACATGTAGGCGTTCTGCTTGGTCATGATGATGTAGTCCATCAGCGCCGGCGAGTACGACGCGCCGCCGGCGCAGGGGCCGGCGATGATGGCGATCTGCGGCACCACGCCCGACAGCAGCACGTTGTTGTAAAACACCTCGCCGTAGCCGGACAGCGCGTCCACCGCTTCCTGGATGCGGGCGCCGGCGGAGTCCTTGAACGCCACCACCGGCACGCCGATCTTCAGCGCCAGTTGCATCGACTGCACGATTTTCCGGGCGTGCATTTTGCCGAGCGTGCCGCCCATCACGGTGAAATCCTGGCTGAACGCCGCCACCGGCCGCCCATCGACGAAGCCGGTGCCGACGATCACGCCATCCGAGGGCAGTTCCTTGTCGGCCAGGCCGAAATGCTTGCCGGCGTGCTTGGCGTGGGTGGCGATTTCCTGAAAGGTGTCGGGCTGGAACAGGGCCAGCAACCGTTCGCGGGCGCCCAAAAGACCCTTGGCGTGCCGTTCCTGGAGTTTGTCCTCGCCGCCGCCGGCCAAAACCTTGGCGCGACGTTCCCGCAAGATTTCAAGTTGTTTCTCGGAAAGCATGGTTCTCACCTCTATGATGGTTGGTCAGTTGGCAAATGGACGATCAAACGCTTCCCACCGGCCCGCGCCCGGGTAACGCGGGGCTGATCGTTTTATTATGGACGGGGGGAAAACTGGCGTGGCGCGATGAGCGGCTTGGCTCCGTAAACCGCTGTCCATCCCGCGATGGTTTCTTTTTTGCTAAGCGCTTGCGCTTAAGGGTAGCCGAAATCCGGGCAAACGCGATAGCCGACACTTTTTCTTGCAAAATGTCATGGACGGGACCGCGGGCCGTATTTCATGGCTGTCGAAGCGCTGGCTCGCGGTTTCGGATCAGGCGGGGGGAGAGGTTGGGGTCGGCGCGTCGATGCGTTCCACCTCGTTGACCGCGTCCGGGGGGAAGGTGGCGGATTCGTTTTCCGGGACCAGTCGGATCAGATCACAACGGCGATGGGAACGCTTCACGGCTTCCTGGCTGAGCGCGCGCCGGGCGCGCTGGCTTTGCGAGGTGGCGCGATATCTCATGATCGCAGCGCCTCCGCCGTTTCCCGCAGGGTCTGGCTGTTGATGGCGGCGTGGTAGTGGGCGCTGAAATCCGAACCGCGCAGCGCTTTCTTGATCATACCTTCCAGGTTGGGCCGCTTGTCCTCGGGCGCCGGACCGCTGCCCAAGCCGCCGCCAAATTCGATGATGGTGTTGACGCCGTCGTGGAAGGCAATTTCCAGGTTGTCGATCCAGTTGACCGGGTGGAACAGTTGGAAGAACAACCGGGTCTTGATCGCGGCGGGATCGGGATCGTGGTAGGCGCCCGAGCAGTTGGACAAGACGCGAACGGTGGGAGTGCTCATCGTGGCGGTGTCTAGCACCGGGCGGAAATGCAGGGCGGCCGTGATCATGTAGAAGGTGTGAAACGCGCCCTCGGTTTTGAGGCGGGCGGGCCGCTTGCGCGGGAAGTGCGCGTGGGCTTCGTCGGTCAAGCGGTCGAGATCCTCGGCGAGACCCCCGATCACGGTCTGATCGGGCAGGTTGCGAGCGGAGACGACGCAGTAATGCTTTTCCGCCAGCGGCTGGATGTTGTCCAGATGCAGCGGAAACGCCAGCATTTCGCCGGCGCCGTAAGCGCCCATGCAGTCGCCGCGTTTTTGCACCAGCCGCAGCGCGGTTTCGAAGTCGAGCGCCCCGGCCGCGACCAGGGCGCAGTATTCGCCGAGGCTGTGGCCGCCGGTCAGAACCGGTTTCACCCGGTCATCGGTCAATTCGCGAAAGATTTCCAGGCAAGCCAGCGAGTGAACCAGCAGGGCGGGTTGGGTATGGCGGGTCAGTCTGAGCGCCTCTTCCGGCCCTTCCAGGCAAAGCTTGACGAGATCGTAGCCCACGATGTCGTTGGCCTGTTCGTAAAGCCGCTGGGCAACCGGAAAGTCCCGGCGCAAGTCGCTGCCCATACCGACATATTGGGAGCCCTGTCCCGGAAACACGAACATGATCTGCTGGTCCTGACTCGACACGGCCTGCATCCTCCTGCGGGGAGTGGTGAAACGAGCGCGCAAAGATACGGGGAAGTGGCTGATAAGGCAAGGCAAACAAGAGGTCGGCTGTAGTAGAATCCAGCGGCGTTTTTCAGCGACCACGAGGAAGCCCATGGCCACGGCCACCATCATTGACGGTAAACGGTTCGCCGCCCGCCTGCGCGCCGGCATCGCCGCGCGCGCCGCCCAGCTTAAGGCGGAACATGGCGTCACGCCCGGTCTGGCGACGGTGCTGGTCGGCGAAGATCCCGCCAGCCAAATCTATGTCCGCAACAAGGGCCTGCAAGCGCGGGAGGCTGGCATGAATTCCTTTGAACACCGGTTGCCCGCGACCGCGACCCAGGCCGAATTGTTGGCGCGCGTCGCCGAATTGAATCGGGACCCGGTGGTCAACGGCATCCTGGTGCAACTGCCGTTGCCGAAGCAGATCGACCCGGAGGCGGTGATCGAGGCGATCACCGCCCAGAAGGATGTGGATGGTTTTCACCCGCTGAACGCTGGGTTGCTGGCGGTGGGTGGAACCGGCATGGTGCCCTGCACGCCGCTGGGCTGTCTGATGTTGCTCAAGGATCGGATCGGCAATCTGACGGGGCAGCGGGCGGTGATCCTGGGCCGTTCCAACATCGTGGGCAAACCGATGGCGGCGCTGTTGCTGCGCGAGCATTGCACCGTGACCATCGCCCATTCCCGTACCCGCGATTTGGCCGAGGAATGCCGGCGGGCGGACATTCTGATCGCGGCGGTCGGCAAGGCGCGAATGGTCAAGGGCGACTGGATCAAGCCGGGCGCGACGGTGATCGATGTCGGCATCAACCGCATTTTCACTCCGGACGGCAAGGGGCGGCTGGTGGGTGATGTGGATTTTGAGGCGGCAGTCGAGGTGGCGGGCGCCATTACCCCGGTGCCGGGCGGCGTTGGGCCGATGACGATCGCCTGTTTGCTATTGAATACCTTGACCGCCGCCTGCCGGCAGCGGGGTATTCCGGTGCCGGAAGTTCGTCCGATCGCTTGATTTCGGCGCGGCGGAAGAGCTTGAGTAATTGTTCAGATCCCCTGATGGTTTCGCCCCGTATTGATGGGTTTCGCTACGCTCAACCCATCCTACAACCCATTGGTCTTTTCGTAGGATGGGTTGAGCGTAGCGAAACCCATCGTCGTGCGGGACGAGGGGATCCGAACGTTTACGGGCTTGAAGATGCGTTCTCTCGCCTCGCGCCAAGGCGGGGCGAGAGCGGCTTGCCGGGAAGCTTGGGTTTCAGTCGACCCGCTGCCACTTTTGCTCCCGGCTGAAGAACATCCATTTGCCGGTGACGTCCAGGGTTTTGCCGCCGTTGGTCAGCTTAGCCTTGCTCGCATAGGTGCCGCCGTCGGCCGGGTTGAAAATCTTGCCGTCCGTCCACTCGTCGCCCTCTTTCTTCAAGTCCCATAGAATTTTCATTCCGACCAATGGCTTATCCTTTAAGTCACCCTCGCATTTGCTACAGGTTTTCTCGGTGGCGCCTTCCAGCAGTTCCACGATCTTGCCGGTCAGCACACCGTTGCTTTCGGTGATCTGCACGATGCTCTTGGGTTTGCCGGATTTGTCGTCGACGGTTTTCCATTTGCCGACCGGTGAGTTGAGATCGGCGGCATGGGCGGCGGCCAGCCACAGCAATCCGCTGGCGATACCGAGACCAGCGCCCAGACGTGACATTTTCATGTGATTCTCCTAACGATTGCGGCGATGAGGGACTTCGTCCCCACTGGGACGGCGCTTTCGACTGACGTCAAGCGAAAATGCCCCATTCTAGCGCGCCCGACCTATGCTTGAGAGGGTCTTCCGGGAATTTCGCCATGGCGTCCATCGAATTGCAGTTGCTGCTACTGATCTTGATCGCCAATGGTGTTCCGATCATCGCCGCCGCGGTATGCGGCGACCGGGGCGCCTGGCCGGTGGATGGCGGTCGACGATGGACCGATGGCCGACGCCTGTTGGGGGATGCCAAGACCTGGCGCGGTGTGGCGCTGGCGCCGCTGGCGACTGCTCTTGGCGCCGCGCTGCTGGGGTGGTCGGCGATGGTCGGAGTGGTGATCGGCGTCGCCGCCATGCTGGGCGATCTACTGTCGAGTTTTTTCAAGCGGCGGTTGGGCGTGCCCACCAGCGGCATGGCCCTGGGCCTGGACCAGATTCCCGAGGCATTGTTGCCGCTGCTGGCGGTGGCGGACGTATTCGGGCTGAGTTGGCCGGCCATCGCGGCGACGACGGTCGGCTTCATCGTGCTGGAACTGGGCCTGTCACCGATCTTTTACCGGCTCGGCATTCGCAACCGGCCTTACTGAGCCGGTGGGATACGCAGGTGGTGCAGGGTGATTTCCGGTAGGCAGTTAAAGCGCACCCCGACCACCGAGGCACCCGATCCGACCGAGGTGTAGCCCTGCATGGCGTGATAACGCCAGGCGCCCTTGCAAAAGCGGCGCGGGCAGGCGGCGTTGGTCATCAGCGCGATGCCGCCGGGCAGACAAATCTGGCCGCCGTGGGTATGACCGCTCAGAAACAGGTCAAAACCGGCGTGCGCCGCGTGTCGGTAGGTTTCCGGGGAATGCGACAGCAGAATGGTGGTGGCGTCGGACGGAATGTGTTGAACGGCCTTGTCGAAGTTGTCCACCTGAAAATAGTGCGGATCGTCGATGCCCGCCAGATGAATCGCCGCGCCGTCGCGCTCCACCCGGACCGATTCGTTGAGCAGCAGGATGATCCCCAACGCCTCGATGCCGGGCGCCATGCGGATGGAATCGTGATTGCCAAGGATCGCGTAGACCGGGGCATTCAGGTGTGGGCGCACCTGGGCCAGGGCGGCGATGGCGGCGTCATGGGGACCGTGGGTCTTGGCCCGGAAATCGCCGGTGATCACGCACAGATCGTAATTCACCTGCCGCAGACGCTCGATCAGCGCGGTGGGATAGGCGGGATCGGCGTCCAGATGCAGATCGCTGAGGTGCAGCAGGGTGAAGCCGTCGAAGGCGGCGGGCAACCGGGGCATGACGACTTCGTTGTGGCGGATTTGAATGGCGGTGGCGTTGCGCAAGCCCCGGCGGTACAGACCCAGGCCGCGCAGGGTCAGGCGGATCAGGGCGTGGATCGAGTACCAGTTCTCGATATGAAAAAAGGTCCGACCCCGTCCAAACACCTGGGCCGCATGGTCGACCTCGATGCCCAGCCGCTGTTGCAGGTGGACCCGGCCGATCCGTTCTTCCAGTCGCTTGAGTTCGGCCGTTTCCCGGTCCACGACCACGCTGGGCAAGGAAGATGAAGGGCCTTTTGGGGGGGTCATCGGTTAAAGCCGCTGCCGCAGTACTTCGGTGATTTCGGTGTCGCTCAGGATCAATGGATTGGTTTTCATGCTGCCGCCACGCGAGTGGGCGACGACATGGGCGAAATCGCGTTCCTGGATGCCGTAGGCGCCGAGCCGGGGCAAGGTCAGCCGCTCGGTCCACTCGTCCAGCAGCGCCAGCAACGCGGCGTGCGATTCCTTGGGAGTGGGAAAATGCCGCCCGTGCAGGAGGTCACCGGCCCGAGCGTACTTGCGCCAGGACGGATGATCGGGCTCGCGTTCGGCCAGTGCCGCCAAGTTGACGCGGGTGGCGGCGCCGACGAGCGTACCGCAGACCACGCCGTGCGGAATCGGGAAGAATGCCCCCAGCGGCGAGGCCAGCCCATGCACCGAGCCCAGGCCAGTCTGGGCCAGACAGAGGCCCGACAGTAATGCGGCGTAGGCCATGCGCGAACGACCGGCGGCGGCGTCATCGCCGCCTTCATACCAGGCGAACAAGCCCTCCCGCACCGCTTTCAACCCGCTTTCCGCCAGCGCGTCGGTGAGGGGGTTGGCCTTGATGGAGACGTAGGACTCCAGCAGTTGCGTGAGCGCGTCCATCGCGTTAGCGGCGATTTGCGGCTTGGGGCAGCTTGCAAGCAGATCGGGGTCGAGCAGGGCGTATTTCGGAACCAGCTTGTCGTCGCGGAAGGATTTCTTGAACCCGTTCGGGTCACGCAGGCTGAGCACGGCGTTCTTGGTGGCTTCGCTACCGGTGCCGGCGGTGGTGGGCACGGCGATGAACGGTGTCGCGGGACCCTGGTAAGGCTTCTCCGGCCCGACCCCTTCCAGGTAGTTCATCACCGAATCGCCACTCGGCAACAAGCCCGCAATCGCCTTGGCGGCGTCCAGTACGCTGCCGCCGCCAATGCCGGCGACGACTTGGATATTCGCGCCGCGCCATTGCTGGACGGCTTCATCCACCAGTTGCGGCGAGGGTTCGTCGCTGACTCGCGCCTGCTCCCACCGAACGCCGACTTTTTCCAATGCGGATAATAGCGACGACCCACTGGGCGATTCGGCGAACGAGCGCTGGCCGGTCACCAGCAACACGCGATTACCGTATTGAGCGATTAGGTTGGGCAGTTTGGCGAGAGCGCCGGCGCCAAATTCGATGCGCGGCAGGCGGGCGATGGCGAAGGGCGCGATCATGGAAACAGTCCGGTGGTTGATGAAGGTCTACTGAAATTAGCCGGACAGGGAGAGTTCCTGAGCGACAATCCGTTGAAACACAGCCAGAATGCTCCCGACATCATCCAGGTAGTAGCGGCGTTCGTCCAGCGACACGACCGATGCTGCCAACTGTAAAAGCTGCCAAATTTCTCCCGTGGTCACGCAGCCGAAGACCGGACGGCTGGATTGGCCGCTGGATTGGTTGAAGAGTTGCGCCGCAACCATTTGAGCGATGCACTGCCCCAGACCCGCTTCGACGTCGTTCTTTTTGGCTTCAACCAGGGTCATGATCGGCGAGCGCAAGGGCAGAATGGGTGGAGACAACGTCAGGATAAAATCGCACTCTCCGACCAGGCCCTTTTCAGGGTCGATATCCAGTCTTTGTCCGGAATAGATCGCCAGTTTTTCATGAGAAAGTTCGCGGCTGGCCAGCAAAACCGGGGCCACGATGAACTCACTGCGTGACTTCTCGGAAATCAGCGCCAAGGGAGTACGTTTAGCCAGGGTTTCCTGGAGCCAGCCAGGAACCGGGACGGGGTTGAGATCAGGGAAAAGAACCGCCAGTTGCGTTGCAATGCCCAACTTGGCAATCGCGGTTTCCAGGGTAAAGTCGCTGTAGGCCATTGAAAACCTCTGCCTCCGCAGGTTCAGTTTCGCCTTGACCTCTTTGCCCTCTCCGGGCGGGAGAGGGCGTGATGAAGCGCCTAGAACCCGTACAGCGCCTTGTATTCCGGATCGCGGCTGGCGATGAGCTGGGCGAGATTGAGGACGACCTTGCACTGTTTCCAGGTCGCGTCGTCCTGCATCTTGCCGTCGATCATCACCGCGCCGCTGCCGTCGGGCATGGCTTCGACAACCCGCTTGGCCCAGGCCACTTCCTCCGGTTTCGGGCTGAACACCCGCTTGGCGATGGCGATCTGGTTCGGGTGCAGCGACCAGGTGCCGACGCAGCCCATGAGATAAGCGTTGCGGAACTGGTCCTCGCAGGCCGTCAGGTCGGCGATGTCGCCAAACGGCCCGTAAAACGCCAGCGCGCCGACGCTGACGCAGGCGTCCACCATCTTGCCGATGGTGTAGTGCCAGAGGTCTTGTTGGGCGGTCGGACGCGGAGCATCGGGATTCTTGGGATCGGGATCGGTGCGCACCACGTAATCGGGATGGCCGCCGCCGACCCGGGTGGTCTTCATCCGCCGGGAAGCCGCCAGATCGGCGGGACCGAGGCTCATGCCCTGCATCCGGGGGCTGGCGTTGGCGATTTCATCGACATTGGCCACGCCGAGGGCGGTTTCCAGGATGGCGTGAAGCATCAGCGGTTTTTTCACGCCGTACTTGGCTTCGAGTTGCGCCAGCAGTTGGTCGGCGAAGTAGATGTCCCACGGCCCCTGCACCTTGGGCAGCATGATGACGTCCAGCTTGTCGCCGATTTCACCGACCAAACGGATCAGGTCGTCCAGGAACCAGGGGCTGTCGAGACTGTTGACGCGGGTCCAGAACTGAGTATCGCCGAAATCGACGCTCTTGCCGATCTGGACCAGCCCTTCGCGGGCGGCTTCCTTGCGGTCGATGGGCACGGCGTCTTCCAGGTTGCCGAGCATGATGTCCACGGTCTTGGCGATGTCCGGGACCTTGACCGCCATCTTGGCGTTGCTGGGATCGAAAAAGTGGATCATTCGCGACGGGCGAACCGGAATCTCGCGGAGCGGTTCGGGGGCGCCGACGACCTTGGGTTTGAAGAAATCGCGGGGACTGCGCAGCATGATGGTATCCTCCCAGTTGATTTAATGGCCTTCGTATTTATGGATCAGTTGTTGTGCGGCCACGGTCGGGGGCAAATGGCCCTCGATCACAGCGTATTCCACGTCGGCGCGGATACTGCCGACGCCGGCGTGGTTGAAGAAGCTGGCGCGCAGGTGTTCCTCGACCATGGAGTATACCCAATCCAGGGTTTGCCGTTGCCGACGTTTCTCGAACACACCGCTGGTCGTGACGTGCTGGCGGAAGTCGCCGATCACGTTCCAGATGGCGTCGATGCCCTCGCCGTTGAGAGCGGAGCAGGTATAAGCCTTGGTGCGCCAGCCCTTGGTGGCCGGGGCGAGGTAGTGCAGGGCTCGGTTGTAGTCCGCGCGGGCGGCGTTGGCGCGGATCTTGTTGTCGCCGTCGGCCTTGTTGACCAGCAGGGCGTCGGCCAGCTCCATGATGCCTTTCTTGATGCCCTGCAATTCGTCGCCAGCCCCGGCGATCATCAGCAGCAGGAAGAAATCGACCATCGAACGCACCGTGGTTTCGCTTTGGCCCACGCCGACGGTTTCCACCAGGATCACGTCGAAGCCGGCGGCCTCGCAGACCAGGATGGTTTCGCGGCTCTTGCGGGTCACGCCGCCCAGAGTGCCGCTGGACGGGGACGGGCGGATGAAGGCGCGCAGGTCGCGCGACAGCAGTTCCATGCGGGTTTTGTCGCCGAGGATGCTGCCGCGCGTCACCGTGCTGCTCGGGTCCACCGCGAGCACCGCGACCTTGTGGCCCTGTTGGCACAGATGCAGGCCGAGCGCCTCGATGAAGGTGCTCTTGCCGGCGCCCGGCACGCCGGTGATGCCGACCCGGATCGAGTTGCCGGTGTGCGGCAACAGTTGCCGCAGCACCTCCTGGCCCATGTCGAAATGCGCCTGGGCGTTGCTTTCCACCAAAGTGATGGCCTGGCCTAGGACATTGCGGTCTCCAGCTAGCACGCCAGCTACGTATTCATCCACCGTCAGCCGGCGGCGGCGCGGAGTGAGCGGGCGCGACACCACCACGCTGGCTTGACCAAGAATGCCGTCGTGGCCGCCATCGACGCCGGCCATGACCGAGGTGGTGAATTCCCTGCCAGCGTTTTCGGGAACCCAGTCGGGTTTCTGGCTTGAGTTTTTCATGGGCGGAATCGTCGCGCGCTGAAGGTTGGTGATGGGGAAGAGCGCTCGCTTTTAGCAGGACGCCCAAAATTTGGTCGGCATGTTTGATGTGAATTGATTTGGGTTGGGTCGAGAGCCAGCGATTGTCTTGGCTTCATGTACGAAAATGGCGGTTGCCCGGCGCAACATTCAGGCATGGCGGGAAAGCCGATCCCTTCATCAGCGCGCCGCGAAATGACGGTGCATTTCGATCCGACTCCTAAGTTCCCGCCCGCCCCGCCTGCTCCAGCAACCGCCGCAACTGGTAGCGATAGACAAACCCCGGCAGGGCGCTAACCGCGAACAGGCACAACGTTACGACATAAAACTCCCAATCCTGGGCATGGATCGTACCGGCCATCTTGTACTCAAAGCCGAACCCCAAGCCGATGATCAAGCCGTACAACAACCCCCATTCAATCAACCGCAGCCAAAACGGCTTCGCCCGCCGATGGGGGCGGGCGAAGATCAGCAACCAGCGTTCGCTTAGCCAGGGCAGATTGGCGGTCACCGCCGCCAACCCCAGCCAAAGCCCAATGAGGATTCCGGGCATGATTGATAGAGGTTTGCCTAAGCCAGTCCCTTCAACGACAGGGCCGCCGCGCACCAACCCATCAACGCGGTTGGATACAGGCCCAACGCCACCAGCAACAACCCATTGGCGCTGATGGCGATTTCGGTGTCCAGGCTCAGTTGGATCGGCTCGCTCCGCTCCGGCTTGTCGAAATACATGCACTTGACCACCTGTAGATAATAGAACGCTCCGATCACCGAGAACACCACGCCCAGGATCGCCAACCAGATTAGCCCGATATTGACGATGGCTTGCAACACCACCCACTTGGCGTAAAAGCCCACCAGGAAGGGAACGCCAGCCATGGACATCATGATCGTCATCATCAAAAAGGCCAACCACGGATTACGGTCGTTCAGGCCCTTAAAGTCGTCGATATTCTCCGCCTCGAAGCCGGTCCGACTCAACAGGATGATCATGCCGAAGGCGCCGACCGCCATCAACACGTAGACGATGGTATAGAACATCGCCGCCGCGTAACCACCGCTCTTGTCGCCAGCCAGAACGCCCAGCAGCAAGAAGCCGACATGGGAAATGGTCGAATAGGCCAGCATTCGCTTGATATTGGTTTGGACGATAGCGATCAGATTGCCCAACGCCATGGACGCCGCCGCCAGAATGATCAGCATACCCTGCCAATCGCTCTGTAATGCGCCAAGTCCATCCACCAGAATCCGCATGACCAAGGCGAACGCCGCCAACTTTGGCGCCGATCCGATATACAGCGTGACCGAAGTCGGCGCACCCTGATACACGTCGGGCAGCCACATGTGAAACGGCACCGCGCCCAGCTTGAACGAGAGACCCACCACTAGAAACACCAAGCCAAATACCAGCACCAGGTTGTTGGCGCCTTGACGAGCGACGGCGATGGACACCACCTGGAGATCAACGCTGCCGGTCGCGCCGTAGATCATCGAGATGCCGTACAGCAACATGCCGGAGGCCAGCGACCCCAGCACGAAATACTTCATGGCGGCCTCGGACGCCACCGGCGAATCACGGTCGGTCGCCACCAAGGCGTATAGCGAAAGCGACAACAATTCCAACCCAAGATACACGGTCAACAGGCTGTGCGCCGACACCATGATCATCATGCCCAGCACGCCGAACAGGCCCAGCACGAAGTATTCGCCCTTGAGCAAATCGCGTTGGCGCAAATAGTCACGCGAGTACAGGAACACGGCGGCGGCGGCCAAATAGATGAACAGCTTAAGCAGATCGCCCATTGCGTCCTTGACGTAATGGCCAGACAGGGTTACCACCGATGCTTGGGCATAGCTGAACAAGGTCAACAGGGCCGCGCCCAGCAGGGTCAGTTGTACTAGTCCGTAGGTGATGTGGCGCCGCTGCGGGTCCAGGAACACGTCGATTACCAGAATTAGGCAAGCCATGGTCAGGACAAACAGTTCCGGCAGTACCGGCATGAAGTCAGGAGCGACGAAGTTCATGGGGTTTCCCTATTCTCCGATTCTTCTCCGCGACGGGCGTTTTAAAGCTTGGTCACGGTCATGTGCTGCAACAGATTGTCCACCGTGGCGTGCATCGTCGAGGTCAACGGATCGGGCCACAGACCCAGCAGCAACACCGCCGCCGCCAGCAAACTCAACATGATGATCTCGCGACGGCCGACATCCTCCAACTCGGCGACGTGGTGGTTGCCGACCTCGCCGAAGATGACCCGTTTGACCAGCCACAGGGTATAGGCCGCGCCCAGGATCAAGGTAAAGGACGCCAGAAAGGCGATCCAGAAACTGGCCTTGAAGCTACTCAGGATCACCAGGAATTCGCCGACGAACCCCGAAGTGCCCGGCAGACCAGCGTTGGCCATGGCGAACAGCACCATGAAGGCAGCGAATATCGGCATGGTGTTCGCCACCCCGCCGTAATCCTTGATCTGGCGGGAATGGACCCGGTCATACAGCACGCCCACGCACAGGAACAACGCGCCCGAAATGAAGCCGTGCGATACCATCTGTACCATGCCGCCTTCGATGCCCATCGCCGCGCCGTTCAAACTGCCGGTATGACGATAGATGCTGAAGGCGATGAAGAAGCCCAAGGTGACAAACCCCATGTGGGCGATCGACGAGTAGGCGATCAGCTTCTTCATGTCCTGCTGGATCAGGGCAACCAGACCGATGTAGACCACCGCGATCAGCGACAGAGTGATGATCAACCAGTCCAGGGTGGCGGAGGCGTCCGGGGTGATCGGCAGGGCGAACCGCAGGAAGCCGTAGCCGCCGATCTTCAGGGTGATGGCCGCCAGGATCACCGAACCGCCGGTGGGCGCCTCGACGTGGGCGTCCGGCAACCAGGTATGCACCGGCCACATCGGCACCTTGACCGAGAAGCCCAGCAGGAAGGCGAAGAAGATCCACACCTGTTCGCTCAGGGTCAGCGGCAGCATGTGGAAATCCAGGATTTCGAAGCTGTCGGCCTGGGTGTACAGGTAAATCAGGGCGATCAGCATGAACACCGAGCCCAGGAAGGTGTAGAGGAAGAACTTGAGGGTGGCGTAGACCCGGCGCGGTCCACCCCAGATGCCGATCACCAGGAACATCGGGATCAGCATCGCCTCGAAAAATACATAGAACAGGATGGCGTCCAACGCGGCGAACACGCCGATCATCAGCCCTTCCATGATCAGGAAGGCGGCCATGTACTGAGCCACTCGGTATTGCACCACCTCCCAGCCGGCGATCACCACCAGCACGTTCATGAACGCGGTCAGCAGGATCAGGGGCATCGAGAAACCGTCCACGCCCAGGTGGTAATTGACGCTGAGCGCGGGAATCCAGGGCACGAATTCCTGAAACTGCATTTTCGCCGTCGTGGGATCGAACAGCGTGAACAGCGGGATACTAATCAGGAAGGTGAGAATCGCCACGGTCAGGGCCAGCGCCTTGGCGCGTCCGGGGTTGTCGTCGCCCACGAACAGGACCGCGGCGCCACCAAGAATCGGGAACCAGATCACAAGACTGAGCAGAGGAGGCAGTTCCGACAGCATGGTTTTTCTTCTTCCAGGTTAGCGGGCAACGAACCAGGTCAGCAGGATCAGCAAGCCGATGATCATCGCGAACGCGTAGGTGTACAGGTAGCCCGTTTGCAGGTGGCGAACCATGGACGAAACCCAGCCGACCAGTCGGGCCGCGCCGTTCACCATCAGGCCGTCGATCAGCCCGGCGTCGGCGTACTTCCACAACGCGGTTCCCAGGTTTCGGCCGCCGCGCATGAAGAACGACTGATAAAACTCGTCGAACAGATACTTGCGGTCCATGAGGTCATACAGCCTGGCGAACCGCCGCTGGATCAAACCTGGTAGTTCCGGCTTCACCATGTACAGATAGAACGCCGAACCGAATCCAGCCAGCACCAGTACGAACGGCAGGCCGGTCACGCCATGCAGTGCGAAATTCATTGCGCCATGGAAATGCCCAGCGACATGTTCCAGCACGTCATGGGCTGGAGCAACCGCGATCACGCCTTCAAACACATCGCCAAAGAGCATCGGCTCGATGGTCATCGCCCCGATCACCACCGAGGGAATGGCGAGCAGGATCAGTGGCACGGTCACCACCGCCGGGGTTTCGTGCAGGTGTTCCTGGGTGTGGTGGTCCATTCGCTCCTGGCCGTGGAACACGACGAAGTACAGCCGGAAGGAGTAGAACGAGGTCACGAACACGCCCAGCATCACCGCGAAGTAAGCAAAGCCGGAGCCAGCGAGGTGGGAGTAATGCACGGCTTCCAGGATGCTGTCCTTGGAGTAGAACCCGGCGAAGCCCGGCGTGCCGATCAGCGCCAAGGTACCCAGCAGGAAGGTGAACCAGGTGATCGGCATGTACTTCCACAAGCCGCCCATCTTGCGGATATCCTGCTCGTGGTGCATGGCGATGATCACCGAGCCCGCGCCCAGGAACAGCAGCGCCTTAAAGAAGGCGTGAGTCATCAGGTGGAAAATGGCGGCTGAGTAGGCCGACACCCCCAGCGCCACCGTCATATAGCCAAGCTGCGACAGCGTGGAATAGGCCACCACTCGCTTGATGTCGTTCTGAACGATGCCCAGGAAGCCCATGAACAGCGCGGTGATCGAGCCGATCACCAGCACGAAGCTCAGCGCGGTCTCCGACAATTCGAACAAGGGCGACATCCGGGCCACCATGAAAATGCCGGCGGTCACCATGGTCGCGGCGTGAATCAGGGCGGAGATCGGGGTGGGACCTTCCATCGAATCCGGCAGCCAGACGTGCAACGGCACCTGGGCCGACTTGCCCATCGCGCCGATGAACAGCAGGATGCAGATCACCGTCATCAGCGACCACTCGGCGCCGGGGAGGATCTGCACGGTCATCTTGGCCATCAACGGCGCGGCGGCGAATACATCCTTGTAATCCAGGCTGTTGAAGGCCATTAATACGGCGGCGATGCCCAGCAGGAAGCCGAAGTCGCCCACTCGATTGACCAGAAATGCCTTCAGATTGGCGAAAATCGCGCTTTCGCGCTTGAACCAGAAGCCAATCAACAAATAGGACACCAGGCCGACCGCTTCCCACCCAAAGAACAGTTGCAGGAAGTTGTTGGCCATCACCAGCATCAGCATCGAAAAGGTGAACAACGCGATATAGCTGAAGAAGCGCTGGTAGCCGTCGTCATCGTGCATGTAGCCGATGGTGTAAATATGGACCATCAGCGACACGAAGGTCACGGTGGCGATCATGATGGCGGTCAGGTTGTCCACCAGGAAACCGACCTCCATGCGAATGCCCTCGATCACCATCCAGGTGTAGACCGAACCATTGTAGGGTTCAGCGCCCTCCAGCACATGATGCCGAAGCACGATCAGCGATAATAGAAAGGAGATCGCCACGCCGAGGATGGTCACCCAGTGGGCGCCGGCCCGACCGATCCGGCGACCGAACAAGCCGGCGACGATAGCGCCGAATAGCGGCGCGAGCACAATCGCGAGGTAGACGTTTTGCATGCGGCTAGCCCTTCAGCGTGTCGAGATCGGCGACGTTGATGGTGCGGCGATTTCGAAACAGCACCACCAGGATGGCCAGGCCGATGGCGGATTCGGCCGCCGCCACCGTCAGGATGAAGAAGACGAAAACCTGGCCGACGGTATCGTTGAGAAACCGCGAGAAGGCGATGAAGTTGAAATTCACCGCCAGCAGCATGAGTTCGATCGACATCAGCAGGATGATGACGTTCTTCCGGTTCAGAAAGATGCCCGCCACGCTGAGACAAAAGAGGATTGCTCCAAGCACAAGATAATCAGTAAGCGCGATCATCGATCCCCGCCTTTACTTTATTGGTTTGTTTCAGTCCATGCCCGCCCGGCCGGAAATCAGCGAAATTACCGCTTCCTTTCCGACGCCATGCGCACCAGCCGTACCCGGTCGTCCCGCGACACCCGGACCTGTTGGGCCGGATCCTGGGACTTGACGCCCGCCCGACGCCGCATCGTCAGCGAAATGGCGGCGATGATCGCCACCAGCAGAATCGCTGAGGCAATTTCCAACGGATAGACGTAGAAGGTGTACAGGACACTACCCAGTTCCTTGGTATTGCTGTAATCGGCCGCGTGCGAAACCAGGCTGTATCGGTCGGCGCCGAAATAGCCGGATCCCACCACCAACCCCATCTCGATGACAATGAGCAGCGCCACCGTCGCTCCGACCGGCAGATACTGGATGAAGCCCTCGCGCACCGGGTCGACGTTGAGATCCAGCATCATCACCACGAACAGGAACAGCACCATGACCGCGCCCACGTAGACCAGAACCAGGGTGATGGCCAGAAACTCGGCTTCGATCAGCAACCACAGCGCGGCGCTGGTGAAAAACGCCAGCACCAGGAACAGGGCGGCATGCACCGAGTTGCGCACCGTGATGACTCGCACCGCCGCGAAGATCAGGATGAGCGCGAAGACATAGAACAGAAACTTTTCAAATCCCATGAGCGGACCTGTTTTCTTCTCTCTGGTGCCGGAAGCCGGCTAGCGGTAGGCCGCGTCGGCGGCCCGGTCGGCGGCGATTTGCGCTTCGCAGCGCTCGCCGTGAGCGAGCAGCTTTTCCTTGGTCATGATGTGCTCGCCGCGCTTTTCAAAATGGTAATCGAACGTCCGCGTCTCGACGATGGCATCCACGGGGCAGGCCTCTTCGCAAAACCCACAGAAAATGCACTTGAACAAATCAATGTCGTAGCGGGCAGTGCGCCGGGTGCCATCTTCCCGCTGCTCCGATTCGATGGTGATCGCCAGCGCTGGGCAGACCGCTTCGCACAGCTTGCAGGCGATGCAGCGCTCCTCGCCATTCGGGTAGCGGCGCTGGGCGTGCAGACCCCGAAACCGGGGCGACAACGGAGTTTTTTCCTCTGGATATTGCACCGTGATCTTCTTGGCGAACAGGTAACGACCAGTCACCCGCAGACCTTGTAACAATTCCCACAGCAGGAAGCTTTTAAAGTAGTGTCGAACGGTGTTCAGAGTATTCATCGCTCGCTTTCTCCGCTCAATCGAACCAGGGACCCACATGCCCCAGCACGCCTAGTCCAATCACCAGAATCCAGACCAGGGTCACTGGAATGAAGATCTTCCAACCCAGCCGCATGATCTGATCGTAGCGATAACGCGGGAAGGTGGCTCGAAACCACAGGAAGAACAGCAGGAGAAGCGAGACTTTCAGCGTCAGCCAGATCGCGCCAGGCACGAAATCGAATAGCGGACCCAACACCGGAATACCCTCGAACGGTGACAGCCACCCGCCCAGAAACATCGTGGACGCCAAGGCCGACACCAGAATCATATTGGCGTACTCGGCCAGGAAAAACACCGCGAAAGCCATGCCGGAGTAATCGACGTGGAATCCGGCCACGATCTCCGATTCGCCCTCGGCCACGTCGAACGGCGCCCGGTTGGTCTCGGCCACGCCGGAGATGAAATACACCAAGAACAACGGCAGCAATGGCAACCAGTACCAATGCAGTATGCTACCTTGCTGGGCCAGCACGATCTGGTTCAGATTCAGGCTGCCAGCCGCCATCAGCACGCCCACCAAGGCAAAACCCATGGCGATTTCGTAGGCCACGATCTGCGCCGCCGACCGCATCGCGCCAAGGAAAGCATACTTGGAGTTGGAGGCCCAGCCGGCGACGATCACCCCGTAGACACCCAGCGAGGTCAGCGCCAGCAGGTACAACAGGCCGGCGTCCAGATGGGAAATCATCATGCCGTCGCCGAACGGCACCACCGCCCAGGCCGCCAGCGCCGGCCCGAAGGACAGCACCGGCGCCAACAGGAACAGGAAACGATCCGCCTTGGTCGGAACGATGATTTCCTTGAACATCAGCTTCATGGCGTCGGCGATGGGTTGTAGCCAACCCTTGGGACCCACCCGATTCGGACCCAGCCGAATCTGCATGTAGCCGATGATCTTGCGCTCGGCGAAGGTCAGATATGCCACGCCCAGCAGCAGGGGCGCCAGCAGGGCGATGATTTTCAGCAGGATGATGATGACCGTCAGCAGCGTTTCCACGATCCGATGCCCTTATGGTTATTGGATGGCCACCGGCCCCACCGCTGGACCGAGGGCCACGCTGGCGTTCAAACCCGCCGGAATCCAGGCGCAGCCCCTGGGAATGCTTTCGTCGAGCACCAGTGGCAAGTCGACCGCCGCGCCGTTTTGTTGCACCTGAACCTGATCCCGTTCGGCCACGCCCAATACCCGGGCCATGTCGGGATGCAATCGCACTTCGGCGGGTCGCGCCAGCCGGCTTGCCTGCAGCGCGCGCGCGCGCCGCACCAGCGAATCGACCGCGTAGATCGGCACGTCCGCGACTCGCAGCAGACCATCGGCCCGGAACGGCGTCAGCGGCTGGCTGAAATCCAGCGTGTTGTCCGGCCGAACCGCGCCGTTGGCGCTTTGAACTTCGGCGAGCACTTCTTCGGAGCTGACGTACTCGAAGCCCGCCACGCCGCACAGGTTACCCAGCACCCGCAATACCTTCCAGGCCGGCCGGGCGTCGCCAAACGGCTTGCTGGCACCCTGGAAACTTTGCCAGCGACCCTCGGCGTTGACATAGGTGCCCGAGGTTTCGGCGAAGGTCGCGACCGGCAAAATGATCTGGGCCTGGCTCTTGCCGGCCAGACGGGCATAGGGACTGAGCGAAACGATCAGTTCGGCGCCTTGCAGGGCCTTGAGCGCCGCCGCGCCATCCCAGCAGTCCAGTTCCGGCTCGACGCCGAGCAGCACATAGGCTTTGCGCGGCGACTCCAGCATCGCTCGGGCGTCCAGACCCGCTTTCGGGGCCGGCTTGCCGCCCGGCAGGCGGTGCGGCGCCGCGCCGGCCAGCCAACCGCCCGCTGAATTGGCGGCTTCCGGCAGATAGCCCAGCCGCGCGCCGCTACACCGCGCCACGAAGCTCGCCAGCGCCCGCAAGGACGCAAAGGCGGGATGGGAGATCGCCAGATTGCCCAGCAACACGGTGGCCGGGGCGTTGTTGATCAAATGGGCGGCCATGGCGCGCTCGGTTTCGCCCGGAGCGCCCACGACCAGACTTACCAGACTTGCTGGCAATGTCTCGCCTTTCAATTCCGCCACGGCCTGGGCCACACCGGCCAGCGCCGCGATCATCGCGGCCGGATCGGCAACCACTTTCGCCGCCACCGGGAACCGGAAGTCGAAATCGCGCGGGTTGATGAACATGATCTGGCCGCCCGCCAGTGCCGCCTTGCGCAGCCGATGGCCAGCCAGCGGTTGTTCCATCCGCACATTGCTGCCGATCAGCAGCGCCGCCTTAACTTTTTCCAGGTCTTCCAGCGCCTGCCCCAACCATGGAAACACCGGGGCCGCGTCCTGGTCGCTGAAATCGGCCTGGCGGAGGCGGTGGTCGATGTTCACCACGCCCAGGCCGCGCGCCAGCTTCTGCGCCAGATACAGTTCCTCGACGGTCGCGGTTGGCGAAACCAGGAATCCGACCGACTCAGCCCCATGACGGGCAATGATATCCTTCAGGCCCTTGGCCGCCGCTTCCAACGCGGTTTCCCACGTCGTCTCGCCGCCGCCGAGCAACGGCCTGGCCAGGCGGTCGTCGCTGTAAATGCCTTCGTAGCTAAAGCGGTCGCGGTCGGAAATCCAGGTTTCGTTGACTTGCTCGTTCTCGCGCGGCGCCACCCGCATCACCTTGCCGCGCAGGGTATGGATGAAGATGTTGGAACCGACCGAATCGTGCGGAGCGACGGCGGCGTGCTGCACGTATTCCCAGGAACGGCCCCGGTAGCGGGAGGGCTTGGCGGTCAGTGCGCCGACCGGACAGAGGTCGATGACGTTGCCCGACAGCTCCGAGATCACGCTGTGCGCCACGTAGGTGCCGATTTCCATGTTCTCGCCGCGCCCGGTCGCGCCCAGCTCGCGCAGACCCGCGATTTCCTCGCCAAAGCGCACGCAACGGGTGCAATGAATGCAGCGAGTCATTTCGGTGGCGATCAACGGCCCGATGTCCTTGTCTCGGACCACGCGTTTACGCTCGGCAAACCGGGACACATCGCCACCGTAGCCCAGCGCGATATCCTGCAACTCGCATTCCCCGCCTTGGTCGCAGATCGGACAGTCCAGCGGGTGATTGATCAGCAGAAACTCCATGGTGCCCTTCTGGGCGGCCAGCGCCTTGGGCGACTCGGTGTGGACCTTCATGCCCTCCATCACCGGCGTCGCGCAAGCCGGCAGAGGCTTGGGCGCCTTCTCCACCTCGACCAGGCACATCCGGCAACTGGCGGCAATGGACAGCTTCTTATGGTAGCAAAACCGGGGGATCGAAATACCCGCCGCATCGGTGACCTCGATAAGCATCGCGCCCTTGCGCGCCTTCAGCGGGATACCGTTGACTTCGATGTTGACCTGTTCCTCGCTCATCTTTTACCCACTGCAACCGTGTTGGGGGGCTTGGCTCACGCGGCCAGCGCCATCGCGCCGCTGATCATGCTGCGCTTGTGCTCGATGTAATAGGCGAATTCGTGGCGATAATGCTTGACGAAGCTGCGCACCGGCATGGCGGCGGCATCGCCCAGCGCGCAGATGGTGCGTCCTTCAATCCGGCTGGCCACGCTGTCCAACAAATCCAGGTCTTCGGGTCGCCCTTGGCCTTCGACGATCCGGGTCACCATTCGGTACAGCCAGCCGGTGCCTTCGCGGCACGGGGTGCATTGACCGCAGGACTCGGAAAAATAGAACCGGGAGACCCGCTGCAACACCTTGACCATGTCGGTGGTTTCGTCCATGACGATCACCGCGCCGGAACCGAGCATCGAGCCGGCCACCTTGCTGACCGAGTCATAGTCCATGTTGGCTTTCAGCATGATGTCGCCCGGCACCACCGGCACCGAGGAGCCACCGGGAATCACCGCCTTGAGCTGGCGTCCCTTCCAGACCCCCCCGGCCAGGGCCAGCAGGTCGGCGAAGGGAATACCCAGCGAGACTTCAAAATTGCCCGGCTTCTCGACGTGGCCCGATACCGAAAAGATCTTGGTGCCGCCCGCGTTGGTCGTGCCCAGACTGGCGAACCACTCGCCGCCGTTGCGGATGATGGAGGGCACCGAAGAGAAGGATTCGGTGTTGTTGATCGTGGTCGGCCGACCGTACAAACCGTAGCTGGCCGGGAATGGCGGCTTGAAGCGGGGCTGGCCCTTCTTGCCTTCCAGCGATTCCAGCAACGCGGTTTCCTCGCCGCAGATGTAGGCGCCGGCGCCCAAGGTCGGATACAAATCGAAATCGATCCCCGATCCCTGGATGTTCTTGCCCAGCAGGCCAGCAGCGTAGGCTTCCTTGACCGCGCCCTCGAATCGCTGGTACGGCTCGTCCATGAACTCGCCGCGCATGTAGTTGTAGCCGACCGTGGAACCGGTGGCAAATCCGGCGATGGCCATGCCCTCGACCAGTGCGTGCGGGTTGAAACGCAGAATGTCACGGTCCTTGCAGGTGCCCGGCTCGGACTCGTCGGAGTTGCAGACCATATATTTCTGGCCTGGCGCGTTGCGCGGCATGAAGGTCCATTTCAGACCCGCCGGAAACCCGGCGCCGCCCCGGCCGCGCAGACCGGATTTCTTGACCTCGTCGATCACCTGATCGGGCGTCATCCGCCCGGCCAGAATCTTCTTCCAGGCCTCGTAACCGCCCACGCTCGTGTAGGTCTCGATGGACCACGACCGGTCCAGGCCCAGCGTCCGGTAGCAAACTTCATTGGCCATCGCGGTTCACTCCAGGCTATCGAGAATCCGATCCACTTTTTCCGGGGTCAGGTTCTCATAATAGACGTGATCGACCTGCATCATCGGCGCCCCACAACAGGCGGCCAGACATTCTTCTTCCTTCTTCAGGTAGAACTTGCCGTCCGGGGTGCTTTCGCCCAGTTTGATCCCAAGCTTCTTCTCGATATAACTCAGCACGGTGTCGCTGCCCCGCAACATGCAGGAAATATTGGTGCAGACCGCAATGTTGTGTCGGCCCACCGGCTTCAATTCGTACATCGAATAGAAGCTGGCCACCTCGTACACAGCGATCGGCGGCATGTCCAAATAATCGGCTACTGCATCCATCAGTTCCGTGGTCAGATAGCCGCCATTTTCATGCTGCGCCTCGCGCAGGGCCGCCAACACGGCGGACTGTTTCCGGTCGGCGGGATAGCGGGTCAGCCAGTGGTCGATCTCCGCGCGGGCGTGGGCGGACAGCAGATCGTTCTTGCGTGAACTCATTAGCGGTCGACCTCTCCGAAAACGATGTCCTGGGTGCCGATGACGGCCACCACGTCGGCCAGCATGTGACCACGGGTCATCTCGTCCATGGACGACAAATGCGCGAAACCAGCGGCCCGGACCTTGACCCGATACGGTTTGTTGGCGCCGTCGGAAATCAGGTAAATTCCGTACTCGCCCTTGGGATGCTCGGTAGCCACGTAAACCTCGCCCTCGGGCACGCAGTAACCTTCCGTGAACAACTTGAAGTGATGGATCAGGGCTTCCATGTCCTCTTTCATTTTCGCGCGCGGCGGCGGCGCCACCTTGCGATCATCGATGATGACCGGACCGGGGTTTTCCTTCAGCCACTTCACGCATTGCCGGATGATGCGATTGGACTGGCGCAGTTCCTCGACCCGGACCAGATAACGGTCGTAACAGTCACCGCTGACCCCCACGGGAATGTCGAAATCCAGTTGATCGTAGACTTCGTAAGGCTGCTTCTTGCGTAGATCCCAGGCGATGCCGGAACCACGCAGCATCGGCCCGGAAAATCCCAGTTGCAGAGCGCGCTCGGGCGACACCACGCCGATGCCGACCAGCCGCTGCTTCCAGATCCGATTGTCGGTCAGCAGGGTTTCGTATTCATCCACCCGGTGTGGGAACCGGTCGGTGAATGCTTCGATGAAGTCAAGCAGCGATCCCTGTCGGGTGGCGTTGCGCTCGTCCACATCCTTCTTGCTGTGGCAGCGGGACGTTTCATAATCATACTTCGGCATCGAGTTCGGCAGGTCGCGATAGACGCCGCCCACCCGAAAATAGGAGGGATGCAACCGCGCCCCGGAGACCGCCTCGTAGCAGTCCATCAGATCCTCACGCTCGCGGAAGGCGTAGAGGAACATGGTCATGGCCCCGACGTCCAGTCCGTGCGCGCCGATCCACAGCAAATGATTCAAAATTCGGGTGATTTCCGCGTACATGACCCGGATGTACTGAGCGCGCACCGGCGGCTGAATACCCAGCAGTTTCTCGATGGCCAGCACGTAGGCCTGTTCGTTGCACATCGCCGACATGTAGTCGAGCCGGTCCATGTAGCCGATGCTTTGGTTGAACGGCTTGCTTTCGGCCAGCTTTTCGGTTCCGCGGTGCAACAGGCCGATGTGCGGGTCAGCGCGCTGGACCACTTCGCCGTCCAGTTCCAGCACCAGGCGCAGCACGCCGTGCGCGGCGGGATGCTGTGGCCCGAAGTTCAGGGTGTAATTGCGAATCTCAGGCATCGGCGGTTTTCTCGGTTAGCGAGACTCGGGCAGGTAACGGTTGTCCTTACGAATGACGCGGGGCACCAGCACGCGCGGTTCGATGCTGACCGGCTCGTACACCACGCGGCCACGTTCGGGGTCGTAGCGCATCTCGACGTTGCCGATCAGCGGGAAATCCTTGCGGAACGGATGGCCGATGAACCCATAGTCGGTCAGAATGCGGCGTAAATCAGGATGGCCCTCGAACACGAGGCCGAACAGGTCGAACGCCTCGCGCTCGAACCAATTGGCCGAGGTCCAGAGCGCCACGACCGAGGGCACCACCGGCAGTTCATCATCCGGCGCGAAGACGCGTACCCGCAGCCGCTGATTACGGGATACCGACAGAAGCTGGTAAACAGCGGCGAAACGGCCCTTGCCGGCAATGGTTCGCCCAGCTGCGTACCCCACCGCTGAAGGACCGCGGCCAGTGGCCCGTTCCACCACGCCGCGACTAAATCCCTGGTCGGTGGATTCGCTGGTGGCCCACTCCACTTCGCCGTAGGCCGAATAATCCACCCCGCAAACATCCATGACCTGCTCAAAGGCGAAATCGGGCTCATCGCGCAGGGCGACGAACACCTCGATGGATCGCGTCGGTGAAACTTCGATGGTCGCTTCCCCACGGTCAAGCTTGCATTCCAGCAGGGCATCGCCAAACCGGGCCTGGAGTTTTTCCACAAGGGTCTGCACGTCAGCCATGAAGCATGATCTCTCAGCGGGCTATGGTGTTGGTGCGCTTGATCTTGTTCTGCAACTGGATGATGCCGTACAGCAGCGCTTCCGCCGTCGGCGGGCACCCCGGTACATAAATATCCACCGGCACGATGCGATCGCAGCCGCGCACCACGGAATAGGAATAATGGTAATAGCCGCCGCCGTTGGCGCAGGACCCCATGGAAATCACCCAGCGTGGCTCGGGCATCTGATCGTAGACCTTGCGCAAGGCCGACCCCATCTTGTTGCACAGGGTGCCGGCCACGACCATTACGTCGGATTGGCGGGGGCTGGGCCGGAACACGATGCCGAATCGATCCAGATCATAGCGGGCCGCGCCGGCTTGCATCATTTCCACCGCGCAGCAGGCCAAGCCGAAGGTCATCGGCCACATTGAGCCGGTGCGCGCCCAGTTGATCAGCTTGTCAGCCGTGGTGGTCACCAGGCCCTTTTCAAGAATACCCTCTATTCCCATTCCAAGGCTCCTTTCTTCCACTCGTAAATAAAGCCGACCACCAGGATGCCGAGAAAGATCGCCATCGAGACAAAGCCGAACAGGCCAATTTGATCGAGCACGATCGCCCAGGGAAACAGAAACGCGATTTCCAGATCGAAAATGATGAACAGGATGGCCACCAGATAGTAGCGGACATCGAATTTCATTCGGGCATCCTCGAACGATTCGAAACCGCACTCGTAGGGCGACAACTTTTCAGTGTCTGGACGGTGGGTGCCCAGAAAGTAGCCGAGGCCGATGACAACCACGGCCATCGCGAGGGAAATGATCGCGAATATCAAAACGGGAAGGTAGTTGGACAACATCGGAGTCACACCTTCGATATGGCGAGCAAAGAGCTAGCGTGAGGGCCAGGTCTTGACCTTAGGTTTAGACGGACGATCCCGTCAATTGACGGGGCCGTGACATCCTGGAGCGAATTGATGGGAACAATGATGGAGGCACGCGTTTTTTTATAACTAAGACGCCACATGGGACGTGAAACCTCATGGTGATTCGCCAATCCCTGCTTGGAAAAACGCCTCGCGCACCTCAAACCGGGGTGTTCGGGATGCTCCGTGTCGTTATTTGGTACCGATGGCCGGACTCGAACCGGCACGGCTCGCGCCACTAACCCCTCAAGCTAGCGTGTCTACCAGTTCCACCACATCGGCATGGTAAGGCATCAGACGGATTTTCCCGCTATTTTTGTGGCAACTTCGGTACGTCCGGGGGGCCACTACCCTGTAGGGGTTCGGCGGGCTTTTCCGCCTGAACCCGTTCGACGACGCTTTGAGGCACGGAATTTTGCGTCGAGAAGTACGCCAGGGTCAAACTGGTCAGGAAGAACGCCGTCGCCAAGGCGGCGGTGGTTCGGCTGAGGAAGGAGGCGGAGCCCCGCGATCCGAACATGGTCGCGGAGGCGCCACTGCCGAACGCCGCGCCCGCGTCAGCGCCCTTGCCCTGCTGCAGCAGCACCAGCGCGATCAGGGCGACCGCAATCACCACGTGGGCAACGAGAATGAGGGTGTGAACCATGGCGCCAGTCTAGCAACCCGCTTTGGCAATCAGCAAAAAATCCTTGGGATCGAGCGACGCGCCACCCACCAGGCCGCCGTCGATATCGGGCATGACCAACAGTTCTCCGGCATTAGCGCCTTTGACGCTGCCGCCGTACAGGATGCGAACCTGGCTCGCCAGTGCCGGATCGAGCGCGGCCAGTTGGGCGCGAATGAAGGCGTGAACATCCTGCGCCTGCTGGGGGGTCGCGGTCCGGCCAGTGCCAATCGCCCAGACCGGCTCGTAGGCGATGACCGCGTCGGCGAAACTGGCGACGCCTTCCAGATCCAGCACCGCCTTGAGCTGCCGCTCGACCACCGCTTCGGTCACGCCCTGATCGCGTTCTTCCAGGGTCTCGCCGACGCAGAGGATCGGCTTGAGACCAAACTTACGCGCGGCGGCGAACTTGCGTGCCACGACCTGATCGCTTTCGCCGTACAGGGTGCGCCGTTCCGAGTGGCCGACGATCACATAGACGCAGCCAAGGTCCTTCAGCATCGGGCCAGCCACCTCGCCGGTATGGGCACCCGAGGCGTGTTCGGACAGGTTTTGCGCGCCCCAGCCGACCGCGGTGCCGGTCAGTTGCCGCGCGACCGCATCCAGATACACGAACGGCGGAAACACGGCCAGTTCGACGGCGGCAACCTCGGCGGAGCCCCCCAGGATACCTTGCAGCAACTCACGGATGCTGCTGGTCGAGCCATTCATTTTCCAGTTTCCAGCCACCAGCTTACGGCGCATGTCATTCTTCTCCCCTTGCGAAAAAAGCCGGGCAAGCTTACGAATTTCGCGCCTGGAAATCAATCACACCGAAAGAGTATTCCGCACCACGTCGGCCAGTTCCCGGGCGTGGCGTTCAACAATGCTGGCATCCGCGCCTTCCACCATGACGCGCACCACCGGTTCGGTTCCGGAGGGCCGCAACAAGACCCGACCCTGGTCTCCCAACTGGCTTTCCACCGCCCGCATTGCGTCTTGAATCGCTGGTCGGCGCAAATCCACGGGGCCGGTCACCGTTACGTTGATCAGCACTTGCGGATACTTGCTCATGCCGGCCTTGAGATCGTGCAAGCTCTTGCCGGATTGCAACATCGCCGAAAGCACTTGCAAGGCGGAAATAATCCCGTCGCCGGTTGTGGTTCGGTCCAGGCAGATGATGTGGCCGGAGTTTTCGCCGCCCAGGATCAGATTCTCGGCCAGCAATGCCTCCATGACATAGCGGTCGCCCACCTGGGCGCGGCGCAAGTCCAACCCCAGCGCCCGTAGCGCGATTTCCAGGCCTAGATTGGTCATCAGGGTGCCGACCACGGCGTTGAAGCGGCTACCGGCGCGCAGGCGGTCGCGGGCGATGATGAACAGCAGATCATCGCCATCCAAGACTTCGCCCCGATGGTCGACCATAATCACCCGGTCGCCGTCGCCGTCGAAGGCGATGCCGAGATCGGCGTTCTGCTCCCGAACCAGGGCGCGCAGCAGCGCCGGCTTGGTGGAGCCACAGTCCAAGTTGATGTTCAGTCCGTTGGGCGCGACGCCCATGGGAATGACGGTCGCGCCCAATTCATTGAATACGCTGGGCGCTACATGATAGGTGGCGCCATGCCCACAATCGACCGCGATTTTCAGACCCGCCAGGCTGGTGTAGGCGGGCGCCGTGCTCTTGCAAAATTCGATGTAGCGGCCGGCGGCGTCCACGATGCGTTCGGCCTTGCCCAGAGCATCGGACTCGGCGGTGATCAGGGGTTGCTCCAGCAGCTCCTCGATACGTTCCTCGACCACGTCAGGTAATTTCTGGCCATCGCGGGAAAAGAACTTGATGCCGTTGTCGTAATAGGGGTTGTGGGAAGCACTGACCACGATGCCAGCGCAGGCGTGCAAGGTTCGGGTCAGATAGGCGATACCGGGGGTGGGCATCGGTCCCAACAGGGCGATGTTGACTCCGGCCGCCGACAGACCCGCTTCCAGGGCGGATTCGAACATGTACCCGGAAATGCGGGTGTCCTTGCCGATGACCACCTTGTTGAAACCATCGGCCTGCAACGCGCGCCCAGCCGCCCAGCCTAGTTTCAACACGAATTCAGCCGTGATGGGGTGGTCGCCGACCCGTCCGCGAATGCCGTCCGTACCGAAATAGCGTTTTCCCATGTCTTCGCTTCCCCTTGCGTGAGCACGGTCGGGGATTATAGAAGGGATGGCGATACGGCGCGCGGGCTTTGGAAACAAACGCTGCGTGGCTGCTTCCGCCGGCCCACGCCCGGCGCCGTGGTCGTGGAGCTTGGATTGGGAGTGGATTCGAACTTGCTCCAGATGGGTGGAATAGCGCCAGCGCCCCACACACTTTAGAATAGCTTTCTGAAGGAAGACGGCAGCGGCCCGAGTGGCATCGCCGCATGGGTTCCGCGCGTAGCCCTTTCTCCAAAGCGCACCCTTGCCAAGGGATCGCCATGTCCTTGCCCCGCTTCAGGGAACCTGCGGAAACACATCCAACCCTCGGCCTTGTGGACCTCGGTCTCCGCCGCCGGCTGGACGTTCCCCGAAGCGGGGTTTTACTTGAGGCGCACCCATGAAATACCTGATTCCCGGCATCCTTCTGATCCTTTTCCTGATCCTTCTGGTCAAGTACGGGATTCGGCGAATCACGATCCTTGAATACGAAAAAGGCTTGCTCTATACCCAAGGCAAATTCAGAAGGATCTTGGGGGCAGGACAGTATTGGTACACCCCCCTGTCCACCCTCATCCAAAAACTCGACACCAGACCCCGTTTCGTTTCGATCACCGGTCAGGAAGTGCTCAGTTCCGACGGAGTGACGTTGAAGGTCAGCCTCGCCGCCCATTACGAGATCACCGACTCGCTCGCGGCCACGCACAAGGCGCAAAATTTTCAAGATGCGCTCTATCTTGAATTGCAACTGGCACTTCGGGACATCATCGGTTCAGCGGACATCGACGCCATCTTGCAAAGCAGAGGCGAATTTTCCAAGAAACTGCTGGCCATGACCGAAGCCAAGGCCCAGGACCTTGGGCTGAAATTGCTCTCCGTCAACCTCAAGGACATCATGTTTCCAGGGAAACTTAAGGAGGTTTTCGCGCGAGTGGTGAGCGCCCGTAAGGAAGGCTTGGCCAGTCTGGAAAGAGCCCGGGGAGAGACGGCGGCCCTACGCAGCCTCGCCAACGCGGCCAAGATGATCGAGGCGAATCCCCATCTCATCCAGTTGCGGCTTATCCAGTCTCTCGGCCAGTCGTCGGGTAACAGCCTGGTTTTTGGAATGTCGCCCTCATCCTCCATTCCCATCGGAACGAACAAGGCGGCTGACAAGGGAACATTGCCCGAAGAATCCGCGCCGGAACCTCAGCCGGCCAATCCGCCCGATCCGCAATAACCGCGATGCGATGATCACCCATGACTGATCGCTACCCGATGGAAGCCTTGTTGGAACTGATGGCCCGGTTGCGCGATCCGGAAAACGGCTGTCCATGGGACCGCCAGCAGACCTACGCCACCATTGTCCCGCATACCATCGAGGAAGCCTACGAAGTCGCCGACGCCATCGCCCGCGAGGACTGGGCGGAATTGCAAGCGGAACTGGGCGATCTGCTGTTTCAAGTCGTCTTTTACGCCCAGATCGCCCGCGAGGAAGGCCGTTTCGACTTCACCGCCGTGGCGCGCGGCATCGTCGATAAAATGACCCGCCGCCATCCGCACGTATTCGGCAACGAGCTTTATGCTGATGCCGCCGAGCAGACCGCAGCCTGGGAGCGGATCAAGGCCGCTGAGGCGACCAAAGGCGCCAAGCGGCCCACCGGCGTGCTGGATGGCGTTCCGCTGGCCTTACCGGCGCTGACCCGGGCGGTCAAGCTGCAAAAGAAAGCCAGCAAGGTCGGTTTCGACTGGGGCGCGGTGGAACCGATCCTGGCCAAGATCACGGAGGAAATCGGCGAAATCCGCCACGAGATTGAGACCCAAGCGCCGTCGGAACGGCTGGCCGACGAACTGGGCGACGTGCTGTTCGCGGTCGCCAATTTGGCCCGCCATCTTCAGCTCGACCCCGAGGCGGCGCTGCGCGGCACCAACGCCAAGTTTGAGCGGCGATTCCAACGGATCGAACGCTGGCTGGCCGAGGATGGCCGCGCGCCGGCGGATTCGACCCTGGCGGAAATGGATGCGCTGTGGGAGCGCGCCAAACGCGAGGAAGCGTCGGGACCGGCGGGGATCTGAACGCCGATCAGCCGCTGGCTTGACCGCCGCGCGCCCAACTGGCGAAGGCATCGCGGTTACGCGAGCAGATGATGACCTTGCCCTGCCCCGAAAAGCGCAGCACGACGCCCTCTCCGCTGGTCACGCTGTTGACCAGCCGGTTGAACAACCCCCCGCCGCCCTGCCGGTTGGGCACCGAAATCTCGTAGCGCAACTGACTGTCCCACGCCACCACGTGGGCGTTGTCGATGATCACGTCCTTGCCCGGCTCCACGTCCAGGATAAAGCCGGAGCCAAACCCGGAGACCGCCAGCTTGCCCTTGCCGGTCGCCTCGCCGACGAAGAAGCCGCCGGTCTGGGCGAACAGCGCGTTGCCGATGTTCTGGGCGCGGACGCGCAACTCCACGCCGCTTTCGGCCGCCACGAACGCCCCGTCGCTGAGCATGTAGCAAGTCGCGCCGACGTCCAAAACCTGGATCGTCCCCGGTAGCACCGGCGACAAGAGGCAATCGCCGTCCCCTCGGGTTGCTTCGATATGCTGCTGGAAAAACGACTCGCCGTTGGCGAACCGGCGCATCAGCGCGCTGCCCAGGCCACCGGTCATTTTTCCAGTGAGATCGAGCGTGTCCTCCATCATCACCATCGCGTTGGATTCGCAATAAATACGCTCGCCCTTACGCAACGAAACATGCAGAAATGGATCGACGTCGCCAGTGATTGTGAATACCGCCATCAGTTCACCTTTGGGAATGTTTCAAGCTACCATCACCCACTACCATGACCACCATCCGCGCCGGCGGATTGGCAAAACGACCGCAACAGTCGCCAGCATCAGTTAACCGGTGATCCACCAGCCAGCGGCGATCACCAAAAGCCATGAACCAAATAATAACCCACAGACCACGACCTTACTGGGACGGGTGTGATCGGCAACTAGGGCCAACGCCACCAACAGCGGCTGTAAATAAACAAAGCCCAGTGTTAAGGCAAATACGACGACATCGAGCACGGGATGGGCATTGCTCCCCACCAACAAGCTCAGTCCCACTCCGATCCCGAATAGCAGCGTCAATCCCAAACTGGCAAGAAACGCCCAATGTCCAAGTTTCTTTAGCATCAGTCCGGCCAGCTCACGTTCCTGGTAATGGTGCCGCCTGGAGTGACGGAGACCCATTCGCCACCGTTGACTCGAAAACCGTTGGTCAATCCCGTTCCGCCGTAGACAGTCACATTCCAAGTCACAGCGAATTGGTGCAACAAACCAGTGTTGTTACCCACCAGGCAGTTGAGAAAATGAGCAACTCCGTTGTTGTTGAAATAATTCCGCAGCTCTCCAAGTTTGGGGGCGTAAGTAGCGAAATTCACCGGGGTGATCCAGTCATCGCCCAGTTCAAGGCCATCGCGGTTACCATGGTCGGCAACGCGCAAGATATCCATTTTTCTACCGGTGCCAATTTCCGCCTTGACATTGTCCACCATGGTGTTGACGCTGGTCATGTTGACCTCGCCAACGGTCGAAATGGCAATGATCGGTCCCCATAAAGCACCTCGCGCCCCGGCAGACCAATCCACTCGATCATCGACTACATTAACCACCTTTTTTCCGAACATGATAATTTCCTCGATTTGTTTGCTATTTAATGATGACTTTTAACCACACCAAAATCATACCAAACAAATAAGCTATTGTTATAATTAGCTATTTATTCCAATCTCCTAAAAATTATAGTCCATTTTGGATCGGTCAATTCGGCCTTGGGGGTCAAGATAAACCGGAAACCACGACCCTGCGGGTTAAAGCAACAGCGATCCAACAGCGGTTCAGGCGCGCACTGGCAACACGCGACAAAGCCATTCCCGTTGATCGGTCTTCAGCGGCTGCGTTACGACGCGGCCATTGACCGTTAACTCCAGTTCTCGTGCTTCGGGGTGGCCATACAGGACTGGCGTGAAAACCACCGTGTCGGGTAGATATTCGCCGGTCTCGACCACTTCGACCCGCAATCGCTCGCCATCCCATTCCGCCGTTATCCGGGCAACGCCGTAACCGCCGTCCTGGTAGCTCCGGGTCTCCCGGTCGTCCACGTAATAGTCAAACCGTGCCGCCCGTTCGCGACAGAACAGGTGCAACTCGACATGGCGCAAATCCATGAAGCCGTTTTGCAGTGGCCCGGCGTAATACGGCAACACCGCGCCATCGCGGGCGAACAATGGCAACTCGTCCAGCGCGGCGGCGTAAGGGATCATCCGACCGCCCCACACCCACTCACCCTGGTTCAAGTCGAACCACCAACCCGGCGGCAACGTTACCGGCCGTTCCTGACATTTCACTCCGCCGCGGACGCTTTCCGGTCCCTGCCCCTCGCCGTGCAGAATTGGCGCGACCAGCAGCGCGTCACCGACCAGGTATTGATCGTCCAAATGAACGTACTCCGGCCCGGCATGGTGGTAAAGCAGCGGGCGGATGATCGGATCGCCGTCCAGCCAGTGGGCGAAAAAGCACTGGTACAGATACGGCAACAACCGATAGCGAGTACGAATCGCGCCGCGCATCGCCGCCAGCGGCCCCGGCCCGAATTGCCACGGCTCCTGCGGCCGGGAATGACGGATCGAGTGGTTGCGGAAGAACGGGAACAGACAGCAGGCCTGATGCCAGCGCGCCAGCAGTTCGGCCGTCGTGTCGTCCATGAAGCCGCCCACGTCGGGACCATTGAACGCGACGCCCGACAGGCTCAGATTCAGCGAACACGGCAGCGCCATCCGCAGATGCTTCCAGTTGCTGGCGTTGTCGCCGGTCCACACCGCGCTGTACCGCTGGGTTCCAGCGCAGGCGCTGCGCGTCAATAGAAACGGTCGGCCACCGGAGTCGAGTTGGTCGCAGGCCGCGCGGCTGGCCATGGCCATGAAATGCGCGTACTGATTGTGATAGCGGTCGTGCGGAATCGCACCGTGCTGGAACCGCATCTCTTCCGTTCGGCTGTAGCCGGTGGCGGGGTCGTTCATGTCCAGCCAGACGCCGTCCACCGCGCTCTCGCGCAGGAATTCGGCCAGCCAGTCGGCCCACCACTCACGGGTGGTCTCCAGGGTAAAATCGGGAAACACCGTGTCGCCCGGCCAGACCTTGCCCACATACTCGCGGCCGCTGGCGGTCTGGCAGAACGCTTTCCGCGCCCGCCCGCTCTCGTAAACCGCGTAGCCCGGCTCGCGCTTCACGCCGGGATCGACGATGGTTACGGCGCGGATGCCGGCGGTCTTGAGCTCGCGGTTTAAACCGGCGGGATCGGGAAAATCCACCCGGTCCCAGGTGAACAGGCGATAGTCGTCCATGTAGTCGATGTCGTACCACAGGGCACTGACCGGCACGTCGACAGCGGCAAACTGGGCGGCCAGATCCAAAAACTCGGCCTCGGACCGATAGCCCCAGCGGCACTGGTGATAACCCAGCGCCCACCAGGGCGGCAGCGGGGCCCGCCCGGTCAGCGCCGCGTAACGCCGCGTCACCTCGGACAGGCTGGGTCCGGCAAGCATGTAAACGTCGGTATTGCCGCCGATGGACTGATAGTCGAACTCCCCCGGCTGGATCTTGCCAGCGTCCATGACTGCCCGACCGGGGTTGTCGAAAAACAATCCTAGAAACCGCTCGCCTTTTTTGAGAATCGCGAATGGAATGGCGACATAGTTGGGATCGTAATCGTCGCGGGCGTAGGTGTGGCGAAACACCGCCACCACGTCCACGGTCAGGCAATCGGCGCTGTCGCCCAACTTGTTAAGGCGCCGGGTGCGTTCGCCGAAACCGTAGCAGCCTTCCACGCCGGTCAAATCGAAATTCAGCAGCAGCGCCTCGCCACAAACGCCGATACCCGCGGCAACCGTCGTCAAGGCAAAACCAGCCAGTTCCAGCCGCAAGCCCGTCGCGCCCAGCTCAACCCGTCCCGCTTCCGCCGCGAACACCGCTCGATCCTTTTCCGGTTGCACCTCAACCGGTCGACCTTCCCGCCATTCCGGCATCACTGCATCCGAATGTTGACGCGGGTCGGTGACGGCGGCGTTTTCGAACCGCAGCCGCAGACAACCCGCGAAGATGTCGGCGCAACGCACCCGCAGTCGGATTCCCGGACCGGACCATTCAACCGCGTCGGCGTTGACCGTTAGCCGTTCGGGGCGGTCAAAATTGAGTGGATGGATCTTCTGGCCGAAAAACATGCCATCGAGCCTGGCTCAGGGTCGTATCGTCGGCCGGATTGTCTTGTCCCTGGTTTCCGCCAGCAACCGGGCCAGTTGGGCGGGCGGCACATAGCCAGGCAACATTTCGCCGGATTCCAGAATCATGCTAGGCGTGCCGCGCACCCCCAGCTTGTCACCCAGTTCGTATTGGGCCTGTACCGGATTGTCGCAGGTTTTGGGTTCAATGCTCTCGCCGCGCTTGGCTTTGGTCATCGCTTCCTGCCGATTATCGGCGCACCAGACCGACACCGCCTTGTGGTACGACTCGGAACCGATACCCTCGCGCGGGAACATCAGGTAGCGTATCTTGATGCCCTCCTTGTTATAGTCGGCGATCTGGCTGTGCATCTTGCGGCAGTAACCACAGTCGATATCGGTAAAAATGGTGACCGTGTGCTTGACCGGTCCCTCGGGCGCGAACACCACCATATTATTCTCGCCGACCGCCGCGATGGCCTTGCCGCGCAACTCGCCGCGCCGGTTCTCGGTCAAATTGGCGCGGGATCCCAGGTCAACCATGTCGCCTTGCACCGCGAACCGGCCATCTTCGCTAAGGTATAGCACCTGGCCGCCCAACACGACCTCGTACAATCCCGGAATGGCGGTGGTGACAACGCTGTCGGGCTTTTCGCCATTCAGGGCCTCTTGCAGTCGGGTCAGATCCGGCTGCTTGCCCGACGGAGCAGCGGCAGGGGCAGCGGCGGGAGCAGGGACAAGAGTAGCAGCGGGATCGGTAACGGGTGGCGGAGCGGAATCAGCGGCCAGAGCGCCAGCGGCGTGTAATACAGCGGCAACGAACAGAATATTACGCATTTCGATATCCAGGGTATGAGCGAAAGAATGATGGATTCAGAGTATTTCGACCGGCCAGGGTTCAACGATGACCGGCCGACAATTGAAATGCAAGAGAAAACCGATGCATCGTCGGAGTCCGCCCGCGCGTTGGGGCGGCGGGATTTCGCCTATAACTTGCCGCCGGAACTGATCGCTCAGCAACCACCGGCGCGGCGCGGCGACAGCCGGTTGCTGACTTTGGATGGTGCCAGCGGCGAACTTCACGACCGGTGGTTTCGGGAATTGCCGGAATTGCTGCGGCCTGGCGACCTACTGGTATTCAACGATACCCGGGTAATCCCGGCGCGGCTGTTTGGCCGCAAGGCCAGTGGAGGACGCATCGAGGTTCTGGTCGAACGCCTGCTGGACGAACGGCGGGCGCTGGTTCATCTCCACGCCAGCAAGTCGCCCAAACCTGGCGGTTCGTTGCGGTTCGACGCCGGCTTTGCCGCCACCGTGCTCGACCGCCACGGTGAGTTGTTCGAAATCGGCCTCGACGGCGACCAACCGTGGCTGGCGTTGCTGGAGCGGCACGGGCAAACGCCACTGCCGCCCTACATCCGCCGCGAACCGACTCCGGACGACCGCGAATGCTATCAAACCGTCTACGCTCGTCGACCCGGCGCGGTGGCCGCGCCGACCGCCGGCCTGCACTTCGACCAGGCCTTGCTTGACCAACTGGCGGAACGGGGCGTGGAACAGGCGTTCGTCACCCTGCACGTCGGCGCCGGCACCTTCCAGCCGGTGCGGGTCGAGCGCATCGAGGAGCACCTCATGCACGGCGAGTGGATCGAGGTTGGCGCCGAAGTCCGCGACCGGATTCACGCCACCCAGACGCGCGGCGGGCGAGTGGTCGCGGTCGGCACCACCGTCGCCCGGGCGCTGGAAACCGCCGCGCAAACCGGCGAAATCCAACCGTGGCGCGGCGAAACCTGCCTTTTCATTTACCCTGGCTACCGCTTCCGCTGCGTCGATGCGCTCATCACCAACTTTCACTTGCCCGAATCCACGCTGCTGATGCTGGTGGCGGCCTTCGCCGGCCGCGCCGAGACGCTGAACGCCTACCGCCACGCCATCGAACGACGCTATCGCTTTTTCAGCTACGGCGACGCCATGTTCGTTACCCGCCGGCCAGCTTGAAATTCCCAGTGCCGTACCTATAGAGTCGCCAGCAATCCACTTTACGGAGTTTCACCATGAAACGCATTCTGCTGTTTGTCACCACCAACCTGGCGGTCATGCTGCTGCTCGGCATGGTGACCCGCCTGCTGGGCGTGGATCGCTTTCTGCACCAATCGGGTCTGAATCTACCCAGCCTGCTGATTTTCGCCGCCATCTTCGGCATGGGCGGCTCGCTGATCTCGCTGCTGATGTCGAAGTGGGTCGCCAAGATGTCGGTCGGCGCCCAGGTCATCGAGCAACCGCGCACCCAGGCCGAGCACTGGCTGGTCGAAACCGTCCGGCGGCAGGCGCAAGCCGCTGGAATCGGCATGCCGGAAGTCGCCCTGTACGACTCGCCGGAGCCGAACGCCTTCGCCACCGGCGCCAATCGCAACGCGGCGCTGGTCGCGGTCAGCACCGGCCTGCTGGAGCAAATGTCGGCCGATGAAGTAGAAGCGGTGCTGGGTCACGAGGTCAGCCACGTTGCCAACGGCGACATGGTGACGCTGAGCTTGCTCCAGGGCGTGCTCAACACCTTCGTCATCGTGTTGTCGCGGGTGGTCGGCTATCTGGTGGACCAATTCCTGTCCAGGGGCGAGGAAAATCGCGGCCCCGGCATCGGCTACATGCTCACCAGCTTTGTCATGGAACTGGTATTCGGTCTGCTGGCTTCGCTGATCGTGATGTGGTTCAGCCGCTACCGTGAATTTCACGCCGACGCCGGCGGCGCCCGCCTGGCCGGCCGCGACAAGATGATTGCGGCGTTGGAGCGGCTGCAACGGTTGCACGAACCCTCGCAACTGCCGTCGCAGATGGCGGCGTTCGGCATCAATGGTGGCCTGGGCGATGGGTTGCGCAAGCTGTTCATGACCCATCCGCCGCTAGAGGAACGAATCGCGGCGTTGCGCCAACAGGCTTGATGACGAGGAATGGGGTTGCCTAACCGACGGCGGGGCTGAAAGCCCCGCTTGCTTTCAGCCAGCGAACTGCTTGAAATCGAAGTCCAATCTTGGCCCAGCCTCGGCAACCATGTTGCCCTGAGCCAAAGTCACGCCAAACTGCCAGATACTGGCCATCTGGGGCGCGGTGGAAACCCCGGCCGCCACGACCCGGGTCTTCAATCCCTGCGCCTGCCGCGCCAGATCCGCCATCGCCTTGCGGCTGTTCTCGTCCTTGGCCTTGGCCAGTCGCTCGATCAGGCTGCCATCAAGCTTGATGTAATCGGGAACCAGTTCCTTGAGTAACCGCTCGGAGTGCGTCTTGCCGCCGAAGTGAGACAGGGCCAGACCGCAGCCCAGTTCCCGCAGGCGGGCGCGCAATTGCTTGGTTTCCTCAAAGCAATCGTCGGCGTTGTCTTCCTTGACTTCCAGCACCAGATAATGACCGCCCAGCCGGCTGTCCTGGAAGCGCTTGGCCAGCCAATCAAAAAAATCCTTGTCAGTCAGTGAATTGCGGGAAATGCGAACAAACAGGATCGGTGGCTTGGCGGCGGCGCGCTGGATGTCCAGGAGCATCCCCAGCCCCCGGATGATCGTCCATTTGTCCAAGGCGCCCATCACGTTGTAACGCACCGCCACGGCGCCCAGCTTGTCCATGGTTTGCGGCTTATCCTCTTCGTCCATGATCCGCAGGTAAACCTTGTAACGCGCCTCCTCGGCATTCTCAAAGCTGACGATCGGCTGATACATCAAGCTGAGCCGGCCCTTGGTCAGGGCGGTTCGGATCAGGCGAAGGATGGCCTCGTCCTGGGGATTGATGGTAGCCCGACCGGATCTTTGATCTTCCGTGGGCGGCGTATAAATCTCGATTTGATTGCCTCCCTTTTGCCGGGCCGCCTCGCAGGCGCGATCAGCGTGCGACAGGATATGAATCGCACTCTCGTGCGCATCATGCGCCAGACAAACGCCAACGCAGCAGGTCGTTGTGAACAACCTGCCGCCCACCTGAAAACTATGTTCGGCGATTACCGCGCGGATGCGCTCGGCCAAGTCCTGGGGATTGGTCGGCGAATTCATGGGGACGAAGATCGTGAACACGCCACTGGCAAAATGAGCGGCCATGTCATCAAGCGCCAGCATCTCCTTGAACAATCCGACGGCTTCGACGACAAATTGTTCGATGGCCTCGAACCCCATGGCGTAGCGAATGGCGGCGTAATCCGTCAGCAGAATGTACAGCACCGCGCCATTGTGGTTGATCTCCAGGGTCTCCATGAAATAGCGCCGGCTGTACAACCCGGTGGTGTCGTCATACTTGAGCAAATTTTCGAGCTGCTGGTCGTAGGCGCTCCGTTTCGGCGTGACGTCGCGCACGATGATCTGGGTACAAGGTTCGTCGTTCATCCGGGTCGGCGCGCATTCCAGCAGGATCGGGAAAGTCTGGCCATTGCGGCGTACCCCGACCAACTCCACCGGCTCGATCGCCTTGCCGGAGCGGATGCTGCGGCGCAGGACGCTTTTCAGCGCATCCCGATAACCCGGCGGCACCATGTGGACCAGTTGGATCGTGGTCAACTCATCCGGGGTTTCGTAACCAAACAGCCGAAGATAGGCGGGATTGGCGTAGGCATGGACACCCTCGTGAATATAGGCGATAGCCTCCTGGATGTTTTCCAACAGGGCCTGCGTGCGGGTCTCGCTTTCCTTGAACCGGACATCGAAGGAGCGCTCGCGCTCGCGCGTCTGCAAGTGGCGCAGTTCGGCGCGCACCGCGGCCACCAGATGATCGGCGTCATCCAGATAGAAAAAATTATCGGCGCCCTCGTTCAACAACCGGGCGGGCCGATACTGGGCGCGGCTCGCGTCGTCCATCACGGCGATGATGGGAATATCCTGCTCGGCTTCGGTCACCATCCGTCGCACTTCAGCCAGGGTGGGCAATTCCTCGGCCACCCGTAGCAAGATCAAGTTTAGAGGCTGGTAATTGATGGCGTTGTGGGCGGTTTCCGCCTGATCAGTATCCAGCAATTCAATTTGATAACCATCGCCGCGCAGAGTCTGGACAATATGGTCGATGTCGGATCGGGAACGATCGACGAGGAGCAGATTGATGACGGAAGAACTAGACACGCGTACCAACCTCTACCAATGGCGTAGCCTGAGCAAGGAATGCGGAGACCGGGTCGGCGTGGCTACTCAACCGGAGTTTTGGCCAGTTGTCCAGGCTGCTCGCGCACCAAGCGGGGCGCTAGATAACCCGGCAAGCGCCGACGTAATGTTTTTATGATAGCCGATGCCTCGATTTCGTTCACGTCGAAATGCGCCGCGCCGCGCACCGGGTCGAGAAGATGCAGGTAGTAGGGCAACACCCGCGCGGCAAACAGTGCCTCGCTCAGTTCGGCCAAAACCGCCACCGAGTCGTTGACGCCGCGCAACAGCACCGACTGATTTAGCAGGGTCACGCCGGCCGCCGCCAGTCGCGCCAGCGCCGCGCGCACGTCGGCGTCGATTTCCCGCGGATGGTTGGCGTGAACCACCAGCACCAGCCGCAACCGGGTTCCAGCCAGGGCGTTCAGCAACCCCTCGTCGACCCGTTCGGGCAATACGATGGGCTGCCGACTGTGAATGCGCAGCCGTTCCAGGTGGGGAATTCGATCCAGTGCCGCCAGCAACGCGCTCAGTCGCCGGTCGGACAGGGACAATGGATCGCCGCCGCTGAGAATCACTTCGCGCAGGTTGGAATCGCCAGCCAGATAAGCCAGTGCTGGCCGCCAATCGTCCGCGCCGGCCTGGAATTCGGTGTAGGGATACTCCCGACGAAAACAGTACCGGCAATGCACCGCGCAGGCACCGGTGACAATCAGCAGGACGCGACCGTGGTATTTGTGCAGTACTCCCGACGCCGCCTGGGCAGCCCGGTCGCCGACCGGATCGGCCACGAAGCCCGGGGCCGTTTCCAGTTCCATACCCAACGGCAGGATTTGCCGCAACAATGGATCGTTGGGATCGCCCCTGACCATTCGTCGCACGAACCCGCGCGGAACCCGTAATGGGAAACGCGCCGCCGCCGCTCGCGCGGCCGGCAACAGAGCGGGTTCGAGTTCCAATTCTCCCAGCAATTCGGCTGGATCGGTGATTGCTTGGGCCAGTTCTCGCTGCCAGCGCGGAATCTGACGCGATATTGCCTTTACCGGTATCATAGTCAGCTTTGTGGCTCCATTACTCTAGCGGAAGGCAGGTTTGGCATGGCGACGTATAGTACCAATGAATTCAAGAGCGGACTGAAGATCATGCTGGATGGCGATCCCTACGCCATCGTGGAGAATGAATTCGTCAAGCCCGGCAAGGGCCAGGCGTTCAACCGGGTCAAGGTGCGTAACCTGAAGACCGGCCGGGTGATCGAGCGCACCTTCAAGTCGGGCGACACCGCCGAAGGCGCCGACGTGGTCGATGTGGAGCTGCAATATCTCTACAACGACGGCGAATACTGGCATTTCATGGACCCGCAAAGCTACGAGCAGTTGACCGCCGACGCCGCGGCCGTGGGCGACGCCGCCAAGTGGCTGAAGGAAGAAGCCATCTGCCAGGTGACGCTGTGGAACGGCGTACCGCTGAGCGTGGCCCCACCCAACTTTGTGATCATGACCATCGTGGAGACCGATCCCGGTCTGCGCGGCGACACCTCGGGCGGCGGCGGCAAGCCGGCGACGCTGGAAACCGGCGCGGTGGTGCGGGTGCCGCTATTCGTGCAGAGCGGCGAGGTCATCAAGGTGGACACCCGCACCGGCGAATACGTGTCTCGGGTCAAGGAATAGCCGGAATAGCCGGGAGTGGGCCGCGTCGTGACCGATTCCGCTTGGCGACCCGGCGCCAATCTCGCCACCCTGCGGCTACGAGCCGAGTTACTGGCGCGCATTCGAGCTTTCTTCGCGGCGCGTGAGGTGCTGGAAGTGGAAACGCCGATGCTGTCGGCGGCGGCGGTTACCGATCCCCATCTGGCCAGTTTAAGCACGGTCTACGCCGGTCCCGGACCCCGCTACGGTCGGACACTGTATCTGCACACCTCGCCGGAATTTCCGATGAAACGGCTGCTGGCGGCGGACAGCGGCTGCATTTACCAAATCGCGCGGGTGTTCCGCGACGGCGAGGCGGGTCGCCGCCACAATCCCGAATTCACCCTGCTGGAATGGTATCGGGTTGGCTTCGATCATCACCGGCTGATGGATGAAGTCGCGGAATTGGTGACGGTGTTGCTGGCCGGGCGGCTGGCGCTGGCGCAACCGGAACGGCTGAGCTACCACGAATTGTTCCAGCGCCATCTTGATCTGAACCCGCATCGAGCCAGCGTGGCGGATCTGGCGGCGCGCGCCGAAGAGCAGGGCGTATCGATTCCGCTGGGAATGCCGTTGGATGATGCCGACCCCTGGCTGGATTTATTGCTGACTCATTGCATTGAGCCGCGCCTGGGCATGGGGCGGCTGACCTTTGTGTACGATTATCCCGCTTCGCAAGCAGCGCTGGCGCGACTGCGGCTCAACGATCCGCCGGTGGGGGAACGCTTCGAGTTGTACCTGAACGGGATCGAGTTGGCCAATGGCTTTCACGAACTAGGCGACGCCGACGAACAGCGCCGCCGTTTCGAGGCGGAAAACGCGGCGCGACGCGGGCTGGGTTTGCCGCTCATGCCGATGGACGAGAATTTACTGGCGGCGCTGGCCGTTGGCTTGCCCGACTGCGCTGGCGTGGCGCTGGGTTTTGACCGGCTGGTCATGCTGGCGGCGGGAAAGACGACACTGGCGGAAGTTTTGGCGTTCCCGTTCGAACGGGTGTGATCGCTCCCGCCGAACTTTTCGGCCAGCCGTTCCAGCCGCTCCCGTATTTCTGGGTCAAGGCGCACAATGATGGCGACCGCCGGCTCAGCACAGATTTTTTGGCGCCCGGAAGCGAGCCTGGTCTGAAAATCGAAAGGGGATGCCATGACGCATCCCCTGTTCTATATGGCTCCCCAGCGCGGACTCGAACCACGGACCCGGTGATTAACAGTCACCTGCTCTACCGACTGAGCTACTGGGGAAAAGGAGGTGGGATTCTATTGACCCCCGCTTGCCCTGTCAATCCTGGTTCAGCGCGCGACCACCCGTTGAATCCGTTCCAGCGCCTTGATGAGATTCGCCATGCTGGTGGCGAATGAGATGCGGACGCAGCCTTCCGCGCCAAAGGCCGAACCCGGCACCAGGGCCACGCCGACCTCGGTCAGCAACAGTTCCGCGAAGGCGAGGTCATTGGCCAAGCCCAGCCGTTCGATTACCTTCCGAAAGCTGGGGAAAATGTAGAACGTCCCGTCCGCCGGCGCCACCTCGACGCCGTCCATGGCTTTCAGCGTGGCATGGACATAAGCGTGCCGTTCCCTGAACGCCTCGTTCATCACCGCGATGCAGGACTGATCGCCGTTCAGGCCCGCTTCGGCCGCCACCTGGGAAATTGAGGTGGGGTTGGACGTGCTTTGCGACTGAATGTTGGTCATCGCCTCGATCAAATCCTTCGGGCCGCCGCAATAACCAATGCGCCAACCGGTCATCGAATACACCTTCGACACGCCGTTGAGGACAATGGTCCGGTCGTACAGGTCGGGGCAGACGTTGAGGATGTTATGGAATTTCTCCTCGGTCCACAGAATGTGTTCGTAGATGTCGTCGGTGGCGATGTAGACCTGGGGATGCCGCCGCAACACCTCGCCCAGAGTGGCTAGTTCGGCCGCGCTGTAGGCGACGCCGGTCGGGTTGGAGGGACTATTGATCACCACCAGCTTGGTGCGGGGGGTAATGGCCGCTTCCAATTGCGCTGGCGTGATCTTGAAGCGCTGGTCGATGCCCGCCTCGACGATCACCGGCACGCCGTCGGCCAGCAACACCATGTCGGGATAGGAGACCCAGTACGGCGCCGGGATGATCACCTCGTCGCCACTGTTCAACAACGCCTGGGCCAGGTTGTAGAAGCTCTGCTTGCCGCCGCAAGAGACGAGAATCTGCTTCGGTTCGTAGCTCAGGCCGTTGTCGCGCTGAAACTTGGCGATGATCGCCTTCTTCAGGCTGGCCGTGCCATCCACTGGGGTGTACTTGGTGAAGCCGGCTTGAATCGCCTTGATCGCCGCTTCCTTGATGAAATCAGGCGTATCGAAATCCGGTTCGCCCGCGCCCAGCCCGACCACATCCTGGCCGGCGGCCTTCAATGCATTGGCCTTGGCGGTCACCGCCAGGGTGGGAGAAGGCTTGATGCGCTGGACACGTTCGGAAAGAGGGGTGCTCACGGGGGCTCCTGGATGCTGAGGGGTTTGAACACAAAGGTTAAGCACGGTGTCGGATAATACTGGAAATTTTCCCCTGGCCAAACTCCCATGCAGACTCACAATCCCTTCACGCTCCATGCTCCCTTCCAGCCCGCCGGTGATCAACCCGAAGCCATCCGCGCCCTGGTCGCCGGTTTGGACAGCGGCTTGGCGCATCAAACCCTGCTGGGCGTCACCGGCAGCGGCAAAACCTTCGCCGTCGCCCACGTCATCGCCGCCGCGCAGCGACCGGCGCTGCTGCTGGCGCCCAACAAGACCCTGGCGGCACAACTGTACGGCGAGATGCGCGAGTTTTTTCCCGGCAACGCGGTGGAGTATTTCGTCTCCTATTACGACTATTACCAGCCGGAAGCCTACGTACCGTCGTCGGACACCTACATCGAAAAGGACGCTTCGATCAACGAGCACATCGAGCAGATGCGGTTGTCAGCCACCAAGGCGATCCTGGAGCGCCCGGACACCATCATCGTCGCCACCGTGTCGGCGATTTACGGCCTGGGCGATCCGGAGTGGTACATGAAGATGATCCTGCATCTAGTGCGCGGCGAGAGGGTGGACCAGCGGGCCATCCTGCGCCGGCTGGCGGATTTGCAGTACACCCGCAACGATCTGGAACTGGCGCGCGGCACGTTCCGGGTGCGCGGCGAGATCATCGACATCCATCCCGCCGAATCCGATCAGGAGGCGCTGCGGGTGGAGTTGTTCGATGACGCCATCGAGTCGCTCAGCCTGTTCGATCCGCTGACCGGCAAGGTCGCGCGCAAGCTGCCGCGCTACACGGTTTATCCCAAGACCCACTACGTCACCCCGCGCGAACAACTTTTACAGGCGGTGGACCGGACCAAGGACGAGTTGCGCGAGCGGCTGGCCGAGTTGCGCGCCGTCGGCAAGCTGCTGGAGGCGCAACGGCTGGAACAGCGCACCCGCTTCGACATCGAGATGATGCTGGAACTGGGCTATTGCAGCGGCATCGAGAACTACTCCCGCCATTTGTCCGGCCGCGAGGCGGGCGAGGCGCCGCCGACCCTGTTCGACTATCTGCCGCCGAACGCGCTGATTTTCATCGACGAAAGTCATGTGACCGTGCCGCAACTGGGGGCGATGTACAAGGGCGACCATTCGCGCAAGGAAACCCTGGTCGAGTATGGTTTCCGCCTGCCGTCGGCGCTGGACAACCGGCCGCTGCGGTTCGACGAATTCGAGCGGCTGAGCGGTCAGACGATCTTCATTTCCGCCACGCCCGGCCCGTTCGAGTTGGAGCATTCCGGCGCCGCGGTGGCCGAGCAGGTGGTGCGCCCGACCGGGCTGGTGGACCCTGAAGTTGAAGTACGCCCCGCGTTGCATCAGGTGGACGACCTGCTGGGTGAAGTCCGCGAGCGGGTGAATTTGAAGGAACGGGTCCTGGTGACTACCCTGACCAAGCGCATGGCCGAGGATTTAACCGGGTATCTGGCCGAGAACGGGGTGAAGGTGCGCTATCTGCACGCCGACATCGAAACGGTGGAGCGGGTCGAGATCATCCGCGATCTGCGGCTGGGCCAGTTCGACGTGCTGGTCGGCATCAACCTGCTGCGGGAGGGGCTGGATTTGCCGGAGGTGTCGCTGGTGGCGATTCTCGACGCCGACAAGGAGGGCTTCCTGCGGTCGGAACGCTCCCTGATTCAAACCATCGGGCGGGCCGCCCGCCATCTGCGCGGCAAGGCGATTCTGTACGCCGACCAGATCACCGGTTCGATGCGGCGGGCGCTGGACGAGACCGAACGCCGCCGCGCCAAGCAGCGGAATTACAACGAAGCGCATGGCATCACGCCGCGCGGCATTCGGAAGGCGGTGGCCGACATCCTGGAAGGCGCTTATGCGCATCCTGGCGCACTGCTGCCGGCGAAGGAATACGCCAAGGTCGCGGAGGAAACGGTGGCCTACGCCCACGAAACGCCGGCCCTGTTGATGAAAAAAATCAAGCAACTGGAACAGGCGATGTACCGCCACGCCCGCGATCTGGAATTCGAGGAAGCGGCGAAACTGCGCGATGAAATCCAACGGATTAGGCGGTTCGGGTTAGGGTTGCTGGAAGTGAAGGCGGGGTAGATTGCGACACTTTAGCGGATCATGCCTTCATGATCGTTTGGGGAAAGTCGATTTGAGGAAATCGCCATGGGCATGAAAGCTAGCGACCAACTGATCAAACACTATCTCGACGCGGCGCGATTCATGCTGTTTGCCGGCGAGGTGCGAGAGATGTTCCCGCGGATCAAGTCGCTCGACCAAAGACTTTACGCGCTGCACCGCTTCGTGCGCGTGCTGAGCGACCCAGACCGGGGCGCGGCGTTCATCGCCGACCGCTGGGTCTGGTCGAAGGATGAAGTCAGCGACTGGGAAACCACGCCCGCCCATGAAACCCAGGCGAGCGAAATTGCGCAGGTGATCAAAAAATTCAACGACGACAATCCGGGTTATCGGCTAAAAGCCGGTTCCGACCACCGCGATCTCGGCGACCAGATCTGGGGCTGGACGAATAATCCAGGCGTCCGGACCAATGCGCCGGAATACCTGACCAAGGTCCGCGTGGAGATCAGGCGCAAGGTTAAGGACGGCACGCCTCGCTATCCCGATCTTGGCGACCTGCTCGACCCGGCGACGGGGCAGCACGTTTTTCAGATCGGGCACGGCGGGCTGGATCTGGTGGCTCTCTCGGCGGCGGCGCTGCTCTTCTGGCCAGCGGCGCTGCTGCCGACGACCATCGGACTGATCGAGGCGGAGCGTTTCCAAGCGGTGGCACGCTTCGTCGAATTTCTAAAGAAACCCTTTAGTGGCCCCGTTGAAAAGCTCTTGGTGGCAGCGCCGGGGCTCTCGGCCCACGGTACCGGGCGGGCGATCGACTTCCGGGTACACGACAGCTCGGGCAAGATACTGCACGGCGCGGGCGGAGCGGCCAACTGGCGCTCTTCGGGTTTCGCGGCCAAGCTCAAATCGGCGATGTCGGTGGCGCTGCATTTCCACGGGCCGCTGACCTCGCCGGACGAGCCCTGGCACTACTTCTTCGATCCGGAATCCTGATGAGTTTGGATCGGTCGGGGCTGGAATGCGCGAGCGGCCGGCGCGGTCCATGGTGACTTGGCGTTGCCCGTCCCCAGTCGTCAGCGGCGCTTCGCTTTCCAGCCGATCTTTCCAAAACCCCTCGATCCATCGGGCGCCGGTTCGGCTTAGCGCGCCGCCTGCTGAAAGCGCGCCGTTGCGAAGACCCCGCCCACGCAATCGATGGAATTCTCGGGAGCGGGCGACCGTTTCGTTCAAGTTAAAACATCCGTGTTTCGGCAGTTGTCCGGATCGATTTCGACCCGGACAACTTGCACAGCCATGGAATTTTTCTACGCTAAATCCTATCCGGTGGGCTGATTTTTTCGGGAGAGACCATGACCGAGCTGAACGGCGTAATGATGCAGTACTTCCACTGGTATTCCCCGGACGATGGCAGCCTTTGGAACGAAGTCACCGAACGGGCCTCGGCGCTGGCCCAGGCCGGATTCACCGCCCTGTGGCTGCCGCCCGCCTACAAGGGCATCGGAGGTAGCCGCGATGTCGGCTACGGGGTCTACGATCTGTACGATCTGGGCGAATTCGAGCAAAAAGGCTCCATTCGCACCAAGTATGGCACCCGCCAACAATACCTCCAGGCCATCGCCACGCTGCGCGCCGCCGGTCTTCAGGTCTACGCCGACGCCGTGCTTAACCACCGCATCGGCGGCGACGCCACGGAAGTCGCCCAGGCCACGCCGTTCCTTCAAGACGACCGCGTCCATCCCCGAGGGGCATCGCGGGAAGTTGAGGCGTACACCCATTTCCACTTTCCGGGTCGACGGCGTCAATACTCACCGTTCGAGTGGCACTGGTGGCATTTTGACGCCGTCGATTACGATGCCAGGACCCAGGAACGGGACATGATCTATCTGTTTGCGGGCAAGCAGTTCGACGACCAGGTTTCCTTGGAGAGAGGTAATTTTGCCTACCTGATGGGCTGCGACCTCGATTTCCAGCACGATGAGGTGCGCGCTGAGCTGATCCGGTGGGGACGGTGGTATCTCGACACCACCGACGTGGATGGTTTCCGGCTCGACGCGATCAAGCACATCGCGGCCTGGTTTTTTCCGACCTGGCTGGACGAGATGGCGGAACATGTCGGCAGGGAGGTATTCGCCGTCGGCGAGTATTGGTCCCCCGACGTCAACAGCTTGCATCTGTACTTGAATCGGCTGGGACCGCGAATGTCCCTGTTCGACGTGGCGTTGCATTACAACTTCCACGTGGCCAGCCGCATGGGTGGCAATTACGACATGCGGCGCATCCTGGACAACACGCTCATGCAGCAGCGGCCGTACCAGGCCGTGACCTTCGTGGAGAACCACGACTCGCAACCGCTGCAAGCCCTGGAGTCGGTGGTCGAGCCCTGGTTCAAGCCCTTGGCCTACGCCATGATTCTGTTGCGGCGGGAAGGCTATCCCTGTGTGTTTCACGCCGACTATTACGGGGCGGAGTACGAGGACAAGAGTCGGGACGGCAACTCCTACCGGATCGTGATGCCCTCCCACCGCGCGTTGATCGACAAGTTGCTTCACGCTCGCCGTCACTATGCCCACGGTTCCCAATACGATTATTTCGACCACTGGAACCGGGTCGGCTGGACCCGCCTGGGCAACGACGAATTCCCCAAGGCCATGGCGGTACTGCTCAGCGACGGACCCGGCGGCGGGAAATGGATGGAGGTTCGCAAACCCAACGCCAAGTTCGTGGACCTGACCGAACAAATCAGGGAGCCGGTTTACACCAACGACGCCGGCTGGGGCGAATTCAAATGTCCGGGCGGTTCGGTATCGGTGTGGATCGAGGAATAAAGGTCGTTGATTCAAAGCCGTTTTGTACCACCCCTAAAATACCCTAGACTGCTAGTCGGACAACACAGCACCCTTGGAATCAACTGTCTTTTGGGAGAAGCTTTCGATGCGCATCAGGGTGTTGGTGTGGTTTGCGGTTCTATCCGCCTTGGCCGGTCTCTTTTCGCTGGGAGCATGGGCAGCCACGACGCCCGCCGTCCAGACAGCGAATCTGCCAAACGAGGCATCTTTCACCGGGTTCGCGGGCGCTGCCTGGAGGGGAACCATCGGTTGGAGTTTCACGGTTGGCGCGAGCCCGATCACGGTATCGCAACTGGGCATCTACGACAGTGGCGGCAATGGCCTGGCCGAGTCCCACCAAATCGGAATCTGGACAGGTAACGGCAGTTCGTTGCTGACTTCGGCGACAGTTCCCGCCGGCACATCCGCCACGCTGTCGGGCGTTTATCGGTATGTCCCGATCACGCCGATCACCTTGAATGCGGGACAGACCTACGTCATCGGCGCCTTCTACTCGGTTCAAAGTGGCGACAACATCATCATTGCCAGCTCCCAAAGCTATGCCCCGCAACTCAGCTTTACCCAGTCGCGACAGAGCGTGCTTAGCTCCGGCCAGACGTTTGGATTTCCCAACCTCGACGCTGGGCTTGCACAAGGAATATTCGGGCCAAATTTCATGCTGGACTGTTCCGCCGCCACCGTGGCCACCACGACGGCGGATAGCGGCGCCGGCTCGCTGCGGCAGGCCATCGCCGACACGTGCCCGGCTGGCGCAATCACCTTTGATCCCAGTTTGAATGGGCAGACCATTACCCTGACCAGCGGCGAACTGGTGATCGACAGAAACCTGACGATTACCGGGCCGGGCGCCGATTTACTGGCGGTGAGCGGCAACAACACCTCGCGGGTGTTCAATATCGGCGCGGGAGTTACGGTCACCCTCCAACGATTCACAGTGAGCAATGGCCGAGACGCGGACGCCGGCGGCATTCGCAACGCCGGCATCCTCACCGTCCGCGACAGCGCGTTCACGGGCAACTCACCAACCAATAACCGCAGCGCCGCCATCTTCAATACCGGCACGCTGACGGTAGCCAACAGCACCTTCACCGGCAACAGTGGGGGCACTTATGGAATTATCGGGGCATTCGGCGCCTCGGGTCCGCTGACCCTGGAGCAAGTCACGCTGAGCGGCAACACGGGCCGTGGGGTAGTCAGCCAAAGTTCCGGTGCGGCGACTCTACGCTACGTCACCCTCGCGCAGTCGAACAACGCCACGGCGGTATTCGCCGTCGGCCAGGCTATTCGCCTGGAAAGCAGCATCATCGCCAGCGCCAGCGGTGGCAGCGCCTGCGAAACCGCATCCGGCGGCAGTTTTACTTCCGGTGGCTACAACCTCGTCAGCGACGCCACCTGTGCCCTAGGTGGCGTCGGCGATCAGAACGGCGTCACTCCCCTGTTGGCGGCCCTCGGCAACTACGGCGGTTCCATTCAAACCCGCCTCCCCTTGCCCGGCAGCCCCGCCATCAACGCTATCCCGAGTGGTACCAACGGCTGCGGAACCACCGTTGCGACCGATCCGCGCGGCATCACGCGGCCCCAGGGTGGCGCCTGCGACATCGGCGCCGTCGAATCGCGCGGTTTCACCCTGACCCAAACCGGTGGCGATAACCAAAATACCGTCATCGGCACCGCCTTTGCCAACCCCCTGGCGGTCAGCATCACCAGTGGCAACGGCGAACCAATCAACGGCGGCCAGGTCACCTTCACCGCGCCCACCAGCGGAGCCAGCGCCACTCTCGCCACCAGCCCAGCGACCATTGCCTCGGGCAGCGCCTCGGTATCGGCCACGGCTAATACCACGGTGGGCGGCCCTTATCCGGTCACCGCCAACACCACCGGGGCTAGCGGCGTCAACTTCAGTCTGACCAACACCCCCATTGTCGCCACCGTGACGTTGAGTGACCTTGGCCCGTACCCCTACGATGGCACGCCCAAGAGCGCGACCTGCGCCACCACACCCGCCGGTTTGAGCAAGACGCTTACCTACAATGGCTCGGCGACCCCGCCGACCGACGCCGGCGATTACACCGTGGTCTGCACCGTCACCGAACCCAACTACACCGGCTCGGCCAACGGAACGCTGCACATCGACAAAGCCGCCACGACCACCACGATCACTGGCCACAGCCCCGATCCGTCCCTCACCGGTAACACGGTCACGGTCGCCTACACCGTGACCTCAACTGCCGGCGTCCCGTCGGGTAACGTTACCGTCAACGCCAACGGCGGCAACCCCACCTGCACGGCCTTGATCGCGACCGGCGCATGTGGCCTGACTTTCACCACCGGCGGACGTAAGACCCTCACCGCCACCTACGCGGGTGACACGAATTTCGCCAACAGCACCTCCGCGCCCCAAACCCAGCAGGTTGACTTATTCGCCCAAGGGACCGTGCCCGGTGGCAGTGGAACGATCACCGTCCGGGGGGTGGTCAGCGTCGGCGCGGACGTTTCCTTGACCAGCGCTGTTTTCCTGGCGGCCCAGGGCGCTCCAGCCAGTCCGCCCAACCTGCCCGCCGGCGTCGTCTTCCCCTACGGCTTGTTCGCTTTCACCGTCACGGGTCTGCCCACTACTGGCGCCCCAGCCAGCGTTACCTTCACCCTGACCTATCCAGACCCTTTGCCGGTCGGCGCGCAATACTGGAAATACGGTCCAACCACGGCGCAGCCCGCGTTTCACTGGTACACCCTGCCGACCGCCATTAACAACAATCAGGTCACCTTCTCAGTGACCGACGGCGGTCAAGGCGACAGCGACCTTGCTTTCGATGGCTCGATCACCGATCCAGGAGGTCCCGGTTTTGGCGCGGACGGGGTTGGCATTCCCACCCTCTCCGAATGGGCGCTGTTACTACTGACCCTGTTGCTGGGCGGGATTATCGCGACGCCACGGCTTCGGCACTGGCCTTCATCGCGACGTGTAATCATTCAGTCCCCTCTCCCCCCGCAAGGGGGAGAGGGCTAGGGTGAGGGGGTAAGTCTTTGAAGCCGCTGCCTTCAAACAGGCTCCATTCGCACCAAGTACGGCGCCCGCCCGTAATACCTCCAGGCCATCGCCGCGCTGCGCGCCGCCGGTCTTCAGGTCTACGCTGATCGCTCCCGCTCCGGCAAAGGTTCAAAGAAAGCGGCATTTACCCGGCCCTTGGCAATGCCGGGCTGGCAAGGCGCGAGATTTTCGACGGGCGCCAGCCGCGCCACGGGCTTGCCGGCTTTGGCGATGATGATTTCTTCACCGGCGGCGGCATCCACCAGCCTGGATAGATTGGCTTTGGCTTCGTTGAGCTTAATCACGGGCATGGTCATTCCCTCTGATGGGTCTGATGAGAAAACCAAGCCTGCTAAAAGAACTCTCCTGGCGGCGAGGTCAGTCTGCATGGATGGAAGTTCGCAAACCCAGCGCCAGGTTCGTGGACCTGACCGAGCAGATCAGGAAGCCGGTTTACACCAACGATGCCGGCTGGGGCGAATTCAAATGCCAAGGCGGTTCGGTGTCGGTGTGGATCGAAGAATAACGGCCACCGCTAAGACAAAGGGGTCAATGGCTTCTGCGGGAAAAATTGCAACAGTGCGCTGAGATCATCCCCGTTCCCGTAACCAGCGTTGCATCAGCGGTACTCGCAAGCGCCACTGATCATCCTCTTCCGCGACCAGCAAGCGCCGACGTAGAGCTTGATAAACCGCCTCGTCGTCCGGCGGCGGGTGCGTGTCGCGGGTACGGAAACCGCGCAGATATTCCCATTCGCCCGGCGCGGCGTCTTCGGGCTGCATCAGTTGCCGCAATACCGCGTCCCCCACCACGATGGCCTTGGCGATGGCCTCGTCCAGCAACGCCCGATCCGCTTGGGCCTGTTCGCGGTTGTTGCAGAGATCCACGACCGTTTCGGCCAGCAGTTGCACCAGATGCGGCCAGCTGCCGGCTTCGGCATGGATGCGTTCGATCCCGTGGTCGCCCCAGAAATCGGGACTAAACCGAGGACGTTTCGAGTCATTGTCCCGCCACAAGGATGAATAACGCAGCGGTTCGGTCAACAGACGACGGGTCTCGGCTTCGGTAAAGGGCGGCACTTCCAAAGTCCGGGCACTCACCAGATAGGATGACCAGGGCGCGTGCGTCAATTCGGCGATGGCGTGGCTGCCGGCGAAAACCCAGGTCACCTGTCGGTGCGTTTGGATGGATTCGCGCATCGTGGCCAGCAGATCCTCGCCAAATACTCCTTCGCCCAATTTGCGATCCAGATTTTCGTATTCGTCGATGGCCAACAGCAGGCGGTGATCCATTTCCGCCAAGCGCGCGTTGTAGTCACCGAGCCATTGAAAGAAGTCCTTCAGGGTCGCAAGCACCGGCGCGGTTGGTTGTTGCTCGGATTGGATCGCCGCCGCTGTCTGCCGCGCTATCGCGTTCAGAAGATCGGCTTGTGAGCTGAAAACATCGGGGTTCTGCGTGGAAACAACGGCGGTTCGCACCGAGGTCGGCAAAAAGCCTTCCAGGTTGCGCAGCAGGGTCGATTTACCCATGCGGCGACGACCGTACAGAATCAATCCAGGACAGCCAGTGCTCAGGGTCAGTTGCCGATCCAGATCGCCGAGCACGCTTTCTCGTGGAATAAACGCCTCCTGGTTTCGGTTCACCGGATCGCCCGCTCGGAATACCTGCGGCGTCGGTTCTTTATTAAGTACGCTGCGAACTTGCTGATGTTGACGTTCGGCGATGGTCAGCCATTGACTGGCCGCTTGACGGAATTCGCTTGCCAGGGGTTCGGGAAAACCGGCGACTTGGCTTTGAAAATTCTTGATCTTCTCGACTAATAACGCGGCGGTTGGCTCACGCAGAAACGGACGATCCAAGGTGTCCAGGCGCATTTGCAACTGACCAATGTCGCCGACCATCGCCCGCACTTTGGGCGTCTGCGCAAGAAAGCCTTTGTCGCCTTCGGGAAGTGGAGCAAGGTGAGTGTCCAGCCGGGACAAGTTGACCTCCTGGGCGGAAGCGCGAGCGATTAATCTCGTCTTGGCGCGCAAAGCCGCCCTGCGCTGGCTGGGATAATGATCGATGAGGCGCTCGATTTCTATCCATGCCGCGATCGGATCATGGTCGGCATACGCGGCCAGCAAAAGATCCAAACGGGGAAAGGGCAACAAGCACAGATCGTCCCACGCGACCGGATGCCACGGATACCAGTGACCGTGCAGCGTTGGCCAGATAAAAAATAAACAAAAAGGATGGTAATAAGCGCGCAACAAAACAATCCAAAAGATAATCCCGATGCTAATTCCGATGGCAATCTCTCTGACATCCCCTCTGATACTACTCCCGATAACAATCCCGACAACCGGGCCGACGACGATACTGGGAATCAATCTGGTAGTCTCTTCAGCAAGCTTGTTGGCGACAACCACTATCACGAAGGTAATCCCGACGATGATCCCTCCGGTAATCCCGACGACAATCCCTTCGGCAACCCCTCCGGCAACCCCTCCGGCAACCCCTCCGATGATCCCTCCGGCAATCCCGACGACAATCCAGAAGGTAATCCCGATGGCAATTGCGAAGGGAAGTCCCATGATCAGTAGCAAACCATTACCCATAGCCAGCGATAGCCATTCAGCGGGCGGGGGATTTCGCAATTCCAAGCCCAAGGCGCCGAAGAGTAGGCAGCCCGCGATGCCCAAAATCAGGATATAGGGAAGTGCGTGGAAGTACAGCGCACCACCCGCACGGAACGCTTGAAGTTTCGGTAGGGTTTCCAATTTCTTTCGAAGTTGCTGGGGACGCCGGTACAAAATCCCCAGCCACCACAACGCCGAGCGATGATCTCGCCAACGCAGCCCGATTTGTTCCAACGGCAGCGGCGTCATGGCCGCGCCCGCAGTTCGACGGTTTTGATGTCGGTGTTGGTAAGTGGATGATCCTTTGGCAACAGCGCGGTGAACGGAGTATGCGACTGCACCAGCAACGTCAACTTACGCATATCCATGATCAGATAAAATAAAGCCGCGAACAGATCGACATCGTAATAGGGACGATGAGGTGCCAAATCGAAACGGGTCAAGGCCACCCGCGTATTGGAGCGAGACATCAGCCGCGCCTTGAAATCGCTTAAATCGCGCGGCTCGTCCGACAATGCAACCCGCTCCCCCAAAGCTTTAGCGATGGTTGCCAGCAAGCCTCGGCGGGATGTGGTATCGGGATCTAGCAAATCCACCCGCGCCAAGCCCAGCGGATAATCATTGACAAGATGTTCCAACAAAGCCCGCCAATTCACCCCGTTATCCGCCACCAGATTCACCGATTGATTCCGTTCCAGATACCGCGCCAGATCGTCCCGCGCCGCCAGCCACGCCGGGGCGGTCGTTCCCAATCGGGTTGCATCGCACGATTGGAGCACCTGAGTCCACGGATCGGGCTGACGATCATCACGCAGGTCGGCGTAAAGCGGGTTCGGACCGGTGATCGAGGCCGGTAGCGTGCAAGCCTCGCGCAGCACGGGAACGACGATGCCCGATACGAAACCGGGGTCCAGCGCGATAGCCCGATCCATTTCGTGGCGACAATACGGGCTGCTCAAATAGCCCGCCGACAGCACCAGCAAATGCTTGTCGGCCTGATCCTGAAGGGCATCCATTTGCCCGACCAGCGCTTTGCCCAACTTGAACCGCTCTCGGTCGATCAACACCTCCGCGCCGCCCGCTTTCAGACAAGGCGCCAACCGCCCCCAAACCCAATCCCCCTGATGGTGACAATAGCTGACAAACGTTTTGGTCATTATTTTCCCTCTTTAACCGGCTGTCCGCTGCGACCGACCGGCAGCCCTGTTTTCATCGGGTCAAAACGCGGCACTCGACGTCGGTAACGATTGCGATAAGCTTATGTCAAACAACTGTATCTCATGATATAGGCTGATGCCACCGAGCCAGGGCCACCGCGATGATGATGAGGACAGCGAAATGAACGCCATTCAACACCTGCTTTCGCCGAAGACCAGCGATGTCGGATTTCCGGTCCAGCGGCTCTTGCCGGCGGCGGAAGTCCAATCGGTCGGTCCCTTCGTCTTTTTCGATCACATGGGGCCGGCCCGATTCGAGCGGGAAGGCACGGCGGGCGACGTGCGACCGCATCCGCACATCGGCTTGGCCACCGTAACCTTTCTTTATTCCGGCGCGATGATGCACCGCGACAGCCTGGGTTACGTTCAACGCATCGAACCGGGCGCGGTCAATCTGATGGCGGCCGGACGCGGGATCGTCCATTCGGAACGGGTACCCGCCGACATTCGCGCCGATCAAGTCGCGGTGCAAGGCATCCAAATCTGGCTGGCGCTGCCCGCCGAACGCGAGGAAATGGAGCCAGCGTTTCACCACTATCCGGAGGAAGCGTTGCCCGCCATCGCGTTTCGGGGCGTATCACTGCAACTGCTCATCGGCGCGGCATTCGGTCTCCGCTCACCGGTCGTCGCCTATTCCCCGACCTTTCAGGCCGACGTGAAGCTGGCTGAGGGTGGCACGCTGCCGCTGCCGCCGGATTACCCGGAACGCGGGGTTTATCTGGCCGAAGGACAACTAACGGTTGAGGGCGAACCCTTGGCAACCGGCCAACTGGCGGTGCTGGCGCCGGGCCGGACGGTCCGTCTGCACGCCCAAACGCCAGCCCGGCTGATGCTGCTGGGCGGGGCGCCGCTGGACGGCAAACGGTTCGTTTACTGGAACTTCGTGGCCCGCACGCGGGAACGCATCGAGCAAGCCAAGGCCGACTGGGCGGAAGGACGCTTCGCGCCGATTCCGGGCGAGACCGAGTTCATTCCCGCGCCGTGGCGTTGACCGAGCGCGGCAAAAAACGTGCTCGTTCCGCATCCAAAACCGCTTTGGGCTCGCATGGAAATATAACTCCATTCACCCAGAGCGAAATTCATCATGAACCCTCCCCTTTCCAGCCAATACCTCCGTTTTGCCGCTGTCATTGGCTTGTTAATGCCGACGCTGGCCTTGGCGCACGTCGGTCAAGGCGATGTTTCCGGTGGTTTTATCGCCGGTTTCGAGCATCCCATCCTCGGTTTGGATCATGTGGTGGCGATGATCGCGGTCGGTCTTTGGGGCGCGCAATTGGGACCGCCGGCAATTTGGGTTTTGCCGGTGACGTTTCCGCTGGTAATGGCGCTCGGCGGCTTGCTCGGCGGCTTGGGCGTGGAGTTGCCCAGCGTGGAAATCGGCATCGCGACATCGGCGGTGGTGTTGGGGGCGATGGTGACGTTGGCGATGCGACCGCCACTGTGGGTCGCGGGCGTGCTGGTCGGCCTGTTCGCCATTTTCCACGGCTACGCGCACGGGGCGGAGCTACCCGAATCGGCCAATCCACTCACCTATGCGCTAGGTTTTGTCGTCGCCACCGGGTCCTTGCATCTGGTCGGAATCACCCTCGGTCTAGCCAATCGCTGGTCCTGGGGCACGCGCTCGTTGCAGGCGGGCGGGGCGGTGATCGCGAGTTGCGGAGTCTATTTTCTGCTCCCGCATCTGGCTGGAGCCTGACGGCCATGGGCGCGGGTTCGCGAGCGTTCGCCGCCCGCGCCGGCGCGGCGTTGGGACTGGTGTTCGGCGCCGATGTCGCTTGCGCTCATGTGGCCAGCGCCCAGGCTGGCGCATTTTATGCTGGCCTGCTGCATCCACTGACCGCGCCGGAGCATGTGTTACCGATGCTGGCGTTGGGGCTGCTGGCGGGCCAACAGGGTTTGCACGAGGGGCAAGGGGCGCTGTTGGCCTTGGTGATCGCGCTGGTCGCCGGGGCGGGTCTGGCGCCGAACGGATTGACGCCAAGCTGGATATCGCTGTTGAACGTCGGGTGGCTGGTGGTGATCGGCGGCCTGGTTGCGGCTTCCTGGCGATTGCCCATCGGGTTGCTGTACGCGCTGGCGCTAGGGTTTGGCGCAACGCATGGCTATGCCAACGGCGCGGCGCTCCCCTCCGGTTTGTCGCCAGCGATTTTCATTCTCGGGCTGGCAACCGCCGCCTTGCTGACCACGGGCTACGGCCTGGTCGTCGCCGATGCTCTGTCGCGCCTGAAACCGGCTTGGCCGCGCGTCGCGGTGCGCGTGGCCGGTAGCTGGGTAGCCGCCGTCGGCATTTTGGTATTGGGCATGGGTGGGAAAGCGTTCGGTGGACTGTAACCCATGGCGCTCAACCCAGCATTTCCGGGCGCAATTCGCTGCGGATAAATACGATGCCGCCGTTGCGAGTGGAGATGGGCGCGTGCCGCGAACCGGGCAGCGCCGCGTGATAGTCACCTTGACTGTAGGCGCGGTCGCCGATCAGCATGTCGCCCTCCAGGAGCAAGCATTCCTCCAGGATGCTATGGTCGTGCGGAGGAAGCAGGGTGCCGGGCGCCAGCCGCAACAGGAAGGATTGGAAACCAGCCTCCCGGTCCACCATGAGCACCTTGATTTCCGTGCCCGGCACCAACATCCGCCATTCGCCTTCCCGCGCGCGCACGGTTACGGTGGCGGGCGGACCCGCTTCGTCCAGCGCCGCCTCGATGGCGTCCCAAACCGAGGCGCGCGGCTCCACTGCTGGCAAGGTAGCCGCCAGCGGAGTCAAGCGCCGTTCCCAGGCGGCGACTTGCCGCTGCAACTCCGGATTGCGGGCCAGGTTCGCCTCGAACTCAGCCAATTCCGGCCCACTCAGGGTGCCGAGCACGTAATCGCTGGCCAGGCTGTCGGCTTCGTTCCGGTTCATGATTCCAGGCACCCCTTCAGTTGCAGCAAACCCCGCCGTACCCAGCTTTTGACCGTGCCCAGCGGAGTTCGTAGCCGCGCCGCCAGTTCCTCGTGGCTGAAACCGTGGAAGAAGGCCAGCCCGATGGCCTGGGATTGATCGGCGGACAGGCGCCGCAGGCACTCCTGAATGGCGTGAGCCAGGTGATCCACCGACAGCGAGGGCTGGGGATCGGGGATTTGCAAGGCTTCCTCGGCCAGCGGTTCGGCGTTGACTTCCGCCGCCCGCCGTCGCCGCTGGCGTAACAACTCGATGGCTCGGTGGCGGGCAATGGCCATCAGCCAGACCAGAACCGGCGCCCGTCCAGGCTGGTATTGCCCGGCGGTGCGCCAGACGGCCAGATAGGTTTCCTGCAAGACATCCTCCGCCGCGTCCTGCTGGCGCAGCAACGCCAGCACGATCGGGTACAGGCGGCTTCGGGTGAGTCGATACAACTCGGCGAATGCCTGACGGTCGCCGCGCGCGGTAGCGGCCAATAGATCAGCCAGCGGATCGGAGGGGGTGGGTGACGGTGGGCGGGCCAGGTCCACGGCGCTTCGCTTGCTCCCGGTAATCGTTTCGCGCCGAGATTCTAGCGGGCCGCGCCGCGCGCGGCAACGCTGCCCGCCGGGCGGGAAAGGCAGCACGTTGCTCGCGTGCATGGCCTGTTTCCCGAGGCGCCGTCAGCGCGTCACGATGTCCGTGCGCATCGGTCCCAGCACCGCCAGCAATTCCTGCTGTTCCTTCGCTGGAACCTTGAACTTGTCGAGGCTCTTGACCAAGTCCTCCACCAGTGCGTTGAACTCCGCATCGGTGATGCCCATGCCGACATGAGCCGTCTTCATGTCCTTGCCGGTATAGGTGCAGGGACCGCCGGCACCGGCGCAAATTTGCTCGCCCAGCAGCCGCTTGAGCCGGGGTATGTTGGCGTTGGCGAAGAAGCGGTTGATGCGTTTGTCGGCGGCGACGTTAGCGACGAAGTCGTCCACCACGGCGTTGATCGCGGGCTGTCCGCCCAGGCGCTCGTACAGGGTCGTTTTGGCCGGGGTTGGCGAGTGCGCGGCGCAAGCGGCCAGGGCCAGGACGCCCACGAGAGGCAGTAAACGCTGGAAACGAACGAAGGACATGATGGTGCTCTCCTTTAGGTTGGGTTCAGGTTGGGTTGGAAAAAAGGTTGATGTTCAAACCCCGCTCCAGGCACCAGGCCAGGGCGAGCAGGGCGACGGCGGTCGAGCCCACCGGCAACGCCAGCCGCCGGTACAGCCAGGTTTGGCGCAGGGCGAAAGCCAGCGGCAGCACGATCGCGACGATGGCCAGTTGCCCGGCTTCGACGCCCAGGTTGAAACTGGCCAGCGCCAGCGCCAATGCACCCGTCGGCAACCCCAGATCCCATAGCGCGCTGGCGAAGCCGAAGCCATGAATCAGTCCCAGTACGAACGCCAGCGCCCAGCGCCGCGTCGTCACCACGGGGAACAGGTTGTTCAACGCCGCCAGCAGCACGGTGAACGCGATCACCGACTCCACCAGCCGGCTGGGCAGATCCACCACGCCCAGCACCGCTAGGCTCAGCGTCAGCGAGTGCGCGAGGGTGAAGGCGGTCACGATGCCGGTGGTTTCCAGCAGCACCGTTCGCAACGCCAGCGCCGGCCGCCACCCCCCCTTTTCCCACCACAGCACCGCCGGCAGCAGCAAGGCCAAGAGAAACAGAATATGGTCGAAACCGAAGGGCAGGATGTGGATGAAGCCGAGCGCGAGATAGCGCCAGGCGGTGTCGAGCCGATCAACCGGTGGCGCGGGCGATGTCAGGATGAACGGGGTGCTGGTCTGGCCGCCTTCCAGCCATTCGGTGACGGCCTCCTTGGAACCCGCGCCCTGGATCGTCAAGGCGTAAGACGCGAACGTCCACCCATAACTCCAGGTAACGTGGCGCGCGTCCGGAGGGATCGGGCCGGTCAATCGAAAGGTCACCAGGGTGGGCGAGATGGCGTCGGCGCCGGGCGTGACCGCGTGGGAGATCGCGGGACGAACCTCCTGGGCATCGAACGCCAGCTTCACGCGCTGGCGAAATGGCTCGTCAAAGCCCGCGAACGCTGACTGGAGACAAGTCGAACAGGTGTCCAGCGGTAAGGACTCACCAGCCGCGGCCTTGAGTTTCTCGGCGAGCGCCACCGCGTCCGTCACGATTTCGACGTTATATGTCCGGTCTTCCTGCAAAAGAACCGACACGCGCGTCGTGCCGATCTCATGGGCGTGCGCCGTCGCACCGCCTAGGAACATGACGATCACAGCGCACCACGCCAGATGGACCAGAGACCCGCGCCGCCAGGCGGCAGGGATGATTCCGAAGAGACTTGTCAGCATTGCCCGTGACCTTTGGGTTCTTTAGCCTTTAACCGCCTTGAGCGATCCTGGGTTGCCGTTCGAACGTCAACGACGCCCAAAAGCTCGCCCACTCGGCGTGGGAGCCGGTCGCCGCCGGCACCATATGCACGGCTTTGATCAGCCACATTCCGCTCGGTCGCAACTGAAATCGCACCCGGCCGGTGTCATCGGTACGAGCCGTCAGCTTCTCGGCGGGATTCGATCGGTTCATCGCGACGACCAGCGCGCCCGCAAGCGGGTGGTTCTCATACGTCAAAAGCAGGGGAAGCTCCTCATCGGCGCTGAGCGTGTATGGATTCCGTTCGGCCACCAATTCGAGAGTAAACCCGAGGGGTCGATCGCCCTGATCCGCGCTCGGCATTCCTGATAGCACCAGGCTTTTCGCGCAGCGGGAAAAAAGTTCGCGGGCGCTCGCTTCGGTTTCATGGCGGCGGGCTCGCAACGCCGCAATCGTCTCAAGCCCTTCTTCCCGCAAATACCGATTGAATTTTTCCGCTGGCAATTCCACCGCGCTTGGATGGCTGTGATAGCCGATGACGAGCAGACCCGGCAGATCCGAGCGCAACAAGCCGGCTGGATCAACGCCATCCTGACCAACGACCGGCTTGCGGCCCGCTGCATCCTCAAATACGAACTGATCGATGAGCGCGGCATTGCGTGGCAGCGGATCTCCGAGCAAATCCTGCCCGATCTGTAGCCGCACGCCGACCCACTGGCCCGGCTTCGGAAAGAATGTCGTTGGCTCGATCCACAGATCGTGGGCCAACAGCGGTGAACTCCTCAAGGCAAAGGTCACTATCGCCAGCGGCAGACATTTCCTTATCCATCCTGAACGTGACATCTTCAGCCTCCCAGGACGACGGGTCCCGGACGGGAACCCGTCTCCATGCGGTCATGGATTGAATGAAGTGATTTCAAGGAGTGGGTGGTGGCGGGGTGGGTTCGGTCGGAACGTTGATGCCGCCATGTCCCTGGTAGAGACCCTGGTGCGCGGGGGCCAGGAACGGGAATCGGTCGAGATAATCCTTGTCGTTGACTTCGATGCCCTTGGCCAGGCCAGCCGCCGGATTGCCCGCCACGATCAAGCTGATCAGTACGGTATTCACGTTCACCTGATTGCGGTTCGGCGCCGTGCCGCCGCCAAGGCGACGCCCGTTGGGGAAACTCGAATCGATGGCGGCGTCGAGGGTGATGACGTCACCGGTGAAACCGTCGGCGACCGGGATGGGCCGACCCAGGTTGATCGCGCCGATGATGTCGGTGCGGGGTCCCTTGAGCGTGGCCACGGCGCCAGCGGGAACGCCCAGAGCTTTGTAGATGCCGAGCGCCTCGGCGTCGCGCACCAGCACCGGGAACAGGATGTCGGCGCCGAAGCTGGTCACGTCCTTGAGAGGGCTGCCACGCAGGTAGCGAGTCTGGCGCTGGGTTCCGACGAGGCCCGCGTTGAAGAGCGGCAGGGCGTTTCGCCCGACCTGCACGAAGGGACCGGACCCCTTCAGGCCGGTGATGATATTGCTGGGATCAACGGTCTGGATTTTTTGCCGGCTAATGCTCGACCATACCCGCAGCAGGCTGTCGGTCGAGTCCGCCTTAAGCTCGCCATTGTGGGGAATGCCTTGCGGGAAGATGTCGGTGATTGGAACCTCAAGGGCGATTGAAAAGAGGTTGAAGCCCGTGAATACATCCGTGCCCGGCGGGCGGCGGGCGCCCGGAATGCCGCCGAGATCGCCCTTGTTCAAGTTGACCAGGTCGAAAATACCCTTCTCATCAAGCTGATAGGGGTCATCGAACTGGCCGGCGATGACCCGTCCCCCGTTCGCCAAAGAGTGGATGAAGCTATCGACGAAACTTTGATCGTAGAGACCGACTTCACGGCTGGTGGGATCCCCGGAGTCGTAACCGGCGAACGCGCCGAGACCGTAGACCAGCCGGTCGGTCTGCGGACCGTGGTTGTTCGGAAGGACGGGGAGATCCTTGCCGAGGACGACGACTTGCCGGCCAGAGTCGTCTCCACTGAAATCATCACCCCCATCGATAGCGTTACCTGGATTCCCGCTTCTCAAGGGCACGACTCGACTGACCGTTAGGGTCTCGGCGCCGCCGGTGAGTTGCCAGAGTAGCTCGTTGCCGCCACCCACGGGATCGGTGGCGCTGGGAGGCGCCTCGGGCGTCAGGGTGTTCTTGAATTCGATGCGATACACCATCCGGTCCCTGAGGCTCTCGCCGACTCCGATGTGGAACTCATAGCGGTAGCCATTGCAGGCGCGCAGCCCCTGGTTACCCTGACCCGGCTCGTGGAGCGGGTTGAAGTTCATGATCAGGTAAAGCTTGTCGTGCGAGCCGGGCGACACCCAAGCGTAGGTGTCGGTGTTGTCGGCGCACGGCTCGTTGAGAATCGCCAACGCCTCGCGGTGGCTTGAGCCGTGCGCGGTCAATCCGGTCGCGGCGAATAGCGTCGTGGCGAACAAAACTTGGAATAGCGGTTTTTTCATGATCGGTTTCCTCAAGCAGTTTTCGCGGCCAAGCCGCGATCCACGGTGTGGGTCAACCCAGAGCACGCCCCATCTGATTCAGTGACGCCGGATCGGGGCTGCAAGCCGATGAAGCAAATGGAAAAGTTCAAACCAATCCTCCTCGGTAAAGGCAATGGGTGAAGCGATGCATGGAGCTTCGCCGCGCGTGCGGCGCGAGCCGCTTCACTCTGTCATGCGTCGACCGAGGCGATTTGGATGAGGGACGGTGAAAAAAATCTGGTCGGCGCCATTCCGCTTTCTGGTCGTGAATGGGTCGCGGGCTAAAAAATCACGGGCGATGCCTTGCCAACCTTGCCGCCTTTGGTTACTCTTCCGCTCCTATCGCTCAGGCGCGTAGCTCAGTTGGTTAGAGCACCACCTTGACATGGTGGGGGTCGTTGGTTCGAGTCCAATCGCGCCTACCAGATTTTTATGGGTTGCGGAGCGGGACGATTTGAAAGGGGCGCGCCTTCCTTCCAAAAGAAGGACTTCAAGGCCCGCCCCTTAACTATTTGCAAGTTTGCTTCGGACAAGAAAGTCAGCGGATCAAGAGAATTGCAGCAATGCCGATCATCACGCTCCCCGATGGCAGCCAGCGCGTCTTCGACGGGCCGATCAGCGTTGGCGAAATCGCCGCCGCGATCGGTCCCGGCTTGGCCAAGGCCGCCTTGGCCGGCAAGGTCGATGGTCGGCTGGTCGACGTGGCGCACGTCATCACCCAGGACGCGAATCTGGCCATTCTCACCGAGCGCGATCCCGAGGGACTGGAGATCATTCGCCATTCCAGCGCGCATCTGCTGGCGCACGCCGTCAAGCAACTCTATCCGAGTGCCCAGGTCACCATCGGTCCGGTGATCGAAAATGGCTTCTATTACGACTTCGCCTTTGAGCGACCCTTTACCCCGGAAGATCTGGAACGGATTCAGACTCGGATGGAGGAGCTGGCGGCCCAGGATATTCCGGTGGAACGTTCGGTGCTGCCCCGCGACGAGGCGGTCGCCTTCTTCCGCGGGATGGGCGAGGAGTACAAGGCGCGAATCATCGCCGACATCCCCGCCAACGAACCGATTTCGCTGTATCGGCAGGCCGATTTCATCGACCTTTGCCGTGGCCCACACGTGCCCTCCACGGGCAAGCTCAAGGCCTTCAAGCTGATGAAGGTCGCCGGCGCCTACTGGCGCGGCGATTCCCGCAACGAGATGCTCCAGCGCATCTACGGCACCGCCTGGCTGGATCAGAAGGCGCTGAAAGCTTACCTGCACCGGCTGGAGGAAGCCGAGAAGCGCGACCATCGCAAGGTTGGCAAGGCCCTCGACCTGTTCCACGTTCAGGAAGAGGCGCCGGGCATGGTGTTCTGGCACGACCGCGGCTGGCGGGTCTACGTCGAAATTCAAAATTACATCCGCCAGTTGCTGCGCGAGCACGGCTATCAGGAAGTCCACACTCCGCAAATCGTGGATCGCAGTCTGTGGGAACGCTCCGGCCACTGGGAAAAGTTTCGCAACGACATGTTCACCACAGCCTCGGAAAACCGCGACTATGCGGTCAAACCGATGAACTGCCCTTGCCATATCCAGATCTACAACCAGGGCTTGAAGAGTTACCGCGACTTGCCGTTGCGGCTGGCCGAGTTCGGCTCCTGCCACCGCAACGAGCCGTCCGGCACCCTGCACGGGTTGATGCGGGTGCGCAACTTCGTTCAGGACGATGCCCATATTTTTTGCACCGAGGATCAGATTCAGGTCGAAGTTTCGGCGTTCATGGACCTGTTGTTCCGGGTCTACGCCGATTTTGGCTTCAATGAGGTGCAGCTCGCTTTGGCCACCCGGCCGGACCAGCGGGTCGGCAGCGACGAAGTTTGGGACAAGGCGGAAAAGGCGCTGGAACTGGCGCTGAACCGCACCGGCCTGCCGTGGACGCTCAAGCCCGGCGAGGGCGCGTTCTACGGGCCGAAGATCGAGTTCGTGCTGCGCGACTGCCTGGATCGGCTGTGGCAGTGCGGCACGATTCAGGTGGACTTTTCCATGCCGGGCCGGCTGGACGCGCACTACATCGCCGAGGATGGGAGCAAGCGGGTTCCGGTGATGTTGCACCGGGCGATTCTCGGTTCGCTGGAACGGTTCATCGGCATCTTGATCGAGCAGTACGCTGGCGCGTTGCCAGCGTGGCTCGCTCCGGTGCAGGCGGTGGTGCTCGACATCACCGACCATCAGGCCGACTATGCCGCCCAGGTCGAAAAAAACCTTATGCAACAAGGTTTCCGGGTCGAGTCTGACTTGAGAAACGAGAAAATCGGCTTTAAAATCCGCGAACATACGTTACAGCGTGTTCCCTATCTCCTGGTCGTCGGCGACCGCGAGATGGAAACGAAGACCGTCGCCGTGCGCACCCGCGCTGGCAAAGACCTGGGTGGCATGAAGCTGGACGCCTTCGTGGAATTGCTGCAAGCCGACATCGCGCGGCGCGGACGAACCGAATAATCACTGGAGGACCGCAACATCGCTGCGAATAATGAGCTTCGGCTCAACGACGAGATCACCGGGCGCGAGGTGCGCCTGATCGATCAGGACGGCGAGCAGGCAGGGATCGTTCCCTTGGCGCACGCCAGGCGGATGGCCGAGGAAGCCGAACTGGACTTGGTGGAAATTTCCCCGAACGCCAAACCACCTGTCTGCCGCATCATGGACTATGGCAAGTTCCGGTTCGAACAGGCCAAGAAACAGCAGGAAGCGCGGAAAAAGCAGAAACAAATCCAGGTCAAGGAAATCAAATTTCGTCCGGGCACGGACGAGGGAGACTATCAGGTCAAACTACGCAACCTGATCCGTTTCCTGAGCGAAGGCGACAAGGCCAAGGTGACGCTGCGGTTTCGGGGCCGCGAAATGGCGCACCAGGATTTGGGCAGCCACCTGCTCAAGCGCGTGGAAGACGATCTTGCCGCATATGGCGCGGTGGAACAGCGGCCCAGGATGGAAGGGCGGCAGATGGTCATGACCATCGCGCCGGTCAAGAAGAAGTAACTTCCCTCGAACGGTTGGCGACTTCCGTCTCCGGTGCGCGCCGGGGTCAGCCCATGAATTTACCTTTTATAATCGCGGAGTCATGCAATGCCCAAGATGAAAAGCAATCGCGGCGCGGCCAAGCGTTTCAGCCGTACCGGGTCCGGCAAGTACAAGTGTTCCCACTCCCATTTGCGTCACATCCTGACCAAGAAAACCACCAAGCGGAAGCGCCAGTTACGCGGCACCACCACCTTGGCGGCGGTGGATGTGCCGGCGGTGCGTCGGATGTTGCCCTACAGTTAAATCGTCGGACCAGAGAGAGACCGTCATGTCCCGAGTGAAACGCGGCGTTACCGCCCATGCGCGCCATAAGAAGGTCCTGAACCAGGCCAAGGGCTACTATGGCGCCCGCAGCAAGGTGTATCGGGTCGCCAAGCAGGCCGTAATCAAGGCCGGGCAGTACGCCTACCGCGACCGCCGTCAGAAGAAACGCGATTTTCGCGCTCTGTGGATCACCCGCATCAACGCGGGCGCCCGCGAGAGCGGCCTGTCCTACAGCCGGCTGATCAACGGCCTGAAACTCGCCGCCATCGAGATCGACCGCAAGGTCCTGGCCGATCTGGCGGTGTTCGACAAGCCGGCGTTCGCCGAGTTGGCCAACCGCGCCAAGACCGCGCTCGGCATGGCCTGAACTAGCCGCTGGATCGTTGTCGGTCCAGCGCCCCAGGCATTCCGAACGAGGGAAAGGCTGCGGTCCTTTCCCTTTTTTGTTGCTGATCGTTGCGAGAGCCGTCCGCGTGGACCCATTGCCCGAACTGATTCAAACCGCCCAGGCCACCATCGCCGAGGCCGGCGATTCCGCCGCCCTGGATCAGGCGCGCGTGCATTATCTGGGCAAGAAAGGTGTACTCACCGAGCGCCTCAAGGAGCTGGGACGCCTGCCGCCCGAGCAACGACGCGATGCCGGCCAGGCCATCAACGAGGCCAAGCAGGCGCTGGAAACCGCTATCGCCGCCCGCAAGGCGGCGTTGGTGGCGGCGGCGTTGGACGCCCGCTTGGCTAGCGAGGCCATCGACGTGACGTTGCCGGGGCGTGGCCAGCAGCCCGGTGGCCGCCATCCGCTCAGCCGTACCCTGGCGCGCATCGAAGCGTTCTTCGTCGGCATCGGCTTCGCGGTCGCCGAAGGTCCCGAGATCGAGGACGACTTTCACAACTTCGAAGCCCTCAATATCCCGCCCCATCACCCGGCGCGGGCGATGCACGACACTTTCTATTTCGACGCCCATACCTTGTTGCGCACCCACACCTCGCCGGTGCAAATCCGGGTCATGGAGCGGCAAGCGGCGCCGGTGCGAGTGATCGCGCCGGGGCGGGTCTATCGCTGCGATTCGGATTTGACCCACTCGCCGATGTTCCATCAGGTTGAAGGGCTGCTGGTGGACGAGGACGTGAGCTTCGCCGATCTGAAAGGTGTCCTGGACGATTTCCTGCGCGGGTTCTTCGAGCGCGATCTAGGGGTGCGCTTCCGGCCTTCTTATTTCCCGTTCACCGAGCCCTCCGCCGAAGTGGACATCCAATGCGTAATCTGCGGCGGCGGCGGTTGCCGGGTGTGCAAGCACAGTGGCTGGCTGGAGGTGCTGGGCTGCGGCATGGTGCATCCGGCGGTGTTCGATAAGGTCGGCATCGATAGCGAACGCTATACCGGCTACGCCTTCGGCATGGGCGTCGAGCGGCTGACCATGCTGCGCTACGGGGTCAACGACTTGCGGTTATTCTTCGACAACGACCTGCGCTTCCTGCGGCAGTTTCAATAAGGCGCTCAACATGAAAGTCAGCGAACGATGGCTGCGGGAATGGGTCGATCCCGCGGTATCCGGCGCCGAACTGGCGGCGCAACTGACCATGGCGGGTTTGGAAGTAGACCACATCGAACCCGCCGCGCCCGCGTTTGAATCGGTGGTGGTCGGCCGGGTCATCGATCTGGTTTCACATCCCGATGCCGACCGCTTGCGCGTGGCGACGGTCGACGTGGGCGTTGCCGAGCCGTTGCGAATCGTCTGCGGCGCTCCGAACGTCGCGGTGGGGATGTGCGCCCCGACCGCCTTGATTGGGGCGGTGCTGCCTGGCGGATTTGCCATCAAGCCCTCTAAACTGCGCGGCGTCGAATCGCGGGGCATGTTGTGCTCGGCCAAGGAACTGGGGCTGGCGGAGAGTTCCGATGGCCTGTTACCGCTGCCAGCGGATAGCCAGCCCGGCCAGAACGTGCGCGAGCTACTGGCCCTGGAGGATTCGATCATCGAGATCGAGTTGACGCCCAATCGCGGCGACTGCCTGGGCATGGAAGGCATCGCCCGCGAAGTGGCGACCCTCAACCGTTGCGAATTTCGTCCGCTGTCGACCGACAGCGTGCCGCCGGTGGCGGATACCGTCTTCCCGGTGACGCTGCTCGATCCAGTTGATTGCCCGCGCTACGTGGGCCGGGTCATTCGCGGCGTCAACCCCGCCGCCGAGACACCGCTGTGGATGTGGGAGCGTCTGCGCCGGGCTGGGGTACGCAGCCTGGGACCGTTGGTGGACGTAACCAATTACGTGATGCTTGAGCTTGGGCAACCGATGCACGCCTTCGATCTGGGCCGGCTGACCAGGGGCATCGAAGTGCGTCGCGCCCGGCCCGGCGACCGGCTGGAACTGCTCAACGGCGTGGTGGTGGAGCCGGATGTGGAAACCCTGCTCATCACCGACCAGAACGGTCCGCTGGCGCTGGCCGGCATCATGGGCGGCGAGATCAGTTCCTGCACCGACGCCACCCGCGATGTGTTCCTGGAAAGCGCCTTTTTCACCCCGGCCAGCATCGCTGGCCGCGCCCGGCGTTACGGCCTGCAAACGGATTCTTCCTACCGCTTTGAGCGCGGGGTGGACCCGCAACTACAGCGCCGCGCCGCCGAGCGCGCCACCCGATTGCTACTGGACATCGCCGGTGGACAGCCAGGACCCTTGGTCGAAGCAGTCTCGCCCGCACATCTGCCGGCGGAACCGGCCATCCGGTTGCGGCCGGAGCGATTGCGCAAACTGCTGGGCATGGACGTTCCCGCCGCCGAGGTCGAGGAAATCCTGCGGCGATTGGGAATGGCGGTGGCGATTGAAGTAGACCACTGGCTGGTCGCGCCGCCGAGCAGTCGGTTCGATATCGCGCTGGAAGTGGATCTGATCGAGGAAATCGCCCGGATCCATGGCTATGACCGCCTGCCCGGCAACCGACCGCTCACCCGAATGGAGATGCCGCCGCAGCCGGAAGGACGGGTGGCGCTCGAACGATTCAAGGAAACCCTGACGCAGCGCGGTTTTCAGGAAGCCATCACCTATAGCTTTGTCGATCCGGCGTTTCAGCGGTGCCTTGATCCGGAGCGGCAACCGCTGACGTTGGCCAACCCAATTTCCGCCGATCTGGCGGTAATGCGTACTAGCCTGTGGCCAGGCTTGCTCAAGGCGCTAGTCTATAATCAGAAGCGCCAGCAAACCCGAATCCGGCTGTTCGAACACGGCCTGAATTTCATCCCCGCAATCGATGGGTTGCGACAGGAACCGTACTTCGCCGGCGTCGCGACAGGTTCCGCCCTGCCGGAGCAGTGGGGCGCACCGGCCCGACCCCTGGATTTCTTCGATCTCAAGGCTGACGTGGAAGCATTGCTGGCCTTGAGTGGCGAACCGGAGGCGTTCGTGTTCGTCGCCGTCCCGCATCCAGCGCTGCATCCGGGCCAGAGCGCCCGCATCGAACGAGCCGGAGCGGTGGTCGGCTGGCTGGGCGCGCTGCATCCGCGCGTGGCGCGAGAACTGGATGTGGAAGGCGATGCCTTCCTGTTCGAGTTGCGGTTGGAAGGGGTGCAAACAGCACGGACGCCGATGTTTCAGGAGCTTTCCAAGTTCCCGGCCAGCCGCCGCGATCTCGCCATCGTGGTCGATGAATCGGTCACCGTGCGGGCGATTCAGGATTGCATTGACCGTCACGGAGGCGAACGCCTGCGTGAGGCCTGGCTGTTTGATGTCTATCGGGGCAAGGGGATCGCCGTAGGCAAAAAAAGTTTGGCTTTTGGATTGATTTTACAAGATTTCTCGCACAATCTTACTGATAGTATGGTCGAAAAGACCGTGTCCGGGATCATCGCTGGACTGGCTGGGCAGTTCGGCGCAACGCTTAGGGTTTAGGAGCATGGCACTCACAAAAGCCGACATGGCGGAACAATTGTTTGAAGAACTGGGCATCAACAAGCGCGAGGCCAAGGAACTGGTGGAAATCTTCTTCGAGGAAATCCGCAGTGCCTTGGAACGGGGGCGGCAAGTCAAATTGTCCGGATTCGGCAATTTCGACCTGCGCGACAAGAACCAGCGTCCAGGCCGTAACCCCAAGACTGGGGAAGAAATTCCGATCACCGCGCGCCGTGTGGTGACTTTCCGGCCAGGACAAAAGCTCAAGGCGCGGGTGGATGCTTTCAAAGGCGAGGCGCAGTAAGCATGCTTAGCGCGAGATAAGCGCGTAAGTGCCTACCTCGCTTTACGCTGGGTTGCGCGGCCAGCATGGCGAATGCCGGGAGGCGGGCACTGGGCGTGCCGGATTAGCATGGAGTGCCGCCCGTTACCCGTGCATTCCCGGTCGATATTCGTTCATTATCGCCGGACGGTGATCGAAATCGCCCGGCTCGGAAGTGTGTGGTTCGGCGAGGATACTGACCGCGCGATGGCGTCCGTTACCGGAAATTCCGCGCCGCCTTCGACGAGGTTTGGAATTTTGCCTAATGGGATGGGTCAGCATGTTGGTGGGCTTGGCTCTGGTCTTGGAGCGTAGCCTCATCTTCGGCAACCGCCTCATCTTCAGTCTGCGCTTCATAATGCGCAATAACTTTCCGAACGCGCTGTTCGTCCCAGCCGGGAGAAAGTTTGCTTTGCTTCATCTTCTGGCTCCAATGAAGATTCATTGTCGATTCATAGCTTGTAGGTAGTAGAGTAGGGTAGGGCAGGACGTAAGCCCGTAACCCGTCGATTGCGGAGTCGTTCAATTTCGGTGGGTTACGCTGCGCTAACCCCGCCCTACGTGCTACGTGCTACGTGCTACGTGCTACGCGCTGGGGTCGACTGTGCATACTGCCTTATAATTTTAGCCAGCGATCTTAAAGCATCGTTAACCGCTTTTTCAGTGGTAAAGATAGCAGCAACATCTTCATCCAGCTTTACCACATTACTCCCTTCGCGTAGACGTTCGATATATTTACCACGAATTCCGCTGCTAAAATCATATTCATCGAGCATACCAGGATCGGACTGACTAGATTTTCCTTTCTTCATAACGCTTTCTCTCATGTGCCGTCGCTAAGCGGGCTGATATAATTCGAATACGTTTTCCAAAGTCAGTGTGAACAACCACCAAAATCCTCTGTTGTGAAGATTGGCCAATAATAACAAATCGTTCTTCCTCTTCTGAATGGAGAGGATCGGGTATGGTTAAGGACAATACATCAGAAAAAACTGTAGTTGCTTCTTCAAAAGAAACACCATGCTTTTTCTTGTTAGTAGCAGCTTTCTTCCCATGCCACTCAAAGAGCAAATTGTTAAGCTCCTATTAACCTTAGATGGAATAGAGCAAGTCAAGACGTGAATCCGTAACCCGCCGATTGTGGAGTCGTCCGTTTCTGGCGGGTTATGTTGTGCGAACCCGCTCTATACGCTTTTCGCGCTGTAATACAGGCTTACGGGGTGGAAAAAAACGATTTCTCGCCCACTTTGTGCCTTTTTTCCTGAAAATCTTTGCAAATTGCGTTGATATCGAAGTTAAATTGCGTAGCATACTCTTCACGAATTTTGTGGAGTTCTTCGATAATTTGATCTCGCCACATAATTACACCTTATTAATCAATTCAGCTACATAATTTGTCTCGTAATTTTCAATTAATACACCCAATATTTCCATCATGGAAGCTAGCGGGTGAGTTTCATCCTCACCAACTTCATCAATTAAATCATCTAGCAAATTCACGAGTTGATCGTATTCCTTTTCGTTATGAGGAACAAAAATAAGATTTGCAAGAGGAATCCAAGCTTTTTCCGCTTGCTTTATTTTGAGAGCTTGCATAATTTACCTCCTCCACCTATTTTGATCGTACTCTGCGTGAGTTAAAATAGCCCTAATGTAAACTTTTCTCCGGTTATAGTGAACAGCAGCAACTAATCTCACTTTATTTCCGCCAATATTAAATACGGTTAGCTTGCCTATCTGATCTGCGTTAGGGAACATTAAACGTAACTCAGAAAACGAAGTAAAATTATTTTGTTTTACTAGCTCATACCAATGAGCGAGGGCCGATTTAGTATCAGGATACTTTTCTGCAAATTCATTCAGTCGCTTTCGGGTTATAACATGCATTTCATTTGTATCATTTTGATAGGCATTAATATTTCAGAAGCAACTGTAATGTAAGGCGGGTCGGGACATGAGTTCATAACCCGCCGATTATGGAGTCGCTCAATTCCGGCGGGTTACGCTTGCGCTAACCTGCCCTACGTGCTAAGTGCTTCTAATAGGGATTAAATGGATAATTATTCGCTCTTAGAAAAGCACCAAATCCTCTGTATTCTGAATCCGGCACTACTGGTACTATTCTCGCGAGAAAAGGCGCACGAAAGGCTCCCGGCTGTAATTGGTTTTTACGAAATACTCTTGTCAATTCACGATCAACAGTAATGACATGCCCAAAATCTTCCGTCCAATGGAAATCTGTTGGCCAACGCCTCATCAAAGCATACTGTTGATTGCTTCTGTTTATAAACTGATATCCCGTTGCAACAGTAACAACCATAAAATGATCATCAGAATGACCATTTAGATTTGCATTTGGTATAAATATAGTATCTCCAATATGAATCTTCAGAAATCGGCTCATTAAGCCGTAGTTTTTCTCTGCTTCAGTTTGTGCTTCTTGTCTTGTCCAAGTTGGTATCTGTTGATCTTGCAGAAGCTTATTATTGCAAGCATTCACTGCTGCTAAGAAAGCTGGAAGAATTTGGGTGGGGTTATTCGGATCGAAGGGGTTTTCAATATCAATGTAGTTTTGCTTCCATCTTGCAGGTGGTAAGTTTAAATCCTCGGTAGGAAAACCCCAGCCTTGGGTTAATTGCTGATGGTTTTGCAATAATTGACACTGAAAAGCAGCTTGATCATAAGGCCCCGGTCTTGGTGGTAGATATAAGCAAGCATTTCCCGGTGCAACTTCTGACGCCAATCTCCAAACCCACATCATGATACTTTTACTCCAAGATTGAATAATAAAAACCTATTGTGTAGCAGGGCGGGCAATCCCCACCCTGCTATCCTTTACATCTACATCACCCTCACGCCGCCAGCCGCTCGTTCAACTCTACCAGCACCTTCTGCGCGGCGACGGGAATCACCGTGCCGGGGCCGAAGATGGCGGCGGCGCCGTTGGCCTTGAGGTACTCGTAGTCCTGGGCGGGAATGACGCCGCCGATGACCACCATGATGTCCTCGCGGCCCAGCTTCTTCAGTTCCGCGATCAGTTGCGGCAGCAGGGTCTTGTGGCCGGCGGCCAGCGAACTCATGCCCACCACATGCACGTCGTTTTCCACCGCTTGCCGGGCGACTTCCTCCGGGGTCTGGAACAGCGCGCCGATGTCCACGTCGAAGCCAAGGTCGGCAAACGCGGTGGCGATCACCTTGGCGCCCCGGTCGTGACCGTCCTGGCCCAGCTTGGCGACCAGGATGCGCGGCCGACGACCTTCGTTCTTCTCGAACTCGTCGGCCATCTGCCGGACCTTGGCGATTTCCTCGGCCTCGCCGAACTCGCTGCTGTACACGCCGGAAATGGCGCGGATGACCGCCTTGTGCCGGCCGAACACCTTCTCCATCGCGTCGGAGATTTCGCCCAGCGAGGCGCGGGCGCGGGCCGCCTCGACCGCTTTTTCCAGCAGGTTGCCGGAGCCGGCGCTGGCGGCTTCGGTGATGGCGTTCAGGCAGGCCCTGACCTTGGTCTCGTCGCGTTGGGCACGGAGCTTGTGCAAGCGTTGCACCTGCGCCTCGCGCACGGCGGTGTTGTCGATGCTGAGAATGTCCAGCTTGTCTTCCTTGGCCATCCGGTACTTGTTGACGCCGACGATGGTTTCCTTGCCGGAGTCGATCTGCGCCTGCCGCCGCGCCGACGCTTCCTCGATGCGCATCTTGGGGAGACCGGTTTCGATGGCCTTGGCCATGCCGCCCAGGCTTTCCACTTCCTGAATGTGACTCCAGGCCCGCTTGATCAGCTCGTTGGTCAACGCCTCGACGTAATACGAACCGCCCCACGGGTCCAGTACTTTGCAGATCGCGGTTTCGTCCTGCAAATAGAGCTGGGTGTTGCGGGCGATGCGCGCCGAGAAGTCGGTCGGCAGGGCGATGGCCTCGTCCAGCGCGTTGGTGTGCAAGGACTGGGTGTGGCCCAGCGCCGCCGCCAGCGCCTCGATGCAGGTGCGAGCGACATTGTTGAAGGGGTCCTGTTCCGTCAAGCTCCAGCCCGACGTCTGGCTATGTGTGCGCAGCGCCATCGACTTGTCGCTCTTCGGGTTGAACTGCTTGATGATCTTGGCCCACAGCAGCCGCCCGGCCCGCATCTTGGCCACTTCCATGAAGTAGTTCATGCCGATGGCCCAGAAGAACGACAGGCGCGGCGCGAAGGTATCCACATCCATCCCCGCCTTGATGCCGGTGCGGACGTATTCCAGCCCGTCGGCCAGGGTGTAGCCCAGCTCCAGATCGGCGGTGGCGCCGGCTTCCTGCATGTGATAACCGGAAATCGAGATGCTGTTGAACTTCGGCATCTCCTTAGACGTGTAGGAGAAAATGTCGCCGATGATCCGGATCGAGGGATCGGGCGGATAAATGTAGGTGTTGCGCACCATGTACTCTTTCAGAATGTCGTTCTGAATGGTGCCGGTCAGCTTCTCGTGCGAAACGCCCTGCTCTTCGGCGGCGACGATGTAGAACGCCAGCACCGGCAACACCGCGCCGTTCATGGTCATCGATACCGACATCTGATCGAGCGGGATGCCGCTGAACAGGATTTCCATGTCCAGCAAGGAGTCGATCGCCACGCCGGCCTTACCGACATCGCCGACCACGCGGGCATGGTCGGAATCGTAACCGCGATGGGTGGCCAGATCGAAAGCGATGGATAGGCCCTTCTGCCCGGCCGCCAGATTGCGGCGGTAGAAGGCGTTGCTCTCCTCGGCGGTGGAAAAGCCGGCGTACTGGCGCACCGTCCACGGCTGGGTGACGTACATCGCCGGGTAGGGGCCGCGCAGGAACGGCGGCACGCCGGCGACGTAGCCCAGATGCTTGAGGTCCGCGATGTCGTCCCGCGTGTACAGCGGCTTGACGTCGATGTGCTCCATGGTCGCCGAGACCAGTTGCTCCAGGGACTTCCCGGTGGCCTTTTCCACCGCCGCCTTCCAGTCGGCGAAGCTGGGCTTGGGAAAGTCCACGCCGTAGGCCATGGTGGTGAAATCGGGTGACTTGCTCATTGGGCGACCCCCATCTTCTTCTGCAAGGTTGACAACAGGGCTTGGCAATTGGCGTTGAGGTGAATGAAGTCATCCACGCCGGCGGACTTGAAGGCTTCGACGTGGTCGGCCGGATAGCCGGCCAACATCACGATCAGGTCGGGCGCGGCCTTCTTCAGTTTCTGGACCAGCGGCGGAACGAGTTCGGGATAGGTCGCGTCGGTGGAGCAGATGACTACCGCCTTCGCGCCGGAGGCCAGCGCCGCGTCCGCCGCTTCGTCCGGGGTGTTGAAACCGGATGGATAGATCGTCTCGAAGCCGCCCACGCCGACGAAGGCGGTGGCGAAATCGGCGCGACCCTTGTGCTGGGTCAACGGTCCCATGGTGGCGAGGAACACCTGCGGCCGCTGGCCGATGCGGGCGGTGTAGGTTTCCGCCGCTTGCCGCAGCGCCTCGAACGCTTGCGCGCCGCGATGGGCGTGGACGGCGTTGGCGGTGGGACCAGGCTTGGCATTGGTTCGCGCCGCCTGGGCGATTTCACCCAGGGTCGCGCCGGCCAGCGCGGCCTGAATCGCGGTTTCGACCACGTTGCCACCCTTGGCCAGCGCGTCCAGCGCCGCCTGTTTTTCCGCCGCGTTCGCCGTCGCCCGGCAGCCTTTCAAGGCTTCCGCGCGCTCGGTTTGAATCGCCCACGCATCCACCACCGCCGGTTCCAGCCGGGTTTCCTTCAGGTTGGGATACATGTTGGTACCGACGAAAATATCCTTGCGCTTGGCCAGGTTGGCGGCGCGCTTGGTGGCGGTGTCGGCGATTTGGGACTGCGGCCAGCCGGTAACCAGCGCCTTGGCCATGCCGCCCTGCTTCTCGACCTCCTGGAACAGCGCCCAGGTCTTGCGGGCGACCGAGTCGGTCAGATGTTCGACATACCAGGAGCCACCGGCCGGATCGATGGTCTTGGTAATGTGGCTTTCCTCGCGCAGCACGGTGTGGGTGTTGCGGGCCACGCGGCGGGAGAACTCATCCGGCACGCGCAGCAGTTCGTCGAACGGGGAGATATGCAGGCTGTCGCAACCGCCGACCGCGCCGGAAAACGCCTCGGTGGTGGCGCGCAGCAGGTTGACGTGCGGGTCGTAGACGGTCTGGTTCCAGGCCGAGGTGCGGGCGTGCAGGCTCATTTTCTGCGCGTCCGCGCCGCCGCCGAACGCCTGAACGATCTTGGCCCACAGCAGCCGCGCGGCCCGCAGCCGGGCGATTTCCATGAAGAAATTGGTGCCGATGGACAGCGCGAAGCGGAAGCGCGGCGCGGCGTCGTCGATGCTCAGTCCGCGTGCCTGCAGGGCGCGCAGATAGTCAACCCCGGTCGCCAGGGCGAAGGCCAGTTCCTGCGTGGCGCTGGCGCCGCCATTGTGATACGGGCTGCCCTGCACGGTGATGGTCTGCAACTGCGGGGCGTTGGCCTTGGCCCAGGTGGCCAGTTGGGCCATCACGTCGTAGATGCCGTCCAAATCGCGGGGCAGGCGACCGTCGCGGGCCAACTGGCCCAGCGGGTCCATGCCGATGGCGCCGCGCACCTTGGCCAGCGACTTGCCCTGTTGCTGGACCAGCGCCGCCAGCAGGGCGGTGAAGGTCAGGGCGCTGGTGCTGGCCTGGATGAACAGGGGCATGGTTTCAAGATCGACGCCGTCCAGCGCCTGGGCCAAGTCCGCGACGCTGGAGATGGACAGGCCGCCCCGACCGACATCGTCCGCCTCGGCCTGATCGGCATCGATGCCGGCGAGGGTCGGGCGGTCGAGCACCAGGTTGATGGCGTTCTGGCCGCGCGTCAGATCGGCGCGCAGGGCTTCGTTGAACGCCGCCGGGGTAGCGTAGGGCAGTTCCTGGGCGACATCCCAACTGCTGGCGACATAGCCCAGCGGGGTCGTGCCGCGCAGGTAGGGGGCAAAGCCGGGCAGACTGTCCAGATGGGGTAGTCCTTCGATATCTTCCTGCCGGTACATCGGCTGGAGGTCGATGTCCTCGTAGGTTTTGGTGACCAGCCGTTTCTCGAACGGTGCGCCCTTCAGCGCCTTGTCGACGGCCTTGCGCCATTCCTCGTAGGGGGTTGGGGGAAACTCGTTGAACGTCGGGGTGGCCGCGTCCGCTTGTTGTGGGTTCGACATGCGCATCCTCCAGTGGATCGAAACGCGAGGGGTGGACAATACCGCGCAAGTATAACCGAAGACTTGCCCGATTCCGGGTAGGGAAATGTTGAGTCAGGGCCGGACACGGTTGCAATCGGGAAGTGGAATGACATACTGGAAAGGTCTGTTTACCTTATCCCTCACCCCCAACCCTTCTCCCACTAGGGGAGAAGAGTAACCATCAGGAGGTTTTTGTGTCCGATAGACCCTTCAAAGTGCTGGGCATTCAACAGATTGCCATCGGTGGCCTGGACAAGTCCAAGCTGAGCCGGCTGTGGATCGATACCCTGGGTCTGACCCTGACCGGCAATTTCCGCAGCGAGCGGGAGAACGTGGACGAGGACATCGCCGCCATCGGTTCCGGTCCGTTCAAGGTGGAAGTGGACCTGATGCAGCCCATCGATCCCAACAAGGCGCCCAAGGTGCATGAGCCGCAGCTTAACCACATCGGCTTGTGGATCGACAATCTGGCGGCGGCGGTGGAATGGCTGACCGGCAAGGGGATGCGCTTCACGCCCGGCGGCATCCGCAAGGGCGCGGCCGGCTTCGATGTCTGCTTCCTGCATCCCAAGGGCAACGACGCCACGCCGCTGTCCGGCGAGGGCGTGCTGATCGAGTTGATCCAGGCGCCGCCGGAAGTGGTCGAGGCATTCGCCAAGGTCCAAGCCTGAACGGCGATTCCCCGCCGAACCGAAGCCCGGCCGAAAGCCGGGCTTTTTTATGGGCGCGGCCAGGCCGGCAAGCTTGCCGGATCGGACTTTTTGTCATTTCGGGTTTACTGTCACAGAACGTGGGCTATGCTGAAAGGAAAATCTCGCCATGTACCCGGAACAATACTCTCGTCGCATTCTGCTCTGTGTGGCTGGTCTGTCGCCGCCGATCGTCACCGAGACCCTGTACGCCCTGACGGTGATGGGCGAACCGCGCTTCGTCCCCACCGAAATCCACCTGCTGACCACCGCCGAGGGCGCGGAACGGGCGCGGCTGACCCTGCTCAGCGAGGAGCCGGGCTGGTTTCACCGGCTGCGCCAGGATTACGGCCTGCCGGAAATCCGCTTCGCTCTCAACGCGATTCACATTCTGCGCGCCGCCGACGGACGTCCGCTCAACGACATTCGCGAGCCTGCCGATAACGAAGCCATCGCCGACGCTATCACCGCCAAGGTCCGGGATCTGACCGCCGACCCTGGCAGCGCGGTTCACGCCTCCATCGCTGGCGGGCGCAAGACTATGGGGTTTTATCTCGGTTACGCCCTGTCGCTGTTCGGTCGCCCGCAGGACCGACTGTCGCATGTTCTGGTGTCCAGCCCGTTCAAGTCCAATCCCAATTTCTTCTATCCGGCCCCGGTGGAGCGGGTGATTTTCGCCACCGGCCCCGACCAGCGCCCGCTCGACGCCAGCGATGCCACCGTGACGCGGGCGGACACATTCCCTTCGTCCGCCTGCGCGACGGCTTGCAGGAGACGCTGCTGCGCGAGGGTGCCAGTTTCAGTGTCTAAACGCAGCCATGATTAAAAAGGGATTAAGACCAATTGCGCCTGGTATAATGTGCCCTTTATCGGCGGTTCTAAATGCAGCCCTGATTAAAAATGGATTAAGACAGGTCCAACGCACCTCGCCCTTGCTCAGCAGTTCTAAGAAGCTGTCTTGAAAAAGTTATTCATAGTATAATTGCACTGAACCTCGTACTTA